>DASTGN010000004.1:0-903239 GCA_035719105.1 Bacteroidales bacterium | reverse complement strand
GGAGCCAAAGGTTCGATCATGCTGTTATACAGGCTTCCCACTTCGCTATTGTCAATCTTATAGGGCTTCACGGCTGTTTCTGAAGCAAAAATCGGTGATTGTTCATAGACAGAACCTGGTGTCCAAGGCTCAATGCGCGTACCGCCCCAATTGGAGGAAATCAATCCGATGGGCACTTGGAGTTTTTCTTGCAAATTCTTTCCAAAGAAATAGCCGCAAGCTGAAAATACAGAAAGGGTGGAATCTGAACAATTTTGCCAACCAGAGGTCGTACAATCGGGCAAGCTACGAACTTTTTCGACCAATATCAGTCGAATATTGGCGTTTCCACCACTTTTCCACTCCCTCTCCGCAACGTTTTCTCCGCGAACAGGTGGGGCATATTTTTTCAGGGAAATGCGCATCGGGTATTCCATGTTGGATTGACCTCCACAAATCCAGACATCACCAACCAAGATATCTTGTAAGGTGGTATCCTGATTGTTGGCAACGATGCGAAGGTTACGATGTTCAAAGGACGCATGCATCGGTTCCAAATTGACCATCCAGCGCCCATCGGTTGCAGCTATTGCATTTTTGGTTTGTCCGGCAAAAGAAACGGTGACCGATTCACCAGGAAATGCCGTTCCCCAGATTGGAACAGGTTGATCACGCTGAAGCACCATGTGGGAAGTCAATACGTTGGGAAGTTTTACAGCTGCAGGCAGGTAAAAGCTGACAATGCATAGCAAGGCTCCAAGAAGACTAGTTTTTTTCATAGTATCAAATTTCATAATCCACTACCATGCGATCGGAACGGACGTCTTTGACAAAGCTCTGTACGGCTTTATGTTTGGGATGTTCTTGATAAAAATCGAGATCCGATTTGGTAGCGAATTCGGAATACAAGGCGACATCAGCACTCATGGGACCGTTGGCAAAATCAACGCCGATCTCCAATTTTAGCAGACCTTCGATTTGACCGTTCAGCGCTTCGAGTTTTTCCTTGATTATCAAGGCATTAGTAGCCTTGTCGTTTCCAAGGGCTTCGTCCTTGAGTTTCCAAAATACAATGTGTTTGATCATTTTGATATTCGTTTAATTTTAGTTGCAAAAATAGAGAAAAAGCGGTACAATTCGGTTTAAAAAGTAGTATGTTCGTTTTTGAATAACATATCATATAGATACCATCAATATAACCTATCACTTCATAGATTTGCTATATTAATATTCGCTTTATATTTGCATAAACAACAAAAACAAAATAGGCGAATCATCGCTTTCAACCTTTAATAAATAAAGCATTATGGCAACCATCACTTTCAAAGGCGGTCCTGTTAAGACCTCCGGTTCACTTCCAGCAGTAGGCTCAAAAGCCCCCGATTTTTGTTTGACAGGTGCTGACCTGGTCGATGTAAGTTTGGCAAACTATGCCGGCAAACGAGTCGTTTTGAACATATTCCCCAGCGTCGACACCGGAGTTTGCGCAGCTTCTGTCCGCCAGTTCAACAAAGTGGTCGGCAATATGAGCAACACCGTCGTCCTGTGTGTTTCCGTTGACCTGCCATTCGCTCTGAGCCGTTTTTGTGGAGCCGAAGGTCTGACCAACGTCGTCACCCTGAGCGAACTTCGCGCTCGCAAATTTGGAGAAGACTACGGATTACGTATGGTAGATGGTCCTCTTGCTGGCCTGTTCTCACGTGCAGTGGTCGTTTTGGACGAATCGGGAAAAGTCATCTACACCGAACAAGTTCCCGAAATTGCACAGGAACCGGATTATGCACCGGTTGTCGCACTCCTTAAATAAAACCTCTTAATTTTGAAATCAAAACGGAAGGCTGTCTGAAAGGATGGCCTTTTTGTTGTTATAAACTTTCAATAAAATCACCAACACTAAGAATTTTCAATGCATTCGCTTTATTGAACAACAAATGTTCAAAATCCATCTTTTTCTTAAATAAATCCACCGAATGTAGCAAATCTTTAGTGGCAACTTTGAGTTCTGCCAAATTATTGATGCCATTTTTCTGTCCCAAAAAGTGAAAGTCCGGTTTTGTTAGAGCCAATAGAAACATCGCATCATAAAAATCACGACCCTTATGACGTGAGAACATGGCAGAAAGTTTCATTGCACATAAAACGTCATCTGGCGGAACCGGAAACGGGAAAAAAAATCCACAGCCCTTAATATTGGTCATCACAGGTGTATACAAACACTGTTGATCCTGACTTTCAATCTTAATCAAAAAGCGTTCATCCTTATGGCCTGTCAGTCTCATATCAAAAAGCAATTCAGGGAAATAGATGTTTCGACGGAAGGCTTTTAAATGATCATTTTCTTTATCGCGCGCCTCGACGCGTAGCCCATTGCGATGCAGAAATTGAAGAATGGCATCCGACATTTCAATAAATTCATCCTTAGACAACTCTTTGCAATCAAAATCCAAATCTTCTGAAAACCGATCAATTCCCTTTACAAGTCTCAAATTGGTTCCTCCGATAAATGTCACTTTACGAATATAAGGCGTAGTCGACAAAAAGTCGAGTATAAGCAATTGCAAATACTCCTTGACAAGGTGTTTCTGAAACGCTACATTTTCTCTTTGTTCCAAAGGAAAATACATTCGAATTTGCTCTAGTTGGATCACTATTTGTAGGTGTTAATTAGTAGGATTACTCTTTTTTCTAGAACTTTACTCTTGATTCGTGCTGAATAATCTTGCATGAGATCCCAATCAAAATCATCCTGCATGAAGGCTTCGTCAAGTCTCAAATCTTTCATATCATCCACAGAATTGTAGAAAGTAAATAAGTAGAGCAGGTCGAGAAGTGCCTTTTCCGGCTTTGCCAACTGGATCGAACGACCATCGGCAATGGATTTCGCATCGTAACCGAACATTAGCTCTTCCCTTACATTTTTGTATGAAAACGAACCAAAAGGATTTGTGAAATTGGTTGTCTTTAGGGAAGTCACACTGGTGATTTGAACCACAGCCTCTGGAATCATTCCATAAAAATTAAGTGCTGTGTGCAAACTCACGTAGGATGGTTTATATATTCGATTGGCAAAATAAAAGTTGAAGTCAGGCTTGCCAAGGTATTCGGGAAATGTATAAAAACCTTGTCGCAATCGAATAAGTAGGCCGCGTTTAATCCAATGTAGAAAGTTGTTACGGTCGAAATTTGGTTGCAATGCATATACCTGATTCACATTGAAACAGCCTGTATCAAATAATTGTCTTTTAAATTCTAGATAATTCATTTACTTATTTTGTTTCCATAACGAATCAAATATACTGCATTATAGAAACAAATCAAAATTTATCTCCAAAATTTAAAAATACCACATTAAAGGTATAACCAATTCACTCGACCTTCCCTACTTTTGCATCAACAAAATGATACAACCAAAAAAGATACAACAAAATTATGGCAACAACAGAACAAGCACTGCATTTCGAAACGCTGCAATTGCATGCAGGACAGGAAGTCGACAAAACCACACACTCCCGCGCATTACCCATTTATCAAACCTCCTCCTATGTATTCGATGATGCGCAAGACGGAGCCGATTTGTTTGGTCTTAGAAAATTCGGCAACATCTATACTCGTCTGCAAAACCCCACAACGGATGTTTTTGAAAAGCGCGTTGCTGCATTAGAAGGCGGTGTTAGCGGATTGGCTACTTCGTCCGGACAATCTGCCCAGTTCATTGCCTTGAACAATATTTTGCAGGTTGGTGACAACTTCGTTTCGACCTCGCATTTATATGGTGGAACTTACAATCAGTTCAAAAACCAATTCAACCGATTGGGTGTGGACGCTCGATTTACTCCAAACGACTCTCCGGAGGCTTTTGAAGCGCTAATCGACGATAACACCAAAGCTTTGTATTTGGAAACCATTGGAAACCCGGAACTGAACGTTCCCGATTTCGATGCCATAGCAGCGGTGGCCAAAAAATATGATATCCCCTTAATCGTTGACAACACCTTCGGAGCAGGCGGTTACATTTTCCGTCCTATCGAACACGGAGCTGCGGTTGTCGTGGCATCGGCTACCAAATGGATTGGTGGTCATGGTACTTCCATTGGTGGCATCATTGTGGACAGCGGAAATTTCAATTGGGGCAACGGCAAATTCCCTTCCTTCTCGGAACCCTCCGAAAGCTACCACGGTTTGGTATTCTCAGACGTTTTCGGCATCGGAGGCCCGTTCGGAAACATCGCATTCAACATCCGGGCTCGCGTGGAAGGTCTACGCGATTGGGGCAATGCCATCAGCCCGTTTAATTCCTTTTTATTGGTACAGGGTTTGGAAACGCTTTCCCTACGTTTGGAACGCCATGTTGAAAACACCTTGGCTTTGGCTCAATGGTTGGAAAAACACCCCAAAGTGGAATACGTCAATTACCCTGGTCTGGAAAGCAGCAAATACCACGAAATCGCCAAGAAATATTTCCATAAGGGTTTTGGCGGCGTGTTGACATTCAAAGTAAAGGGCGATGCCATCAATGCAGATACTCTCATCGACAACGTGAAACTATTGAGCCATTTGGCCAATGTTGGTGATGCAAAATCGCTGATCATCCATCCTTCTGCAACCACTCACGAACAACTTTCTGATGAAGCAAAAAGGGCTTCCGGCGTAGAACCTGGATTGGTTCGTATTTCGGTTGGAATCGAACACATCGACGACATCAAAGCCGACCTCGAACAAGCCTTTTCCCACATCAAATAACCAATATCGAGCAGAATGGAACTCAATATTTTAGAAGCCATTGCCCAACCGAATGTGCATCAAGACCTTATCAATTGGTCGGATAAGGTTGTCAATTGGTCTTTAACCAGTGGCCTTAAAATTCTTTTCATCATTGCCATCGCTTGGTTGTTGAAAATCATTGCCAAGCGATCCATCCAGCGCATCGTCAAAACCGCAGTTCAACACGGACATGTGAATGAAGAGGGTGAAATCAAGCGAATGAACACCTTGGTTCGAATATTTAGCTGGACGGTGAGCACCATCATTGTAGTCATTGCTGCCATGATGATTTTACAAGAGTTTGGCGTAAAAATAGCACCCATTTTGGCCTCAGCAGGTATTGTCGGTGTGGCCATCGGCTTCGGTGGTCAATACCTGGTCAAGGACCTGATTACCGGATTCTTCATCATATTCGAGAACCAATATCGCATCGGCGACGTGGTCAACATCGAAGGCATCGGTGGAACAGTGGAAGACATCAGCCTACGGGTGACCACGTTGCGCGATATGAACGGCACAGTGCATTACATCCCGCATGGTGAAGTGAAAAAAGTGTCTAACAGTTCCAAACAATTCGCCAAAGTAAATATTAACGTGGGAATCGCTTACGAAGCCAATATTGACTTTGTGAGGGACATCATCAACCAAATTGGCAACGATTTAGCCGCCGACCCAGCTTGGAAAGACATGATCAATGTGGCACCACAGTTCCTCCGGGTAGATTCTCTGGACGATAGTTCGGTTAGCATCAAGATCGTGGGTGAAACCAAACCTTTGAAACAATGGGAGGTATCGGGCGAACTTCGTAAACGAATCAAGGAAGGCTTTGAAAAGGCTGGCATCAGCATACCTTATCCACAACAAGTGGTTCACCACATTGGCACAACCATTTTACCAGATACCGAGATTTAAAAATATGGCTGAACCGATTTTCGAATTCTGTGATTTTAAGAACCCCACCCACTTAGAGGCGATGGGGTTCTTATTGAATCATTATATGGAGGATCCCATGGGTGACCACCCGCCATTAAAACCGGAGGAATTGTTGTTGTTGGCCAAAAAGTTGGACGAGCGGCCACATGCTTTTATCCTTTTGATGCGTCTTGATTCGAACTATGTAGGAATGTCCACCTGTTTCGAACTTTTATCAACTTTCAAAATCAAACCCTACCTATATATACATGACTTTATCGTACATGGAAATTTTCGCGGGCAGCGTTTGGGAAGAAAACTCATGGAGAAACTCGTGGAAATTTCTTACGAGCGAGATTATTGCAAAATAACGCTCGAAGTCCGGGAAGACAACGAAGCCGCATTAGCGCTGTATCGAAAGATGGATTTCGTTGAATGCGACCCAAAAATGTACTTCTGGACCAAAACCTTGACCAGCAAATCTTAAGAACTACGATTGGTCTGTTTTTTCGATGATATATTCCGGTCTGTCCTTCATCTCATCGAAAATAATGCCAATGTATTGACCCAGTACACCGACGGTAATCAATTGAACGCCACCGAAGAAGATAACCAGCAAAATGATGGAACTCCAGCCAATTTCAGCGTTGGTGAAACCGAAAATTTTGCCCAACACAATCCAAATGGCGTAGATCACCCCAATCATCACAGCCATGAATCCCAAACCCATGGCTAATTTCAAGGGTTTTTTGGAAAAGTAGAGCATGGCAGTTCCTGCAAAATGCAGCATTTTGCGGAACGGATATTTGGTTTGGCCTGCAAAACGGGCTTCCCGCTTGTATCGAATCGGTACTTGTTTGAACCCAACCCAACCGATGATGCCCCGGATGTATTTTCCTTTTTCACGAAAGCGCTTGAATTCATCGATGACACGACGGTCGACCAATCGGAAATCACCGGTATCCAGCGGAAAATTGACTTCGGATAGCCAATTCAAAGTCCGATAAAAGACTTTCGATGTAAACAGTTTGATGAAACTTTCACCCTTACGGTCCTCCCGTACACAATAAACCACATTCGCACCTTCTTCACGCTGTTTTTCGAGCATCTCGGGAATAATTTCGGGAGGATCCTGCAAATCGGCATCTATGATGACCGCAAAGTCACTGTCGCAGTGATGCAATCCTGCAGTGACAGCAGGTTGGTGCCCGAAGTTCCGCGAAAAATGAAGCACCGTAACACGTGGGTCTGCATGGGCGAAAGCTGTCAAAATGGAACCAGTTTGGTCAGAGCTTCCGTCGTTGATAAAAATGATGGAAGAATGGTAATCCTTCAGTTCATCCATTACTTTTTTCATTCTGGCCCAGGATGCCGGTAGAACGGCTTCCTCATTGAAACAAGGTACGATTAAAGTAAGGGTTTGCATGGTCAACGGCGTTTTTTGAAGTAATGACTCATCAGTGAAAAAATATTCTTTTCGCTGAAAGTCAATTTCTTATTGACATAATATTGAATCAAAGCGACAAAAAATACAGCGATCGCTTTGGAAATCATACTATTCCAGTGCATGCCGTCGATCATGACGACCAACATGCCAGAACTGATAGCCATACCAGCCAACGCGATGCTGAAAAAGGAAATGAATCGATAAAACAGTTTGTCTTTAACTTTGAATGTGAAGAAGCTGTTCAAAATAAAGTTGTTGACCACTGCCAGAGACGAGCTCATGATGTTGGATAGGATGTAATTGATGTGCACCAGTTCGTAAAACACATAAAACAAACCCATATCCACGACAAGGCCGACAACACCAACTAGGGCATACTTTATAAAGCTAGAGCTTAATAATCTGACAAACAACGATTTCATCATTCAATTCATTGTAAGGTGTTGAACATTCCAACACATCGAAACGGTAAAGACCTTCGTATTTTTTTCGAACTTTTTCCAGCGATTTTTCCCCTGCAATCAAAAACCCGTTTTTCGGCCTTTCGATATCAAAATTTTTGAAGTGGTTTCCCAAATAAAAATTCAAACCATATATGTTTCGATATTCCAAAAGTTGGTTCATTACATAACCTTGATGCTCCAAGTCATACTTCTTTCCGAGCGTTTCAGCCAAGGGTTTCAATGAATACCCGTTTTTGTAAACAGGAAACAAGGCTCCTTCCAGATAGACTTGAATGCCAATACAAACGGTAAATATACCAAAAATTGTGGTGCGAACGTTTTTAGAACGGATTCCGAAAGTAAAAAACAAGGTGACAGAAAGCAAAAGGAACCACAAGAAAACGCTAAGAATGGGTGGATGTTTAAAAGCACGAGCAAATAAGGCTACATCGTAAGTGGTTTTTGCATCCTGAACCAAAGGGCCAATCAGCATCCTTATATCCACAAAAAAAGCCACAAACGAAAGCAACAACAAGAAACCTGCAATCACAACTGCTCCCCAGTACAATATCTTGAACAGCACAGGTTTAACATGCTCTGCCCAAAAGAAGATTTTGGTTGACAAATAAGCGACAAAGGGATAAATGGGCATGATATACACACTTCTTTTCGAAGTGGGCATCGAATAAAAAACGACAAAAACGATCACAATCAGCATGCTGAATAGGGTAAAAGCATCCTGCGTGACAAATCGTTGCCAAAGGGAGGAACTTTTCCACTTTTTCCGGTAGGGAATCACAAACAGAAGCATGATTGGAATCAATGACCACGGCATCAAACCCAGAATCAACGCAGGAATGTAATACCAAAAAGGACCTTGATGTCCAAGATTGTACGTAATTCCTAAAGCTTGGTCTTTCATGCCCAAAAAGCGACCGATATTCTCAGCAATAACAACATTCAAGAAGTAATCACCTTTGATTTGATAGGCCAAAACGTACCAGATCCCAAGAATCAATAAGGCGGGCAATGCCACCAAAAGGCATTTAAAAAGGACCTTCCAAAAAGAGTTCCCACGAAGCAACAAATAAAGGCCGAAAATACCGACAGGCAGCAAGGCTCCGATGGGACCCTTAACCAAGCATGCACAAGCTAAACACAAAACCGTCAAAACAGGATAGCCTGCCAACCTCTTTTCTTCCCACTTAAACAAACCAAAAAGGGAAGCAGACATGAAAAATGCCAACATCATGTCCACTCTACATTCAATGCTGTAGCGGTGCAGTTCAAAACAGGTCAAGAGAATCAAGGCTGAAATCACACCAGTTTGGACGTTCTTGCGTTTTTTCAGAAAAATCAATGTCAACATCGCCATTCCGATGAGTCCAAGTGCCGATGGCAAGCGAGACGACCACTCACTGACAGAGCCAGCCATGAGGGAAATACCTGCAATAAACCAATGCATCAAAGGAGGTTTGTAACCGATTTCATCGGCATAATCCATCGGTAGAACCCAGTTGCCGTCCTGAATCATGGACAGAGCCTCGGCGGCTTCCCGTGGTTCGCCCTTCGTATAAAATTCACCGATGCCAATCCATGGAAGCGTCAACAACATGGAAATCAACAAGATGCTGAGAATTGGCTTCTCCAGCAATGTGATTTTCAAGGCAGTGGCAATATTATTCATTTTTATTGGTCAAGTTTTGATGCATCAGGTAGGCTGTCTGACGAGCAGCGCCTGGTTTGCCAAGAAATATTCGTATTTCGGTATAACCATCCAATACAGCCTGACGCTCAGGAGTATCTGAGAGCAGTGGCTCCAATGCTGCCGTTAAGTTGGCTTTATTGAGGAGCCCCCCCATCAGTTCATTCACGACTATTTTGCCGGCAATCAGATTGACCAACGAAAAATAGGGAACATGCATGAAATGCCGGAAAATCCAGTTGGGAAGATTTCCACCACCAACAGCAAAAGTAACCACTTGCGGGGTACCGATCAATGCCGTTTCCAACGTGGCTGTTCCTGATGTGACAATAGCTGTGTGGGCTATTCGGAGCAAAGAATACGTTTCACCGAAAATCAGCTTTTCACCGTTTACTAGATAGGGTTCGTAATAGGTTGGGGTTTGTCCCGGCGCACCAGCCACCACAACTTGAAACGCAGGATATTGACTGGCGACTTCGAGCATCAATGGCAAGTTTCCATGAATTTCACTTTTACGGCTGCCGGGTAACAAAGTCAGTATGGGCCGTTTATCCAGTCCGTTTTTTTTGCGAAAGGCTTTTTCATCAAAAGGTTTTTGAAAATAGGCTTCGACGCTATCCACAGAAGGGTTCCCGACATAGGTGACGGGGAAATCGTGTTTGGAAAAAAAAGCGGTTTCAAACGGCAGTATCACGTACATTTTATCGATGTACTTTTTGAACGCTTTGATGCGGTATTCCTTCCAAGCCCAGATTTTGGGGGAAATGTAAAAATGAACAGGCAAGCTGGGCAAGTTTTCCTTAACGAAAGCGGCGACCTTCAGATTGAAATCGGCGTAATCAATCAGAATCAGTATGTCCGGCTTCCAATTGGCAATTTCTTTTTTGCAGTATGCCAGGTTTTTTAATAGGGTTCGCGCATTTGAAACGACAGCCACGATGCCCATGAATGCCATTTCGCGGTAATGTTTCAGCAAGGTTCCACCAACGGCAGCCATCTTGTCTCCGCCGAAAAAGCGGAACTCGGCCTGAGGGTCGAGCAATCGAAGTTCCCGCATCAGATTGGATCCGTGCAGGTCTCCGGAAGCTTCACCGGCTACCAAGAAATATTTCATAAATCCCAGGATTTCATCGTTTGGAGCATTGGATAAGAGGTCATGTCGATTTGCGAGGGAACCACTGAAATGTAGCCCTGCTCCAAGGCATGCATATCGGTATCTGTCGCATCCGGCGCATCGTTTTTAAAACTACCCATGAGCCAATAGTATTCGCCTCCGCGGGGATGACTTCGAACTTCAAATTCCTCTACCCATTTGCCAACACCCTGACGGCAAATTCGAATGCCTTTCACTACCGGAACCGGAGGAATGTTGACATTCAAGCAGACCCCTTCGGGCAAACCGTTTTTCAGTACTTGTTCGGCAATTTTGTACAAAAAGGCACGAGAAGGTTCAAAATCAGCATCCGTCCGATGATCGCCCAAGGAGAAACCAACCGATGGGATGTTGTTCATACAACCTTCCAAAACAGCACCCATGGTACCTGAGTAATGGATGGCCACGGAGGAATTGGTTCCGTGATTGACTCCGGAAAACAACAAATCCGGATGTTTTTGGGGAAAAAGGATGTTGAGTGCCAACTTGACACAATCGACCGGCGTACCGTTGCTTCGATAAATTTTCAGACCAGGTTCCTCGGAAACCAAAATCAAGTCGAGCGGGGTCTTGACAGTAATGGCGGTTGACATGCCCGACTGACCTGTTTTGGGTGCAACCACCGTCAAATCGCCAAGCGGGCGAAGCAGGTCGATCAAAAAACGGATTCCAGGCGCCATATAGCCATCGTCGTTTGAGAGAAGGATTTGAGGACGTTTTTCCATACAACAAAAATACAAAATAATCACAAAAGGCCATCACGGGCATCCAACCTTATTAACAATCTATAAGAAAATCTGTTGATAACCTGCCGCTTTTGCCTGTCCCCTGAACCAAAAATTTCCCTATCTTTGCGCATCTGATTTTCAAATTTTACGGAGAAATTGCTGTTTATGGGAAAAATTATTGCTTTGGCCAACCAAAAAGGTGGTGTCGGTAAAACGACCACGACGATCAATTTGGCCGCTTCACTGGCTGTTCAGGAAAAAAAAGTCTTGGTGGTCGACGCAGACCCTCAGGCTAACGCATCGTCAGGCTTCGGCATTGATGTGAAAGCTTTGGACGCGACCATTTACGAATGCCTGATCAACAACATCGATCCCAAAACGGCCATCTTAAATACCGAGTTGGAAAGTCTCAAAATCATTCCTTCCCACATTGATTTAGTCGGTGCCGAACTGGAAATGATCAGCATCCCTGAACGGGAAAATATCCTCCGAAAAATATTGATGCCTCTCAAGGACGATTACGATTACATTTTGATAGACTGCTCGCCTTCTTTGGGGCTTATTACAGTGAATTGTCTGACTGCCGCTGATTCCGTCATCATTCCGGTGCAATGCGAATATTTTGCCCTGGAAGGTATCAGTAAGTTACTGAATACCATCAAGATCATCAAATCGAAACTCAATCCAAAGCTGGAAATCGAAGGCTTCCTGCTCACTATGTACGATTCTCGTTTACGATTGGCCAAACAAGTCAGCGATGAGGTGAAGCGACACTTTGATAAATTGGTTTTCAACACCATGATCCAACGAAATGTCAAGCTGAGCGAAGCGCCCAGCTACGGAACTCCGGTTCTGCTTTACGATGCCGATTCAAAAGGCTCTGTAGACTACATGCAGCTTGCGCTGGAGATCCTGCAGAAGAATAAAAAATAATTTACTATCTTGTGCGACGAACCCTATTGTCGCCACAAAACGAACGAAGCACCATGGTTGTCAAAAAAAATGCTTTGGGAAGAGGTTTGGACGCCCTAATCAGCACCGATGAAATTCGTACTGAAGGATCCTCCTCCATCAATGAAGTTGAAATGTCCAGAATATTCCCCAACCCGGATCAACCACGTCGGGAATTTGACGCGGATGCTCTGCAGGATCTGGCCGTATCCATTCGTACCATTGGTGTCATTCAACCTATCTCGTTGCGCCTCATGGCCGACGGAACCTATCAGATCATAGCAGGGGAACGTCGTTTCCGGGCAGCCAAAATGGTTGGTTTGACTCAGATTCCTGCTTACATTAAGACGGCGGAAGACGACGCGGTCATGGAAATGGCTCTGATTGAAAACATTCAACGGGAAGATTTGAACGCCATTGAAATAGCGTTGGCGTTTCAAAAATTACAGGAAATTTACAACCTGACTCAAGAAAAATTAAGCGAACGCCTGGGTAAGAAACGGGCAACGATCGCTAATTACATACGATTGCTCAAATTACCAGCCGAGGTTCAGATTGGTCTTCAATTTCGTAAGATTGACATGGGCCATGCCAGGGCGTTGGCAGGCATCGAAGACCCGACTGTTCAGCTTGCCATTTACGAAGAAACCATACTGCATGGTTACTCCGTTCGCAAGGTAGAAGAATTGGTTCGATCCATCACCGATGGTGAAACCCAAGAGCCACACGCTGTTTCTCCGAAACCCGCGACCAAAACACCAGAAGAATATCTTGCTTTGCAGCAGATTCTTTCTGAAAAACTAAAGGCTAAGGTTCGGTTTAAGATTGGCGATGGCGGAAAAGGATCCATCACCATTCCGTTTAAATCAGAGCTTCAGTTAGAAGCCTTATTGGAATCGTTCGATAAAATGTTGCACTAGCGTTTTGAAACATTCGTTGCGAAAATATGGTCGCATGAGCCTGCTCTTTCTAATCGCACTTCTTTATTTTGGAGGTGGAAAGAACGACTTAATGGCCGCCGAAACGGATACGACATTGGTTGCAACGAAAGCCGCAACCATTTCTGGAAGCGTTCAGAAAGTTAATCCAGCTTTGGTAAAGGATTCGATTTACAAGCCGGATCCAAAAAAAGCCATTTGGTATTCAGTTCTGTGTCCTGGTTTGGGTCAACTTTACAACCGTCGTTATTGGAAGCTCCCGTTTGTAGGAGCCGGAGTCATCGGAGTGGCCTATGCCATCAATTGGAACAGCAAGTATTACAATGCATACACCAATGGATACAGGGACATCATGGACGATGACCCGAACACGAAAAGTTATTTGAAGCTGCTGGCAGCTGATTCCAATTATCCGGAATCGCAATTGGCAAACACACTGAAGAATAGTCAACAAAAATTCCGCCGTTCGAGAGACCTGAGTTACATCGGGGCTGTAGGAGTTTATGTCATTTGCATTTTAGACGCCTTCGTGGATGCCCAGCTGTATGATTTTGACATAAGTCCTGACCTGTCACTAACCCCGTCGGCGCCACGAATCAACCAATACGGTGGTGCGAAAGCGGTAGAATTCAGTCTGGCCTTTCGATTTTAAATTATAGAAAACGATATATGAAGAACGTATTTTTCCTGATTGTCGGGCTTTTAGTCTGTCTGTCCATTCAGGCAAACGACAGCATTCCTAGGGTAGAAGACTACCTGAACGGAACCCGCGATGATCGCGAAATAGCGCTCCCCGAGAGCTTTGACAACAACATGGACAGCCTGTTGCAAGACTGGCACATGAAAACATTCATCCCCATCGACCGGAACTGTAAATTCGATTCGCTGAATCCCTACGTTTCAGATACTGTCATGATGAAACGATTGGCAGACATGCCGACTGTCATCAAGATGCCATACAATAAAATCATTCGTCAATTTATTGATAAATACGAAGAAACCCGTCGTAAACAAGTTGCTGTGATGCTCGGTATCGGGGATTACTATTTTCCCATGTTCGAGCAGGCACTCGAAAAGTATCGCTTACCCAACGAACTAAAATATCTTTCTGTCGTAGAATCTGCTTTGAATCCGAATGCCACTTCTCGGGTTGGTGCTACCGGTCTTTGGCAGTTCATGTTCGGTACCGGGAAAAGTTACGGATTGGATATCAACAGTTTGGTGGACGAACGGCGTGACCCCCAAAAATCGACCGATGCCGCTGTTCGTTACTTGAAAGACTTATATGGCATTTTTGGTGACTGGCATTTGGCTATCGCGGCTTACAACTGTGGCCCTGGCAATGTCAACAAAGCCATCCGCCGTTCTGGAGGCAAAAAGGACTATTGGGATATTTATTATTACTTGCCCAGTGAAACCCGTGGATACGTGCCGTTGTTCATTGCTGCCAATTATGTAATGACCTATTACAAAGAACACCGCATTTGTCCGGTACGGACGGAATATCCTTTGCATACAGATACGTTGATGCTCAGCAATAAAATCCACTTTGACCAGATTTCGGCTGTGGTGGGAGTTCCTAAGGAGGATCTGATCAAACTCAATCCTCAATACCGACGTGAAATTATTCCAGGGACTACGGAAAAACCGCAAAGTGTCTGTTTGCCTGCGAATTACACATTAACTTTTATCGATTATCAAGACAGCATTCCCAATTATAGATCGGGGGATTTGTTGAATACCTTATTGACGGTGGAACCTGCTGCTGTGGAAAAGGCGCCGGAAGTGAAAGCCAAATTCCACATTTATAAGGTTCGAAGGGGAGACTCTTTGTCTACAATTGCCTCAAAATTTCATACGACCATCACCGCAATCAAACGCAGGAATGGACTGCACGGAAGTAGAATCAATCCAGGCATGCGTCTAAAAATCTATTGATCAAAGGCGAATATGGGAGACATTTCGACATTTTCACAGGCTGAAAAAGACCAGATCAACGAACAGTTCGAGGAACTGTTGGCGGAATATCTCAAGTCTAACCATCGAAAGAAAGTCGACCTGATCACTACGGCTTTCAATTTCGCCAACCACGCGCACGGAGGCATTCGTCGTCGTTCCGGTGAACCCTATATTCTGCATCCACTGGCTGTTGCCAAAATATGTTGTACGGAAATCGGGTTGGGTTCCACCTCCATTTGTTCGGCCTTGTTGCATGACGTGGTGGAAGACACCGAATATACGGTAGAAGATATTGAAAAGAGTTTCGGTCCAAAAATTTCGGGCATCGTAGACGGTTTGACCAAGATTTCGGGCGGTATTTTTGGAGAACAGGCTTCGGCTCAAGCAGAAAACTTCCGTAAACTACTGTTGACCATGGCGGAAGACATCCGTGTGGTGCTTATCAAAATGGCCGACCGTCTTCACAATATGCGCACGTTGGGTGTCATGTTGCCAAGCAAACAATACAAAATTTCTGGTGAAACGATGTACCTCTATGCTCCATTGGCCAATAGACTGGGGCTGAACCGCATCAAGACCGAACTCGAAAACCTGAGTTTCAAGTACGAACATCCTGACACCTACGCCGAACTTTCCCGTAAAATTGAAAGTACAGCGGTTGCCCGTAATCAGCTCTACGAGAAATTTACCGCTCCTGTTCGTGAAAAACTCGATGAAATGGGCATTGATTACCGCTTAAAAGCGCGTACCAAATCCATCTATTCCATTTGGAACAAAATGCAGACCAAGGGGGTTACTTTTGAAGAAATCTACGACATCCTGGCGGTTCGCATCATTTTTAACACGGAAGTTCCTAGAACCGATCCCATGCTTTTCTCCATCGAGAAAAAACGCTGCTTTGCCATCTATTCTGCATTGACCGACATTTACAAACATCACCCCGACCGTATTCGCGACTGGGTGAGTAGTCCTAAGGCAAACGGTTACCAAGCGCTTCATGTCACGGTTATGGGACCGGATGGCGAATGGATCGAGGTTCAAATTCGTAGTGACCGAATGGACGAAATTGCCGAACGCGGCTTTGCAGCCCATTGGAAATACAAAACCGGAGAAATCGAGGAGGAAAACGAACTCAACAAGTGGATTTACACCATTAAGGAAATTCTGGAAAACCCAGAGCCAAATGCCATCGACTTCCTCGACACCATAAAAATGAACCTCTTTTCGTCAGAGATTTTCGTTTTTACCCCAAAAGGCGAAATCAAAACAATGCCTGCAGGTTCAACCGCACTGGATTTCGCATTCACCTTACACTCCCAGATTGGTTTTCATTGCATTGGGGCCAAAGTCAATCATAAATTGGTGGCCATGAGTCACATTCTAAAGAGTGGAGACCAGGTCGAAATTTTAACTTCCAAGAGCCAAACTCCCAAATTTGAGTGGTTGGACTGGGTAACCACCGGAAGTGCTCAAACGCGCATCAAAGCTAAGTTTCGCAAGGACAACAAAGAATTGATCAAAAAGGGTGACGACCTGCTGACGACCTTTTTCACGCGAATTCGCTTTCCGTACGACCAAAGCTCCACAGACCTGTTGATGCACCATTTTGAGGTGGAAAACAGGGATGATCTGCTGATGAGGTTGGGTTCGGGTAAAATCGAACTGACGGATGACCTGAAGGTTTTGTTCAAAAAGAACAAGGACAACAACAAACTCGTCAAATATTGGAAATTAACCTTGGGCATCAGTAATAAGCCAAAGCCTGAAATGTTGGGTGAAACGTCTGAAAAGATTGATTATAAGGCAACTCATCGGCTGACGGAGGAGTCTTTCAACCAACAATACAAACTGGCAGATTGCTGCCACCCCATTCCCGGGGACGATGTGCTTGGCTTTGTGGAAGACAACGGCAGTGTTTCGGTTCACAAGCGGCAATGTCCGGTGGCTATGAAAATAAAATCCAGCTATGGAGCTCGAATTCTTTCAGCCGAATGGGCTACCCAAAAAGCCCTCTCCTTCCCGATCGAACTGGAATTGCGTGGAATTGACGGAGTCGGCGTGGTCAGCCAAATCACCAAGATCGTTTCCGACGAATTAGCGGTGAACATGACCAAACTTTTATTCGAAACCAAGGACGGCATTTTCAAAGGCCTCATCGAACTCTATGTGCACGATGTTGAAGACGTCAACAACTTATGTGCCAAGATTTCACACATTACCAATGTCCAATTGGTACGACGCAAAGAGCAAATGAACGGTTAATCCCAAAAAATACGCTCATGAAAAATCGGTTTTTATCGTTTTTCGGCCTATACTTTGTTTTTCTCTTGATTACCACAACATCCTGCCATAAAGAGGAGCCTTTCGTCCCAGATCCAGACACAAAGGATACGACTGTTATAATTCACGATAGCCTTGCAAGAGGCGCGGACGTAAGCTGGGTAACCGAAATGGAGCAGAATGGAAATAAATTTTACAATTCCGCTGGAACAGAATGGGAATGCATGGCACTTCTTAAAAGTCTCGGCATGAATTCCATCCGACTCCGTGTGTGGGTGAATCCGGCCGATGGCTGGTGCAATACTGCTGACTTATTGGTTAAAGCTAAGCGTGCCAGCGATTTGCACATGAAAATCCTCGTTGATTTTCACTATAGCGATAGTTGGGCTGACCCCTCCAAACAAACCAAACCCGCTGCTTGGTCTGCCCTTTCTTTTGTAAACCTACGTCATGCAGTTGCCGAGCACACCACTTCTGTCCTCAACGCCCTGAAAAACAACAACATTACTCCAGATTGGGTTCAGATTGGAAACGAAACGAGTGACGGTATGCTTTGGCCCGATGGCAGAGCCTCCGTCGACATGGCCAATTATGCTCAGCTCTCTAACGCAGGATACTACGCGGTGAAAGCAGTATTTCCAAACACGAAGGTCATCATTCACATAAACGATGGCTGGAATAACACTTTGTTTCGTTGGATCTTCGACGGTTTGAAGGGACAGGGTGCCAAATGGGATGTCATCGGTATGTCGCTTTACCCAACCAATACCAACTGGAGTTCGTACAATACACAGTGCCTGTACAATATGAACGATATGGTCAACCGCTACGGTTCAGAAATAATGATTTGTGAAGTGGGTATGGACTGGCGGTATGCAGATGCTTGCAAACAATTCCTAATCGATCTGATTGGAAAAGTCAATTTGGTCAAAGATAAAAAAGGATTGGGAGTATTTTACTGGGAACCTGAGTGTTATGGCGGTTGGAAAAGCTATGGCTTGGGGGCTTTTGACAGTAACGGCAAACCAACAGTTGCAATGGATGCCTTTAAATAAATGGATGCGATGAAAAAATGGATGTTACGGACTGCATGTCTGATGATTTTCGCTGGAACGTCTTTGGTGGCCAACGGTCGAGAGGTGTTGCCCTTTAACAACGACTGGCAATTCAAGAATCAGGAAGATTTCCAACCGAATGAAATCAATGGTTCCGATGTGCCTTTTTCCATCCTTTTCAAGGACTGGTCAACCGTAACATTGCCCCATACGGCCAAACTGGAGCCTTTGGTGGTTACCAATGCCTGGAGCGGTATTAGTTGGTATAAAAAGGATTTCACAGCCGACCCTGCCTGGAAAGGCCGCTGCGTTAGAATCACCTTCGATGGGGTCATGCAGGAAGCCACCGTTTGGCTGAATCACAAAAAATTGATCGTCCACCAAGGGGGCTATTTGCCTTTTACTATGGATATTAGCGATTATTTGGTATTTGGTGCTGAAAATCGGCTTATTGTCCGTACGGACAATCGTGACAATGCGGAAATTCCTCCGGGCAAGCCTATTAAAACCCTCGATTTCTGCTATTACAGCGGCATTTACCGAAAAGTGTTCCTGACCGTTTCCGACCCAATACACATCACAGATGCCATAGAAGAAAATCAACCGGCTTCGGGTGGCATTCGGGTTTGGTATCCTGAAGTTTCTAAGGAATCAGCATTGGTTACGACAGCCGTTCATGTGCGCAATGACCGTAAAAAAACAGCCAACATACAGATTGCCTGCAAGATACGCAATAAGAGCGGTAAGGTGGTTGCTTCCGTCGTATCAGCGAAATTGGAAATCAATGCTTCGAGAGCTTCTCAAATTACCCAGCAGTTGAAAGTCATAAAACCAGCCCTTTGGCATCCAGATGATCCCAATTTGTATACTTTGGAAGTTAACATTCTGGAAAACAATCAAGTCATCGATCAACAACTTTTGAAAATTGGCATTCGTAAGTTTAGCATCCTGAACGAACGATTACAAATCAACGATCGGCCTTTTTTAATGTGTGGAACCAACCGGCATCAAGAATATCCCTACCTCGGAAATGCACTTTCGGACAATGCGCAATTTCGCGACGCATACCTAATCAAAAAAGCAGGTTTCAATGTGGTTCGATTATCACACTACCCCCAGGCAGATGCCTTTATGAACGCATGTGACGAACTCGGAATTTTGACCATCACCGCCATTCCGGGTTGGCAGTTCTTTGGAGATTCCATTTTCGTTCGAAATGCTTATCAAAACGCTCGCGAATTGATCCGCAAAGAACGGAACCACCCCTCCGTCGTATTTTGGGAACTTTCCCTGAACGAATCGACAATGCCCAACTATTTTATGGAAGGAATGAATCGGATCGCACAAGAGGAATCACCTGAAAGCAAACTCCTTACAACCGGCTGGATCAATCGTTTTTACGATGTCTGGATTCCTGCCAGGCAACATGCGAAAGCTCCGAATTATTGGAAAAACTATAAAGGCACTATGCCACTGTTTACTGGTGAATACGGGGATTGGGAATATTTTGCGCAGGATGCAGGTTTGAACCAAGCAGACTACGCCAACCTAAAAAGTGACGAACGAACCAGCAGGCAACTGCGCGGTGACGGTGAACGACGGTTGCTCCAACAAGCGCTAAACTATCAGGAAGCGCATAACGACAACCTTCGAAATCCACATTTAGGTGATGCCAATTGGTTGATGTTCGATTACAACAGGGGCTACTCCCCCATTATTGAATCTTCCGGTGTGGCTGACATTTTTCGGATTCCGAAATTTGCTTTTTATTTTTATCAAAGTCAGCAACTTCCCAGCGCAACAGTGAAGCCGATGGTCAAAATCGCAAGTTATTGGAACGAACAAACCAATCCGAAAACGATAAAAGTATTCTCCAATTGCGATGTTGTTTCGTTGTTTCTGAACGACCAGTTGATCGAGAAGAAAAGTTCAGTCAGGGACATCAATTCCGATCATCTGATTGCACCACCTTTCGTGTTCTCGTTGAAAGGTTTTGAACCTGGGGTTTTGAAAGCAGTGGGTTTCCTTAAAGGCAAACCAGTTGTTAGTGACGTTGTTACAACTGCCGCTCAACCTACACAAATAAAATTGTCAGCGGCATACGATGGGAAATCACTGAAAGCTGATGGAGCGGATGTGCTTTTTGTACATGCCACTGTCTGCGACATCAATGGTCATCCGGTTTACCAGTCAGACGCAGGTGTTCAATTTGAATTAGAAGGCGATGGAAAACTTATCGGTAGCAATCCGATAAAGGCTGAAGCAGGTATCGCGACCATCTTGGTGCAGGCCGGAAACAAAGCGGGAACCCTTTATTTGAAAGCTTCCAGCACCCATTTGAAAACGGCAAAGTTGATTATTAAAACGAAACCTTAGAAAAGACTGCCCGACCAACCGTTTTCGGAGGGATCCTTTGTATCCAATTCCAAGGTTGGCTTTTCTTCTTGAGAGGGTTCTACCGGAATCATTTCCGAACCCGGTTCAGCAAAGACCATGCGCTTAGCCGGAATCGCCTCTTCAGTAAATTCAGGTGCCTCCTGAACGGGTTGACCCAATTCTGTCTGCAATTTCAACAATTCGGATTTGATTTTTTTGAGTCGATCGGTCAGTTCGTGCTGTGCCGTCATTCCCTTCTTTTCCTCCCGCAACTTTTTACGAGCCCCAGCCAAGGTCATGCCTTTTTCCTTGAGTAGAAAATGAATGAGTCTGATGTTTTCAAGGTCGTCTTTGGTGTAGTTACGAGTGCCCTTGGCGTTCTTTTTGGGTTTGATGACCGTCGGGAATTCCTTTTCCCAGTAACGGAGGGTGGACTCGTTTACATGAAAGATTTCAGCGACTTCGCCAATGGAATAGAATAGTTTTCTCGAATCGTCAGCCATAGTTTTCAAGTATTAATTAGTCCATTGTTTGTCCATAGTTGGAAGAAATTTGAACCATTTGGTCGTATTGAGCAGGAGATAGGTCCATGAAATAATAATGGGCAGGATTTTGCGGCGCACCTTTGAAATGTACTTCGTAGTGCAAGTGCGGCCCAGTCGATTTGCCTGTGCTTCCGACCGCTCCAATTACATCTCCACGCTTTACCCTCGAACCCACGTGAACATTCATGGCACTGAGGTGTCCGTACAAGGTTTGGAAATTAAAACCATGATTGATTATGAGACAGTTGCCATATCCTTGCTTCCAGGAAGCATAAACGACATTGCCCTCACCAGTTGCATAAACATCGGTACCTGTTCGGGCTGAAAAATCCATTCCGGCATGAAAGGTAGCCACATGGTAAATGGGGTCGATGCGTCGACCATAACCGGAAGCAACCGTTTTCATGTCTCGGTTGAGCACGGGCATGATGGCAGGAATGCAAAGCAAGCGCAATTCTTGGTTTTTAACCAGATTCAATAAGTTATCGTATGATTTGGATTGGGTATAAGCCATCTTGGACAGCCGATCGATTTCTTGACTGGTCTGTTTAACCAATTCACTGTTGTTCAAATCATTGAATTCCTGATAGCGATTCGTATTGGCAAAGGAGCCTTCACGGAGTTCAGGTGGAATCGGATCGGCTTGGAGAATGGCTCTATACAGATTGTCGTCGCGTTGCTGAAGATCGATCATGACCGCCTGTACGTGTTTGGCCTGCAGTTGAAGCACTTTGTATTGAGACTGCAATCGCTCGTTTTCGATCCTATACTTTTTGGCATCCGGCGTTTCAAAAAGCGTTAGATAAATGAAAAAGAAGAGTACCCCCATGGATATCCCGCTGAATGCGTGAAGCAGCAATTGTTTGATCCAATCGATCGCCGTTTTCTGGATGCGTTCGAAACTTAGGGATTCGGGATTGAAGTGGTATTTGATTCTTTTGCCCACGCGTAGATATCTTTTTCGATGCTAATACGTGCAAAAGTAACAAATTAGCCGTATTTTTGCGCCCGAATTAATTAATTATAACGCATGACTGCCAAAGAAATCCGCGAATCCTTCAAAGACTTTTTCGCTTCCAAGAATCATAAGATCGTTCCTTCCGCTCCGATGGTGGTCAAGGACGACCCTACGCTGATGTTCACCAACGCCGGTATGAACCAGTTCAAGGACATCATTCTAGGAAATGTGGCACCCAAATACCCCCGGGTGGCCAATTCGCAGAAATGCTTGCGTGTGAGCGGTAAGCACAATGACTTGGAAGAAGTTGGACACGACACCTACCACCATACCATGTTCGAAATGTTGGGCAATTGGTCGTTTGGCGACTACTTCAAAAAAGATGCCATTGAGTGGGCTTGGGAATATTTGGTTGACGTATTGAAGTTGAATCCGAACCGATTGTACGCCACCGTTTTCGAAGGCTACGCGCCCGAAGGCTTGGAACGCGACAACGAGGCGGCTTCCATTTGGGCACAGTTCTTGCCAGCCGAACGCATCATCAACGGCAACAAAAAAGATAATTTTTGGGAAATGGGCGACCAAGGTCCCTGTGGCCCTTGCTCTGAAATACATATTGATTTGCGTTCGGACGAGGAACGCGCTTTGGTGGACGGTCTCACGTTGGTAAACGAAAGCCATCCGCAGGTGGTCGAAATCTGGAACAACGTGTTCATGCAATATAACAGAAAAGCGGACGGTTCACTCGAGCCGCTGCCAGCCAAGCACGTAGATACCGGCATGGGCTTCGAACGCCTCTGCATGGCCATCCAGGGCAAACAATCCAATTACGACACCGACGTTTTTCAGCCCATTCTGAAAGAAATCGGGAACCTTTGCGATGTCACTTATGGGGATGATGAAAAAACAGACATTGCCATGCGCGTCATTGCCGACCACATCCGCACCATCGCTTTTTCCATCACGGACGGTCAGTTGCCCTCCAATGCCAAGGCCGGTTACGTTATCCGTCGCATTTTGCGTCGTGCCGTGCGGTATGGCTACACGTTCTTGAACCGCCGTCACGCTTTCATGTACAAACTTATTCCCGCACTCATCGATTCGATGGGGTCGGCCTACCCCGAATTGCAGGAGCAACAATCGCTAATCGAAAAGGTCATCAAAGAAGAAGAAGAATCTTTCCTCCGCACGCTCGAAACCGGTATTCGACTGTTAGACAAATTAATGGCTGAAATCAAAGCAGCTGGTTCCACCGTTTTAGACGGCAAAAGCGTTTTCACCATTTACGACACCTTTGGTTTTCCGGTTGACCTGACCGAACTGATCCTTCGCGAAAACGGTTTGACTGCCGACATTGACGGATTCAACGCCGAAATGCAGCAGCAAAAGAACCGTGCCCGAAACGCAGCAGCTGTGGAAACAGGCGACTGGGTGGTATTGAAAGACCAGGAATCCGAATTCGTAGGGTATGATTTCACAACCTGCGATGCTGAGATTTTAAAATACCGTCAAGTTTCCCAAAAGGGCAAATCGTATTACCAATTGGTTCTTGACCGCACACCTTTCTATGCTGAAATGGGCGGACAAGTGGGTGATTCTGGCTACCTCGAATGGGAGGGTCGTCGTTTGGTCATCGAAACCGTCAAGAAAGAAAATAACTTGGGCGTACACATCACCTCGGAGCTGCCCGCCGACCCGACTGCTGTTTTCAAAGCCGTCGTGGATGTGGAAAAACGCAACGCGACTTCCGCCAACCATTCGGCCACTCACTTACTCCACGAAGCCCTGCGCGACGTTTTAGGCAATCATGTTGAACAAAAAGGTTCCCTTGTGAATCCGGATAACTTCCGTTTCGACTTCGCCCACTTCCAAAAAATGACTCCAGAAGAAATCCGCGAAGTGGAAAATCGGGTGAACACTGCCATTCGCAAGAATATTCCCTTGGACGAACACCGTCATACTCCTATTGCCGAAGCCCGCGCCATGGGTGCAATGGCCTTGTTCGGAGAAAAATACGGCGAAGAAGTTCGCGTGATTCGTTTCGGAACTTCGGCCGAACTCTGTGGTGGAACCCATGTGGCCGCCACCGGCCAGATCGGTAGCTTTCGCATCGTAACTGAAAGTTCCATCGCCGCTGGCATCCGTCGCATCGAGGGCATCACCGGAGCCGCTGTTGATGCCGCCTACTATCAAATGCAGGAAGAACTTCGAACCGTAAAGGGTTATTTCAACAACACCCCAAATTTGACTTCGGCCGTTGAAAAATTGATTTTGGAGAATCAAGAGTATTTAAAGAAATTGGAAGCTTTTGCTGCTGACCAAGCCAAATCGCTCAAAAACGAATTGCTTCAGAAAGCGACTATTATTAATGGTGTGCGTCTCGTTCTTTTTGAAGGCTCCGAAACGGCTGACACCATTAAGAACATTGCTTTCCAACTTCGTAGTGAATTCGCGACTGGTTTGGCATTCATAGCCGGAAGCATTGACAACGACAAACCGTTGCTCACCGTAACGTTCAGCGACGACCTGGTAGCCAAAGGCTTAAATGCAGGAAACTTGGTGCGTGAAGCAGCCAAACTCATTCAAGGTGGCGGTGGTGGTCAACCACATTTCGCCACTGCGGGTGGAAAGAATGTAGCTGGACTGGCAGGTGCTGTGCAAGAACTGCGAACGAAAGTGGAAGCGGCGCTTTAAATCAATTCTATACATTCGGGATTCTTATATTTTTAGGACTGATAATCAAATAATTGGTTTTCTTTCCGCTGTCTTCCGATTTCAAAATTTCCTTTTCTACCAAATCCTGCAAATCTCGCAAAGCAGTATCGGTGGAACAATTGGCAAGATTTGCATACGTTGAAGTACGTAAGAATCCGACTTCCTTATCGTAATTGTCATATAAATAATTTAGGATCTTTCGTTGTCTTTCGTTGATAGCAGTGAATTTATGTTTATCCCAAAAATGTGCTTTGTCAAGTATAATTTCCAGATTCTTCTCACTTGAAAGTAACGCTCTCTCAAAGCAACCCAAAAACCAAACTAGATAAGTCGTAATGCCGCTAGTTCCTTTCTGTGTTTTTTCAATAATTTCGTTGTATTGTTTATGTTCCTTGAAAATCTGGTTGGACATACTATAGAATCTGATTTTGCTTCCTTCGCTTCGAGCCAAAAACATATCCATAATCGCACGGGCAAGTCTTCCATTTCCATCATCGAAAGGGTGAATGGTAACAAACCAAAAATGTGCTATAGCCGATTTCAAAACTAAATCTATAGGTTCATTGTAGTTCAACCAATTCAAAAATAGGCCCATTTCGTGAGAAACCCTTTCTGGAATTGGTGCTTCAAAATGTACTTTTTCTCTACCAAATGCGCCTGAAACAACTTTCATACCTGCCGAACGAAAACGTCCAACATCAATTTTCACAAGCCCACTGTATCCAGATTGAAACAGCGCATGGTGCCAACCAAAAAGTCGTTCGTCCGAAAGAGGTTTATCATAATTCTGAGTTGCATCCAAAAGTACATCTACGACCCCTTCAATTTTCCGAGGTGTGGTTACAAATTCAGCACCTTCAATACCTAATTTTCGTGCAATAGACGATCGAACAAGTTCAGGATTAAGGAATTCTCCTTCGATTTTAGACGTGTCGACAACATCCAAAATTAAGGACTCTAATGTCGATCGCTCGATTAATTCAAAACCCAATCGTTCGATATGTCCGAGCAATCTACCCTGCAAGTGTCTAACAGATGCTAAGATTGGCAATATCTTTTCGTTATCCCAAACAAAATGGTACCAGTTTTCTCTTTCGTGTATATACATCTTTTTTTCACCGCATATTTTGCGGTAAATGTAGCGTGCTTTCACTGCAAAAGCAAATTTTCTGACATTTAAATTTAATTTTTAGATACAAACACTTGCGTCAAGACGCTTCTTGTAGGAATTGTCATAAGTTGTCAAATTTTTTAAGTAGAAGTCATGTTTAATAACATATCAAAATATTTTTAATTAATTAATTGTTTTTATAATATTACAAAACAAATATTTCCTAAAGACTTATTCAAGGTGACTTCTCCTGAAAAAGGTTTACAGTTTTTGCTTTAATTCCTGACCAGGTTTACAGTCTTTGATTTTAATTCCTGGTGCAGTTTACAGACAGGGCTCCTTATTACTGAAAAGCATTACAGCTTTGGAGCTTATTCCTGAGAAGATTTACAACTGATTCGAACAATGGGTAATCGTGAACCAGCAAACTCCCTGGGTAAAAGCTGGTTGGACTCAATGTCCAACTAGCTTTTGGGAAACAATGGTCTAAACGATCACCGCTTCTCCCTGGGTTTTGCAAAGTAAATCTTTTTTTTCCACTGCTTGAGTTTCTTTATCGCTCTTTTTCCATCGCGATTTGAACTTCTTTGCAGACGTATGAGCCAAGCTTGGCGTTTGCATATCCACGCTCATGTGAGGCCGTTGGTCGTTGTAGAAAGTGATGATCCTGGTCAATTCTTTTTGACAATGATCAAGATTTTTCAACCGTAAGTCGTTCAACCACTCTCCTTTGAGTATGCCGTTCACTCGTTCAGCAATGGCGTTCTCCAAAGGATCACCGCTCTGGGTCATGCTAATGCGAACGTTGTACTCCTGCAAGATCTGGACGTACTGGTTGCAACAATACTGGACGCCCCTGTCAGAGTGATGGATCAAGCCGATCGGCATTTTGCCGTTCAAGCCTTCCAACGCCATCCTCAAAGCGGCGACTGGATGGAGGGCTTCGAGCGTTTCTCCTACCGCCCAGCCCACAATCTTGTGGGAGCAGGCGTCTGTCACCAAGGATAGGTAGCACGTCCCATCGGCGGTCTCCAGATAGGTGATGTCGCTCACCCATAGCTGATTGGGAGTTGTCGGCTCAAAACCGATTATCAGGTTCTCAAACTTGCGGAAGTGATGCCGCGAGTTGGTGGTTTTCCTGGTCTTGCGCTTTCGGAGCACAAAACCGTTCTCTCGCATAAGGTTGAAAAAAGCGTCCCTGCCTGGCACCTGCTCGTCCTTGAAAAGATTGCTGATCAAGTAGTGAAGTTTTATACTTCCAATCCTTGGAGCTTCTTTTCGATAGTTTCGGACCGCATCTATGATTAACGGTGTGATTGCGTTATCACGGAATTCATTCTCGCTAACGTACTGATAGTAAGCCTGCCTACTATAGCCAAACAGTCCGCAAAGTGTGTCCATCCCTTGTTTGGGGAACTCTTCGCGGAGTACGCTCACTGTTTGGTGCCAGCTTTTTTTCTGATCGGGATGTTGAGCTGTTTCTCAGCCACATCGATCATCACCTCGAAGCCTCGGGAACGGAGCTTCTCCATTTCTAGGGCTTTCTCCAGACTCTTGATCCTCAAGTCTTTCTCTTGGTCGGATAGGGCATCAAGGTTGTCTTTCTGTTTTTTCATATCCAGGTCCATATCATTGGGTTCGGACAAAGATAATGACTTTCCCATGTATTGACCGATCCATTGAAAGAACAACTGCTTGCTGCTTATGTGGTATTTTAACACCACTTCGTCATCACTCAAGCCGTTTTCATAATAATCACGAAGAATGGCCAATTTTGCCTCTTCTTTTCGAGAGATGTTCCCTTGGTAGGGATAATGCATTTCATTAATCATACTTTCTAAGTTTACATTTTTTGGTTTATAATGTGTAAACTTTTTTCAGTATAAGACAAGGACATTAATATAAATGTTGGAAACTCTTCCTTAGGAAATGCACAAATTGGGAACTCTGCCCATGTTGTGATAGATGCAATTGAGGTATGTGTTCTTGAAAACGGATTTGTGTGCGAACTAGGTTCCACATTTTAAAAAAAATGAATTTATGAAGAGTTCATTATTCTCATTATTGCTTATTTCGTGTTCTCTTTTCTGCGTTTCGGCGCAATTGGATAACCTGCATTGGCAGGAAGTAGAATATCATGATGATTCTGGTGATCCAAGTGGTGAAGCTAAAATTATCATGAATTATTGGATAAGTGGAGATACTGTCTTTAAGGGCAAGGCCTACAAAAAACTATATAGAGAGTGCGTGTATCAGGATTCGGCAGAATTCCATAATGATGGACTTATCTACCGATATGGTATTTCCTTTCGTTTAGGTATTCGTGAGGATGAACAAGGGCGAATTTATATTTCCGACAATGTATCTTATCCTACTGAATTATTATTGTACGATTTTTCCGATTGGGATATTGGTGATACTTTATTTCTTAATAGAGGTGGTGATAATATAACACCAACGATAATAACTGTAAACAATCTTGATTCCATATTGTTATTGGATGGCAGCTATGCGAAGTCATTTTCTGGGTTTGATCAATTAAAGTTAATTAATGGAATCGGATTTACGAATGGATTTCTTTTTCCAATAGCACCTTATCCAGGTAGTATTTTGCGTAGCCTTATTTTTCGTTTTTATAAAGGTGATAGACTCTTGTGGGAAAATCCAAAATATGTAGATCTGAATAATTTGAGAAATAATATGGTGGTCCGTACATATTCGGCTAAGAATATACTGAACTTTAACTTGCCCTTCAATTTTAATCAACTTGAATTATACTCTTTAGACGGGAGTCTGCTGTATAAGTGTTACAATCAAGGAAATACAAAGATCCAAATTGGGCCAATTTCAAATGGTGTCTATTTATTCAAGGTGAATGATACAAACGGTTCAGCAATTATACGTGGAAAGACGATTGTTCGTTGATATATATTTACAGTTACATTGATCGGATGAAAAACTATTTCAGTAGAAGCCAACTACTGAATCGAAAGAGCCTGGGATAAACATTTTCCAGGCTTTTTTGCATTTATTTATGTTACCCTTATGTTATTTTATTATTATTTTTTTATCTTTACCTCATTATTGATTTAATGTATGATAAATGAATATCCCCAATCTCGACCCCGATTACTGCATTGAGAAACAAATCTTTCGGCACAATCGAAAAAACAATGCGATTTATTTGACCGTGGCATTTGCCGTTTTTATCGCTCTACTTTCTCTTCCTTTCATTTATGTGGACATCGTAGTTCACGGCGTAGGGATTGTGCGACCTATCACCGAAAAAGTCGAACTAAAATCGCCAATTGCTGAAACCATCGCACAGGTCATTGCTCAAGAAGGCCAATCGTTGAATCGAGGGGATACCATTCTAATGCTGAACACCGCAACTGTCGACGCCAGCTTGTTCAATCTGCGAAGCCTTTTGGCAAATCTTAGCAATCAAATAGCGGATTTACAGGGACTTTGCTCACAGAAACCAACCACTTTCCGCAACGAAAAGCGACAACAGGAATATTTCCTTTTCCAACGGCAAAAAGAGGAACTCAATCACAACATCGATGTTGCGAACAGCAAACTGAAGCGAAACGAACCTCTTTTTCGTTCAAGGGTCATACCACAGGACGAATTTGAAAATTACAGAAATGAAAAACAACGCGTAGAGCGTGAATTAAAAACCTTATGTGAAAGCCAGCTGGGCATTTGGAAATCGGATTTGAACGAATTGAATCGCCAGCAGCAAGAATCAATTGCCAACATACGCAAATTGGAGTTGGAGCGATCGCATTATACGTTGACCGCGCCGGTACATGGTACGCTGGAGCAATTTTCCGGTCTCTATCCTGGAGGGCAAGTCTACAGCGGGCAACCCATTGGAGTCATCAGCCCCGACTCCACGCTGATTGTTGAGTGTTTCCTGTTGCCTAAAGACATCGGTTTCGTGCATACTTCAATGAAAGTCAGTGTATTGGTCGAAGCCTTCGATTACAATCAGTGGGGCAAACTGTCCGGTCGGGTTTCAGACATTTCATCCGATTATGTGTTGCTGAATGAAACCCCTTTCTATAAAGTGAAGTGTCACATAGAGAGACCGTTCCTGACGCTTCGAAATGGTAAGAAAGGCCTGCTTAGAAAGGGAATGACGGTTCAAATTCGCTTTTTGCTGAACCGCCGTTCGCTGTTCCATTTGATTTATGAGAAAATGGACGATTGGGCGAATCCACAAAACAAGTAAACCTAGCATGAAAAAGCAACTATCTGTCAAACAACACGATATTACGGACTGTGGAGCGGCTTGCCTGGCCTCGGTTTCAGCCAGTTATGGACTACACATGCCCATCGCCAGGATTCGTCAATACGCTTCAACCGATAAACGGGGGACCAATGCGCTGGGTATGGTGGAAGCGGCCACCAAACTGGGGTTCACCTGCAAGGCGGTGCGTGGTGTGCCGGAGAGTCTGTCCAAAATACCGCTACCATCCATTGCGCATGTCATCCGGGGGCAACTTCAACATTATGTTGTCTTATATAAGGTGAGTCGGGGGTTTATTACGATGATGGATCCAGAGGACGGACGTTTTCACAAAATGCCTTCGGAAGCCTTCCAAAAAATCTGGTCGGGCGTGCTCATCCTTTTGGTACCGGACGAAACTTTTCGTCGAGAGAACTTAAAAGGCTCCAGTTTGCAACAATTCCTACACTTGTTGAAACCACACCGAACGGTGATGAATCAGGCCTTGTTCGGTGCGATGGTTTACAGCATACTGGGTTTGGCCACTTCAGTCTATGTGGAAAAAATCGTGGACAACGTGTTGGGGGATGGTAATGTCAACTTGCTTCGGTTGCTGAGCATCCTGATGATCGTGCTTTTGGTGTTGCGCACGTACATCGGCGGAATGAAAAGCATTTTGGCCCTTAAAACCGGGCAGAAACTCGATGCGACACTGATTTTAGGATACTACAGGCACTTACTCACGTTGCCCCAAGCTTTTTTCGATACGATGCGCACTGGTGAAATTATTTCCCGAATCAACGATGCAGTCAAAATTCGTTACTTCATCAATAACGTTTCGCTGGAACTGGCTGTAAATGGGATGATTCTTGTGTTCACCACTTTTCTGATGTTTGTATATTCTTGGAAGCTAACTGTGATTACGTTGATTTGCGTCCCCTTCTTTGTATTGCTCTATGTGTTGGCCAACCGCCTCAATCGAAAATATTCAAGGAATATCATGGAACGTTCAGCCGATCTGGAAGCGCAGTTGGTGGAATCGGTCAATGCCATCGGCACCATCAAGCGGTTTGGGATGGAACGCTTCGTCCACCTCAAAACAGAGACTCGATTTGTTCGTTTGTTGCAGAGCAGTTACGCTAGCGGTCAGGCTGGCATTCGCATAAACGCCTTTTCACAATTGGTTTCGGGCGGTATCACCATCGTTGTGCTTTGGGCAGGCAGCAATCTCGTAATGGCTCAGGAACTAACTGCCGGAACATTGATGTCCTTTTATGCCCTCACCGGTTATATTTTGGGGCCAATCCTTTCACTGATTGGTGCCAACCAAACGATTCAGGACGCCCTCATCGCTGCCGAACGACTCTTTCAAATCATGGATTTGGAACAGGAAGAAGCGGCTACTGGAAAACTTGATCTCACACCTGCATTGATCGGCGACATTTGCTTCCGACACGTTTCTTTCCGATACGGTACTCGACGACAGGTTTTTGAAAACCTTAATTTATCCATATCCAAAGGCAAGACAACGGCCATCATTGGTGAAAGCGGTTCCGGAAAAACTACGCTCATTTCGTTGCTGCAAAACTTATACCCCATTCAGCAGGGACAAATCAGCATCGGCGACTGCGAACTTCGGTTCATCCGAAATGAAAGCTTGCGTCGATTGGTGGGCACGGTGCCTCAAGAGGTCAAGCTCTTTGCAGGTAGCATTCTGGAAAACATCGCCTTGGGGGAATACGAGCCTGACATGGAACGGGTTTTTTCCATTTGCAATGCGTTGGGTATTCGCACATTCATAGAGCAACTTCCGCAAGCCTATCAGACACCGGTGGGCGAACACGGTCTTTCTCTTTCTGGGGGCGAGCGTCAACGAATCGCCATCGCACGGGCATTATACAAAAATCCAGAGATTTTGATTTTCGACGAAGCGACCTCTTCGTTGGATTCAAACTCCGAAATGCACGTCAAGCAGGCCTTACGGGCATTTGCCTCCTCGGGCAAAACGGTCATTGTGATTGCCCACCGTTTATCGACCATACAGGATGCGGACCAGATCATCGTGTTGCATCAGGGAAAATTGGTTGAAGCAGGGAGTCACAGGGACTTGTATGAATTAAAGGGTGAATATTTCAAACTCTGGCAAAACGCAACACCGCAAGCATGATGACGAACCAACTCCTTAAATATACTGATCGGCTTCGCCATGCGGACCAACTCATTCGCATGGAAGCTACTGGAGCGCCACGTTTGTTTGCACAGAAGTTGGGAATCAGCGAAAGTTATCTCTACGGAATTCTGGATGAAATGAAAGAGATGGGGCTCCCATTAACTTACAATAAAACCAGACTGAGTTACATATACACCAGACCAGTACGGCTTCGTATTGAGATTGGCGTGGAAACAATTACACTTTAATTTACATTGACATGCTTTTTATTAATTTTTTTTTAATATTTTTGCGCTCACTATGATAATATAAAAGTGTTGTCATCTACATTTGCAATACAATCGTTGCAACGTTGGAGGCGGTCACTGAAAAGCCTTAAATGAGTAAGTACCAAAAACACATTTGTCAAATCTATGAAAACAATGAATTTGAACGACGCCGGAGTGATGGAGCTTAGCGTGGTGGAAATGAGCGAAGTCGATGGGGGTTGGGTCAAGGAATTGGTCGCAGCGATCGTCGACGTTTACGAAAACTTTGAAGTATACGTAGCAGCTTTCAAGGAAGGTTATGCCGCAGGTCAAAAAGCAGGAGCATAAGAAAGTCATGGAACAGAACACGAACAATGGTCTTTTCAAAGACCTTACCAATCAGGAAATGATTGAAGTCAACGGTGGTAGTACAGTGGGCGAACTTATTGCAAAAGTCTTGGGTTTTTGCCATGGTTTTGTATCCAAATTACAGGTACGAAACGGCGATACTGGCCAATGGCTGGCTTAAAAACTATTCAAATCAATTCACTCGGCAGTGTTGTTCACTGCCGAGTGATTACTAAACAAAAAAACATGGAAACATCTGAAAATCAAACGAAAAGAATCATAGCTAAAAGCATCAAGTTGGCAGAAACCATGCCCTTTTATCTGTATGTGCCAATAGCCTATATCCTGTTGATTGCTTTATTCATCCCAACTTTTTACTTGGAGGAATACTTGAATCTACCCGAAACGGACTATTCAAAATTGGGTTTGCCAGAAAATATTTGGTTCAGATACTTGATTGTTGCCATACTATCCCCTCTGTTGGAAACTTTTTTATTTCAAGCCATGCCCTATTACTTTCTAAACTTGTTTGAATTTATGAAGCGTCATGCTTGGCTTACCATCTTACTACCCGGGATGGTTTTCGGTAGCTTCCATTTTATCAGCGTGCATTATTTTATCGCAGCCACAATAATGGGAATGGTGTTTCAATTTACATATCATATCCGATCAAAAAAAGGTGATCCATTTCTTTCCACCTACTTGCTTCACGCGTTATTAAACGGAATGTCCATCACCATGCAGTTTTTTATTTGACAAGCGTCACCATTGTTAAATTTCCAAAAAAAGAAACTTTTAACTTCAAAATTTAATCTTTTCCATTCCACATATCAAACTTCTTTGTACTTTTGCGAACATTGTTAGATTTTTTACCAATAGTATAAAATGGGACATCAGGAACGCAAAATTCGTGACAAAGAGAATCTCCGAAATGCTATGCTGGCTGCAGCAATCAGCATTGCAGAAAAAGAAGGTTGGCATGCATTGACTATAAGGAAAATAGCCGATGCCATCGAATACACAGCACCAATCGTTTACGAACATTTCGAGAACAAGGAAGAATTGATTGCTGAAATCATTCACAATGGCTACATCACCTTGTTCAATGAATACCAATCCGTTTTTGATCTCAACCTGGAGCCCAAAGCATCGCTTTTGGAAATATCCTTACGCCATTGGGACTTCGCTTTCAACAACAAGGTTTTGTACCAACTTATGTTCAGCCTCGAGCGTCGTAAGCCCGGGGACGAAGTCATCAAAGGCATGACTGCCATCAAAGATATTTTCGTCACCATCACAAAAAAAGAAGGTTGTGACATTATTCCATTGATATTCAATTGGATTTGCTTAATGAATGGAACGATTAGTGCCATTCTGATGTTTGAAGGCCACCCTAATCCACATTCTAAAGACCTACCCTTCTCCCCAAGAGAACTCTACAAATCGTTTATCGAACGATTCCTAAACAGCATCACACTTTAATTGATCTCACACCTTTATTAGAAATATGAATAAAAAAACTTTCTTATTAACTGCATTGTGTGCATTGCCCATACTGGCATTTGGCGAAGGGTTTTCGCTTAAACAATGCATCGATTACGCTAACAAAGCAAATGGAAACATCGTGAATGCCAATTACGACGTGGAAATAGCGGGTCGTAAAGTCAAGGAGCAAATCGGAAGCATGCTTCCCCAAATTGACGGATCCGCCACTTACACAGACAACATTCTCCTGCCCACGCAATTGATTCCTGACTTTCTAAACCCGGGGTCGACCGAGATGTTAAAAGTGCAGTTTGGTACACAATACAATTTAGGAGGATCTGTTCAACTGACTCAGAAATTGTTTGATCCGACTTTTCCCTTAGCACTTAAAGCGTCCAAACTGAGTGAAACCCAAGCTCAACAATCTTTGAAAATGACTAAGGAACAATCGGCCTACAGCATCAGTGTCACTTATTTCCAAACGTTGGTTATTGGCAAACAACTCAGCACTTTACGTTCGACCCTCAGCACTTCCGCCAAACAATTGACTTCGACAGAACTACGTTTTCAGAACGGCATGGCAAAACAAATTGATGTCGATAAAATTCGCGTCAGTTTTAACAACCTGAAATCACAAGTTCAGCAAGCCGAACTGAATTACGCTCAATCCCTCAGCAATTTAAAAAATTACATGGGAATGCCGGTATCAACAGCCATTGCGCTGACAGACACCGTTATGAGCATTGACAATCAATCGCTGGAGGCATTATTGAGTGATTTCAAAGTAGAAAACCGTACCGATTACCAACTTCAGGAAATTGCATTGAAAGCTTTTGAAGCCGATAAGGAAAGAAACAAGGCTGGATACCTGCCATCACTTAATTTCACTGCCAATTTAGCCAGTAGCGCTCAACGTAAAGAAATGAACTTTCTGGATTCCAGCCAGCCATGGTTCACCAGTTCCGCATTGATTTTCAGCCTAAGAATTCCCATTTTCGATGGTCTTCAACGCCAACAACGCATCGCGCAGGCCAACTTGAACATTCAAAAAAGCAAGGTGAAAATGGAACAAAGCAAACAAGCCATTCAAGTGGATTTGTCCAATTATGAGAACCAATACCGCACAGCCGTAAACAACATTCAGAACGAAAAAGAAAATTTGACCTTGTCGGAAAGTGTTTACAAGAATACCCAACTCCAATATCAGCAGGGAGTGGCCACTTCGCTCGATTTGGTTCAGGCTGAAAATGCATATAACGAAAGCACCAATAATTATTTTTCTAAGCTTTTAACACTTTACATTGCCCGAATCAATCTGGAACAGGGCAAAGGCAACCTTTTGAATTATATAAACAAATAATAAAAACAGCGCAATGAAAAATCGCATCATCAGTATTATAATCATCGTTTTAGTGTTGGTAGGAGCCGGGTTCATGCTTAAAAGAAGCCATGAAAAAATCAACGCTGGTAAAGCCAATCTCATTTCTTCTGAAATCGTAGTCAGCGCTGCTGAAGTTGGAGAGACATCCACCGGAACCAGCCTAAACTTGACAGGAACGCTCAACCCGTTTACCGAAGTTCTTATTTCGGCGCAGGCGGCAGGACAGATTACAAGTCTGAATGCCGAGTTGGGGCAAACCAAATCCAAGGGTTCCGTTATTGCCACCATCGACAACCGTATCAAAGAACTTACGGTACAAACTTCAAAGTTGAATGCAGACAAACAACAGCGCGATCTGATTCGTTACGAAAGCCTTTTTCAAGGCGGCACGATGACTCAACAGCAAATAGAAGACGCCAGAATGTCGAACACCACGGCTCAAATTCAGCTCGAACAAGCCAAAAAACAATTGGCTGATGCTACCATCACCGCTCCAATAAGCGGCATCATCACCGAAAAGAATGTTGAAAAAGGTGCTTTTGTTAATATCGGCAGCCCCGTTGTACGCCTTTTAGACATCTCCCGTTTGAAAATCCGTATGTACGTTTCCGAATCAAACGTCTATAAACTTTCTACCGGAGACAAAGCAAGTGTTGTTTGCGAAGCATTCCCGGACAAAACGTTTGAAGGAAAAGTAACCTACATTGCCTCGAAAGGTGACGATTCACACAATTACCCTGTGGAAGTGGTTATCAACAATAATGGCAAACTAAAAGCCGGCACATTTGCCAATGTGACCATCGATATTCCTGGAAAAGGTACAGCCTTAAGCATCCCTCGTGAAGCGTTGCTTGGAAGTTCTAAGAATGCAAAAGTATATGTCGTCAAGAATGGTAAAGCGCAAATACGTGACATCCTTGTTATTGGCGGCAATGAAAAAGTACTCTTCGTTTCCAAAGGTTTGGCCAAAGGAGAACAAGTAGTGACCGCCGGCCAGATAAACCTTATAGACGGAATGACCGTCTCCATTGCACCCAATAAGTAATCGCAGCATCATGTCAATAACCGAATTGTCCATAAAGCGACCCACGCTGGTCGCTGTAATATTTGCCATATTGGCCATCGCAGGTGTCCTGTCGTATTCATTATTGAAATACGACTTACTTCCCAAAATCGATGTGCCGATCGTAGCAGTCATGACGGTCTATCCCGGCGCATCCGCCGCCGATGTGGAAAGTTCCGTCACCAAGAAGTTGGAAGATGCCTTATCCTCGTTGGAAAATGTGGACAACATGGCTTCCTCCTCCCAAGAAGGCTTTTCCGTCATCACAATAACACTGAATTCTGGAACCGACATCAACGTCGCCCTTCAGGAAGCTCAACGCAAAGTGAATACGGTTGTCACTTTATTGCCGACCAATGCCAAAACACCTTCTCTATCTACGTTTTCAACCAATGATATTCCTGTGATGCAGATTGGTTTGACTGCCAAAATGCCAGCAACGGAATTGTACCAATTGACCAAAGATCAGATCAAGGCACAACTTTCCAAATTGAATGGTGTAGGACAGGTAACTCTAATTGGCGGAACGGAACGCGAGATTCGAATAAACATTGACAAGCAGAAACTGGAAGGATACAAAATCCCCATCGCATCTGTTTATTTAGCATTGGGCAACTCTAATTTGGAGCTCCCGACTGGTAAAATTGAAAATGAAAAGAGTCAATATACGGTTCGGTTGGGTGGAAAAATCCAGAACGTGGAACAACTGCGTAAAGTCGCCATCGCTAAAACTGCGACAGGAACTGTTGTTTATCTGGAAGATGTTGCCGATGTCTATGACGGTACCGCCGAAGTGTCCACCATCAACCGTGTGAACAATATTAGCTCCATCGGTATAATCATCCAGAAACAATCCGATGCAAACACTGTTGATGTCTGTCAACAGATCAATAAGGAAATCAGCGTTTTGGAATCGACATATTCCAAGAATCAACTCATGTTCAATGTATCTAACGACTCATCCACTCATACGCTTGAGTCGGCAAATGCCGTAGTAAAAGACCTTGGACTGGCTATTTTGCTAGTTGCGTTTGTGATGTTCTTCTTTCTGCACAGTGTACGCAATTCCATGATTGTAATGGTTTCCATCCCCGCATCCATCATCTCGGTGTTCGCAGCCATGTATATCTTCGACTTCTCCCTCAACTTGATGACGTTATTAGCACTTTCTTTGGTCATTGGGATTCTGGTGGACGATTCTATTGTGGTGCTCGAAAACATACATCGACATTTGGAAATGGGCAAGAGTCGAAGGCAGGCAGCCATTGACGGACGTGCTGAAATCAGTTTCACAGCTGTAGCCATCACTTTGGTGGACGTGGTGGTATTCGTACCAATCGCGCTGGTGAACGGTATGATTGGAAACATGCTGCGTGAATTTTCACTGGTCATCGTATTTTCAACATTGATGAGCTTATTCGTGTCTTTCACCCTGACGCCACTGCTGGCATCACGGTTCAGCCGAAAGGAAAAATTGTCCAAGAAGCGGTTTATGGGCCGACTGGCACTGGGTTTTGAAGGTGTCTTTAATGCCACCGTCCGCAAATACGAACAGATTCTCCGTTGGGGGTTGCGTCACAAACTGGCAACTTGGTCGTTTGCATTCTTACTTGTCATCGCATCCATCATGTTGATACCTTTTGGCTTTATAGGTATGGAATTCATGCCGAACAGTGACAGAGGAGAATTGATGGTGAAACTGGAAACTGACCAACAGAACAACTTGTATCAGACCAACTTAAAAACCATAGAGGTCGAGAATTTGCTGTTCAGAAAACCCGAGGTACTCCGAGTTTCCACCCGTGTTGGTTACACCAGCAGCAGTAGTATGATGGGTTCCAACGAAGCCGACAAGAGTGAAATCAGCGTCAAAATAGTCGATAAGAAAGATCGTAAAGTAAGCACCGAACAATATGGAGCGATGCTTCAGAATGAAATCATGAAAATACCTGGCATTCGTGCCACGGTTTCAGCAACGTCTTCTTCGGGGATGAATACGGACTCACCCATCCAAGTGTTACTCCGTGGAACCGACATGAACACGCTGTATGTGGAGGCCGACAGTGTGATGCGCCTCATCAAAAATATTCCAGGAACGGTCAATGTGAAGCTTTCCATCGAAAAAAGCAAGCCTGAAATGAGAATCTCACTGGACAGGGTCAAAATGTCCCAGCTTGGCCTTTCGGTCTTTGATGTTGCCAATTCGCTCCGACTCTCTTTTGCCGGCAATTCAGACATGAAATACTCGGAAAAGAATGAAGAATATGATATAAATCTTCGTTTTGACGAAACCAGCCGCAGAAATCCAGAGGATATCAAGATGCTTACTTTTGTTAATTCGAAAGGTCAATCCATTGAATTGCAGAACTTTGCCACTATTGAACAGACACTTGGGCCAAATAAGTTGGAACGCTACGACCGTGTTTCAAGTTTGACTGTCAAAGCTGGTGTAGTAGGACGTCCGATTGGAACAGTAGGTTCAGAAATCAAAGAAACCATTAGCAATAACATTCACAACCAAGATGTTGAGTTCAGTTATTTAGGACAAATGAAGCAGCAGGGTGATGCCTTTGCTAGTTTCGGTATCGCGATGATATTAGCGTTAGTATTGGTTTACCTAGTCATGGTAGCTTTGTACAACTCCTACCTCTATCCGTTTGTAGTCTTGTTTTCCATACCCTTCGCCATCGTAGGAGCTTTGCTTGCACTGGCCTTGAGTGGAAGTACGATGAACATATTCTCTATGATCGGCTTGGTCATGCTCATTGGGTTAGTAGCCAAGAATGCTATTTTACTGGTTGACTTCACCAATCAACAGCGTGCACTCGGACGCAACATCACAGATGCTTTGATTGCAGCCGGCCAGGAACGTCTCCGCCCGATTCTGATGACCACCTTATCCATGATTTTCGGTATGCTACCTATAGCTTTGGCAACGGGCGCATCAGCCGAAAGCAAAAACGGTTTGGCTTGGGTTATCATCGGTGGCTTGACCAGTTCACTCTTGCTGACACTGGTTGTAGTACCTGTTGTTTATTACGCAACTGACAAAATGAAAGATTGGTTCAACAAAACATTCCGCAAGAACAAAGTTGCAATCGACCTAGACACAACTGATATCGAAGAAGTAGAAATTTGAGTTTTTTGAATCACTGAAGAAAACCCTCCGCCTAACCATTAGCCGGAGGGTTTTTTATGAATTCATCCTTGAAGTTCACTAAAAAGATTCGTTCGGTTGCCCTGGTCATGGCAGTATAAAGCCAACGGTAGTAATCCAAGCCCATGCGTTCCTCCGTGACATACCCTTGGTCGAGGAAAACGTCTTTCCACTGCCCGCCTTGCGCTTTGTGACAAGTGAAGGCGTAACCGTATTTCACCTGAAGAGCGTTGAGCCAAGGGTCACTTTTAAGCCGCAAATACAATTCTCGTTTCGTTTTGCACTGCGGCGCATAATCTTGAACAACATCCTGATACAACCGCTCTTGCGAAGGTCTATCCAGCGCTGGGGACTCTGAAGAAAGCGAATCCAACAGTACCCGCACCTCAAGTTCCCAGTTGTATTCCGGAAAGCGCACTTCCATATCGGCAAAGCGGAAACCATACATTTCGTAGTGTTTTCGAACCCTGACCACTTCCACTAAGTCACCGTTGGCAATGAAGGGAATTTCTTTGTAGGGTTCCGACCAGAGGTAATTGTTCTTAGCCACGAGCAAATAGTCACCACTGGTAATTTCGTCTTCTTTATAAAGCACCGAGTTGCGAATGCCTTTGTTGAAAAGTACCGCTCGTTTGTTGGATGGACAGACGATTTTGCTTTCCTCAATGCCAACTTTGGCGTAGGAAGCCGTGAGTGTATCCATCAGTTCGTCTCCTCCGAGTCGAAAGACATCCACTTTATTGATTTGCAACTGAGGTAGTTCCTTTACCTTGTCGTTTCGAATGGATTCGCGCAATGCAGTGGCATTTTGAAGAATGCCACTGTCGCCGGCTTGACGCAATACCTGGGTCAACTCGATGCCGATTGCTTCCATGCCTAAGGTACGTAGTTGAATCGGATCCAGAGCTGGGCTTAAGGCTTGGCCTACAGGGGGTAATTGGGCCGTATCTCCCATCAGGATCAACCGGCAATTTTCGCCAGAATAAACAAATTCCAACAAATCTTCGAGCAATCGACCACTTCCGAATGCAGAGTTCTCTCCCCCACCGTTGGCTATCATAGACGCTTCGTCCACGATGAAAAAAGTATCCTTGTGTTTGTTGAAATTTAAGGAAAAACCGCCTTCGTCTCCTGAAACCACGGCCTTTCGATAAATTTTCTTATGGATGGTCAAGGCAGGATGACCGCTGTAGGAAGCCAAGACTTTGGCAGCTCGACCAGTAGGTGCCAACAACTCACATCCGACTTTACGTTCATCCAAATAACGAATCAAGGCACTGATGAGACTTGTTTTACCGGTGCCGGCATATCCTTTCAACAAAAAGACTTGTTGATCGGTTCCAGTCAGCATGAATACAGACAATCGCTGCAAGGCTTCATGTTGTTCAGGCGTGGGTTCGAACGGGAAAAAATGGGCAATGTGCTCAGCGAGTTGAGGGGCTATCATCGAGGGAAATTATTGACCTTAAAAGTAGTGCGTTTCCGTTTCATTTGCTAATTTTGTGAACGCTTTCGGGAAAACTTAGCCCGTTGGCACCTTGAACCACCCATGCAGGACACCGGCAAACCCGCTCCCAATTCATTGAAGCAATTGATCATCCGTGCCACACCGGAAGGGTTTTTGTTCGGTAAGGTTTCGGCAAGAGGAACCAGCATCTCGAAACTACGAATTTTCGCTCCCATCGATTTTCCAGATAAATTGGTGGCCTTTCTGAAAGATAATAAATGGACAGCCAGACCTGACTTAAAAGTCTCCGTCATCGACTTCACCAGTCGGTTTATGCTGGTACCCAATAAAGTAGCTGACGATCGTACTTTGGAAGATTATTTTCGTTTTCAGAATGGAGACGAAGGGGAAATGCAAATTTATACGGCACCGTTCGATGATGGCAAACAAATGTTTTGTTGGGAAATAGCTGCTGAAAGAGATCGCCAATTGGAAAAATACTTGCCCAACATGACCTTATGGTCCAGCAGTTATTTGATTGCCAATTGGACCTATCATCAGGCTGCCAAGTCAGACATTTCTACAATGACCGCACATTTCTATGGTCACCACATGCAAGTATTCATGGCTGACACCCGCCGTATGCTCTTTGCCAATACGTTTGTAGTACGCAATTCGGAAGAAATCGCTTATTTTCTGCTTCGATGCCTGGAGCAGGTAGGTTTGGATCCTGCCACCGTACAGACATACATCTGCAGCGACTCAACCATGTCCTATTCCGAATTGCAAGCCTTGCTTTCGCCATACATTGCTCATTTGTTTGAAGCTGAATTCTCTTTAAGACCAGATTCACTTTTTAGAATAGCCAAAGAAGATAAACAGGAGGAAGATGAGAATGAGGAAGAGGATGAAGAATTTTTTAAAAAGCGTGAAGCATGAGAATTGTAAGCGGTAACTTTCGTGGTCGAAGCTTTCAGCTACCTAAAAATTTGAAGGCCAGGCCAACTACCGATTTTGCCAAGGAAAATTTGTTCAACATACTTTCCAACCGCTTGGATTTCGAAGAATTACGCGTTTTGGATCTTTTTGCGGGGACTGGCAGCATCGGATTCGAATTCCTATCTCGCGGTGTCAAATCCGTAGCTTTCGTGGAACAATATGCACCACACGTGCGATTTATTCAGGAAGTTGCTCACAAACTGAACGTTGCGAATTGCACAGTTGTCAACGGAGATGCCTATCGATTTATCAGTTCCTCGGGAGTCAAATTCGATTTGATTTTTGCAGATGCACCTTATGCGGATGAAAAAATGTCCAACATTCCTGATTTGATTTTTGCATCCGGACTTTTAGCCGAAGATGGTCTGCTTTTGGTCGAACATGGCAAGGCCACCGACTTCAGCCAGCATCCGTTTTTCAAAGAAATGCGCAAGTACGGGAGCGTTCACTTCTCCTTTTTCGAAAAAGACTAGAGTTGTGGGCCAAACACCCGACAGATCGATTCAATCCACTTTTTAAACTTTGGTCTGTTTGACCACTCCGATAAGATAATCGGGCTGCAATCCTCCTGATCTTTCAAAAAGACAGCCTTCATTTCTTTCGCGAAAGTCTCATCGTAAATAAAGGCGTTTACTTCAAAATCCAACTCAAAACTCCTGTAATCCAGGTTGGTAGACCCTACTGTGGAAACAATGTCGTCGGCTACCGTCGTTTTGGCATGTAGGAAACCCTTATGATAGACATATACCTTAACGCCGGCTTCCAGAATTTCAGCAAAATAGGAATGCATCCCTTTCAAAGCCACTTTGGTATCAGAATCGGCGGGCACCATCAAACGCACATCCACACCACTCAAAGCGGCAGTCTGCATAGCGGTCAACAAACTTTCGTTTGGCAGAAAATAAGGCGTTTGCAGATATACGTATTTCTTGGCTGTGGTCAGGATTTTGAAAATGCTTTGCATGATGTTTTGCCAATCCGTATCGGTGCTACTGGTGGCCGTTTGAACCAAGCAGGAGCCCTTGATGGGAATATTCGGGAAATAAAATTTGGAGGTGATCAGGCTCCGGCTGATAAAAAACCAGTCAATCAGAAAAGCAGTTTGCAAGCCGTAAACACCTTTGCCTTCAATGCGCACATGCGTGTCCCGCCAAAAATCGAAATTTCCACCATCCAAATATCGATCAGCAAAATTGAAACCGCCCGTATAACCAATTTCTCCATCGATAACGGCAATTTTTCGGTGATTTCGGTAATTGGTCTTTGGCGAAAGCCAAGGAAAACGAACTTTTAGAAATGGAAACACCTGAACGCCACCATCCTGCATTTCGCGAAAAAAGGAATTTTTGGTATGCCAAGAACCCAAGTCGTCATAAATCACCCGAACTTCAATACCCTCTTGTGCTTTTTGTATGAGTAAGGATTGCAATTCATACCCTATCTTGCTGCTGTCAATGATGTAGTATTCCAAATGAATGTGCTTCTTTGCACGGCGAATATCGTCAAAAAGGGTGTCGAACTTCTCACGTCCATTTGTGATGAGTTGCACCTGATTACCAGAAAATACCGGATGAGAATTGTTTTCGCGCAACATACGGATTAATCCAGTACATTCTGGCGGATAGCTGGAAGGATCTAATTCCTCATATAAATAAGCCGGATTGTTTTCGATGCTTCGAATGCTCTTTTTGGAAATGATTTTGACCTTTCGATAGCGTTGACCCAGAAAAATATAGAGAAAAAGCCCGACATAGGGCAATAAAATAAGCACCAAAACCCAGGAAATGGTCTTTAAAGGATTTTGATTGTCGAGAATCACCACCATGACGACACCCACCAACGTAATCCAATAGAAGGATTTCATCAGAAACAGGAAAATATCAGTCCAAGGTACAGAATGCAAAAACATAGAATCTAAGGTCAAAACCAACGATGTATGCAAATATCCAAAAAAACCTTGAAATTGCTATCTTTGTAGTATAAAAATACCTTTTATTATGCCAGCCAGCCGCTTGATTTTCTCTGAAAATCTCCACAACGACCTAAATTCGCTGCTTCAGCCCTATGCCGCCAACCAAGTGTTCGTATTGACGGACACCAACACGGCAACGCTTTGTTTGCCTGAATTGAAAGGAGCCAGTGTACTGCGTGATGCTCATTTTCTGACCATTCCTGCTGGGGATGACCATAAAAACATAGAGAGTCTTGCCACCGTCTGGCAATTTCTGAGCAGTCAAGGGGCTACCCGCAAATCGGTTTTGGTAAATCTCGGGGGTGGCATGGTTACCGACCTAGGAGGTTTTGCGGCGGCTTCCTTTAAACGTGGAATCGATTGCATTCACATCCCAACAACCGTTCTTTCGGCTGTGGACGCCGCCGTAGGAGGCAAAACCGGAATCAATTTCAATGGGCTTAAGAATGAGATCGGTGCTTTTCACTTACCCACAGTAGTGGTTTTTTACGCACCTTTTTTCGGTACGTTGGATCGAGCAAATATTCTTTCTGGCTATGCTGAAATGTTGAAACACGGCTTACTTTCCGATGTTACTTATTGGAATGAATTATTGGCTCTGGACCTCGAACATCCTGAAAGTCCAGCATTTTTAAAGGCGGTTAAACGTTCCGTAGAAATCAAGTACGAAATCACCACCAAAGATCCTAAAGAACAAGGTTTGCGCAAGGCACTGAACTTGGGTCATACCGTAGGACACGCCTTCGAAAGTCTTTCCCATCGACAGGGACAACCCGTCCTGCACGGTTATGCAGTGGCTTGGGGGTTGCTTTGCGAACTTTACTTAAGCATGCGTCAGCTAAACTTTCCGGCTTCCATTTTGCAATCATACATCCGCTTCGTAAGGGAAGAATACGGTGTCTATCCGATTTCGTGCAAGGATTATCCGACCTTGTACGAAGCCATGACGCACGACAAAAAGAACGAAAGTGCCACCATCAATTTCACGTTGCTTTCGGGCATAGGTGAATTGAAACTCGATCAAACCGCCAATCGCGAACAAATTGAAGAAATGTTGGACTTTTATTGCGACGCGTTGGGCATCTGAACCCTGCTCCATGAAAACTCGAAACCTGATCTTACTTCTGCTTTTACTCAGCTGCAGGCTTTCCGCGCAAGAATTCCTGCCCATCGTCACACAATTCTCCAAAAACGACTATTTCGCGTCCAATCAGAACTGGTCGATCGGTCAAGCCAAAGATGGCACCATGTACTTTGGGAACAATCAGGGACTTTTACAATTTGACGGTTCAATCTGGGAAGTACACAAGATGCCTGCCAACAAACGGGTACGCTCTCTGATGGTGGCACCCGACCAACGCATCTATGTCGGTTCGTTCGAAGAATTCGGGTATTTTGAAAGGGATGAAACCAATCAATTGAGATACACGTCCTTATCAGCCTTACTAAAAAATTACGACATGCTGAACGATGAGATCTGGACCATTTTGTATTGGAACAACCGGATCATCTTTCAATCGTTCACTTCCTATTTTGTTTTGGAAAATGGACAAGTCAAAGGCTACCGTTGCCCGTTCAACTTCTTGTTCTTCAACAAAGTAGGACAGACCATTCTGACCCATACCGATCAATACGGCTTCAGTAGCGTGGATCCGTTGAAAAACAAAATCACACCCGTCCTGGAAAAGCGATTGGACAATCCTATTATCGCTGTTTTGCCCCTGAACCAAAGCACCATGCTTTTGGCAACCAATTCGGACGGTTTATATCTTTACGATGGCAAGAGTTGTACCCGTTTTAAGACCGACGTGGACGAAGAACTTAAAAAAGCAGAGATCAACCGCGCTATCCGCGCACCTAATGGAACCATCTTAATAGGAACCATTTTGAATGGGGTCACGGCAATAGACCAAAACGGCCACCAACTTTGGACTCTGAATACAGGCAACATCCTTCAAAACAATACCGTCCTCGGTATGTACTGCGATCAGGAAAACAACCTCTGGTTGGCTTTGGACAAGGGCATCACGATGGTCCGACTGACTGGATCCATCCGATACATTCCTTCCTTTCATCCCTCCATCGGATCCATCTATTCACTTAAGCAAAAGGGTGACGAAATCTATATCGGATCCAACCAAGGGCTATACAAAGCGAAACGATCTGCAGACGGGCGCTCCATTCAATCGTTGCAACTGGAATCCGATATCAAAGGACAAGTTTGGAATCTGAGCGAGTTTAACGACCAGCTTTTTTGCGGTAACAACGAGGAAACATTCGAAGTCGGATCTGGAAAACCGACCATCGTTGGCCCGGTAAAAGGAGGCATGTGTATGCAAAAGGGCACCATCAACGGCAAAGAAGTGTTGATTCAGGGCACCTACACCTCTCTGTCCCTTTATACGAAGCCTAACGGAAAATGGAAATTCAGCCACGTTATCCAGAATTTCTTGAACCCAGTTCGTTCGTTGGAAATCGATTACACCGGCACCATTTGGGCCAGTCACCTCTACGAAGGCATGTATGCCATTCATTTGACATCCAATCTGAAAAAAGCGGAGAATATTCAGGTTTTCAGAAGTCTGGACGGTAAGCATCAATACCCCATTCATGTACTCATGTTGAACAGTCGAGTCGTTTTTGCCGACAAAACGGGGTTGTACACTTTTGATGACATTCGCAAACGGATTATTCCTTACAAAGAAATGAACGACCAGTTGGGGTATTTTTCCCATGCTTACCGCATCTGTCCATTCCGAAACAATCTGTATTGGTTTATCCGAGATGAGGAAGCTGCACTGTTTAGGGTGGACGGAAGCCGAGTCAGTCTGATAGACGTTGTCCCTTACGCCTTGTTCCAAAACCAAACCGTGGATGATTATCAAAACATCGTTCCCCTGACCGAAAACAGTTGCCTATTTTTACTGGAAAACGGATTGGCTCTTTACAATTTACCTCCTGACAAAGACAAAAAAGGCGCCGTCAGGTTAATGTTCCGATCCATTTTATCTTCTGATGCTGAGTCGAAGGACAACGACTTCTTGCCTATTAGCGATTCGGTCAACTCATCGATTCCATTTCGTCAAAACAATTTCACCTTTACTGTCTTCTATCCTCGGTTTGGTCAGATGAGCGATGTTCATTTCCGATACAAATTAGAGGGTTTGGACATTGTTTGGTCTGAACCGTCAATTATCACTGAAAAAACCTACAACTATTTACCCTGGGGTGATTACACGTTTAAGGCGGAAGCCCTTACCAAAAGTGGAATCGTACTTTCGACCACCTCATACACCTTTACCATCAAACCGCCATTCTATTGGAGCATAGAAGCCCGTATCCTGTACCTGATTTTGCTTGCAGGTTTGCTTTATGGCATTTTCAGGTACATTCAGCACTTGTTTCACGATAAGAAACTTAAGATTGAACGGGTTGAAGAAGCGAGAAGGCTGCACGAAATCGAACAACGGGAACAGAAAATCGTTGCCTTGCAGAACGAAAAACTTGAAAACGAATTGACTGTAAAAAGTAAAGAGCTCGCTGCTTCGACCATTTCCTTGATTAAGAAAAACGAATTGTTGGCCAATATCAAAGTGGAATTGACCAATCAAAAGAAAATCCTTGGTGCGGTATATCCCAACAAATACTACGAAAAGCTCGTCCGAATCCTGAACGAAAATCTGAGTTCCGAAGACGATTGGTCAATTTTTCAGACCAACTTCGACCGAATTCATGAGAATTTTTTCAGAAACTTACACAGCAGTTTCCCTGAATTGACTTCGAACGATTTGCGTTTTTGTGCCTATTTGCGCCTAAACCTTACCAGTAAAGACATCGCACACCTGATGAACATCTCGCTCAAAGGCGTGGAATTGGCCCGTTATCGAATCCGAAAAAAGATTGGCATCCCTTCTACTAAGAGTTTAACCGAATTTATGATTGAATTCAAATAAACTGTTTCTTATTTTTCGATTTCATATATCTCGCTCTTTCACAATCTATTAAACACTACTTAAAATAGCTTGTAGGGTTAAAATGGGGTACCCTAAAATGTGCTTTAAAACATGTAGGGTTCATAATGGGTTAAAGAAAACAACCAAGTGTAGGTTGTGACCGTATGTTTGCATGGTAATCTAACTTGAAAACGTTTTACCATGAAAAGATTGATCGGACTTGCTATATGTCTCTTGTTGTTTGCAGCCTGCGCGCAGAACCCTGCAAACAACAAAGAATCGAACCTCAAACATAAGGCTGATTCCGTATTGAAATTGATGACCCTTCAAGAAAAGATCGGTCAAATGGTCTTATACACCAGCGACTGGGATGTTACTGGACCAACCATACGAAGCTCCTATCTGGAAGATATCAAGAAAGGTAATTGTGGCAACATCTTCAACGCGCACACGGTAGCCTATGTTCGGACACTCCAAAAAGCAGCAGTCGAAGAATCCAGGCTGGGCATACCTTTATTATTCGGTTACGACGTTATTCATGGTTACAGAACCATTTTCCCCATTTCCCTGGGAGAATCTTGTTCTTGGGATTTGGCTGCCATTGAAAAATCGGCTCGTATATCCGCCACGGAGGCTTCCGCATCGGGACTGAACTGGACTTTCGCGCCCATGGTGGATATTTCAGTGGAACCGCGTTGGGGAAGAGTTTCTGAGGGTGCCGGAGAAGATCCTTTTTTAGGTTCCAAAATTGCTGAAGCTCGTGTCCATGGTTTTCAAGGAACAGATTTGGCCGACACTTCAACCATACTGGCTTGTGTAAAACATTTTGCTGCCTATGGAGCACCTCAGGCTGGTCGCGATTACAATACGGTGGATATGTCGAAAAGGGTATTCCTGGATACCTACCTCCCACCCTATAAAGCGGCCATTCAAGCAGGCGTTGGAAGCGTGATGACTTCTTTCAATGAACTGGATGGAGTGCCAGCAACAGGTAATAAATACCTGCTGACCGAGTTACTCCGTAAAGATTTGGGCTTCAAAGGTTTCGTTGTAACTGACTATACTTCCATCAATGAAATGGTGAACCACGGTATCGTCGCTAACGAAGAAGATGCAGGTGCATTGGCACTAAATGCGGGAGTTGATATGGACATGCAAGGTGAAATTTATTTCAAATACTTGGAAAAACTTGTCAAGTCAGGCGTTGTCAAGGAAAAACAGATCGATCAAGCTGTTCTCCGCATCCTGCGTACCAAATTCGAACTCGGATTGTTCGACGACCCCTATAAATATTGTAATGAATCACGTGAAAAGGCCAAGGTTTATTCCAAAGAGAATCTCGATGCAGCATTGGACGTAGCCAAACGAAGCTTGGTGCTCCTAAAAAATGAAAACGAAGTCTTACCGTTAAAAAAAGGAGAAAGAATCGCTGTGATTGGTGAACTCGCCGCATCAAAACGCGACTTGCTCGGTTCGTGGATAGCAGCAGGCAAATGGGATAACATTCCATCGCTTTTTGAAGCAATGAAAGCCCGTCAGCAAGATATATTCTATGCAAAAGGTTGCCAGAAAATGGGTGATGACAAAACCGGATTCCCTGAAGCTTTGCAAATCGCGGCCAAAGCTGACAAAATCGTACTGGTCATCGGCGAAAGCTGTGATTGGAGTGGTGAAGCCTCAAGCCGTTCCAACATTTTAGTGCCAGGGGTTCAAACTGAATTGTTGGCCGAACTCAAGAAATTGGGCAAACCCGTCGTTGTGGTTCTGATGAATGGTCGAGCCTTGGATTTGAGTCGCGAAGAAGTCTTGTCCGATGCCCTCCTCGAAACCTGGTTTGCAGGCTCAATGGGAGCTGAAGCAATCACGCAGGTGCTTTATGGAGATTACAATCCTTCCGGAAAGCTAACCATGACTTTTCCACGCAACTTGGGTCAAGTGCCCATCTATTATTATGCCAAGAATACTGGCCGACCCATTTATCTACCGAACGACAAATACAAGTCCAAATACATCGATGTGCCCAACGACCCTTTGTTTCCATTCGGATTTGGCCTCAGTTACAGCACGTTTGAATATTCCAATCTACAACTTTCAAATACAGTGCTGACCGAAAAAGGGAGTCTCAAAGCTTCCGTCCAGGTTAAGAATACTGGGAAGGTAGCCGGTGAAGAAGTGGTGCAATGGTATATTCGCGATTTAGTAGGCAGCGTCACCCGCCCCGTCAAGGAATTGAAGGGTTTCACGAAATTATCCATTCAACCTGGCGAAACTAAAACCGTGGAATTTACGCTGTCGCCCGACTTGTTGGCCTTCCACCGTTTAGATATGAGTTATGGTACGGAACCCGGTGAATTTTTGCTGTTCGTAGGTGGAAATTCCAGGGATGTCCTTCAGAAAGGTTTTCAACTGAAATAAAATTGACTTCGATGAAATTGACTTCCGCTATATGCGCCTTTCTATTATTGACGGCTTCAGCAGCAGGCAAAACGCCGAATCTGGAACTGAAGGGCGAAGCTTGGCCTGCCCATGTTGAATTGACTTGGCAAAATCCGGACAGGAAAGTCATGGATATCTACCGTTCCACTAATGGTCACTCATTCATCAAGATTGCTTCCACCCAGCAAAACAGTTGGATGGACTTTCCTGGACTGAAACCTGGTAGCGAGGTCAGCTACCGCGTTCGTTCCAATAAAACTGTCGGCAATTTAAAAATTGCCTTGGCTTCAGACCAAAAGGACATTCTGTTGGATATGGTTCAACGCTATACGACACGCTATTTCAGCGATTTTGGCGAACCAACCACGGGCATGGCCAGAGAACGCAGCAACGACACCAATGGGGATATTGTAACCACGGGTGGTACTGGTTTTGGTGTGATGGCATTAGTTGCCGCTGCGAATAGAGGATATGTGACACGTCAGGCTGCTTATTCGCAAATTAGCAAGATTATTGGTTTTTTGGAAACGACCGAACGTTTTCACGGTGCCTGGGCCCACTGGTACGATGCCAAAACAGGCAAGCCGTTCAGCTTCAGCAAATTCGATGATGGAGGCGACCTGGTGGAAACTGCATTCCTCACTCAGGGCTTGCTCACGGCAAGAGCTTATTTCAAAAACGGCAATGAACAAGAAATATCCGTTTCCAATCGCATTACTAAATTGTGGGAAAGCATCGAATGGAACTGGTACACGCAAGGTAAGGATTCGTTGTTCTGGCATTGGTCCAAAAACTACGGTTTTAAGATGAACCACCCCATCAAAGGCTATGACGAAACCTTGATCACTTACATTTTAGCGGCTTCATCACCCACTTTTGCCATTACCGATTCCGTATATGAAAAATGCTACAAGCATTCAACTTATTATTACAATGGAAAAAGTTATTACGGAATCAAACTCAGTTTGGGCATGGAATACGGTGGCCCATTGTTTTTTACACATTATTCTTACTTGGGCTTGGATCCTCGAGGTTTGCAGGATTCGTACACCAACTATTTCGAACGGAACAAAGCGCACGCCCTGATTCATCTGGCTTATGCCATGGACAACCCAAAAAAACATGCTGGTTTGGGTGCCAATTGCTGGGGGTTCACTTCCTCCGATGATGCTTTGGTCGGATACACGTCGCACCACCCAGGCACGAACGACGAAAATGGAACCGTATCGCCTACAGCAGCCATTTCTTCAATTGTCTATACACCAGAGGCTTCAATAGCCGCTTTGCGACATTTTTATTTTGACGAAGGCAAGGAACTGTTTGGAAAATACGGTTTTTACGATGCCTTCAACCCGAGTTTGGATGCCTCTAAGCGGGTGGTCAAAAGTTACTTAGCCATAGATCAAGGACCAATTGCCGATATGATTGAGAACTATCGGAGTGGATTGCTGTGGCAACTGTTCATGAGCAATCCGGAAATCAGCATCGGACTTCAGAAATTAGGATTTTCATACGTCAACAATTAACCTGTCATGAAACAAAAAAGCATTCTACTCCTTTGGTTCAGCCTACTGGCAATCGGAATTCTTCAGGCACAAGACCTGAAATTGACTGGTACTATCCTGGACATTGATACTAAGGAACCGCTACCTGGCGCAACCGTTATGCAGAAGGGTACGACCAACGCCACCGTCACCGACGAAAACGGAGTGTTTAACATAAGCGCACCGGCTGGAAGCATACTCGCTTTTTCCTACCTGGGATATGTCGGAATGGAAATGACGGTTAAAAATGAAAATGTGTTGAAAATTCAGTTGAGACCAAACAGCAAAATGTTGGACAATGTGGTTGTAGTTGGTTATGGCACACAAAAAGTCAAAGACATGACAGCGCCGGTCACTTCTGTCAAAGGCAGTGACTTAGTTAAGCAGATTTCGGCCAATCCGATGTCTGCTCTACAGGGTAAAATGTCCGGTGTGCAAATTATCAACAGCGGCGCACCAGGTGCAGGCCCAACGGTCAAAATACGTGGAGTCGGTTCCATCGGCGATTATGCTGGTCCACTTTACGTGGTAGACGGTGTTTTTGTCAACAACATCGATTTTTTGAGCAGTGGCGACATAGAAGATTTAACTGTATTGAAAGATGCCTCAGCAGCAGCCATTTATGGAGTTCGCGCTGCCAACGGAGTCATTTTGGTGACAACCAAAAAAGGAAAAACGAATGCACATACGGTCAGTTACGACGGTTATGCAGGCCTGCAAGTGCCCACCAACGTCATGAAATTGGCTAATACTAAGCAATATGTCGAACTGATGAACGAAGCCAACGTCGATATTCCGGGGTACGTGACCAAATCCGTTTCCAACTACCCGGCCAGCACCGATTGGTACAGTGAACTGCTTCGAACAGCATTCATGCACAACCATGCGTTGGACATCTCGGGTGGTACGGACAAGACCAATTATTCGGTAGGCATCAACTATTTCTACCAAGAGGGCATCATGAAAGCCGAAAACGATTATAAGCGATTGAACCTCAGGGCCAGATTGGATCAAAAAGTGAACGATCGCATCAATATCGGCTTCAATACAATCCTGACTAATTCCAACAAGCACCATTCCAACGACAATGCTTTCTTTCAAGCCTTTGTAAATCCGCCGATCTACGGTGTTTACGATGAAACGAATACTGCAGCCTACCCGGTACATTTCGGATCTGGTCAGCTTTATGGCTTGGGCAACCAATACGGGAACCCTGTTGCTTCAGCATACTACAACCACAGCCAAGAAGCAGGCATGAAGCTGGTGTTCTCCACTTTTGCCGAATACAGCATCATTCCTGACAAACTAAAGTTCAAGACGTCCTATAATTTGGATTTCGCATTTTGGAGACAGCAGACCTACGAACCCGAATTCAATGTCGGCGGTTCACAGGGCTTACTCAAATCGACATTGAGCAAAACGTTCGGAACCAGTAGCAAACACATCATAGACAACTTGTTGACCTTTGCGGACAAGGCAGACGAACTCAGCTACAATCTAATGTTGGGTCAGTCTACCCGCATCGAAACCCAATCTTGGCTGAACGGTTCAGCTTTGAGTGTACCCGATTTTGATGCACAATCCATTTATTTGACCACAGGTTCCTCCCAAAATAGATATGCCAACGATGGGGCGTACACCTACCATGGCCTTTCCTTCTTTACCAGGGGCACCTTCAATTTGAAAGATAAATACTTGGCATCGGTTACTTTACGCGCTGACGGCAGCTCAAAGTTTCAAGATAAGTGGGGTATTTTTCCATCCCTCGGTTTGGGGTGGAACATTTCTTCCGAAGACTTTATGAGCGACAGCAAATTTGAATACCTCAAATTACGCGCAAGTTGGGGTATGCTCGGTAACGATGGTGTTCCAGCCAATTCAGCCGTGACACTTGGATCTTCGGGTGCAGGCAGTTCTGCCATCTTCGGCGACCGATTGGTGGATGGAGTTGGTTCTCAGACTGTTTACCAAAATTACCTGAAATGGGAAATTGTGAATGAAGTCAATATCGGGGCCGATTTTGAAATGATGGATCATAAGCTGAAAGGCGAATTAGACCTCTATGACCGCGTAACCAGCAACGTCGTCTTCTATGCTCCCATTGTGGCAGGTGGAGGTACCACGCAACTTTTGGGCAACAACGGTACTGTTCAAAACATGGGCATTGAATTAGGTCTGAACTGGACCGACAAATTATCCGACGACCTTTCTTACAACATCGGAATGAATGCCACTACCATTCACAACAAGGTGTTGAAACTTCAGGGCAGAAACGACATTCCAGGAGCAGCAGTTCGTGGAAATTATACCACCAAAACGCAAGTAGGCTATCCCATCGGCACTTTTTGGGGCTATCAAATCGACGGCGTTTATGCCAGTGAAGCAGAAGCCCTGCGCGACCCTACCAGTCAGACTATCAAAGATGCAGGATACTTCAAATACAGGGATCAGAATGGCGACAAGGTCATTGATGACAAAGATAAGGTCAGTTTGGGTAGTGCCATTCCTTGGCTATCCCTGGGTATCGATGCAGGATTGAATTATGGCAAGTGGGACTTGAGTGCGACCATTCAGGGTCAATTCGGAAACAAGATTCTGAATGCCAAGCGTATGAATCGTGACGTTTTTGCCGATGCAAACTATGATTTAGATTTCTACCAAAATGCCTGGAGGAGTTCTGCCAAATCCGACAAATACCCTTCTGCAAGGGCTTATACCAGTTCTTTTACCCAACAGGCAAACAGTTTCTTTGTGGAAGATGCCTCGTATATCCGAATTCAAAACATTCAGATCGGATACAACTTCGACAACCTGAAATTTGCCAAGAACTTAAGGGTTTACTTTGCCGCTCAACGTCCACTTTCCTTGTTCTCCTACAACGGATTCACCCCTGAAGTCGGTGGAAGCCCAATCGAAAACGGCATCGATTACTCCACTTACCCCATGCAAGCCATTTACACCCTTGGATTAAAACTGACCCTTTAAATACAAAGCCATCATGAGAACTCATATTCTACCGCTGTTCATCGGTTTGCTGATCTTTACGGGTTGTCAGGATTTCCTGGACATTCGTCCCGAAGGAACCGTCCCTTCCACCGGTATGGATCATACCAAATCGGAAAACATTTTCTTGCCCGTCAGTGCTGCCTACGCCTCGCTGAGGGATGGAAACGTCCACTCATTCGCCTACATAGGCGCCTTTGAAATCACTTCGGACAATGCCGACAAAGGAAGCTCGCCCGGCGACAATCCCGAAATGCAACAAATCGACAAATTCACTTATACTCCCTCCAATGGCTTAATCAGTGGACTTTGGACAGGCTATTTCAATGTGGTCAGTGCAGCCAACAATGCCATACAAGAAATGCCTTTGTTTGAAGCCGCCATGCAGAATGCGGACAACAAAGCATACACCCGTCAATGTGCAGGCGAATCTAAAACCATTCGCGCTTATGCCTATTTCAACCTGACCAGGATGTTCGGTAAGGTGCCTCTAATAGATTCTTCCATGACGGCAGAACAATTGGCCGCACAGCCACAAGCTTCAACCAGTGCTCTTTACACCTTCATCGAAAAAGATTTGCAAGAAGCGATCGAAGTTTTGCCTGCATCATACTCCAAAGATTGGGCAGGCCGCATCACCAAATACACGGCGATGGCGCTAAAAGCTAAGGTTCACATGTACCAAAACGAATGGGACTCGGTTGCTGTACTGACCGATCGGATCATGGCCTCTGGTCGATTCGGATTATTGGACAACTTCCGTGAAGTGTTCTCTGTGGATGGTGAAAATAGCAAAGAATCGCTGTTCGAAATTCAAAGCTCCACCCTGGGTCGTTCTTCGGGCGATATGACCTATCTGGAATATGCCTTTGTACAGGGGCCTCGCTCCAATACACCATCAAACATGCAAGGTTGGGGATTTTGCACGCCCAGCGATAACCTGATCCAGTTCTTTACCACAAGAAAGGACTCCATTCGAGCTGCCACCACCTTATTATATCGTGGGACCAAGACACCAGAAGGTGACAGCATCAAAAGCACTTGTACCAATCCGGTTTACAACGGTAAAGTGTATACACCATCTGCATTAAACCTCTGGAATTACAACGGCTACGGATTTGAACACAACGTCCGCATCCTGAGATATGCCGATGTTTTATTAATGTATGCCGAAGCTTATTTCCATGGTGCGACGAGTCATACGACCAGTGGTCATACAGGATTGTCTGCACTCAACGAAGTCAGAAAGAGAGCAGGATTGACCGTTTTGAATTCCCTCACCCTCGATGCAGTCTGGGATGAACGCAGGGCAGAACTGGCCATGGAAGAAGACCGTTTTTTCGACCTGGTTCGTTCTGGTAGAGCGGCATCCGTCTTGTCATCGCAAAATTTTGTAGAAGGCAAAAACAATGTTTTTCCGATACCTGCCACCCAAATGCAGTTGAATCACAATCTGGTACAAAACCCTTTATACAATTGAACTAAAATTATCCTTAGATTTTTTCGAATGTCCAACTTAACAAAACACAAACAATGAAAAAGAAAAATTTCTTTCAAGTCCTGTTTCTGGGAACAGCTTTGGTGACTGGTTTTTGTCTGACGTCCTGCAACAAAGACGACAATAACAACAACAATGCGGTTGACCCTTCCACCATTGCCACCACCAACCTGGTAGCCTATTTCCCATTTAACGACAATGCGATTGAATCCATTGCCAATCTGACTCCAACGGCTCAACCCTTGGTGACCTACGTGACTGGCCGTCGTGGCAAAGCTTATCAAGGTGCTGACGGTGCCCACCTGTTGTACACCCTGCCAACAAACAGTAAACTGAAAACATTGACTTCGTTTTCTGTAGCCATGTGGTTCAAGTCACCATTGGTAACAGGCGATCCTGAACCAATCTTTTTCCAAATCGGCAAGTCTGATGATTTGTATTGGGGAAACTTGACTTTGGCTCTAAATCGTTTGACAGCCACAGCAGATTCGTTGGCTCCAAAAGCGTTTTTCCTCAAAAACGGAGCCACCTGGTCTGGCCAACACATCGGCTATACCAACACCATTTTTAAGATCAATCAATGGATGCACCTTATTTTTGAATACGATGGAACAACTTCCAAATATGTCATTTATAAGGATGGTATCAAGGTTACTACCAACACTGGTGTTGAAGACAGAAAAGCAAACGAAGCCGGTGTACCTCTGGGAAATCTGAGCTTCCTCAATGCAGATGTCATCAATATTGGCGCATGGCGTCCAAAAACGGAAGGTACTGCTACTGATGGATGGATGGGTTGGTTCAAAGGCAACCTGGATGAACTACGTGTCTATGACAAAGCATTGAACGCAACCGAAGCGAAAGCGTTGTACGATGCTGAAGTGTCTCAAATGCTATAGTCACTAAAATAAACTACTTTTGGGGCTGACCATGGGGTTGGCCCCAATTGTTCAAATTAACCTATGAGGAAAATTTATTGGTTGCTGTTGCTCGTATCAATCTTGTTTTCATGCAAGAGCGAAGAAACAATTTTTCCAATCAATGCCTATGTCGAATCGTTTTCGATTAATGGGAAAAATGTTGGATCGGGTAGCACAACCTACGATGTCACGACCGATTCCCTTGTTCTCAGCATCCGATTTTCTACTGCCATCAAACAGAATCAATGGAATCTTGCCAAAATCAGCTTCAGCGGCATTTCGTCACCGGACATCCAGTTTCAAACAAGTCCTGATGCACAAACGCTAACGTTTCGCTTAGGCAATGCGCTGGCAGCATTCACGCCCTACACTTTCACATTATATTCAGGCAACAATCTGGGCATCAAGCTCATCGATTCCTACTTTTTGAATTTCACAACCGCTTTGGATACGACTCCTCGATTTCCAATCATTTCCGATGACAGCTTACTCACATTGGTTCAACACCGCACCTTCGACTATTTTTGGAAATACGCTCATCCTGTCTCTGGCCTGGCACGCGAACGCTTTGGCTCGAACGAAACGGTGACGATAGGCGGTTCAGGCTTTGGTCTCATGGCCATGATTACCGGAATTGAACGAAATTTCATTACTCGTGCTCAAGGTTTTGCACGACTTGACAGCATTGTTAACTTTCTCAGTTTAACCACTACCGACAAATATCACGGCGTTTTTCCCCATTGGATGAACGGGACTTCGGGTAAAACGCAAGCTTTTTCCAGTAACGACAACGGAGCCGATTTAGTCGAAACCGCATTTCTGTTTCAAGGTTTACTCACGGTCCAAGCCTACTTCAAAAATGGAAACACAGCCGAGAAGGCACTTTGTCAAAAAATCCAAACCCTTTGGGAAAACGTGGAATGGACCTGGTTTCAGCAAAATGGACAAGACAAACTTTACTGGCATTGGTCGCCCGACAAAGGTTGGATTATGAACATGCCAGTAAGTGGCTGGAACGAGGGGTTGATCATTTACGTATTGGCCGCATCCTCACCCACTCATTCCATCAGCAAATCCGTTTACACCAACGGATGGGCAGGTAACGGCAGCATTCGAAACGGTAACAACTACTACGGCATCACGCTTCCATTGGGTGAATCCAAAGGTGGCCCCTTGTTCTTTGCACATTATAGTTTTTTAGGGCTCGATCCGCGACACCTTTCAGACGGCTATGCCAATTACTTTGAACAAAACCAAGCGCACGCCCGCATCAATTTTGCGTATTGTGTTGCTAACCCTAACGGATTCTATGGTTATGGCAGATCGTGTTGGGGTCTGACAGCCAGCGACATACCCAATGGTTATACCGCATCCTCTCCCAATCATGACGTTGGTGTTATTGCTCCGACCGGCGCCTTGTCCTCTTTCCCGTACACTCCCGTTGAAAGCATGGCTGCCCTTCGCTTTTATTATTACACCCTTGGCGATAAACTCTGGGGAACTTACGGTTTCAAAGATGCATTCAGCCTCAACAGGAATTGGTTCGCCGATTCCTATTTAGCCATTGATCAAGGGCCCATCGTCGTTATGATCGAAAATTACCGAACCGGATTGCTTTGGAACCTCTTTATGAGCAACTCCGACGTTCAATCAGGTCTAACGAAGCTCGGATTCACTTTTTGATCCTCAACCAAATTCCTTTATTTTCAAAAAACCTCCGCTCAGATTTGGCGAAACCCCAATAAATTCATACTTTTGCACCGCATTTAGCACGGGGTGTAGCTCAGCCCGGTTTAGAGTACCCGTCTGGGGGGCGGGTGGTCGCTAGTTCGAATCTAGTCACCCCGACTAATTGATCCTCAAGGACTTACAGGCAACTGTAGGTCCTTTTTTTATAAATCAGAGAATTTATCCAATACCAACTCTAAAACACCAAGATAGTAAAAAGGAATATTTATAAGTTTAAACGTTTTACCATTTGGCGTTTTGACGATATCTACAGAAAGCGCATTCGACCAAATCCGAACGGCCACTTGATGTGTTGTTTGATCCATGTATAAATGCAATGATTTCAAACGTGCATTATGTCCAGATTTAACTTCAATGGGTATGATCATCCCTTTATAAATAAAAAGAAAATCGACTTCAGCATTCGAACCTGCTTTATCTCTTCGCCAGAAGTTTCGTTTGGTCGACACCATCGAACTTAAAGATAATAGTTCTTGAGCGACAATTTGTTCTGCGATTTTACCTCTCCATGCATCTTGAATGTTTACAACAGAAAAAACTTCTTGCTGAACTTTAGAGGCATAATTAACCAAACCGGTATCTAGCCAAATCAACTTAGGCTTCTTGTTGAAATCGGAAAGAATTGGCAATCTGGTTTCCGAAGTGGGGTAAACGAGTTCAAACAGAAGCGCTTTTTCAATGAGACGAAAAGCAGCCCCCATTTCGCGGGATTTATAAGGACTCCCTCCAAATTTCTCAAAACTAATCGTTTCAGCAGCGTATGCCCATCCTACTTGTAAAATGTGACGAACAACTTTTACTGTTGTATCATTCAAAGCGTATTTCTCAGCATCGTCTTTGTATGATTCAATAAGTGACTCGTATATAGTTGCTACGGACAAAATATCTCTGTTTTCGGCATACTGTACAATAGCAGCTGGCATACCCCCAACCAAAGCATAAGAATTAAAATGCTTCATAACTCGTTCATGAACAGCCTCAACTTGAAGTGAACGAATAAGGTCTGCGTCAAACGTTTCGCCTATACCATTTAGAAATTCCAAAAAACTACATGGACGCATCGCCAAATACTCCACCCTCCCAACTGGGAATGAAAGGTGTTGGGTATTGAGCAGACTTTCTAATAATGAGCCCGCTGCTATTACATGAATATGGTTTGCCTCTTCGTAAAAATAGCGCAACATGGCAACCGCCTTAGGCGAATTCTGAATTTCGTCTATAAAAAGTAGCGTCGGTAGATTTTCAATTTTCTTTGCATTGTGCAAGTGAATGGCGATGACCAATTCATTGATTGTATCATACCTTTCAAATAGGTTTTTATCTGTCTCCTTTTCGAGATTAAGTCTCAAATAAACAGAATACTCTTTTGCGAACTCATTTACAATAGTTGTTTTCCCTACTTGACGAGCTCCACGCAAAATGAGTGGTTTGCGATTTTTTCGTTGACTCCATTTCCGCAATTCACCAATTATCTGTCTATCAATCATTATAGAAAGTATTTGTTTGCACAAAGATACGCAATTGTAACAAACAGATGGTATATTTTCCTATTTTTTGTCACATATGGACGGTATATTTCTTCTTTATTTGTACTAAACGGACGGTAAAATAAAATATAGTTTATGAAACATAATGGGCTGCCTTAAAAAAGACAGCCCATTCATTCAAAAATAGTGTTATTTCTTATTTATTTATAACAACCTTCTTACTTGATTGAGTTCCGCCAACATAAACCTTCACAATGTAGACACCACGATTCAGCGGTCTGTTAATCACGATACTGGAGTTGGAAGTCGTAGTTGACACCATTTGTTGACCAAGTGCGTTATACACGTTGATTCGGGCTTGTTTTCCTTTGGCATCGTTCAAATACACTTGGATTTGATCATTATCTTTCACGAACACTTCAAAGCCAGCATGATTCAAAACATCCAACTTGGTGGCAAATTTTTCAATTACTACACTGAAGCGAGCATCGGTAGTTAAAGAATCTGAAGCAAAGGTATAAATAGGTGTCTGGTTCAAGTTTTGGGTTATATTAAGTACTTTATCCTTCAAAATCACTTTCGTACTAGGATCGAAGTTACATATTTCCATGGCCTTAATGGTGTAATTTCCTGTTTTTCCAGTCTTAAAGCCTAAAACAAGCTCTTGGTTTTCGGTCAAAGGAGCCATGCCATTGATGGCCACCTGATCTGAACCCACATAAGTATAAATTTCAGGAATCGATTTGCTCTCATTTGGCATCTTATGAGAATCGTATTTGTCAAACAAGTTAGTAGCTTCAGGATAAAAACCGATAAGAGCCTGATCTGAATTCACTCCATTAGAAACTTGGAGTCTAATCATTTGAGGAGTAGCCGATTCACTTCTTGTCAAATTACCAATCGGTTGATGGGTAAGCATAGCTGTTGTCAAAGGCATCGAACCACTCAAGCTATCGGCACTGACCCGAACCCAAAATGCTTGCATTGGCGGAATCGAATTCGTCCATTTTGGTAAATCAGTAGTAAGTGAAATACCATCGCCAGTAAAAGAATTATAGGTGTCAAAGACCATGGTATTGCTGGAGCTGTCGTAGGTTCTATACCAAACGGAGGATTCCATTCCAACAGCAGCCGCCATAGCTGTGTTAATGTTAAGGTAAGAAGGATAGGGATTACCAACCAGATTGAAACCACGTTTATTGACTCCAACGCCGCTGTAAGCAGAGCGGGTTGCAACAATAGAAATAGGTCCGTTATTGATGGAGGCACCGGCAAGAGTCACCGTTTTATTATCGCCCAATTGGGCTGCAAAACCAACGCCAGGGGTCAGGGTAACAGGAGCTGCGCTGGTTACGCGTGTATAATCGTTCAATGATTCAGAATAAGACCATAATTGATTCAGAGGGGTTGAAGTTTCCGTCAAATCATATACGGCACTCGTTGCGTTCGTCAAAGGACTTGAAACATACCAATATTTACCATTTGGTGTTGCACCACCTGTTCCGGTTAGATATTGTTGCACATTAGAGGTACCTGCACCAGTAATGGTACCAGTTGTAATCAATGTAGAAGGGGCTCCCGAATCATTGTTCAGATTGATGGTACCGGCATTTGCAATATTGCCATAAACCGTCAGAGCTTTGCCTGCAGCCAGTGTCAATGAGCCACCAGCGTTGACGGTAAGAGATCCGGCATCAAAAGTGGCACCAATCTGATTACCAGTTGAATTAAAAGTCAAAGCAGTAGTTGCACCGATGGTTACGCCTTTAAAAGTTGCGGCGGCGGGACCAGAAATGGATGCGGCTCCAGCTTTCGTAAAGTTTACGGTCGTGGACGCGGTACCAGACAACAAGGGCGTCAAAAATGTAACCGGGGATTCAGCAATCAAGTTTCCTCCAACATTGAGTGTTTGTGATTTGCCAGTATAAAAGGTTGCACCATTTTTAATGATCAAATCACCATTTACGGTAACCGTTCTGGAGTTGGTATTATTTCCAACCTGCATGGAAGAACCAATGAAAATTGCCGGTGCAACAGTATAACTACCAGCTGAGGTAATGACTACATTGTCAACCGCCATCAAAGCACCATAGCTCGCGGTAGTAACATCACTCAAATAATCCCAAGTAACGGTTCCATCTACGATGTTGGTGCCTGAGCCTGTTGGTCCACCGGTAGCTGCGCTTGTACCAGCTACCGTGCAGGTATAGGCTTTACCCCCGATGGAACGTATATCACCTACATTGTAAGCAGTTGATAAAACCCAACTTGGATAAGGAGCATCAATGCTCAAAGAAGCGAATGAAGCACCATTCGGGTAATATCCTGCAGAGGCGTTATCAACGACGATGCTTGTCACTTTTCCACCTGATACGACTGCATGACAAGTTGGGACATCGGCAACATAATTCCATACGGCAGCAACTGCCACATAATTCCAGGTCACGTCATTATCAACAATTCCAGCAGTTGTTCCAGCAGGTCCACCGGAAGCTGCGCTGGTATTAGTATTGGCGATGGAAGCGACCACGTAAAGATTTCCACCGTTGACACATTGATTACCAACTGCATATACGGTACTGGGTTGCCAAGGAGTTCCTTCGACAATATTGGTTCCTGTTCCAGTTGGGCCACCTGCTGCAGCAGTCGTTCCGCTTGAAACAAGATTGTATAACTTACCACCATTGGCTTTTTGTACGGCAGCCGTTGATGAAATGGTCAACGCGGTACTTGCCGCCCATGCGGAAGCATTAAATGTTACATTCGGTGCGGTAACATAGCCAGCACCTTTGTTTTTATAATAGGCACCGACTAATTTGTAGGTTGGGTATGCAGCCGCTACGGTTGAGCCCGCACCGACGAAGGTGACACCTGGATTAGCCATCAAGGCACCAGGATTGGTAATCGTAACACTGGATACGGCTGTCCCAGTAAGATTGACTGTTCCGGCAAAGGCATTTCCTTGTCCGATAGTCAACGAACCGGCAACATAACCCGATCCGTTTGTCGTTTGCCCTACACCATCCATAATGGTGACATTGGTTGTACCCAAGGGCGTTATGGCAGCTACGGTCATATATTTCCAGGTAACCGTTCCGTCGACGATAGCAGATTCCGTACCGGTTGGGCCTCCGGTGGCAGCGGAAGTTCCAGCGATTACTGCACTGTACAGATTACCTCCGAGCGAACAAAGGGCACCTGCTGAATAAACGGTGTTTGCTGCCCAGGCAGTTCTGGTATTACCTGCCAACCATGTATCGGTAGAGGCAGAATAAACCTCGAAAGTTCCAGAGCTTGCCCATCCGCCACCGTGTTTCATCGATCGCATATCACCGTCGCTTTGACTGAAAGCTTGGACTGGGAACAAACAATACGTAATTAAGATACAGGCCATTAATCGGCCAACCATGGAATGCGAAGCGTTAGCTCCCCATTTTGATTTAAATAATCTCCTGCTAAGTAGAGTGTTTGTGTTTTTCATCGCAAAAATATTAGGTTATTAAACTATAGCCATTTTATCCAGTCGCAGTCAGCAACTTTTTAATTCTCACAAACATAAATACTAAAAAATCATGTTTATGTAGAAAAATAGACACAAATGGTATCTAGTTAAAAAAAATAGACCTATGATTTAGAGCGATGCAACCAATTGTCTAAGCTTGGTTTCCGTCAATTTGAGCGTGTAACGGTAATTAATCAGGCGTGTATTCGAGCTGATGAATTTTTCCTGAGCAAGGTGCACTTCGAGCGAATTCGTTTCACCGAGACGCAGGCGTTGAATACTGATTTCAAGATATTCCTTTGCCAACAAATTATTTTCCTCCTCGATTTTCAAAAGCATTTTTTGATTGTCAAAATCGTTGAGTGCGTTCTGCAGCGCAAGATTCAGTTCAAACCGAGTTTTTTCCAGGTCTTCTTGAGCTGACTGCAAGTTCAATTCAGCTACTTTTTGCAGCCTCTTGTTTTCTCCTGCCCTGTAGATGGGAACAACCAAGTTGCCACTGACTTCGGGTCCCATGTTTTGGCTGATTGTTGAAGAGTTGGAGGTACGAGATTGCGATAAATAATAACCTGCACTCAAATCTAATCGTGGTAAATAATTGCTCTTTGTTTCCTTATATGTCAACTTGTTTATTTCCAATTGTTTACTCATGGCTAACAAACTAGCATTACTTGTTTGCAGTTTAGAAAACAAAACCGTTTTGTCGGGAAGATATCCATTTGGTATGGAATCTATCACTTCCAATGGACTTTCCGTATCGCGTGCCAACAAGATGTTTAAAGTCCGTTTCCCTTCACGAATTGCAAATTCCCGATCAATTGCGGACTCAAGAACTTCGTTCAGGTCGATTTTTGTTTGAAGCAGATCCAGTTTGGAAAGCGTTCCGGCATTAAAGCCAGTTTGAGCGATGGTGACACGCTCCTGGTTGTAACGGATGGTTTGTTGAACTGAACGCAACTGCTGTTTCAGGCGAATCAAATCGTAGTAGGCTGCAACCACTTCGTACATCGTTTGTTGAACCGTCTCACGAAATTGGAATTCACCCTTTTGAGAAACTTCACGAAGTTTCTGTCTGGTTACAAACATTTTACCGCCGTCAAAAAGCGTCCAGTTCAGCTCTGCTCCTGCTCTTGCGTTCAAAGCATATTGCGAAGAGGTGGAAACAGAACCGTTTAAATCAAAGGTTGGCAACATCCCGGCATTACCAGCTGTATTATTTGTTTCGGCTATTCCTGAATTATTTCTCGAAATGCGAATGTCAAAATTGTTTTTCAACGCGATGTCCACAGCCTCTTCCAACGACAATGGTGATTGAGCAAAAAGCATCGGAATCCAAAGGGTTGAACACCATATAAAAGTCAATATGCGCTTCATACTAATTCGAGGGTTGATGAATTTTCTTACTGGTCAACAAGGTATACATCACCGGAATCACAAACAAGGTCAACAACAAAGCAAACAGGAGTCCGCAAACAATGACGATACCCATCGAAACGCGACTCTCAGCGCCTGCACCCAAAGCTAAGGCAATTGGCAAAGCTCCAAACATGGTTGCTAAGGAAGTCATTAAAATGGGTCGGAAGCGGCCAGACGCTGCTTCAAAAGCAGCATTATGTTTGTCAAGCCCAGCTTTGCGCTTATTGTTGGCAAATTCTACAATCAGGATACCGTTCTTAGTCACGATGCCAATCAGAAGAATCATTCCGATTTCAGAAAAGATGTTGAGCGTTTGTCCGAAAAGCCTCAGTGAAATCAATGCCCCAGCCATTGCCATAGGGACCGTTAGCATGATGATGAAAGGATCGCGGAAACTTTCAAACTGGGCTGCCAGGATGAGGTACACCAAGACCAGCGCCAAAACCAGCGAAAATAAAATATTCGAAGTACTTTCTGCAAAGTCTCTGGAAGATCCTGCCAAAGCAGTATTAAAAGAATCGTCCGTGAGCTTGTCCGCTATACGTTGCATTTCGTTGATTCCATCTCCCTGCGTGTATCCCTTGGATAAATTGGCGGAAACCGTAGCCGATTTGTATCGGTTGTAATGGTACAAAATGGGGGGGCTACTGCTTTCTTCCATTTTTATTACGTTGTCAAGTTGCACCATCGTTCCGTTTTTAGAAGGAACATAAAGCGATGACAAGTCGGCAGGGGCATCCCTATCCTCCCGGTCTACCTGACCAATAATGTAATACTGCTTGTTGTTTCGCAGGAAATAGCCGTATCTGCTACCACTAAATGCGGACGACAGCGCATCGGAGACATCCCTTTCACTGACACCCAAGCTGTTGGCTTTCAAACGATCGACTGTAACGTTCAATTCAGGCTTGTTAAACTTCAAATCCACATCAACATTGCTGAACACGGGGCTATTCTGAGCTTCGTCCAAAAACTTGGGCAAAATGGACTTGAGTTTCGTAAAGTCCAAATTCTGCAAAACAAACTGCACCGGCATGCCCCGAGAATTGGAGGCCGAAATGGTTTGTTCCTGACTGGCCATGACTTTGGCATTGGGAATGCGGCCGTAAATTCTGGTCAAGCGATCGAAAATGGCTTGTTGAGATGCTTTGCGTTCGGTTGGATCGGTGAGGAACACCATAATGGAGCCGCTATTGGTTCCCGAATTCATACCACCCCCAAAGCGAGTCAAAACAAAACGATTTTCCGGAACGGAATCCATGGTTACCAACGCTACTTGATTGACAATTTTCTGCGTAGTCGTGTATTCCATGCCTTCGGCAGCTTTCACACTTGTTCGAATGAAACTGTGGTCTTCCAAAGGCGCCAGTTCAGTCTTCAACGTTCCAAAAAGTCCGATGGCGACAACGACACACCAACCTAAAATCACAAACGAAATCCACTTGTTCCTTAGAAAGAAACCCAGTCCTTTCCGATATCCGTTTTCCATACCCTCAAAGAAGGGCTCCGTTGCAACGTAAAAACGGGAATGATGACTGCTTCCACCACCCAGCATGACATTCAAAACCGGTGTAAGCGTCAAGGAAACCAAGGCGGAAATCAAGACTGCAGCAGCAACAACCACCCCGAATTCCCGGAACAAACGTCCGGTAAAGCCTTCCAAAAACATAATGGGCAGAAAGACCACAGCCAAAGTGATTGAAGTTGAAATGACGGCGAAAAAGATTTCACGGGTTCCTTCGAAAGCGGCTTTCCATTTGTCCATGCCACGCTCTCGCTTTTTGAAAATATTCTCGGTGACCACAATTCCGTCATCCACGACCAAGCCAGTGGCCAAAACAATTCCAAGCAAGGTGAGCACATTGATGGAAAAACCAGCTAGATACATGACAAAGAAGGTTCCAATCAGCGACACGGGAATATCGATAAGGGGTCGAATCGCAATGATCCAGTTCCGAAAGAAAAGGAAAATGATGAGAACCACTAACGAAATGGCTATTCCAAGCGTTTCTGCCACATCTCTGACAGACTGACGAACGAAAATGGAACGATCTCGGGCAATTTCGAGTACCATCCCCTCGGGAACTGTTTGACGAATCTGTTCCAACCGTTTGTAAAATTCGTCAGCAATTTGGATATCATTTGCTCCTGGCAATGGAATCAAGGCCAACATGGTGCCGATTGTTCCATTGATGATGGCGCCTGACTCTTCGTTCTGAGGGCCTAAAACGGCCTCGCCAATATCGCTTAAACGAACAACCTGGTTGTCGTTCTGCTTGATAATCATGTTGTTGAAATCATCTTCAGATTCCAGCCTTCCACGGGTTTTCACCAATAGCTCGGTCGTTCCGCCCCGGATTTTGCCACCAGGCATTTCCACGTTTTCCCGAACAAGTGCAGACCTGACATCAGACGCCGTTAGTTGGTAGGCCGCCATTTTGGCCGGATTCAACCAAAGACGCATGGCTGGTTTTTGTTGACCGAAAATCTGTACCGAACTGACCCCTGGAATAGTTTGAAGTTTTTCCTGAAGAATATTTTCGGCATAATCACTCAGCTCAATGGTATTCATTCGGCTGCTCCTTGCCATCAACATGATGATGGGGTCGCCATTGGCGTCAGCCTTGGTGACGGTCGGTGTTGCATCAATATCCTGGGGTAACTGCCGCATCGCTTGTGAGACCTTGTCGCGAACGTCGTTGGCAGCTTTTTCCAAATCGGAACCCAAATCAAATTCCACCGTGATGGAACTCTGTCCAACGGCCGATTGGGATGAAACGGATTTGATGCCCTCAATACCATTGATGGACTTTTCCAAGGGTTCGGTAATCTGCGATTCGATGATTTCCGCGTTGGCACCAGTATACGAAGACTGCACAGTAATAATGGGAGGGTCGATGGCCGGATACAATCGAACACCCAAAAAATTAAAGCCCACGAAACCGAGCAAGATGATGATCAAACTCAGTACGGTGGCCGCAACAGGGCGTTTCAGGGCAAAATCAGAGAGCGTCATTTGGTATCGGTTACGTTGGAATAGTTAATGACATCACCTTCCTTAAAGAAAAGGAGACCTGAAACCACCAGAGTGTCACCGGGTTGCAAACCTTTCGTGACTTCGACCATGGATTCTTTTCGAATACCGGTTGTTACGGTTACAAAATGCGCTTTCCCTTTTCGGGCAACGATGACTTGCTTTTCACGTTCAGTGGGGATAATGGCTTCGGTTGGAATAAGCAAGGCATTGGGGTTCGTTCCTAATTGAAGTTTCACATTGGCAAAAGCACCAGGAATCAAGTCCGCAGCCTTTTGATTGACAACCGCTCTGACCTTGAGGTTACGTGTCGCATCGTCAATGCTGCGTTCCGTAGCCAGAACACTTGCATGATAATAGCTTTGTCCGGAATAAAGCGAGAAATCAACATTCATGCCTGATTTGATGGCCTCGCCGTATTTTTCAGGTACGAAAAAGTCCAATTTTAGGCGGTTGCTACGAATGGTGGCCAACGTTGTTGAAGTGTTGACCACGGCACCAGAGCTCACATTCCGTAAACCGATGATACCATCAAAGGGAGCTAAAATCTCTGTTTTTCGGATTAGCGCCTTTTGAGCTTCAACCTCAGCTTGTAAGGTATTGACTTGCAGAAGAGATAGTTCGAACTCATTTTGGCTGATGCCGTTGACTTTGATCAGCTCGGATTGACGTTTATAAATTTGCTGCTGAAGATCCAGCTGGGCTTTGAGTTTTCTGAGTCCAGCTTGCAGGTCGTCATTGAACAATTTCACAAGCACAGTTCCTTTAGAAACAGCCTTGCCTTCTGGAAGATTCAATAAAACAATACGGCCTGGCACTTCGTTTTTGAGTTCCACCTCATCATATGATAGCAACGAACCGGTCACGGAAATTTCCAACAAAAGTTTGGTAGGCCGTACGACTAAAGCTTCAATCTTGCGCTTACCGCCAGATTTTTCCCTACGCTTTTCTTCGGGCTTTTTATGCAGCAACAATAGGGTAATCGGCACTAAAATAAGGATCAGGACGAGAATCCTGATAATGGTTTTTTTCACTGAAAGACGGTTTAATTTTCGACTTGAATTCTACCTGCTAAGGTAAGTATACGTTTTAGACCGTAAAAGAGCAAAATCGTTTATTTCAATCCTGAAAAGAATTAAGGTTTTTCGTCAAATTCTTGCCGTACAACATCCAGTATTAGGTTTCCATCCCACTTTAAACGGGACACATTCCGAAGCACAAAGGCTTTACCGGTTGTCGGTTTGATATGCACTTTTTTGAATTGAACATTGTCCACTTCTGAAAGTTCAGCCCCAACTTTTGCTGTCATTTCCAAGTTTTCGACATGAATGTTGCTGATTTTCATTTCGGGAAGCCCGTTGAAAAACATGGCGCGACCAGCATTATGTGAAACAATGTCGCGAACATAAATGGAACGAAAAATCGGAGTCTCTTCCGAAACCGGAACCATCGTAGTACTGCTTTGGTTCAGACTTCCGTCTTCGATGGCTTCGGATACGGATTTTCCACCATAATACAGGTCAAATAGGAATGAATCATTGACAATATTGGTCATGCTGATGTGTTGCACATAGATGTTTTCGACCACTCCTCCACGACCACGGTTGCTTTTGAAGCGCAAACCGACGTCCGTTCCGATAAACATGCAGTCAGAAACTGAAATGTTTCGAATTCCACCCGACATTTCACTTCCGACAACAAAACCTCCGTGCCCCTGAAATACGGTGCAATTGTTGACAATGACATTTTCGGTTGGTTTTCCTCTTTTTCGTCCTTCGGCATCCTTGCCAGATTTCAGACAGATGCCATCGTCGCCTACGTCGAATTTGGAATTGACCACCAACACGTTTTTACAGGACTCTAGGTCCAATCCGTCGCCGTTTTGCGCATAGGCAGGGTTTCGGGAAAAAATTCCATCGATGATGACGTTTTCGCACATCAACGGATGGATGTTCCAACTGGGGGAATTCTCGAATAAAACGCCCTCCAACAGCACATTTTTGCATCCGATTATGCTGATCATCACTGGTCGTAGATAGTCTTTGATGGAATTCCAGTCTGCCAAAGTCGGCGTTTGGCTGAAAATACCAGACTCACCGTTAGCCCACCGTTCACCCCGCAATGCTTTTTCGCTGGGTAGCCAATAACTCTCATTTTTAAGCACGCCTCCAGAATGAAGCACTTCCTTCCAATAGGTATCGGTCACTTTCATTTTTTTCAAAGGGCGCCAGGCTTGACCGGATCCATTGATCGACCCCTGACCTGTAATGGCGATGTTCACCAAGTTACGTGCAGACACTGGCGATTGACAACGATAAGCTTCGACCCCTTCAAAAAAAGTTTTGACCAACGGATAAGCATCAAAATCTGGTGTAAATTGAATAAGTGCCCCTTTTTCCAAGTGCAAATTGATGTTGGATTGAAACTCGATCGGACCGGTCAACCAAACACCAAACGGAACATTCAATGTGCCACCTCCCAGATTCGACAAACGCTTCATTCCCTCAGCAAAAGCCTTAGTGTTCAACGTTTTGCCATCACCCACTCCACCACACTCCAGAATGGAAACAGTATGTGCCGGAAAAACCGGACGCACCAGTACAGGCATTTCAAATGGAAGATCTTTATATAAAGGTGTGTAAAGACTTTTGGCTTCTGCAGCTGTTGCTAAAGCTGTCAAACTAGCGAATGACAAGGAAATGATTAGCAATCGAATTGGGTTCATCATAATGTGTATTACCTTAAGATTGTACTTTTTCAATCGTACAAAGTAAACCAATACAAGTGACCTCCACATAGGACAAATTGCCATAAAAGATGGGTTAAACAACCAATTTTTGATTTCAAAGAATTCCGAGAACGGGAAAAAACTATCTTTGTAGAGTACCCATCGTTGAAATCCAACTATGAACAACAAACGTATTTTTAGTGCCCTTACCATTTTATTTATTGCGATACCAATTTGCCGGGCATCTGTTTTGGTACAGATGCAACGTTCCTTTTGGCAAGTCAAAGGTGTTTACCTGCTTATTTTGCTTCTAGTTATTGGATTGGTAGTACTATTAAGGTATCTACTGACTAAGATTTCCAAAATGCGCAACGAGCTTAAATCCATTCAGAGACCTATTGTTCAGATCGATACACCACAAACTTTCATCGAAAACAATGCTGATGATGCAGTCATAAATCCATCAGATAAAGAAACTTGGGAAACCGTATTGATTGTCGAAGACGATGACGAGCTTCGTAACTTCTTGAAGATCATTCTGAAAAAAAATTACCTGATTCTGGAAGAAACCAACGGCCAGGCTGGATTTGAAACGGCATTCCGGGAACATCCGGATTTTATAGTCAGCGACATCATGATGCCTGAGATGGATGGCATCGAGTTGCTCAAAAAACTAAAAGAAACTCTGGAAACCAGCCACATACCCATCGTTTTGCTTACTGCGAAAACGACCCTCGAGAGCAGATTGGAAGGGTTGACCTACGGTGCAGATGATTACATTACCAAGCCATTCAGTGTTCCCTATTTTGAAGCGCGAATCGCCAATCTCCTCAAACAACGAAAACGGTTGCAAGACTTTTACAGCGCTGAATCAACTACCGGATTGCAGGAATTTGACCCCAAGCCTTTTCAGATTACTTCGCAAGACGAAAAGTTAATGAGTAGTGTGGTGGAAGCCATCGAAAACAACATGGACAACAGCGAATTCACTGTCGAGGATCTCGGTCAGGCGGTCGGAATGAGTCGCTCCTCGTTCTTCAACAAAGTCAAAGGGTTGACTGGACTTTCACCCGTCGAATTCATCCGCGACATTCGACTAAAAAGAGCAGCTCAGTTGTTGACTACAGGTGAATTGCTCATCAAGGAAGTTGCCTACATGACGGGATTCAGCGATTCCCGCTATTTCGGAGAATGTTTCAAACACAAATATGGGATGACACCGGCGGAATTCAAGAAACGGCAATAATTTTTTACCTTTGCTATTCACTTAATACGTCCAATCATGTCCATTACAATACAAGCCGGTCGCTCCATAAATGCGAGCATTCAGTTGCCGGCATCCAAAAGCATTAGCAACAGAGCCTTGATTATCAACGCATTATCGAGTTCCTCCAAGGATTCGAACTTGCAAAACCTGGCTGACAGCGATGATACCCTTGTCCTAATCAAGGCACTCGAACTCAGTTCCAAAAAAATAGACATTGGTGCCGCTGGGACGTCCATGCGCTTTTTGACAGCGTTTTTGGCCGGCTGCCAGGGCGAATGGGAAATTACAGGTAGCGAACGCATGCAAAACCGCCCCATAAATTTATTGGTGGATGCGTTGAATCGGTTGGGAGCCGATATTTCCTACCTGGAGAAAGATGGTTTCCCACCTCTCAAAATCAAAGGTAGAAAATTGACCGGAGGTTCCATTTCCATAGATGGCGGCGTCAGCAGTCAATTCATTTCCGCCCTGTTGATGGTAGCTCCAGTAATGGAACAAGGGCTGAAACTGACCATCGAAGGTGAACTCATTTCCAAACCCTATTTTCATATGACGCTCGAAATGATGCGCCTTTGGGGGGTTGAATCTTCCTGGGATGGGAAAACGGCAACCATCAAACCTCAAACCTATCGTCAACAGCCTTTTACCATTGAATCTGATTGGTCTGGCGCTTCCTATTGGTACGAAATGTTGAGTTTGGCCGAAGAAGGTGAAATATTTCTGAAAGGCCTCACTCAGAACAGTTTGCAAGGTGATTCCAAAGTTGCCGAATGGTTTGAGAATTTAGGAATTGGTACCGAATTTCAATCCGATGGCGTTCGACTGACCAAAATTCCAACCAAAGTGGAACGGTTCGATGCCGATTTATCCGATCAGCCCGACTTGGCACAGACTATCGCCATGACTTGTGCCCTAAAAGCCATTCCGTTTCGTCTGTCTGGACTTCAAAGCCTTAAAATAAAGGAAACGGATCGCATAAAAGCCTTGATCGACGAAAGCGCCAAACTCGGTTTTGTGTTTGTTGCCAGCCAAGACAACATCCTCGAATGGACGGGCGAAACTTGTTCCATGTTTGCCAAACCCATTGAAACATACGATGACCACCGAATGGCTATGGCCTTTGCACCAGCAGCCCTGGTCTATGGTATCATTTTGATGAACAACCCCGAAGTGGTATCCAAATCGTATCCGAATTTTTGGAACGACCTGAAAGAGGCCCAATTCCACTTGACTGATTAAACGGCTTTCCATACAATAAAATCGTTGTAATTGAGTTACTGAAGGAGTGTTTTCATTCCAAAAAAGCCTGGTTTTACTTGATTATGATGCATCACCGACTTTTGCTCCCGGCATTTTTTGCCCTGCTCCTGTTGACTGCCTGTTCTACCCAACAGAACACGTGGTTGAGTCGGCATTATCAGGAAATGAACACGCGTTTCAACGTACACTTCAACGGGGAACAGGCTTATATTCAAGGTATTGAACAATTGAACGCAGGGTTTAACGAGGACTTTTCCAAAATACTGCCGATGTATCAGGTCAGCAACCACAGCAGTGCAAAAGCAACCAGTCCGAGTATGGAGCGTGCCATCCAAAAGTGCCAGAAAGCCATCAAAACCCATTCCATTCGAGTCAAACCGAAAAAAAAACCAAGTCCCAAATCCAGCGAAGAAGCCAAACGGTTTTACAGTCAGGAAGAATTCAATCCCTTTATGGACAATGTGTTCATGCTGATGGCCAATGCCCAGTTCACCAAAGCAGATTTTCTGTCAGCCTCGGCCACCTGTTCGTACATCATCCGCCATTTTTCTACTGATAAAAAACGTTGTGACCAAGCGGGCATCCTTCAAGCTAGAGCCTATACCGAGCTCGAATGGTACTACGAGGCAGAAAACATACTCAACAACCTGAATAAGGAAAATCTGACTCCTTCTTTAACTGCAGAATTTGCTGCGGCAACTGCCGATTTGCTTATTCGCCGCAAAAAATACGCCGAAGCATTGCCTTATCTGGAAGTAGCGTCACGCAAAATCCATAACAAGCGAGAAAAAGAACGTTGGAGCTACCTTTTGGGGCAATTGTATCAGGAAACGGGCAAACGAGACAATGCCTATCAACTGTTTTCGGCAATTCCGGCCATGAATCCACCTTACGAAATGGAACTCAGCGCGCGAATTCGTCAAAGCGAAGTTTTTCCGGGCACCGATCCCAAAAAACCGCTCAAAAAATTAATTCGACTCAGTAAGAGTTCCAAAAACACAGAATACCTGGATCAGGTTTATTACGCGATGGGAAACTTGTACTTTGCAGCCAAAGACACCGTCAAAGCATTGGAAAGCCTGAATTTATCATTGCTGAAAGCCGTAAAATCGGGGCCTCACAAACTGAAAACCCTTTTGGCCTTGGGCGATTTCTACTACCGCAACGAACGTTATATGGAAGCCGGTCCATGTTATAATCAGGCCATTACGCTGTTAAACAAAGAGGATGAACGCTTTGCCGTAGCAAATGAACGCTTCAACATTTTGAAGGAACTGGCTCCGCCACTTAAAACCATATTTGTGGAAGACAGCCTTCAGGCGGTAGCCAAAATGCCCGAAAAAGAACGCCTTGAGCTGATAACGAAGTTAATGAAAGCTGCAGAAAAAAAGGCTAAGGAAGAAGCTCGCTTAAAAGCCGCTCAAGAGACTGCTGCCGCCAATGAGAATGAACAAGCTGATAATGCGAACCCTAACAATACCACTAATCCCATGACAGCTGACCTTAGCATGGATAAAAGTTGGTATTTCTACAATCCAGCTACGGTGGATAAAGGCATGAAGGATTTTCGTCGCAAATGGGGCAAAAGAGCCCTTAACGACGATTGGCGCCGCAATCGGAAGACCCCATTGTTCGAGAATATGACGGTCGTTCAAAAGACCGATTCAGTCATGATCAAATCAATTGGAGTAACCGGAAAGTCCACAACCACAGATTCAATTCGCGACTTAAGCGAAGGTGCAGACGATCCGACCAACCTCAATTATTACCTCAAAAACCTACCTTTTACCAAGGAGCAATTGGAAGCCTCCGGAAATAAGATTGCGGAAGGTCTTTACCAATCTGGGCAGGCATTCCGTGAACAGTTGGGAAACAACAAACTGGCCTTACAACAATTCAATCGTTTGGAAAAGGATTATCCTCAGAGTGCGTTTTTGGAAAACACCTGGTACATCGAATATCTCATATACAAACAGTTAAAACAAGAAGCTTCGGCCGATTCAGCCCGAGCCAAACTGTTGAGAACGTATCCGGCCAAACCTTGGGCCAATAGGCTGATGAACCCGCATTATATGGAGAAACTCATTGAAATGTATCAAGTTCAGGACACCCTGTACGCCAAGACCTATCATGATTATTTGAAACACCAATCGGACAGCCTGTTCAATCGTTCCAACTACGCCAAAACGAATTATCCATCCAGCAACCTGCTTCCTAAATACCTTTTCTTAGAAGCCATGGAATATGCCAGGACCGGACATCCGGAAGATTTTCACCACAATCTGATCGTGCTCCGTGATTCGCTGCCAGAAAGCAGTTACCTCAAAGAACTAAAACCGGTGGTAACTGGCATGTTGGCTTATTGGGATGAAGGTCGCAGACCGGTGCCTTCGGCAGGATACACCAACTTGCTTTCTGCCAAAGACGTACAATTGGTGGATAGCCTTGCATTACTCGACTCATTAGCCAATAGTTTCGCATTTATGCCGGAAGAACCACATTTCGTATTGATGGCTTACGATTCCAGTAGAATTCGGATAAATCGCCTCCAATTTGATGTAGCATTATACAATTTCACCAATTTCTTGGTTCGGGATTATGACTTGAGTTTGTCGAAAATCGGAAAATTGGATGTACTTTTGGTAAGTGGCTTCGAAAATGCGTTGGATGCTGTCCGTTACCGTTCATGGATTCAATTCCTAGGTCAAAAACCAGAGGAAAAGTACAACGGTTTGCAGCTCTTTATTGTTTCCGAATCCAACTTGAAATTGTTGGAAGAAGGAGTTCCAATTGATCGCTATGAAAGGTTCTTCAACGAAAAATATTCAGACATAAACCCAAATCCCTGATACCATATGGCCAAAGACCGATTGCTCTGGGCAGACGATGAAATTGACCTGCTCATGCCCCACGTCCTGTTTCTCGAAGAAAAAGGTTACGAGGTGGTGACTACGACCAATGGGCAAGATGCGCTTGATTTGTGTCGGGAGCAACCTTTCGACTTGGTTTTTTTGGACGAAAACATGCCTGGTCTCAGTGGATTGGAAACCCTGACAGCCATTAAGGAATTTCTGCCCACGCTACCCGTCGTCATGATCACGAAAAGCGAAGAAGAAGACATCATGGACCAAGCCATCGGCAGCAAAATAGCCGACTACCTCATCAAACCGGTCAATCCAAGGCAGATGTTGCTCACCATCAAGAAAAACGTGCACAAGGACGAAATCATCCACGATGCCACTACCACGTCTTTTCAACAGAATTTCATGAAGCTCAGCATGCAAATCGGTGATTGCCGTACAAACGAAGACTGGATAGAGGTTTACAAGAAAATCGTTTACTGGGAATTGGAGTTGGAGGAAGCCAAAACAGGTATGGAAGAAATGCTTAAACAACAAAAGGCAGAAGCCAACAACCTGTTTTTTAGGTTTATCAAAAAAAATTACATCGATTGGAACGATCAACAGACCAATCGCCCGTTAATGAGCCCCGACTTGTTCAAAGAAAAGGTTTTCCCTCTTTTGGATGCCGGTGAAAAGGTTTTTTTCATTCTTATCGACAATTTTCGTTTTGATCAGTGGCAGGTCATCAAACGACTGATGGGCGACCGTTTCACTTACGATGAGAATATATATTTCAGCTTGTTGCCTACTGCTACCCAATACGCTAGAAACGCCATTTTTTCAGGATTGAATCCCCTGCAAATCCAACAAATGTTTCCAGAATTCTGGGTGGATGAGGACGAAGAAGAAGGAAAAAACCTGAACGAATCGCCCCTCATTCAGACACAATTGGACCGTTTCCGCAAACATTACGATTTCTCTTATCATAAGATCAACAACAATCAGAATGGTGAGAAGATGATGGCTAAACTCAAAAGCATGCTGCAATGTCCTTTGAACGTCATCGTTTTCAACTTCATCGATATGCTTTCCCACGCTCGAACCGAGTCCAAAATGATTCGCGAACTAGCTGGAACAGAAGCTGCATACCGCAGCCTGACCGAATCCTGGTACAAACATTCGGTTATTTCCGAACTCTTTGACCTGTTGGCTTCCGAAAATGTAAAAATCATCGTGACAACAGACCACGGAACCATTCACGTGGACAATCCCATCAAAGTGGTGGGCGATCGCAACACCAATACCAATCTGAGGTACAAGGTCGGTAAGAACCTTAATTATGAACCCAAGCAGGTGTTTGAAATCAAAAATCCTGACCGTCACGGATTGCCTAGCCCCAACGTGAGTTCAACCTATATTTTTGCCGGGAACAAAGACTTTTTTGCTTATCCGAACAATTATAGCCACTACGCAACCTATTATAAGGACACCTTCCAACATGGCGGAATCTCTATGGAAGAAATGTTGATTCCCTTCATCACGATGGAACCCAAAAAGAAATAGATATGGAACTTTTGATTGACTCCCTAAAACATATTCATAAAACCGCCCGCAAATTTCTCGATGCAACCAAAGGTCGTACTGTTTTTGCATTTTACGGAGCCATGGGTGCAGGTAAAACCAGTTTCATAAAAGCTGTCTGTGAGGAAATGGGCGTTGAGGATACCATCACCAGCCCCACGTTTGCCATTGTGAACGAATACGCTTTACCCGACGGAAATGCAGTCTATCACTTTGACTTCTACCGCATTAACAAATTGGAAGAAGCATATGATTTGGGTTACGAAGAGTATTTCTACAGCGGTCAATATTGTTTTATCGAGTGGCCTGAAAAAATCGAGTCCCTATTACCAGAACATTGCACGAGCGTGCACATCGAGGAGCAGTCTGACGGAACACGAAAAGTCTCTTTCGTTTAGTCGAGATAAATTCAAAAAAAACTGCTTCCATAAAATGGAAACAGCTTCAATTATTTCTTGCGTAATCGAAAATTAGAGCAAAGCCTCAATTTTCTGAACCATGACACTTTTTTGAGTGGCTCCAACTTGTTTGTCCACCTGAACACCATCTTTGAAAAACAAAATGGTTGGTATGTTACGGATTCCATAACGCGTAGTGACATCGTTATTGTCATCGACATCGAGCTTACCGATGGTCACTTTGTCTTCATATTCGTGGGCAAGGTCTTCAACGATGGGGCCGATCATTTTGCAAGGACCGCACCATTCTGCCCAAAAGTCCACCACCAAGGGTTTTCCGGATTTCAATAATTCGTCAAAATTTGAATCTGTAATTACTAAAGCCATAGTATGTTGCTTTTAATGTTTAGTTCTTTGTTTAGCAGGGCAAATGTACAAAAACATAGACGGTTTTAAAACACCGCCCTAATTTATTTTGAGGTCAACTGAATCCATTTCCTCCAAATAATTGATGAATTCTTTATTCGGATGAACTTGATACGATCTTGAAAAAAGGTCAAGTCGAAGTGGGGGTTCCACGTCATAATCTGTAACAGTGATAGATAGAGTTGCCTTCCCCGGATGTTTCCGAACTTCTTCGTATAAATCTTCCACAAAAGTTTTGTTCAAAACCGAGAGAGGTATCGACAGATTGATTTTTTCTATGGCCGTATCTAAGATCTCGGACAACAGAGATATGTGATTCACTTTTAATTCGAATTCATCCGGTCTCCAGTTTTTGGGACCGTAACGACCTTTAAGCATCAGGAACATAGACGGTCGAAGGTATTTTCCGAAATCCACATATTCCTTAGGCCAGAAAGGAATTTCGGCTGCTCCAGAATAATCTTCGATGGTAACAAAAGCAAATTGTTCGTTCTTCTTGTTCATCCGTTCACGAATATCTGTAACGATGCCGCCAAAAACCAGTTCTTTGTTGGCAACCAAATTTCCTTGTTTAATATCGTCCATCGTGGTGTTGCAGACATAATTGATCAGAACGGAAAAGCTATCCAACGGATGCGATGATAGATACATGCCAACCAATTCTTTTTCCTTGTTGAGCCTCATCAAGTCTGGCCAGGGTTCCGCTTTGGGCGGTTCCGGTTTGGCTACAACCACGGTGTTTTCACCCCCAAAGAGAGAATTGCTGATGGAAGCCTTGTCCATTTGAACCTTCGTGCCCCAACGCATTAATATATCGAGGAACGGTTCGCCCTTGCCATTCTCGTACACAAATTGTTCCCGCGTCAACTGACCAAACGCGTCGAAACTTCCAGCCAACGCCATGGATTCGACACTTTTTTTATTACAGGTATTCAGATTGACACGTTCCAGAAAATCGTACAGATCTTTGAAAGGACCATTACTGGAACGTTCATCCAAAATAGCCCTGACTGCATTTTCACCTACCCCTTTGATGGCGCCTAACCCAAAGCGAATATTTCCTTCTTTGTTCACGGTGAACTTCATGTTCGATTCATTCACATCAGGTCCCAAGACTTGAATGTTCATGGATTTACAAGCATCCATGAATTTGGTAATGTCTGTGATGTTGTTGATGCTGCGTGAAAGAACGGCAGCCATGTATTCAGCCGGGTAATTAGCTTTGAGCCAAGCCGTTTGATAAGCAACCAACGAATAGCAAGTAGCATGTGACTTGTTAAAAGCATAGGATGCAAACTTTTCCCAATCGGCCCAGATCTTTTCAAGTACTTTTGGATCGTGACCGTTACTTTTTCCGCCAGCGATGAATTTTGGTTTCAAAGCATTCAGCTTCTCAATAATCTTCTTACCCATCGCTTTGCGAAGCTCGTCCGACTCACCACGCGAAAAGTTTGCCAACAACCGAGAAAGTAACATCACCTGTTCCTGATAGACGGTAATTCCGTAAGTGTCTTTTAGATAGCGCTCCATGACCGGGATGTCGTATTCAATCTCCTCCCTACCGTGTTTTCGAGCGATGAATGACGGAATATAATCCATGGGGCCTGGTCTATACAAGGCATTCATTGCGATCAGGTCCTCGAATTTGGTCGGTTCCAATTCACGCAGGTATTTTTGCATACCAGTGGATTCAAACTGGAAGGTCCCTACCGTGTTCCCGGACGAATACAGTTCATACGTTTTTTTATCCTCGAGCGAAATGGAATCAATGTCAATGAGAATGCCTTTGGAAAGCCTTATGTTTTCAATGGCGTCTTTAATGATGGATAAGGTTTTAAGTCCAAGAAAGTCCATCTTGATCAATCCGGTTTCTTCAATAACTGAACCTTCGTATTGAGTGACCAATAGTTTTTCGCCAGTTTCTTTATCGTCGGCAGTACTCACCGGAACCCAGTCCGAAATGTCGTCGCGACCAATGATGACGCCGCAGGCATGAACACCGATGTTACGCACATTTCCCTCCAGCATCTGTGCATACTTCATGGTATCCCTCAGGTTCTGATTGGGCGATTCCGCTGCAGCCTTAAGATCGGGTACAAAAGCGATGGCACTTTTCAAATTGACTTTCTTGACATCGGGTATCTTATCCGGAATCATTTTGGCCAAACGTTCCGATTCGGCGAGCGGAAGGCGCTGTACCCTAGCTACATCCTTAATGGCCGACTTGGCTGCCATGGTGCCGTAAGTGATAATATGTGCCACTTTTTCCTTGCCATAACGTTCCTCCACCCAACGGAGTACCTGCCCCCGTCCATCATCGTCAAAATCGATGTCGATATCAGGCATGGAAATGCGGTCGGGATTTAGGAACCGTTCAAACAGCAAATCGTATTTGATTGGGTCCACTTGTGTAATCCCCAAGCAATAAGCCACGGCTGAACCGGCTGCTGAACCACGACCTGGCCCAACTGAAACACCCATTTCGCGTGCAGCAGTTGTAAAATCCTGAACAATAAGAAAATATCCGGGGAAACCCATGTGTTGGATGACGCCAAGTTCAAATTCGATGCGCTCCCTGACTTCATCCGTCATATCCGGATAGACCCGTTCCGCTCCTTTATAAGTAAGGAATTTAAGATAATCATCATCGTTTTCAAACCCTTCCGGTCTGGGGAAATTGGGCATGATGGCATCGTGATTGATGGAATAAAATTCCACTTTATCGGCAATCTCGAGCGAATTGGCCAGTGCTTCTGGAATATCGCCAAACACCTCATTCATTTCTTCTTGAGTCTTGAAGAACTCCTGTTTGGTATAGGCCATGTTGCTGGGGTCATCCAGTTCACGGCCAGTATTGAGGCAAATTAAACGATGATGTGCTTCGGCATGTTCTTCTTCGACAAAGTGTACGTCGTTGGTAGCCACCAATTTGATGTCGTATTTTTGGGCAAACTCCACTAAGTGAACATTCACTTCCATTTGCCGAGGATAAGTATCCTGCGCAGCATTGGGTACAGTCGGTTTGTGTCGTTGCAATTCCAGATAAAAATCCTCACCGAAAACCCGTTTATAAAACTGAACAGACTTTTCGGCATCCTCCAACCTGCCATCTCCGACATAACGTGGAACCTCACCTCCTAAACAAGCTGACAAGGCAATAATGCCTTCGTGGTATTTCTCCAATTGTTCATGATCGGTTCGAGGCACATAATAATAACCATCCGTCCAGGCCTTTGATACAATTTTCAGCAAGTTCTTGTAACCTTGATAATTTTTGGCCAATAATATAAGGTGCCATCCCCGAGCGTCTTCCTTAACCTCTTTGCGTTGGTTGAGGTGGCCGTTTCTGGCCACATAGACTTCGCAACCGATGATGGGTTTGATCTGTTCGTCCTCCGCTTTTCCTTTGTTTTTTTTGGAAATGTAATTGAAGAACTCCTTGACTCCAAACATGCAACCGTGGTCTGTCAGGGCAATGGCTTTCATTCCATCACTCTGCGCTTTGTCCACCAATCCGGCGATGGAAGCTTGTCCATCGAGGATGGAATACTGTGAATGGACGTGCAAATGGACGAATGGGGTCATATTTAAAAGCAAAATGAATGGATGAAAACGAGTTTTAAAGATACCTTGTTTTTAAGTAACGACCAATGATAATTTCTCAAAACTTATCAACAGGTCCCATAAAAGAAAAATTTGGACGAATCCCGATTATAAAGTACTTTTGTTTGATAAATCCATAAACAAACAGGAATGAAAAGAACGCTGGGAATGACCATACACAAGGAAGGTCGCAAGATTCTTCTCGGGTTGTTCTTTTTTCTTGTCTTGCTTAATGTCTTGGTTTGGATTCTGCTTGGGCATTATGTCTTTATGCCACTATTGGTGGTTTCAGGTATCTTCTATTTCTTTTTCATCAACTTCTTCAGAAGTCCTCGACGCGTCAGCAAAGCCGGCCCACTCGATATTTTGGCACCTGCAGACGGCAAAGTGGTGGTTATAGAAAAGACCTACGAAGGCTGCCTGTTAAACGAAGACCGTATCCAACTATCCATCTTCATGTCGGTGTTCAACGTGCATGCAAACTGGTATCCTTTCGAAGGCAAAGTAGTGCATTACAGTCACCAGAACGGTAATTTCATGGCTGCATACTTACCCAAATCAAGTATTGAAAACGAACGCTCCACTGTTTTGCTGGAATCCTCGCAATCCGGCAAGACTGTCTTGATCCGTCAGGTGGCAGGGGCTTTGGCTCGCCGCATCGTCACCTACGCCTACACCAATAAGAAGGTCCACCTCAACGAACACCTTGGTTTCATTAAATTCGGTTCCCGTGTAGATGTCTTTCTACCGCTCGAGGACGTTGAGATTTTGGTAAAGCCTGGTGATAAAACGACTGGTAACAAGACCATCATCGCACGCTGGAAAGAGAAACCGGCAGCGAATTAAACCCAACCCAATGATACGCAAGCACATACCAAATGCAATCACTTGCTTGAATTTGTTTTCGGGGTGCATAGCCATGGTCTATGCCTTTCAGGAAGCCTATATGACAGCCGCACTATTTATTGCCTTGGCAGCTATTTTTGATTTTTTTGACGGTTTTGCCGCACGCCTTTTAAAAGCGTATTCTCCAATGGGCAAAGAATTGGATTCATTGGCCGATGTGGTGAGTTTCGGAGTTGCCCCTGGTGTGATGGCTTACAGTTACATCAGTTCTTTAGCCATGAACATGGGAAGCCCTTCCTGGTTCGCATGGTTTGGTTTTTTAATTCCAGTCTTTTCCGCCTTGCGACTGGCCAAATTCAATTTAGACGAACGCCAGACCAGCTCTTTTCTAGGCTTGCCCACTCCAGCCAATGCATTATTCTGGGCTTTTGGCATCGGCAGTTCATTCAACTTTTTCTTAAGCTACCTGTTTGATCCAATCATTTTGGTCGTTGGCATATTGATCTTTTCAGCCTTATTGGTTCTGGAAATCCCCATGTTTTCCCTTAAGTTCAAGAACCTCAAATGGAAAGGGAATCGCTTACGCTACTATTTCCTGATGGGTAGTCTCCTTCTCTTGGTACTCCTTAATATAAACGGCATCTCCGCATGCATCGTTTGGTATATCCTTCTCTCCGTACTTAATTTCGGATTCGTAAAAAAAGGTGCCTAAAATTAAATTTAGATGAAATTCATATTTGGTTTACTATTTTTTATTATTATCTTTCGCCTGATTTTCTCGATGACGACTAAATTCATGATTCATAAAATCAGAAAGGCAGCCAATTCGGAAAATCCGCGTGCCGACCATGCTTCCCACCAACCAGAGAAAAAGAAAAAGATTTCGAAGGACGAAGGGGACTATGTCGACTTTGAAGAAATTGAATAAAAAAACCAATATGACCAAGAAAACGTTGATTTTCCTTTCCCTCGTTTTTCTCATTCATAACCTTACAGCTGCGAATCTGACCATTAGCGGTTTCATTACAGATCAATCTTCGGGTGAAACTTTGTTGAACGGTTCAGTATACGATTTCAAATCTGGAAAAGGCTCCGTCAGCAATGTGTATGGCTTTTACTCCTTGTCACTGCCCGCGGGAGAAGTGGAAATACGATGTTCGTACGTAGGTTTTACAACGCAACATTTCCACTTTCGATTATCTAAAGATACCACCCTCAATATCAGCCTTCAACCTTCAACCGAACTGAGTTCGGTGACCGTCTATGGAGGATCCAGCCGCAAAGAATTCGGCGTTTTGGGCGCTCAAATGGGCGCCATTGAAGTTCCCATTTCTCAAATCAAATCCATTCCTGCCTTATTTGGCGAAACGGATGTGCTGAAAGCCTTGCAATTGCTGCCTGGCGTCCAGGGTGGAACGGAAGGCTCAGCCGGTTTGTATGTTCGAGGCGGAGGGCCGGATGAAAACCTTCTTTTATTGGATGGAGTTCCTGTTTACAATGTCAACCACATGGGTGGGTTTTTCTCGGTTTTCAATGCTGATGCGTTAAAAAACGTCACCTTGTACAAAGGCAATTTTCCTGCTCGCTTTTCCAGCCGACTTTCTTCGGTAATAGACATTCGAATGAACGACGGAAACAGTAGGGAGGTTCACGGCAATTTCAGCGTGGGCATCATGACCTCCAAATTCAACTTGGAAGGGCCACTCATCAAAGACAAGACCACCTTCAATCTCTCCTACCGACGGACTTATGGCGATTTGATCATCAAACCCGTCATGTGGTATGTCGAGAAAAAGGAAAACACCAACAACCACTTTTCTCCTGGCTATTTTTTTTACGACCTGAATGCCAAGATAACCCATAAAATCTCAGATTCGGACAAACTTTTTCTGAGTTTTTATTCTGGGGACGATGACATTGATGTTGGGATCACCAGCAATTATGTTTACGAAGACGAAAAAAGTTTCAATACTACGGCCATAGATTGGAAATGGGGAAATCTCATCTCTGCTCTTCGTTGGAACCACATCATCAACAGCAAACTTTTCATGAATACGACGGCAGCCTACACCCGATATCGCTTTGACATGATGATCGGGGAGGAAAACAAAACGCTGCCTGCTGGTAAAACCAAATGGATAGGTTCGGAAATGGAAATTGGCTATTTATCGGGTATCAATGATTACTCTTTAAGAACGGATTTCGATTACACACCAATTCCGGGACATGATGTGAAATTCGGAGCCAGTTATATGAATCATACTTTTCGACCAGGTGTTTCAGTTGCCAAATTTTCTGTGACACAAGACATTACTTCGTCAGTAGATACGACCATGGGAGACAAAAACGTTTTTGGCCACGAAGTGAATGTGTACGCCGAAGATAATTTAAGCCTCGGGGCTTTCATCAAAGCCAATGTCGGCGTGAATTACTCCTTGTTCAATGTACAAGGTCAATTTTACCATTCATTGGAACCCAGATTGAGCATGCGTCTTCTGATAAACGATCAATGGTCCTTCAAGGCAGGTTACGCATCTATGAGTCAATACATTCATCTCTTATCCAACAGCAACCTCAGTTTGCCGACCGATTTATGGGTTCCGGTTACTAAAAGAGTCAAACCAATGGATTCCAAACAATATTCTGCTGGTTTGTTCTACAACTTGAACGATGTGGTCGATTTCTCTGTCGAAAGCTATTTTAAAAGCATGAACAATTTGATTGAGTATAAAGATGGTGCCGGATTCATGGGTTCATCCACTGGTTGGGAAGAAAAAGTAAGCATGGGGAGAGGTTGGTCGTATGGCATCGAATTTCTGGCTCAGAAAACCATTGGAAAGACAACTGGTTGGTTAGCCTATACCTGGTCGAAATCCGAACGAAAATTTGATAAACCCGGACAAGAAATCAATTACGGGAAAGTCTTCCCTGCGAAATACGACAGAATGCACAACGTCAGTTTCACTATGACCCATCGGTTCAGCGATCGGTTTGATTTATCAGGCACTTGGGTCTATTACACAGGAAACAGTGGGACACTGGCTATGCAACAATACAAGGCCGTCAATATTCCAGATCTTGATTGGCAACATTATCAAAGTATTGAATACATCAGTGAACGAAACAATTATCGATTGCCTGCTTACCATCGCATGGACATAGGCGTCAATTTCCACAAAAAGAAAAAGCACGGCGTTCGAACTTGGAATTTTAGTTTGTATAATGCCTACAACCAAAAAAATCCGTTCATCGTTCGACAATCATACAGCGACGAGGGTTACTACGATCCACAAACTGGGAACTACAACTCACGCAAGATATTGGTTAAGACCTCCATTTTTCCAGTTATACCCTCAGTCAGTTACAGTTATAAATTCTAGTGTATGAAAAACTTCAGCATTTTTATTTTACTGTTGCTTTTCGGCACATTCCTGTCCTGCGAAACAGAAATCCAATTTACTGGCAAAGTCACTGAACCTGTTTTGGTTGTCAATGCCGTTGCATGTGCCGATTCAATCATTCATGCTAGTGTTTCTTTGAGTCGCTTTTTCCTTGATCAGGAGGAATCTTTACCTGATGTCACTAATGCGACGGTTGCACTTTTTGTGAATGGCACCTTCAAAGAAAACCTTCAACACGTCAGTAAAGGGAATTATTGTAGTCATTACATTTCAGGGCAGGGAGATGTCATCAGGTTGAATGTTTCCGCACCCGACTACGAATCAGTTTGGTCCGAAACATCCATTCCATCGGCTACATCCGACTTCCAAATAGACTCCACTACCGCAATATCAGACACCTCCCTAATAATCAATCAGATTTACGACGGTCAGTATGGGTACATCGGTCCCGGTACACCTTATCATAATGATACTATAGGGATAACCTTCGACTATACGCATTCATTTGAGGTTCGATTCTCAAATCCCCTACACATAGAGAATTATTATCGATTGGTAATCTATTACAACGTCGTTTCAAATGGTTACTCCTCATATTCAGAGTATAAGAACGATGTAGAGGACATCGTTTTTGGGAGTGGAAAGAACAATTTAGACGGGCTTTTCGAAGAAACCGGATACGACCCATACAATGTATTCTCGGACGAATTAATTGATGGAACCATGCACACGCTTAAGTTCAAATACAAACAAAACATCATCCGGTACGGCAATCGGACATACGATAGTAGTTCGTCCAACAATTACGAAAGAATATTATCGATTGATCTTCAGTCAATCAGCAAGGAGTACTACCTCTATCTCAAATCATTAAAAGCATTGGGGCTAGCAGATCCGTTCATGTCTGAACCAGTACAGGTTTTCACAAACGTTGAAAATGGTCTGGGGGTTTTTGGAGCTTACACACATCAACTCCGAAAAATAACTTTACCGAAGTGATTGAAAAAAACGGGTCATCAGTTCGGAACATTCCGCTTCAAGTACCCCTTTAATAATCTGTGTTTTGGGATGAAGCGACTGAGGTGCAAAAACGGAGAATCCTCTTTTTGGGTCGGAGGCACCATAAATCAACGTGGAAACTTGTGCCCAGCCAAGAGCCCCGGCACACATGACACAGGGTTCCACCGTTACATAAATCGAGCAATTTTGCAGATACTTGCCTCCCAGCGTCGAGGCAGCGGCTGTGATGGCCTGCATCTCAGCGTGTGCGGTCACATCGTTGAGGGTTTCGGTCAGGTTGTGTCCTCTGGCAATGATGCGGTCCTTACAGACCACAACGACTCCAACGGGAATTTCACCTGCATCAAAAGCCAGGCGAGCTTCAGCAAGAGCCATGTTCATATACCGTTCGTGGGTTTCCATAGCGAATAATTTACCGCATTTCTTTTTCGCCGAAGAGTGTGGGATAATCGTCGACCATACGTGCCAACATGCTCTTCATCAAAGATTCTCTGATAAAACGGGAGCGGTTTGAAATTTTGTATTGGGCACAATATTTTTCGAGCGTCTTGAATTCCGGGTCGTTCAAAGCGATGGTTACTAAATGGTCCCGAACCAGCGATTTTTTTTTGGTTGCTTCGGGTAATTTCCGAACCGTTGTCGCCTCTTTTTTCATGTTTTGGAAAATTTGTGTACAAAAATAAGAACAATTCTTTTACATACAACATGGCTGAACACAACAAACTGGGCAAAGAGGGTGAATTGAAAGCCGAAAACTACCTACGGGCAAAAGGGCATCGCATTCGGGAGCGGAATTGGCACTCCACTCATAAAGAACTGGATCTGATTACTGAAGTTGATGGTTGGTTGGTCATCGTCGAAGTAAAAACACGAACGGGAAGAACTTGGGAGCCACCTGAAAATGCGGTAAATGCAACCAAAATCAAGCATATCGCACAAGCTGCACACCACTATGTCCGGATGCATCACATTGATGCTCAGGTTCGTTTCGACATCGTCTCTGTAGTCTATGAACAGGGAGTTTGGAGCATCAATCATTTTGAAGATGCCTTTTTGCCACCTCATAAATAAACCCTATATTCGCATGCTATTAACTTATTATATGACCAATCTTCTTTTTATTGACAAAACGCCCTCTACCAACCAATATTTGCTGAAACAACTGGCAGAAATCGGTGCTGAATCGGGAACTGCTATTGTTACTTTTAACCAATCCAAAGGGCGAGGGCAAAAGGGCAACGAATGGATTTCCGAACCGGAAAAAAACATATTGTACAGCATTGTCATCAAACCAGATTTCATTCCTGCCCGCAATCAGTTTTTATTATCAGAATTCGTCTCACTGACTGTTAAAGCACTATTGGACGAACATACCAAAGATATCACTATCAAGTGGCCGAACGACATTTATTACAAGAATTCCAAAATCGGTGGAATACTGATCGAAAATAAGTTAGAAGGCAGCCTGATTTCGCATTCAGTCATCGGCATTGGCCTAAACATCAATCAAACCGATTTTCCTGCTGAATTGCCAAACCCTGTGTCGTTAAGCCAAATCACTGGATACACCTATGATTTAAAAGAATTGACTGAAAAACTTCACCATCGTCTCGTTTCAGCCTTTGGACACTTGTCAACTGAAAATGAGTCGGACATTCGTAAGTACTACCTCAACAGTTTGTATCGTCGAGATGGTTTTCATTTATACAAAGACAGTACAGAAACCTTCAAAGCACGTATCTTAGATATCAATGCCCATGGACATTTGATACTCGAACCAGAAGAAGGTGCTGCCAGGGAATATGATTTTAAGGAAGTAGTTTTTTTATAAGCCAAGGTTTACTATTTCGAGGCGTTCGGATACCAATTCGAACCTTGAAATCGGCAATTTGACCAGCCAAATCATCCAAATGATCGTTCCTTCTAAGCAAGTATGCTTGAACCAAATATTTCTCAGCCTTGGAGTAATAAAGTTCATATACTCTTTTAAGACCCTCCATGTAGTTGGCTTCTTGCATTCGGGTAGGCGATGTATACGATGAATGAACTTTTTCTATCGAATTCAATTCCATTTTACCGGTTAAGAAATGGTAATTGCAAAGAAGCACTAACGCATCGTAATTATTGACATCTAAGACAAGCACCTTTTCAAAACAAGCAACGGCAGAATCCGTTTTATTAACTTCCAGCAGTGCTTTCCCCTTTTCCATCAAAGCAGGAACTTCCTGAGCAACGACCGTAGAAAAGCCAGCTGACAGAAAAATGAATAGCAAGAAGATATTTCTAAATTGCATGCGTCGGTTTACCTTTACTTCAACAAAAATAGCTCAAAAAAACAAAAAGGAATCCCTACTTCAGCAATTGCAGCAAAAAATAGTATTTTTACATCAGAATCTACAAAAACAAGCCTATGATACCTTACAAACGAGTTCTGCTCAAGCTTAGCGGCGAATCCCTGATGGGAGAGAAACAATACGGCATTGACGAAAAGCGACTTAGTGAGTACGCCAGTCAAATTAAGGATGCGCACGAACTTGGAGTTGAAGTTGGAATCGTCATTGGAGGAGGCAATATCTTTCGTGGTTTAAGAGGTGCATCCAAAGGATTTGACAGAGTCAAAGGGGATCAAATGGGCATGTTGGCTACCTGCATCAACGGTTTGGCACTTTGTTCCGCGCTTACGGCTATCGGTGTAAAAGCCCGCCTGCTCACGGCAATCCGTATGGAACCGGTAGGCGAATTCTTTAGTAAGGACAAAGCACTGGAGACGTTGCAGAAAGGTGAAATAGCCATTTTCTCCGGAGGAACGGGCTGTCCGTTCTTTACCACCGATACCGGTTCCTCTCTTCGAGGTATCGAAATTGAAGCAGATGCCATGCTAAAAGGCACTCGTGTTGACGGCATTTACACAGCCGATCCCGAAAAAGATCCCACTGCCACTAAGTTTGACGAAATCACATATGACGAAATCTATCGTCGCGACCTCAAGGTCATGGACCTCACCGCCACTGCCATGTGCAAGGAAAACAACTTGCCCATCGTCGTGTTCGACATGGATACACCTGGAAATTTGCTCAAAGTGCTCAAAGGCGAGAAAATAGGAACATACGTACACAATTAAAAATACACCGACAATGAACGAAGACTTACAATTGTACCTCGACATGGCTGAGGACGCGATGAAACACGCCGCCAACCACCTGGAAGAATCCCTCGTACACATTCGCGCCGGTAAGGCAAACGTCCGCATACTGGATTCCGTCCGTGTGCCCTATTACGGAAGTCACGTGCCCATTCAGAATATCGCAACAGTCACGGCCCCAGATGCACGAAGCATCGTCATACAACCTTGGGAAAAAAACATGATCAAGGAAATTGAAAAAGCCATCTTAAACTCCGACGTTGGCATCACCCCGGACAACAATGGTGAACTCATCAGATTGGGCATTCCTCCACTTACAGAAGAACGCCGCAAGTCACTTGCCAAACAAGTACATACTGAAGGTGAAGAAGCACGCATCAGCATTCGCAATGCCCGTCGTGAAGCCATTGACGAAATTAAAAAACTAGTTAAAAAAGGCCTTTCCGAAGATTTAGGAAAAGATGCTGAAGCTGTTGCTCAAAAAATCCACGACAAATACATGAAACGTATTGACGAAATCGTGGGTGCCAAGGAAAAAGAAATCATGACCGTGTGAAAGGTCTCGTTGTTAAAAATACAGGAAGCAGTTACCTTGTCAAGACGGACGAGGGCGTCGCGGTGGAATGCATCATTAAAGGCAACTTCCGCATCAAAGGTTTGCGTAGTACCAACCCGGTTGCTGTGGGTGACCGGGTGATACTGGGCGAGCAAACAGGAGAAACCGTCTACATCACTGAAATCGAGGACCGTAAAAACTACATCGTCCGTAAGCCCACCAATTTATCCAAACAGTTGCATATATTGGCAGCCAATATTGATTTGGCATTGCTGCTGGTTACCATCAAATCACCTACGACCAACACGACCTTTATCGACCGCTTTCTTGCCACATCCGAAGCTTACCGCATTCCAGCTCATATCTTGATCAACAAAGTTGACTTATATAATGAGGAGGATTTGGAATATATGGAAGCCCTCATTCAACTTTACACCACCATCGGATACACATGCACGGTCATTTCAGCCAAAAAAAACATTGGGATTGAACAATTAAGCAACCTCATGCAAGGCAAAATCAGCTTGTTATCGGGCAATTCCGGTGTTGGAAAATCCACCCTCATCAATGCCATTGACCCATTGTTCAACGCTCGAATCGGCGACATATCAGCTTCGCACCACAAGGGAATGCATACCACCACGTTTTCTGAAATGTTCGAATTGTCCAATGGTGGATACCTAATCGATACTCCTGGAATCAAAGGATTCGGCACCTTCGACATGAAACCCGAGGAAGTCGGACACTATTTCAAAGAAATTTTCGCCACTTCTCAAAATTGCCGCTTCAACAACTGCACCCATACGCACGAACCCGGCTGTGCCGTTTTGAAAGCCGTCAGCGAACATCACATCAGCGAATCGCGCTACACGAGCTACCTGAGCATCCTCAACGACGAAGAAGAAGGAAAATACAGGGAAAAATGATGATTGTTCCAAAGTTTGTTACAAACTTGCAAATGGAATAAATCATTACTAAATTTGGTTCATTCAAATACTGCAAATGAATGGACAAAGGTGTAGTGATCGTCTCCGATGATTTAATTTTTTACAAGTTGTTCGAGACCCCTTTGCTTCGAAAGATTCCCGACTTGCTCCTTTTTTCATGCAAAACATATCAGGATATAGATTCCATGTTTCCCGATACGAACATTCAACTCATTCTCCTCGACGATTTCAAAGCAAGCATCTCTAGTATTGAGATCATCAGATATTTAAGAACGAAGGTCCAGACTGTAGCCCCCATTTGGTTTTTCCCAGAAATTAAGACAAAATCGTATGCTTACAAATCGCATGAAATGGGAGCCAGCATACTAATATACAGACCATTTGACCCATTTAAAGTTGCCAATGAGATAGCAGCCATCATTAACCGTTAAAGCTTTTCACATGATAAAGCGATTGATTATTTTATTTGCATTTTTTTTTAGTATTAGTTTCGTTCAATCCAAGGAAAACACAGACTCCATTTTTACCATCGCCATAGGGCTTGGAAAACAGAATCTGTATCTTCAAGCTATTACGGAGGCTCAAAAAGCGCTTGCAAGTGATAAAAGTCGAGGTGATATCTTGGTTTATATTGCCAATGTCTATTCATGGAATAATCAGAATGACTCCGCTTTTACCTATGTCGAGAAAGCTCGACTTAACGGCTATTTGAATGATGAATTTTTTAGTAGCTGGTTAAACATTCTCTTCCGGTCCCATCAATTCGAGAACTTACTTTCTGCATGCGAAGTAGCAGCTGCAGGTGGATATGGTAACAAAGAGGACCTCTTAAAGAAAAAGATGTTGGCTTTTTCAGGATTGAAACGATGGGATGAGGGCATTTTGTTGGCCCGAAACAACGAGCCCCTGATTAAGAGCATGGGAATGGAGGAATTGTATGCTGAAATGATTCGCAATCGAAACACCAATCTGTTAACCGCCGCTTACACCATCGATTTTTTTGATGCAAAGGATCCGGAACAATTGCTATCGGCAGGATTTGGTTTCAGAATTAACAAAGTGACCATGGAACTCCGAGCAAACGGAGCAAATCGCTTCGGTCTGCAAGACTTACAGTTGGAATGTGATGGTTATTTTCCAGTTTTCAAACGATCCTACTTATACCTCAATTATGGATTTGGATTTGGCTCCAACCTCTTTCCTCAGCACAGGATAGGTATAGAATACTTTTTCCCACTATGGAGCAAGACGGAGGGTTCACTTGGGGGACGTTATTTACATTTTGCACAATCGGACGCAATCATTCTGACCGGCCATTTGGAACATTATATCAGCAAATACTGGATTTCGTACAGACCTTTTTTGGTAAAGATGAACAATGGCAATGCTATGTCACTGTTGACAGACTTTCGTCGTTACGAAAAAAATGGTCAAAATTACTGGGGGTTGGAATTCGGGATCGGTAATTCTCCTGACGACCATAATTCCTTGACCCAAAACGGCACTTATAACGTTTTAAATGCCTACCGCATCAAACTTAACCGAAATTTTTTAATCCGTAATGTTTCCATAGTTCGATTGGGATTTGGGTACAATCTGGAAGAATTTCAAAAGGACGATTACCGAAACAGGTACGAATTAGGGTTGATTTATAGATTCAGATTGTAATGAAACAACCGTACTTTTTTCTACAATATATAGCCAAGCGAATTCTATTGCTTGCCTATTTGTTGATGACCGTATTTCTGATACTGTACATGTTGTCAAATTTGCATGAAAAGTACACCTTAAAACCTATAGACTTAATTTACACAATGTTAAATAATGAATCCAGATTTGCGGATGTCCTTGTTTTCACCATTCTCCTTTTTATATTAACCGGTCTTCTCTTACTTATTCTTTTGCTTATTTATACATTTCAAAAATCAAAGAGAGAACGAATTAACCTCAATTACTCAACTTACCTGATCGAAATACTTTTCAAATACCTCTTTACTGAAACCATTTTTAACGCGGAGCAAAAAGATTCCATCTCCAAAGAATTCAAAAAAAATCTTAGAGACGACCGGGAAACAATACTGGTCATTGATACACTCCGTTGTGTACATGAACAAACCAAGGGAGTCATTCGTATGAAGACGGCTCGGATCTTTGAAATTCTCGATTTCAATTCGTTTATTCGTTCTTGTCTGCACGCCCCAAAGTTAAACTATAAACTATTTGCCTTGATGGTCATTTCTGAATTCAAAATCGAGATAGATTTGGATTATATTCTTAAGCTGATGGATCACAGGAGTGAAGCCATTCGATCAGCAGCAGTAGCTTGCTTGGCACACTTCGAAAGTCATGCTGATTTGCTTTTCTTGACTCAAAGTAAAATGGCACTTTCCAACTGGGACATTAATGTACTGGTACAAACTGTAGAAGAAGAACATCTTAATCATGTTGCTTACGAAGCATTGATCTGTTGTGGTATTCCTGATGTCATGGTGCTTGGCATTATTCTTTCTCGGCTAAATATGCAAATAGGCCTAAGGGGGTATATCCGTGAAAAAATTGATAGCCCCTATCCAGATGTTGCTGAAGAAGCTACGTTGACTTTGATCAGCTTTTCTGTTTTTGCTTCAGATTTCAGCTATTTGATAGAGCATTATCCTACCTTGACTGATAAAGCCAAACTAGCCATCGTCGCCTGCATGGATTCATGCTCCAACAAGGGATTATCTATTCCATTTCTTGAAAAAATCATCTATTCTGAACCGCTCAACTTGAAGATTGAAGCCCTTAGGTGTTTGTTGAAGATTGATTTGGACCATTTCGCAGAATTCAATCGCAGTAAGGCTCCAAATATTCAAAAGGCATGCTTGGAAGTTTTAGATTTCAACCTATAGCCAACTAAATCATGATCGAAAGACTGCTGAACATTCTAAACATCCTTTTTTTTGCTTATGCATGCATTCTTTTTGTGGTATATGTATTGACCGCCATCTTATCGATGATTGAGTTAAGAATGCACACCATGAAAAATGAGCATTCAAATTTCAAAAAAATGCTTTCCTTTTCAAAACTCCCATCTGTCTCAGTTATTGCTCCAGCCTATAACGAAGGTATGACGATCGTCGAAAACATCAAGTGTCTTTTGGCGCTGGAATATCAAAATTTTGAGATTATCATTGTCAATGACGGAAGCAAGGATGACACATTGACTAAGATCATAGAGCATTTTGATCTGATTAAAGTTGACAAAGCATTTGAATATCAAGTAACATGCGCTCCCATTCGTGGAATCTACAAATCTACAAATGCTGCTTATTACCAAATGCTCGTCATTGATAAGGAGAACGGAGGCAAAGCTGATGCACTCAATTCAGGCATCAACCTTGCAAAAAACGATCTTTTTCTAGCCATCGATGTCGATTGCATCATAGAACGTGATGCGATTCAAAAGATGGTCAAACCCTTTATGACAGATAAGAAACACATCGTTGTGGCCTCAGGTGGAGTTATCCGGGTAGCCAATTCTTGCGAAGTCAACGAAGGGAAAATTGTTAAGGTGAATTATCCGGATAATTTCTGGGCCAAATTCCAAGTACTTGAATATTTCAGGGCTTTTACTTTAGGTCGAATGGCTTGGAGTAAAATAAACGGTTTGCTCATTATTTCTGGAGCATTTGGCATGTTCGACCGGAAAAGGGTTATAAACGTTGGTGGCTACGATAAAACGACAGTTGGTGAAGACCTTGAATTAGTGGTTCGTTTGCGAAGATACATGTATGAAGTAGAGAAACGCAAGCATCGAGTAGCATTTATTCCTGACCCACTTTGTTGGACAGAGGTTCCTGAAACTTACAAAATTCTTTACAAACAGCGTAATAGGTGGGCAAGAGGCGCCATCGACACCATCATGAAACATAAGAAAATGTTCTTGAACCCTAATTATGGTGTCATCGGAATGATCAGTTTCCCTTATTGGGTCATTTTTGAATGGCTAGCCCCCATCATCCAAATTATTGGCATCTTTTACCTATTGATCGTTTCCATTTTGGGGATATTAAATGTTTGGATTTGTGTTTTACTATTACTTTTTGTTTTTACATTTTCAGTCGTATATTCGTTGGTGGCTATTTTTATGGAATCCTATACTTATTCCAGATACAAAGGAATAAAATTCATATCACAAGCCATACTATTTGCAATTATGGAAATGTTTATCTATCAACCATTAAACATGTATTTTTCGCTCAGTGGAAACAATGATTTCTTTATAAAAAAGAATAAAAAAGGTTGGGGAGAGATGACTCGTACTGGATTCAAACAGGATAAAAAAAATCAAAAATAGCCTATGAAAACAACTATAGACCCAAAAAAAAGCTGGAATGATCGTTATGCCTTAGGCATCCCACTTTTAGATAAACAACATCAACAATTCAGCAAAATCCTAGACAAACTGTCGCTGATTCGAGAAACCAGCTATCCCGATGATCTCGTTGAAGAGGTGATTGCAGAACTAAAAGCATATTCCATTTATCATTTTAAATCCGAGGAAAGGATTTTGTCCGAACTTTCTTCGGATAATCTTGAAAATCAGGTTAAACAACATCAAGTCTTTATAAAGAAAATTGAGGAGTTCGAAAACGCTTTCCGGTATAAAAACATGGTACTTGTAAACCAAATGCTTTTGTTTCTCAGAAAATGGTTTGTGCATCACATCAGTGCGGAAGATCCCAAATATGTGGAATCCATCGTGAGCGCCAGACCGGATTTAAGATTTTAATCACCGTTGGCGATTTGCCCCAAAAAGGGATTGTATTTTTATGTAATTTCGATACAAAATTCTAAACCATGTACCAAGACTTCAAAACTCATTTGGAATCGGAACTCAATGCCATCGAGCAGGCCGGCCTTTTCAAAAAAGAACGCATCATCGTTTCCGCACAAGGCGCCGTCATTCGTATAGAGGGCGGAAAGGAAGTACTGAACTTCTGCGCCAACAATTATTTGGGACTTTCCAATGAAGACCAACTGAAAGATGCGGCCAAGGAAGCCCTAGACAGTCGTGGTTACGGAATGTCTTCCGTGCGGTTCATCTGTGGTACTCAAGACCTGCACAAAACACTGGAAGCCTCCATCGCCAAATTCTTCGGAACTGAAGATACCATTTTATATGCAGCCTGTTTCGATGCCAACGGAGGTGTTTTCGAACCTCTTTTGGGTGAGGAAGACGCGATTATCTCCGATTCCTTAAACCATGCCTCCATCATTGACGGCGTTAGACTCTGTAAAGCAAAACGATACCGATACGCCAATGCGGACATGGCTGATCTGGAACTTCAATTGAAGGCAGCTCAGGACGACCGTTTCAGGCTCATCGTGACCGACGGCGTCTTTTCCATGGACGGTAATGTGGCTCCACTGGACAAAATATACGAATTGGCGGTCAAATACAACGCCATGGTGATGGTGGATGAATCCCATTCGGCAGGCGTCGTTGGTGAAACAGGGCGCGGTGTTACCGAACGGTTCCACCTCAAGGGTAAAATCGAAATCATTACTGGAACGCTTGGAAAAGCATTTGGAGGAGCCATCGGCGGTTTCACCACTGGCAAGAAAGAAATCATCGACCTGCTGCGGCAGCGTTCCCGGCCCTACCTGTTTTCGAATTCTATTCCGCCCATGATTGCTGCGGCCGGCATTCGGATGTTCGAAATGATGGATGAAACCAATGAGTTGCATGATAAGCTTCATGAAAACACCCAGTATTTTGTGAAACGGATGATTGCCGCAGGATTCGACATCAAGCCGACCGAATCGGCCATTTGCGCCGTCATGCTTTACGATGCCAAACTATCACAGGAAATGGCCGCCAGACTTCTCGACGAAGGAATCTACGTCACCGGCTTTTATTATCCGGTCGTACCCAAAGATCAAGCTCGAATCAGAGTTCAGATATCCGCCGCACACGAAACGGTTCATTTGGACCAATGTATTGCAGCTTTCATTAAAGTAGGTAAAGAACTGAAAATCTTAAGAAAATGAAGGCAATAGTCAAACAAAAGCCCGAAAAAGGGCTATGGATGCAAGATATACCGATGCCACATATGGGCATCAACGATGTTTTGATCAAAATCAAGAAAACGGCTATTTGCGGCACCGATCTTCACATTTACAAGTGGGACGAGTGGTCGCAAAAAACCATCAAAACCCCCATGACCATTGGTCACGAATACGTTGGCGAAATTGTTGACAAGGGACATGGTGTGCGAAACATCAAGATTGGCGACCGAGTTACCGGTGAGGGACACATCGCTTGCGGACACTGTCGCAACTGTCGCAGGGGCAAACTTCATGTTTGTGAAAATTCAGTCGGGGTCGGTGTGAACCGCGACGGGGCATTTGCAGAATACCTTTCACTGCCTGCCGAAAACGTGGTTCATCTGGATCCACGAATTTCGGACGATATCGCTGCCATCATGGATCCATTTGGGAATGCCACGCATACGGCCCTGAGTTTTCCACTCATCGGTGAAGACGTCTTGATTACCGGAGCAGGCCTCATCGGCACCATGGCAACCGGCATTTGTCGATTTGCCGGTGCCCGAAACATCGTGGTGACCGATTTGAGTGACTATCGTTTGGATATCGCCAAGAAAATGGGCGCCACCATTACGGTAAACCCATCCAAAGGAGAATCAGTCGAAGCTGCCATGAAAGAACTGCATATGCGTGGTTTCGACATTGGGTTGGAAATGTCTGGTGCTCCAGTCGCATTCCGCTCCATGATTGACAACATGTACAACGGTTCCAAAGTAGCCCTTTTGGGAATTCTTCCCAATACCACCACGGTAGACTGGAGCGAAATCATCTTTAAGGCTTTGACCCTCAAAGGCATCTATGGCCGTGAAATGTGGGAGACCTGGTATAAAATGGAACAAATGCTCATCACCGGCTTCGATTTGACACCCGTCATTACCCACCGATTTGAAGTAGACGACTTTCAATCAGGTTTTGACGTCATGGAGAGTGGTCAATGCGGCAAAGTCATCCTGAACTGGTGAAGGTCGACTAATCACCTCACTGTCAGCTTAGTGACACCTTCCTTTAACCATGGAGCTCGGAAGTGAATCTTCACTTCTCCCTCCTGCCCATTCGCCTGAACATAGGCTATCAGTCGGCCGTGGAAAACGCGTTGAACATTGTCGGAATAATCACCCATGTCCGAATTGTTACTTGCCTCCAGGCCCAATAGAACGGCAGGACCTTCAATCGTGCAGGTGAGTTCATCGTCCGAAAGCATCACTGGAATGCCTTTGTCATCCACCACCTGAACCACAATCTGAGCTAAACCTTGCTCCTTGCTGATCATGCTTACATCAGATGATACGGTGATAGCCGATGATCTGCCTGAGGTCTGAATCGCATCCTTGCTTTCCATTTTACCAGCCTTATCAAAACCAACCACTTCTAATTTACCAGCCACATACGGGATATCCCAGAAAATAATTCCGGTCGTATCGTCATAATCCTTCATAGCACCAACTTCCTTTCCGTTCAACATCAGTTTTGCCTTGGAAGCGTTTGTATAGCAGACCACCCGGATCAATTGACCTTCGTCGTAGTTCCAAATTGGCCATGCATCGGTCGAAAGCAAATTCTGTCGACTGTTTTTCGAAATGGGATACGTTCCGATGTATGCCACGGGATTAGTGCACCAAAGCGCCTGACGAAAATGTCCACGTGGTTTCATAAAGCCTCCAAAATCCAGGAACCCCGAATAGAAACCCCTGGAAGGCCACGCATTGGATTCACCCAAATAATCGATACCAGTCCAGATAAATTGGCCAAAAATAAAACTACTATCCCTAACCACCTTCCACGAGTCCATGCTATGCCCGTTTTCACTTCCAAAAATAACCCGCTTTGGAAAGGTTTTATGATCCATGGAATAACGATCTTCCGTATAGTTGTAACCCGTCACATCCAACACAAAAGGGTAATCGGTTTGATTGGACATGATTACACCAGCCAAAGCAGCGGTAGTAGGTCTTGAAGTGTCGAGAGCACGAACATCAGCTGCCAAGCGCTTGGCAATGGCACCCAGTCTCTCAGCTTTGGGATTGTTGGGCAGGTAACCTCCCTGAACCGGTTGATTGATGGTTGAACCGTTCAATACTGGATGAGAATACGGATCGTTGGGGTAATCCACTTCGTTCCCGATGCTCCACAAAAAGATGGAAGCATGATTCCGGTCTCTCAACACCATATCGCGTAAGTCTCTGTCGCTCCATTCGTTGAAATACGAGAATGCACCTTGAAATTTCGGTGTTCCCTTGTTCCAACCGGCGATCCATTTCTTTTTGGCAAATTCCCATTCGTCAAACGCTTCGTCCATCACCAACAGTCCGATTTCGTCACATAATTCGTACACATCGGGAGATTGCGGGTTGTGACTCATGCGTACAGCGTTGCAACCCATATCTTTAAGCGTCAGCAATCGGCGTTTCCAAACTTCTCTTGGCACAGCTGAACCCAAAACACCGGCATCGTGATGCATGCAGACCCCCTTGATTTTCATCCAATGGTCGTTCAAGGCAAAACCTTTATTTGGATCAAATGTTAACGATCGAATGCCCATTTCCTGTTCATTCCGTTCAATAACTTGTCCATTCACGCTAATCGATGTCCTTACCCTATACAAATTGGGCTGCTCAATCGACCATCGTTTGGGTGACTTCACTGTTAAATTTTGGGCGACAGCCTGCTTGGAGTTGGCAGGAATGATTACTTTCTTGGTTGAACCAGCCACCACTTTTCCAGTTATCGGATCCACGATTTCGTTCAGAACCGATAGGACGGAAGTTTGCGTACTTTCATTACAAATGGTAGATTCAACGGAAACATCGGCCTTTTTTTCGGTCACATTGGTCGCTTTGAAAAAAACACCCCAAAGATCCAAATGCACCTTTCCGGAAGTCACCAACCATACATTTCTATAAATTCCCGAGCCAGTGTACCACCTCGAATCAGCATCTTCCGAATGGTCCACCCTGACTGCCAATACGTTGGGTTCATTCATCTTGAGATATGGAGTCAAATCATACAGGAACGAAACATAACCGCTCGGACGAATGCCCAACGATTTTCCATTTAAAAACACTTCACTGTGATTGTAAACGCCTTCAAAATAAATGAATACCTTTTCGGCAGAAGGCGCTATAAAGGTTTTTCGGTACCAGCCGATGCCACCGGGCAAATAACCCTGGCAACTAGCCCGATCGGGGCTCAATATGCCTTTTACACTCCAATCGTGCGGCAGTCGCACCGTATTCCAGCGAGAATCGTTGAAAGTTGGATTGGCGCCATCCTTAACATCAGACAGGTTGAATTTCCAACCATCATTGAATAAAAGTGCGTTACCGAACTGAGGTTTTGCAGCTGCGAACAAGGTGACAAACAGGAATAGGGTCACCACAAACAATTTAAGGCTTTTCAATTTGGTTCTTTTGATTAAACGTTCCACAATATATAAGGTCAAATGTACATTATTTCTATATTTGTCAAAACTCATTCCTTAAATAATATTTCAACGACCATGAAATCAAAATATTTTCTGGCTGGCTTGCTGGCAACTCTGCTTTGCACTCCATTGCATGCCAAACAAAATTCGAATATCGAAACAAATTGGCGCTTCAACCTAGGTGAAGCTGTTGGTGCAGAAAAGCCTGATTTCAACGATGAAAACTGGCGGATTCTCAACCTCCCTCACGATTGGAGCATCGAAGGTGAATACAGCTCCACCAATCCGACCGGCCGGGGTGGCGGTTATTTGCCTGCAGGCATCGGTTGGTACCGAAAAACGCTTGCCTTCCCCTCTTCGGAAAGCGACAAACGCATTTTCATCACATTCGACGGAGTCATGTCCAACAGCCAGGTTTGGATAAACGGTCAATTACTGGGCAAGCGACCCTATGGCTATGTGCCTTTCACATACGAACTTACAGGCAAAGTCAACTTCGACAAGCCCAACATCCTAGCCGTTCGTGCTGACAATACGCTTCAACCTGCTTCTCGATGGTACGCCGGTGCCGGTATTTACCGTCATGTTCGCTTAGAATGTCTGAACCCCATTCATTTGGAACAATGGGGTGTTTACATCACCACTCCACAGGTTTCCAAAGAAAAAGCAACCATCCAGATTCAAGCCAGCGTTTTCAATCAATCCAAAAAGGTTGGGAAAATTACGGTTCAAACCCTCGTGTCCGGTTCAGACGGAAAAAAAATCCTATCGGCTGAAACCACGCTCAGTGTACCTGCCGGCCAAAAAACCGAATGCAAACAGCTTGTAAATATCACGAAACCAATGATTTGGGATATAGAAACGCCCAATCTTTACCAAGCCGTCACCACCATACGTTCCGGCAAAACCGTGCTTGATGAGCAAACCAACACCTTTGGCATTCGCGATTTCAAATTTGAAGCTGCCACAGGTTTCTGGTTGAACGGCAAAAACTTCAAACTCTATGGTGTTTGTCTTCATCAGGACGCTGGCCCCCTTGGTGTAGCTATCCCTTCCTCAGTTTGGATAACTCGTCTGGAAAAACTGAAAGAAATCGGCGTCAACGCCATCCGTACCGCCCACAACCCAATGGAACCTGCTTTTTACGACCTTTGCGACCAACTCGGCTTCTTAGTCATGGACGAAACCTTCGATACTTGGACAGCTGCAAAACCGAGCGGCACCCAAGGCTACAACCTTTATTTCAATGAATGGTGGGAAGCCGATACACGCGCCATGGTCATCCGCGACCGCAACCATCCCAGCATCATCCTTTATAGTGTTGGCAACGAGATCCGTGACCGGTTGAATTCTGACGAAGGTCGGCAACGCTTTCTAAATCAACGCGATCTCATTCATCAATTGGATCCTACCCGACCTGTAACCATGGCCTTGTTCCGCCCCAACGAAATGCAGGTTTACACCAACGGTTTCGCCGATTTGTTGGACGTTTTGGGTCAAAACTATCGTGAAAACGAGTTGATTGCCGCCCATAACGATAAACCTGAACGCAAAGTCGTCGGCACCGAAAATGGTCACGACAGAAACACTTGGCTGGCTTTGCGAGACAATCCATTCATGTCTGGTCAATTTCTTTGGACCGGCATCGACTACTTGGGCGAAGCCAACTGGCCCGACATTTCCAGACACACCGGGCTTCTCGGCAGAAACGGCGATATGAACCCCGCCGGTTACCAACGTCAAAGCTGGTGGAGCAACAAACCCATGGTCAAGATGGTTCGCGCCGAAGACAATATGGGCAAGGGCTCCCTTGTCATGGACTGGACACCCGCCGACTTCGGCACCTACGACGAAGCCTACGTCACCGTTTACAGCAATTGCGACGAAGTGGAACTCTTCCTGAACAACGAGTCCAAAGGCCGTCAATCCATTCACGCCGATGCCTCACCCCGCTTCTGGAACGTCGGTTTCAACCCGGGCGTCCTTAAGGCTGTCGGTTACAACAAAGGGCAAGAAGTCGCCAGTGATCAGCTAAAAACAGCTGAAGCCGCCACGAAAGTTTCGCTGACATGCAACCGTAATTCGATTAAGAACAATTGGAACGACATCGTTTACGTTAAAGCAACCTTGATGGATGCCAACGGTGAACGCAATCCGAACGTCAACCCAAAGCTTACCTTTACCCTTTCTGGTCCTGGAATTATAAAAGCAGTGGACAACGGAGACATTTCCTCCCATGAGAAATACGCCACCAACGTACGAACCGCCTTCAGGGGCGAAGGTGTCGCCTTGGTGCAAGCAACGGGTACAGGAAAAATCACATTGATTGTTTCAGCAGAGGGCTTTGAAGGTTCCACCTTGACACTCGAGGCTAAATAAACGAAAGCGGGAATCTCAATCTGAAATCCCCGCTTACTTTAAAATGAGCATTTAGCCTCTGTTGCAAATGGGCTTCAACTGCTTAAAAAAATCGTTGCCTTTGTCATCAACCAAAATGAATGCAGGGAAGTTTTCGACCCTGATTTTCCAGATGGCTTCCATGCCCAATTCAGGATATTCGATGCATTCAATGCTTTTGATGTTGTTTTGTGCCAAAATCGCGGCTGGACCACCAATGGAGCCAAGGTAGAACCCGCCATATTTTTTGCAAGCGTCCGTCACTTGCTGGGAACGGTTACCCTTGGCCAGCATGATCATGCTTCCACCCAAGCTTTGGAACAGGTCCACGTACGAATCCATTCGGCCGGCTGTCGTCGGGCCCATCGATCCGCATGCGAAACCTTCGGGCGTCTTGGCAGGGCCGGCGTAGTAAATGGGATGGTCCTTGATGTATTGAGGCAAGCCTTCGCCTGCGTCCACGCGTTCTTTCAGCTTGGCATGTGCGATGTCACGACCCACCACGATGGTACCGTTCAATGACAATCGGGTAGCTACAGGGTACTTGGTCAGCACTTTTAAAATATCGGCCATCGGTTGGTCCAAGTCGATGTGCACGACATTGCCTTCACCTGCATTTCTAAGTTCCTCAGGGATGTATTGACCTGGATTGGATTCCAATTTTTCCACCCAAATACCGTCCTTGTTGATTTTAGCCAAGATGTTTCGGTCGGCCGAGCAAGATACAGCCATAGCCACCGGACAAGATGCACCGTGGCGTGGCAAACGGACAATGCGCAGGTCGTAGGCAAAATATTTGCCACCGAATTGAGCACCCAGACCAATTTCCTGAGCGGCTTTCAACATCTTGGCTTCCAACTCTAAGTCACGGAATGCCTGCCCCCATTCGTTTCCGACCGTAGGCAATTCATCGTAATATTTGGTGGAAGCTAATTTAACCGTTTTAACGGTTTGATCGGCAGAGGTACCTCCTATTACAAACGCAATGTGATAAGGCGGACAAGCTGCCGTACCTAGTGATTTCATCTTTTCGATTAGAAATTTCTCCAATGAATCTGGATTCAACAAAGCTTTGGTTTCTTGAAACAAGTAGGTCTTGTTTTGCGAACCACCACCCTTGGCAATGAATAGGAACTTGTATTCGGGTCCATGTCCAGCCATGATATCAATTTGTGCAGGCAAATTGCACCCCGAGTTCTTTTCATTGTACATATCAAGCGGAATGGTTTGCGAATAGCGCAAGTTCTCTTCCGTATAGGTCTTATAGATCCCTAAGGACAAGGCTTCTTCATCATCTCCATCGGTCCAAACCTGGTTGCCCTTCTTGGCAAAAACGGTTGCCGTGCCTGTATCTTGGCAAAAAGGCAAGATGCCCTTGGCTGAAACCTCCGCATTGCGCAGCATGGTTAAAGCCACATATTTGTCATTTTCGGTGGCTTCAGGATCAGATAGAATGGCGGCCACTTGTTTTTGATGGGCGGGGCGTAACAAGAAGGAAACGTCGCGCATGGCCGTGTTGGCCAATAAGGTTAACCCTTCTGGGGCCACTTTCAGCATTTCCTTGCCTTCGAATTGGGAGACAGAAACATGTTCGTTGGTAAGCAGATAATATTCAGTCTTGTCCTTTCCCACTGGGAATGGATCCTGGTAATGAAACGGAGGTACAGCCATGATGATTAATGTTTGTTTGCGTGTTGCAAAGATACGAAACAGAACCGACAGACGTTTCTAATTTCTGTATATTTGCATGGACCAGAAGTGTAAAAAAATATGATTGTGCTGCTTTCTCCTGCCAAAATTCAAGATTTCAAATCGGAACCAACCCTTTTCAAATCCACTCAGCCCATCTTTATGGACGAAGCAGAAAGTTTGGTCAACCGCATTCGACGTTTATCCATCAGTGCCCTGGCCGATCTGCTTAAGATTAACCCTAGTCTGGCCAGATTGAATGCCGATCGGTACGCTCAATGGAAACGACCGTTTACCATCAAAAATGCAAAACAGGCAGTCATGGTGTTTAACGGAGAAGTCTTTCATGGACTGGATGTACGAAATATCGCACAGGAACATTTTGCATATTTACAAAACCATTTACGTATTTTTTCAGGGATGTATGGAATTTTGAGGCCTTTCGATCTGATTCAACCCTATCGGTTGGACATTGGAGACGCTTTCCTCACAGAAGATCATGAAAATTTATACTCCTTTTGGAAACAAAAACTCACGGACACCTTGAATCAAGAATTGGTGAAAAGGAAGGAACCGCCCATCGTCCTTAACCTCGCCTCTGGAGAATACATGAAAGGCATTGATCTTAAGAAACTGAATGCCAGAGTCATAAATGTCGATTTCCTTCAAATGGAACCCAGAGGATACAAAACAATTGTCGTTTACACCAAAAAAGCCAGAGGTATGATGACTCGTTTTGTTGTAGAAAACAGAATTCAAGACCCTGAGCTTCTAAAAGGCTTTGACAGTGAGGGTTATATGTACAACTCGATCTTGTCAAAAGAAAATAAAATGGTCTTTACCCGTTGACTTGATTCAACAACGTTCTACAACGTGCGGCCTTCAAGGGAATTTCATCCAACAATGCATGAATAACCTTTATAAAAGGATGATCGGGACGATTTTCGCTCGAATGATATCGATGCATCATGGAAAGTTCCATTTCCGCGTCGCTGAGCATTTGTTTGTAAACAGTCGTTTGTGCACTTTCCCATTCTTCAATCACCGGCAGGAAATCAATTGCCTTAAGGGCTGAAGGGGCTTTGTCCAAGGTCTTGGTCAAGCGTTGCAAAATACTTTGCCAAGCAAAATCCGGATATTGACGGAACAGTTTCTCCCAGGATTCTTCTAAAGACTCAACAGTAGCACATTGACCCTTTTCGATAGAAAGCAACAGATCTTCCAGTACATTTTCCGGCACCAATAATCCGGAAAGGTCAGCCCATCGGTCAGAAAGAATTCCGTTTCCAGTGGTCAAAGTTTTCATCAGGTCCATCAAGGTGTCTTCTTGCACGTATTCCAAACGACGAATCAATGCGGTTCCCATATAAGCATCCAATGCCGTTTGGTAGAGTTTTCGACCTTTAACGATAGCCGATCTTTTTAAAATGCAACCATTGAACGAGAACTCAGGCGCTTCCGTTTCAAACAATGCATCCATTTGCTCCAAGGCTCTATCTATGGCATTCATCGTAAACGGATTGGACACTTCCAAACAAAGTTTGTCAGCTGGTTTGAGCGAAGTGCGTTTATCACGCTGAGGCCACTTGAGTTCATCACGCAAGGTTCCTACACTACGCAAAGTTGCGCCAGGCGTAAGGTAGCTCTTACCTCCGTCTTCGATCAAATAGGAGAATGGGAAATCGGAGGTATCTGGGTTTCCAGTGTGACGACCCTTTATAAAGGTGAATGCACCGACGCGCCCCGGCCAAAGGATATAGGCATCGCTGCCAGTTTTGCAGCCTCGCTCGCAAACGCCACTGTGCATGGGACCTAACTTGTAGAAATGGTTGCTTTGATTGGTTCCGGATCCGAAATTACAGAACGAAAACATACCACCCACCAGCAAGGTGGATTTATGCATGGAAACCGTATAAGGCCCTGCAAACGAAGCGCATGCTTCTCCATTTTCCATTTGGCAGTTGGCAAAAAATAAGGAATCATGTGCAGAAAATCCTTTGGAAAGTTCGGCTGCTTCTCCTACAAAGCATCGTTCCAGCTGTACACCATCTTTCACAACAGAACCTGGGGCAAAAATGAAATGCTTGGCAATAACGTTGGCTCCGACGTATGCCGCTGTCAACAAAGGCTCCTTATTGTCCCCCTGAAAAGCAGAAATGGAACTGCACAGGCTTCCATCTTCGAGTACACTGGCGCCATTAATTTCACAGCCATCTCCAATACGAAGGTTTCGTAACGTTCCGGTATTGCGAATACTGCATGAAGATCCAATCGTCCCCATGGATGAACGCTGTAAACGAACTTTATCTTGAACCAGTTTGTGAATCGTTCCGATCAACTCAGGTCGATGACCGTTCATGGCTACTACATAAGCTGTCTGAGCGGAAAGTCCATCGTAAATGGGAACTGCACAACCTCCCGTTTCATCCAAAATGGAAACCGACGTTCCGTTTCCGAAACTGCTTTCACCTTCCGTAAACAAAGCACCGATGTTTTCAATAATGGTTCCCTCTCCGATGCTGTAGTTTGCAATATACAAACTGACGTGGCTGATATAAACGTTGTCGGCTATTAGGCAATTGTGAAGATGAGCCTTGCAAATGCTGCTTTCGACGGGAACTCCACCTGGCAGAATCAACTTTTTTCCAAAACAGCCCAAGTAAATATCTCCGGAAAATACAGTTTCAGTGACGTATTCAGCTTTGAAATAGGCACTGACACGAATTCGGCTCCAATCTTCAGCATGACAGTGCTGGTTGGTCAACTGTGTAATTTCTTCGGACGATAAGGGTCTACTGGTATTCATTTCCGCAAAATGTTAATTACAATTCGTCAGTTTCATCGTACTTTTGAAATAGGAAGTCGTTATATGGGAAACGACGGATGTGAATGGCTTTGACACGATCGTACACCAACGTTTTCAAGGCTTCTAGATTGGTTAGATTCTTGGCTGAAATAAAAATGCAATCATTTCCGAGTTTTGCCATCCAACTTCTCTGCAATTCTTCGAGCGAAACATTTTCTCTGGTACTGGGCGTCAAGTCATCTTCTTCTTTCTCGATATACGAAAAGGCGTCTATCTTATTGAATATAAGAATATTGGGCTTATCCCCACATTCAAGTTCAGCCAAAGTCTTGTTCACCACGTCGATTTGCTCCTCAAACCCAGCGTGTGAAATGTCTACGATGTGCAACAACAAGTCGGCTTCCCGAACTTCATCCAAGGTCGATTTGAACGACTCAACCAAATCGTGAGGCAGTTTACGGATGAATCCAACTGTATCTGTGAGTAGAAAAGGTAAGTTGTCGATAATAACCTTACGAACGGTCGTGTCCAAGGTCGCAAATAGTTTGTTTTCCGCGAAAACCTCCGACTTACTAAGCACATTCATCAGCGTAGATTTGCCCACATTGGTGTAACCAACTAAAGCCACACGAACCATCTTACCTCTATTTTTGCGCTGTGTTGCTTTTTGTTTATCGATGTGTTTCAATTCCTCTTTAAGGTAGGAAATCTTGTCCAAAATGATTCGGCGGTCGGTTTCAATCTGCGATTCACCAGGCCCGCGCATCCCAATACCTCCGCGTTGGCGTTCCAGGTGAGTCCACAAATGAGACAGTCTTGGCAACATGTATTTGTATTGCGCCAATTCCACCTGGGTCTTTGCATGGGCGGTTTGTGCACGTTTTGCAAAAATATCGAGGATCAGATTCGTGCGATCCAGAATCTTGACCATCAGTTCCGCCTCTAAATTGCGGACTTGCTTGGATGAAAGATCATCGTCAAAAATTACCATGCCAACCTCGTGTTCAGTCACATAAGATTTAATTTCGGATAGCTTTCCGGTTCCTACAAAGGTTTTTGGATTGGGACCATCCACCCGTTGTACAAACATCTTGACCACTTCAGCTCCAGCAGTTTCAGCCAGAAATTCAAGCTCATCTAAGTATTCCCAAGCTTTCTGCTCGGGTTGATTCTGGGTTATAAGACCAACCAGTACAGCCTTTTCAGTATCAGCGACGTCTTTTAGCTCAACAAACATAATAATGGGTTTGCAACAAAGATAAGACAAAGCCGACAAAAAGTAAGTCTTTTGTTTAGCACCTTTTTTTTGATTAGTTTTGTACAACTGTTTTAAAACAGGATTAAAACTTTTTCAATTATGGTAGGTATTGGATTTTGGATTGGCTTCGTAGCTTTTGTCGTGGTAATGCTAAGCCTTGACTTGTTCGTATTTCATAAAAAAGATACGGTCATGAAAGTCAAGACCGCGCTTTTATGGAGTTTATTTTGGATTGGGTTGGCGATAGCCTTCAACATGGGTGTCTACTATTTTCTGGGACATCAAAAAGCCCTGGAATTTTTAACCGGTTACCTCATTGAAGAATCCTTGAGCGTGGACAATTTGTTCGTGTTCATCATGATTTTCGGCTTCTTCAAGATAGCGCCTCAATATCAACACAAAATTTTGTTTTGGGGTATCATAGGAGCTATTGTCATGCGTGCAGTCTTCATTTTTGCAGGCGTGGCCCTCATTCATCAGTTTGATTGGGTGATGTATATTTTCGGAGCTTTCCTGATTTATACTGGTGTTAAAATGCTTTTTGAGAAAAGCGAAAGCGAGGAATACAATCCGACTGACCACGTATTACTAAAATTCGTCCGTAAAATTATTCCTATTACGTACGAACCCAACGTTCACAGTTTCTTTGTCAAACGCGAAGGTAAATGGTTTGCGACAACCTTTTTCATTGTGCTATTGGTGATCGAGGGTTCCGACCTCATTTTTGCGGTGGATTCCATCCCGGCAGTCCTTTCCGTTTCAAAAGATCCGTTTATTGTCTACACATCCAACATCTTTGCCATTTTGGGGCTTAGATCCTTGTATTTCGCCTTAAGCGGCATCATGAAATACTTTTATTACCTCAAATACGCTTTGGCGGGCATCCTTTCTTTTATCGGAGTTAAGATGTGTTTCAATGAGTTCTGTGGACAAATGGGATACGATTTGGAAATCTCCAACCTTGTTTCTCTGGGCGTCATCGTTAGTCTTTTGACTATTTCCATCATCGCCTCCATCTTAGTGAACAAAAAAGGAATGGATGAAGTTTCCCAATAATTAAATAGTTTGCCTTTTACGTTTCCCAAATTCAGACATCACTTTTTGTCGAATTTCTGTTTCAGACTGATAAAGTTTGATGAGTTGTTGTGCACTCAATATCTTGCGAAATTCACGATAAAACCGTTCCCTAACCTGGATAAGTTGTTTGGCTCTTGACCATTGAGCAAATAGTAATTCATCGGCCTCCAAAGTGGTCAAACTATCAGCATTTACTTTCAGTATTCTATTTTGACTTTTGAAATCGATGTTGGCCAAGGTGCGTTCATACCTCAAATAAACTGGGCGAAACTGAACGAAAGTCACTTCATCCAAATTCAAATTAAGCCTGATTTGATGCAGTTTAGCCTGTTCGATTCGTTGACGTAACAGCTGGTTGCGGTTTGGATTTTGTGCTTGTGCCGATGTAAGGGCCAAAAACATCAAAAGCAACAACATTGAAATGATTTTCTTCATATCAGTTGATCGTATTGGTTACTTGTGAGAGATCCACAGGTAGGTCTTCTGAACTGTACATGGCCGTCAATTGTGCCAGTTCATCGTCAGACAAACCTTGCAAAATGTCATCAATGCTTTCCGTTTGGGTAGAAAATGTGGCAGATTCTTTATTTAGTTTCTTTTCAACCACTTTCACCTGAATAGATTTTTTGGGCAGCGCTTTTGGAAGGATAGCCTTTTCGTTGGTCTTTGTCTTGTTTTTCTTGAGAGCCGCCATTAAATGGTTTTTAGGGGTCATGTCCCGGGAAGGAGTCACCAATAACAACAAAATGATAGCGGCAGCTGCAGAAATCACAGCAAAAAACCGAATGGTTCTATTTTTACGACGGTTCGATTCCATTCGTATTTTAGCAAGCTGCAACGTTTTTTCCGGCAGTTTATCAAAAAAATCGTTTGGGACGTTATAAGGTAGTTCCTTGCCGATTTTTGGAAACTTGGGGTTCGGGTTAGTCATGTTCTGATAAATAGTTTTTAATTTTTTCAAATGCGAAATGGTAACTGGTTCTAAGAGTTCCCACTGTCGTGTGTAGAATCTGCGCAATGTCTTCATAAGGCAATTCCTCGTAGTAACGAAGATTGAAGACGATTTTCTGTTTGTTGGGCAACTGTTGAATGGCTTTTTGAAATTTTACCAAAATATCGTCGCTATTCTCAAGTTCAGGTTCTACCGCTAGTTCAGCAGTTTGATCCGTAAGCAATTCTTCCCGTTGTATTCGGGATTCCTTACGTCTGAAGTGACGGTTGCATTCATTGGTCGCTATTCGGTACAACCAGGTGTACAATCTGCTATCACCTTTAAATGAAGCAATGTGGCTGTATACCAGAATGAATGTTTCCTGCAAAAGATCCTCAGCATCTTCGTGCGTAACCACCAATCGCCTTATATGCCAATACAGTGGTTTTTGATAGGTATTCATCAACAACAGAAAACCTTGATCCTTGGTTAAAGGATTCTGCATCAAAGAAAGGATCTCGGCTTCAGCTTGTTGACTCATCAAGTTTACAATTTTCATATCTTTGATGCACGTGAATCTTCAAAGTTAAAAACTCCAATTGAAATTAATGAAAAAATATTCTTTTGACATTTAACGTTGGTCAAAAAATGGTTTCAAACGAATGTAAACCCTAAATATCAAACAAAATGAAAAAAACAGTTTTCCTTTACTCAGTCGGATTGGCTTTTCTGCTGCTTCCGTCTTGTCAAAACAACGGAACAGGTGTTTTGAACGATGAATCTGCCTTGGTTGGTGCAGATGCGCCAGCAGTCGCTTCTTTGGATGAAACGCAATTGGATGAGACACTTGAATCGGTAGATCTATTGGTAGAAGAAGCAATCACCAACAATGTCAGCCTTGCACGTGCCGCTTCAACCGACAGCAATCAATACCTCACTGATTGTCCAGTGATTACGGTAGATAAAAATGTGGTTCCTCAAGTAATGACCATAGACTTCGGCACTTCATGCACTGGAAAGGACGGCAAGGTGCGTTCCGGTAAAATTATCATTACAGCAACCTCGTTTAAAACATTCCCCTCCGTTCGTCAAAAAACCTTTGAAAACTTCATTGTAGACGGTCGTAGAATGGAAGGTAACGTCACTAAAACTATTCGGAGGGATTCTTCCAATACCATTCAGACAGCAACGCTGAAAGAAAACCTTCGTGTTATCAACATCGCAAAGGGTGATACCTTGACACGTCTCACCGATATCACACGTCAATACAAAAAGAATGTCCTTGCAGATAAAACGGACGATCAGACTTTAACTTGGGGTACCGCTGTCAATACGCAATCCAATGGCGTTGTAGTTACCAAAACCATTGACGAGTCAACTCCTCTTTTGTTTGAAGCCTCTTGCAAACACATTGTCAGCGGCATTGCTTCTTTCGAAAACAGCAAAGGCAGAAAATGGTCTATCGATTATGGTAACGGAACCTGCGACAACACTGCTATACTAACTGTAAACGGTAAATCAAAAGAAATTACCATTCACTAAATTGCTCTATCTTATAACGTAAAATGGGCGCCTCTAAGCATATTGCTTTAAAGGCGCCCATTTATTATGAAAAGAACTGTTTACCGTGAACCCTCATAAGTGAAGGTTTCATCAAAACGAGTTCTATATACTCCATTCTGAATCATCCAATAAGATACCTTCAGTGTCCTGGTAGCTGGATCATATTTGTTAACAACACCAGGTGTTGTAGCATCCAACTCAGCTTTACGACCGTTACCAGCAGGTTGACCATACAGATTGACTACAGAAATGACATTATTGTTGGCATCGAACTTGAAGACAGGTGCAAAGCTACCATATCCGCTCCAACTTGCTCCATTTTTGAACGCATGGAAGTAATCACCCCAAATTTCGACATCAAAATAGGCAACTGAACTGCCATCCTGTGTGATCAAGTCTACCAACAAAGGATAACCTGCTGTAAATACAGGATTTACATGGTCAACCATCGTACCGGTATTGATGTATTCTCCATCGTACATGTTCTTGACACCAAACTTCACATAACCGTCGGTCAAATTGCTAATAGTATAGTCTCCACCCGTAATGGATGTTATCCTGACACCAAATACATACGTAGCACCAATAAAATCATTGGGATTAAATTTGACATTAATGTAACCAGTTGTTTGACCAGCAGGTATAGTAACCTTCATGTCAGTGTTTAGAACTACATATTTGGCAGGATCTGGCAAAGAATAGCCATCGATTTTAACTAAAGAATCCAGAACATAATAAGGTTTAGTATCACCAACAGGAGGAACATTCCTATTTAGAGTATCCAATACCGAAAAAGTAATGGTTACATCCGAAGTTGGTGTTGTGGTCAGATGAATAGGAATCAAGCTGATGGTCGTATCATGACCAATGGCATCATATGATCTGGACACAATATTCTTATTGTTTCCGGAAGTTAAGTGTACTTCAACAAAGTGGTTTTCATTAGGCTTTATACCAATGACACCGTCTTCATAATCACTATCTGTCAGGCAACTTACCAAAAACAAGGGCAAAGCCAAGGTAAGCAGCGCTAAAAGTTTATATTTTCCGTTTTTCATAATCTATTTTTTACTTGGAATAGTTATTAATAAAATCTTTTATCGTACTTAAATCAAGGTTGCCAGAATAGCTTTTCGCTGAAAATATCAACTTTACTTGGTACGTTTGCAACATTAGCCGTATATTCTGATTGTGGATAAGGCATTATGTACGGAAGATGTGGTGCACGAACTGCATTATATGAAAGAAATCCTGTATTTCCATCAACAGCAAGACTTAAGCCACCACCGATTCTGCGAAGATCAGAGTATGATTCCAATGGATCAATGCCACATAAAGCAATATATTTCTGATATGAAATAAGCTTAATCTTATTTGCGTTAGCAGGGTCAGTCCAAGATGCTTGTGAGGACGTCAAATAAATATCAGCGTCTGCAGCTCCCAACCAAGTGAAATTTTCAGTGATGGCAGATTCATAAACAGCTTGAGCATCACCGGTCAACCAGCCACGTTGAATGGCTTCAGCTTTTAGGAACAATGCTTCGAATGCGGGCAAAATCCATGCATCTTGAGTGGCTGAACCAGCTAGACCAGGTCCCATGTCTGAACCCTGAAGTTGTGCAACTCCATTCGCATTTCCATTCAATGCACCATAATCGGTACCTGTAACAGGAGCTTTGAAAAAACGGGTTGTTCTGGGGTCAGTTTTGCCCTTAAGAACAGTAGTCAAGAAGTAATTGTTGGCTCTATTATTCGTACTTGCAGCAGAACCTGTTGGTGTCTGACCAAAGTTTGCATAGAAAGGAGATTGTTTGTCGGTTTCATTGACATAGCCCGGATTGACTTGAACATTTTCTCCAGCGGCAAGCAAGCCACCATTGGAAACAATTTTAGCCATTTCTGCGGTTACAGTTGCATTTGTGACAACTGCTGATTGGCGCAAGAGAACACGAAGACGAATCGTGTTTGCAAACTTATTCCAGAAAACGACTGCATCATCAATTTTGTCAGAATTTGCACGACAATAAATCATGTCCAAATTTGGAAAAGAACTCTTGGGTGTTGTGTTCAGATACAATACGGCCGAATCCAATTGTACCAATAAATCATCATAAATATCCGCAGCAGCATCATAGGCTGGACGTGGATTTTCTTCATAACTAAAGGCTTTTGAATAAGGTACATCACCGTACATGTCAACAACCTCTTGCCATAGCTTCACAGAAAGTACTGTTGCTGCGCCAGCCAGAAACTTATCACCTTTAGCCAATGATAAGGTCTTAACCAAATTCAAATCATACAAAATGTTGTACGCATTATCCCAATTGGTTTCAATGAAAGTACTAGTGATTTTGTAGGTAGTTTCTTCCTGTTCAGGGATAAACGTACCAGAGCGAGACCAATAGCCCATCCAGTTGTTGAGGAAAACAAACCGACTTGCTTGACGGTTTGCAAGGGCTGTTTGTGTTTGCGGAAACAGCAGTTCCGGAGTAATGTTCTTGTCAGTAACAGCATTCGGATTCTCGTTTACATCCAGAAAACCATTACAAGAGCTAGTTACAAAAACAGTTGCTACAAGCGACAGTTTCAATATATTTTTAATTCTTTTCATATCAATCTCGATTTTTAAAGTTATCAGAACTGTACATTGAGGGTTGCACCAAAGAAGCGTGAAGCCGGCGATTGATAGGTACTGCTGATACCCATGGTGTTACCGGATGATGAGAAGTTGAATTCAGGATCACCCCATTGGTTGGAAGAAGGAACAAACATGAGCAGATTCTTTCCTACGAGACTGATTGAAGCTGCTGATAGGTATTTTGTTTCCTTTAGCATTTCCTTAGGCAGGTTGTAGGTTACATTCAATTCGCGAAGTCTCCAAGCAGCTGCACTGGCGAAATAATTGGTTGCGATACCTGTATTGGTGGTCTTACCTGTCCAGAAACCATAGTTGCCGTCCGACACAAGTATATTGGTGTTGTTTGAATAAATTGGATTTCCACTTTCATCCTTTCCACTCTTATAAACTGAGTTCGGGAAAACGAAGCGTTCACGTCCATATTGTGCTGAACGGGCTGAAATACCTGCAAAGTCCATATCGGCACCTTGTCCGGCATAAAAATTGTGACCTGTCTTGAAATCCCAAGTCATTGAGATATTAAAATGACCAATATTGTATGAAGGTGTAATACCAACAATCCATTTCGGCATGGTTCTACCTTTTACAACCATTTCGCTAGCCAAAGCAGGATTACCGGTTGTTGCATCAACGATGACCTTTCCAGTTTTAGGATCACGAACATAATCAGTCATTTGGAATGCAAAAGCAGATTGTCCTACCAATGCAATGTTATTGATGGTGGGGTTACTGGCTGCATTTTGAATAAAGTTGCTATTACCTGAAAGAACAACAGGATTGTCATTCAATGTACTTGTTACTTTATTGTCATTGTACGAAGCATTGAACTTCAAATTTAAGTCACCCGAACCTATTTTTACAAGAGGAGTAACATTGACTTCCAATTCAGCACCATAATTGCGGAAACTAGCTGCATTGGATAAACCAGTCGGATAACCAGTAGTCCAAGATTGTGTAACTGATAGAATCTGATTGGTATTGTTCTGGTTGTAAGCAGAAAGATCCAAATGGATTCTGTCTTCAAATAAGCCTAATTCCACACCAGCTTCGATGGTTTCAACATATTCGGGCAACAGGTTCAGACTGGGTATGGTGTTGCCAGCAGTATAACCTACATTACTTCCAAACGGGAAACCAACTCCTAATGCAAAAGTGGGATTTAATTGGTATGCAGCCAAGTTAACGTTACCGGATTTGCTCCATGCAGAACGAACTTTCAAGTAGTTGATATCACCTTCTTTCAATTCAGGCAAAATGTCCGAAAGAATGGCAGAGACATTGGCAGCCGGGTAAAATACGGAACGATTTTTAGAGAGTAAGCGGCTATCCCAGTCGTTTCGTCCTGTTAATTCGAGGTACAAATACTTCTTGTAGCCAAAGGTCAAGTTGCCATACGCAGATAGCAAACGTGTCTGAATGGTAGCATTGGCTGTACCAGCGGGAACATAAGCATCACCGGAACGTACAGATACATTATACAAGTTGGGTACTGTTAGATTGTAACCTCCGACATAAACATTGGCGTAGTCGGTTTGACGGGTAGATCCCCCCAATACATACTTGACAGTGAGGTCGCTGGTTGCGTCGTATTCACCATTAAGATAATAGTCGAGGTTCATACGGCTGTTGGTGGTTTGCGAAGTAAAAACTTCACCTGCTTGGTTGTGGTAAGAAGTATTATCACGATTTGCCAAAGTCCAGTCTGAAACAGACATTGCACCCATCGAACTCTTTGTATAGGAAGTGGTGAAGTTGGTGCTGGCCTTTAAATTGGCTTTCAACCATTTAGCAAAGGTATAGGTGGCATCAAACGTTCCAACCATTTCGTGACTCGTACCCTTCTGACGGAGATTGTCAATAATCCAGAAAGGATTGATTGCAAATTCATTGAAATAGTTTTCATATTTGCTCCATTTACTATTCTTATCTCCATAGACAGAAATCAAAGGAACATTTCCAGGGACCTGCATGATTTGGGAAAGTATACTACCAGTGTAGGAACTTTGAGTCAAATCAGGCATCAAGCTTTCATCAACAACGTCCCACTGAGAGTTTGTATAATTTACGTTATAAGCAAGTGTCAAGTTGTTGTATTGTTTGCCAGAATTGAAACGCATTGTAGTTCTTCTATTCTTGTCGTTTGGCATCAAACCACGGATGTCCGCATTGGACAAACTGAAAAAGAAATCTTTGCTGGATAAGGATACTGCATTCTGGAAGGTGTAACCTGTATTCCAAAATTTCACCTTATCGGAGCCATATTTATTGGAATAAGGACCTCTCAAAACAGATCCATCTTCTAGGGTAATACCAATATCTTGCATTGTTCCATCGTAACGTGGGCCATATTGTTGGTTTTCGTAAGGAACATAACCATAATTTCCGAATTCATCTTGAACTTCACCAGCGCCAGCACCGAAAATAGACTGAAGTTTTGGGAAGTAAGCTACACTGCTCATCTGCATGGATGAAGTCAATGAAACTTTGGTATTATCAGTATCACCTTTCTTGGTGGTTACCATTATAACACCATTTACAGCATCCGGACCATATAGAGCTGCCGAAGCACCGCTCTTTAGTACAGTGATTTCCTGGATGTCTTCAGGAGCAATGGAGTAGAGGTAGCTCAAGCTGACAGGAGCACCATCCAATACCAACATGGGTTGATTGTTACCTGTAAGTGAACGAATACCGCGAATGTTAATTTTTGCATCTTCAAACACACCACTGTTTACGGTTGTAATGTTCAAACCTGAAACTTTTCCATTCAAAGCTTGCTGCACATTGACTGAGTTTGCCTGTGTAATAAAATTGCTCTTAATGGTGGTCGCTGCATATCCAACTTCTCGTTGTTGGCGTTTAATACCCAGCGCAGTACCGATTACTACCACCTCGTTGACTTGTTTTGAGTCTGGCTGAAGCGTGACAATCATATTATCACGTGCTTCTAATTCTTGAGTCAGCATACCTATATAGCTAACTACCAGCGTTTTTGCTGATGAAGGTATGTTCAACTTGAACTCACCAACTGCATCGGTAATGGTACCGCCTGCGGCACCTTTCACTCTGATGGTAGCACCTACCACAGGTTGCCCATCATCTCCCGAAACAACCTTACCGGCTATCGATTTTGATTGAGCATTAACCAAACCTATGCCCACCCAAAATAGGCAAGCTAATAAGAACACTAGTTTTCTCATAGATTTCTCGTTTGTATTAATTAAAAAAATAAGTTCCTCACCAGCTGAACGCTAAAAATAACGGCTCGAGGGATTGTTAAGATTGTTTTCCCCGGGTCGAATTAATTAACTCTATTTAACCAGTCAGGCAAATATATACACTTTAATTGAATATAATTACAACTGAGTGGAAAGATAAAATAGGTGATTAAATGAAAAAAGCATTGATGAAGCCCTCATTTTATGGGGTTTCAGAGGTATAAAAGATGAAATATGCCACTTGTTAACAATTTATTCGATTGATAATCTGATTTTTATACAATTATAACAATAGGGCGAATTGTTAAAACATATTTTAAACAACTCCCTATATTTTATACTAAAAAATACCTCAAATACAGATTATTTAACTTACATATAATATATTAATCATATTTGATAAAAATATTAGTTTCCGTTTTCCGCAAAATAGAAAAAAAAAGGCACCGAATCAGCCTTAAAACTGACTCGGTGCTTTCAAAAAGACGAGCGGTTGAAGTAAAAAAATGCAAGAATTAATCCACTTCAATAACTAAGTAGTGCGATATCTCCCAGAATTTGTTCGGATTTGTAATCTTCAACACCAAATAATCGTTCACTTTCTCTAAAACATAACTGCTTGCAGGATGATTAGTGAGCAATTTGGCCTTTTTGGAATAAAGTGAGATTTCTGACACTTTGCGTATATCCGATTCCAAAAAGTAACTTTTGTTAAACCCTTCTTCCAATAAACCGTTTCTGGTGAAAATCTCCTGTTCTTTGAGTTCCTTGCGGGTTCCAAAAACATACCAGACTTTGTTGAGCTGTGCATCCTGTGTAGCGATGGTCCTTTCTTTTTGCACTACGTTTTCCTGAACGTCGGTCAAGCTGGTGTTCAATTCGGTAACCAATTGGTCAAGTTCAGCGATTCGAATGTCTTTTAACGCCAACTCTTCTTGAAGCCTCGTGATGAGTTGCGTGTGTTCTTCGATTTTACTGTTCAACCGTTCAATGAGTTTTTTCAAATCCCTGGAAGAAGACTTGCTTTTGTCCAATTGTTTCTTGAGCGATGCAATTTGCTTTCTATTATCGGTCAAAGTTGTTTTAATCAGATCCAGATTCTCAACGACCCGTTGCATGCTATCTTCCGTCAGTTGTTCCTGCCCTGTTTGGAAAGACACGAAATCTTCGGCAGCGCGAATTTGGGTGAAGTTATCTTCAATCAGATTCATCACGGCCAAAACCTGGTTCAACTGTGCTGTTTTCTTCTGTTCTTCGAGTAACAAGGAATCTTTTTCCTGTTCCAGCGACTTGTAAGCGTCTGTTTTGTAATTGCAAGCCGTCAGCACCATGGGCACCAGCAGGCAAAACATCCAATTTTTCATACGTTTTGTCAATTTAAACGTTAATGGTTTAATTTTCCAAACCAGCTACCACCAGAACAAATTCGCCCCGAGGTTCGGTTTTTGTAAAATGTTCCGTCAGCTCCTGCAAACTTCCCCGAACAGTTTGTTCAAACATTTTGCTGATTTCACGGCTGGCAGAAACCTTTCGTTCAGGTCCGCAAAATTCAGCGAGTTGGGCAAGGGTTTTCAATACTCGATAGGGAGACTCGTAAAGAACAAAGGTTACCGGCAATACGGCCAATTCCTTTAAACGGGTTTGTCTGCCTTTCTTGACCGGAAGAAAACCCTCAAAATGGAATCGATCGGTCGGCAGACCAGAATCCACCAAAGCTGGAACAAAAGCCGTGGCACCGGGCAAACATTCAATTTCCACGCCTTTTGATACACATTGGCGTACCAAAAGAAACCCAGGGTCGGAAATACCAGGAGTACCAGCGTCTGAAACCAAGGCAATGGTTTCACCGGCTAAAATGCGATCTGCTACCTGATCCACGGTTTTGTGTTCGTTGAACTTATGGTGAGACATCATTGGAGTCTCGATATTGAAATGTTTTAATAAATGAGAGGTGGTGCGAGTGTCTTCAGCAAGGATGAGGTCACATTCCTTCAGAATTCTGAGCGCCCTGAGGGTGATGTCCTCCAGATTGCCAACCGGGGTGGGTACTATAAATAGTTTGGACATATCATTTTGAGCAAATTACAGCGGAATTTGATGCTACAAATTTACTAAAAAATTCACAGTGAAAGTAAAAAAGTTTCCATATCCTTTCGAATTCTAGACCGGCTTTCATTCGCATAGTTGACCATCATGACCAACGCGTAAGCCTTCCCGTTTTTACGGTAATAACCTGCATAAGAATTCACAACTTGGTTGGAACCGCTTTTAAGCCGAAGATTCCCTTCCAATTTGGTACCTTTCAGGAAACCAGAAACGGTACCTTCCACTCCTGCCATCGGTAAAGATTCCACAAAAACCGAATTGGAGGCCATTAATTTTAAAATCTTTGCCAACAGTTCGGCAGAAATGCGGTCGTTAGGCGAGAGTCCACAGGCGTCATACATGGACAAGGCACTCAAATCCAACCCTTTTTTTTGCCAGAACGTTTTGACCACCCGGATCCCCTCCCCTGCACTACCTGGTTTATCGGAAACCGAACAAGCAAGTCGGCGCAACAAACATTCGGTATAGAAGTTATCGCTTTTTCCATGAATAATGCGGATTAACTGCGATAAAGGCTCGGATTGGGTTTTAAAAAGGGTTTGACCAAGATTAGATGGTCTATAATTAAGCAACCGAGTGGATAAGGCTTCACCATCCACAACGATACCAGCTCGCTGAAGTTCCTCTTTCAAGCGTAATGCCAAATAGGTGGAAGGGTCGGGTATCTGTCCCCGAATCGAAAAGTCGGTTCGGTTAGCTGGCATCGTTCCAAACAAACGCATTTCGTACTGATAGGGTGCACCGTATAAATAAGCGCTATCCAAACTGTTGTCGGCAGCCAATAAATGATTTTCGATGTTAAGACCCAATATATAAGGTGTCATGCCGGAAATTTCGGCTTTTGTGCCCGCTTTTCCAGATTTCAGTTCCAACTTAAAACTATTGTCAAATACGTTCAGGCCATAAATGCCAGTAGCATAGTAATTTCCGATGTCTTCCCAAAGCCAGAATGGTGAAACCCCTTCATCATCGAAAGCGCTGGGGTCTACTAAAATCCGTCCATCAATTTTCTTAATGCCTGCACGCTGTACCGCTTGAACCCAATCTGCCAAAAATGCACCTGGTTTGTCAGAAATCTGCCTGGAACCCAAGCTGGGGTCACCACCACCCTGAATCAGCAAATCACCAGTCAGTTGACTATTTTTGATTTCACCGGTGATCAACCCTCTGGTTTCAAACTTGAAATCAAGGCCCAATATTTCCAAGGCTGCTCCAGTGGTCAGAAGTTTAAGGACCGAAGCAGGCGTCACACTTAATGCCTGTTGGTATTGAGCAATTGTTTTGGGGCTATTCAAATCAAGTACGCAAACACTGACAGAAGCGTGTTCATAAGGTTTCGAACGAAAAACACTTAAATTTTGCGCAGAAGCCGACATGGATATGCAAAGAAGCAACAGTACTCTATGGATATTCACAAAGATTGATTTTTATACAAAGATAACCTGCGAAAACATTCCTAGCGTCGTTCAATGTTGTTTTTAGGTATATTTGTATAAAAATAATGACATTATGAGCCCCCGGAACACAAAACCCTTTACACTGGACCGTGTTGTCCGCATCATTATCGGCATCCTGATTGTCGTAGCCGCAGGTTTGTTGGTGAATCGTTTGAGCGAAGTGTTACTGCCTTTTCTCATTGCTTGGCTCTTAGCTTACCTGATGTATCCATTGGTGGGATTCTTTCAGTACAAGTTGCATTTCAAATTTAGAATCCCTTCCATCATCGCTACATTGACCACCGTTTTCGGCGCATTGACTGCTGCGATCTATTTTCTCATTCCGCCCATCATTGAACAATCTCAGCGGGCAGGCATTCTCATCGCTGCCTTTTTAAAAGATCCACAACAAGAATGGACATTCCCTCCGCAATTAATCGAAAGCATACGTAACTTCCTGAAGTCCATAGATATTCAGAGCCAGTTCAATTTTGACAACTTAGAAGGCTTTGTCAAATCGATTCTGCCAAGGCTTTGGGATGTGATGTCTGGAGCATCCAGCCTAATTTTGAACATCTTTGTGGTGTTCGTTGTTTTGTTGTACCTGATTTTCATATTGAAAGATTACGAAAAAATCACAGAAGGTTGGATCAATCTGATTCCTAAGAACTACAGACTTTTTGTGCTTCAAGTCGGTGAAGATCTGAAAGAAGGGATGAACCATTATTTCCGCGGCCAAGGATTAATTGCGCTTATTGTAGGAATTCTGTACGCCATCGGATTCAGTTTGGTCGGGTTGCCTTTAGGTATCGTATTGGGATTGTTGGTTGGAGTCATGCATCTGGTACCCTATCTGCAAACCCTTGCCCTGATTCCTGCTATCATGCTTGCAGCCGTCAAATCAGCCGAGTATCATCAACCTTTTTTCTGGGTCTTGATGTCCGTCTTGGCAGTATTTGTGGTCATGCAAGTCGTTATAGAACTCATCTTGAATCCAAAAATTCTGGGTAAAGCAATGGGACTCCACCCAGCCATCATTCTTTTATCGTTGTCCATTTGGGGTTCTCTTTTCGGGGTAGTCGGAATGATTATTGCCTTGCCGATGACCACGCTGATTATTTCCTATTACGTGCGCTTCATCATTGACAAGGAATTCATTGAGCAATTAGTCTCCACGCCTACAGAAGAAAACGAACACCCGACCGATGAAAAACCAATGGTGGAAAAAGAGGAATCTTAAACCAACTTTATAGAGTGTCCTTTAATGCAACCCGATTGTTTTGAAATTTGGTATCACCCAGCAACGAGATAATCAAACTGTCAGCATCTGAGGCATGCTTTAGACTTGAGATTGGAAAGGAGGCCAATGCCGATTCCAAAGGACCTGTCACATCGTTGTTGGCGTGATGCCCAAACCGAAGGTACATTTTACGATGGACCAAGGAATCCTGCAACAGGTAAATACCATGTTTGATGACCGAATTGGAAGCACGAAATTTGAAATCAAAATTTAGAAAGCCACCTCCTAAAAATGGCTTGTCATTCAGCAAAACAGTATCCATGATGGAACCCGAGAACAAACTGTGTTGGATCACGTCTGAAACCAAAACCGGTTGTGGTACTCCTGATATCTTCACCAATTTAGAACCGGAAACTGTAGAATAATTGGCTTGATTACCCAACGTAATGTATAAAACACGATAGCGATCACCAGCCTGGAAATGGGCACTATCCAGTGATTCAGTCGGTTTTAGAATATCTTTCTGATCGGTCAGAAGTGAGATTTGGCTGCCCCTGCCTTGAACCACACACCAGGCACTTTCGTAGTAGGTGTTGTTGCTCAAGTCTTCGTTCGTACAGCCTGTGGCAAAGAAAAGTGCCAAGACAGAAAGAATCGAATAACCGTAGAATTTGGGCATAAAGCAAGTTTAAGTTAGAACGATACCGGTTCTAAATCTATGCTTTTTCTATTGGTGGAAAGTAGGTCCGGTAAGGTTATTTGTTGATTTGGAATATAATATTGGGTATAATTCGACCAACCAAAATTGGCGTCATCCCAACTGACTTTGATTTTGAATTTATATGCATTCGGAAACTCTGTAGTAAGACTGCTTACATCAAAGCTGTAAATGCGGTAATAGACCATACCGGTTGCCACAGACTCTACATTGTGGCGCAAATGGAAAGACAAATTGGGAACCGTATCAGTCGGTGAAGTATGTTCGTCAGCCTTCATTCGTATAAACTCAAAGGTATTCGGAGTCGTTAGTCCGGCATAGGATACAAAAAATGCGTTGAAATAGTGTCCGGAAAACGAAGGATATAAATTGCCAATTGGTTTGTTACCCCATAAATCAACAGAGTCTTTTTGAAGCTCAATCATGTTTTTCACGATCGTCTTATTATAGCGTATCAGGCTAATGGGGTATGTTCCAGGGGTATGGTTTGTCGAGTCCCCCAAATAAAAGTCAATAAAATAACGTTCGCCCACCTGAAAGGTATCGGCTGGCATCGTTGCATCCGGAGTTAGAAATGAACCTCCATCCATTTGAAACACAGGATTAACGCCACCAGTTGTGACATTCACCATACAAATGTAATCCGGTTTAACGTTCGAATCGTCACCTTGATTCAGGCAAGAGGTCAAGGCAAAAGCCAAACATGCCATTGCCAAAACATAAATTCTTCTTTTCATAGTTTACGTCCTGTCGATTTTATTTTTTATCTGCTTCCAGTTTATTTTTAAGCGGATTCGAGTACATTTCAAGCATTCTCTTACGTAAGAAAGTTTCATCCTTTCCTTCAAGATCGATCTTGCTCAATTGTTTTTCGAGATAAGAAGCGAATTGTTCTTTCTCCTTAACCGAATAGCAGTGGGCAAAGGTATCCAAACCATCAAGCATGTCGGTGGCAATGTAATTGCCCGGATACAGATGGTAGTTCCGATGAATCCGATTGTCCATCAGTTTGGCAATTTTGGAAAACAATTCGTTCTTGTGCATTTCACTCTCCATGTTTAGAAGTTCGTTCGAGATGCAGGGGCTGATCTTGTAAAAAACCCGTCCTTTGTATCCCATCATACCCGTCATCATGTTCAAGAGATCTTCTTTTTGTGTCTTTTTAAAATCCGGATCATCTCTTTTCAGCTGCATTTCTTTGGCTTTAAGGTAGTCACAAGGATCGTATTCATACGAAATGGTAACAGGTACTAAATTCAAAGATGCCAGATTTTCTAAAACGCTACCGCTACCCCCCAAATTTAACATCTTCAGGACACTTTCTTGAGTACGGTCGTCTGAATCCTTCGCTCTACCTTCCCGTTGGGCCATCCAAACAGAAACGTTATTCTCTACTACCCGATTGTAAATGTAGGAGGAGAGCTCTAATGAACAGGCCAATTGTTGCCGAACCGGCAAGTCTCTTTTTACGAGGAAGCTTTTGTTGATGCGCACCAAATCACTGATCCAGGGGTGTATCAACAAATTGTCGCCAATGGCTATTTCGAAGGTGTCGATACCTTTGTCAATCATTAGAATATTCAAAAAAGCCGAATCCAATACGATATCCCTGTGGTTGGTCACATAGGTGTAGCTTTTGGACTTGTCAAGGTATTTGAATCCAGCCAAATCCAGAGCATCGCAAGTTCTTTTGCCCAATCCGGTTACAAAAGTATGGATGACCGTATGTTGAAATTCGTAAATGGTTTTAAGCGCACGCAGATCTGATTTCAGTTTTTCCAGCGGAAGGATGGGTGCCACATGCTGAAGGACTGCATTGAACATGGGGTCCTGCAAAAGACGGTTGATGGCATCAGGCAATTCTTCGTCCCTAAAAGGGCGGATATCATCGTATTTGTGGGATTCCATAAGGCCTATTTATTAATTGAAACTATCTTCGATGATTTCAGCCATGACGTCGCCCATATCCATTCCGGCCGCAGCAACCTGTTGGGGAATGAAACTGGTGGTAGTCATGCCGGGTGTGGTATTGACTTCAAGCAACTTAATGCCATCCTTGGTGATGATGTAATCGGCACGAATGATGCCTTTACAACCAAGTATGTCGTAAATGTGCGAAGTGATGGATTGGATGCGGTCTCTGGTTTCGTCAGTAATTCGGGCGGGTGTGATTTCCTGAACTTGCCCCTTATATTTGGCATCATAATCAAAAAACTCGTTCTCACTCACCACTTCGGTAACCGGTAGAAGGTGGGTTGCTTTTTTGGTCTTGTAGCAACCACAGGTGACTTCTGTTCCGCTCATGAATGCTTCGATGATGACTTCAGGCCCTTCGGCAAAGGCTCGGTCAATCGCAGCTTGAATCTCAGTAACCAACTTGACTTTGGTCACGCCAAAGCTGGAACCGCCTACATTACACTTGATGAAACATGGCAGTCCGATGGTTTCTACGACTTGCTCGTCGGTGATGGTCTGGCCACGACGCAACAGGACGGATTCGGCAATTTTCACTCCGAAACCCTTTAAGAATTGATTGCAGACAAACTTATTGAACGTAATGGATGCTGCCAGAACGCCACAACAGCTGTATGGCAAGCCAATCAGATCGAAATAACCTTGTAGTCTACCATCTTCACCGGGTGTGCCGTGAATGGTGATCCAAGCAAAGTCGAATCTGGTTCTTGTCCCTTCGTTGTTGAAACTAAAGTCGTTCTTGTCAATGGGAGCTGTTCGCTTTTCGTCCAGCCGGACATACCAGTTGCCAGATTGAATCACAATGATCCAAACTCGATACAGGTCGTGATTGATGAACGAATTTAACCCGTGGGCACTTTTGAGGGAAATTTCCATTTCGGAGGAATCACCCCCGCAAACGATGGCAATTTTACGTAATTCCATGATTATTCTATATCTCTGAAGGCCACATAGCCTTTCCATTTTTCAATTAAGGCAGTCATATCTTCTGGCAGCGGACACTCGAAAAGCATCTCCTCTCCAGTCACTGGATGCTTGAATCCAAGGGTTCTGGCGTGAAGGGCTTGCCTAGGACAAATATCGAAACAATTTTTGACAAATTGCTTGTATTTGGCAAAGGTTGTACCCTTTAATATTTCATTTCCTCCATATCGGAAATCGTTGAAAATCGGATGACCGATGTGTTTCATATGGGCACGAATCTGGTGGGTTCTACCTGTTTCCAAACGGCATTCGATCAAGGATACATAACCGAGATTTTCCAAGACCCGATAATGTGTTACAGCAGGTTTGCCATCACTACCATCTTCAAATACAGTCATTTGCAGACGATCTTTTGGATTGCGTCCGATATTTCCGATAATGGTACCCGTTTCTGCCGGCATCGTTCCCCAAACCAACGTTGTATAAAGTCGATGGGTTGTTTTGTGGAAAAATTGCCAACCCAAATGAGCTTTTGCTTCAGGATTTTTGGCTACGACCAACAAACCAGAGGTATTTTTGTCAATGCGGTGTACCAAGCCTGGACGGGGATCGTCGGTAGGAAATTCGGGGTGTTCCTTGAAATACCAAGCCAATGCGTTCACTAAAGTACCATTGAAATTGCCGTGGCCAGGATGCACCACCATACCGGCTGGTTTGTTCACAACCAGCAGGTCGTTGTCCTCGTAAAGAATGTCGAGCGGAATATCTTCCGGAATCAGTTCGGTATCGATTGGTGGTCGGGTCACCATTACAGTCACGACATCGTTCGGCTTCACCCGATAATTGGACTTTACCGATACACCATTTACCATGACAAAACCAGCATCGGCTGCGTCCTGAATTCGGTTGCGGGAAACTTTGGTGATGCGGCAAACCAAAAATTTATCGATACGGAGCAACGTTTGGCCGGCATCGGCTACAAAACGGTATTGTTCGTAAAGCTGTCCCACGTTTTCCAGTTCGGTAGAAACAGGCTCGTCATCCGGTTCGTCGTCAATATAATCGATTTCATCCGGATCTTCGGTCAGATCAATCATTTCTTCAAGCATGGATCAGTTATTGGTTCCAACCGTGTCTTCGGGAACGAACACTTCGTCCGGTTCCTGCAATATGTTTTCGTCCGTCGTCATCCATACATCAATATTTTTTCCGACACTCGCTGAACTGCCGGTAATAGGAACTTGTCTGTATATTTTGTATTTCTTCGCAGCATCTGAGTTGACCGGGGTCACGTCGTAATAGATGTTGCCAATGTTCAAGCTGCTGGCATGAGCCCTTTCATTGGCTTCCAGCATGTAACAACCGTGCAAACTGGGCACGGTGATTTCACCGACAGTAGCGCCCTGCCCTACCACTAAAGTGACAGAAGAATTCTTTGGCAAGCGGAATCCAGCAGGGATATTTCTACCTTGATAACGGACACCAAGCACCAAATCCCGGTATTCCGAAGGCATGAATTCGATGCTGCCAACGTGGATACCATTGGCTTCGAGCGTAGCAACTGCTTGACGCTGAGAAAAATCCTTGACATCGGGGAAAATGATTTTTTCTTCTGAGGTTGCGTTGATGGTGAGGAATATAAAGCGATTCTGCTTGACTCGTGAACCTGGAAGTGGTTTTTGTTCCAGAATGACACCTGGTCTGGCTGTAGAAACGCGTATGGAATCCACAATTTTGTAGCGCAAACCTTTTTTATCGATGAAGGGCGAAGCTTCATCCACAGTCAGGGTAGTGACATCAGGCACAACGATGACGGAATCGTGTTGGGTATAACTTCTTAGCGAAAAGGTCACAGCAATCAACAGCGCAGTGAGTATCAGCGCAAAAATCAGAACATGTTTAAGGATGCGTTTAATAGCGTATCTCATATTACCACCATTTTGGAAACTCGATTTTGGGAATGTTCAAAAGTACTAAAAAACAAAGAAAGGCTGGCCATTAAACAAAAAAAGTAAAGACCTCTCGATCTTTACTTTTTTATTTATTTTTCAAAGGGTTTCTTTTAACCTCTCAGACGTTCTTCATCGGAAACGGTTAATTTCTTACGACCGTTTGCACGACGGTTGGCTAATACGCGACGTCCGTTTGCGGAAGCCATTCTGGAGCGAAAACCATGTTTGTTCGCTCTTTTTCTGTTAGAGGGTTGGAAGGTCCTTTTCATAAGACTGATGGATATGATGTTCTGTTATTTATTATATGCGTTTTCGGCTTGCAAAAGTAGAACTATTTTTGGCAATTCGCAACCCTTCGAGCTATTTTTTTGAACTGCGTACGAAAATGTACCAAAATTTGCTTAATTTGGAGATTGTTCCGATATTTGCACTCCTTTTTGAAAAAAGCGAAACAAATTAAAATCAATACATTATAAAATGGCAACTACAGCTGACATCCGCAACGGCATGTGTCTCGACATAGACGGGCAGTATTACTTCATCACCGAATTCCTACATGTCAAACCAGGCAAAGGTGCTGCTTTTGTGCGCACAAAAATGAAAAACGTCGTTACTGGACGCACTTTGGAACGCACTTTCAACGCCGGAGTAAAGATTGAAGAAGTTCGCATCGAACGCAGACCCTATCAATTTCTTTATAAAGATGATATGGGTTACAACTTCATGAACAACGAAACATTCGAACAAATTTCCATCAACAAAGATTGCATCAATGGTGTCGAATTCATGAAAGAAGGTGATCATTTGGAAGTGGTTTTACATGCTGAGTCAGAAACTGTTTTGTATGCTGACATGCCAACCCATGTGATTCTTGAGGTAACTTACACTGAGCCAGGTCTCCGTGGAGATACGGCCACCAATACATTGAAACCCGCTACCGTCGAAACAGGAGCAACCGTCCGTGTTCCCCTGTTCATTGAAGTAGGCGAAAAAATCAAAGTGGACACCAGAGACGGTTCATACGCAGAACGCGTGCGCTAAACCTTATTGAAACCGGAATCAATTGAAACGTTCCGGTTTTTTTCGTGATATTATATTTCTTTTTTGTTATTTTATTGTATCTTTGTTGAAAACTAAATTCAATAAAGATGAAAGAAGACAGCGATGAATTGGAGGGCCGGTTCAGCATACGCGAATGGGCATTGGACGACAGGCCAAGAGAAAAGCTGATGAAAAACGGGGTCGAGGCACTCAGTAATGCCGAACTACTGGCGATTCTGCTGGGTTCGGGTACCACCAGGGAAAGTGCAGTAGACTTGGCTAAACGTATTTTGGTAGCCGCAAACAACAACCTGAATGAACTGGGAAAACTCAGCATAGAAACCATGTGCAAGGAGTTCCACGGCGTGGGTCCTGTCAAGGCTGTCACCATAGTCGCCGCACTGGAGATTGGGAAACGTCGACGCACGTCGGAAGTGGTAAAGCGGATTCAAATTCGCAACAGCAGGGACATTTACGAATTGTTTCATTCAAAAATGGCCGATCTCGACCACGAAGAATGTTGGGTGCTTCTAATGAACAACCAACACCGCATCATTGATACCATACGCATCAGTCATGGTGGAGTATCCGAAACCACCGTAGATCCAAAAATAGTACTAAAGCATGCACTTGGAAAGTTGGCTTCCTCCTTGGTTTTATGCCACAATCACCCGTCGGGAAACCCCTATCCAAGCTCATGCGATGACAAAATCACTCAAAAACTCAAACTCGCTTGTCAAAACTTAGACATGCAGCTTACCGATCATCTCGTAATTTGCGAAAGCAGCTATTACAGTTATGCGGATGAAGGCAAACTTTGATAAACGATTATTTTTCAGAAAAACCTCTATCTTTGTTGCAAAACCCGCATATATGGAAACTCCATTATTACATACAGAAGAAGCCATCGTACGCATGCTAAAAACAGTGTACGATCCAGAAATCCCTGTCAACATTTACGACCTGGGGATGATTTACAAGATTGAAATTCCCACAGAAGGCGAAGTCTTGCTCGATATGACCTTTACTGCTCCAAATTGCCCGGCAGCTGATTTTATTTTGGAAGATGTCCGAATGAAGGTAGAATCCGTGGAAGGTGTCAAGAATCTCACCATCAATTTGGTCTTTGACCCTGCCTGGGATAAGGACATGATGAGCGAAGAAGCAAAACTGGAACTCGGATTCCTCTAACCTGCCAGGCATGAAGACCTATTTCGTATCGGATGCCCACCTGGGTTCGCTGTATCTGGAAGACAGACTGGCCAATGAAAAAAAATTGGTTCGTTGGATGGACAGTATCCGACCGAATTGCGAAGCCCTCTATTTATTGGGCGATATGATAGATTTTTGGTTTGAATACAAGCAAGTCGTACCGAAAGGATATTGCCGTTTTTTTGGTAAAATAGCCGAATTTACCGATGCCGGAATTCCGGTTTATTGGTTCTCGGGTAATCACGACATCTGGCTGTTCAATTATGTTCAGAACGAATTAGGTGTAACTGTTTACTTTCAGGAGATGGAAATCACCATTCAGGGCAAAAAGTTTTACCTCGCGCATGGGGATGGCCTTGGAGATCCATCCAAGCAATTCAGAATGCTCCGTAAGGTTTTCCACAGCAAAGTGAGCCAGAAACTGTTTTCCTGGATGCACCCGGACTTAGGAATGAAGTTTGGCTTGAACTGGGCCAAGCACAGCCGCAAAAAGCGTGAATACAACCCAGAAGTTTACCTGGGCGAAGACAAGGAATACCTGATTCAGTTTTCTAAAAAAGAGGCCACATTAAAAGGCACCGACGCTGCCGATTTCTACATTTTCGGTCACCGTCACATCTTATTGGACCTCATGATTTCTGGAAAAAGTCGGGTGATCATTCTGGGAGATTGGTTTCACCTGTTCACCTATGCCAGTTTCGACGGTACCGATTTCGAATTGCTTCGTTTCGAAGAATAAAAAAAGCCGACTTTTGCAAATCGGCTTTTTTAAAATCCCTAAATAAATTTTATTTCGATAGGATTGTCTCCGTGTCGATGGCTATCATCATTTCCTCATCTGTCGGAACAACGATGACGACCACTTTGGAGTCAGGTGTGGAAAGAATGATTTCCTTGCCCCTGCAACCATCATTTTTATCGTAATCAAATTGGATGCCCATAAATTCCATGTTTTTGCAAACAGCAGCACGGGTTGCCCATTGATTCTCCCCTACACCACCTGTAAATACGAGGATGTCCAGACCACCCATTGCAGCTGCGTAGGAACCCACAAACTTTTTGATGCGGTAGTTGTACATGTCGATGGCCAATTTGGCACGTGGATGACCAGCAAACACAGCGGCTTCAATTTCTCGCATGTCAGATGATAAGCCGGATATGCCCAGCACTCCGCTTTTCTTATTCATCACATCACTCAGTTTGGATGCACTTAAATGTTCCTTTTCTGCCAGAAAGGTCAAAACACCACCGTCAATTTCGCCGGTACGAGTACCCATCAACAATCCGTCCACCGGGGTCATGCCCATGGAAGTATCGATGGATACCCCATTCTTAATGGCTGTGATGGAAGCACCGTTCCCAATATGTGCGGTAATTATTTTTTGATCTTCATAATTTACACCTAAGATCTCACAAGCTTTTTTGGAAACGTAGCGGTGGCTCGTTCCATGAAAACCGTAACGACGGATGGCATATTTTTCGTAATACTCGTAAGGTAAGCCATACATGTAGGCCTTGGGAGGCATGGTCTGATGGAAGGCAGTGTCGAAAACGGCAACCTGAGGAATACCCGGCAATGATTTTTCAACAGCTTCGATACCGATTAAATTGGCTGGATTGTGCAAGGGAGCCAGGTCAAAGCATTCCTTGATCTGATCCAAAACTGCTTGGTTGATCCGAATACTGGCATTGAACTTTTCACCTCCGTGAACGACACGGTGACCTACCGCATCAATTTCCTTAAGGGATTTCAAGCAACCATTCTCAGGGCTTGTCAAAACTTCCAGAATAAAGTCTACACCGGTTTGATGTTCGGGTATACTTTTTTCGAGAACCACCTTTTTATCTTCGGGAGTCACCAGCTTAAGGAACGAATCCTTCATGCCAATCTTTTCAATGCCACCCTGAGCGAGCATTTCGTGTTTCTCCATATCAATAAGCTTGTATTTGATGGAGCTGCTTCCGCAATTTAAAACCAATACCTTCATGTTTGTCGAATTTTTGTTAACCTATTTCTTAATACCTATTGCCTGATTGGAAGTGATGATAACCATTTTGTAGACATCATCCACGGAACATCCGCGCGAAAGATCGTTGATCGGAGCAGCCATACCTTGAAGAATGGGGCCTACAGCCTCTGCTTCGGCCAAACGTTGTACGAGTTTGTAGGCGATGTTTCCTGTTTCCAGTGTCGGGAATACTAAAACGTTAGCCTTGCCTGCTACAGTGCTGCCCGGTGCTTTGCTGGCAGCTACATCTGGAACCAAAGCGGCATCGGCTTGCAGTTCTCCGTCAATTTGGAGGGCGGGTTCCATTTCCTTGGCTATGCGGGTAGCTTCCACTACTTTGTCAACCATTTCGTGCTTAGCGCTGCCTTTAGTAGAAAAACTCAACATGCCGACTCTAGGTTCAAAGCCTGCGATGCTTCTGGCTGTTTGAGCGGTTGAAATGGCTATTTGAGCCAATTCGGGAGCGGTTGGATTGGGGTGAACGGCGCAATCGGCAAATACCATCAATCCTTCTTCACCGTACGATTTATTTTTGAGAAACATCAGAAAAGCACCTGAAACCACGCTGATTCCTGGTAAAGTTTTCACAATTTGGAATGCTGGACGTAGTACATTGCCCGTTGTATTTCTGGCACCGGCCACTTCCCCATCTGCATCACCGTTTTTAATCATCAGGCAAGCCAAGAACAAGGGATCTTCCGTCAATATGGAAGCTTGTTCGTATGTCATCCCTTTGCTTTTGCGAAGTTCCACCAATAAGTTGGTATAGACTTCTTTTTTATCGTGGTTTTTGGGATCAACCACAGTCGCGTTTTCAATGTTTTTTAGACCGTTCTCAGTTGCCAGATGCTTGATTTCATCTGGGTTTCCGATTAATATGATTTGAGCTGCCTGCATGCCGAGAATTTGATTGGCAGCCATTAAAGTACGAATTTCAGTTCCTTCGGGAAGAACGATACGCTGAGGATTTGCCTGCGCGCGTAAAAGCATGTTTTGTAAAAGGTCCATTTTTGTTCTAACGGGTTAAATATCGGGTGCAAAGATACACCTATTTTGCAATATAGAGATAGCAAAATGAGTGATTTTACAAAAATCCTGCCAATTTTCTTTACAAAATGATTAGACGATTTTTTCAGCTAAAAAACGTTCGAGATCTTCAATTTTAAGATGGCGTTTCAGTTCACCCATGTAGGCCAAACTGATGATACCGCTTTCTTCGGAAACCACAATGGCCATTGCATCGGTAACTTGAGAAATGCCCAATGCAGCTCGATGTCTGAGCCCCAGATTTTTGGGTAAGTTGTCATCATGAGCCACCGGCAAGATGCAGGCGGCAGCCTTGATCCGATAATCAGAAATGATCACTGCTCCGTCGTGCAACGGGCTGTTCTTGAAAAAAATGTTTTGCAACAATTGACCGCTCAACACAGCATCCAAACGTTCACCAGAATGAATGTATTCACCAAGATAGGTATTACCTTCCAAAATGATAAGTGCTCCCGTTTTTTTCTTGGAGAATTCCTGACAAGAAAGGACAATTTGCATGATGAAAGCATCCGATTTGTCTTTGGGAAGCTTCTTTTGTGTAAAAAAACGTCCGATGATTTGCCAACGGCGTCTCGATCCCAACATAACCAGGAACCGACGTATTTCGTTTTGAAAAAGTACAATCAGCGCTATGGCACCTACACTGATGAATTTGTTCATAATGGCACCCATCAGGCGCATTTCGAACACATAAGAAACCAATACCCAAACAGCTACAAAGGAGAGAATTCCCGTAAAAATGGAAAGTGCCCCCGAACTTTTCATAATTTTGAACGTAGCGTACAGAAGAAATGCCACCAACAGAATGTCAATGATATCTTTCAGATTGGGCATGATCAGCATAGGCCGGAGGTTTTACAGGTTTGTACCAGTTTCACGCATTCCAACGCTTCTTTAATGTCGTGTACCCGAAGGATGTTGGCGCCTCCGGTCAAAGCTAAGGTATTCAGGATGCTGGTTCCGTTTAGAGATTGCTCTGGATTGACTCCTAAATTTTTATAAATCATGGACTTGCGAGACAAACCAGCTAAAAGCGGTAAACCAAACAGTTCGAATTCATCGAATCTCCTAAGCAATTCATAGTTGTGATCCAACGTCTTTCCGAAGCCGAATCCCGGGTCCAAAATGATATCATTCACCCCTAGGCTTCTCAAAATCTCCACCCTTTTAGAAAAGTACTGACAGATTTCCGTCATCATATCATCGTATTGCGGCTGCATTTGCATGGTCCCCGGCGTACCTTGCATGTGCATCAGGATATAGGGCACTTGCAGTTTCGCAACAGTTTGAAACATCGCTGGATCCAGGTCTCCACCTGAAATGTCGTTGATGATGTCCGCACCAAACTCTGTCACCACCACTTCGGCAACCCTGGCACGAAAAGTATCCACAGAAATGGGCATATTGGGCCAACGTTTGCGGATAAGGTGCAAAGCCAAGCGCAATCGAAGCAATTCCTCTTCTTCAGAAACCAGTTCAATACCCGGCCGCGTGGAACAAGCTCCCACATCCAGGATATCGGCACCATCGTCAATAATCTGGCTTGCACGGAATAAAATGCCTTCTTCAGACATGTAGCGACTGCTCGAAAAAAACGAATCTGGGGTCACGTTCAGAATTCCCATCACTTTGGGAACACTCAGGTCCATAAGGCGACCCTTTATATTGATGGTAAATGATTGTCCTGAAAATTGCATAATCAAATGTGGGAAAGACAACTGTGCAAAAGGCGTATTAAGCGGGCTCTTTGGACAAATGTACAAAAAAACATATTAAAATGAGCTTGTAGCGAAAATTTATACGCCTGTCCACTTATCTCAAATTAATCTGTATTTTTGTTGATAAAAATATTGGCCATGACCACCATTACCGAACTGTACGAGATCTACAAAAAACATTCCACCGTCACCACCGACAGCAGGAACTGCCCAACAGGCTCCCTGTTCATCGCCCTAAAAGGTGAGAACTTCAACGGAAATCATTTTGCCAGGCAAGCACTCGAACTGGGTTCCAGCTTTGCGGTAGTGGATGAACTCGAATCAGTGACCGATCCTCGTATCCTACTGGTAGAGGATTGCCTTAAAACCCTTCAAGGTTTAGCCGCCCATCACCGTAAACAATGCAACATTCCAGTCATCGGCATTACCGGCACCAACGGAAAAACCACCACGAAGGAACTCATGGCATCCGTTCTTTGTAAGAAATTCAATTTATTATATACTCAAGGCAATTTGAACAATCACATTGGAGTTCCGTTAACTCTTTTGAGATTGAAACCGGAACACGAAATCGCCGTCATCGAAATGGGCGCCAACCACCCGGGAGAAATCAAAGAACTGGTGGAAATCGCCGACCCTGACTTTGGATTGATTACAAATGTGGGGAAAGCCCATCTGGAAGGATTCGGCTCTTTCGAAGGCGTCATTCGCACCAAAGGAGAGCTCTACGACTACCTGAGGGCCAAAAGAGGAAAGATTTTCATCAACATGGAAAACCCATATCTGCGAAGCATTGCCAAAGGAATCGATGAAATCAAATACGCAACCAAAGCCGGTTATCCACTTTGGGGCGAAACCATTACTTGTTCACCCTTCCTTAAACTTCGTTGGTTCAGCGACTACGACTCACACGTTCATGAGGCTCAGACGAATCTGATCGGTTCCTACAATTTGGAAAATGCACTAGCCGCAGTCTGTGTCGGGATGTACTTCGGTGTTCCAACCGAGCAGATTTCCCTTGCATTGCAGGAATACGTACCGAGCAACAACCGCTCTCAACTTAAACAGACGGAGCAGAACACTTTGGTTATCGATGCTTACAACGCCAATCCGACCAGCATGTCGGCAGCAATACAAAATTTCGAACAATACGATGCACCTCGTAAAGCAGTGATATTAGGCAGTATGAAAGAACTCGGTGAACTCAGCGAAGAAGAGCACAAACGACTCGCTTTCCACTTGGCTGAAATCAGTTTCGACCGAGTCTTTCTAATAGGCCCGGAATTCATGAAAGCAGGCAGCGACTACCCTGTTTTTGAAACAGCTGAGAAATTCATTTCCTATCTGACCGAACAACCTTTACAGGGTTATACCATTTTGATCAAAGGATCAAGAGGAAATCAGCTGGAATCGCTCGTTCCGTTCCTGTAATAGGCCTACATAATGGCATCTTGTCATTCAACAAAATAAAGAAGCGCCATCGATCCAATGACCGTGGCGCTTCTTGCATAAAGAAAAACTCCTGATTTTAAATTCCGAATCCTACTGCGTTGAGGTATTCGTAGATGCCGCTGGTGAAACCCAGCACGATCAAACCTACGAGGCAAATTACCAACGAGATTTTCATATAACCGTCGCTGGAGAATTTTTCTATAGGATGTTCGCTAGCATTGATGAACATAGCCTTGACTACCAAGAGGTAGTAATACAGAGAAATAATGGTATTAAGCAAAGCAATGAACACCAAGACGTATTCGTGTTCGGCAGAAGCTGCCATGAACACATAGAATTTACTGAAGAAACCTGCCGTTGGAGGTATACCACCAAGCGAAAACAAAGCAATCATCATGACAATTGCCAAGTTCGGGTTGGTTTTATACAGACCATTATAATCGGTCATTTCCATTTTGCCGGTTTTATTTTCAATGGCAGAAATCACCCCGAAGGCAGCCATGTTAGAGAATATGTACACCAGAATGTAGTACATGGTGGAAGCCATTCCTTGCGGTGTTCCGGCCATTACGCTTAAAGCGATGTAACCAGCCTGTGAAACAGAAGAAAAAGCAAGGAAACGCTTCAGATTCTTTTGACGCATGGCAAAAATATTACCAATCGTGATGGTGATAACGATCACCCACCAGAGGATGGCATGCCATTCAAAGACCATATTGCCGAAAACCTTGTACAAAAGAGACATCAACGCAAAAACGGCAGCACCTTTGGAAATGGTGGACAGGTAAGCTGTGATTGTTGTGGGAGCACCTTGATAAACGTCTGGAGTCCAGAAATGAAATGGAACCAGCGAAATTTTGAAAAACAATCCAACCAGGATAAATACCATGGACAGAATAACCAACGGATTGGATATCAATGACATGGTAAGATCATCGTAGTACAAGGAGCCCATAGCGCCGTACAGCAAGGATGTTCCGAACAATAAAATGGCAGAAGAAAATACAGCGTTGAATACATATTTAGCACCAGCTTCGGCCGAGTTCTTTTGAAATTTCTCAAAAGCAACCAAGGCAGCCATAGGCAGAGATGCCGTTTCAAGACCGATGTAGAACAACATGAAATTACCTGAGGAAATCATCAGATACATGCCAAACAACGTCAACAGCGTCAATATGAAGAACTCACCCCGCTTGAAGGAACTTTCTGGTTTGCCCAGCCAACCATTGGCTTGCAAAAACATCAGGAGGACACCTACATTTAAAATGTTCTTGATAGCCACTTCAGCCGCTCCTGAAACATACATGCCTGCGAAGGAAGAACCTGTTGCATTTGGCAGGAAGCCCAGAACCGTGTGCACCAAAAACAGCACAACACCTAAAGGTTGAAGCCACTTCCGACCGTTTTCCGAAGCGAACAGATCGTACACCATCAGAATCAGAAACACCACCATCAGTGACATTTCCTGTTTCATCAACAAATAATTGCTTAAATCCATTGTATAAATGTTATTCGATTAATCTTTCGTTTCTAATTACCAAGCTGTCATGTAAGCCAGGCTGTTGTGAATCAAGTCGGAAATAAAGCTTGGGTACATACCGATGCCGGCAATGCACACAATCAAAGTGACCACAGCAATGCGTTCAAACCAAGTTGCATCCGTAAGGCTTTCATGGTGTTTGTCCACGACGGAGCCATAAAGAATCTTGCCGACTACCCGAAGGATATAAACCGCCGTGATAACAATGGAAGAAACTGCTACAATGGTGAAGACGCGATGGAACATGTCGTCGTGTTGGAACGAACCGATGAAAATAGTCATTTCAGAAACGAAACCACTCAAACCAGGAAGACCCAAGGAAGCTAACCCTGCAATCACATAAGCGACAGAAAGGAAAGGCATGATTTTCATCAGACCACCCATTTCACGGATGTCGCGAGTATGGGTTCTACCGTAAATCATACCGATCAAGGCAAAGAAGAGGGCTGTCATCAAACCGTGGGAAAGCATTTGCATGACCGCACCCGTGGTAGCCGTTTCGTTCAACATCAGAATGGCGAAAAGGACCAAACCGCAGTGAGAAACGGAAGAATAAGCGTTGATGTATTTGAGGTCGGTTTGAACCACAGCGCCAAAAGCACCATAAACAACTGAGATACCGGTCAGAATGAGGAAAATCCAAGAAAGTTCATGGGCCGCTTGAGGCATCAAGAAAATCGCGATGCGGAAACAACCGTACCCCCCCAGTTTCATCAGTACCCCTGCGTGCAACATGGAAACGGCAGTCGGAGCAGAAGCGTGACCATCGGGAGACCAAGTATGGAAAGGAAACATAGCACCCAGCACACCGAAACCAACGAATGTAAGCGGGAAGAAATAATATTGGAGGTTAAGCGGTATACCAGCCTTGGCAATTTCCAACAAGTTGAATGTATGAACGGGAGCATTGGAACTGAAATAGATTCCCAATACACCCAAAATCATGAAAGCAGAGCCACCCATCAACATCAATGTCAACTTCATGGCTGAATACTCTTTCTTACCAGTTCCCCAGAGACCGATGAGCAAATACATGGGTATCAGAGCGACTTCGTAAAAGAGCACCATGGTAAACAGGTCGATTGAAATAAAGAATCCGTACACCCCGATTGCCAACAAGGAAAACCACATGAAGAACTCTTTGGGGAGCGGATTCATGTTCCAGGAAGCAAAAACGCCAGTGAAAACGATGAAGGAAGAGAGTAACAACATAGCTACTGAAATTCCATCCACCCCAACGGAATAATGGATATTTAAAGACGGATACCACATCGCATCAGCCATAAACAGCATCTGTGAGGTATCGCCTGCAGCGCGAGCGTTCAGGAAAGCAACCAGCGTATAGACCGAAAGGATCAGCAACAAGGATGCTCCGGACACCGCAACCGTTCGGATGGCACGCATGTTGTTCTTACATGGCATAAATGCCAGCAACATCAACGTGGGTATAAGGACAAACAATGAAAGAAAGTTCATATCCTGTATGGTTTAATTTATTCGTTATTAGCTTACCGTTATACAAAAATGACCAAGGCAGCGATGACCAAGGCGCCAATGAAGAAGGCCAAGGCATAATCCTGAATTTCTCCGGACTGAACCACCTTGATTTTGCGGGAAGTCCAGTTAGTCACAGTTGAAAGGGCATTCATAAAGCCGTCCACCAAGTGACGATCAAACCATGCGATTGGTTTGGAAATTCTTGCAAATACGATTTTCTTAGTGGCGAAAAGCCAAGCTTCGTCGAACCAGAATTTGTTATAAGAAGCCTTGTAGAGGGGCTTCAAAGCGACTTCCATCGTTTCAGGCTTCGAATTCTTCTTGAGGTACATCACTGTGGCAATAATGATACCAACCACACCGACACCAACACTCAAAGAGGCAACCAACCAGTCAATATGGGTTACAAAAGGTTCACCATTGGAAGAAACCAATGTTCCGAAGGGTATGAAACCGGTCACGCAGGTAAGCAATGCCAGGAAAATAAGTGGAAGAGTCATGTTCAAACCGGCTTCGTGTGGTTTGTGATGGTACTCTTTGTTACTGTCACCCCAGAAAATACGGTAATACAGGCGGAACATATAAAATGCGGTCAACCCTGCCGTGAAGTATAGAATACCGAAAATAATCTTATCCTTTTCGAATGCGGCCACCATGATCTCATCTTTACTGAAGAAACCTGAAAACGGCGGAATACCGGCAATGGAGAGACAGGCAATCAAAAACGTGATGTTCGTGATGGGTAGAAACTTACGCAAGCCGCCCATGTCCTTCATTTCATTGCTGTGAACTGCATGAATGACAGCACCAGCACCAAGGAACAACAGCGCTTTGAAGAAAGCGTGTGTAAACAGATGGAACATGGAAGCCATATAACCCAGACCGTGTTCACCACCGTAGTTGGAAACCCCCAAAGAGGTAATCATGAAAGCAATTTGCGATATGGTGGAAAACGCAAGCACCCGTTTGATGTCAGTCTGTGTACAAGCGATGACCGCTGCGAATAAAGCAGTGGCAGCGCCTACGTAAGAAATAATGGTCAATACATCGGGGGCTCCGAAATAATAGACAGGGAAGAAACGTGCCACTAAGAAAACACCGGCGACAACCATCGTTGCAGCATGGATCAAGGCAGACACAGGCGTTGGACCTTCCATGGCGTCTGGCAACCAGATGTGGAACGGTAGCATGGCCGATTTACCGGCTCCTCCCATGAAGATGAGCATCATGGCCCAAGAAACAACCGACCAGCCCATAAAAGTATCACCGATGGTGGTTCCTAAAACAGGACCTGTTGGATTGCAGAGTTCTGCAAAACTGAACGTTCCGGTATAATAGGAAAGTACTAAAATACCTATCAGGAAGAACATATCTGCAAAACGGGTCACGATAAACGCTTTTTTAGAAGCAGCCACCGCTGAAGGTTTGGTATAGTAGAAACCGATCAGTGAGTATGATGACACCCCTACCAATTCCCAGAAAATGTACATTTGGAAAATGTTGGTGGCGACAACCAGACCCAGCATGGAGAATGAAAAAAGAGATAGCAACGCATAATAACGTTGGAAACCTTTTTCACCATGCATGTAGCCTAATGAATAGATGTGAACCATCAACGAAACCGTCGAAATGACTACCAACATCATTACTGAAATGGGATCCAGCAAGATGCCGAGGTCGATATGCAATTTTTCCGTTACTTGCAACCAATTGAAATTCAAAGCGGTAATGGGCTGCCAAACATCATCGATCTTTCCTACCTGGAAAAAGTAAATAAAAGCAGTGATGTACGAAAGAACGGCAACGGTGGCCAAGCCAAGGGTACCAATCAAACCGGCCACTTTGGGTTTTAGTTTGGTGTCCATCAGTCCCAGAAAGAGGAACATGAGGAAAGGCAAAATGACTATGAAAACAGTATAACTCATCATCAGAACTTCATTTTATTAACCTCATCGACACTAATGTTCTTTAGGTTACGGTAAATATTAATGATAATGGCAATCGCAACAGCAGTTTCGGCAGCAGCAATTCCGATGGCGAAAAGCGTGAAAAACATCCCGTCCTGTTGTCCGGGGTACAGATATCGGTTGAAGGCTGCAAAGTTGATGTCTGCAGCGTTCAGCATCAATTCAAGCGACATGAGAATTGTCAGCATGTTCCGGCGAGCCAGAAAGCCATACACTCCTGTAAAAAACATCAGCGTGCTGATGACTAAGTAAGCTTCTAAAGGTATAGTAGTCATAATTCTGATTTTTTAGCGTTTTCTGGCAATCAAGATGGCTCCTACGATACAAGCGAGCAATAAAATCGAAATGGCTTCGAAAGGAAGCACATACTGATTTTTACTTGTTCCCATCAGATTGGTACCAATTTCTTTCATGGTCGGTGCATTGAAAATATCAAGGGAAGCAATCCGTTTCACGTTGTAATAAATAATGTGCGCGCATAAGGCAAGACCAACCGTTGCAACTCCTGCAGCGGGCAAATGCCTCTTCCAGGAAACCATCTCTGCTTTATCGCCAGCATGACTGGTCAACAGGATGGAAAAAATATACAAGACCATGATACCACCTGCATAGACCGAAATCTGCACAGCGGCCAGGAACTGGTAACCCATCATCAGATACAAGCCCCCAGTGGCGATAAGGACGAAAAGCAAGTACGTAGCGGCACGCAGAATTCTTCTCGAAGTGACCGAGAGGATCGAAAAGGCGACGATCAAAATCGCCAAAACGGAAAATATTATCTGTTCTCCCATAGCTTATTTAATTTTTTCTCTCATTTTGGATCCTTCCTTGTTCAGCTTCTTAACGAGTTTCGAACGGGTATACAAGGAGTTTTCGAAGGTATTCTCAAATTTGATGGCATCCGACGGACAAGTAATGACACATAGGTTGCAAAAAGTGCACATGCCCAAGTCATATATATAGGTGTCCAGTGCTTTCTTAGGCTTACCACCTTCTTCGGTTGGTTCAACCATTTTGGAAATGACTTGAATGGTGCCATTCGGGCAGTTCATCTGGCAAATGCCACAAGCAGTACATGCGTGCTCGTTGTTTTCGTCGTGCGGCATCACCAACTCTCCGCGAAAACGGTCGGAGATGTGCAACGTTGCCCGATTTTCGGGATACTGTTCCGTCACCTTTTTAGTGAAGAACTCTTTAATAGTGACGACCATGCCTGAACCGAGGGAATAGATTCCCTTGAAGATTCCGGACACATAGTTGAATATTGAATTCATACGAAGCTTCTTTCTAATAGGTTATAAAATCCAACCGAAAAGTACCAAAATGACCATCAGCATCAGATTCACCATATTGATGGGCAAAAGGTATTTCCATTCGAGGTTCAACAGTTGGTCGATACGAAGACGTGGAAAAGTCCAGCGAACCCAAAGACTGACAAACATCAACAGGAAAGCCTTGGCAAAAAACCAAATGGGTGAAGGGATGTAATCCATGATGGTGTTGAAACCGTCCAATCCGGTAATGTGGAAAGGCATCCAACCACCTAAGAACACCGTGGTGGCAATGGCAGCTATGACAAACATGTTCAGGTATTCGGCCAAGTAATAGAAACCGAATTGTATGCCGGAATATTCTGTATGATAACCGGCTGTCAGTTCCGATTCAGCTTCAGGCAAGTCGAAAGGTCCACGGTTGGTTTCAGCGTGACCAGCAATCAAATAGACAATGAAAGCGATGACGGTGGAAATGTGTCCTTGGAACAGATACCAGCAGTTGGCCTGGTTTTCGATGATGGTGGAAAGCTGCATGGTACCGGCCAAAACGACAACCGTCAACATGGACAAACCTGCTGAAAGTTCGTAACTGATTAGCTGGGCACCGCTACGCATGGCACCGATCATGGAATATTTGTTGTTGGATGACCAACCTGCCAACAGGATGCCGATGACACCCAGTGAGGAAACAGCCAACAGGTAGAAGATACCTATGTTGAAATCAAACGTTTGCAAACCTTTACCGAAAGGAATTGCACCGAAAGTCATGAACGAGGCAGCAATCACAAAGAACGGTGCCAAATAGAACAAGAATTTATCGGTGTGGTTGATTGGAATGATTTCTTTGATCAAAATCTTAACCATGTCTGCAATACTCTGGAAGACACCCCATTTACCAACACGGTTAGGACCGAGGCGGCATTGGAAGGCAGCACAGATTTTACGTTCAAAGTAAATCAAGATCAACGCAAGTACAGCGTATAAGGCCAATAAAAGGACCCCAACCAGTACAAATTCGATGGTCAGCGCCCAAAATTCGGGCATTGCGCCTCGAAGAAGCTGGTCGAACCAAACGGTTACCGTCGAAAAATCAAACATACTATTTAATTTTTAAATATAATTATCTATCAATGTCCGGAATCACATAGTCCATGGAACCACCAATGGTCACCAAATCAGAAATCTTTCCACCATGACAAACCTTATCCATGATCGAAACAAGCGTCATGGACGGTGAACGGAATTTCAGACGATAAGGAGTCTTGTCACCCTTGCTCAGAATGTAGACGCCAAATTCACCGCGGGCAGCTTCCACACGTTGGTAATACTCACCTTCAGGCAGTTTGATGATGGCTTTCGTCTTGGCACAGAATTCACCTTCAGGAATGCGATCGATCAACTGTTCGATGATGCTTAATGATTCTACAATTTCATCCAGACGATTCAAATAACGAGCCATGGAGTCTCCTTCCGTACGAATGATTTCCTTGAATTCAACTTTATCATAAGCTGCGTAAGGCGCAATTTTACGAAGGTCGCAATGGAAACCTGAACCGCGGCCAACTGGACCAGTCACTGAGTAAGAAACAGCCATTTCGTTGGATAACGGACCGACTCCGATCATGCGTTGACGGGCGATGATGTTTCCGGTATAGAGGGTATGATATTCCTTAAGGTTTTTGCGCATCAATTTGATGAACGCTTTGACATCATCTTGGAAACTTGGAGCAATGTCGGCCATTACACCACCAATCACGTTGTAATTGGTAATGAGACGTCCACCGCAAGTACCTTCGAAAATATCGAGAATTTTTTCTCTATCGCGCATTCCATAAATAAAGGCGGTCAGCGCACCCATATCCATGCACATGCAAGCCCAAGACAGCAAGTGTGATGCTATACGGGTCAGCTCATCCATAATGGTACGGATGTATTGAGCACGTTCAGGCACTTCGATTCCCGCTGCTTTTTCCACACACATGCACAAACCGTGACGGTTGATGTGTGAGGACAAATAGTCAAGACGGTCGGTGAAATGCAAGATCTGCGGATAGGTCAAATCTTCGCTGAGTTTTTCGATACCACGATGGATGTAGCCGCAATTGACATCAATTTTCTTGATGATTTCTCCGTCCAAAGCAGTGCGGAAATGCAGAACCCCGTGTGTGGCAGGGTGTTGCGGGCCAATGTTCAATACGTAGTCATCTTCCTCAAAGGTCAAGTAGCGACGCTCTTCAGGACCATTCGTGCCTTGAACCCAACGGGAACTGTATTCCGGCATGTCGTAACTCTTGACATCCAATTCATTCGGCGTATTGTCGTAATCTTTACGAAATGGAAAACCCTTCCAACGTTCGGTCAGGAAAATATGACGCATGTCGGGATGATCGATAAATACGATGCCGAAGAAACCGTATACTTCGCGTTCATTCAATTCGGCAGAACCCCAAATATCAGAAACAGTTGGAAGAAAAGGCTTTTCGCGATCTCCCGTAGCCGTTTTCAAGACTAGGGCCGTGTTCATGTCGACAGACTTGCCAACAAGGTAAACTACACCAAGTGAATCACCATAATCCACTCCAGTCAGGTGAATCAGGAAATCGTACCCTTCGGCGCGTACCGCTTTGGCCAAGCCGCGAAGATCTTCCGGATTAACGGTGATGGTTAGGAATTGTTTTTCTTCGATCAAGGCAGCAGGAACTTTTGCCAGAACGATATCTTTGATTGTTTCCATCAGTTGATTACTTAGTTTTCGGTTTGGAATTTAACAGGAAACGTTCGAGTTTCACCTTACGTTGCAACTGCATCATGCCGTAAAGCAACGCTTCGGGACGCGGAGGGCAACCAGGAATGAAAACATCCACCGGAATGATTTTGTCAACACCGTTCACTACATGGTAGGAATTGCAGAAAGGACCACCTGAGATGGCGCAGCTGCCCATGGCGATAACGTATTTGGGTTCAGCCATCTGATCGTACAAGCGTTTCAGGATGGGAGCCATTTTATTGACAATGGTACCTGCCACAATCACCACATCTGCTTGACGGGGACTGTTACGGGTAACTTCAAAACCAAAACGAGCGAAGTCGTAACGGGCAGCACCCACAGACATGAATTCGATACCGCAGCAACTCGTGGCGAACGTCAACGGCCAAAGTGAATTGGAACGACCCCAATTGATGATGTCATCCAATACACCTACAGCTACGTTGACTCCGTTTTCACGAAGTTCAGCCAGATACTGGTCGAGGTATTCGTTTTCTTTGAACTCTGAGTTCGGAATACCTTTGATCTTTATATTTTTTACTTCCATTCCAAAGCTCCTTTCTTCCAGGCATAAGCAAGACCCAGAACCAAAATAACCAAAAAGAATATGATACTTACCAAACCGGCCATACCCAATTCCCGGACAACGGTTGCCCATGGGAACAGAAAGACAGTTTCCACATCAAACATCAGATACAGAATGGCATACAGATAGTAACCAACTTTAAACTGCATCCAGGAAGTACCACGGGTAGGAATCCCTGACTCGTATGCTTCCCGTTTCTGCGGGTTGTTGGACTTGGGCGAAATTAGCAGCGCTACTCCGAGTCCACTGATGACGAGCACCAGTCCGGTCAGCAACACCACCAAAAAATAGGCGTTATCCATACAGTTGAAATTTATTTAGTAATCATTTAAAATTCATAATCGGGCGCTTGATAAACAAACAGATCCCTCGTGCAGAAAAAAAATTCTGTACGCCGGAGCATTCTATTTGTTTATGGCTGTTTCCGAAGGCCACGGAAACGAGTTGACCACTTGGGTGTCAACGATTTGGCTAAAGCAAAAACAGACTGTATTCTTATTTCGAATACAGTCTGTTTACTTTGAGTGTCTTATAGTTTTCCAGCGCTGCCCAACACATTGACCAGCTTGTGGATGTATAGTTTCTTGAGTGATTCACGAGCCGGAGCCAAATACTGACGGGGGTCAAACTTGGAGGGTTCCAGTGCCATGAACTCGCGAATAGCAGCCGTCATGGCAATACGTCCATCGGAGTCGATGTTGATCTTGCAAACAGCTGAAGTTGCTGCATGTCGGAGCTGTTCTTCAGGAATTCCGATAGAATCTTTCATTTGACCACCATATTTATTAATGATGGCGATCAGGTCTTGGGGAACGGAAGAAGAACCGTGCAAAACGATGGGGAATCCGGGGATTTGCTTTTCGATTTCTTCGAGAATGTCGAAACGCAAGGGCGGTGGAATCAAAATACCATCGGCATTGCGGGTGCATTGTTCCGGTGTGAATTTGTTGGCACCGTGTGAAGTACCAATAGAGATAGCCAGTGAATCGACACCAGTGCGGGTTACGAAGTCAACGACTTCTTCGGGACGAGTGTATGTATGGTGTTCAGCAGAAACTTCATCTTCCACACCGGCCAAAACGCCGAGTTCGCCTTCAACCGTCACATCGTGTTGGTGAGCGTATTCAACTACTTTCTTGGTGAGAGCGATGTTGTCTTCATAAGAATGGTGTGAACCGTCGATCATCACGGATGAGAAACCACTGTCGATGCAATCTTTGCAAAGTTCAAAGGTATCACCGTGGTCAAGGTGCAATACTATCTGAGGTTTTTCCAATCCAAGTTCTTTGGCGTATTCCACTGCTCCCTGAGCCATATAACGCAGCAAGGTGGAATTGGCATATTTTCGAGCACCGCTGGAAACTTGCAGAATAACAGGGGACTTGGCTTCAACAGCAGCTTGAACGATGGCTTGCATCTGTTCCAGGTTGTTGAAATTAAACGCCGCGATGGCATATTTGCCTTCAATCGCTTTCTTGAACAACTCCTTGGAGTTTACAAGACCTAACTCTTTGTAACTTACCATATTACCTATTTTTTATATTTGAATAGACTAATTCGTGCTTTAATGCGGGGCAAAATTAGTCATTTTAGCTGAAAAATCATAGGATTCGAACTTTTTTGAAGATTTATTTGGGTTTTGTTTTGTGTTTCACGGAAAATATCTACTTTTGCAGGCCATTACGAATTTTACCGCTTCGTACAAACAAAAAACGACATACAGTTATGAAAAAAGATTTGCATCCCGAAAGCTATCGTCCGGTAGTATTTAAGGACATGTCCAACGGCGATACATTCATTTCGCGTTCTTGCATCAACACCAAAGAAACGATTGAATTCGAAGGCGAAACCTATCCGGTTGTGAAGTTGGAAATTTCCTCCTCCTCGCACCCATTCTACACCGGTAAGTCCAAACTGGTCGATACAGCCGGTCGCGTAGACAAGTTCATGAACCGTTACGGAGATCGCAGCAAGAAATAAGCTGGGTTTCTAAAAGTATAAGGAAGAGCTCTGAAAGAAATTTCAGGGCTTTTTTATGCCTGATTAAAAACCCTTTAGATTGATTCCATCACCATCGATCATCGTGACGGGCTTGCCCATCTTTTTCTGGATGATCTTGAAGTGGTGCTGCTCGTCTGTAGAAACTAATGAAATGGCTGTTCCAGGGTTCTCGGCACGTCCGGTTCTGCCAATGCGATGGAGGTAGTCTTTTGGGGAGCGTGGCAATTCGTAGTTGATGACGTATGGCAGGAATTGAATGTCAATGCCACGAGAAATAAGATCGGTGGCTACCAAAACGCGAATTTTACCTTCCTTGAATTTGTTAAGTGCTTCGTTGCGTGCACCTTGACTTTTTTTACTGTGAATGGCAGAAGCGTTGATCCCGTTTTTTCGGAGTTTATCGGCAATGCTGTCTGCTCTAAAAGTAGAGGAAGCAAAAACCAGTACTTGTTGCAGGTTTTGACTCTTGATGATGTAACGAAGTAGCGGACCTTTACTTTCTTCGACTACGAAATAGCCAAGTTGGTCAATCAAGTCGATGTAATCTTTTTCTGGTTCAATATTGATTACCAATGGATTGTGTAGAACCATCTGATCGATGGCAGAAATGTCGTCGTTCAAAGTTGCCGAAAACAACAGGTTCTGCCGTTTTTTAGGCAACAAGGCCAAAATCCTTTCCACCTCGTCCTTAAAACCCAGGTTCAACATTTTATCGGCTTCGTCCAATACCAACGTATCGATGTCGGAAAGGTGAACGGCATTCGATTCAGTCAGCTCGAGTAAACGGCCTGGCGTGGCAACAAGTACATTGACCCCGTTCATGCCCATCATCTGCGGGTTGATGGAAACACCACCGTAAACAGCCATGGTTTTAATTCGCGTCGGAAGGTCTTTGCCCAACATGTAAAAGACACCGCTAACCTGTTGTGCCAGTTCGCGCGTCGGCACCAACACCAACACGTTGACATATCTGTTCTTATGGGTGGTGACATCCTGCAAGTTCATCAAGATGGGCAACACGTAACTGGCGGTTTTACCCGATCCGGTCTGGGCGATTCCCAACACATCTTTTCCATTCAGAATGGCAGGAATGGCCTGTTGCTGAATGGGGTACGGTTTATTGTACTTCAGATTGGCCAAGGCCTCTGTTAATTCGGGAGATAAACCTAAGGAAGAGAATGTCATAGCGCTTATATAAGGAATCAAAGGTACTGAAAATTACCTAAAATCAAGGTACCACTTCAAGCGTTCCAGGTCCTGAGTTGTGAATTCTTTGAAAGGTTTGAGCTCGTCCATTGAAATCAGTTTGCCACGTGATTTGCGAAGCTCGACAATGACTTTGGCTTGGTAAAAAGACAGATAGGGATGTGCGCGGAGCTTCTCCAGCGATGCTTTATTAACACTCAGAGTTTGGATGCGTGTTGGGTCGATATTCAACATGGACTGAAGCCTAACCAGGGTTTCAGGATAAAGCCCTTTAATCTCTGAGAGTTGCGATTTGGAATAGAAGCCACCAAGTTGATTCCGATAGCGAGCAATCTGATTGGCAGTATAGGTGCCGACTCCTTTGATATGTTGGAGCAGGGTCGTGTCAGCGGAATTGACTTCCAGAACAGGAGGTTCACCCAGCCTTTGTTCCGTTTGATGAGCGGTAGGCGATTCCACTTGCCCTTCTATAACCTCTCTAGCTGGATGGACCGGCATGTTGACCGTATTTGGATTGACATCGATCGATTTTTGTTGTTCGAATTTCTGTTCGGATGTCAAGGGTCTACCTCCTGGGGTTTCAAAGTTGATCAAGTGTTCCAGATTAGCGAAGACATCCGCTTCCATGCCGTATATTTTTGAAAGATCCGATGGTTTTTTAAATTGACCTCCTTTTCGACGATAGTTAAGCATATTCTTCACCACATACGCTCGGAGGCCTAGACCCCTCAAAGTCAACGAATCCGCCGTATTGGGATTGAATGGAACGAGTTTTTGGGCAACCTCAGACGTTTTTTTGGAATCGAAGCGCTGGTAGGTTGGTTTTTTAGACGTTATGGAATCGCGTAATGCCTCCGTCTCCCGACTTTGTAGGTACTTTTTCTCCAACTTTTCCGGGAGAAATTTAACCCAATAACCTTTGGTCCAAATCAGGACTTGCACCAGAATAATCATGAAAGTTAGCACAACGATGGTGAATCGCTCCCTTTTGCTGAAATTGAAAAAATCCTTCCACATATATTTTATGTTATTTTATTGCAAATGTAACATATATTAATACGATTTATGAATGGATTATTATGAATTGTAGTATTTTTGATGCATTATTTTTCAACACCCATCAAATGGCTAGAAAATTCATTCAGTTCATTTACAATTATCACATCTTCAGCATTCTTTGCGGATTGGGCATTATTTTTCTTTGCCTTATTCGAATACCGCTGCAGGAAAATCCGATTGAGATTCCCAATTTTGACAAGATTGTCCATTACACCATGTATCTTTTACTTGGAAGTGCCTACCTGTTTGAATCTTCACACAAACGCATTGGAGGCATGCTTTGGATATACTCCAAGAATATGATTTATTGCGGAATAATGGCTGGTGCCATCGAATTGGCACAGATGTATTTGACCGACTACCGTTCAGGCGAATGGTTGGACTGGTGGTTTGGATTGGCTGGAGCTGCTACAAGCTGTGTGGTGGCAATATTAATCCGTCTCGCATTTCGATCACACGGTCGGTAAGCTGAGCAAGCTGCATATCGTGCGTCACAATCACAAACGTTTGATTGAATTTGGCACGTAGGTCGAAAAACAATTGATGCAATTCTTCCTTATGTTTGGTATCTAAACTGCCTGAAGGTTCGTCGGCTAGAATGACATTTGGATGATTTACCAATGCCCTGGCTACGGCAACACGCTGATTTTCCCCTCCGGAGAGTTGAGCAGGCTTGTGGTGGAGCCTGTCGGCCAGATTCAGATATTCCAAAATTTCCAATGCACTTTCTTTAGCAGCTTTTTTAGATTTCCCGGCAATCAATGCTGGAATCATTACATTTTCCAAGGCAGAGAATTCGGGCAAAAGTTGATGGAATTGAAAGACGAATCCAATGTGCTTGTTTCTAAAATCGGCCAATTCTTTCTCACGCAATTTGGAAATATCCACACCTCCTACTACAATGGTGCCAGCATCCGCTTTGTCAAGTGTTCCAAGAAGTTGCAGCAAAGTAGTTTTACCCGCTCCACTTGGACCAACCACTGCAACCACTTCACCAGACTTTACATGCAGCTCAACTCCCTGCAGGACATGCAGTTCACCAAAATATTTATGGATATTTTCTCCTTTGATCATGACTGTTCACTTTTGCCTTGCAAAGATAGGCATTAAAACAAGATCGTCAAGACCAGTCTACTTCGAAACACCTCACCTTTGGGCGTAAACGCTTCGGCAAACAAAATATACCGTCCAAAAGGAGCCAGCTTCCCATCATCGTAGGTTCCGTCCCACCAATAATCACCTTGAACGCCCAATAATTCATTGTTGGCAAGTTTTCGGACAAGTCGACCTTGCAAATCAAAGACAGTCAGACTTCCAACACAGGATTCAGGTAATTCATATTGCACTTGTACCCTGTCGTTTAGCCCGTCATTGTTGGGAGTAATCCAAGTTTGATTCACATAAAAACCGTTTTTACCCGTTCGTTGGATCTCCTGAAATTGTGAATTCTTAAAACCAGGCGTTCCGAAGTGTGCTCCTGAATTGGCCGAAATCCAGTTTGAACGAAGCGATGAAACAGCATCCGGTCGAATCTTTTCCAAGGCTACCCCTTCGGGATTTGAAATCAATGGAAAATGCATTTTGTACGTATAATTCATTTCGTCCAGTACTTCGGCCGAAGTCGTTACCAAGGAGACATTGCCCATATCATACGACATGGATGGGAAAGATTTAATTTCCAATCGATTCGGCATTAATGGAAAACGACCCACTGAGCAAACGGAATCCGGGCTCTCCGAAAGCAACCAATAACTTCCGGGCAAACAGGGCAATGGTTTTTCGGAAAGGCGGCGACCTTCATTCAAGTCGCCATCATCAGAACGATTCGTCAGCCAAACGTCCGAAAGATCGACACACTTCGTACCGACATTGACGAACTCCACATAATCACTTCCACCGGGTAACGGATCAAAAAGGATTTCATTCAAAACCAACGATCTTGGCAAGGGCTTTTCGGGCAAGCCAAAGCTGAGTGTCGTATCTTTCAATATCCTGCCTGAAAGGTTGTAAAGTCCGGATATTTTTAATTGATAGATCGATTCAGAAACCAAAGCGTCACTTAATTGCAATTTCAAGATGCGGGAATCCGGAAAAGGAACGGTCGCTGAAAGGATAATCGTATTTTCTGGTGAAATGACGTAATTCAGTTTATCATACAACGAGTTGAGTTGCATGAAAGATGAAAAATGGATTTCCAAAACGTCTGGGGATGGCACAAAAAGTCGGGTACAACTGGGGATATCGAAAGATGGATTCACAGCAAAAACCGAGTTTTCAAGACCCGGCGTTCCACCGGATGGATCGGTACTGGCTGCCCAATTCGACCCATGACCAGAGAAATTGGTCAGATCAATGCACTCCAGACTCCATCCGCCATTGGCCTTGAAGCCACTGCCATACCATCGGTCGGAATAATCCAAGATACTAACCAACTCATTGGTCGATGAAGTCAATGCCATCAGTTTCCCAGTTTTCAACAAAGATGGAAAAGGACTTATACCTATCACAGGGACTCCTGCCGGGAAGCTGTTGGCCGATGTTTTGGAACAAAGCACCAGGTACTCGCCGGAACTTAGCTTGCAGGGGGGTAAGCCATAGGATTTGTCCCCGTAAAGCAACTTCCATCCAACCAATGAAATTTCCAAATCGCTGCGATTGCAGATTTCCAGGTACTCCACTTCGGGCAATCCAACAGACGGCTCAGGGTCAACCATCAATTCACTGAATACCACATCACCATAATGAATGGCAGAAAGTGTGTACCAAAAGAAACAACAAAGTACGATCAGAAAAATTCTCATAATTTAAATCTGTGTGCAAAAAAACCTATCTTTGTATCGTATAAAAACATACTGCCTCAAATGTACAGAATGTTTCTATATTATTAAACATTTAATTAATATTTATTTCACACAATGAAGATTGCGATTGTTGGTACAAGCGGCGCGGTTGGACAAGAGTTCCTACGCGTTTTGGAAGAGAGAAACTTCCCGATGGATGAATTGGTGTTGTTTGGTTCTGCACGCAGTGCAGGTACTGCCTACACTTTCCGTGGTAAATCAATCACCGTCAAAGAATTAAAACACAATGATGACTTTAAGGGCATCGACATCGTGTTTGCTTCTGCCGGTGCAGGAACCTCCAAAGAATTCGCCGAAACCATGACTAAACACGGAGCAGTCGTTATAGACAACTCCAGTGCATTTCGCATGGAAAACGATATTCCTTTAGTGGTTCCCGAAGTTAATGCAGCAGACGCTAAAAATCGTCCGCGCAACATCATTGCCAATCCAAACTGCACGACCATTCAAATGGTTGTAGCCTTGAAGGCAATTGAGAACCTGTCACACATCAAACGGGTACACGTATCAACGTATCAAGCTGCATCTGGTGCAGGTGCCGCAGCCATGGACGAATTACTGGTACAAAACAGTCAGTTGGTTCGTGGAGAGCAACCCACTGTTTCCAAGTTTGCCTATCAGTTGGCTTACAACGTGATTCCGCAAGTTGATGTTTTCCTCGAAAACGGTTATACCAAGGAGGAAATGAAAATGTATCACGAAACCCGTAAAATTATGCATTCTGATGTGGAAGTGAGCGCCACCTGCGTTCGCGTACCAGTCATGCGTGCTCATTCTGAAAGCATCTGGGTGGAAACCGAAAAACCCATATCCGTGGAAGAAGCAAAAGCAGCTTTCGCAGAGGCTGATGGAGTGATACTACAACAAAACGATGCAGCAAAGGATTATCCTATGCCTTTGGACATTGCTGGCAAGGATCCCGTTTATGTCGGTCGTATCCGCAAGGATTTGGCCAACCCCAACGGCTTGACATTTTGGACCGTAAGCGACCAAATTAAGAAAGGTGCTGCTTTGAACGCTGTTCAGATTGCAGAATATTTAATCAAGGAAAATGCTCTTTAAAAGAACATAACATAAAATTAAAGGCCATCCATGCGGGTGGCCTTTTTTTTATTCAAACAAAAAAAATAAATAATTGAAAATAAATACAATAGCAAATATATTTGTATATCTTTACCGAATTAAACATTTATACACAATGAACAAGGGAACAGTTAAATTTTTTAATGAAGCAAAAGGCTTTGGTTTCATTAAGGACGAAGAATCAGGTAAAGAGTTTTTCGTTCACTCAAACGGCCTAAAGGACAGAATCAAAGAAAACGATGTCGTTACCTTTGATCTCGAAGAAGGAAGAAAGGGCTTGAATGCCGTCAATGTTAAACTGGCATAACAACCACTAAGCATAATTTAAAAGCGAAGGCTGCTCCAAAAGGGGCAGCCTTTACTTTTTGAACGAACATACGGTATTATTCTTCCCCCCCAAATTCCATCAGATAAGCTTTGATAAAACCATCCAAGTCACCGTCCATCACGGCATTGACATTGGAAGTTTGGTAGTCGGTGCGGTGATCCTTCACGCGGCGGTCATCAAAGACATAACTGCGAATCTGAGAGCCCCATTCAATCTTCTTTTTGCCAGCTTCCACCTTTTGTTGTTCCTGACGACGTTTTTCCAGCTCAATTTCGTACAATTGTGAACGAAGCAAACGCATCGCATTTTCTTTATTGCCCAGCTGGGAACGGCTTTCGGTATTTTCAATGGAAATGCCTGTAGGTAAATGGTGTAGGCGAACACCTGTTTCTACCTTATTCACATTCTGACCACCAGCACCCGAAGAGCGGAAGGTATCCCATGTTATATCGGAATCCTTGATTTCAATTTCAATCGTATCGTCAACCAAAGGCACGATAAAAACAGATGAAAAGGAAGTCATTCGTTTGCCTTGAGCATTGTAGGGAGACACGCGAACCAATCGATGCACCCCGTTTTCTCCTTTAAGATAGCCGTATGCATAATCGCCTTCGATGGTCATGGTTACAGTTTTGATGCCGGCCTCATCGCCATCCTGCCAGTTGGTGATTTCGCACTTGTATTTCTGCGAATCTGCCCACCGTTGATACATTCGAAAAAGCATGGCTGCCCAATCCTGGCTTTCGGTTCCGCCAGCTCCAGAATTGATTTTGAGAACGGCACCCAGCTTGTCCTCTTCCTTCCGGAGCATGTTCTTGAGTTCCAGGTTGTCCAGCAAATGAATGCAATGCGCATAAGCAGCATCCAGTTCTTCTTCGGTCGTAATTTGTTCTTTGAAGAAATCGAGGGATAACACCAACTCCTCGTTGGCATTCACCACTTCATTATAAGAGTCAATCCAGTTTTTGATGGCTTTGACCTTTCGCATTTGAGCTTCGGCAGCCTTATTGTCATCCCAGAAACCAGGCACTTGGGTTCGAATTTCTTCTTCCTGGAGTTGAATGAGTTTGGTGTCAATATCGAGATACCGCTTCAAGGCTTGTTCGCGCTCCTGAACGGCTTTTATTTGTTCGGTCGTAATCATATTTCCATGCAGTTAAACAACCGCAAAGGTACCAAATTTTTCAATACATCGAAGCGATCTCAACGGCATAGTGCTCGGCTACGACCTTGCGGCGAATCTTGAGCGTATCTGTCAATTCACCATTTGCCATCGAAAAAGCCTGATCCAACAGAATGAAGCGTCGAACCTGCTCGTAACTGGCCATATGTTTCTGCATCTTGTGAATGCGCTCCTCAAAGAAATTGTGGATGCGTTCGTCCTGAAGCACGGCGATAGGTGTGGTGAATTCAACGCCCAGCTGTTTGCACAGTTCAGGCATTTTATCGTAAGTAGGCACAATGAGTGCAGAAACGAATTTCTGCTCGTTACCGATTACTGCAACCATATCGATGTAACGATCTTCGCATAGAGCCGTTTCGATTTTTTGAGGTGCTATGTATTTTCCGTTGGAAGTTTTGTACAGATCCTTAATTCGTTCGGTAATCATCAAAAATTCGCCATCCAACTGACCTGCATCTCCTGTTCTAAAAAAACCGTCTGCGGTGAGACAAGCAGCGGTTTCTTCCGGTTTCTTGTAATAACCAGGAGTAATGGTTTTACCTTTCAACAATATTTCTCCCTCTTCTGAAATCTTAACTTCGAGACCATCAATGACATTTCCAACAGAACCAACCCGATAACCAAATTCATCGAATGCACTCACCGTGGCAGTGCTTTCGGTCAAACCGTAACCATAATAGAGTGGCAAACCGATGGAACGGAAAAACAAACATAAATCGTTGGACAATCGGGCTCCTGCCACCGGCAAAATCTTGGCGTTCTGTAAACCTACTGTTTTGCGGACGGTTCTAAACAGCGTTTTGTCAAAGAACTGATACCGCAATTTGAGGGAAAAAGGAACAGGTTTATGCTTTCGAATCAAGTCGATATGATACTTGCGACCAACTCGGACGCCTTCGTTGAAAAGAGTGCGCACAATCTTTGGTTTGGCATTGATGGCATCCTGAATGCCTTCGTAAATTTTCTCCCAAAAACGAGGCACATTGCACATGCAAGTGGGTTCCACTTCTTTCAGAACCATTTGAATATCCGTAGGACGAGTATTGATGTCAATTCTCATGTCTTTGTGCAGACAAAAATGGGACCAAGCTTTTTCAAAAATATGAGTGAGTGGCAAGAAACATAAGGATACTTCGTTATCTCCAATGGCTGTCAGCTTTTTATCATGCACACGCATAGCTTCCAGAAACATGGCATGAGTCAGAATAACCCCTTTGGGTTCGCCAGTGGTACCCGATGTGTACATAATGTTGGCGAGATCCTCATCATTGGCATTGTTACGCCGGGTTTCAAGTTCAGCCTCCGATTTCGAAAGCAAACCAGATTGTAGGAATTCACTGAAATACATCGTATGCACGTCGGTCAGTGCCAAACGGACGTCCGGATTGAAGATGACTATCTGTTTCAGGCCTTTGCAGGTGCGTTGCGCTTCATAAGCTCGGTCGTATTGATATTGATCACCGACAAAAAGCACATGCATTCCAGAATCGTTGATGATGTATTCAATTTGTGCGGTCGTGCTGGTGGCGTACATGGGAACACTGACGGCACGATTGGAATAAATGGCGTATTCGGCAATTAAGCATTCTGCTCTATTCTGAGAGAAAATTCCAACACGGTCTTTTTCTAGAATGCTTTGTTCAATCAATGCCTTTGCACAACGGTTAACGTCCCTGTCAAATTCATTCCAAGAAATTGATTTCCAACTTCCTATTCCGTAATCACGAACACGCATGACCGTCTTATCACCGCATATTGCTGCTTTTTCCGGAACCAACCGGGCGAAATGCATTATTTCCATTCTGCACATATTTTAATATTCTGAGCAATATTACGACATTTTTCTGGATATTGATGCTCCGCGAGCTCTTTAAAAACACATTTTTAAACAGCAAAAGCAGGGTGAAGCACCATTCAATTCTAGATTGCTGTACTTTAATTTTATTAACTATTGTCTTTTACTAAAAAAAGGATACACATTATTGTACCAAAAATGCAAACCCTTTTTAAGTATAATTCAATTTTTTAGGATAAATTCTATATTAGTATGTTGTTAAACATATTGAATTGTGGCCTTAATTAAGATTCCATTAAGAATATATAAGATTTCATTAAGAATATACAAGATTCCATTAAGGTAAATATCTCCTATATATCATACTTTTGCATAGTTTAACTTTTTTATGTTCTCTAAAGTAAATTTATCCTGCCAATTATTTAACTCTATTGCAATTATAAATAACACATTTTTCATCATTTCTGTCCACTTATAATTAGAAAAGTGACAGATGGATAATATTTAGATCTTTGACGTCATTATTATCTATTTTGCTAAAGAGCTCTAAACCGAATAAATTTGGATGCGTACAGCATACTCTGAAGTCCCCTAAAAAACTTTGTCTTGAGATGTTGTTTGCTCCAATTTAAGAAAGCGCAATCCGCCAACGGTTATTATTAAGCAAAGCAATTTTTTCAGACGGAAGTACAATTCATTTCCACATCACAAAAAGCATATTAGCAAGATTGCCTTGGGTGCTGCATTTACCGAATCTGGGATCGTACCTTCTCTGTCTGTAGATAATCAGGGGCACAATCAAGTTTATAAGTCTTTCACGTTTTGAAAGTTGACCGATGTTCAACGCTTACTGTTAGTTCCAACTTGTAAAACGTTTTATTCACCAGTAACATAGATATTTTGTAACTATTTAGTTGAAAATTCTCATTGGCGGAAATCCTGTTAATTGTTCGAAAACCTATTTGGCTTGGTTAATTGCTTTGTATTAAATAATTATGTAAAACTTTCTATTCAAATCGTCTAGAACGAAAAAGGCTCAGATTAATAGATAATCAATGATTTCAAAGAATATTTTTAATTTTCAATGGACACAAATGATTTTAAAAACAAATACTTAATTAATCAATCATGAAAAAGACAAAATGGATGTTATTATGCGTTTTATTATTCTGCACTTCTTTAACAAATCTATATGCCCGTAATTCTGTGGGGAAAACACCAGAGGAGCGTGGAGCATTGACCCTTCAAGGTTATAATAAGAGCCTAACGTTAAACTCTCAACAACAAGAGACTATACTTGTTTTAGCCACAAAATTTGCACAAAAATGTGACAGCATTAATAAGCTTGATTCATTGACATTAATTGAACGTATGAACCTGAAAAAAAAAGAGAATGGCTTTATGAAGTCCTCTATTGAAAACTTACTTACAGAAAACCAAAAAAAACAGTTGAAAAGCATACAGGATGAACTTAAAGTAATTTTAGACACTAAGAAAAAAACTAATGTTAATAATTGATACCATTAAAAAACGCTAATCCAATGAAAATACTACAACCAATTAAAGGCATATTCGTTGTTCTTTGGTTTCTGGGCAGTTCAATGTCCCTTCAAGCAACGACTGAAAATCTAACAGATAAAGAAGGGGGTATATATATTGAATATGAAGACTATATAAATAACATAGACAATTATTACAACATAAATACAAACACCTACTCGAAAATTACTTTTAACTTTTCCTATGATCTTGAATGGGATTATGATTATTTTCTAATATATGAAATAAGTAATGATAACACTGAAGATATAATTTTCGATTCAAGAGCACACGCTGGATGTTACTATGGATCAGTTTCAACAAATATTCCCACAGGTCGAGCAAAGATTGTTGTGCATACTGACGATTATAATTGTTATGATTCAGGCTTCTCGGGACTTTATGTTGATTACTACACTGAACCTTACACATTTAATACAAGCTCTCTAACAAATAGTAACGTAACCATTGCCGGAAATCTCGGCGTTGGTATAAGTAATCCAGCCACACGACTACATATAGATGGGGCAATTCGTGGTAATGAACCTGGAGGAGCTCTTAAAGTTAGTACAGCTTTTGGGCTTTTAACTTTGGGCCCACAAAATAGCTACTATACGGATATCATAACGGATAGAGCTTATTTTAAATTTAACCAACCTATTTATCTTACTTCTGGTAAATTAAGCACGAGTTATGCCTCAACAAATTTAGATTTTCAAATTGTAGGATCTACAAAAATGTCTCTCTTGAGTGATGGAAAATTTGGCATCGGGACAACGAGCCCAAAAGGCAGATTGAATACATTAGCTCTCTCAAACGCAACAAACATGACACTTGGTAGTCCAACACAACCAGGATTAAGCGTTACTTCATCTGACGGTGGGGCTTATGGGATGTATTTTGGCGTTAGCAACACAGGTAAATCATGGATTCAAGGTGGTAGGACAGATTCGGCAACGGCATATGATATTTTACTGCAATCAGCAGGTGGCAACGTTGGAATTGGAACTAATAACCCATCCAATCTTCTTGATGTGCGTGGTCAAGATAATTACTCTTCGGGTGGGCATGATATTGTGGCTTTTGCAAATGCATCTTCTTCAGCCGGAGTTGTTAGCGGTTGGTATGCAAATGGAACTACAGCAACAGGTGGTTGGACACGATCAATAAGTAGTTTGCCTTATTTCATTGGAACTACTGAAACTCCCCAAGCGCTTACTATCCTAAACAATGGTTTTGTTGGAATTGGAACTACCGCACCTGATAAACTCTTTACAGTAAAAGGTATTATCCACGCTCAGGAGGTTCAAGTTGACGTTACTGGTTTTGCCGATTATGTATTTGAAAAGGGTTATAAACTAAAACCTCTCAGCGAAATACATTCCTTTATCAGTGAAAATGGTCATCTACCTGAGATACCTACCGAAGATGAGGTTAAGAAAAATGGAATGAATGTGGCTGATATGCAAGTGATGCTTCTTAAAAAAATCGAAGAGCTTACACTTTATGCCATTCAACAGCAAAAAAGGATTGAGGCTTTGGAAAAAACGTTGAAAGAAAAGTAATCAAATCGCATCACATAAGCACGTGTATAGTTATTCAAGACCGTAAAGGAAGCGTGAGTGATTCAATCTATAAGATGACTACAGCTGAATTCCACCCAAAGCAATGGCTAAAATGTTTCTTCCTGCCTTTAATTTGATTTACAGTATTTTAATTGCGGAGGTTCTCCATATTATAAATAAAACCAGAATGGGCTGGCAATGCTGCCTGTTGGGGCAAATTACAAGAATAAAAGATTCGCAAAGACTAACTAATTAATAACCAGAAACATGAAAAAAATAATAACCATTTTATTCTTTACGCTATTGTATTCTTCCGCGAATTCTATTGCACAAACAGTTTTCTATACTCACGATCAGGATGGCAATATGACCCAACGCAAAGTTTTAATTGTGGGACCAGCCCAAGCAAGTGCCAAAGAAACTATACCAATTTATGATGAAATAGGGGAACAAAAGGTTACTATCTACCCCAATCCGACTAGAGGGCACTTTCAAGTTGAATTGACATTAATAGACGAAAAGTTGAAAAATTATTTTGTCATATATTCCCTGTCAGGGACTAAAATACAACAGAATAAAATCTCAAACTTGTTGACGGATATAAACATATCAAACTTTCCTTCTGGGACCTACCTTTTAGATATCTTTTTAGGTGAGATGGTTTCACGTTGGAAAGTAATTAAACTATAAGGAATCACAATTATGAGACTAAAATACTGTATTATCTGCCTGTTGTCAAGCGTCGGAATCGCAAATGCTCAGTACCAGAACTATATGTTGAAGATTCCTGATACTGAAACCAAAGCTTATATAGGCAGAGATTATGTTCGTTTATTACCGGGCTATTCTTTTAAAGCTAGTACATCGAGTACAATGTATGCCAAAATAAGCGAGAGCTTAACACAAGCCAATGTTAATTCATTCTTGTCGGCAGCCAATCCAAATGGAGATCCAAATACAAATACGGATGAAATGACAACTATAAACACAAATTTGGCAGTTGGGCAAATCCCTATTTCATCATCAGTGAATCCCAGTGGTGCAAAATGCTATAATGTACCTATTGAGATTGTATCTGGTCGACAAGGCTTTCAACCCAATATTTCGCTTTCCTATAATAGCCAAGTGGGTAATGGTCTTGTGGGGATGGGATGGAGTATTGGCGGGTTATCTTCAATTCAATCTATTGGCCAAAACATGTATTTTGATGGCGTGAATAGTGCTACTGGCGCATACGCTTTGGATGGTGAAAGATTAATTTTCATAGAACAAACTCAGGTTGGTAATAATGGACAATATCAAATAGATTTTGAAACAGTACAAGGGAATACAAAAGTAACAGCCTTTACATCTAATATGATTATTCAAACTTTTACAGTATTATACCCCAATGGAAATGTTGGTAAATTTGAAAACAAAAGTGGAACTACTTCACCATTAACATTCCCAATTACAAGTTTGACGGACATTAATGGAAATGTGATTGAATACTCATATATTACTGATAACTTGGATTTTAATTCAGGAAGTACTAATGAGACTTACTATATTGACGAAATAAATTATGGCAAATGTGGCGTCAAGGATCATTTTGCAAAAATTAAACTTGGATATGAAGGTCGCACTGACACAATATTCGAACTTCAATCGACAAAATCTTGTATTTACAGAAAACGATTAAATACAATACAAACTCTAGTTAATTCAGAGCCAGTAAGAATGTATACTCTGAAGTACATTAATAACCAATATGGCATATCTTCAAATCCTTTGATCGATGTATCACGATTAACTGAAATTGGTTGTTCTGTTGGAGAATTAGATTTAAATCCAATCAAGTTTTTTTATGGGGAAATGTCACAGCAAGATACTGACAGAAAAGAAGTTACAATTTCAGGTGAAAGTTTTGACCTGACAAAGATAAATGTAATTAGGGGCAAATTTGATTCCAATAGTCAAAATGATGCATTGATAATATACCCAAAAAGCGAAATCTATAATAAAGTCAATGATATCTACGAATTTGCATATCCAGCACTGAATCAAATTAAACTGTACAATAATTTAAATGGGACTTCTGCTAATAATCTAACTCCAATTGATGTTGGGGATGGATTTGAAGGCGTATTATTGGCTAATGTTGAAGGCGCTGGCAATGATGAAATTGTGAAGATTAATACTTCTTTTGAAGGTAATACTATTAGTGACCCATCTCCTGCAAAAGAAATGTTTACTTTCAAAATATATAAAGTTTCTGACAATTTAGTTGAGCAAACTAATACTAAAGTATATTCATGTAGTCCTTCAACTCATAACGAGTATTATGGAGCTCCCGGAGATTTTAGCCAAGTTCTGGTTAAAGCTTTTCCAACTCCTAGGAAATATTTTACAGGTAATTTTACAGGTAAAGGCAAAACAGAGATTTTGTCAATTCCATTCTTTAATCCTTGTCCAATAGGATATGGCCTTGATTATTATTACAACTTTAATCAATACCTTTATGATTTAACCAATACAAATTCTCAGCCAGTATATGGTGGAATCCCATTTAAAGTTAATGGTGAATCAGATATCATATATACGATAGATATTGATGGAGATGGACAAACAGAATTAGTTTTGGTAGGAATGGACCATACCGATTTATACAAATATAAAAGTGGGAATGGATTTATTGATATAGGTGATTGGGATCTAAAATCAGCCGATTTTAGTGACCGACAAATTATGTTTGCGGATTTAAATAGTGATGGCAATGTTGATATAATTAGATCGCCTCAAGCGCCTAAAAAATATGTTCATACAATTGTAGGACCAGATTGGTCTAGGAAATTATTTGATGTCCGCGACAATTTAATAAGATGCAATAGTTGTGATTATATTCATTTGAGAGTATCAAAAAATTATGCGAACGGCCCTAAGGATGGGAGTATAACATCCATTGATCCTTATATTGGCTTTTATCAAGGGAAGTGGGTTGATTACAACGATAGAGCTGCTCCTGATTTAGATATACTTCAATATCCAAAAATCATCAATAATGGAACAAGAGTCCTTACGATGTGTCCTGGTTGTCAAAACGAAATTAGATACGACATTACTGATTGGGATGGGGAACATTGCTTCGATTGCGATGATAAATTAGAATTTCGTTGGTACTGGAGAGAAAATGATGGCTATTGTGAAAACCATGAATATACTGTTGATGGTAGTAGATGGCAGAAAGAAGTTACAGATGAGATTAAATATAAAGATTGGATCTATCAGTATACAGATGGTAAATCAATTGTTTTTAGTAAAAATATTGAATTTACGTTTTTTCGAGAAAATGACTCAAAGTACTCCGTACATGAAGTTAATGGAGACGATACGCCAGATCTATTTGAACAACGTAGTGATGGTAGTACAAGAATATTTATATATAGTTATATTAAACATGGGTTTACTAGTTGGCAAGCTAATGTTTCCAATGGAAATATACCACTAAATTATGAGTATATTGATTATGATTTGAATTCCGGACATAGCAATTCTAGCATGTTGGCTTTGGGTTCTAACAAAATTGTTAGTTTTAAATTCCCATTTAATCATACGCGAAGTTGTATGATTACATCAATGGCTAATAGCTTGGGAATCGTTGAAAAAACCGATTATTCCCAGTTGTTTGAGGGACCAAATTATACGCTTGGAACAACTGCTCAATTTCCATACACCGACTTTGTGAGTCCAATGTGGATAGTTAGCCAAAATTGTTCAATGTATAATAAAAAAATAACTGGCAATTCAAGTTATAATTACCAAGGAGCAATTCTGCACAACCAGGGTCTTGGATTTCTCGGATTTTCTTCGTTTGCATCTACAGACTTGATGACAAATAAAACGACTACTACAGAATATGATCCTTATAAATTAGGAGCGGTCACGAAACAAGCCAGTGATGAAGGCGAATCTACTTTTGATTATTACTTTTCAGTGTCTGATAATAAAAAGATGAGATTGCTGCCCATCGGAAAGAAAATTATTGATAAAATAAAGGGAAATACCATACAAGTGACGTATCCTCTATTGGAAAAAAATTACGATGATTTCGGTAATGTTGGGACAGTAATTACTGACTTTGGAGACGGCATAAAAACAACTGAAGTAAATACTTATGAGAATCGACTAGGGGATGTGGTTCTAAACGGTACGATAACAAAAAGGCTAATCGGTTTGCTTTTATCTAGGGAAACAACCACTGAAAGAAATGGAAAAACATCCTTTAAAACTGAAGGATATGGGTATTATCAAGATGGAAAGCTTGCAACTAATTCTGAAATTTTCGAGTCAGGAATTGGTTACCATACGGATTATAATTACGATCCTATGTATAGAGGTAACCTATTGAGTGAGACCCATTATAATGATTTGACTAATGACTACCTAACCACAAATTATACCTATTATGATGATGATAACTGTTCATTAAAGACTAAAATTGACCCATTCAATAGGGTCACAACATATACTTATGATTTTAATTTTATCAAAAGATTGCTGACCGGAGTAACTGATTTTAAAGGTAAAACTGTTACATACGGATACGATAATTGGCGTAGAATCAATAAGATAACAAGACCGGATGGAACAATAACAGATATAAATACCAGTTGGAATTCAGGTAGCGATCCAAGATATTTAATCAAGGAAACTAATATAACTACAGGGCAACCGACTGTATCCAAATATGTGGATGCATTAGGGCGAGAAACAAGAATCTCAATTGGTGGTTTTGATGGAACTGAAGTATATTCAGACAAAAACTACGACAATTTTGGAAGGTTATTTACAAGTTCATCACCGTATAAAGCTGGCGAGAACGCGTTACAAACAAACTTTAGTTACGATAGTTATGATCGACTAGAAAATGTAGTGACACCAAATGGTAGTTCTACAAATTACTCATACTCTGGTAATTCGGCAACTGTAAACAAGGATGGGGTGATAACTACAACATTAACTGACCCAACAGGTAAAATGATAAGCTCGACAGACGATGGAGGTACGGTTGAATATGTATATCGAGCAGATGGGCAGATAGAGAGTATAAATACAGCAGGAGTTGTAACGAGTTTTGAATATAACGATGGTTTTAATCGACAGACAAAAATAATTGACCCTAGTTCAGGAACAATCATAACAACCTACGATGATGCTAACCATGCAGTTACTCAGACTTGGAATAGCGGTAAACAAGTTACAATCGTTACAAATGAATATGGACAACCCATAAGCAAAACAACGCCCGATTTTGTAACTACCTACGGTTACGAAAATGGCCTTCCGAAGTCGGTGACTACCAATAATGGCAGTTCAAAGGTTATTGATTACGATGAATTCGGCCGTGTTTGGAAAATACAAGAATTGGCTAACGGTAAATCATATAACGAGGAATACAAATACGAGTTGGGACAACTTAAAAGTATTACTTATGCCCCATTAGATTTTACCGTCAATTACAAATATAAAAATGGATACCTTTATAAATTGGAAGATGCTTTAGGCAATAGACTTCGTGAAGTGAATAGCGTTAATTCGCTGGGAATGGAAACAAATGTATTGCTTGGTAATGGCCTGACGACACAGACAAACATTACTCCCGAAGGACTTTGGACCAATGTGGAAACGACCAATCTTGCTGGATCAAGCAGCCCAATCCAAAATATGAGTTTTGATTTCAATAGGAAAAATGGAACACTAAAATCTCGTTCGGATGTGACTCGTGGCTTGACCGAGAATTTGACGTATGGAGATTTATTAAGATTGAAGACCTATGGTTTAACAACTAGCCCTCAAACAATAGCCTATAAAGCCAATGGTAATATTGACACTAAAACGGATGTAGGGATATACAACTATGGCAATGCATATACCTTGTCATCTGTAAATACCAACTCTGATTTAACGAACGAATTGAATGTGGATTACACGATTCTGTCGCGCCCGACAACCATTTCAAATACTAATGGATTATCGGCAACATTCAATTACAACGATGACTATGATCGCACCTGCATGCAAGTGAAACAAAATGGTGTAGTGACAAAAAGTAATTATTATTTCGGTGGAGGTCGTTACGAAATTGAAACCGAAAGTGGAATGGAAAAACAGCATTTATATTTAGATGGATCTCCTTATGATGCTTCGGTTGTGGCTGAAAAAACGGGTGGAGTGACCCAACTTTACTACCTTCATCGTGATTATTTAGGTAGTGTCACCCAAATCTCTAATAAAGATGGTAATTTAGAAGCTGAATACAGCTACGATGCATGGGGACGCATGCGAAATGTCACAAACTGGAATGTGTATTCAACAAGTTCATTGCCTAACATAAAATTTGGACGTGGATATACCGGACATGAACATTTGAATCAATTTGGAGTGATTAACATGAACGCTCGTTTGTACGACCCATTACTCGGACGCTTCTTGGCACCTGATGTACAGATTACTGCACCGGAAATGTCAAATGCATACAATAGATATATATATGCTAATAATAATCCATTGATGTATGTTGATTTAAATGGTGAAGCCGGCGATTATCCCGGTGGTTTCACGGGACCCGGTGGTTTCACGGGACCTGGTGGTTTCACGGGACCATATACTAATCCTTACTCTCCAGGTTATAATATTGGTGGAAATCCGAATTCTGGAAATAGCTATCAGTATGGTTATGATTCGGGTATGGGAGGCAATTATGGTGGATATTCTACTGGTGGTGGTTTAGGAGGATCAATATTTAGTTGGCTTCAATTGTTATTTAGTCATAGTCCAAACAGCCGACGTGAATATCATGGTCAAAAAGAAGGTCATATGACTGTAACTGCAACTCCCTATTCTAATATCACCTTTAAGAAACCTGTTGGTGCAGGTGCTTCAACGGTTTATTCGGGAGGAAGAAATAGATTGGGGGCGAATATTGCCGCAACCAGTGGAGGCGCTCCTTGGTACAGCGCATATAATTGGCCTGTATTAGGATCAAGTGCACGAACCATGGATGCAATATACGCTGGAGATTATTTGTCTGCCACTGGATATTTCTTAACATGTGCAGCAGAAGTATTTACCTTTGGGTTTGCTTCAGAGATAAGTTCAGGGGCTAGATCCATGATCAGTGTCGCTGAATTGGGGTTGGGAAAACTTAAGATCCCTATATATAGGGTTTACGGAGAGGGTGCGTCGATGACTGGTAAGTCTTACTCGTTAATTAATCCAAAACGTGTTCCATTTTACAGAAATTTTGCAGGTTTACCAGAAGTGAATTCTGGACAATATCTTTTAAAAGGGTCAATTCCATTAAAAGATATTAATGTTGGCAGATGGTTTTCTGCTCCACTAAATGGTAATACTGGAGGCCTTCCCTTTGAGCTATATCAAAATTTTGATCAATTATTTAATCCAGTCAATGTACTAATAAAAAAACCTTTTTAAGATGTTTAGAATTATAAAAAATAAAAGAGTTGACTACGAGTTGGTCAATAAAAATCTCGAAGAATTTCTATCAATTCTTAAAATTATATTGCAACTATTAAACAAGTATGGCCATAATTCTCAGGCAAAATTTATACAAAAACTTATTGATTTGATAAATCAACAAAATATTATCCTTTTTAGTAAGTTTGTTAATGGTGTAGATATGTGGGGCGGATCTGGAGCAGTTTGGGAAGTCTCTATTGAAAATGAAACTGAAGCAAAAGCATTTGAAGATGAAATATTGAAACTTATTGGTTTAATGGAACAAACTGAGATATTGGGGAAAGGCATAAAACCAATTCGTAAAATATTTGAGAATAACCAGGCTGGTCGAGATTTGTTATCCCGGCCTTTTAGCTAAGGATTTTAAAAATATTGACAATAGTGAAACTGGACTTGCAAATATTTACCGTCAATTACAAATATAAAAATGGATACCTCTATGAATTGGAAGATGCTTTAGGCAATAGACTTCGTGAAGTGAATAGCGTTAATTCGCTGGGTATGGAAACAAATGTATTGCTTGGTAATGGTCTGACAACAACGACAAACTATACCCCTGAGGGACTATGGACAAATGTAGAAACAACCAATCTGGCTGGATCAAGCAGCCCAATCCAAAATATGAGTTTTGATTTCAATAGGAAAAATGGAACATTAAACTCTCGTTCAGATATTACACGTGGCTTGACTGAGTATTTTACGTATGGAGATTTATTAAGATTGAAGACCTATGGATTAACAACTAGCCCTCAAACAATAGCCTATAAAGCCAATGGTAATATTGACACTAAAAACGGATGTAGGGATATACAATTATGGCAATGCATATACCTGGTCATCTGTAAATACCAACTCTGATTTAACGAACGAATTGAATGTGGATTACACGATTCTGTCGCGCCCGACAACCATTTCAAATACTAATGGGTTATCGGCAACATTCAGTTACAACGATGACTATGATCGCACCTGCATGCAATTGAAACAAAATGGTATTGTGACAAAAAGTAACTATTATTTTGGTGGAGGTCGTTACGAAATAGAAACCGAAGGAGGAGTGGAAAAACAGCGTTTTTATTTAGATGGCTCCCCTTATGATGCTTCGGTTGTGGCCGAGAAAACGAGTGCGGGGACTCAACTTTACTACCTCCATCGCGATTATTTGGGTAGTGTCACCCAAATCTCAGATAATGTTGGTAATTGAACCGCCGAATACAGCTATGATGCTTGGGGACGCATGCGTAATGTCACCAACTGGAACGTTTATTCAGCAGGTTCCTTGCCAAACATAAAGTTTGGACGTGGATATACCGGTCATGAACGTCTGAATCAATTTGGAGTGATTAACATGAACGCTCGTTTGTACGACCCTTTACTCGGACGCTTCTTGGCACCTGATGCGCAGGTTGCTGCACCTGAAATGTCAAACGCATATAATAGATATATTTATGCTTATAACAACCCTCTAATGTTTGTTGATTTAGATGGTGAAGCTGGCGATTATCCAGGAAGTTTTACAAGTCCAAATACTAACACATATGGGCCATATGATCCCAGTTATAATCCATACTCCTCAAGTTATAATTACAGTGGTGGTTATAATTCTGGATATAACTATCAGAGCGGTAATTACTCAGGTATGGGAGGCAATTATGGTGGCAATTCTACTGGTGGAAATTGGGGTGGATTAATATTTTCCGGTCTTCAATATTTATTTAGCCCAAAACCTCAAAATTACCAAGGAAGAAGCTCAGGTACGATTACTGTAACTCCAACCCCCATTTCGATTTCTAATCTCACCTTAAAGAAAGTTGCTAATGCTGGTGCTTCAACGGTTTATTCGGGAGGAAGAAATAGATTGGGGGCGAATAATGCCTCAGTACAAGAAAGTGGAAGTTTTTTTTGGAATGCCAAAGTTGGTGGAAAATACACCGGATAAGTTGATAATAAATTTTATGATGCAGATATCCGATTAATATTTGACTTCATTCCCTATAGTTCATATTTTGGTGGTGCAATTAATACTCAAGCGTCAACCTATTACGCATTTAAACAATATGGGTTAAATTCTAGAGCCAGGAAATATTTAATGCATGAATTTGGTCACTATCTTCAGAATAAATATGGTGGAAGTTTATGGTATAATTTACAGGTTGTTCCAAGCAGTATATTAAATATACACCTTCCAGTAAATAAAGCGAATAATTATTACTTGTACAATAGGACATGGACTGAGGTTCAGGCAAATACAATGTCCTATTATTACTTTAATTTTCCGCATTTCTGGGAATTTGATGAATATCATGTGAAACCCAACTATATAAGTGAAGAACTTAAAAGAAAATTGTATTTTCACAAATAAATTGAAAAATGAAAAAATATTTGTTAATATTCTTTCTATTCACATTTTTCAGTGGATGTATGGATAGAGCCATTGATAAACGGAATTTAAGGATTTGTAATAAATCTATTGGCATGATATACTTTTTTGTATCTGAGAACGATGTGTTTACGAATCCCTACCAAGATTATAGTGAAGAAGTGCTTAATGCCAACAATTGTATTAGACAAGACACTTCAGCACTATATATTGATAAACCAATTAATTGGGATGAGTTTATTAAAAATTGCAAGGATGGAAAGATGCGAGTGATTATCGTATCAAAGGACTCAATAGACAAATATGGTTTAAAAAAAGTAATCTTTGAGAGCATCTTTACACAAAAGTATCTTTTAGACATTGATAATCTAAAAAAATAGATTGGTCCATAATATATAAAGATAAATAACCAGTGTTATATTAGTTTAGAATTGGCGGATAGAACCTTAATTAACATATCACTAGCCCTTTTTAGGCACTGCCCCTCTGATTATGTAAATGAATAATATGGAGGTTTACAAAACCAGATACTATTTCAAAAAGTGTGTCTGATATAATGTAACATAGCCTCTTTGGACTTGCAAACAGTTAATCATGAAGTCAAAACTTTTTTTAACCATCTATCTCGCTATAACCTCAATAGCTGCCATTGCACAAAATTCGGACGAGTGGACCGTTTCGACATTAACCGTAAATGGGATGCATATTTGGGATAAATATTCAAGGTCTCAAGTGTCCGCCTATTTGGGTGTACCAACTTCTTATATAGATTCTGTATATTCAGAACCCGTAGAATCTTACGTTCAAGAGTGCCATTTTTCGGATGGATGCAGCTTTGGTTTTGAAGCATACCGGTTAACGGATTTCAGATTGAAAACCAATCGATTTAAAATCAACGGTATCATTGGAGTTGGAGACAATATTAGTAAGTTGAACCAATTAACAGGGGGAGGTCCTATTCGGAGTGAAAGATTAAAAAATAGCAATACTCCATATTATTATTATCCGGTTCTACCGAATGCAGACGACGGAATTTTTTTTTACTATAATAGTCGTAATAATATAATAACAGAAATCTATTTTGAAACGCTGTTTTAATTTGCCTTATTGCAAGTGCAGATTACAAATCTTGCATCTGCCTTAAACTTGCTGCGAGTTGGATTATACCATTCAGAAGTGAAAGACCAAGGAAGCAGAACTGCTTCTAATAAACCCATAACGATAGTGATTCAAAAGACATGCGCTGGAAATAGACGAAGATTTTTATCTTTGTATCATGAACAACGAAAGCTATTTCAAGGAAGCGGTTTCCCTGCTGGAAAAAATGATTTCCATTCCAGCCCTAAGTCGAATGGAAGACGAGCGTGCAGACTTCCTTTCAGCTTGGCTGAAGAAGCGAAACATCGAGGTACATAGGGAGCTGAATAATTTATGGTGTGTTTCACCGGATTTCAACAGCAAGAAGCCAACCATTCTGTTGAATTCTCACATGGATACGGTCAAACCGACAGACGGCTGGGATCACGACCCCTACCATCCCCGCAACGACGACAGCCGTATCGTTGGTTTGGGCAGCAACGATGCTGGAGCCAGCTTGGTGTGCCTGATCCAGGTCTTTCGCATCCTAAGCGCCACACCGCAGAAATACAACCTCATCCTCGGCATATCGGCCGAAGAGGAAATCACTGGGAAGAACGGCATTGAAGCTTTGTTGCCCAAACTTCCACCCATTGCACTGGGCATTGTCGGTGAACCAACCGGAATGCAGCCAGCCGTAGCTGAAAAGGGCTTGATGGTCCTTGATTGCACCGTTCATGGGAAAGCAGGGCATGCAGCCAGAAACGAAGGGGACAACGCCATTTATAAGGCGCTGGAATCCATCCAATGGTTTAAGGACAAGAAATTTACAGAACAATCCAACTTTTTGGGTCCGGTAAAGATGACGGTGACGATGGTGAACGCTGGGACTCAGCACAACGTTGTACCCGACAAATGCGAATTCGTGGTGGATGTTCGCATCAATGAGTTTTTCACACCCGAAAAATTGTTTGAAGAAATCAAAAAAGAAGTTCCTTGCCATGTCAAAGCCAGGTCTTTTCGGCTGAACTCTTCCCGGATCGACCCGGGACATCCAGTGGTGGTGGCTTGTCTAGAAAACGGTCGAACACCTTACGGCTCCCCTACCCTTTCCGACCAAGCCAGAATGCCGTTCACCACTCTCAAATTGGGACCTGGAGAATCTTCGCGTTCACATACCCCGAACGAATACATTCTATTGGAGGAAATTCAGGAAGGAATAGATCTCTACCTCGAAATCCTGAATGGTCTGGAGCTTTAAACGGAATTTAATAGAATTTAATACGCATCAAACAATTTTACGGGATTGATGCTCAGAAACTTCGCTACATCCATTCCTCCTTGTCCAACCACCAGGGATGCAAATGGTGTATATAATCTTTGGAATTCCGCAAGCCCGGCATTTGTTGTCTCCTGTCCACTTTTTACTTCAATAGCCACCAACTTATCATTCTTTTTGAGAATATAATCCACTTCCAAATTTCCATCCCTCCAATAAAAGACCTCATATTGACCAACAAAGGAATTGCTGACAAGGTGTGAACCAACGGCTGATTCAAAAAAACGACCCCATACTTTCGGTTGACGCATGGCTTCCTCCAGGGTATAATCGCTGAATACATTTCGCAAAGCACTATTAAACACCTGAAATTTTGGGATGCTGGCCCGCCGTCTGGCTTGATCAATGGAAAATTTCTGAAGACCGGTCATCAATCCGCTATCTTTTAAAATGTTCAGGTAACCGGAAAGCGTCGTTGTATTACCTGCATCCTGCAGTGCCCCCACCATTTTGGTCAATGAAAGAATTTGCCCCGAGTAGGAAGCCCCCAATTCAAAAGTTTGCCTAAGAAGAGCGGGTTTTCCAATCTGTGTATCGTAAAGGATATCTTTATTAATGGTTGCATCAACGATAGAATCACGAATATATTGATGCCAACGTTCCGTATCATTTATCAGAGTAGCTGCTCCCGGATAACCTCCGAAATACATGTATTGTTCTAACGCCATGCCAAATGCTGCATGCATTTCGGGATAAGACGCATGAATATTTTACTCAATGGACTGAGCAAATTTACTCAATGGAATATTAAATTCCAAATCAGACTGTTAAATACTTTTTTATCTGCGTCTGAGCCACGACTCCGGGTTCAACCGTTGTGTATCTTTCCAAAGCTGGAAGTGCAGTATCGTCTGGTTGCCTTGCTCGCTGTCGGTAAAAATTCGACCGATGGATTCGCCTGTGCGAACCTTTTGCCCTGATTTGACATAAACGCTACTCAAGTTGGCATAAACGGTCAAATAATTCCCATGGCGTACGATGACGGAATTATTGAATCCCGGCAATGCGAAAACTTTGCTCACCACGCCGGTGAAGACACTCAATGCATTAGCGCCGTCACGCGTTTGGATGTCAATGCCTTTGCTGCTGTTTTGGACGTACTTGAGGTCCTGATATTTCTGTTCGCCGAAATGAACGATAATGGTACCGGGTAGGGACACCGGATAGCCCAGCGAACCCTGATGGGATCCGAAATCGCCTGAAAGAGCCTTTTCTTCGGCTGTCATGGCATAGCCTCCTTTTACAGCTGCAACGCGTGGTTTACTCTTATCAGCGGCCGCTTTCTCGTTCGCCTTGCGCATTTCTTCCGCTATGATGTTTTGAATCTGACGGGTAAACTGATCCGCTTGCTTTTTCTGTTTGGCCAAGTCGGATTTCAGTTGTTTTTCCTTTCCCTTGAGCTCAGATACGAGCCCTTTCTTGACACCTTGTTCGCGATGCAATTGAGCTGACTCCTGCAATTGTTTGCCCTTAACGGCATCTTTTTCTTTGTAGGACAATTCCAGCGCAATGCGTTTTTCAGTTAATTCGTCCTGTTTATGCGATATTTGTCTACCCTGAATCTTTTGATATTTGGCATATTCATCCAAGTAGCGCATACGGCGTGTCAACTGATTCAAGTCTCTGGCGGATAGGATGAACATCAGCTTGTCTTCCGTAGGATTATGTACCGCCATCAGCCTCAACGACTTGGCATAGTTGGACTTTTTCACACTGAGGCGACGGCTCAGTTCGGTGTATTCAGCCTGGTTTTCTTCGACCTCCGCGTTGATGATGATCAGTTGTTTGTTGAGTTCGCGGATGTAGGATTCCCTAGCTGAAATCTGTTTGTTGAGTGCATTCAACCGTAAAAGTATGTTTTGTGCCGTCCTTTTGGTTTTACTGAGCATCTGGGTGGTTTTTTCCACCTGTTCCAGCGCCGCTTTCCTTTTTTGTTCGAGTTCGGTGATGCGCTTGCTTGTTTGGGCAAACAAGCAAGTTGCGGTCAGCATCAACCATAGTAGGATTACAATTCTGTTCATATCAAATCCTGAAAACGTTTGATTAATTCTGTAGAAGTCACCCTTTTATAGCTGGCGGGGATATCAAAACGGAAATCCGTGGTGGTGTTGAACTGTGGCTTCAGATACTGAATCTGTAAGTTGTAGTTCACTTTGAAACCTTCCGTTGAAAATCCCAACACATGAGGAAAATCAACATCGTTTTCGGCCGAGAATAAAGAATAATGAACCATCACTTGTTGGCTCCATTCAGGTCGATACGCCTTAAGGGTTGTATACTGATTTTCTTTGTTTAGGATAAAATCAAGGATATAACTGTTCTCTGCCCAACGGTACCCTTCAATTTCTTTTTGATGGAATCGATCGAAACGAGCAATCTTGCGTTCATTCGGGTTTTGGTCGCCTGGTACGAATATTCGGTTGGTCAGTAAGTCCTGCAGGGCGGAGATGTTTACATAATCTTTATAGGCGAACTGACTCAGCTTTTCGACAGCATAGACTTTGTGCAGTCTGCTGACAAGTACGATGCTGTCTTGTACAATCAGACATTTGACTGCTTCGAAACCAGCAAAAGGTTGAATGGAAATCAGGATGCAGCTGTCTTTGCTCATTCGAATGGTGCCTTTCATGCTGGCACCCACACCCTGTTTGGGATTAAATTTGAATTCCACCTTGGAATCCATGGTCTTGAACGGTATGGTTTGGTGAAGCATGCTCTCCAATTTGCGGACATCGTTGGTGGCAACCTTACGGGTGATTTCCTTCGATGTGTGACAACCGGTCAATACGGTGGCCAAAACGACCACAAAAACGGTTCCGAACAAAACTTTCATAACTTGCTGACACTTCATGGTCTTACTTTTTTGGGTGAAACGTAGGTTCCGGTTTCAACTTTTTCAATGAGTTCATCAGAAGGGTTCTGAAGCTCCAGCGCTTTCTTCCATTGAATCAGGGCTGCATCGACTTCATTATTGAACCAGAGAATGTCACCATAATGTTCCAGGATGATGGAAGAAGGCTCTGGTTCGTTGGCTATTGCCCTTTCAATGTAGATTTTTGCCAGGCTGTATTTTTCTTCCTTAAAGAAAATCCAGGCATAAGTGTCTAAATAAGTGGCATTCTTTGGCTCCGAATCGATGGTTTTTCGGGACATTCGTTCTGCTTTGGCCAAATCGGTGTTGTCTTCGGACAAATAATAGGCATAATTGTTCAGCACCAAAACATTACCCGGGTGGAACGTCAGCGCTTTTTCGTAATATTCATAACACAACTTACGATCATTCAAATAAAGATAAGCATCTCCTATGAGGCCATAAACTCTGGAAATGAACGTGTTGTCATCAGGTTTTGAAACCGTGATGGCTTTTTCAAAAGCTTTGATTGCTGCATGATAATCTGCATCACCAGCTTGGCCTTCGTGCTCGGGATACCAACTGAGTCCAAGATAAAACCAGAAAATGGATTCGGCCGGGAAATAGGTGATGGCATCGGTGCAGACCTTACGAATTTCGGTTTGATTATTGGCTTCGGCGCAAAGTTGAAGGAGTTTTTTCCAAGTTTCAAGCTGGTTGGGATTTAAGTCAAGTACGGTTCGAAGTTCGGCTTTGGCTTCATCTTTACGTCCTTTTTGCATCAGATATTCCACATGCAACTCACGAATTTGATAGTCGTTGGGGTGTTGATCCAGCAAGATATCAAAGTAGGAAGCAATCTTGACGCTATCGGCAGTGACCATGGCATTCGACAAAATGGGTGCGAAAATTTGCAATTTGGTATCCACTTCAGTGTTCGGATTGGTCAGTGCAGAAATCAATTGTTCCTGCGCTTTCAGGCTGTCTCCTGTTTCTTTGTAATAATCAGCCAATGAAAGGGCTACGGAAGGATTTCCCGGGTCGGAGCTTTTGGCCAATTCATACTGTTTGAACGCTTCTTTGAGGTTGCCCAAATCAAGCCAGGCATCTCCCAACATCAAAATGTAATCGACATCGAAGGGATTGTCGCTGCTCAGTGCTTGAATTTCATGAATGGCCCGTTTGGGTTTGCCCAAATCCTTATAAATCTTAAACTTTGCCAAACTAACGTTTTCATTCTTGCCAATCAAGTTTTCTACAGCGTCGAACTGATGTATCGCACCAGTTAAGTTTCCACTTTGACTGTAAAGGGTAGCCAGTTGAAAATGAAGATTCTCATCGCTGGAACGCGACTTGAGCAAACCTTCGTACAAGACCACAGCTTTGGGTATCATTTTGAGCGTCAGATACATATTGGCCAAACCAAATGTATACCAATCATTCTGGGGATCTAATTTCCATGCCCTCTCCATGGCATCGACACCCCACTCTGGATGTTTGATGTTGTTATAGAAAACGGCGATTTCGTACCAGGCTTGTGAATTCATTGAGTCTAGTTCCACCACGTAACGGAATAACTCAAAAGCCTCATCGAAACGATTTTGCTGCCTAGCATTCAGGGCTTCTTGAAAATAATAATCGGAGGCGCTTCGATCGATTTCGGACAAGCTGGGTGTTGGAACCACAGCAACGTTGACCGCTGGTTTTTTCCTGGCAACCGCAAGCACAGGCAATACCAGCGCCAGCATGAATAAATAAACCAGTAGGAAACGGACTCGCATGATTTTATTTTTTACCGGTGTGACCGAATCCGCCTGCACCACGCTCTGTATCACCCAACGTATCTGTCAGGGTCCATTCGGCACGTTCGTGTGCTGCAATCACCATTTGGCAAATGCGTTCTCCGTCTTCAATTTGAAATTCATCAGCCGACAAATTAATCAGAATAATACCGATTTCTCCACGGTAATCAGCATCAATGGTGCCCGGTGAGTTCAAGATAGAAATTCCTTTTTTAAGAGCCAAGCCGCTTCGGGGACGAATCTGGGCTTCGTAACCAACTGGCAGTTCGATGAATAGCCCAGTAGGCACCAATACGCGTTCCAATGGTTTCAGAACGATGGGTGATTCGAGATTGGCACGTAAGTCCATGCCTGCTGACTGAGCAGTAGCATATTGAGGAAGTTCGTGTTTGGAACGGTTTACGATACGAATTTGCATGGGATTGTAATGAACGTTTGTAAGAAGAACAAAAGTACGAAAATTCGATGAAACCCATACGTGCACCGATTATTTAAGTGTTTTTATAGTATGTTTTCTCTACATTTGCGTAAAACAACTTTTAAGCCATGCAGTGGGAGCAACTTCTTTCTTCGAAACGTTTTGGCAATGAATCGTTTAAGGACGATCGTGCACACGATCGGAGTGAATTTCAACGGGATTACGACCGTCTGATATTTTCTTCACCTTTTCGCCGTCTTCAAAATAAAACACAGGTTTTCCCCTTACCGGGCAGCGTATTTGTACACAATAGGCTGACACACAGTTTAGAGGTTTCCTCCGTGGGACGGTCTTTGGGCTCTGCCGTTTCTAAAGTTCTAAGGAAAAAGTATGGGTTGGAGCATCAGGAAGCCTTGACGGAAATGGGCGACATCGTTTCCGCCGCCTGCTTGGCGCACGATTTGGGAAACCCACCCTTCGGTCATTCCGGCGAAAAAGCCATCGCATCGTATTTTACGGAAGGTGAGGGTTTGAAGTTCAAGGATTTGCTTTCTCCTTCCGAATACACCGATTTTACTTGCTTCGAAGGCAATGCCAATGCTTTTCGTCTGCTTACGCATACGTTCAACGGTCGTCGTTCAGGAGGTTTTGCACTTACTTACTCGACCCTGGCTTCCATCGTGAAGTATCCCTATGCTTCCACTTTAGCGGACCCGAAAAAAGCCAAGTTCGGCTTTTTCAATAGCGAGGCTGCAGGTTTTGAGCAGATAGCTACAGAGCTTGGATTGATCCGGGTTCCAGATAAGGATCTTCGCTTCCGAAGGCACCCTTTGGTTTTCTTGGTCGAAGCAGCGGATGACATTTGCTACCAGATCATGGATCTGGAAGATGCCCACAAGCTGAAACTGATCAGCACAGAAGAAACCAAGTCGCTGATGATGAATTATTTCAGCGGAGAACGTCTGACACACATCAAAGAAACGTTGCATTTTGTCGATGACGTCAATGAACAAATAGCCTACCTTCGTTCTTGTGTGATTGGGCGCCTTATCAAAGCCTGCACTAAGGTTTTCACAGATAATGAGGAAAGCATTATGGACGGTTCATTTATCATGCCGCTCATCAAACTGGTCGACGAGGAATCCAAGATTGCCTTCGAACGAATTGCAAAGATTTCGCTGGATCGCATTTACCGGTCTTCCGATGTGTTGGACATTGAACTGGCTGGGTATAAAATCATCACCACCTTGTTGCACGAGGTGACACAGGCGGTGAATAATCCTGATAGGGCCTATTCCAAGGTCCTTTTAGCCAGAATTCCACAACAATACGAGGTGTGCTCCACGACCGTCTACGGACGAATTCAGGCGGCATTGGACTACATTTCGGGCATGACGGATGTTTATGCGCTCGATTTGTATCAGAAGATGAACGGTACCAGCTTACCTGCTTTGTAAACATAAAAATTACGTTAAATAGTTTCGGCTGAAAGGGGATTTGAGTACCTTCGTCGCATTAAACACCGGCCGTTGCCGGAACTTGTTCTGAACATTATGAAAAATATAGGAATTGCAGCTTGGCTGATTGGTTTGGTTTCATTCGGGTTCGTGTCTTGCAGCAGCAACAGCGACACGGTTTGGAGAGATGACAACCTCCGTTTTTTTGACAGTCTTGCCAAACACAGTGATATTCAAACCCTCGGCGATTCGATCAATGGTTATCCCGGGATTTATTACAAGGTACTGACACCCGGTACTGGAACAATTCCTGTCGTCGGCAATGTGGTTAAAGTGGCGTATGCAGGTTGGTTGTGGAACGACACCGTTAAATACAACAGTCCCTTGGCTTTAAAGAATGCGTTCGATTATAATATGTCGGGGCTTCAGGTCAAAGTTGGAACTGGTGTGATTGAGGGGTGGAGCCTGGTGCTTCAACGGATGCCAGTCGGTTCCAAGTGGCGAGTATATATCCCCTACAACATGGCCTACGGCTCCTCCGGAAGTTCCTCCATACCAGCTTATTCCACGCTCATTTTTGATATGACGCTCCTGGAAATCTCTTCCGACAATTAAACAGAAAAATATTAAAAAAAGCGGTTCCATGGTGGAGCCGCTTTTTTTATTCTATTTGATTTTTATTCCGTAATCTGTTTGAACAGTTCCTTCATACTGACTCCGTTGTTGATGAGTTCTTGAAGGGCACCGATGTTTACCCGTTCCTGCTTCATGCTGTCGCGGTGGCGAATGGTTACGGTCTGGTCAAGCAGGGATTGGTGGTCGACGGTCACGCAGAACGGTGTTCCAATGGCATCTTGACGACGGTAGCGTTTTCCGATGGAATCCTTTTCGTCGTACTGACATTTGAAATCGAACTTCAGGTCGTTGATGATGGTGCGTGCCAGTTCGGGCAGGCCATCTTTCTTGACCAGCGGCAAAACAGCCAGCTTGATGGGTGCCAAAGACGGCGGAAGTTGAAGTACCACGCGGATTTCACCGCCGTCCAGAACTTCTTCTTTGTAGGACCCGGCCATGATGCTCAGGAAGGTACGGTCAACACCGATGGAGGTTTCGATGACAAAAGGCACGTAACTTTCGTTCAATTCGGGATCGAAGTATTTGATGTTCTTTCCGGAGAATTTCTCATGGCTGGAAAGGTCAAAATCGGTGCGGGAATGGATGCCTTCCACTTCTTTGAAGCCGAAGGGCATCTCAAACTCGATGTCGGTAGCTGCATTCGCATAGTGAGCCAACTTGTCGTGGTCGTGGTAGCGGTATTTTGCGGCACCGAAACCCAGTGCTTTGTGCCATTTCAGGCGAGTTTCCTTCCATTTGGCGAACCATTCGAGCTCCGTTCCAGGTTTGACGAAAAATTGCATTTCCATCTGTTCGAATTCACGCATGCGGAAAATGAACTGACGGGCTACGATTTCATTGCGGAACGCCTTACCAATCTGAGCGATACCGAAGGGAATCTTCATGCGGCCGGTTTTCTGCACGTTCAAGTAGTTCACAAAAATGCCCTGAGCGGTTTCGGGACGGAGGTATATTTTTTGGACACCGTCTCCTGAACCCATTTCGGTGGAAAACATCAGGTTGAATTGACGAACTTCCGTCCAATTGCGAGTACCTGAGATAGGACATACGATTTCTTCGTCGACAATGATTTGGCGAAGCTCTTCCAAATTACTATCGTTTAATGCTTTAGCAAAACGGGTATGCAGTTGGTCGCGTTTGGTCTGGTTTTCGACCACGCGTTCGTTGGTGGAACGGAATTGAGCCTCGTCGAAACTTTCACCAAAACGCTTTGCTGCTTTGGCCACTTCCTTATCTATTTTATCATCGTATTTGGCCAATTGATCTTCAATAAGAACATCGGCACGGTAACGCTTTTTGGAATCTTTGTTGTCAATCAACGGATCGTTGAATGCATCGACGTGACCAGATGCTTTCCAAATGGTTGGGTGCATGAAAATGGCTGAATCGATACCAACCACGTTTTCATTAAGCAACACCATGGAATCCCACCAGTATTTTTTAATGTTGTTTTTGAGTTCCACACCCAGTTGGCCGTAATCATATACTGCTGCCAAACCATCGTAAATCTCGCTGGAAGGAAACACAAAACCATACTCCTTGCAATGAGAAACGAGCTTCTTAAATACGTCTTCTTGTTGAGCCATTTTATATCGGATTATTTTTTACCGGGCTGCAAAGTAAGCGATTTTTTTGCTTATATTTGCCCTATTATCCGTTATTTTTCTATGAAAGAAGACCTTGAAGACGATGCACCACTGACCGACGGCGATCTGCCCGAGGACTTCGGTGATGCTGAAATTGATACGACCGAGCCATCCAATAAATCTGACAAATCCGACCTGGATTCCCAATCTGTTTCCGGAGGACATTCCGAATACCAAGTTCCGGATGTCAAGGACGCAGGCATCCGTCATCAACTTTCCGGCATGTACCAGAATTGGTTTCTGGATTATGCTTCCTATGTGATTCTTGAACGTGCCGTCCCACACATCGAAGACGGACTCAAGCCTGTACAACGCCGCATCCTGCATTCCATGAAGCGGTTGGACGACGGCCGTTACAATAAAGTGGCCAACATTATCGGGCACACCATGCAGTTTCACCCCCATGGGGATGCTTCCATCGGCGATGCGCTCGTTCAGCTGGGTCAAAAAGACCTGTTGATTGATTGCCAGGGAAACTGGGGCAACATACTTACCGGTGACGGTGCAGCTGCTCCACGTTACATCGAGGCGAGATTATCCAAGTTTGCGTTGGAGGTGGTGTTCAATCCTAAGACAACAGAATGGAAGCCTTCATATGACGGACGAAACAAAGAACCGATTTGCCTTCCAGTCAAATTTCCACTCTTGCTTGCTCAAGGCGTCGAAGGAATTGCCGTCGGGCTTTCCTCCAAAATATTACCACACAACTTCAATGAACTGATCAATGCCTCCATTGCACATTTGCAAGGAGACCCGTTTGAACTGTACCCAGACTTCCAAACGGGTGGTTACATAGATGTATCGCGTTACAACGATGGTGAGCGTGGCGGTGCCGTCAAAGTGCGTGCCAAAATCAGCAAATTGGACAACAAAACGCTGGTCATTACGGAGATTCCGTTCGGAAGGACGACTTCCTCCGTGATTGAATCGATTTTGAAAGCGAATGACAAAGGCAAGATCAAGTTGCGCAAGGTAGACGACAATACGGCTCAGAACGTAGAAATTCTGGTGCATCTGGCACCTGGTGTCTCGTCTGATAAGACCATCGATGCTTTATATGCATTCAGCGACTGCGAAGTCAGCATTTCGCCTAACTGCTGCGTGATTCGGGACGAGAAACCGGCTTTCCTGCGCGTTTCTGACGTTTTGATCCGTTCTACCGAAAACACGATGGAACTGCTAAAATGCGAGCTCGAAATTCATAAGGCTGAACTGTTGGAAAGCTTGTTGTTTGCTTCACTCGAAAAGATTTTCATCGAGGAACGCATTTATAAGGATAAAAGCTTTGAAGACAGCAAGGATATCGAGTCGGCCATCAAGCATGTAGACAAGCGCTTGGAGCCTTTCAAGCCGAACTTTATCAGAGAAATCACTTCGGAAGACATTTTGAAATTGCTCGAAATCAAAATGGGTCGCATCCTCAAATTCAATTCCATCAAAGCAGAAGAATTGATTGCAGGCATGCTTGCACAAATTAAGGAAATCGACCATCATTTGGCAAATTTGGTGCACTACACCATTGAATGGTTCGAAAGTCTGAAGAAAAAATACGGCAAGAATTTTCCACGTCGCACCGAAATACGAAACTTCGACACCATCGAAGCTTCCAAGGTGGTGGAAGCCAATGAGAAACTATACATCAATCGGGAAGAAGGGTTCATCGGTACCAGTCTGAAAAAAGACGAGCTGATTTGTGCTTGTTCCAACATTGACGATGTGATCATTTTCTACAAAGATGGCAAATTGAAAGTGGTCAAAGTATCTGAAAAAATGTTCGTAGGAAAGAACATCCTATACGTGAACATTTTCAAGAAAAACGATTCACGCACCATTTACAATTTGGTGTACAGAAACGGCAAGGACGGGGCTTCCTACATGAAACGTTTTGCTGTGAGTGGCACTACGCGCGACAAGGAATACGACCTGACTCAGGGCGTACCTGGTTCCCGAGTCGTTTACTTCAGCGCAAATCCCAATGGTGAAGCAGAAGTCATCAAAGTGACCCTTAAACCGGGACCACGGATCAAGAAACTACAATTTGACAAGGATTTCAGTGAAATAGCCATCAAGGGACGCCAGTCAATGGGTAACATTTTGACGAAAAACGATATCCATAAAATTGCTTTAAAGCAAAAAGGCGGTTCAACGTTAGGTGGTCGCAAGGTTTGGTTCGACCGGGATGTGCTTCGTCTTAATTACGATGGTCGAGGTGAATACATTGGCGAATTTCAGAGCGATGATTGCATCTTGATCATTACCAAGAATGGCCATTTTTATACAACGAATTTCGATTTGAGCAACCACTACAACGATAACGTTCAGTTGGTTGAAAAATTCGATTCTGAAAAAATATGGACAGCCGCGCTTTACGATGCCGACCAGCAAAACTTTCCCTATTTGAAGCGTTTCCCACTGGAAGTCAGCGCAAAACCACAATCATTTATCGGTGAGAATCCAGAATCAAAACTGATCTTATTGTCGGAGGTTTTCTATCCTCGCATTGAACTAATTTTTGGTGGTGGCGACAGTTTCCGCGAAAAGTTGGTTATTGATGGTGACGAATTCATCGGTGTCAAAAGTTTTAAAGCCAAAGGCAAACGCTTAACAACCTTTACTGTAGATAGCATTCATGAATTGGAGCCCATCCGGTTTCCGGAGGTCAAAGAATCGGAGGAATCTTCAGAACCAGTAGAAGTGGATATGGAGGACGAAGAAGTCAGCAAACCGGTTATTGATATTGTTGATGAAATTATTGGTCAAGGTAAGCTCTTCGATTGATTTTGTAATCCACAATTTTTGTGTATTTTTGCAGTCCCATTAAGGGAACAAGCGCCTGTGGTGTAATTGGTAGCCACGCCAGACTTAGGATCTGGTGCTTCACGGCGTGTAGGTTCGAGTCCTATCAGGCGCACGTTTAAAAAAAGCACTTGCATGAGCAGGTGCTTTTTCTTTTTAAGAAACATTTATGCACATTCGACATTCATTTGTGCAGTTTTTTCATTGAAAATTCTTACCTTGCAGCCGTAAATTTTCAACTTCAAAATGCAGTCATCATGGATAAATTAGTCATTAACAGCTTTCAGGAATTCGAACAATACATTGGCAAAGAATTAGGCGTATCGCCCTATCATAAGATCACTCAGGAACAAATAAACCTGTTTGCCGATGCAACCCTGGACCATCAGTGGATTCACGTCGATGTGGAAAAAGCGAAGAATGAAAGCCCATTTGGGAACACCATTGCCCATGGCTACCTGACACTCTCTATTCTGCCTTTCTTATGGGAGCAAGTGATTCAGGTAAACAACCTGAAGATGTTGGTGAACTATGGAATTGACAAGTTGAAGTTTGGTCAAGCAGTGTTGGTGGACAGCGAAGTCCGACTTTCGGCCAGGCTTTCTTCATTGTTGAATCTGAGAGGTACTGCCAAAGCTGAAATCGATGTAACGCTCGAAATTAAAGATCAAAAGAAACCGGCTTTCAATGCAACCTTGATTTTTCTGTATCACTTCAATTAATTGATCGAATATTCATAAAGATAACAGCATAAAAAAAGCGTAAATCCTTCTCAGGTATTTACGCTTTTTTGTATGATAGAGATCTAATGTTTATTTTACCATCTTGTAGATTTCACTACCGGCTAGTAGAAAGGCACCAACGCCATAAACTTCGGTATCATTGGCAGTCACACCGTCAGGTGCAGCACCAATACGTTGTACATAACCCAATTTGCCATCTGGTTGCACACAAGATAACAAAGCTTTCCAAGCTTTCATGACAACGGGTTTGTAGGTTTTTGCATCTAAAATCTTGTTGTTGATACCCCAAGCCAGTGCATAACAATAGAAACCGGTTCCACTTGTTTCTTTGATGGGATAGCTATTTGGATCTAAGAGGCTTGCATGCCACGTACCATCTGCTTGTTGCAAATTGGCAATCTTGAGGGCCATCTCTTTGTAAAGTGACACAAACCTCTGATAATCGGGGTAATCGGTAGGCATCAAGTTCAACACACGAACCAATCCGCCCATGACCCAACCGTTGCCGCGGCTCCAATAAACCAACGTTCCATTTTTTTCTCTTTTACCAAAAAAAGTACTGTCGCGGGCATAGAGGCTGTCCGTTTTACTATACAAATAATCGGTCGTTTTCCACCAAAGCTTGCTGGTAATGTCCATGTACTTTTTATCACCTGTCACCTTGTAAAGTTCCATCAATGCGGGCGGTCCCATAAAGAGCGCGTCGCACCAGGCCCATTCACGCATTCGGACGGAATTTTTCCAAGCTAAAGATTCCGTATGAGGATTTTCAACGATTTGATCACCAATTGATTTGAAATGTTGAATCTTCCTAACATCACCATCGAGTTTGTATAATTCGCAAAAAGTGGAACCCACGCAATAATCGTCGGCCATAAAATCTCTTGGACCTGTTTTCCAGGAAATGGAATCACCGATGGCACGCAACCATTTGTACGTTTTGGAGCCATGATCCAAGCGGCCATAAGCCATCAATCCGGTATAAAGCGCACCATTGGTCCAGTCGTACAGCTTGTAACGCAAAGGCGTTTTCATCTGCCAATCTGCCACTTGCCTCATTGACTTGATTACTGAACGGGGTGTAGGTTCTGATTTGGCAGCTGCGATAAAAGGAATGTTCGAGAGAAGTATCGCTCCAATTAAAAGCGATTTGAAAATGGAAAGGTTTTTCATTTACGTTTAACTATTTTGAATAATAAGAATACATGGTTTGAAATCACCGCTCAATAAGCATTTAACCACTTAGATGCACAAATCGGCATTTCGTTTAATCTAAAAAACGATCAAGCGTTCTTAACGATGATCATTTTGATGATTTTACCCACGTATTCAGCAGCATCGGTTGTTCTTTCAAGGCCGTTCATAATTTCCTTGAGTTTGATAATTTCAACGCTGTCAGTTTCTTTTTCAAAAAGTTCGATGATGAAATGTTCGTAAACGTCGTCGGCTTTGTTTTCGATGTCGTGCAAATCCTTGCAATATTTCTTGATCTGCTTGGCATCCTTTTTCAAAACGTCCAGTTCATCGATGGCTTTACCGATGCAGACTGCATCTTCGCGAATCAGATTCACTATTTCCAATGCACTGGCAGGAAGCTTAGTAGGATTGTAAAGCACCATTTTCTTGGCACAACTATTGATATAATCGGTCACATCGTCTAAGCGGTTGGCCAACATATTGATGTCTTCCCGATCGAACGGCGTGATGAAAGTACTGTCCAATTCATCGAAAACACGATTGGATAAGGCGTCACCCTTCAGTTCCTGTTCCTTAATTCTTTTATAATATTCAGGAGCAGTTTCGTGATTGTAATTTTGAATGAATTCAATCATGATTTCTGAAGCAGTCAACATAACGTCGGCCATTTCTTTCAGAATAGGGAAAAACTTGGGCTCTTTTGGAGTAAAGTTGCTGAAAAAAGAATTGTTCATTGAATATTGGATGTTTTAAATGATGTTGCCAAATAAGAAGAAAATCAATGCAGCAATACCGGCGCTAACTGGTATCGTCAGTATCCAGGCTACCAACAGGCTTCTCGTCACACCCCAACGAACGGCTGACAAGCGTTTAACGGCTCCTACACCGATGATGGCACCGGTTATGGTATGAGTCGTACTTACTGGAATTTTCAAAGCTTCAGATAAATAGAGAGTTAAAGCGCCTGCCGTTTCAGCGGCAACCCCTTCTAACGGTGTTACTTTGGTAATGCGGGAACCCATGGTCTTGATGATTCTCCAACCACCAGACATGGTACCCAACGAAATGGCTGTAAAGCATGAAAAGGCAACCCAGTCCGGCATTTCACCAATGGAATGTATTCCCATGTCGATGCCGTTCTTGGTATAAGCTGCGTACAAAGCAGCTGCGATGATACCCATAACTTTTTGAGAATCGTTCAATCCGTGACCGATACTGAACAAACCGGAGGAAACCAGCTGAAGCTTTTTAAAGTAATTATTGGCTTTATGCGGGTTCATTTTTTTAAATGCATGTAGAATCCCAATGGTCAGCATCGAAGAAACCAGACCACCAATGAGCGGTGCCAATACAATAAATGATGCGATTTTGATGATAACCGGAGCTTTTATGGACTCCAGGCCAGAGGTTTGATAGCCACTGGCGATGATGGTGCTCATGATGGCGGCACCTGCAAAACCTCCGATCAAAGTATGCGATGACGATGATGGAATTCCTAACCACCAGGTTGCAAGGTTCCAAATAATGGCGGCCACGATTCCTGAGAAAATTACTGGTAAGGTGATGAATTCCTCAATGACCGATTTGGATACGGTGTTGGCAATGCCGAACTCACCAATGACGTATTTGGCAATGAAAAAAGCTAAAAAATTAAAGAAAGCTGCCCAAATCACCGCTCTGAACGGGGTTAAGACTTTAGTGGAAACGATTGTGGCTATAGAATTGGCGGCATCATGAAAGCCATTGATATAGTCAAAAACCAGTGCCAAAACAATAATGGTGATGAGTAAAGTCATTGCATTTCGGTTGTTTGTTGAAATAGATGTTAAAATTTCGCGACAAATATCGGAAACAGATATTACAATTCTGTTACATCCTAAAGAAACCGTACATAAGTTTCAAAAAAGATCCAGTCTGATTCAAGAACATTCACCGTATGAAATAAGAGCGAAAAACGGGACTCGAACCCGCGACCCTCAGCTTGGGAAGCTAATGCTCTACCAACTGAGCTATTTTCGCAAAATTTGGTGACACAAAAGTACAAAATCTTTGAAAAAAACGATCGTAACGGTTGAAAAAATGATATCGATGGTGTAAATTGCGGAGACATTTATGGAAAAGACTCTTTAATAAGTTTGTAACGTCCTTGTAACAAGCGATCGACACCTTTGCAACGTTAAAATCCATTCATTTATCACTTACAATTATGGTACAAAAAGTAGAAGCAGAACTTGATGCACTTAAAAAGGAAACCATCGAAATGTGGACCTTAGTTTACAACCAAGTGCAACGCTCTGGTGAGGCTGTGCTGACCCTGGACAAAGACCAGGCCAGGCAGATCATCATGAGGGAACGCAGGGTCAACGCCTTCGAATTAAAAATAGACAGTGATGTAGAAGACATGATTGCGCTTTATAATCCCGTTGCTGTCCAATTACGGTTTGTCTTGGCTACTCTGAAAATCAATACGAACCTCGAACGCATAGGAGATTTTGCAGAGGGGCTCGCCCGGTTCGTGCTCGACTTCAAAGGTCCGGCGCTCGACCCTGAATTGGTTCGCAAACTAAGGCTGGCCGAAATGATCGATCAGATCAAGGAGATGCTTCAAACCTTATTCGATGCATTCGAAAAAGAAAACGCCGACATTGCCACCAAGGTCTTTGAGATGGATCAAAAAGTGGATGACATTAACCGTTCAAGCCTTTCGATTCTGACCGATTACATTTTGGAAAGCCCTGAAAACAATGCTTCGGATGCTCTGCAAATGGTTGGCATATTCCGGAAACTGGAACGCATCGGCGACCATTCGACCAACATGGCCGAGGAAATTGTTTTTTATTTAGATGCCAAAGTGTTGAAACATCAAGGCAAAACAAACGATATTTAAATGAGCAACGCACGGATTTTAGTCGTAGACGACGAGGAAGACTTGTGTGAGATTCTTCAGTTCAATTTAGAAAGTGAAGGGTATGAAGTGGAAACTGCCAATTCGGCGGAGGAAGCCCTGAAAAAAGATTTGACGACCTTTGACTTGTTGATTTTGGATGTCATGATGGGTGAAATATCAGGCTTCAAAATGGCTGGCATGATACGGAAAAACGACAAGCTGACTCAACTGCCCATCGTATTCATTACGGCCAAAGATACCGAAAATGACATGCTAACCGGGTTCAACATCGGAGCAGATGATTATATTTCCAAACCTTTTTCCATTCGTGAAGTGACTGTTCGCGTCAAGGCTATCCTTCGACGGACCATGGCTCTCGATTCGACAGACAACAACGCCATTCTTCAATTCGAAAATCTCAAAATCGACACCGTTCGGAAAAAAGTCTTTTTGAGTGACGAGACGGTGGATTTGACCAAAAAAGAACTGGAAATGTTGTTACTACTGGTCTCCCACCCTGGTCGTGTTTATTCTCGTGAAGACATCCTGACAGCCGTTTGGTCAGATGATGTTTATGTATTGGACAGAACCATCGACGTAAACATTACGCGCTTACGCAAGAAATTAGGCGATTTCGGACAACACATCGTTACCAGACTCGGATACGGTTACTGTTTTGACTATAAATAATTTGACCATGGCTGAAAGCATTCGTTCCCCCTTTTTCAACTTTCATCGGAAACTTTTTCTGACCATCGTGTCCTTGTTCGTACTGTTCGTGGTGTTTATCAGCATCTATCAGTACCACCGCGAGAAAGTTTATCGAATCGCATTGCTCACCGAACAATTGCAGAGTTACAACAACCTATTTTATGAAATAACGAGCGAAAAAGGAGTTAACGAAAGTAGCATCCGAAGCGTCCTAGGGTTCCTGAAGGTGAATGACTTGCGGGTTACCGTTGTTGATTTCACGGGAAAAGTATTGTATGATTCAGAAGCCAATCACCCTGGAAACCATGCAAACAGACCTGAAATCAAGAGTGCCATGGCATACGGTGAAGGCGTTTCAGTACGTCGCCTCTCAGAAACCACAGGTAAAACGTTCTTTTATACGGCCAAGCGCTATCCCAATTACATCATCAGAAGCTCCAGACCCTACGATTCATTATTGAATAAGCAGCTTCAAGCCGATTCCAGCTTTATTCTTTTTGTCGTAACGTTGATGGTGGTCATACTCTTTCTGTTGCACACTTCCACCAAACGCATGGGCAGTACCATCGCCCAACTTCGTGACTTTGCAGAAACAGCTGATAAAAACTTACCCTTGGATACCAGCATGAATTTCCCAAAAAACGAATTGGGTGAGATTTCCAGATACATCGTCGGTTTGTTTCAACGGTTAAAATCAACCAGGGACGACCTCCTGGTTGAACGCGAAAAATTAGTCAGTCACTTGCAATCCGCCAAAGAAGGGTTAGCAATTTTCACACCTGACAAAAAAGAAATCATTGCTAATAATTTGTTTATCCAATACCTGAACCTAATCTCCGACACTCCTGCACACTCGGCGACAGCAATTTTCTATCTTCCTGAACTGGAAACGCTTAACCATCACATTCAGGAAATGCAGGGAATCAGGAACCCGGTTACACCTTTACAAAGGCAATCCTTGCAAGTAGAAAAAAACGGAAGGATTTTATTGATACAAAGCATTCTCTTTCAAGATAAAAGCTTTGAAATCAGCATAAACGACATCACTGCATTCGAAGAAGAAAACCGTTTGAAACGACAATTGACCCAAAACATCGCCCACGAACTGAAAACGCCTGTCAGCAGTATTCAGGGATACATGGAAACCATATTGAACAATCCAGACCTCCCGGTCGATAAATTGCAATCTTTTGTTCACCGATCATACTTACAAAGTAAGCGATTAAGTGATTTGTTGAGAGACATTTCCACCCTTACTCGATTAGACGAAGCACCAAAGCTGATTGAAAAGGAAGATGTGAACCTTTTAAGCTTGGTTCAACAGGTTACCAGCGAAATGGAAACGGAGATTTTGGCGAAAAAGGCGACACTCAAAATCGACATCGATTCGGATCTTGTCATTAAAGGCAATACTTCTCTGTTGTATTCCATTTTCAGAAATTTGTTAGACAACGCGCTCTCCTACGCAGGAGATGAAGTAGAAGTCGGCATCAACTGCTTCCGCAACAACAGCGACCGCTGTTACTTCAGTTTTTACGATACGGGCGTCGGTGTTGCCGAAGAACATTTAAACCGTATTTTCGAACGCTTCTACCGAGTGGATAAGGGCCGAATGCGCAAATTGGGCGGGACTGGGCTTGGATTGGCCATCGTTAAAAATGCCATCCAACACCATGGAGGAACCATTTCTGCCAAAAACAGACCCGAAGGTGGTTTGGAATTTGTGTTCTCCTTAATGAAATAGGGTTGTTTAAAATCAGTTCCAGTCCAACAATCGCCGACTTCCTTCCAATGCACGGATACTGGTAACGTCCTGACTTACCTCAATGGTACCACGATAAGTCCCTTTGTCATCTCTCAGCGCGTAATAGCGGATGTGGACAAAGCGGGGACCCATTTGAATCCAGAATTCGGCCACTGATTTGGTTCCTGCACGGAATGCTTCCATGATTTGATTCACAATGTGAACGCTCTCATGAGGATGACAATTTTGCACTTTGCGACCTATGATGGCATTGGTTCGGTGGAAAACACGGTCGGAACCGCCGGAAAAATAACAGACTTCGTCGTTTTCGTCCACAAAAGTAATGTCCACTGGAAGTTGATTGAGCATCAGTATCAGTTGTTCTGCACTTAGGAAGCCCGTTTGGAGGTTCACCAAGTTAAGTGGAATGTTCACTTTCGGTTCTTCTGAATTCAAAGTAGCAGGTTGGACTTGGTAGCACCAACCAATCTCTGCGCTTTGAGCCATCATTTCTTGCCATGACCGATCAGGAATGGCTCGCAAGGCCACCGGAAATACGATTTTTTCTTCTCGAAACACAAGCGGCAAAACGACGTAGAAGAGTTTGGCCATCTCCTTGTTTAGAAGTTCTTTATCCACTTCGTCAGTTGCCAAAAGTTCGTTCAGGTTTTGTAAGCTGCGTCGATAATCGTCGTGAAAAGACCACATCAGTCTTAGGCAACGGAATTCCGGGAAAGCATTTTCAAGGTATGAGAATAGGATGATTTCCTTCTTCAAATAATGCACGTCGTACTCCTTCAATCGATTCAATAAAAGTTTTAGTTTTCCCAACAGTGCTTTGTCCAACGGTTCGCAACTATTCATCAATGGGCGAAGAATCGAACGGATTTCGGCCATGATTTTTTCCACTTCTCTATTTTCGAGCATCAGATAATACAGTAAATGGCCTTCGCCAGGGCTCTCCCACTCAGTTGCCTTTAGAGAATGGTAAAAAGCATTGATGATCTTTCCCACATTTTTTTTGACGGTTTCGAAGGGGTAGTTGTTCATCAAAAGGGCATCGAGTACCTGCATGGTTTCGGTAGGAGTAACCGTGTCTAGGTAAGGTTTGTACGCATCAATGAGCAAGCGACCGTTTTCACCGTCTATTAAACGATGAACATACAAGTATAGGTTGTATTGGCGTTCCGATTCAGAATGTAGCAGTTCAGACATTGGATTTCATTTCAGATCCTCAAATATAATTCATTTTGTCGTATCGAAGGCTTGATAGGAGGATAAGCAGGCTTCAACCAAATAAAATTCATTTATTATGCTTGAATGTCGGTATCATTGTTCCATTTTATGTATAATTTTACAGAAGGAACATGAACGTAAAAAACAACTGTTATGGCAAAAGGAATGGAAAAAAAGGAGAAATCCACCAAGAAAGAACCGGAAAAAACCTTAAAGGAAAAGCGTGCCGCTAAAGCAGCTAAAAAGGAAAGCAAGAACAGAGATTAATCAACCGAATTTGCCCATGATGTAATTTTGCGTCTGAAGGCTTTTCGGATTGGTAAAAATCGTTTTTGTTTCATTGCATTCCACCAACTCACCCAAGTAGAAAAATGCAGTTCGGTCGCTCACACGGGCGGCCTGCTGCATATTGTGGGTAACGATGACGATGGTGTAATGTTGCTTCAATTCATAAATCAATTCTTCGATTTTGGAGGTTGAAATCGGATCAAGCGCAGAGGCTGGTTCGTCCATCAAAATGACAGAAGGTTCTATGGCCAATGCTCTGGCGATGCAAAGCCGTTGTTGTTGACCTCCGGAAAGTGCATTGGCCGATTTTTTCAGTTTATCCTTGACTTCGTCCCAAAGAGCGGCCTGCTGCAACGAATTCACCACCTTTTCTTCAATGAGTTGCTTGTCTCGGACACCATCCACCCGCAATCCGTAGGCAACATTCTCAAATATACTTTTGGGAAAGGGATTTGGCTTTTGAAAAACCATCCCTACTTGTTTTCGTAGAATATCCACAGCGACAGATTTGTCATAAACATTCAAACCATTCACCCTGGTTTCTCCTTCTGTTCGAACGCCTGGAATCAAGTCGTTCATTCGGTTGAATGAACGTAATAAAGTCGACTTTCCACAACCCGACGGGCCAATGAAGGCTGTGATGGTGTTTTCTTCCGCCTGAAAATTGATATGCTTAAGGGCTTGGAATTCACCGTAATATAAATTGAAATCGATCGCTTCTACTTTGAGATTTGACATGATAATTATTTGAGTTTGTTGTTGAAATAACGACGAGCCGAATTGGCTAATAAATTGACTAAAAGAACTATAATAATCAGGACAAGAGCGGTGCCATAAGCCATTGGCTTGGCTTTATCCATATCGGTTCCACTGGTTGTCAACACGTACAAGTGATAGGGCAATGCCATAACCTGATCATAAATGCTATGTGGCAACCGATCCAGGAAATAGGTGGCCGCTGTGAACAAAATAGGAGCAGTTTCTCCTGAAACGCGACTGACCGAAAGGATGAGCCCGGTTACGATGTTGGGATAACAGATCGGCAGAATTACCTTTCGAATGGTCTGGAGTTTGGTGGCACCCAAGGCATAACTCCCCACTCGCAGGGAATCGTCAACCGATTTGAGGGCTTCCTCTGTAGTACGTATAATGATGGGCAAAACCATCAAACTTAAGGTCAATGAACCGGCAATGATGCTGTCTCCAAATTTTAATTGATTGACAAACAAGGCCATACCGAATAAGCCAAAAACGATGGAAGGCACCCCGGCTAAATTATTGGTCATGGAACGCACCAGTTTTTTAAACCAGGACTCTTTCAAATATTCGTTGATGTAAATCCCCGAAAGTACGCCAATTGGAAAAGCTACAATCATGCTACCTGCAACTAAGCACAGGGTTCCGACAATGGCGGGAAGAATTCCGCCAGCGGTCATGCCATCCTCAGGCATTTTGGTCAGAAAATCCCAGCTGATCACTGAAATTCCACGAATGACGATAAATCCAAGAATAAGGAATAAGACGCCCACCACGGAGAAACTGATCAGACGGAAAGAACCGAATGCCAGTGCTTGTCTTAATTGTTTTCCTTGTAGTTTGTTCATTTGTTGTTTTTCGATTTGATCATTTCAACCAATGTATTGAATATGAAAGTGATGATGAACAAAATGATGCCTAATGCAAACAGTGCTTTGAAATGAGTTCCTCCAAAAGGTGCTTCACCTAGCTCTGCGGCTATGGTTGCAGGAATGGTGCGAACGGGTTCAAAAATACTGTGTGGCATCACTGCTGCATTTCCAGTAACCATCAACACTGCCATCGTTTCTCCGATAGCACGACCGATACCCAAGATGAAAGCAGCAAGTATACCCGACTTGGCATACGGTATGACCACCAATCGTAAGGATTGCCAGTGCGATGCTCCCAATGCCAGGCTTGCTTCTTTCAATGCAACTGGTGTGGATCGAATGGAATCTTCGGAAATGGTGATGATGGTCGGTAAAGCCATGATGGCCAAAATGATACTCCCGGCGAGTGCGGTTTCCCCAACAGGTAGTTTGAACACCTGTTGTATGGCAGGAACCAAGACCACCAAACCAAAGAAGCCATAAACGACCGATGGAATACCTGCCAATAATTCGATGACGGGTTTCATCAACTTGCGCATGCGGTCGCTGGCGATTTCGGCCATATAAATAGCTGTTATTAAGCCAATTGGCAACGCAAAAAGAATGGCGATAAGGGTAACCAACAGGGTTCCCAAAATAAGGGGCAGCACTCCGAAACGAGCGACAGGAACGGAAGTAGGATACCATTCACGACCTGTCAGGAAATCCCAAACGCCAATTTTTGGAACCTCGAGCATGCGACCTTGAAAATTCTTTGGAAACTGTTTTGTGTCGAAAAAAGCAAATACGCTTGCATTCTTGGTAACAAAATCGTTGACGCAAGCGGGAATATTTTCAAAGTTGGCGCCCAATTGTTCTTCTGAATAAGTTGAAGATAGCTCATCTAGCGTGAAAAGCTGAATATCCAGATCTTTCCCGCCAACCTCTTTCCAATTGGTTATATCACCATTAAAAATCGCTTTGATTTGTTGCGCATTCAAAGCATTGACTGGATTGCTTGAGTTGACGGCAAGGGAATAACCTTGTTCAACTGGAGACTCTGTAAACAAACCAATGCCCGATTTGAACAAAAAGTAAACGATGAACAGTACGGCGATGGTCGTCACCGTACTGCTCGAAAATAAAATTCCTTCTGTAAATTTTTCGACTATTTTACGAATTTTCATAAAAGGAGCTTAAGAAAGCGGTACATATCCTTCAGCTAAAACAATCTTCTGACCTTCTGCAGAGAGGATAAAGTTAATAAAAGGTTTGAATGCTGCGTCTTTTCCAGCGATGTAATAATAAAATAGAGGTCTGGTGATGGGGTACTTCTTGCTTTTGGCATTATCAATGTTAGGAGCGACAAACGTCTTACCCTGATCAAAGGATACATGAAGCGGTTTTACATTCTTTTCGATGTAAGCCAATCCAATATAGCCAATGGCACCTTTTGTTTGACTGACCGATTGAACAACGGCACCGGTCGCAGCCATCAGTAAAGCATTCGAAGCAAAATTCTTCTTTTTGAGTACCGTTTCTTTGAAGAACTCGTAGGTACCAGAACTCGTTTCGCGTGAATAAACGATGATTTTCAGATCCGGACCACCCACCTGTTTCCAGTTACTGATTTTACCGGTAAAAATTCCTTCGAGTTGTTCGCGAGTCAGCTTGCTAACTGGGTTGGAAGGGTTTACGATCACGCTTAGAGCGTCAAATGCAATCACAACTTCTTTAAGCGCCTTACCGGATTCCTGAATTTTTAGTTTCTCATCAATCTTCATTTTACGAGAAGATTGTGCAATGTCGGTCGTATTGCTCAGCAAAGCAGAAATACCGACACCGGAACCTCCACCAATAACGGAGATGCCTGAACCAGGATTCTTTTTGCCATACACTTCGGCAAATTTTTGAGAGAGTGGCAAACAAGTATCGCTGCCTTTAACTTTACAAACTACTTTTTGGGCGTTCATCGCGGATGGCAGCAACATACTGACAACCAGGCCCAATGTGATCAAACTTTTTTTCATACTCTTTGTTTTATTTCGTTATCAAAGGAACTTAATGAATATTACAATATTATTACAGGTCGTTGACACCTACATGAAGACTTAAAACTTGTATTGTACACGAAATGTGAATACGTTATCCTTGCGATCGTGTGATAGATCCTCCAAGGTGCTTGCTTTCACGATGTTGGATGTTGTTTCGTTGCGAACGATATCGTAGTAAGCCATGAATTTCACATTGCTGTTCCAACGGTAGTTCAAACCTATACCAAGAGTCGAATACTTGACATCTGCTGATCCAGTCTTGAGCATACCGGCTGTGGTCACCGCACGACCAATTTCGTTACCAGAAACGAGGGTGTTCGGGTCGTAAACATCGTATTTGACGACAGCTTGCAGCGGAGTTTGCAGGACGTTTTGAATTAAGTAGGCGTAATAGCCGTTAAACGGTCTGCTGTAGACGTCCTTACCAGTATTGGCAGCTGTCAGGCTGGAAGACTTGGTATCGGTGGCAGGCTGTGTACCAAATAGATATTCACCACGAAATTGCGTGATACCCAATGACCAGTCGTAACTAAGTTGTGCATCAACACCTAGGTATTGACGAAGGGACTGGTCACCTTTCTTCACGGTTTCCAGTATAAAACCTTTATCAGTTCCGCCATTTTTCATGGTATAAAGTTTATCGGAAGCATAAGCGAACCCACCTTTATAATAGGAAGCGCCCAAACCCCATTTGAACTTTTCGTCCGTGGACGTTTTGGTTGCCGAAAGGTGTCCGATAAAATCCTTGTAGCTATCCGTTTCGACATTGGTTCCATTACCATTCATCAAGCCCAAATCCAATTTGAGAAAATTCCAGGTAGAAGTTTTTGGAGCCTGTATGGTCAAACGGCCACCCAAGTCACGTTCTCCAGGAAACAAAGTCTGGAAAACACGGGAACGCTCCGGCGTTTCACGAGTGCTGGAAGAATACGAGATTTCATATCCGAACGGACGGTCGAACACACCACCTGTCAAAGACACCGTGTTCAACCACGGATCCAAAATGGTTAAATTTGCATCTTTGATAGCAAGACCTTTTTCTGTGATGTCAAATTGCAAGACAGCTTGAGCATTATCGTTGTCATAGGCGAATTTTACACGACCACGACGGACCGCTATGCGGTTGTCGACTCCAGAAGCAAAATCCCCACCAGCAAAACTGGCAATACCAGCCGTATCAGCCTTTTGGAATTGTGTTTGCACATATCCGGTTATTTTCAGTTTCTTTGCCAATGCATTATCGGCTTGTAATTGTTCCACATCGGAATAGCTGACGGTTCCAGCCTGATCTTGTGCTAAGACAGGAGTACTCATCGAAAGAACCAACAGAGCAGCAGTAAGAAGCGTACTTTTTTTCATTTTCATAGGAATCTTCATTATAGATTTTAAAATTCTGTCGCAAAGTAACCGTCTGTATGTTACATTCTTGTTTCACGTAAGCGAAAGAGTTGTTTCAGAATTAGAATTGAAACAACTTCTGTACAATCCGGCCGATTCATGATTATATTTGTTAGCGATACAAAACTACTCCACGATGAAAGAAAGACCGGAAATCATTGACAGACAACCGGCAGTGGCAGGTCAGTTTTATCCTGCCCAACCGGACAAACTCCAACATGAAATTCAGGAGCTCTTTGCAACTGCAGAACCCAGACACTTCAAAAATGTACGTGCCATCATCAGTCCGCATGCTGGATATGTATTCTCAGGGTTGGTGGCCGCTTCCACATTCAACCAGATCGATCCGGAGCAAAATTTCCGTCATGTGTTCATTCTTGCATCCTCACATCATGAAAACATTCACGGAGCATCCGTATATTGCGATGGTGACTACATGATGCCCTTCGGAAGGGTTAAAGTAGATACCAACTTGGGGCAACATTTGGTCGAAGACCATCCCGATCTTTTCAACGACAACCCCAGACCTCACCTACACGAACACAGTCTCGAAGTGCAATTGCCTTTCTTGAACTATGTCCTGGATTGCGAGTACAGCATCGTTCCCATCATTTTAGGCGCTCCCGATCATCACCTTTGCGAAGCAATGGCCAAGGCCTTGCAGCCGTTCTTTATCGAGAAGAACCTCTTTATCGTCAGCAGCGACTTCTGCCATTATCCCGATTACACGGATGCCAAGAAGCTGGACGAAGAAACCAAAAATGCCATTCTTTCGAATGATCCCGGTGAATTGCGGAACACACTTCGTTCACATGTTCTGGAAAAAGTACCAGGTTTGGTAACCAGTCTTTGCGGATGGACTTCCGTCTTGACGCTGATGTACCTGACACAGAACGACCCTAGTCTCGAATACCACGCTGTCATATACCGAAATTCCGGTGACACACCTCATTATGAGGATATGGAACGTGTCGTAGGTTATTGGGGAATTGTTGTTTGTTCAAAATAAAGTCTATCACCATGGAACTCGAACTAACCACCAAAGACCGAGACGATTTACTGGATCTGGCACGTCGCACCATCGAAAGCAAAGTGCACGGCACACCCTATCAGCAACCCAATCCCGATGACTTTTCAGACACCCTACGCTCTCGATGTGGAGCTTTTGTGACCCTCCACGAAAATGGCCGATTGCGTGGTTGCATTGGCCATCTGATTGGCGATTATCCACTCTATAAAATGGTGGAGGAAATGGCCATTTCAGCCGCCATGCACGACCCTCGCTTCTACCCTGTCACTCCAGAGGAATTGGCTAACATTCACATCGAAATATCCGTTCTTTCGGCAATGCATAAAATTTCGGACACTTCCGAAATTGTTCTGGGTAAACACGGAATTCTGATTCAACAAGGACACAGTTCCGGCGTTTTTCTTCCACAAGTTGCCACCGAAACAGGATGGACGCTCGAAGAATACCTTGGTCACTGCTCCCGCGATAAGGCCGGTTTACCGTGGGATGGTTATAAAATGGCAGACATCTATATTTTTACAGCCGTAATCTTTGCTGAAAAGCGTTAACGAAATATGCCCGGTATAACAGTACCACAATACTGGCAACAGTTTCCGTCCATGGCATGGCTAAGAATGCGGTAGCCTACTCTACCAATCAAAGTCTTTCTGCATGACGGGCATGTCGTGTTCTCTCCACTCACCCCAGGCAAGTTTCCGGTATAAACAAACCGTATGCCTGCATTTTTTGCAGTATCGTAGGCCTGTTGCAAGTCTTCCGGAGGTGTCGGTTGCGTATGTGGCAATTTATAATTGGGGAAAAACCGGCTGAAATGCAAAGGGGTATCACTGAAGCCATTGATAACCAACCAATCGCACAATTCACGTATTAATTGGGGATCATCGGAAAATCCAGGTATCAGCAGATTGGTTATTTCAAGCCATACATATTCTGATTTAAGTGTTAGAAGCGTTTCCAACACAGGTTGGAGCTTTGCCCCCGTCAACTTCTTATGCAATGCCTCGTCAAAAACCTTCAAATCTATATTGGCTGCATCTAGATATTCGCATAATTCCTTCAAGGGTTCCGGGTTAATGTAACCATTGGATATTAAAACCGTTTTCAGATTGGCTTTCTTAGCCAGCTTCGCCGTATCCAACATGTATTCAAAAAAAACAGTTGGTTCGGTATAGGTGAAGGCAATGCTTTTGGTCCCTTCTTTAAGAGCCAGTTCGATAATAGCCTCCGGGGAAAGTTCATAAGCAGGCACTTCGGATGGGCTTACTTGTGAAATGCTCCAGTTCTGGCAATTCTGACAGCGTAGATTGCAACCAGCTGTCGCGATGGAAAGAATTCGGCTGCCAGGCAGAAAATGAAACAGTGGTTTCTTTTCAATTGGATCCACTGCAACGGAACACGGATTTCCATAAGCATTTGAATAAAGCATTCCACCGATATTTTCCCGTGTTCGGCAAATCCCTGTCTGTCCAGCCTTCAATTCGCAAAAATGGGGGCACAGCAAGCATTCTACCTGCTGACCATCCAACTTTTTCTGATATTTCGCTATAACTCGCATCCAAGTACAAACATACATTCGTTTATAAGAATTTGAATCTTTAAATTCTTTTAAGGTCGCAAATTGCGGCCATAAAGATTATATTTAATATTTTTGCAACTTTATTTTAATACTATAAACATGGAAAATATTGCAGCAATAATAAGTCAGAAGAACCGATTGAAGATTGGGTACATCAAAACATAGGGCTTTTGATAAACGCAAAAAAGCGCCCCGAAGGACGCTTTTCTTTTCTTTTGGAAAAAACCCTACGGTGAGGTCGGGTTAGTTATTTTCAGGTCTCAGTTTTCTAACAACAGCACCTGTACGCCACATTTCGCTTTCACGCAACGCCTTCAGCTCTTCTTCCAGCTTTTCGCGGTAGTCCACTTTGGAGTTGGAGTCGATGGAACGTTGTGCTTCGTTTCCGCAAGCTACTTCAGCATACAGTTTTTCAAAAACGGGTTTCGACGCATCGTGGAAAGGACCCATCCAGTCCAAAGCACCACGTTGAGCAGTGGTGGAACAGTTTGCGTACATCCAGTCCATACCGTTTTTAGCAAATAATGGCATGAGGGATTGAGTCAATTCTTCAACGGTTTCGTTGAAAGCTTCGGAGGGGGTGTGACCGTTTGCACGAAGCACTTCGTATTGAGCCAATAAAATACCCTGAATGGCCCCCATCAATGTTCCACGTTCACCCGTCAAATCGGAATAAACTTCGCGTTTGAAGGTGGTTTCGAACAAGTAGCCGGAACCGACACCGATACCCAATGCTACGACGCGTTCGAAAGCATGACCGGTAGCATCTTGGAAAATGGCGTAAGAAGAGTTCAAGCCACGACCTTCGAGGAACATGGTGCGCAGGGACGTACCGGAGCCTTTGGGGGCAACTAAGATCACATCAACGTCTGCGGGGGGAACGATGTTGGTGCGCTCCTTGTAAGTGATAGCGAAGCCGTGTGAAAAATACAAAGCCTTACCAGCAGTCAGATACGGTTTGATGCGGGGCCATACTTCGATTTGGGCAGCATCGGACAAAAGGAACTGGATAACAGTACCACGTTCGCAGGCTTCTTCGATTTCAAACAATGTTTTGCCGGGAACCCAACCGTCGGCGATGGCTTTTTCCCAAGTTTTACCACCCTTGCGTTGACCAACAATCACATTGAATCCATTGTCGCGTAAATTAAGGGATTGCCCCGGGCCTTGAACGCCGTAACCGATTACAGCGATCACTTCGTTTTTCATTGTTTCGCGAGCTTTCTCCAAGGGAAACTCTTCGCGGGTCACCACGTTTTCGTCGACACCGCCAAAATTCATAACTGCCATTTTCTTGTAGAATTAAATATAAAGAACTAATTAACTATCGTTTTTCAGGGTGCAAATTTACGAAATTATTTGAAATGCACCCAATTATATAACATTTTCAAACAAAATCTCCGCCCGACATATAGGCTCCTCATTTCGTCTGATATCGAAAATACACTTTCCAGGAGCGGGCAATTCCTGACATATATCAACCACCTCACCAAACAATGCCTCATTGAGATAATTGATGTCCATCCGTTTGATTTGCTTGTTCAAATACACTTCCATAGGAAACAGGTCAATCATCCATTCCAAATATTTCATACTGTTCGTATGTCGGTTGAAGTCTATGTCACTGTATTTAATCCGATGCTTGGAAACCGGCTCGCTCGTCAGCGCAACGACCTTGCCTGGTCGCTCAATCAAACAAGGAATACCAGTGGCAAAATGCCTGTATTCCTCTTTCGATTTCAAATCTACTGCCCTTCGCTCCGTCATGTCCAACATGCACCAAATGGCACAACCAGCACCAATTACAGAACCCGTCACATCAGTCACTTTGAAATTTCTTGTCGTAAAAACTCTGCCGAAATCCTCAATCCAAGTTTCCACAAAAAACCGTTCCTCCGATGCCGGATATCGGTACATTTCCACCGCAAAGCGTGAAAGCACCCAAGTCAGGTTCTGAGGTTGCAAATCAGGGACGCCGAAATGATTGCTGTCAGCGTGTTGACCAGCTGCGTGGAGCAAGTAGGCACCCATCTGCGTGAAGCGGATGGTTTCCCTGAACCCGATGTCCATGGGCTGAACCTTATATTCAAAAGTGACGACTTTATTCATGCCAACTGTTCGATTTTTCGGCTTTCTTTTTCGGCCAGAAAATCGCTCAGGCGTTCAACGGTCGATTTGGTGATGGCAATGCGCCCCGAGCGGACAAACTGCAAAACATGGAATTCACGCAAACATTCAAAGAGTTCTTGAGTTTCTTCCGTGTGTCCAGTTAGTTCAAGCACGGCGTACGAACGGTTTACTTCCAAAATCCTGGCATTAAACTTGCGAACGATGCTTTCAATTTCACGATGATCGAGCAGTACATCGGCACTAATTTTGTACAAAGCCACTTCTTGATAGATGATATCATCATCCGTATGGTAGAATGCTTTCAGTACGTCAATCCGTTTCTCAATTTGTCTCACCACCTTGTCAATCATTTGTTTATCCGTCTCGATGGTGATGGTAAACTTACTGATGCCAGGGATCGACGACTGAGAAACTGTCAGACTTTCGATGTTGATTTGTCTGCGTGTAAATATAATGGTGATCTGTTGCAACAGACCAACGACATTTTCGGTAAAAACCGTAATGGTATAAAGTGTTTTTTCCATTCTTTAATCTCCCAACATTAATTGATCCACACTACCTCCAGCCGGAATCATCGGATAGACCATTCCTGCCTTTTCGACAGTCACTTCCAACAGGAAAGCTTTCTTATCGCTGAGCATATCGGCAATCGCCTCATCCAGATCTTCGCGTTTTTCCACTTTTCTGGAACGAATTCCATAAGCTTCTGCAATTTTCGGAAAATCGGGGTTCGTCATTTGCGTTTCCGAATAGCGTTCACGATAGAACAATTCTTGCCACTGCCGAACCATGCCCAAAAAATGGTTGTTCAAAATAATGATTTTTACCGGAATTTTGTATTGAAGGATGGTACCCAGTTCCTGAATGGTCATTTGGATACCACCGTCACCTGCAAAAAGACAGACTGTACGTTCGGGAGCACCGACAGCGGCACCAATGGCTGCCGGTAGTCCAAATCCCATGGTCCCCAATCCGCCAGATGTGATGATGCTTCGGCTTCGGTTGTATTTGAAATAACGAGCGCCCATCATTTGGTTCTGCCCGACATCCGTCACCAAAACGGCATTGTTACCGGTCGCTTCCGAAATGCGGTGTACCGCTTCCCCCATGGTGATGGGGCCTGAAGTCGGCGTAATTTCGGGAATAATTACTTTTTCGGCTTCCTCCAGGTCATCCACATCAAAACTTTCAATCCATTCGGCATGATTTCCTTGCTTCAATAAATCAGTCACTTGAGGAAGGCTTTCCTTGACATTTGCTAAAATAGGAATGTCAGCCTTCATGTTTTTGTTTATTTCAGACGGGTCGATTTCAAAATGAATGATCGTTGCCTGTTTGGCATATTTTGTCAAATCACCCGTAACACGGTCATCAAAACGCATTCCAATGGCAATCAGGACGTCACACTCAGCAGTTTTTCGGTTTGGGCTGATGTTTCCATGCATCCCAAGCATCCCTTTGTTTAGCGGAAAGTCGGAAGGTAACGTTGACAAGCCGAGCAAGGTGCTTCCATATGGGATATCGCCTTTAGTCAGGAAATCCAGCAGTTCATTTTCGGCATGACCAAGCATGACTCCTTGTCCAACCAATGCAAACGGGCGTTTTGCCGAATTGATGAGTTCAGCAGCTTTCTTGATATTTTCTTGAACGGGTCTCGGGTTGGGTTCGTAACTCCTTATAAAGTTGCACTTTTTATATTCGAAATCTACCAATTCGTTTTGAGCATCTTTGGTGAAGTCCAATACCACGGGTCCGGGGCGTCCTTCTCGGGCAATGTAGAAAGCACGGGCAATTGCCCAGGGCACTTCAGAAGCTTTCCGAATTTGATAGCTCCATTTGGTGATGGGTTGACTGATGCCGACCACATCCGTTTCCTGAAAGGCATCCGAGCCTAGCAGCGTGGAACTGACTTGACCGGAAATGACCACCAAGGGCGTACTATCCAACATGGCATCCGCCAAACCGGTGATTACATTGGTTACTCCCGGACCCGAAGTAACCAGCACGACCCCGGTTTCGCCGGAAACTCTGGCAAAACCTTCGGCAGCATGGATGGCTCCCTGTTCGTGACGAGTTAAGATATGACGGATCCTGTCTTGATAAGAGTACATCGCGTCAAAAACCGGAATGATTGCTCCTCCCGGGTAACCGAATATGGTGTCCACCTTTTCTTCCAAAAGGGAACATAAGAGCGCTTCCGCACCCTTCATTGTCTTTTTCTCCATAAATTAATCGATTAGTCGTACAGCACCCATATCGGCCGAACTGACCATGGATGCATAAGCTTTCAAGGATTTGGGAATAATGCGCTCACGCTTGGGCGCCGTCCAGGCTTTATTGCCGCGCGCTTCTTCCTGAAGACGGCGTTCAGCCAATTCCTGATCGCTCAACAATACATTGATACTACGTTGAGGAATATTTATTTCGATGATGTCACCGTCTTTGACCAGACCGATGGCACCGCCGCTGGCCGCTTCCGGAGAAACGTGCCCGATGGAAAGCCCGGATGTACCTCCGGAAAAACGACCGTCGGTAATCAGCGCGCAGGCTGCACCGAGGTGTTTGGATTTGATATAGGAAGTCGGATACAGCATTTCCTGCATGCCAGGACCGCCTTTGGGCCCTTCGTGCGTGATGACCACCACGTCTCCGGCCACGACCTGATCCCTCAGAATGGCTTCGCAAGCTGCATCCTGTGAATCGTAGACCTTGGCCGGACCTTTGAAGATCCATAATTTTTCGTCTACACCGGCGGTTTTAATGACACAACCTTTCAAGGCGATGTTGCCTTTAAGGATGCCCAGACCACCGTCCTTGGTGTAAGCATGTTCGTAATCGCGAATGCAACCTTCCTTGCGATCCGTATCCAATGTTTTATATCGGCTGTTTTGGGAGCCCATGACCAAATTGAAACGATGAGCGGGTGCCGAATGGTAAATATTCAAAGCCATCGGATCCGGATTCGCCCCTGTAATATCGAATTTTTCAATTGCCTGAGCCAGGGATAGTCCATCCACACGAGAAACGTTGGCGTCCAACAAGCCTGCTTTGTTGAGTTCGAATAGTATGTTTAAAATACCACCTGCGCGGTTCACATCCTGAATATGATATTTCAGGGAATTCGGAGCTACTTTGCAAAGGCAAGGTGTCTTGCGTGAAAGCGCATCGATGTCATCCATGTTAAAATTCACTTCGGCTTCCTTAGCTATTGCCAAAAGATGCAACACGGTATTGGTGGAACCACCCATGGCAATGTCAAGCGTCATGGCATTCAAAAATGCAGCACGGGTAGCTATTTTTCTCGGAAGAACCGAGTCATCACCATCGCGATAATATTTATAGGTGTTTTCAACAATCAATTTCGCAGCTTGATTAAATAAGTTGGTGCGATTTTCGTGCGTAGCAACAATGGTACCGTTGCCAGGCAGTGCCAACCCAATGGCTTCGTTCAAGCAATTCATGGAATTGGCGGTAAACATGCCGGAGCAGGAACCACAGGTCGGGCAAGCAGCCTGCTCGACCCTCGCGACTTGCGCATCGCTGATGTTGTCGTCAGCTGCCTGAACCATGGCGTCAATGAGATCCAGATGCGCACCGTCCAATTCTCCGGCTTCCATCGGACCACCGGAAACGAAAACAGCAGGTATGTTCAAGCGCATGGCAGCCATCAGCATGCCCGGCGTAATCTTATCACAGTTGGAAATGCAAACCATGGCATCAGCCTTGTGTGCATTCACCATATATTCTACACTATCAGCAATTAAATCGCGACTGGGAAGCGAATAAAGCATGCCGTCGTGGCCCATGGCGATGCCGTCGTCAATGGCAATGGTATTGAATTCAGCCGCAAAACAGCCGAGTTTCTCGATTTCAGCCTTCACTTGTTGGCCGATATGATGCAAATGGACGTGACCTGGAACAAATTGTGTGAAGGAATTGACTATGGCGATGATGGGCTTACCCATCTGTTCGGTTTTCATCCCGTTGGCCGCCCACAAAGCCCGGGCTCCTGCCATGCGGCGGCCCTGCGTACTGGTGGCACTTCTGAATGGAATTTTCATTTTAATATACTTTTAGATTACAAAGATACGGTTTTTAGACTATTATCTGAGTACGATTTCGTTATTTTAGAACCTTTTTTCGCACAATATGTAATTTTTTGTGCACTTTTTGCAACCATTTCTCACAAATGCACTTTTGTAACCTGCGCTTTTAGTGAATTATTGGGAGGGTTGCCCTAAAACTATTAGTTTTGTAAAAACATTCTGATTTTTATCATCATGACTAAAAAAACATACGATTTCGACGCTATTATTGACCGTAAAGGCAGCAACTGTGTCAAACACGACCGTGTCGGAAAAGATTTCGGTACCGAAGATGTATTGCCTCTATGGGTTGCAGATATGGATTTTGCCACCCCTGATTTTGTAATAAATGCTATCCGCGAACGCTGTAACCACGAAGTTCTTGGGTACCCGATCGTGCAAGAAGGTTGGTACACCTCCATTCAAAAATGGCTTCAGAAAAGGTACCATTGGACCGTGCAGAAAGAGGAAATGGGATTTGTTCCAGGCATCGTTTCAGGCATAGCCTTCACCATTCAATGTTTCACACAACCCGGTGACAACATTCTGATCCAAACGCCAGTTTATCCACCTTTCATGTTCGTTCCAAGGCACAACGACTGCAAACTGTTAATCAATGAACTGACCTTAATCAACGGACGTTTTGAAATCGATTTCGAAGACTTTGAAGCAAAAGCGGCAGACCATTGCAAAATGTTCATCTTGTGCAGCCCCCACAACCCGGGAGGACGCATCTGGACAAAACAAGAGCTGAGCAGAATGCTCGAAATCTGTGAAAAACACCACGTTTTGGTCGTTACGGACGAAATCCACGCCGATTTGACGCTGCCTGGTTTTAAGCATTTTCCTGCTGCGACCCTTCATCCGACGGCTAAAATCATTACTTTGATGGCTCCAAGCAAAACCTTCAACATGGCTGGCTTGAGTAGCTCTTTTTATGTGATTCAAAACAAGGAATTACGTACCAAATTCATTCATTTTTTAAATCGTGCTGAGCTTTCAAATGGCAACATCTTCGCTTTCGTAGCCCCTCAAGCAGCTTATGAAAATGGGGAAGACTGGCTACGCCAACTTTCGGAATATTTACAAGAAAATGTGAACTATGTCGACGATTTCTTGAAAAAAAACATACCTGCCATCAAAGCTTGTCGCCCAGAGGCTTCTTTTTTGATCTGGTTGGATTGCAGGGAACTCGGCATGGATCCCAAAACCCTGAAAAACTTCTTTATTTACGATGCTAGGCTTGCCTTGAACCCTGGCCCTTCGTTCGGGCAAGGTGGCGATGGTTTTATGCGTCTCAACATTGGTTGCGCCCGCGAAATATTGCGAGAAGCAATGATTCGTCTCAAAACAGCAGTCGATTCGCTAAAATCCTGATTTTTTTGTACCTTTGTACCGCTTTGGCATTGTGTGTGCAAAGCCACTTTTTAGTTAACTATCAAGTATATACATAAATAAATTTTAAAAAATGAAAATTTCTGCGAACAAATTCGTTTCGGCTACCTACGATCTTTTTGTAGGTGGCGAAGACGGTACCGCTCCCGAACTCATGGAAAAAGCAACCATCGAGCAACCCCTGTCCTTCATCTTTGGAACCGGCATGATGCTGGAAGCCTTTGAGGACAAATTGGCCGGCCTCGAAGTGGATAGCACTTTTGACTTTACTTTGACAGCAGAAAATGCTTACGGTGAATACGATGATACCCACGTTGTGGAAATTCCAAAATCTGTTTTTGAAATCGATGGTAAAATTGACGAAACCATCATCTTCGAAAACAATACCGTTCCGATGATGGACCAAATGGGCAACCGCATGAATGGTACCATTGTTAAAATTGAAGAAGCTAACATCACCATGGACTTCAACCACCCATTGGCTGGAGAAGACTTGCACTTCATTGGCAAAGTACTTGACGTTCGCGAACCCTCTGAATCAGAAGTGAAGGCTTTCATGGGCGGAGGTGGATGCAGCTGCGGCGACGGTGGTTGCGGTTGTGGAGACGATGACGACAGTTGCGGCAAAGAAGGCGCCTGCGGAAGCGGAAGCTGTGGTTGCGGAAACTAATTATTATCCCAACAATGAACAATACCTTTGGTCACCTTTTCACCCTCACCTCGTTCGGGGAATCCCACGGACGAGGAGTCGGCGGTGTCCTTGACGGATGTCCGGCCGGTATCGAATTGGATCTGGATTTCATCCAAAAGGAACTCAATCGCCGCCGCCCGGGTCAATCCAACTTGACGACTTCCCGAGACGAAGCGGACGAGGTGGAGTTCTTGTCAGGAATTTTCGAAGGCAAAACCACAGGTACACCCATTGCATTCTGCGTTTGGAATGCCAAACAGCGTTCGAGCGACTACGATTCCATGAAGGATTTGTATCGTCCCTCTCACGCTGATTTTACCTACCAAAAAAAATACGGCATTCGCGACAACCGAGGTGGAGGACGATCTTCAGCCAGAGAAACAATTGCTCGTGTCGTCGCCGGTGCTGTAGCCAAACTCGTATTGCAAAAGCTAGGTGTCAGAATTACGGCTTACACATCTCAAGTTGGGCCCATCAAGCTTGGCAACGACTATTCATTATACGATTTTTCTGAAATAGAAAAGAATCCGGTACGCTGTCCCGACCCTCAAAAAGCTGCCCAAATGGCCGAACTGATTACCAAGGTAAAAGCAAAAGGCGATACAGTCGGTGGGGTTGTTTCCTGCGTCATCATGGGAACGCCTGTCGGTCTGGGTGAACCGGTTTTCAATAAACTGCACCAGGCACTCGGTAGCGCCATGCTATCGATCAATGCCGTCAAAGGATTTGAATATGGTTCTGGTTTTGATACCAATCATTTCGGTTCTGAACTGAACGATGTATTTTACACTGAAAACGGTGCGACTCATACCAAAACCAACCATTCCGGAGGCATTCAGGGTGGCATTTCCAATGGTGAGGATATTTTCTTCCGTGTAGCTTTCAAACCAGTTGCCACCATCCTAATGAAACAGGATACCATTGATAAAGAAGGCAATGAAATTGAATTTAAAGCTCACGGCCGTCACGACCCCTGCGTATTACCCAGAGCTGTTCCCATTGTGGAAGCTATGGCCGCTCTAGTTTTGCTCGACCAGTATCTCATTAATAACAGCAGGCGTCTTCCACTTTCCTGAATTTCTTTCAATTCGTACTATCACAATCATCAGTATTATGAAAAAAATTATTTTTATGAGCCTTTTGACGGCCCTTGTTGGCCTTTCTTCCTGCAACAGCACCAAAAAAACAGATGATTTCAATTATGTGGTGGACAAATTTGCCGATTTGCAAATACTTCGGTATCAAGTTCCAGATTATGAGGAACTGAGTCTGAAACAAAAAGAATTGCTTTATTATTTAAATCAGGCGGGTTTGGAAGGTATGGACATTCTTTACGACCAAAATTACAAACACAACCTCTGCATCAAACGTACGTTGGAAGCCGCTTATCAATACGGCAAGGCTGATACGACGAGTAAAGATTACAACGAATTCGTCGTTTACCTGAAACGTGTTTGGGCATCAAATGGCATTCACCACCATTACGGATGCGACAAATTCGTGCCAGGGTTCAGCAAGGAATTCTTCGCAAACACCGTATTATCGGTGCCTGCAGATTCATTGCCATTGGTCAAAGGCGAAACGCCACAAGCATTGATTGCCAAACTGACCCCCATTTTATTTGATCCGAAAATCGATGGCAAACGGGTGAATCAAGCTGCTGGAGAAGATTTGATCAAGACTTCTGCTTGTAATTATTACCAAGGCGTAACTCAGAAAGAAGCCGAGGATTTTTACGCTGCAATGAAGGATCCAAAAGATGAAACACCTATTGCATATGGTTTGAACAGCCGATTGGTAAAAGAAAACGGCAAGATTTACGAAAAAGTTTGGAAAACGGATGGGCTCTATGGTCAGGCTTTGACCAAGGTTGTCTATTGGCTTGAAAAAGCGCAATCAGTAGCTGAAAACTCAAAACAGGCTGCTGTAATTGCCAAACTCATCGAATTTTACCGTACTGGAAGCCTCAAAACATACGATGATTACGCCATCCTTTGGGTGGGAGATTTGGATTCAAGAATCGACTTCGTCAATGGCTTCACCGAAAGTTACGGCGACCCCCTCGGATTGAAAGGCAGCTGGGAATGCAACGTGAACTTCAAGAACACCGAAGCAACCAAACGCACCGAAATTATCAGTAGCAATGCCCAGTGGTTCGAAGACCACTCGCCAGTCGAAAAACAATTCAAGAAAGAAAAAGTGAAAGGCGTTTCGGCTAAAGTCATCACGGTGACTACCCTTGCCGGCGATAGCTACCCCACCACCGCCATCGGTATCAACCTGCCGAACTCCAACTGGATCCGTCGAGACCACGGTTCCAAATCCGTGACCATCGAGAACATCACCGAAGCTTATGATAAAGCGGCTCACGGCAACGGATTCAACGAAGAATTCATGTGGAGTGCCAAAGAACGCGAGAATGTTGATAAATACGGCTTCCTGACCGACAACCTACATACTGATTTACACGAATGTTTGGGTCATGGTTCAGGCAAACTGCTTCCCGGCGTTGACCCCGATGCACTGAAAGCTTACGGCAGCACCATCGAGGAAGCCCGCGCCGATCTCTTCGGCCTCTATTATGTTGGAGACCAGAAACTAGTGGATCTAAAGCTCATACCCAATGCCGAAGCCTACAAGGCAGAGTATTACAAGTACCTGATGAATGGCCTCATGACTCAGCTGGTTCGCATTGAACCGGGTAAGAACATTGAAGAATCCCACATGCGCAACCGTGCCCTAATTGCCCATTGGGTGTATGAAAAAGGTGCTGCAAATAAAGTAGTTGAGTTTAAGAAGCGCGATGGCAAAACCTTTGTAGTCGTTAACGATTACAAGGCTGTCCACGAACTTTTAGGTCAACTGTTGGCCGAAATCCAACGCATCAAGTCTACCGGTGATTTCAAAGCTGCACAGGCATTGGTCGAGAACTACGGCGTTAAGGTAGACCAAGCCTTGCTTCAAGAAGTGTTGAATCGCTACAAAAAATTAAATCTGGCACCCTACAAAGGCTTTGTCAACCCTGTTTTCACCCCTGTTTACGATGTAACTGGTAAAATTACAGATGTGAAAGTGAGCTACACGGAAGGCTATGCAGAGCAGCACCTCCGCTACTCCAAGCAATATGGAAACTTGCCAACCTATAACTGAATCGGACCCACAGCTCCGCAACATTAAAACCCTGTTGAGACTTCGCATGAACGGCGAAGTCTCAACAGCCATGCGGAAAAGCGGGCTAGACTATAAGGTAAACTTCGGACTAGACGCAACAAGCATCCGAGATGTCGCCGCCAAATTTCAGCCCGACGTCATACTGGCTGACAAATTATGGGCCGAAAACGCAAGGGAATGTAAAATCTTAGCTACCTTGCTCCATCCCAAAGAAAAGTTCACTGCCGAGAAAGCCAACCTTTGGCTTGATCAATGTTTTTTACCCGAACTTTCGGAGCAGTTGGTTTTCAACCTTCTTCAGCATCTTCCATATGCATCCACCAAAGTGGCAGAATGGATATACCAGGATGCAGAAAACCGTAAAACGGGTGGTTATATGCTTGCTTTACGATTGTATCTTAAAAAAATCAACCTTCCAAACATTCAGGAACTACTGATTCAAGCAAAGTCCGATTGTCAATCGGAAAACTTTCAGCTCCATCAAACGGCAGAGCGATTTTTCGATCGGGTTTCTTTCGATTTCCCATCCCTCTGAGTAATAGCCTTCATATTTTGCGGCAACGTCGCAAAAACAATTAATTGTGAGGTAAATTTACAATAAATGGAACATTTGTATTAATGTGTAAATTCCTATTTATGTTCCTTTACGTATCGAGAATCTCATAATTAATTTATTACTATGAAAAAACACTTAAAATTTAGAAGAATTTCTTTATTTGTGGTTTTGTGCCTACTGAACTCCTCGTGGGTTTTGGCGCAAAATAAAACAATCACAGGGGTCGTCACCGATAACGTCGGTGAGACGCTGACTGGTGTTACAATCGTTGTGAAAGGAACCAAAAACGCCGCTTTCACCGATGTAAATGGCAAGTACTCCATTGGGGTAAACCAATCTGCCGACATGCTTGTCTTTAGTTACATGGGCATGGTTAAACAAGAGGTTCGTATTGATGGCAAATCCGTCATCGACGTCATCATGCAAAAAAACGAAGTCGATTTTGACGAAGTGGTGGTTGTCGGATACGGTACTCAAAGGCGTGAAAGCGTAACCGGTAGTTTAACCAGTATTTCAGCCGACAAGATTATGGATTTGCCGACAGCAAATTTATCTTCTACATTGGCTGGTCGCCTATCCGGCGTCGTCATTTCACAAGGCACTGGCAAACCAGGGACCTCTTCTTCATTCAGCATTCGTGCAAAAGGAACGATCAACAACTCTGATCCGTTGTATGTCATCAACGGAGTTGTTCGTGACAAGTTTGCTTTTGACGGATTGGATGCAAGTGAAGTGGAAAACATCACCGTTTTGAAAGATGGTGCCTCTGCCGCCATCTACGGTTCACGTGCTGCCAACGGTGTCGTATTGGTAACCACCCGCAAAGGCTTTATCGGTAAACCGGTTATTACTTATACAGGAACGATGGGACTTGAAACTCCTGCCATGATTCCCGAAACCATGTCAGCTTTTGAACATGCAACCTATCTGAACGATGCTGCATGGACCTCCTATATCACCAATCCTTCTCCGACCAAAGTGGATCCACGTACCCAATCCAGTTGGTACACCGATGATGAATTGGAACATTTTAAAACGACCAATTATAGTTGGCTAAACGATGCATGGGAAACTCCGTTCTCTACCCGTCATACCTTAAATGTTACAGGTGGTTCGGAAGCTGTCCGCTATTTTATTGGTGGATCCTATTATTATGATAAAGGTTCTTTCTCCAATCTGTCTTATAATAAATATAATCTTCGCGCCAGTGTTGAAGCCAACATAACAAAAAATTTGACGGCATCGTTGAATTTGAGTACAGACAATCGTAACGACGTGAAGCCCAACTGGAAATCGGATGGAGAACGTGATCGTATGAACGACCTTTACAAGGGTATGTTGTTACGTACAAAATTCATCCCAAGTATGATCAATGGCTTGCCTGTTTGGAATGGAATCGAGTGGCATCCATTAATGTTGATCAGTAAAGAATCCGGATTAAATACTAAGAAATGGCAGAATGTCAATGCCGATTTTGTACTGGAATACAAAGTTCCTCAAGTTAAAGGTTTGAAACTTAAATTGCTGTACAATAAATCCATTGACAATACTCTTATTAAGCAGGTTAAATATCCTTACACGCTTTACCAATTCAAAACGGCTGGTACCAACAACCACTATATTGATCCGTCCAACGAACTCACTGGCCAGACCAAAGTTAGAGATGATGGCAACTATGTGAAAAAGAGCTACGAACTGGAAAACAACTATCAATTGAATGCTTTTGTCACCTACGATTGGAAGCATGCAAAACATGATTTGAACGCGCTTTTTGTTTATGAACAAGCAGAAGGCAACAATGAACAATTTGACGCACTTCGCAATTTTCTGGTCTCCCCTACTATTCCCGAATTCTTTGCAGCAGGCTCCGATCCTACGCAATCAGTCGTTGGAGATGGTGACGTTGGTGAATCCGGTCGTCAATCTTATGTCAGTCGTTTGAATTATACATACGACAGCAAATATTTACTGGAAGCTGCCTTCCGTTTTGATGGTTCCACGAAATTCGCACCTGAAAATCGTTGGGGTTTCTTTCCATCCTTATCAGCAGGATGGCGCATTTCCAGCGAGCCCTTCTTTGAAAATAATGTTCCTGATGTCAATTATCTTAAATTCAGAGGTTCGTATGCCATGTTGGGTAATGACGCTGTTGGTGGATGGCAATGGATGCCACGTTATGGCATAACGACTGGAGCAATTTTTGAGAATCAACAATTGGGTATCGTTCCACAAGAATTACCAAACTACATGCTCACTTGGGAAAAATCTCGCTCCTACAACCTAGGTTTTGACAGTCGATTCTTAAACGACCGTTTCAACCTGAGTTTTGAATATTTCTATCGCCAGACATTTGATATTTTGGATACACGCACAGTAAGCGTTCCAACCACTTTTGGTGCAAAGTTGCCGAAAGAAAACTATTCTGCCATTGATTCAAGAGGTATTGAAGTCGAATTGGGATACAACAGTGATCCTAAAAAAGACCTTCAATATTATGCCAATGGAAATTTTGGAGTAGCAAGAAGTTGGTGGGTAAAAAGGGATGAAGCAACCAACATGCGCCCCTATTTGTCTGAAATCGGTCAAAACATTGGTCGCATCTGGGGTTACGAAAGCACAGGAATCATCCGCACCCAGGAACAATTGGATGCTATTTTGACAGAAAATCCCACCATGAAAGTTCTTGGACAAGATCCTGTTTTAGGTATGTTGATGTACAAGGATGTCCGTGGACCCAATAGCGACGAACCTGATGGAATCATTACTACGGATGATAAGGTTGTCGTTGTTGAAAATGCACTTCCTCCTATTACTTATGGCTTTAACATGGGTATGAAATGGAAAGGATTGATGCTCGACGTATTTTTCCAGGGACTAGCCGGCTATCAAAAAGTGTTAGACTTTAGATCTGGTGGTATTAACAACCATACAAGCACCTTCAAATACAAAGTAGACCACTGGACAGAAGCCAATCCAAATGCCTCTCAACCAAGCGCTAAGGGAGATAAGAACAATGAAGTATCGACATTCTGGGTTAGAGATGCATCCTTCCTTAGATGCAAGAATGTTACGCTTTCTTACGATATTCCAACCCTATTCACTAAAAAATTGGGTATCAATAGAGTGAAACTCTTTGTCAATGGCACCAACTTGTTCTTACTGGAAGACCATATTAAGTGGATGGATCCAGAAGCCGTTAGTTTGTCGGATTATCCTGTAATGAGAAACTTCTCATTTGGGTTGAATGTAATTATTTAATTTATTATTCTGAAATGATATGAAATCAAAATATATTTTAGCGATAGGGGCATTTGCCTTAGGTTTGTTTGGGTGCCAGGATGTGCTGGACAAAAAAGACCTGACAGCTGTCACAGAAACGGATACCTGGAACGATATAACCTTAGCGACCGGTTACCTTGATAAATGTTATTTGGACAATATGCCTGTTTGGGATAATGGACCTGCCGGATACAGCGATGAATCAACCGGTGGCGGAAATTTTCTTTATGGACAGCTGCTGGTTGAAGGTGAATCAGGACCTTCAGCAGAATATTGGCCCTACGACCAGATTTATCGATTAAACATATTACTCAATGTAATTGACAATGGTAATTTGACTAAAACCGACAAAAAAACCATCAAAGGGCAAGCTTTATTTCTGAGAGCTTTCCGTTATTTTGAAATGGTAAAACGTTATGGTGGTGTTCCATTGATTTTGAAACCACAAGATCGTTACAAAGACGATTTGTACGTCACTAGGAACAAGACCTCAGAATGCATCACCCAAATTGTTGCAGATTTAGACTCTGCAGCCGCTTGGTTGCCAAGCACTTGGACTGGAATAAACGTTGGACGCATCAGCAAAGGTGCAGCGATGGCTTACAAAGGTCGGGTATTATTGTACTATGCCAGCAAACAGTTCAATCGCACCAACGACCCTGCAAGATGGACCGCGGCATACAATGCCAATTTAGCCGCCAAAGCTGAACTGGATAGAAGCGGTTATGGTTTGAATGCAAACTTCCGCGAAATCTGGTCAAAAGTGACTAAGGAAACGATTATTACTACTCGATTCAAATATCCCGTTAGAACGCATACATTCGAAGCTTCCATCAGACCATTGGATTTTTCACAAGGCGCAACCGGTGGTCATCACCCAACCTTGGATCTTGTTGAGGCATTTCCAATGAAAGACGGATCTGCACCTGGAGTCATGGTAAGTGGCATCAAAAAACCATTTGATGTGACAGCTACGGATACAACCGGTTTATTTTGGATTGGACGTGATCCAAGATTTTACGAAACAATCGTATACAACGGTGTAGTGTTTCCTTTGGGTGGAAACCCCTGGCCACAAGGACGTCAGTTCTTGTACAAAGGGTTTGAAGCAACACAGAGTCCTTCAAAAACCGGCTTTTATTCCAGAAAATTCATTCAAGTGGAAAAGAAAGCCATCGATTGCTACAACGGCGATTTGGCATGGATTGAAATGCGTTATGCAGAAGTATTGTTGAATTTGGCTGAATGTGCTGCCGAAGTTGGTGATAAAGATGCAGAAGTGTACACGATTCTGAAAGACATCAGAAAACGTGGTGGTATAACTGCCAATGTGGATCAACTTTACGGTTTGAAGGCTAGTATGACCAAATCCGAGTTAATCTCTGCGGTTATATATGAAAGGCAATTGGAATTGGCATTCGAATGCAAACGTTTTTGGGATCTACGCAGAAGGATGATGTTTGATGAAGTTCCATACAAAGGTTATGTACGTCATCGTATCCAAATTGATCGCATTGATCCTTACAAGACCATGACCAATCAAGTGTTTGTTCCAATCATTTCAGACGATAAATTACTGAACACGACGAAGTACTTCAGCTATTTTAAAACGACTGTTTACCCAATTGATGATCAATACACCTGGAATGTTTTGCCAAACTATTATTTCTTTGCACTGCCCAAAAAACATTTCGAACAGAATCCAAACCTAGAACAAACAATGGGTTGGGAAGAAGGCACCTTTGATCCACTCCAATAATGTAAAACGGATTAAAACAAACTGAATATAAAAGGTGTTAGAGGATTTCAAAAATCCTTTAACACCTTCGCATCAAAACTACCGGTGACTTTTAAGGTACACAAGCCCTGGTCGAAAACTACGGCATTAAAGTAGATTAGGTCTTGCATCTAGAATTATTGAACCGGCCCCACAGCTCCGCAACATTGAAACCCAGTTGAGACTTCACATAAACGGTGAAGTCTCAACTGCTTTACGGAAAAGCGGATTAGACTACCAGGTAATTTTCGGGCTAGACGCAAACAGCATTCAAGAAGTCTCCTCCAAATTCCAACCCGACTTGACCTTGACCGATCAATCTTTCGATCGGGTTTCGTTCGATCTACTCTCCCACTGAGTAATCGCTTTCAAATTTTGCAAGAACGTCGAAAAAAAATAATTTTGAGAGAAATTTACAATAAATGGAACATTTGTATTATTGGGTAAATTCCAATTTATGTTCCTTTACGTATCGAGAATCTCATTACTAATTCATTACTTTTAAAAATCAATTAAAATCTAGTTAAACCTACTGTATAAGAGCTATTTAAGAACGAAAAAGGTGCTTATTTCGATTTTTGCAAAGCAAAACACCTTGACAATTTGTTTTCTGATTTAATAAACGACCACAAATTTTTAGTTATGCAAAACATTATTTAATTAATCTAAATCTATGAAAAGAAACTTTGTATTTAGAAAATTATCTTTGGTTGTTTTGTGCTTATTAAGTTCCATATGGATAATGGCACAGAACAAAACAATTACGGGTGTTGTCACAGACAATACTGGCGAAATTTTGCCGGGAGTGACCATCCAGGGGAAGGGTACCCCCAAGGCAACGGCAACGGATGCCAATGGAAAATACTCTATAGCGGTAGCTCCGAATGCCACGTTAGTCTTTACCTTCATAGGAATGGAACCTGAAGAAGTTCAGGTTAATAACCAGACTGTTGTTAATGTGACCCTAAAAAAGAAAGAGGTTGGGTTTGAAGATGTGGTGGTGATTGGTTACGGAACTCAAAAGAAGAGAGATTTGACCGGTTCTATTTCGTCGGTTACCTCCAAATCTATTGAAGAACGCCAACCTGTTGATATCTTTCAGGCTCTTCAGGGTGAAGCTGCCGGTTTGCAGGTCTTCAACAACTCTGGTGCTCCGGGTTCGACAGGCACCATGCTAATTCGTGGTGCTTCAACCATGGGCTCCGGAGTGAACCCACTGTATATCGTGGATGGAATTACCGTAGAAGATATTTCCGGTATCAATCCTATGGATATCCAGAGCATTGAAGTTTTGAAAGATGCTGCTTCTGCTGCCATTTATGGTTCACGTTCTGCAGCTGGTGTAATCATTGTAACTACTAAAAAAGGTAAAGAGGGTGCACCACCCCGTATTACGTTGAGATACAACCATTCTTTTGAAAAACTGGGACATAAGCTGAATCAGGCCAATGCCTTTGAACGCTATCTTTTTGAAAGAAAATCGAATGTCGGTACATCCTTGTGGAAAACCAGTAACGACTCTTTGCATCCGAACACCATGGCTGACAATGACTATCAGAATATGATTTCCAGAGTTGCCCAGACAAATCAATACGATTTCAACCTGGCAGGAGCCAAAAACAATATGTCCTATTATACCAGTTTGGGCTATTTGGATCAGCAGGGTATCATTATCAACAGCTATTACAGACGTTTGACATCCAGAACGAATGTGGATTATCAGGCCACAAAGGCCCTCAAATTGATGACCAAGTTGAACCTGACGTATTCCACGACCAACAACATCAATACGGGTTCCGTACTGCAACAAGCTTTGAAACGCCCACCGCAAATGGCTTTGTATTTTCCTGACGGCAGTTACGTATATAACAATGGCGGACAGTTCAACCCCATTGCAGATGCTTACCAACGTGTGAATATAACGGATAAATACAATGTCAACTTTTATCAAGGTGCAGAACTGAAACTGATTAAAGGTTTGACCTGGATGACCGACGTTCAGGCAATTTTCGGCATTGACAGAAACAATTCTTTGACCCCTGCAGCCCTGGTTTCTTCGACAACCAGTTCTGGTAGCAACAGCGTTAATCTTGACAGAAAATTGACGGCTGAAACGTATATCAACTGGGACCATTCTTTCGGAGACCATTCCTTCAATGCGATGGCTGGAGCAAGTGTCGAAGACTGGTACGGTGAAGCTTTTGACTTGATAGGTACAGATTACGTTTCTGAGTCTATCCTTTCAACGAATGCTCAACAAGTGAAAGACGTTGCGGATACCTATTCATACTTTACTTCTCATTCGATGGCTTCTTTCTTCGGCCGTTTCAGTTACAATTATTTGGGAAAATATCTCTTTACCTCCAATTTAAGGTATGATGGCTCTTCCCGATTTATTAATAATCGCTGGGGTCTTTTCCCGTCTGCTTCTGCTGCGTGGCGTTTCTCTGATGAAGACTTCTTTAACTGGAGTCAGCCCGTTTTGTCTGATGGTAAATTGAGATTGAGCTGGGGTTCTACCGGTAACGAACGTGTTGGTAATTATGATGCCATCACTTCCTATCAGATTGGGTCCTATTACAATAGCCTCATTGGTGTCTATCAATCTTCCAGAATTGCCAATGCCAATTTGAAATGGGAAGCAACCAAACAAACAGACTTAGGTTTGGATCTTTCTTTCTTGAACGGACGTATTACTGTTGTAGCCGATTATTATAACAAATTAACTACAGACTTGTTGTCCTTAGACCTGATGCCTTCTGAATTGGGCGTTTCTGACATGCGTATCAACTTCGGTTCCATCCAGAACAGAGGACTTGAATTGTCGGTAAGCGCATACCCTGTTCAAAACAATAACTTTACCTGGCAAACGACCTTGACCTATTCCAAGAACAACAACAAGGTAATTAGCCTGAACGGTGGAGAATCCTATATTGAAGACAATAAATATTGGATTCAGGAAGGTGCTCCTCTTGGACAATGGTACGGTTACAAGAATACTGGAGTCTATGCTTATGATGAATCAAATGCCTATGCAGTAGATGCTGATGGTAAATTTGGTGAAAGACTGACTCCGGTTTTCCAGACAGATCCTAACAATTACGGCAATATCGTATATGGTAGCAACGGAAAACCCATCTTCGACCATTATGTAAGTTCAAATGGTGAAACCTACTCAGGAACAGTAGGTAAAATGACCTCAGGAGCCAATGTACTTGCTGGAGGAGATGTGATTTGGGAGGATGTAAATCATGACGGTGCAGTTGGCGATGCTGACAGACAAATTCTTGGAAACGGTTTACCCTCATGGAACGGAGGATGGACCAACTACTTCACTTATAAGAATTTTTCTCTTTCTTTCTCTTGCTACGGAAGCTTTGGCAACATGATCTACAATCAACAGAGAAGAAGCCTGAATACCTATTCATCTTCCAATGTCACTCCTTTTGCGGATGATGTATACGCCGTCTGGAAATACCAGGGACAATACACGCCTGGTTTTGCCGGCAAGAACGCGACAACCGGCACGAACAATGCCAGAGAGTTGTCTTCTCAATTCCTCGAAAACGGCGATTACATTCGTTTGACAAACCTTCGTTTTTCCTATCAGCTGGATAAGAATTTGTCCAAAAAAATTGGGGCAAACAATCTTAGTGTCTATGTTTACGGAAATGATCTGATGACTTGGACAAATTATTCCGGATTTGATCCGTCTAACATTTCCAATTCCAATGTACTTCGTCCCGGACAGGATAACGGACGTTATCCATCCAATAAGGAGGTCGGTTTAGGTATCAACATTAATCTTTGAACAATATGAAAAATATATTTTATATTTCTGTAATTGGTCTGGGCCTTCTGATGGGGTCGTGCGCAGACTTTCTTGACAGACAACCATTGAGTGATCTATCGGTAGCTACCTATTGGAAATCCGAACAAGATTTGAAAACTTGGAACGCCGCTATGTATGATGGGCTCCAGTCAACCCTGAGAACCAATTGGTTCGATTGGGGTGAAGTCCGTGCGGGAGGCTATGCAGCCAGAGGTACTGGTTATGACATCAACCTGCTTGGGAACTCACTGACTTCCTCTTCTGGAAGTACAAGTTGGAGTAACTTGTATAATACCATATACAGAGCAAATGCCGCTATCAAGAACATACCTCTTTCCGGGCTTGGCTCGACTGTCACGAATCCTTATATTGGACAGGCGTATACGATGCGTGCGTTGATGTATTTCTACGCCATCCGTGTATGGGGTGATGTACCTATGATAACAGAGCCCATGGAAGATGTAGCCACTCAACAGATCTATTACAGCAGATCTTCCATTAGTGACATCAAGAACTTAATGCTTAGCGATATTGAGAAGGCTCTGACAGCTTTTGGCCCTTCTTCAGATTTGACAACAGCCAGCAAATTCTATCTGAACAGAGGTGCTGCATTGGCCTTGAAAATGGACATTCTGATGTGGTTCAAAGATTACGACAACGCGTTGGTAGTTGGCAACGATTTGCTAACGAATTACAAATATGCATTGGCTCCTCATTCAAACTACATCGGACAATTCCTAGATCCGACAACTTCCAATGAGATGATTTTTAACTTGTCCTGGAGTTATGAAGAAGACGGAAATGGTTTTGGCTACGCTCAGCGTATTGCTTCCGGTTCCAATACCATCATGTACCATCCGAGTGAAGCCATCTTTAGGACCCTGGTCGAAAGGAAAAAAGAAGATATCCGAACCATTGCCATTATGGATACCTTGTGGTTGAGTACCTTCATTAATCCAACGGAAATGACTACTGAAACCTACGCTTCTGCCTATGCAGGTACTTATGGGAATGCGGCAGGTTTCCAGATCAAGTGTCCGAAATTTGTACCTTATTTAGCAACTGCCAACAGTGGTAAAGGCGGTTACGCCTATGCCAACAATGGGGAAGACAATACTAAGATGCCGATCTATCGTTTGGCTGACATTTTGTTGCTCAAAGCCGAGGCATTGACTTTGAAGACTACTCCTGACTTGGCTGGTGCCATCAAGATTGTTAATGATATTAGGACACGTGCAGGTTATACCAAGTTGGCTAATATCGTGGATTATCCAACCTCAGACACGATTCTGAACCTGATTTTGGACGAAAGAAGGATTGAATTATGGGCTGAAGGAAAAATCTGGTTCGATTTGGTCAGAAACGATAAAGTAAAAGAATATCTGGATCCTATTTACAAAGCCGCTGATCCTTTGAGTGCGGGATTTGTTATTGGTGTGGAAAAACCTTCTCCTGACTTTGTGGGTGGTTATGGCAGAATGTTGTGGCCGTTGAACCAGGATGTCTTTAAAAAGAATCCCGAGATGAAAGGCAAACAGAATCAGCCTTATGATGAATAAATCAACATATAAAATGAAAAATATGAAAAAGATAAAATATTTTGCAGCTTTTCTTATATTAAGCTCTTCTATCTTTACATCATGCAACATAGCGGGGCTTGATTTCCAGAAGGATGAGAAATACGATGCGCAAAATGTCACCAATAAGATTGACATGACGGTTTGGGAATTCATCAATAGCCGTCCGGATATTTTCAGTACACTTATTGAAGGAATCAAGTATGCTGGTATTGAAGATTTATACAAAGAGCCTAATAATACCTACATTTTGTTGACCAATACCGCTTTGAGTGACTGGGAAGCCAACAGCTATTGCTATTGGAACCGCGTAAAAGTGACTTCAACCACTTCCGGTCGTGCTGCTGCGTGGGAACAATACAGCCAGACACAGGTCGCCGAGCTTTTGCGTTACCACATCCTAAAGGGTGAATATTCCTACTTTAATTTGACTTCTACCCCGCTTTGGGTAAAAACCAAAGGGAATGGAACTTTTGAGTACACGAAAGATGGACAAACTTTGGAAGGTGATACCGCTGTGATGGCTCTCAAGGTTGCTATGGACAGGTCTCTGCCGCTTCATTTGAACAATTATGCTTGGAATTACAGAGGCGTACTTGATGATACGAAGAGTGCCGTTCGTACTAGTAACATTCATGCAAAGGATGGATATATCCAGGTGACCGACTATTATTTGGAGCGTCCTACGAGGACTTTCATGGGCTATTAATCAATCATAAACAAAAAATAATTGTATGAAAAAGACAATATTTAGTACACTGTTTTTGTTGCTGCTGGTCTTAAGCTCGTGCAGCAATGATAATGGTAGCGTAAAAATAATATCCCTTAATACTTTCGGAAATAAAGTATGTTTGAACGATAATGTCAAAGTCTTTGTTTCTGCACAAGTTGATGATATCATGGCTACCAAATACACCTGGGAGTGCACCGGAGGTACTTTTACCAATCCTGCAGGATTGTTTGAAAACGTTTGGAAAGCTCCAAATACACCTGGAGAATATGAATTATCGGTAACAGTTGAGTCCAATGGTGTCAAGGAGACCCGCAAGGCCAAGATAACTGTTCTGGATGAATATTTCTATTCCAATTTTGAAACACCTTATTACAGCGAGGGATATTCCAATACTAGTATGAGTTTGGCTCAGCAGACGGATGGATCTATGATGTTGACAGCCAGTGCGGATAATGGAAGATGGTTAAGGAACTGGAATGATACCACTTTGTATCCTCCTTATTCCATGCAGCTGAAATACAAAATGAAGACCGTTAAGAGCGGGAATTACGTCAAGTTCAGGTATAATTTTGCCCGTGTCGTTGGTGCTGCCAATTACGCCACCACGTTGGATTTGATAACCATACCTTCTACAGGAGCATGGAGTATCTCTCTTGATTCTTATGACCTGGCTACTGGCGCTCCGCAAACCACTGTCTTGTACACGGGAACAACCAATGCCGCACTTAAAGCGACAGCCTGGACACAGGTAGCCATGTCCATTGATGCAGACCTCAACCTGACCGTTTATTGCAATGGCACTCAATTGTGCAATATCAATAATCTGAAGACCTTGGCCGATACGAAAGGGTACAAGTACAATTTGGCCTCTTCAGGCATGAGCCTTATCAAAAGTGTGGTTCTTTATGTGGATGATCTCTTTATTTACAATAATGGTACCATTTGCACTGGTACAGCTATTACCAGGTAAAATTTCCCCAATTAGATAAACTGTCCGGCCTGGTTTTTACACTGTTGGCCGGACAGTCTATTTTAACACATTCCACCCATTAACATTCAAATAATATGAGGTTAAAACTTGTTTTGGTATTTTTGGTCATGCCATTCCTGTTGCAGGCAATGGACATATCAGGTATGATATTGGACATAAAAGGTAAACCGGCCAAAAAGGTACAGGTTGTGGTAAAAAATGATACCCAGAAAATCGCATACACTTCTTCAGATGGAAGCTTCAAATTTGACGGAGTGAAGGCTTCAGATTCATTGGTAATTTATCCATCCAGGAATTTTAAAGTTACTTTACCCCTTAATGACAGCTCTTTTTATGAAATCAGGCTCGACAAGAGAAAATTATTCATAAAGACCAAGGAATCGTCCAGGGAAATAAGCTATCAGCGTAATATACCAAACAGACCCAAATCAGGTTTTCTAACGCAGGAACAAATAGCCAAAAGTGGTGCGAATGACTTGGTCGAGCTATTGCGAGGAAGAATACCGGGATTACAGATTTTGCAGGGAGATCATGGTTATATGGCGTTAATTCGTGGAGGCACCTCGATGTCTTTAAATTCGGAGCCTTTGTTCTTAGTTGACGGGGTGGAATTTGAAGGCCTTTCTGCCGCCAACAGAGCGGTGAACATTTCCGACATATTTTCCATTGAGGTGCAAAAAGAAGGATTTAATTATGGCTTGAAAGGAGCGAATGGAGTTATCATAATCAAGTGCTCCAAATAGAATAATTTAACAGGCAATAAGCGTTTATGTTATTTTTTCAAAAGTGTTGGTGGAATAGAATTCCTTTAACACCTTTTTCTATCATATTACATTCTGTTATGATGCCAATTTCCACTTTCCCCAATCTTTTTGTATCTTTGTCCTGCTTCTGAATCAACAACAGAAACGTGATAAAAAACGCAGGCGAGGTGCTTCCTTTCTTGCGCTTTATGTGTGCAATAACGATTTTTTATAACGAATGAGCTATATGAAAGCAGATGTTTTGCTGGGCCTCCAATGGGGCGATGAAGGTAAAGGTAAAGTAGTGGATGTGTTGACACCCGGGTATGATGTGGTTTGCCGCTTTCAAGGTGGTCCGAATGCAGGGCACACACTGGAATTCGATGGACAAAAATATGTGCTTCGCTCCGTTCCTTCCGGCATTTTCCAAGGTGACAAAATTAATGTTATAGGTAACGGTGTAGTTCTTGACCCAGCACTTTTCAAAGTGGAGGTGGATCAACTGATGGCCAGTGGCCACCCACTCACCAAACGGCTGCTCGTTTCCAAAAAAGCGCACCTCATATTGCCCACCCATCGTCTTTTGGATGCGGCCAACGAATCATCCAAAGGAGCTGGCAAGATTGGCACTACGGGCAAGGGCATCGGCCCTGCCTATACTGACAAAGTAAGCCGTAGTGGTTTACGTGTTGGTGACATCTTGCATAATTTCGAAGAAAAATACAAACAAGCCACCGCCCGTCACGAAGAAACACTTCGTCAAATGGGCTATACCGATTACGATTTGGCTCCCCTTGAGAAGGAATGGTTCGAAGGTATTGAATGCTTGAAACAGTTTACCTTTATCGATAGCGAGCATTACGTCAACAAAGCACTGAGCGAAGGTAAGGGCGTTCTCTGCGAAGGCGCCCAAGGGACCATGCTCGACGTGGACTTCGGATCGTATCCTTTTGTCACTTCTTCCAATACCATCAGCGCTGGCGCTTGCACCGGACTTGGCGTCGCTCCGCAAAAGATTGGCACGGTTTTTGGCATATTTAAAGCATATTGCACGCGCGTAGGCAGTGGCCCATTCCCGACCGAGCTCTTTGATGAAACTGGTCAGGAAATGCGTGATAAAGGTCATGAGTATGGTTCAGTAACTGGTCGTCCCCGCCGTTGCGGTTGGGTGGATCTGGTAGCATTACGCTATGCCATTATGATCAACGGCGTTACCGATCTCATCATGATGAAAAGTGATGTCATGGACGATTTCGACATCATCAAGGCATGTGTTTCCTACAATGTGAACGGTGTGGAAACAGAAGATTTTCCTTACGACATCAACGAAGGTGTCGAACCCATTTATACGGAATTACCCGGTTGGAAAACCGACATGAGCAAGATGCAGTCCGAGGATGAATTTCCGGAAGAATTCAACAATTATGTAAATTTCCTGGAAGATGAGCTCGGTGTTCGCATCAAGATCGTTTCTGTCGGTCCCGACCGCGAACAAACTATTATACGTTATAACGATTGATTATGAACACGTTGTTTTTATACATCCCGATGGGCTTTTACGGTGTAAACATGTCCATCTATTTGATTTTCATTATTTTTGCCCTTCTGAGCTGGATCGTTCAGAAAGTTCTGCAATCCAAGTTTAAGAAATACAGTGTCATCGCACTACCGAACGGCCTCACAGGCAAGGACGTAGCTGAAAAAATGCTGCGCGAAAACGGCATCACCGATGTCAAAGTGGAACATGTGGAAGGCCGTTTGACCGACCATTATAATCCCGCTACGAAAATTGTGAACCTCAGCGAAGACGTCTATTTCGGTGACAGCATTTCTGCCGCAGCAGTAGCCGCCCACGAATGCGGGCACGCCGTTCAGCACGCCAAAGCCTATGCCTTCTTAAACCTACGCTCCAAATTAGTTCCAGCGGTAAGTTTTGCATCAAAATGGATGCAATGGATCCTATTGGCAGGCATTCTGTTGCTGAGTTATTTTCCGCAACTGATGCTTATCGGCATTATCCTGTTTGCCCTGACCACGATTTTCAGCTTTGTGACCCTTCCGGTCGAAATCAACGCCAGTCAGCGTGCTATTGCTTGGTTGAGCAACGCCGGCATCACCAACGTAAGTACTTACCCCATGGCAACCGATGCTTTGCGCTGGGCCGCCTACACCTACGTTGTCGCCGCGCTCGGTTCATTGGCCACGCTGGTTTATTACATCCTCATATTCATCGGCGGTACCCGTCGTAATTAATACATGAGCATACAGAAACCTTCCATACCCAAAGGAACCCGTGATTTTTCGCCTCTCGAGATGGCGAAACGCAACTATATTTTCGACACCATCCGATCTGTCTTCTACCTATTTGGTTTTCAGCAGATTGAAACGCCTGCCATGGAAAACCTGTCCACTTTGATGGGCAAATATGGCGAAGAAGGCGACAAGTTGCTGTTCAAGATCCTGAATTCGGGTGATTTCATGAACGGAATCAATGATCCAGCCCTGCTTGCAAATTCGACCAAACTCACCCCGAAAATCAGTGAAAAAGGCCTGCGTTACGACTTAACTGTACCTTTTGCCCGGTACGTGGTTATGCACCAGAACGAAATTTCCTTCCCGTTCAAACGCTTTCAAATTCAACCCGTTTGGCGCGCCGACCGTCCGCAAAAAGGCCGTTACCGCGAATTCTTCCAGTGCGACGCCGATGTGGTGGGCAGCGATTCGCTACTCAACGAGGTTGAACTCATCCAAATCATCGACGAAGTGTTCAAACGCTTCGGCCTGAATGTCTGCATCAAGCTCAACAACCGCAAAGTGTTGAGCGGCATTGCTGAAATTCTGGGTGAAACCGAACGCCTCACCGATATTACGGTGGCCATCGACAAATTCGATAAAATCGGGCTGGAAAATGTAAACAAGGAATTAAAAGATAAAGGTTTGTCAGATGAAGCTGTAACACGCCTTCAGCCGATATTGAAATTGGAAGGCAGCAACGCAGACAAGCTCAACAGCCTCAAAACGATATTAGCAACATCTGAAATCGGACTCAAAGGGGTGGAAGAACTGGAAACCATCTTTTCAATCACAGACAGCCTGCAAGTAAAAGCCATCCTTGAACTCGACCTCAGACTGGCTCGCGGCCTCAACTATTATACCGGCGCCATTTTCGAAGTTAAAGCGTTGGACACTGAAATGGGCAGCATTACCGGAGGCGGACGTTACGACAACCTCACCGGCGTGTTTGGCCTTCCAGGAGTTTCCGGCGTAGGTATTTCCTTCGGAGCCGACCGCATCTTCGACGTACTCAACAGCCTTGAACTGTATCCCACCGAAGCATTAAAAACAACAACAGTCCTTTTCACCAACTTTGGCGATAAGGAATGCGCCTACTGCCTCCCCTTAATTAAAGCCGTCCGTGAGGCAGGCATTTCGGCTGAAATCTATCCAGAGGCCAGCAAGATGAAAAAACAGATGGGTTATGCCGATACCCGTAAGATTCCCTACGTAGCCATTGCCGGCGAAACGGAAATCGCTACCGGGAGCATCACCCTTAAAAACATGACGACCGGTGAACAAAAACTTGTGCCTACGGCCGAGTTTGTCAACTTATTAAAATAAAAAGTATGAGCCTTTTAGATTTAAGCGAACAGGAAATTGGCAGAAGACAAAGTCTTCAAGCACTGCGAGATGCAGGCATTAATCCCTATCCTGCCGAAGAATTTCCTACCAACGCTTTTTCCAGTGAAATCCTTGAAAGTTTCAAGGACGACGCAGAAACGCCCCGTCAAGTATGCATCGCCGGTCGCATTATGACCCGTCGCATCATGGGCAAAGCTTCCTTTATGGAACTCCAAGATTCCGAAGGCCGCATTCAGGTATACATTTCCCGCGACTCCATTTGTCCTGACGAAAACGATAAGGAACTCTACAACACCGTATTCAAGAAATTACTGGACATTGGCGATTTCGTAGGCATCAAAGGCTACGTATTCCGTACGCAGATGGGTGAAATCTCCGTCCACGCCGACTCGTTGACCGTTTTGGCCAAAACATTGAAGCCCCTGCCAGTGGTCAAGGAAAAAGACGGCGAAGTGTTCGACGCCTTTACCGATCCCGAACTCCGCTACCGCCAACGCTACGTGGATTTGGTCGTCAACAGCCAAGTCAAAGACATTTTCCGCAAACGCACCCAAGTCTTCACCTCCATGCGCAACTTTTTCAACGAACGCGGTTACATGGAAGTGGAAACACCAATTTTACAATCCATTCCCGGAGGAGCGGCCGCACGCCCCTTCACCACCCACCACAACGCGTTGGACATTCCATTGTACCTCCGCATCGCGGATGAACTTTACTTGAAACGCCTCATCGTTGGCGGTTTCGAAGGCGTGTACGAATTCTCCAAGAACTTCCGCAACGAAGGCATGGACCGAACGCACAACCCAGAGTTCACTGCCATGGAAATCTATGTTTCCTACAAGGATTACAACTGGATGATGTCCTTTACAGAACAAATGTTGGAACGCATTGCCTTGGAAGTAAACGGCAGCACCGAGCTAACGATTGGTGATAAGCAGATTAGCTTCAAAGCACCTTTCCGCCGCGTTACCATGATCGACGCCATCCACGAAAACACAGGCATCGACATCAATGGCATGGACGAAAGTCAACTGCGTGAAGTCTGCAAAAAGCTCAACATCGAACAAGACCCCTCCATGGGCAAAGGCAAACTCATCGACGAAATCTTCGGTGCCACTTCCGAGGGCAATTACATTCAACCGACCTTCATTACGGACTATCCTTATGAAATGTCGCCACTTTGCAAACGGCACCGCACCAATCCAGAATTGACCGAACGGTTCGAATTGATGGTGAACGGAAAGGAACTCGCGAATGCGTATTCTGAACTCAACGACCCCATCGACCAGCTCGGCCGTTTCCAAGAACAACTTGCACTCGCTGAAAAAGGAGATGACGAAGCCATGTTCATCGACATGGACTTTGTACGCGCACTCGAATACGGCATGCCTCCAACGTCCGGCATGGGCATCGGCATGGACCGCCTCGTGATGCTGCTGACCGGCCAAACCACCATTCAGGAAGTTTTGTTCTTCCCACAGATGCGTCCGGAAAAAGTAGCTAAAAAAGATCCTGCGACCGCCTACACACTAATAGGCATCCCAGAAGAATGGGTTGCTCCGATTCAAAAGGCAGGTTATCTGACTGTTGAAAGCTTAAAAGAATTGGCACCGGGCAAATTTCATCAAGAACTTTGCGGCCTCAATAAAAAATACAAACTGGAACTGACCAATCCGACCCAGGATCAGGTAAAAAGCTGGGTTGAAAACCTAAACTAAACCAAGAATGGAATTTCAAGGAAAAATTTGCATCATGGGTGGAGGAAGCTGGGCTACAGCACTCGCCAAAATTCTGATGACGAATGGTGCCGAGAAGATCAACTGGTACATGCGCCGTCCCTCTCAAATTGAGGAATTTAAAAAGCTCGGGCACAATTCCACCTACTTAAGCGGCATCAAATTCGACCTTAATCGGATTCATTTTTACAGCAACATCAATTTGGCTGTCAAAAATTCCGAAATCCTGTTGTTTGCTACCCCTTCTCCTTTTTTGAAACAACACCTGAAAAAACTGAACCAGCCCATCAGCGATAAAATCATCGTGACGGCCATCAAAGGCATCGTTCCCGACGAAAACTTGTTGGTTTCAGATTATTTCAACAAGATTTTTGAAGTTCCGCTGGAAAATATTGTAGCTGTCGGTGGCCCTTGTCATGCTGAAGAAGTTGCCTTGGAGCGACTCTCCTATTTGACGATAGCCTGCACCAACAAAGAACGCGCACGAAAAGTTGCCCAAAAATTCACCTGCGGTTTTGTTAAAACCACCATTTCCGATGATATCAACGGTGTAGAATATTCCTCTACCCTAAAAAATGTTTATGCCATTGCAGCTGGTATTTGCCACGGATTAAAATATGGCGATAACTTCCAGTCTGTACTCATTGCCAATTCCATTCAGGAAATCAGCCGATTCATCAATGCTGCGCAACCCATGCTCCGTAACGTCAAAGAATCAGCTTATTTGGGCGATTTGTTAGTTACCGCCTACTCAAAATTCAGTCGAAACCGTATGTTCGGCACCATGATAGGCAAAGGTTACTCCGTACGAACCGCTCATTTGGAAATGGAAATGATCGCCGAGGGCTATTACGCCACCAAATGTATCAAAGAAATCAATGAATGCTATCACGTAAACATGCCCATTTTGGACGCCGTTTATAACATCTTGTACGAACGGATTTCACCCAACATCGAAATCCGCCTACTCACCGAATCACTCCGTTAAACAAATCACAATGGAAACCATCAAATTAAACATTGACAAAACCCTCAGTTTTGTCTCCAAAGAAAAAATCGATGCCTATGCAATTCAAACTGCAGCGGCCAACAAAATGTTGCACGACGCAACGGGCAAAGGCAATGATTTCTTAGGTTGGCTCAACCTGCCTTCCTCTATTACTGAAGCCTTTTTAAATGACATACAAGCCACAGCAGACAGCCTCCGCAACAAGTGCGAAGTAGTCGTCATAGCCGGTATTGGCGGCAGTTATTTGGGTGCCAAAGCCGTCATTGATTCCATGAGCAACAGCTTCGACTGGTTACAAAAGGAACGCACCAACCCCGTTATCGTCTATGCCGGTCACAACATCAGCGAAGACTACCTGGCCGAACTGACTGATTTTCTGAAAGGTAAGTCATTTGGGATTATCAACATCTCCAAATCAGGTACCACCACAGAAACCGCTCTGGCTTTCCGTCTACTTAAAACCATGCTTGAAAACCAGGTGGGCAAATCTGAAGCTAAAAATCGCATTGTTGCCATCACAGATGCTGAGCGCGGCGCACTACGCACCCTAGCCACTCTCGAAGGTTACAAAACTTATGTCATTCCAGATAACGTCGGTGGACGATACTCCGTATTGACCCCGGTTGGTCTTCTTCCAATTGCAGTTGCTGGTCACGATATTCGCCAATTCGTAGCTGGTGCCGTTGACATGGAAAGCATTTGCGGCTTAGACACAGCCTTCGAAGCCAATCCTGCTGCAGTTTATGCCGCTACCCGCAACGAACTGTACAAATCGGGCAAAAAAATCGAAATCATGGTCAACTTCCACCCCAAACTACATTTTGTTTCCGAATGGTGGAAACAATTGTACGGAGAAAGTGAAGGCAAGGACAACCTAGGAATCTTCCCAGCTGCCGTCGACCTGACCACCGACTTGCACTCCATGGGTCAGTGGATTCAAGAAGGCGAACGCATCATTTTTGAAACCGTTCTCACCATTGGCAACGCCAATAGAGAAGTCGTCATTCCCTCGGACGAAGCCAACCTCGATGGCCTCAACTACTTAGCTGGTAAACGCGTGGATGCAGTAAATAAGATGGCCGAACTCGGTACACAAATTGCCCACGTGGACGGAAATGTTCCCAATCTGAAAATCGAAATTCCAGTACTGAACGAATATTTCATCGGTCAATTGCTCTATATGTTCGAAAAAGCCTGTGGAATCAGTGGTTACCTTTTAGGTGTGAATCCGTTCGACCAACCAGGAGTAGAAGCCTATAAGAAAAATATGTTCGCCCTTCTCGAAAAGCCAGGGTACGAAAAAGAAACGCAGGCCATCAAAACCCGCCTATAATTTTGAAAAGCCCTCTGACCAAACCGTTAGGGGGCTTTCATTTTACAATTGACAACATGAACCATTATTCCAAGGCCATTCAATCGTATCTACAACAAAACAATCATCCCTTTTTAGACTTAAAAGCTGTTTTGTTCGACATGGACGGTGTTTTGTTTGATTCCATGCCCATCCATGCAACTGCCTGGACACAAACCCTAAATGAAATGGGCGTGGTTTTTAGCGAAGAAGAGGGCTATCTACACGAAGGTCGCACCGGCAGTGGCACCATCAACATTGTTTATCAACGTGAACTAGGGCGAGATGCCACCGAAGAAGAAATTCAGAAAATTTACAACCGGAAATCGGAACTTTTCGAAGCCTCAACCGCGGCTCCTGTCATGCCAGGAGCAGTCGAATTGCTCAATCAAGTTAAAGCCGATCGATTAATGCGCATTTTAGTGACCGGTTCCGGCCAAAAATCATTGCTCACCAAACTCAGCCAATACTTCCCAGATCAATTCACCCGGAATCGAATGGTCACCGCTTTTGATGTCACGATTGGCAAACCACATCCCGAACCCTACCTGCAAGGTTTAAAAAAATCGGGGGTTCAACCCAACAACGTATTAGTCGTAGAAAATGCTCCTCTCGGTGTGGAATCCGCCAAAGCGGCAGGCTTATTTACCATTGCCGTCAACACTGGCAAACTGCAGGACCATCACTTAATAGATGCAGGGGCTGATTTATTATTTGAAAGTATGTCAGCCCTTAGCAACGCTTGGGCCGATCTTCACGATGCCCTACGTTCTACAAAAGCTTAAAAAAAAGAAGTGGCTCCGCAAAAGGGCCACTTCTTTTTTTAATTACTGTTTACCTTCTACTTACTTTACGACCTGAGGCTTTGGACCCATATGCTTTTTTGAAGCACGATTTTGCTGAGCTTCCATTTTAGCGATTTGTTCAGGAGTCAACAACGCTTTGATTTCCTCCATCTTAGTAGCGTTTTTTTGGACTTGTGCCTCCTTTTTTAGCATGTGGTTTTTGTATGCATCAATTTCTTCTTTGGCATTTTTCATTTGAATGGCCTGGATTTTGACTTCCTGATCCGTGGTCAAATCAAGCACTTTCGACAGGTGTTCCATCTGTTTTTTGATGCGTATTTCTGGATCAACTCTTTCAGTCGATTTGTTCCCTTTCATGCTCATTTGGGCGCCCCGTCTGTGCATTTGTTGCATCATACGAAACCTATTTCGCATCATCTGTTCACGACCTTGACCAGCAAAACGACCTTGGCTGAAACCTGGACGACCATTTCCAGGTCCGAATTGACCTTTTTGTCCAGCCCTCTTTTCTCTTTCCACCCGAATCTTGTCCATTTGAAGCAATTGCTCAGGCGTCAAAATTTTGGACATGGCCAAACGACGATCTGCCATAACGACTTCACGTTGTTTCTTAAATTGAACCTTTGAAATCGAATCCTGTTTAGCAAACTCTTGATGCAACACCTTCATTTTGGCTTTTTGATCGTCGGTCAATTTCAACTCATTCATCGAATGATGTTCATTACCACGGTTTTGAGCCGTTACAGAAACGCCTGAAGCCAATAGGGCGATCATTAAAATACAAATTCTTTTTTTCATTTTTTATCAATTAAGTGGTTTGTTTTGTTTTTCATTACTTGGAGTGTAAATGCATTCAAATGTTTAATCAGGCACCCCAAAAATATGTCAAGGCCTATTTTTCATCGGTAAATGGCTCCTATTTTCAAAAATCACTAACTTAGCATGATGAAACTCAGATTATCAGTAATATTGTTGGCGGGATTCTTACTTATTCCGAATATAAAAGCAATCAATCTAGTTGATACGTTGCAGCAACGTTTGGATACGTACAACTTAGAAAAGCCCGTCATCAGTTTATACGTCCACTTGGACAGAAACATCTACTCACCAGAAGACACCATTTGGTTCAAGGCATACGTGCTAACGCCCATTCTGAACGAAGTGCTCTACGTACGCATTTCCGATCGCAATAAAAACAAAGTACTGGAAAAACAATTCCCCATGTACGACATCCGGGCACACGGAGATATCATGCTACCAGACACGCTACCAGAGGGGAAATACTATTTTTATGCTTACACGGACCGAATGATCAGCCTGAATCCCAACGATGTATTTGTCCAACCCATCATCGTGAGCAAGAATATCATGAATCGAATGGAAGCAGAAGCCTCTGTCACCAACCAAAAGAAAATTCATCGAGGAGAAAAGGTTGAAATTCTTGCCAGAGTCAAGGGCACCGCCGGGAAAATTCTCAAAGGAAAATTCAGCCTATGGGTGGGCGAACAACTCTTAAAAAAAGGTTCTCTTTCGACTAATAGCTTGGGGGAAGCTTATGTACGGTTCACCTACCCTAAAATTGAAAAAACAGAAATGGTTCGTTGCGAAATTCGCTTTACTCAGGATAAAGATTTTGCTGAACTTATTCTGAATCTGAGGCATGAGGGCAATACCGTGAAAGTCAATACCTATGCTGAGGGCGGACATTTTTTGGAAGGCCTTCCGAATCGGACGATTATTGAAGTTCTTGACGATCAAAAAAATCCATTGGAAGTACCTGTGGAATTGTTGGAAGATCATAAAATCATCGGTCGAACGCATACCGACAAGCAGGGTTTGGGAGACATCCGGTTCATCCCTCGCGCAAACGCTAGATATCAATGGATGGTATATGAAAACGACACGACCACTCTGTTGGAATTTCCCGGCAAGATCGAACCCAAGGGTTATGGACTACGAATCGAAACCGTTAAAAATCGTCCAATAGCGGTTTTGACGAATAGGGATCAAAAGGATTCAGCCACACTCGTCCTTCGTACTAAAGATCAAATGGTATGGAGTCAATCCTTATCCATAAGAAATGGTGATTCGGTACGAGTCGAACTACCGATAGACAGCCTGTCAAAAGGCATTCTGAACCTTGCTGTGTTCGACACCATAGCTGCGCCTAAAGCAGAACGCTACTTCCTAAGTAAAACTGAAGATCCTTATAAGGTACTGTTCAGCACTGTCAAATCCGTGAAAAAGGGTCAAGCCACCATCAAAGTGAGCCTAAACATCGTTGATTCCAACAACCATCCGATAGCCACCAACTTTTCCATTTCGATCGTTGATAAGAACACCTTAAATAAAAATAGTTACCGCACGATGCTTCAGTCGTATTATTTCAATAACATGTTCGGTCCCAGAACATCCATTCTGGACGAACATGAAAACGCTTTTGACAAACGCCTCATCTCCATGAACTGGGAGTTGAAAAGTTGGGGAAATATGCTCCGGTACCAGCCAACCGGTTTTATCCGAATCCTGGAAAATGCAGGAGGAATCAGTGGTGTAGTTACTTCAAAAAATAAAAAGCCCATCAAATTGGAACAGTTGATGCTTGAATCGACCACTTTGGCTGATAAAAAGGATCTGACACCACTATTGAATCTGTTTCAAGGAGCAAGCAGACCACGCAACGCATACAATATCAATAAGATAGCATATACTGTCAAAGACTGGTCTGAAGCTGTGCCTTTAAGTAAGAATGGCTCTTTTTCCATATCACCGAAGTCCTTATTGGTAAAACCGAATGAGATTAAAATGCTCAAACCAGGATTGCATTTTTCGGATGACTACGACATTCAAATGGTCGATTATTCCTTAGAAATGGATAAATACGTTCGTTTGGGGGAATCTCTGAATTTTACTCAACCGGTCAATACCTTTACCAAATACGAAGCCCCGGTACTGAACGCTCTTTCTAAAATCATTCAATTGAAAGAAGTCTTCGTTGAATCAAAAAGTGGAGTTAACGATAACGACGACAACATGGGCAAAAAAGAGGATTATGTTTGTAGAGAATATAATGTTTTCAATTGCCCGAATCATCGAACCGGAGGTAAAAAACCAATAGTTGGTATGATTTATGCGACAAAGGAAAGAGGAAGTCCTATTGTGTTCAATGGAGTCGGCAAACCCTTCTCGGCAGCACCCAAAGGTGCAGTGGTGGGCACCATTGACTATATCCCCATCAAGAACATCAGCAGACCTAACATTTTTTACAATTCAGCTTCTACGGATACCTCCTTCTTGAATACGGAAACCCGAACCACCATTTTCTGGGCGCCCAACATGTACACCGATACGAACGGTAAGACGACTTTCGATTGCAACACCTCAGACCGAAATGGCGAATTCACCATTATAGTCCAAGGCATTGAAATCAAAACGCTTAGGCCATTCTACGGGACCTATGATTTTAAATTATGATGCAACATCGCATCACTCATTTTACTTCCGATTTCCGAGGCTGTCAAGGCAACAAACACCTTGGCATCTTCCAACGCCCTGATTTTGCTTTCTGCAGTACCACTGGTACCATTCACAATGGCACCGGCATGCCCCATCCGCTTCCCGCTGGGCGCCGTCGCACCGGCAATAAAGGCAGCAACAGGTTTGGTGACGTTGGATTTAATGTATTCGGCAGCTGCTTCTTCGTCTGAACCACCAATTTCACCAATCAAAATAATCCCCTCAGTTTCAGAATCTTCCTGAAACATCCGAATCACATCGATGTGATTCAGACCATGCACGGGGTCACCGCCGATTCCGACGGCTGTCGTTTGCCCTAAACCAGAAAGCGTAGTCTGATAGACCGCCTCATAGGTTAATGTGCCAGAACGGGAGACAATTCCAATCTTGCCCTTTTTATGGATGAACCCTGGTGCGATACCGACTTTGGCAACACCAGCGGTTGTAATTCCTGGGCAATTCGGGCCAATCAAAATGGAACCAGATCCTTTCAAGTATTGGCGAACTTCCAACATGTCCCGAACCGGGATGCCCTCGGTAATGGCCACAATCAGCTGGATGCCAGCATCGGCCGCTTCCACAATGGCTTTGGCGGCCATAGGGGCAGGCACGAAAATCATGCTGGTGTTGGCACCGGTTTTGTCCACAGCCTCCCTTACCGATCCGTAAACTGGAAAGCCTTCCACAAACGTTCCTTGCTTTAAAGGATTTACACCACCAACCACATTGGTTCCATAGTCGCTGCACCGTAAAGTATGAAATAATCCGGCCTTACCCGTTATTCCCTGAGTTATCAATTTGGTATGTCGATCGACAAGAATGGCCATGATTATGAATTTTTACGGGTTAATAAAACAGCTTTTCTAGCAGCCTCGTCCAAACTGTCTGCACTTTGAATATTTAAGCCTGAATTCGCCAGAATTTCTTTTCCAAGCTCTACATTATTCCCTTCCAATCTGACGACCATGGGAATTTTGAGCACACTTTTACTGACAGCAGCAACGATTCCGATAGCAATGGTATCGCACTTCATGATGCCACCGAAAATATTGACCAAAATACATTCCACCGCATGGTCCCCGGCTATGATTTCGATTGCTTTGGCAACTGCTTCCTCGGTAGCAGAGCCGCCCACATCCAAGAAATTGGCCGGACTCCCTCCGCTGTATTTAATAGAATCCATCGTAGCCATAGCTAACCCCGCTCCATTAACCATACAACCGATGTTTCCATCCATTGAAATGTAACTCATGCCCCAGTTTGCAGCTTCAATTTCCGAATGGGTCTTTTCGGCATTCGGATCGCCACCCGTTTCCATTTGACGATAGTCTGCGTTGTCATCAATATCCAATTTACAATCAAGCAAAAGCAAACGCTGATCGGTCGTAACAGCCAGCGGATTGATTTCCAGAAGCATCGCATCGGTGTTGTAATAAACAACATATAATTTTTGCAATACATCGTGAAATTGGGAAGCCAATGAACCTTCCAATCCTAAAAAGTCGGATGCTTTATGAAGCAATTCGGCAGAAATAGGCTGGTTGATTTCCGGATAAATTCGAAGTATTCGCTCAGGAGACTTTGCCGAAACCGCCTCAATATCCATTCCACCATCCGGGGAAATCATAATCAGCGGATTCACTGCCGTACGGTCCAACGTGATGGCCATATAAAATTCCTTCTCGATCGAACACGCTTCCTCTATCAAAACCAAATGGATTTTGACCCCCTCAGGCCCTGTCTGATGGGTAACCAATTGCATTCCAATCATGCGAGATGTAAGATCTTTTGCTTCCTGTTCATTGTTGAACAGCTTGATACCACCCGCTTTTCCACGAGCTCCGGTAAATGCCTGTGCCTTGACGACACCCCTGGTAATGCCCAGTTTTTGCAATGCAGCGGGTATTTCTTCCGCTGATTTAACTGGTAAACTTCGTGGAACTGGAAGTCCCGCTTCACGAAGTATGTTTTTCGATTGGTACTCTAACAATTTCATAGTGGAAACAAATATATCGTTATTTTGCACATTTATGCCAAAAGTGTGAATTATTTTGAAATATTCACATTTACACTACACAATAGTAGGGAGGGGCTTCTTTCAAAATCACCAAAAGTAGCGATTGTACAGACTTTTCAATCCCGATAAATTTGCATCCGTAAACAATCAACTAAAAAAATGAAAAAAATTATCGGTTTAGCCTTTTTGGTGGCATTAACTTTCGGAGTTCAGGCTCAAAATACTGAAAGTACCAACCTGTATCAGAACAGTGCAGATAAAGTGCTGGATTCCAATGGTAAATTAGTTTTAGGAGGTTACGGCGAAGTGCACTTCAACCAGCCCTTCAGCAAAGACACCAGAAGTAACGGCTCGTTGGACGTACACCGCATGGTCTTGATGCTCGGTTATAATTTCAATCCCAAAACGCAGTTTGTCTCAGAAATCGAATTCGAACATGTGAGCGAAGTGTATGTAGAACAGGCTTTCTTACAACACAAACTCAACAACCAAATCAGTCTCCGGGCTGGATTGTTGCTCATTCCCATGGGTATTGTGAACGAATACCACGAACCCACCACCTTTAACGGGGTCGAACGTCCTCTGGTAGACAACAAAATTTCACCGACTACCTGGAGAGAAATTGGATTCGGATTGAGCGGCAATTACATCGATGCCTCGTTAAAATATCAGGCTTACCTAGTCAACGGATTCAACGGTTACAACGGCAAAGCCAACCTCTCTGGAAAAAACGGTTTTAGGAATGGTCGCCAAAAGGGAGCCGAATCCTTTATCAGTTCCCCCAATTTCGCAGGCAAAGTAGAATACTATGGCATCCGAAACCTGAACGTAGGTTTATCCGGCTATTTCGGTAAAACGCAAAGCACCTTATATAATGGTATCAACAAAAGCGATGTGCTCGCTTTGTCGAAAGCCGATTCTTCCGTTGTGGGACTGGCCATGCTGGGTGCGGATGCCCGTTACACATTGGGTGGGTTGCAATTGAGGGGTCAGTATTATCACGCAAACGTAAGCAACACCGAACAATACAACCGGTTCACAGCCGTAAACAGTACGCAAAACGACCTTGGAAGTGCCATGACCGGTTATTATTTAGAAGCGGGTTACAACGTGCTGAGAACTTTTACAAACGTTTCAACCGAGTTGATTCCCTTTGTGCGGTACGAACAGTACGACACCCATGCATCCACTGCTGGAGCATTGGTACAAAACAAGTCCTATAACAATCAAGCAATTACAACCGGGCTTACCTACAAATTGGCCAAAGGCGCTGTCGTCAAGACGGACTTGCAGTTTGTCAAGGCTGAATCGGCTGCTGAGTTCTCCAAAGTTTGGAATGTTGGTGTCGGCGTGATGTTTTAAGTCAAGCAAATATGTTTCGAAACATTCTGATCATTTTTACGCTATTGTCGCTGTTTGCAGGCTTGACAGCACTTAATTCGATGGACTTCTACCCACCTTCTCTTAAAAAGGTGCTTCAAAAAGCAGATTCTACAACGACGCAGCTTAAGGAGTTAACGCTGTCTGAGAACGCTCAAAGTCAAATTCCGATGGGTAAGTTTTATGGGATTTCGAGTGCTCCAAGGCAGTTTGTCTATATTGGACGTGTTAATGCTTGTCGGGCAGGCGGTTGTATGGATCCAAGTCCGAACGCTCGGTTTGGTGACGAATACGAATATTTCGATTACTTCATCCTTTTCGATTCTGCTTATTCGGTTCAAGAAGTCAAAGTATACAACTACCAGGCCACTCACGGACAAGAAATAACCTCCAAAAACTGGCTGAAACAATTCCGCCGGTACGTTGGGTCCAAAAGACTTATCACCGGCAAAAACATCGACGGCATTTCCGGCGCCACCATCTCAGTCGAAGCCATCGTCTACGACATCGAACAAAAAACGAACCTGCTGCGCGAAGAAGCCCCGAGATAAGTTAGCAACTCAATTTTAGATTTTAATAAACTTACCAAACCTTTGATGTTGATTGTCAATTCCCTTGACTTTGATGAAATACAAACCACTCGGGAAATGAGACACATCTAATTGAATCTGTTTATTGGAAATCTGAGACTCATAAACCCTTTGACCTTGGGAATTAAATACTATTAGGTCGGTAATGTTTGATGATTCTCCCAACTCCAGGTTGACATAAGAAAGAGCAGGGCTTGGGTATATTATAAGTTTCTTAAGATTTACATCAGAAACTCCAGTAGGATTTGATTCTGTGATGGTTAAGAAATCTTCCCAAAATCGTGCATTTTTGTATAAATACAATGAACCCATGGGAACGGTTAATATACATTTGGTTTTATCAACCATATCAAACACTCCCTCACTAAAAAGCCATGGAGGCGTCGTTGCATTTAATTCTATTGAAGCTAATCCAGTACAACCAGAAAAAGCATAATCTCCAATAATTGTAACTGAAGACGGGATGTTGATGGATGTTAGTCCAGTACAATCTTGAAAAGCATTATATCCAATACTTGTAACTGAAGACGGAATAGTGATGGATGTTAAGCCTGTACAACCAGAAAAAGCTGTATTTTCGATACTTATAACTGAAGATGGGATGGTGATGGAAGTTAAGCTATTACAGCCAGAAAAAGAAGAAAATCCAATGTATGAAATTGATGACAGTATGGTGATAGAGGTTAAACCAGTACATCCAGAAAAAACAGAACTTCCAAAACTTTTAACTGAAGAAGGGATTGTGATAGATTTTAATCCAGTACATCCAGAAAAAGAAGAAAATCCAATACTCATAACTGAAGGCGGGATGGTGATGGAGGTTAAACCAGCACAACCTTGAAAAGCCGCCCCTTCAATACTTTTAACCGAAGAAGGAATGTCTAAACTTCCTTTCAAAGATATAGGACACCAAAGTAGTCCAGTTAGATATTTATCGTACAATATCCCATCTTTACTGGAGTATTGTTTATTGTTGGTATCAACGGTTATCAATCCAGTACTACCTTGAAAAGCATCACTTCCAATCACTAAAACTGAAGACGGAATGGTGATGGAAGTTAAGCCACTACAACCATAAAAAGCTGAACTTCCAATACTTAAAACTGAAGGCGGAAAGGTAATGGAAGTCAATCCCTTACAACCAGAAAAAGCATACATTCCAATGCTTGTAACTGAAGGCGGAATGGTGATGGAAGTTAAGCCACTACAACCATAAAAAGCTGAGCTTCCTATACTTACATCTGACGACAGGATAGTGATGGAAGTCAAGCCAGTACAGCCAGAAAAAGCAGAACTTTCAATACTTAAAACTGAAGGAGGGATGGTGATAGATGTTAATCCAATACAACCAGAAAAAGCAAAAAGTCCAATTGCATCTACAGAGTAAGTAACATTGGAATAAACTACCGTAGAAGGAATTATAATTGCATCAAAATAATTCCCTCTGACCACTTCTACAGTTGTTGATCTCATAGTAGAATAGTTGATGCCATCTACAGTAAAATTTAGCGCCCATCCATTTAGCGAAATGAAAAGAGCCATAATAAAAAGTACCAAAGGTCTCATTATATTAAATTTATAGATTCTCAATCTAGTTTACTAAAATCATCATTCAATTGACATTAACGATAAGACTTTTCAAAGTTAACTTTTTTTTATTTCTACTGAACTAGGTTTACAGTTTTTGCATTGTAATGAGTAAATTATTTTCAGTAAAAGACGTATAATTCACGTCTAATTGAAGCTACTAGGACATTAACAAATGAAAAAACGCCAACACTCTATTAATGAGCCGTTGGCGTTTTTCGTTCGTGATCCCGTGGAGACTCGAACTCCAATCGATGGAACCGGAATCCATTATTCTATCCATTGAACTACGGGACCGAGACGGCCACAAAAGTACAATAAAAATCGATATTTTTTTAAAGAAACAACACTTAAAAAAGATTGAGCGGAGAGGCACCTGCAACGGCAATAATCAAACAATATCAATTTTTAACACCTAAAAAAACAGAAACATTGGTAGAATTTTGAACAAAAACCTATCAAAATGTCAGATTTATCTCGTACATTTGCCGACATTAATACATTGGCCAAAAAACACCAACATGAGCTATCTTATTCTGCCCAAGGGTTATAAAGCTTTGATCGATCTGAAAAAAACCGAACAAGGCATCAAACAAATCAAAGATTTCTTTCAACAAAGCCTTTCTTCTGAACTTCGCCTCCGCCGAGTCACTGCACCGTTGTTTGTCGTTAGCGGAACCGGTATCAACGATAACCTTTCCGGCAAAGAACGCCCGGTCAGTTTTCCCATCAAAGATATGAATGACCAAAAGGCCGAAATCGTTCATTCGTTGGCCAAATGGAAACGCCTGATGTTGGGCGAATATGGAATCGATCCCAGCTATGGGCTCTATACCGACATGAATGCCATCCGTGCCGACGAAGAACTAGGCAACTTACACTCCCTCTATGTGGATCAATGGGACTGGGAACAGGTCATTACTGCCGAAAACAGGAACATTGCCTTCCTAAAATCCGTTGTCAAACGCATTTACGGTGCCATCCGCCAAACCGAATACCTTGTTTTTGAACAATTCCCCGAAATCCACCCTTCCTTACCTGAAGAAATTGCTTTCATTCATGCTGAAGAACTGGTTCGCAAATACCCCAACCTCAGCCCGAAAGAACGTGAAAACGAATTCACCAGAGAACACGGTGCTGCCTTTATCATTGGTATCGGAGGGAAACTTTCCAATGGTGCCAAGCACGACGACCGCGCCCCGGACTATGACGACTGGACCACAGAAAACGAAGAAGGTTTCCTAGGTTTGAATGGTGATTTGTTCGTCTGGAACAGCGTACTTGGGAGCTCCTTGGAGCTTTCGTCCATGGGCATCCGTGTGGACAAAAAGGCATTGCTCAAACAGCTCGAACTGTGTGGAGCCGAAGACCGCAAGGAACTGTATTTCCACAAAAAATTGATCAACGAAGAATTGCCCCTCAGCATTGGTGGTGGAATTGGTCAGTCAAGATTGTGCATGTTCCTGTTGCGCAAGGCGCACATTGGCGAAATCCAAGCGAGCATCTGGCCGGAAGACATGCGCAAGAAGTGCGCCGACCACGGCATGATTTTAATCTAATTGGCCACCGTAATGTGAAAACAGGCTTGTTTGCGTTCGATAACCACCTTGCAACGCCCTTCAGCCCTCATTTCTGTCAACACCTCAGCCAAGACATGCCGCATCAAATCGTGTCGGCAAAAACCCTCTTTGGCGATTTCACCACTTTGATGTAAGAACTCTTTGTAGGAAATATCAAAGGTCGTGCCGTATAAATGGGCAGATAGTGGAGCTGCATTGGTATTACGCTTTCCAAGACCGTTCTGGCTCTCGTTGGTCCGCAAAACCGAACTGATCTGCATCTTCATGGGTGCAATTTCCAGCCGTTCCAATTTTGCCTCAAATCGCGAACCGATTTCGTTCAACAGCACCAAACCACGGGGAACCAAATAAGGATAAGAGTGGGTCAGTTTCTTGACCGTATACATCTCGCAATCTTTCACCTCCGTAAAAACCTGGCTGTTGACCAATAAGTCCTTTTTCAGTTCGAATTCCGCATTTGTGGCAAAAGGCGCATGCCCCATCCGTTGCGCTGCTTCCAAATGCACATTGTTGTCATCGTTCAACTTATCAACTTTCCAATACTGAAGCGAAATCTTTTTGCAATCCGGACATTCGCCGACCGGATAGAAAACTGCTTGGACAATGGCTTTTGGTTTTTCCAATGGCCAATTGAGGTCAAAATGTCGAAGCGAACGGATAAGGGCAATCAAAACCAAACAAGTGCAAAAACCAATGACAAAAAAAAGTAGGGCGGCGCGGGTTCCGTTTCGCATGGAGAAAAAAGTTTTATGTAGATTTGTGGCGTTATGGACGTAAAGATAGAAAATTCGTGGAAAACCGTGTTGGAAAAAGAGTTCGAAAAAGACTATTTTTCTAGGTTGACGGAGTATGTCCGAATGGAGTACAAACAGCAAACCGTCTATCCCGAAGGCAAGCTGATTTTCAATGCATTCGACCACTGCCCATTTAATAATGTCAAAGTGGTCATCCTTGGCCAAGACCCCTATCACGAACCCGGACAAGCCCACGGACTGTGTTTTTCGGTGAAACAGGATGTCAAGTTTCCCCCATCCCTGCAGAACATTTTCAAGGAAATCCGCTCGGACGAAGGGTACGAACCCTATAAAGATGGCAATCTGGAACGCTGGGCCAACCAAGGAGTTCTCCTGCTGAATGCCACGCTCACTGTTCGTGCCCACCAGGCAGGTTCCCATCAAAACAGAGGTTGGGAAACCTTCACCGATGCCGCCATTCACCGATTGGCCGAAGAACGCACTGGCTTGGTCTTCTTACTCTGGGGCTCTTATGCTCAAAAGAAGGGAGAGTTCATCGATTCAAAAAAACATCTGGTATTAAAATCGGTTCACCCCTCTCCACTTTCAGCCCATCGAGGTTTTTTTGGAAACCATCATTTTAGCCAAGCCAACGAATACTTGATGAAACGGGGTCTTACGCCCATCGATTGGCACTAACGGCTTACTTCCACAAATTATTGTCTCTTGGATTTTGGTGTTGCTCGTACTTCAAATCTTCGAGCAGAGACGATTTCACTGCAATGGTGAAATTATACGACTTATAAGGACCAATGGGAATGAAGCTTGCAGTCATTGTCCAACAATGCAAGTCGCGGCTTACTGAGCAGTTCATCGTGGCCAACCTCTTGGCATCGAAGTTGTAACTGGTGCTGGCATTGAATTTCCACTTGTCGGTCAAAGACAAACTGCCGCTGAAACTTAAATTCTGGCTGAGATCATAGTTGTATTCCAACTTCTTCTTATTAAAGTCGGATTGGCCATATCGTACCGTGTAAGAAATACCAATACTCCATGGAATTTTACAGGGAGCATACAAAGCCGATTCAGCATCCAACGGCTTGGCTGGCGTTGACTGATTCTCTGTTCCTTCCGGCTTAGCTCCGTTTTCTGCATCAGCATTCGCCTGTTTCTTCTGGAAAATCTTTGCCAATTTTTTGAAAGTGTCATTGTTCAGGGTGTAGTTTAACGAAGTTCCAGTACCAGTAAGACGCCCTGGAATACCGTATTTCGCAAACTGTGTTCGGTTTACCCGAACCGGATTACCATCGCTGTTCAGAATAAAGGTATACGGTTGAAAAGATCCACCTAGGTTCAACGAGTAGCTAGGACTAAATTTTAGACGAATGCTGGCTGTGATGTCACTCCAGTTCAAGCTATCCGCAGCCATATTGTAAGAAGTTCCAAAGCGTAAGTCATCAATCAAACTCACCTTTTTATAATTGATGGCCGTATCGGTCACTTGCTTGATTTTCATTTCCACCTGGTTGGCCACCGAGAAATTCACAGTCCCTGATTCGCCACGCCCGGGAGAACCATACAAACCGTTGGAAAAACGAGAATAGGTCACGACTTGCTCCTTGCCCTTGCTGTCCAAATAGGAGAATTCGTCCCAATATCCGTAACGAGATTGTCCAAAATCAGGTCGATAGGACAGTGAAATGTCAGGCGACATCACGTGTCTGATTTGACTGATGTTGCCAAATATTTTCGGATTCATCTGGTACATACCATACAACTTAGTCGAAGCACTGACGGAGGCCGTGTAATCCCAAACACGATTGAACCCCCAAGAAGTATCCGTCACCACTTTATCGATGACCGGGTCGTATGATTTATCGAGCGAACTGGAATACCAACGTTCGTTGTAAGACATATTAGCATTTATACTAATGTAATTCAGCACATTAAAGGTGGCCGAAATGGGAATGCTGTGCATCACACCGTTCCTCCAATCTTTAATGATCGATTTATGCATGATGTCGTATTCCTTTACGTTGCTGATGCTGTTGGCCATTCTCCCAGAATAACCCACACGAATCTTTTCGTACCAACGCTCCTCTCCAACCGCATTTTTCCGTTTGAAAGGGTAGATGGTGGTCATGTTCAAACTCAATCCTGGAAGCGAGACCGATAACGTGGAGTCCTTGCTCGACTGATTCACCGTCATGCTCGCCGACAAACTCCAAGGGCTCTCCGGAAAACGCTGGGAGTAGCTCACGGAGGAACTTTTGGTATTTTCGGCAAACGCATTTTGATTGTAAAGCGAAGCCAGGTCGTTTCGGGTATATCCACTGGTTGCAAAATTGACGCTGGCTGAAAATGTACGGAACGGATCAGCCTTGGCATCCTGCGAATGGCTCCAGCTGATTCTCAAATCTTTGGCCTTGGAATAATCGGGTAACGATTTCTCACCCGACACCGTTTCCACATACGACGCACTGAAGTTACCCGAAAATTTATAACGCTTCCGATAAGTCGAATTGACCTTGACACCCCAGGAACCCTTCGAATAAAGATCCGTGCGCAGTGCCAAATCCACATAATCATTGAACGCGAAGTAATACCCCATGTTACTCAGGTAAAAACCTCGTTGCAACTCATCACCGTAAGTAGGCATCAAAAATCCGGAAGAGTATTTTCCCTTGAATGGAAAGTAGCCGAATGGCAGCATCAACGGCAGATCCACGTCTTCCATCACCAAGTGCGCTGGCCCTGAAACGATATAGCTACCTGGTTTCACTTTGGCTTTACTCAGGTCTAAGTAAAAATGCGGATGATCCTGGTTTTCGCAGGTCGTGTACTTTCCGTTAACCATGCACAACACATCATCGGTCATTTTTTTGGTGGTGCCACCCACGATCCAACCTTCTCCTTGTTGGGTCACCACTTGGGAAATCAATCCTTTTTTCGACTTGAAATTGTATTTCAGCCCCTTGGACTTGTATTCACCGCTTTCATCCTTGAAAACAGGATCTTCGGTCATTTTTCCGGCAGAATCTGGACGACCAACTGCCGAAAGCAGGCTACTGTCCATATCCATCTGGATATAACCGGCATCCAGTTTCAGTTCACCATATTTTACGGAACCAGTTCCATACATTCTGGCTACACCACCTTCTTCAAAAACCAAGGAGTCCTTGGCAGAATATTCGACAATTTCGGTAATTGATTGTTCTTTGACGCTTTTGGAGGAAGAATCTTTAACGGCAGTGGAATCTTTTGAAGACCGCAAAAGGGTTGCATTCGTTTGGGGAACGGACTTTGCAACCTGTCGGACAGTATTGCCCGAAGGCAGCACCTGGCCGACCAGCGGTAATGCCACCAAACTGAACAAAACGGAAAGTCGTGAAAAAGTCATGTACTGCCCTTAATTAGTGCGCAAAAATACTCAAACTAGTTGGAAACCCGAAGGCAGGAGCGTGAAAAGTGCTTAACGGCAACCTCATTATAAAAACATTTTGCACCAACGGTCGAAACGCGCCACCCCTTCAGGGCCATATTTGGTGAGTTTCTGGCGAACTTCCTCCACCGAAAATTCCGAATCGAGATGAGATTTTGAGTAAAATTTATCCGCAAAACAGATCATTTGCTCTTCCAAACTGACAGGTGCCAGGTCCCGATGAGGCAATGGCAAATTTTTGGCAAGGATTTCAGTCAAGTAAAGTCCCGTACCTGTATGTCGCTCACAAACCAAACTGTGTCGAGGCAGACCCTCCTTTTCTAATAATTCACGTCCCAAATAACCGTGGCCAATATAAGGAAAGGATCCAAAACAATGAATATCAGGCGCATTCGTACAATATACACCAATATCGTGCAACAAGGCGGCTTCTTCGATAAAGGTATTATCCAAAGCCAATTCCGGATGTCTTTCGGATAGTGACAACGCTTTCAACATGACATGCCGGCTATGTGTATAGACCGTGTGGAACAATTCCTGGTTCGAACCTAAATGTCGTTTTAATATTGAAAGGGTGTCCATATAGAGGTTTTATACAAAGTAAACCAAATCTTTTTGCTTGTTATCGATTTTACGCTATTTTTGTAAAGGTAAAAATTTAATACAACCTTATGCCCTACCGGACCCTGCGCTTGCTTTTGATCATCCTTGGATTGTTCATCCAAACTTCCTTTATCGCAGTTGCTTCCGGATTCACTGTTGTCATCGACCCTGGTCACGGGGGCAAAGATTCCGGAACCCTCGGATCCAGTTGCAAGGAAAAGGACATTGTCCTCAACATCGGGCTCAAATTGGGTAAACTCATTGCTTCCAAACAACCGGATGTCAAAATTATTTTTACACGCAGCACGGATGAATTCATTGAACTCAACCAACGCGCCATCATTGCCAACAAGGCAAAAGCCAATTTGTTCATTTCCCTGCACGCCGACCATGCCGATTCGCCCAACCCCCATGGCCCCTCCACGTTTACGTTGGGACAGAACCGAACAGCAGAAAATATGGCCATTGCCAAACGTGAAAACTCCGTAATCTTATTGGAAGACGATTACAAGCAGCGATACGAAGGTTTTGACCCTACTTCACCTGAATCTTACATCATGTTTGAGTTCATGCAAGACAATTACATGAATCAAAGCATCCAGTTCGCCTCCACCATTCAAAACAAATTCGTAGCAAACGGCCGATACGACCGGGGAGTCCGTCAAGATGTCTTTTTGGTGCTTCGATGCACCAGCATGCCCTCGGTATTGGTGGAAACGGGCTTCCTGTCAAACCCCACCGAAGAAGCCTACCTAAAAAGTGAAGAAGGGCAAGAACAAACTGCCTTGTGCATATATAAAGGCTTTGCAGATTTCAGAACCGATTACGAACGCAAATCCACCAATTCATCCTCCCTGAAGAAACCCGTCGTTGAAGATGTTCCAGACACCTTGCCTGTCACTCAGAATCGCATATCCGATACGACCACTAAAACCACTGCCAGCATTTCCTTCACGTCGAAAGTCTCCGACCAAAATGATATCGTTTATAAAGTACAGATTTTAACTTCCGAAGTGAAACTTTCGGAAAGAAGTACGAAACTAAAAGGCCAACAAGCCGATTATTATGTGGAAAAAAAGCTCTACAAATACACAGTTGGCAGTTTCAATACTTTTGAGGAAGCCAATACAAAACGAAAAGAACTTTCCAATCGGTTCCCAGATGCCTTCGTCGCAGCTTTTCAAAATGGTCACCGAGTAGCCATTAAATAAAAAATCGTACTTTTGTCCACGGATTACTCGAGGGTTCCACGTAAAATATCCTGTTAATTATGAAAACGAAGTTCAAAAGTGAAGCCAAAATTGGCTTAATCGTCATAGCAGCATTTGCAGTTTTTGTCTGGGGGCTCAATTACCTGAAAGGGGTCAACCTCCTGAATCCATCCAATCATTATTATGTGAATTACACCCAAATAGACGGTTTGGTCAAATCGAGCCCAGTCATGTTGGATGGTTATCAAGTAGGTTTGGTTCGTGACATCCAGTATCAATACGACCAACCCGGTCACATCATCATCGACTTGGATCTAAATACAGAATTAAAACTTCCCGAAGGTTCCAAAGCCATCATCCAATCAGCCATGGTTGGTAATCCGACCGTAGTGCTCAAATTGGGCGAACTAAATGGTAAAGTCCTGAACAGTGGCGATACTCTTTTGTCAGGTCGGAATCCCGGCATCATGGATCAATTGCAGGAAGGTGTCCTAGCCGACGTACAACGTATGATTCAGCGAACTGATTCTTTGTTAGCCAGTGTGGAAACGTTGGTAAACAACGGCAGTCTGAATCATTCCCTGACTTCTATCGAAAAAACCAGCAAAGAACTCTCTTTGTTGTCTGTCAAATTGAACAAATCCATGGATAAGCTGCCAAGCATCTTAGACAATGTGGACGAGATGACCGCTCAATTCTCGGCTGCAGGCACCAAAATCAACCAAATCGACGTAACCTCCCTGAATAAGACGCTCAACCAATTGGAAAACATCACCCTCAAGCTAAACAGCACGGACAACTCCATGGGTTTGCTGTTGAACGACAAAGCGTTGTATCAAAACCTGAGCGCTGCAACGTTCAACCTGAGCACGACCGCATCCAGTGCTAACGCTTTGTTGCTTGATTTGAAGGCCAGTCCAAAGCGGTATGTCCATTTCTCACTTTTCGGTTCGAAATAAAGCAAGCAAATTGGTTTTAGATTGTAAGCAATTTTTTTTTTCTTCGCTTTTTTACGATTTAACACAAAAATAATAATGTATCGCAATCCTTTATTAACAGGGACTTAAAGGTAACTGTGCCATTATTGGTGTGTCAACCTGACATATTTGCAAGGTGTTCGGTTAAAGATAGTTAGAAAATGTTAACCTTGCATCATGCTGAAATACAGCTAATTAACTAACACGCTGAAAGTAAACGCAATACATTTTTACTATTTATTAAAAGAAAAACATGTTTGGAGAATCCTTTTTTTTTTCCAAAATTTGCAATCCCAAGTTTTTAAGCACTACCCAAAACGATGACCTTAAATCACGAAACTCTCTGGAATCAATGTCTGAGCATTATTAAAGATAATGTGCCCGACTTGAGCTACTCAACGTGGTTTATTCCGATCATTCCTTTACAATACGAAGACAAGGCATTGCTGCTGCAGGTTCCAAGCCATTTTTTTTACGAACAGCTCGAAAACCAATATGCTGATCTCATAGGCAAAGCTATTTTGCGTGTAACCGGCGAAAATACCAGGCTCATGTATCAGGTGATGGTATCAGACACCCCCATGAAACTGGCCCCTGACAGTCACCAGTCCAATGTAAACCGCATTTCAGGCATTCCAACCCGACCCACCACTTCCAACAATCCGTTCGAACAAAATACTCCCGGCAAGTTGGAACCCCAACTGAACTCTAATTTGAGCTTCGGCAATTTTATTGGTGGCGAAAGCAATATGTTGGCCAGAACTGCTGGCTATTCCATCGCTGAGAAACCGGGTAAAACCATTTTCAACCCCTTGTTTGTACACGGCAAATCCGGCGTAGGCAAAACTCACCTGCTACATGCCATTGGCAACTCAGGTTTGCAACAAAATAGCAACTTGCGAGTTTTATATGTTTCCTCCCACCTGTTTCAAGTTCAATACTCACAAGCATATCTGAACAACACGGTCAACGACTTTATTCACTTTTATCAAAGCATTGACGTTTTATTGATTGACGATATCCACGAGTTGAGCGGCAAAACCGGTACTCAAAACGTATTTTTCCATATTTTCAATCATTTGCATCAGAACGGCAAGCAACTTGTCATTACTTGCGACCGCCCACCAAAGGACATTGTCGGCATTGACGATCGCTTGTTGACCCGTTTCAAATGGGGGTTGACTGCAGAGATGGAAAAACCGAACTACGCGTTACGCGTTGCCATTTTGGAAAGCAAAATCATGCGAGACGGCCTGCATTTCAGTCGCGAAGTAGTAGAATACATTGCCAGAAACGCAACAGAAAACGTTCGCGACCTGGAAGGTATCGTTGTATCCTTGATGGCACACTCTGTCATCTACGAAAAGGAGGTAGACATGGAACTCGCCAAACGGGTTGTCACCAATGCCATCAAAGTTCAGGAGCGTCAAATTTCGGTAGAACTGATTGAAGAAGAAGTATGCAAATATTTCGATCTGGAAATGGAAATCATTCATTCCAAATCAAAAAAGCAGGAAATTTCGCAGGCAAGGCAAATTGCCATGTACCTTTCCAGAAAGTATACGGACAAGTCGTACTCCAACATTGGTGAACTGATTGGTAAAAGAGACCACGCAACGGTTCTCCATGCTTGCAAAACGGTTGGAAACTGGATTGAAACCGATAAGAAATTCCGTTCCTGTATTCAGGAGATAGAACAACTCATCCAGGGCACCGCTTGATTGCATCGCCTTGCACGGAGCAAACACTTCCCTATTTTATAAAACCCTGACGTTTAATAGCTTTTAGCCACGATTTCGAAAAGAATTCGTTGTCGGATTTTTTATAGCGGATATCGGTGTAAATCTGAGCCAGGGTATCCTTCTGATTGATTTCAAGAAAACGAAGGGATTCTTCAAGCGATTCCTTTTCGGCATAGATGCGGTCGATGGCAGCGATATCGAACTCGGAATAGGTTTCCTGGTGAACGATGCCTTCCAGGGGCAAACGATCGGGCAATGGGGTGGTCGCAGGCTCTTTGGGGTAACCGACACTGAGGGTTGTTATGGGGAGCACCAAGCTTGGCAACTGAAGCACATCAATGATGGTTTCCGGGTTGTAAGTAGTTGTTCCCAGGTAGCAAATGCCAAGCCCCGCCTCCTCGGCAGCCACACAGAACGTCTGTGCCACGATAATAGCATCGATGGAGGCATACGTCAACGCTTGGAGGTTATCGAAGCCAGGGGTCGCATTTCGCTGCTGACACCAACGTCCAATTCGGTTGAAATCGACACAAAAGGTTAAAACCACCGGTGCTTCGTTCACTTGAGGTTGGTTAAAGTGTGCCGGAGCCAGTGCCCGCTTTTGGTTGACATCCTTGGTCACAACGATGCTGTATGCTTGCATGTTTCCAGTGTTGGAAGAACGACAGGCAGTTTCAAGCAATCCGTTCAACAATAATTCATCGATTTCCTGGTCGGAATAGGAACGAACGGTTCGGCGGTTTTTTAAAGAATTCATGTTGCTGACAAATGAAAAAAAATCTTTTTTATTACACAAAAGTAGCCAATCTTTCTAAAAACCATGCCGGTAGCTCCTTTTTTATTTTCAAATCCCTTATAATTTTTAAATATTCATTATTTATGCAAATTTTCAAATTGGAAAACTTTTGAAACATTCATTTTCTGTATATGCCTGATATTCTGATATATAAAATTATTTTCGGAAAACTTTATTTTTTTCAAAACAAAACTGGCTAAACATTTTGTCAAGTCGTTTATTCAAACTAAAATTGTAAGTCTAAAATATTGTGAAAAACACACGCACTCTTTAAAGATTAAACTTTTCTAAATCAACACAAGTGGAACAGAAGACTTACACACACGACGAAGCCTTCCAGTCATCCTTGGAGTATTTCCAAGGTGATGAACTGGCAGCCAGAGTTTGGGTCAACAAATATGCCTTGAAGGATTCCTTCGGCAATTTGTATGAACTAAACCCAAGCGACATGCATCAAAGGCTGGCATCGGAAGTTGCCCGAATTGAAAAAAGGTACCCCAACCCTATTTCAGAAAAAGAACTTTTCGATCTATTCGATCATTTCAAGTACATCGTACCTCAAGGTAGCCCAATGACAGGAATCGGCAACAATTTCCAGATCGGCTCCCTTTCCAACTGCTTTGTCATCGGAGTAGACGGTCCTGCCGATTCTTACGGCGCCGTTATCAAGATCGACGAAGAGCAAGTTCAACTAATGAAACGCCGCGGAGGCGTTGGTCATGACCTTTCCCACATCCGGCCGAAAGGTACTCCCGTAAAGAATTCAGCACTCACCTCCACCGGGATTGTTCCGTTTATGGAGCGTTATTCTAATTCCACCCGCGAAGTAGCTCAGGACGGTCGTCGTGGCGCCCTGATGCTCAGTGTTTCCATTCAACACCCTGATTCAGAATCGTTTATTGACGCCAAGATGACCGAAGGAAAAGTCACTGGAGCCAATGTTTCTGTGAAAATCACCGACAAATTCATGGAATCGGTGGCCGACGGAACGCCCTACCAACAGCAATACCCAGTTTACAGCGACAATCCTTCCTTTGTGAAGCAAACAGACGCTACTGCCCTTTGGAAGAAAATCGTTCACAATGCTTGGCAGTCGGCTGAACCCGGAGTTCTTTTTTGGGACACCATTTTGCGCGAATCCGTGCCCGATTGTTACGCCGACCTCGGCTTTAGAACCGTTTCCACCAACCCTTGCGGTGAAATTCCACTTTGCCCCTACGATAGCTGCCGTTTGTTAGCCATCAACCTATATTCCTATGTAAACAAACCCTTTACTGCGGAAGCAAGTTTTGATTTCGACCTGTTTTCCAAGCATGTAGCCATTGCTCAACGCATTATGGACGACATCATCGACCTGGAAATGGAAAAGATCGACAGCATTCTGGAAAAAATCAACAACGACCCCGAAGGCGCTGACATCAAACGAACTGAAACAGACCTTTGGTTGAAAATCAAAAAGAAGACTGCTCAAGGTCGTCGCACCGGTGTAGGTACGACAGCTGAAGGCGACATGCTGGCCGCCCTGAATTTGCGTTATGGCACGGAAGAAGCTTCCGACTTTTCAGAAGAAGTACACAAGAAATTAGCTATCGAAGCGTATCGTTCTTCTGCCATGATGGCTAAGGATCGTGGCGCGTTCGAAGTGTTTGACGCCGCTCGTGAAACCAACAATCCCTTCATCAATCGCCTGTTCAACGCTGACCCTACTTTAAAAGAAGTCATGTTGAAGTACGGGCGTCGCAACATTGCTTGCTTGACGGTTGCTCCTACCGGCACCACCAGTTTGATGACTCAAACCACTTCGGGTATCGAACCCGCGTTCATGGTCATCTACAAACGCCGCCGAAAAATCAATCCGAACGACAAGGATTCCAACAAGACTATCTTTCAGGATGAAAACAACGACAGTTGGGAAGAATACGTGGTGTTCCATCACAAATTCGTAACCTGGATGGAAGCCAATGGCTATCCTACTGCAAAGATTTATACCGCCGAAGAACAAGAAGAGCTGCTTCAGAAATCACCATATTATAAAGCTTGCTCCAACGATGTGGACTGGATGCATAAAGTCAAGATGCAAGGCAGAATCCAAAAATGGGTAGACCACTCCATCAGTGTGACCATCAATTTACCATCGGATGTCAGCGAAGAACTCGTTGGTCAGCTCTATATGGAAGCATGGAAAGTGGGATGCAAAGGATGCACCGTATACCGTGACGGATCCCGTTCCGGCGTTTTGGTAGCCAACACTCCTGCTAAAAAAGAAGAAAAAGAAGCTGACAAAAAGCTGATCTGCTTCCCCGAAGTTTCGCCCAAACGTCCCAGAGAGCTACTTGCCGAAGTGGTCCGTTTCCAAAACAACAAGGAAAAATGGATTGCATTCATTGGTTTGCTCAATGGACGCCCATACGAAATTTTCACTGGTATTCAGGACGATGACGAAGGCATCATGCTTCCCAAGAATGTCACCAACGGGAAAATCATCAAAAACGTGGACGACTTCGGTCAAAAACGTTACGACTTCCAATTTTCCAACAAAAAGGGTTACAAAACCACCGTCGAAGGCTTGTCGGAAATGTTTAACAGCGAATTCTGGAACTATGCCAAATTGATTTCAGGGGTATTACGTTACGGCATGCCCATCGATCAGGTACTTAAGTTGGTTGGTGGACTGGAACTGGACAGTGAATCCATCAACACATGGAAAAACGGGGTTGAAAGGGCTCTGAAAAAGTACATGCCGGATGGTGACGCCAAAGGGCAGGTTTGTCCAGAGTGCAAACATGAAACCTTAGTCTTTCAGGAAGGATGTTTGCATTGTACTAATTGTGGCCACTCCAAATGCGGTTGATTACTGCATCCGTAAAATAAAGAAAGCGACTTAAAAAGTCGCTTTCTTTATTTTAAATCGGTTTATTTATTTAAGCCTCAGGCATTTTACACACTCCGTTCAGAGCAGCACCTGATTCAATAATGAGGGTGGTGGTGGTAATAGAGCCATCAATGCGACTTTGAGCTTTTAACGACAATTGATCCGGAGCAACAACATTGCCTTTAACAATTCCAGAAATTTCGGCATTCGCGCACGTGATGTTTCCTGTCAAAGAAGCACTTGGCCCCAAAATGACTTTACCTTCACTGACAATGTTGCCTTCCATCAGCCCATCCAATCTCAGATCGGTGTCGGAGCTGATGTCACCTTTAATTTTTGCACCTGGGGCAAGAATGCTATATACCGTAACCGGCGCATTAGAAACTTCTTTAGCCATGATTGATTGATTTGTGGGGCAAAATTACAATTTATATTGAAAGAACAAAGTACATTTGCATCAACAAAACATTCACCACATGGACTTTCTCCAACTAAACCATATGCAGTTTCATGCCTATCATGGCGTTTTTGAACAAGAAAAGAAAATCGGGAACACCTATTTCATCGACTTAAAAATTGGCGCGGATTTCACAAAAGCGTGCAAATCAGATCAAATTGAAGACACCATCAATTATGCATCCGTCTTTCACGAAATACAAGAAGAGATGAAAAACAATTGCAACCTCATTGAACATCTTGCCGAAAACATCTGCCAACGCCTAAAAAGCACATTCGCTGAAATGCAACTCATTGAATTAAAGCTAACTAAACAAAACCCACCCCTCCACGGGCAATTGGAAAGCGTCAGCATTATTTTAACCCGTTAACGTATTTTTTGTATCGAACTGGGTAATCCTTCAAAAGTTTATGTACTTTTGTCGTCCTTTTCGCATCCGTTTTTAACAATCCGGGTGAGATGGATTAATGAAATATATTAAATCCGCGTAATTCGGATTAAACTTTTTCAAAACGTCAAGACGATGAAGAATAAGTATATTCACCTGATTGAACAATCCTTCGAGTTCCCCAATGAGGAGTTTAATGTGGTTGAAAATGAGCTGCAATGGTTCAACATTCCTTTGATGGATGTCATCAAACAGTATGGAACACCCTTGAGAATCTTTTACTTACCTAAGATTGCGCAGAACATTCAACGTGCTCGCAAGATGTTCAATGTCGCCATGGCCAAGGCCGATTACGAAGGCGATTACCATTATTGCTACTGCACCAAGAGCTCACACTTCTCCTTTATCATGGAAGAAGTACTCAAACACAACGTCCATATCGAAACCTCTTCGGCCTTCGACATCAACCTGATTGAATCCTTGTTCGAAGCCGGAATGATCAACAAGGACAAGTACGTCATCTGCAACGGATTCAAACGCCCACAATATATTGAGAACATTCAAATGCTCATCAACAATGGGTTTGAGAACACTATTCCAGTATTGGACAACAAATTCGAATTGGATTTATTGCTGAACAATTTGGAGAAGAAAGTCAAGATTGGCATCCGCATCGCATCTGAAGAAGAACCGAAGTTTGACTTCTATACCTCCAGACTTGGCATCCGTTACAACGACATCATTCCCTATTTTCTGGACAAGATTGAACCAAACGAAAACGTGGAACTCAAGATGCTCCACTTCTTCATTAACACCGGCATCAAAGACACCGCCTATTACTGGAATGAATTGATCAAAGCCGTGGAACTATACTGCGAACTCAAACAAATTTGTCCCGAATTGGACAGCATCAACATCGGTGGAGGCTTCCCCATCCAAACTTATTTGGACTTTGAGTACGACTATGAGTACATGGCCGAAGAGATCATTCAGCAAATCAAGAACATATGCGTGCAGAATAAAGTAAAGGAACCGGACATCTTCACCGAGTTCGGATCGTTCACTGTGGGTGAAAGCGGCGCCATGCTTTATTCCATCATCAACCAAAAGCAACAGAACGACCGCGAGCTTTGGAACATGATCGACAGCTCATTCATCACGACATTACCGGACACCTGGGCCATCAACCAGCGCTTCGTCCAGCTGGCTGTAAACAACTGGGATGCAGAATACCAACGTGTTCACTTGGGTGGATTAACCTGCGACAGCGAGGATTTCTACAATTCAGAAGCGCATTCAAATGCCGTGTTCCTACCCAAAATCGTACCAGAACGCGAGCAATACATTGGCTTCTTCCATTGCGGAGCCTATCAGGAATCGCTGAGCGGTTATGGTGGGCTTCAACATTGCCTCACACCGGCACCCAAAATGGTCATCATCGACCTGGACGAAAACGGAGAATGGGTAACCAAGCTGTTCGCCAAGGAACAGAGTTACAAATCCATGATGAAAATATTGGGATACTAAGTTATTTCCAGTTCAGGTCCCTGAAATTTCGCTTTCCACCGAAATAATAATTCCACAAAATGCTGCCACGGAAAACTTCAGGAATGGAGTCGACTGTGGCTTGCTTTTTGTTTTCCATTCGTTGCAAATTAAACAACGGACGCATGCTCCAAAAAGCGAATCGGGCACGAACAACAGCCCATGCATCGTGAGGTTTGCCAGTCAAAAGAAAGACCAAACCCGACAGGTAATCCAGCATTAGCCTAAAGATAAATACCGTGCAAAATCGACGTTCGCTGGTGTTTTTATAAAGCATCAACAGGTTGTTGCGGAAGTTGAGGAATGTTTTGTGCGGGTTTTCCTTGCTTAACGTGGCACCTCCCAAATGAAAGACCGTACAGGCGGGCAAGCAAACGATACGCTTCCCTCTGCTTCGGAGCCTCCAACACAGGTCAATTTCCTCCATATGGGCAAAGAAACGAGCATCCAGCCCACCTGCAGACCGATAATCTTCTGTTCGAATACACAAGCATGCTCCAGTTGCCCAGAAAATATCGGCAGGCTGGTCGTATTGGCCGAAATCCTTTTCAACCACCGAGAGTAGTCGCCCTCTGCAAAACGGATAACCTAAAAAATCCATGTAACCGCCGGCAGCACCGGCATGTTCAAAGTATTCAGGCTCTCTGAGCGATCGTATTTTCGGTTGGCAGGCAGCCACTTCTGGATTTTGATCCATATAATCAATCAAAACCGGCAGCCAATTCGCCGTGACTTCAACGTCAGAATTCAATAGAACAACGTATTCGGCATCCACTTGTGCGAGTGCCATATTGTAGCCTTCGGCAAATCCGTGATTATGACCCAATTCGATCCGTCGAATGGAAGGGTACACTTCAGCCAGGAATTCCAGGGAGCCATCCTGTGAACCATTGTCAGCGACAACAAGTTCCACTCCTTCAGGCCCCAAAGTATGCTTGACTACGTTGGGTAAGTATTCCTGCATCAAGGATTTACCGTTCCAGTTTAAAATAACGACCGATACCTTCATGCTGGTTCCGAATTAGGTTGAACTGCTGGACGTTTGTGTTTCCATCGCTTGTGAGTCCAAAGCCAGAAAGCTGGATCTCTCAAAATTGTTTTTTCCATCAGCCTGGCGTATCGTTCCGTAATTTCAAATTCTGCCGTTTCGGCCGGCGTATCAGAAATCACCATGAACTCCGATTGATAGCAGCCTCGAGCAGTTTTGCTCACATCCGAATAAACGACTGCAAAACCGGTCTGCTTGGCCATTCGTTCGGGGCCAGTCAGGATGGAGGTATCTTGGTTGAGAAATTTGGTCCAGTAAATCAGATTGGATCTGGAGGGCGATTGGTCACTGACCATTCCAAAAACACCAGCAATCCCGTTCTTACGTAAGCGCACGACGGTTCGATAGGTTTCGTTCTTCGTCACGTTGGAGCCCCCAAAGTGGGTGCGAATCTTCTTCATCAATTCATCAAATGCTACATTTTTTAGCGGACGATAGACGTTGAATCCCTCTTGATTGCCAGAAGCCAGCATGTACGTAAAAAGAAACGGTTGATATTCCCAGTTTCCGTAGTGGCCAAGGACGAGCAACACGCCTTGCCCCTTTTCAGCAAAACTGGTCAGCACTTCAGGATTCACGAAAACCATGCGCTTGGCGGCTTCCTTTTCGGACATGGCGAGCACTCGTACCGTTTCTTGAAAATTATCGCAGAAATGGTGGTAAAAGCGGCGTTCGATGCGCTTCAATTCTGTGGGAGAATAATCGGGGAAACTGTTTTCGAGATTTCTACGAACGACTTTGCGGCGATAACGCCCGATGTGATAAACCACCGGAAAGAAAATCAGATCCGAAAGGAGAAACAAAACCGGCATCGGCAAGCTGGCATAGATGCGCAAGATGCCATATAACAGAGTGGTGTAGAACTTCTTCATATCATCAAAGATACAGCTTCCGGGTTAAAAGTCAAAGTAGGATATCAGCCTTCAATGCCGTCCGATCAGCATTAAAATGTTGCAGCTTCACACGTACAGTGCAATTTACCAATGCCGAAGCATACGGAATTTCTACACGAATGTAATTTTCGGTGAAGCCGTGCATCATTCCATCTGTTTTGGTATGTTCAAACAGGACGGTTGCTTCCTTTTCGGATTGAAGTTGATAGAAGTTCCGCCACTTCTCGTCTGAGAGGCGCAAAAGGCGAGCACTACGGGCTTTTTTATCAGCTGAGGAAACCGTATGCCCAATTTGCAGCGCCTTGGTTCCTGGACGCTCAGAATACGTGAAAACGTGGAGTTGCGAAACGTCCAATTGTTCAATGAAGCGAAACGCCTTTTCGAATAGTTCTGGCGTTTCCCCTCGGGAACCGACTATCACATCAACGCCAATAAAAGCATTCGGTATTTCGCGACGAATGGCTTCAATTTTCGAAGCAAACAGAGCCGTATCGTAACGTCGGTGCATGAGTTTGAGCAATTCATCATCACCTGCCTGGAGCGGAATGTGAAAATGAGGTGCAAAGCGTTTGGAACCGGCCACAAAGTGAATAACCTCGTTGGTCAGCAAATTCGGCTCGATGGACGAGATGCGGAAGCGTTCGATACCTTCCACTTCGTCCAGGGCTTTGATCAATTCCAAAAAAGTCTCTCCGTTGCTTTTGCCGAAGTCGCCGATATTGACGCCAGTCAGAACAATTTCCTTGCCACCCTCTGCAGCTACTTCGGTCGCTTGCTGTACTAACGAAGCGATATCAGGATTACGGCTTCGTCCGCGTGCTATGGGGATGGTGCAATAAGTGCAATAGTAATCGCAACCGTCCTGCACTTTGAGAAAGTAGCGGGTACGGTCTCCCCTTGAGCAAGATGGCAAAAAGCGCTGAATGTCTTTGTGTTCGCTCACATCCACGCGTGCGACATTGCCTTTTTTCAGGGTTTCCAAATGGGCTGGCAAGTCAAATTTTTGATTGGAACCTAAAACCAAATCCACACCGGGCATCGTGGCAATTTCTTCGGGCTTGAGTTGAGCATAACATCCGGTTACAACCATGAAGGCATCCGGATACTGCCGTACGAACTTATGAATGGCTTGCCTGTCTTTTTTATCGGCTGTTTCGGTAACCGAACAGGTGTTGATGACACAAACATCTGGTTTTTCGCCTGGACGAATCCGAACGTATCCGGAAGCCTCCATGATTTTTCCAAGGCTGGAAGTTTCAGCAAAATTCAACTTGCATCCAAGACTATGGTAAACGATTTTTTTGGATTCAAAAACGTGGTGATCGATCATGATTTTTTTCTTCGTCTGCAAAGGTAAAAATAAAGACTCGGCTAAAAAAAAAAGGATTATCTTTGGAGTGATTTTCGGACAAAATCTGGTGAATTTTTCTTATAAAAGGGGCATAAAAATGCATTTTAGACCCTAATTGAAGAAAAATGTGAAGTTTTTTATAAATTTTTACAGTTTTCAGTACACAGAATGAAAATTATACTTAATTTTGCCGCGATTTCAAAAAACTCCTATTTATTGTTTAAAACAGAAAAAAAATGAAAAAGTTAGTATTGTTCATCGCTGTTATCGTTGCAGTTTCTTTCGCATCTTGCAAAAAAGCCGCTGTTGCTCCTGAAGCTACTGCAGCTGATTCTACCGCTGTTGTTGAAGAAGTTCCTGCCGCTGATAGCGCCGCTACTGTTGACAGCTCTGTTGTTGCTCAGTAATCTGCCAACAAAGAAATTAAAAAGGTTCGACTCAGTCGGACCTTTTTTTTATGCCCATCCCTTTTGGTCCATAAAAAAAGCCGACTGCAAAGCCGGCTTTTTTAGTATGGTTTGAGAAGCTTATTCAGCAACTACTTCGAAAGGAATTTCAACGCTTACTTCGCGATGCAGTTTCACAACAGCTACGTAGTTGCCGATTTCCTTAACAGCTTCTTTGATGACGATGTTCTTACGATCTACTTCGAAACCAGCCTTGGCCAATCCTTCAGCGATTTGGATGGCACCAACGGAGCCGAAGATTTTGCCGGTAGAACTTACTTTGGCACCAATGCTCAAAGCAACACCGTTCATAGTAACGAGAAGCGCTTCAGCGTCTTTCTTCATTTGTGCGATCTTGTGGGCACGTTGTTTCAGGTTTTCGGCCAACACTTTCTTTGCAGAAGGAGTTGCGATGATTCCTTTGCCCTGGGGGATCAGGAAGTTTCTTCCGTATCCGTCCTTGACGATGACCACGTCATCTTTGTAACCCAGACCGGTTACGTCTTCTTTCAATATTAGTTCCATTGTTAATCCTCCTTAGGTTATTTCATCAAATCGGTTACATAGGGCAACAATGCCAGGTGACGGGCACGCTTGACTGCTTGAGCCACTTTGCGTTGGAATTTCAAGGAAGTTCCGGTAAGACGACGGGGTAAGATTTTACCTTGTTCGTTCAGGAATTTCTTCAGGAATTCAGGATCTTTGTAGTCGATGTAGCGGATGCCACTCTTTTTGAAACGACAGTACTTTTTCTTTTTCAGATCAACTGTAGGAGGGGTCAAATAACGGATTTCGGATGAGTTTTGTGCCATTGCTTAGTTCTCCTTTTCTTTAGTTTGTTTCAGACTTCTTCTCTTTGCGGCGTACAAGGCGTGGAACTTGTCCTGCTTGAATGTCAGGAAACGCAGCACGCGTTCGTCGCGACGGAAGTTTACTTCCAACTTGGCAATCACCGTGGGTGCTGCCTTGAACTCTAGCAACTGATAAAAACCAGTGGACTTTTTGGCAATCGAATATTCCAGCTTGCGCAAGCCCCAGTTTTCCTCATTCACAATTTCAGCGCCTTCTGCGACCAGCAGAGACTTGAATTTTTCTACCGCTTCCTTCATCTGGGCTTCAGACAAAACGGGAGTTAAAATGAAAACGGTTTCGTAATTGTTCATAATAGAACTGATTAATTAATTGATTTTAAATGTGCTGTCTCACAAAGGATTGCCCATCGGGCCACTTTTGAAAAAACAGCGGCGCGAAGGTACGCATAATATTGGAAACAGCCAAATAATTTATTCAGGAACCACCAATTTATAGCCTTTGCCGTGGATATTCATAATCTGGATGGTAGGATCGTCCTTGAGGTGCTTGCGCAGCTTGGTAATGTAAACATCCATGCTCCGGGCGTTAAAGTACGTGTTTTCTTCCCAAATGGTCATCAGGGCATAGTTGCGTTCCAAAATTTGGTTTTGGTGGCTGCAGAGCAGGGTCAGCAATTCGCATTCTTTGGTTGTCAGGCGGGTATCCTTGCCATCAATGCTTAGAATTTGTTTCGGGGTGTCAAAGGAAAATTTACCAATCTGATAAAAAGTGACCTCCTTGGATTTCTTTCCTTTAACGCGGCGGTTGATTGCTTCAATGCGAAACAAAAGTTCCTCCATGCTAAAGGGTTTGGTGATGTAATCATCGGCACCAAGCTTGAAACCGTTCAGGATGTCTTCCTTCAAGTTCTTGGCTGTAAGGAAAATGATGGGCACTTCCGAATTCATGGCGCGAATGTCCGCAGCCAGCGTGAAGCCGTCTTTTTTCGGCATCATTACGTCCAGTACGCATAAGTCGTATTTTGCTTTCTGAAAAGCCTTAAAACCCTTTTCGCCGTCACTCATGAGATCGGTCACTATGCCTTTAGCTTGTAAATACTCACGCAACAGCATCCCTAAGTTTTCGTCGTCTTCGCACAACAGGATGTGCATCTTTTCTTCTGTCATAGCTGGTTTTTTATAAGTGGTAAACTAATAATAAATTTCGTTCCATTGTTGAATTCGCTTTCCGCGCGAATCGAGCCGTTGTGGTTTTCCACGATTTTACGGACGTACGCTAGGCCTAAACCGAATCCTTTGACATTGTGCACATTACCCGTCGGCACACGGTAAAAACGGTCGAACACTTTCTTGAGGTGCTCTTTTTTGATTCCCACACCGTTGTCTTCGATGGAAATCAGAATGTTGTCTTTTTCGTTCCAAGTACGAACCTTCAACAGCAAATTGCGTTCGCCTCTGTATTTCACTGCATTGTCCAACAGATTGAAGAATACGTTGGTCAAATGCATTTCGTCGGCCGTGGTTTCTGATTCTTTGGCCTGGAGGTCCAATTCCATCGTTCCGTCAAAGTTCTCAACTTTGAGGCGGAAAGTAGCCACGACGGTTTCCAGCATGTCGTTCACATCCACTTCCTTAAAGGTGAGATTGGAGCGGTCGCGTTCGAATAAGGAAACTTGCAGCACTTTTTCAACCTGGAAGCTCAAGCGTTTTGTTTCATCGACGATGACTCCAGAAATGTGCTTCAGCATGGAAGGTGTTTTACCCACATCACCGTCTTTAAGCATTTGAGCCGCTAAGGAAATAGTGGAAATGGGCGTCTTGAGTTCGTGCGTCATGTTGTTGACGAAGTCGTTCTTCATGTCGTTCAACTTTTTTTGACGGAAAATGACGAGGATGGTGAATCCAAAAACGACGAGCAACACGATGGAAAACAAGATGGAAGGCAGGTAAATCCGCAGGGAGTCAAAAATATAGTCCTCCCGGGTAGGGAAATACAGATAGAGGTTTCCGGTTTGAACGCCGGGATCGTTGGGAAACAACGCTTCTTTATAACCAAAACGCCCCTCATTATGCATTTCTCGGCTACGATACACTTCCCGATCTTTTTTATCGGTAACCCGGAAAAGGAAAGGAATGTTCGAAAGTCCGTTGTTGTTGAGTTCTACTGCCAAATAATGTTCCAACTTGCTAAAGTCGATGCGTTGCTCGATGGGTGCATTGTTGGCTTCGTACAGAATTCGTTTGATGACGTCTTCCAACATACCTTTTTGGGCCAAATATCGTTCACGCAGGTTTTCTTGCATTTTGCGGGAAGTACGAGTCAGCGAATTTTGGCCATGGCTCATTGAAATAAAAACTTGCGGGCTGTTCTGGGCGAGCGAGGTGGTTTCATCGTATTCCAATACTGAGGAGAACGTTGAAACACCACCAATGGAATGCAACGTGGTGGTCTGTTTTTTGGAGACCGATTTCGTGGCGATTTTCGGAAGACCGAATTCAGCTTTTTCGCGTTCGTCCATGTCTTCGGCCAAGTATCGGGCGGTTTCATCCAACTCCAAATTCCGAATCACCTGTGACAAACTACGTTGGACGGCTTCGTCAAATTGCTCTGCCCGCATCTTTCCCAACGTACGGATGTAGGAAAACTGCAATGTGAGTAAACTGGCGAATGTCAGCACCATAACTGCAATCAAGAACCAAATGGTCGATTTCTTCATGCAACAAAAATAGGTTCAAATTTTAACATTTCGTTCGGTTTATGGTATATTAACCCGTTATGCAACACAAATTAACAGATCATTGAAAGACTATGGATTGAGATGATTGCCTCATAGAAAGTATTTATGAGCTATATTCTTGTATTATTACGTTCTTTCTCCTATAATTGTATTTATTAAGTTCTTAAATCTCATTTATGAATAACTCCTTCAAAATAACTAAAGGGTTGGACATTCCCCTCTCTGGCATCGCAGCACTGGAAGTGGTTCCAGCAGGAGAATCGGAGATTTGGGCCGTTGCTCCGAGCGATTTTCACGGGCTGGTCCCCAGGTTGTTGGTGCAGGTAGGAGATCGGGTGAAAGCTGGCACACCCATTTTCTGCGACAAAATCCGTCCCGAGGTTTTGTTCGTTGCACCGGTCAGTGGTGTCGTTTCTGATATTGTTCGCGGTGAAAAGCGCAAATTGCTGAACATTCTGATCAAAGTCGACGAACAAATAGAATTTAATCCTTTCCCGGTAAGAGATCCCCTCGTCATGTCGCCGGATTCGGTTAAGGAAGCCTTGCTGGAGTCGGGCTTGTGGACGTTGTTAAAACAACGGCCGTACGATGTAATTGCTGATCCCCAAAAAAATCCTCGTGATATTTTCGTGACCGGTTTCGACAGCAGTCCGCTGGCTCCAGATTACGATTTCATCCTAAAAGGTCAAGGGACAGACATTCAAAAAGGGCTGGATGCATTGACGCGATTGACCGAAGGCAACGTTTATCTCGGGTTACGTTCAAACCAACAGACATCTGTGTTGAGCCAAGCGTTGCGAGTAAAAATTTGTAGTTTTGATGGACCTCATCCTGCCGGACTGGTCGGCGTTCAAATCAATCACATCAAACCCGTGAACAAGGACGAAGTCGTTTACACAGCCAATGCGTTGGACGTAGCGATCATCGGCCGTTTCTTCAATCAGGGTAAAGTGGATATGACTCGTTTGGTGGCCGTTACAGGCCCGATGGTACGAAAACCGCATTATGTACGCTGCAAACCTGGCTTGTCCATTCATTCGATATTAGCCGGAAATGTCTATACAGAAGCCAATCTACGTTTTATTGGTGGCAATGTATTGACCGGCATCAAGTTGGGTTTGGATGATTATCTTCCACCTCAGGTTCATCAGTTGACCGTTCTTCAGGAAGGTGAAGGCATTCATGAATTGTTTGGCTGGGCCCTGCCAAGATTGAATTTGTTTAGTTTCAGCCGAACCTATTTTACAAATTTAGTTCGTCGTTTCCAACCGGATAAAACGTACGAACCAGACACCAGAATCCTGGGTGGTGAGCGAGCGCTCATTATGTCTGGCGAGTACGAAAGGGTTTTTCCGATGGACATTTTGCCCGAACATCTCACCCGCGCATGCATCAGTGGAAACATTGAAAGGCAAGAAGGACTGGGTATTTACGAGGTGGCACCAGAAGATTTTGCACTCTGCGAATATACTTGCACCTCGAAAATTCCTGTTCAGCAGGTCGTGCGGGAAGCCTTGGATAAATTGAAAGCTGAAAACGGAGATTAATTTAAAAATTAGCACTTGAAAACACTAAAAAATACATTGGACCGGATGCGGCCAACTTTTTCCGAGGGAGGAAGGCTTTCTAAGCTGCATTCCGTCTTTGAGGGATTCGAAGCATTTCTATATGTTCCAGACACTACCTCTAAAAGCGGTGTGCACATTCACGATAGCATCGACTCCAAACGAACCATGTCTTGGGTCATCCTGGCTATGATTCCTGCTCTATTGTTTGGCATGTATAACACCGGTTATCAGCATTTTATTGCCATTGGCGAGTTATCTGACAAAAGTTTTTGGGAAATCTTTGGCTGGGGGGCATTGGCCGTACTCCCCTACATCGTGGTTTCGTACGGTGTGGGATTGGGTATTGAGTTCATTTCTGCACAGATTAAGAAGGAAGAAATTCAAGAAGGGTTTTTGGTCACGGGATTACTCATACCATTGATTATGCCCATTGGCGTTCCACTTTGGATGGTTGCTGTGGCAACTGCCTTCTCCGTGGTTTTTGTCAAGGAAATTTTCGGTGGAACTGGATACAATGTCTTTAATGTGGCTTTGATGACCCGTGCTTTCTTATTTTTTGCCTATCCGGCCAAAATGTCTGGAACCAGCGTCTGGGTAAGCACCAGGGCTTCATTTGACTTCGGTGCTGCTTTGCCGGTCGTAGATGGTTTTTCTGGAGCCACCCCCCTAGGGCAAGCCGCTTCATCAGTGGGTGAAAACGCTTTGCATTTTACGAACATCATTGGTCAACCGTTGACATGGTGGGACATGTTCCTGGGCTTTAAACCGGGTTCTATAGGCGAAACTTCCACATTGGCTGTTTTGATTGGAGCCATCTTTCTGATTGCCACAGGCATAGCCAGTTGGAAAATCATTACGGCGGTTTTCGCAGGCGGAATTGGTGCCATTCTCTTATTCAACGCAATGGCTGTCAACGTTTATATGGCCGTTCCATTTTGGGAACAAATCTGTTTAGGCGGTTTTGCTTTTGGTGCCGTCTTCATGGCAACCGATCCGGTCACGGCTTCGAGAACTGAAAAAGGAAAATGGATTTATGGTATATTAATAGGTGTGCTGGCTATGATCATCCGTGTGCTGAACCCAGCTTACCCTGAAGGGATGATGTTGGCCATCTTGTTGATGAACATTTTCGCCAAACTCATTGATTACTATGTGGTGCAAGCCAATATAAACCAACGTCTGAAACGTGCGGCTTCAACCGCCAGGAAAGGAGGCGATCGTGAATAAGAATAGCAACGGCTACACCATCATGTATGCCTCGATCATGGTTATTTTGGTAGCAATCGCTCTGTCGTTGACGAACGGTTTGCTCAAGGAACAACAGGCTAAAAACGGAGATTTGGACAAGATGAGCCAAATTTTGCGGTCCATCAAGGTTCAAAAAGGTTTGAAAGACGCTGAAGCAGCCTACGACAAGCTGATTACCAATGTTTATGCTTTGGACAGCAAGGGCAACCTAAAAATATCCGACAAACGGGAAGCTTTTCTGGTCAACGTTTCGAAAGAGGTCAAAAAGCCCATAGCTGAACGCTTGCTTCCAGTATATGAAGCGATGGTGGACGGTCAAAAAAAATACATCCTGCCTGTTTACGGAATGGGACTTTGGGGTCCAATTTGGGGATACGTCGCTTTTAATGACGATAGAAAGACCATTTTTGCAGCATCCTTTTCTCACCAAGGCGAAACGCCTGGTCTGGGTGCCGAAATTGCCACCAAACCTTTCCAGAAACAATTTGAAAATAAGGTAGTTCTGAAAAACAATCTGTTCACTTCCATTGCCGTGCTTAAAACTGGCCAAACGACCAAAGACAGGGATGCGGTGGATGGTGTTTCGGGCGGTACCATTACCAGCAAAGGTTTGGAAGCCATGCTTGAAAACAGCTTGAAAGCCTACGATACTTTTTTTCACGCCAAAACGACCAAGCCATGAGTAAAAAAGATATATTCCTCGCTCCACTAGATAAGAAAAACCCGGTGACTGTTTTGGTGCTGGGAATCTGTTCTTCCTTAGCAGTGACGGCACAAATCAAGCCGGCCATCATTATGGGTCTATCAGTGACCATCGTCACAGCATTCTCCAATTGGATCATTTCCCTATTGCGAAACACCATACCCAATCGCATCCGCATTATTGTCCAGTTGGTCGTCGTGGCTGTCTTGGTGATTATTGTAGAACAGTTGTTGAAAGCGTACGTTTACGATATGTGGAAGCAATTGTCCGTGTTCATCGGTCTAATCATCACCAATTGCATTCTGATGGGACGTTTGGAAGCCTTTGCCTTAAGCAACAAACCGATGGACTCGTTCATCGACGGTTTGGGCAATGGAGCCGGATATGCCATGGTGTTGCTGATCATCGCCACCATTCGGGAACTATTGGGTTCTGGCAGTCTGCTTGGCTTTCACATCATACCCCCTTCCTTTTACGACGCTGGTTACGTCAATAATGGCCTCATGATTCTGCCTCCCATGGCTCTAATCGTAGTAGGTAGCATCATTTGGTTCCAACGGAGTTTACACAAGGATTTACAAGAAAAAGACTAAGTCATGGAACAACTCATCAACCTATTCATCAAGTCGATCTTTATCGACAACATGATTTTTGCCTATTTTTTAGGCATGTGTTCCTACCTGGCCGTGTCCAAAACCGTTAAGACCTCGATGGGGTTGGGTTTGGCTGTAACTTTTGTTTTGCTGGTCACTGTCCCGGTTAACTACTTGTTGGATAAGTACATACTAAGAGACGGGGCCATGGCTTGGATTGATCCTTCTTTTGCTGGAGTAGACCTTAGCTTCTTAAGTTTTATCCTGTTCATTGCCATCATTGCCGCTATGACACAAATAGTCGAAATGGTGGTAGAGAAGGCTTCTCCCGCCTTGTACAACTCATTGGGTATCTTTTTGCCGCTCATCGCTGTGAATTGTGCTATTTTGGGCGCTTCGCTTTTTATCCAACAACGCAATTTCGGCACTTTTGGCGAAGCGACGGTTTACGGACTTGGTTCCGGTGTTGGCTGGTGGCTGGCCATCATTGGCATGGCGGCCATTCGGGAGCACTTGCAATATTCCAAAATACCAGACGCATTAAAGGGTCTGGGCATCACTTTCATCACAGCCGGACTCATGGGCATCGCCTTTATGGGTTTCATGGGCATAAAACTGTAGCGTATGGTACTAATGGAAATTAGCATGCCGATTATCTCCTACAGCATTGTCATCTTGCTGGGTGTCACCCTATTGTTGGTGATTTTACTGTTGGTCATCAAGGAAAAGCTTACCCCAGAAGGCAACGTCAAGATTGTCATTAACGGGGAAAAGGAACTGCTCACAGAGCGTGGATCCACCATATTGAGCAAATTGGGTGAGAACCAGGTGTACTTGCCTTCCGCTTGTGGCGGTGGTGGCAGTTGTGGCATGTGCCGTTGTCAGGTGCTTTCTGGCGGTGGTGAAATCTTGCCGACCGAAGTGGGTTTCTTCAACCGTCAGCAAATTCAGAATCACTGGCGGTTGGGTTGTCAGGTTAAGATTCGTGAAGACCTGGAAATTCAGATTCCGGAAGAAATTTTGGGTATCAAAAAATGGGAATGCGAGGTGGTTTCCAATCACAACGTGGCCTCGTTTATCAAGGAATTCGTGGTAAAACTGCCCGAAGGGGAAACTTTAAATTTCAAGCCCGGAAGCTACATACAGATTGATGTGCCTGCCATCAATGTCGATTTCAAGGATTTTGTCATTGACGAACAATTCAAATCTGAATGGGACAAATTCAAACTTTGGGATCTGAAGATGAGCAACCCAGAACCAACCTATCGTGCTTATTCGATGGCGAACCATCCGGCTGAGGGCAACATTGTGATGTTGAACATCCGCATTGCCACTCCTCCGTTTATTCGGGAAACAGGGAAATGGGCAGAGGTGAATCCTGGCATTTGTTCTTCTTACTTGTTCTCGTTGAAACCAGGTGACAAGGTTTCTATTTCGGGGCCGTTTGGCGAATTCCACATCAACGACAGTAAAAGTGAAATGTTGTACATCGGTGGAGGTGCCGGTATGGCTCCTCTCCGTTCCCACTTGTTGCATCTCTTCAAGACATTAAAGACGACAAATCGTAAGATTTCTTACTGGTACGGTGCTCGCTCCAAAAACGAGATTTTCTACGAAGAAGATTTCCGCACCATCGAAAAGGAATTCCCCAACTTCAATTTTTACATCGCCTTGAGTGAACCAAAGCCTGAAGACAACTGGACCGGTCCTGTTGGTTTCATTCATCAAGTTATTTACGACAACTACCTGAAATCCATTGATTTCCCCGAAGATATCGAATACTACATGTGTGGTCCGGGGCCCATGGCCAAGGCGGTGCAGAAGATGTTGGACGAACAGGGGGTTCCGCCGGAAATGTTGCGATTTGATGATTTTGGGGCGTAAATTACTTAAAAACTTTGTCAAGTTGGAGGTTGAGTTGCAATACATTCACCCGTTCTTCGCCAAGGCAAAAAAATTGAGGCTTTTCCGTTTGCTCATCGATGAGACGGAGAAGCTTCTTTTTATGAACTGTATTAAGGCGGCGGGCAACGACGATTCTGTTTACCTGCAAGCGAGCGGCCTGCGGTGAAATATGAGGATCTAGGCTGCTGGCAGAGGCGAAAAGCATTTCGGAGGGGATGGATTTTGTGTCGCTCAGTCCATTGGCACTGCCGAACTGCTTGGCGCGCACAGCTACCTGGTGAAGGAGCTTGTTGCTGGTCACAGCAAAATTCGACCCACCCGAAGGAAGGGATTGATACTCGGTTGCAGAGGGTCTAGAAGAGAAATAAGCCGTAGAATCGAAGCGTTGGCCAAGCAACGCACTGCCGATGACCTGTCTGTTTTCCACCAGTATGCTTCCGTTTGCCTTGGCTGGAAAGGCCAACTGTGCCACACCCGTAATAACAAGGGGATACACCATCCCGGTCAAAACCGTCAAAACCAGAAAAAGAAGTAAAGCCGTACGTATTGTTTTCATTGCGTGATTTTTTCAGTTAGTTGTTTGTATGTCATCATGTTATCCAGAAAACCGATCACTTCGTCCAGCTCATAAATTTTGCCGGAAGCCATCAAAACGATGTCTCGATCGGATTGAGGATCTAGCTTCAAAACCCTTTCAGCTTCTATATTGCGCCGCAAGATCAATCGTTCTTTCAAGTCGATAAGGAGTTGTTCCATGATTTACAAGTTTATCAGCAAGTCGATTATTTTGATCCCAAGGAAGGGAGCTATGATGCCTCCAAGCCCGTACAAAAACAAGTTTTTGGTTAATATCGTATTGGCAGAAACAGGTTTGTAGTTTACCCCCTTCAGTGCTAGTGGCACCAAGGCGATAATAACCAACGCATTAAAGATGACAGCACTCAAGATGGCCGACTCTGGCGAGCCCAAGCCCATGATATTGAGGGCTGAAAGCGGCCCGGAGCCCTTTCCGTTCGAATACAGGACCAGAGCGATGGCTGGGATGATGGCGAAGTACTTGGCCACGTCGTTGGCGATGCTGAACGTGGTCAAGGCACCGCGGGTCATCAACAGCTGCTTGCCGACTTCCACGACCTCGATCAGTTTGGTGGGGTTGCTGTCCAAATCGACCATGTTGCCGGCTTCCCTAGCAGCTTGGGTTCCGGAATTCATAGCGATGCCGATGTCGGCCTGCGCCAGGGCAGGTGCGTCGTTGGTGCCGTCCCCGATCATGCCCACCAAATGGCCGTCGGCTTGCTCCTGCCGAATTCGTTGTAGTTTGTCCTCAGGTTTGGCTTCAGCCATAAAGTCGTCAACCCCGGCTTCGGCTGCGATGGCAGCGGCGGTGAGCGCATTGTCACCTGTGATCATCACTGTTTTAATGCCCATTTTTCGCAATTCCTCGAAGCGATGACGAATGCCACCTTTCACGATATCTTTGAGATGGATCACCCCCAGCACCCGATTGTCTTCGGCCACCACCAGGGGCGTGGCACCTAAGCGGGCCAGGTTAGATACGGTTTCCGTGACTTTGGCAGGAAAAACGCCGTGGTTGTTTTCGACATAGGTACGAATGGCCTCGGACGAACCCTTCCGAATGTGGTGTTCCGTCCCGTTTGCATCCTTAAACTCGACGCCGCTCATCTTGGTTTGGGCCGTGAAGGGGATGAACGTGGCATTCAGAGCATGTACGTCGCGCCCACGGATGTTGAATTTTTCCTTGGCCAACACCACGATGGAGCGGCCTTCTGGGGTTTCGTCCGACAGGGAAGAGAATTGCGCCGCATCGGCCAGTTGCGCCACAGTGACGCCTTCGGCAGGGATGAAATCGGTGGCCATGCGGTTGCCCAGGGTGATGGTCCCGGTCTTGTCCAACAAAAGGACATCGACGTCTCCGGCCGCTTCGATGGCCTTGCCGCTTGTGGCAATTACGTTGCGCTGCAGCAATCGGTCCATGCCACTGATTCCGATGGCGCTCAACAATCCGCCGATGGTGGTGGGGATGAGGCAAACTAGTAAGGCAGTGAGCACCGGCAAGGAAAGATTTTGGCTGGAAGACAGCCCCGACGCGTTTAGGCCATAACCGAAAAAGGCGGGCAAGGTGAACACTGCCAGTACGAAAATGAGGGTCAAGCCGATGAGCAAATTGGAAAGGGCGATCTCGTTGGGCGTCTTTTGGCGTTTGGCGCCTTCTACCAATGCGATCATGCGGTCGATGAAGGTGTTGCCGGGTTCGTTGGTGATTTGAATTAGAATCCGATCGCTGATAACCCGAGTGCCGCCGGTAACGGCGGAACGATCGCCCCCGCTTTCACGAATCACTGGAGCAGACTCACCAGTAATGGCCGATTCGTCGACGCTGGCGATGCCTTCAACAACCTCGCCGTCCGAAGGAATGATATCGCCCGATTCGCAGACGACCAGGTCTCCTTTCTTGAGTTCGGTCGCCGAAACGGTACGTTCCTTGTCTCCCTCCATTTTCCTAGCCTTGGCCTGGGTCCGGTTTTTCCGAAGGCTGTCGGCCTGGGCTTTACCTCGTCCCTCGGCGATGGCTTCCGAGAAATTGGCGAACAAGACCGTAAACCACAACCACATGGAAATTTGAAAATTGAAGGCTGAAAACGCGCCTTTGGCCACATCTGCGACAACTACCCCGGTGGTCAAAAGGGCTCCGACGCTAACGATAAAAATGACCGGGTTCTTGACCAATTTGGCAGGATTCAATTTTCTGAAACTATCCTTGAATGCTTCCAACACGATTTCTCGGTTGAGAAAGCTCGATTTTTGCTTTTTCATTTTTTTTGCATTAAAACGTCCTACCAATCTGCATCAACAAATGATCCATGATGGGTCCTAGCGACAAAGCCGGGAAGAAAGTCAGTCCACCCACGATCAGGATGACAGCGATCAACAGCCCAAGGAACAGCAGGTTATCCGTTCGGAAGGTTCCGGCTGAATCTGGAGTCTTGTTCTTTCGTGCCATGCTGCCAGCAATCGCTAAGATTGGAACAATCACACCGAAACGACCGATGAGCATGCCCAAACCGAGGGTCAGGTTGTAAAAAACCGTATTGGCATTGAGGCCTGCAAAGGCACTGCCGTTGTTGCCTGCTGCCGAAGCGTAGGCGTAAAGTATTTCGGAGAAACCGTGAGGACCGGCATTGTTCAGGCTGCTCAAGCCACTATGGGTCATGCAGGCAATGGCCGTGAAGACCAAAATTACGAAGCTGGGAGCCAAAACCGCCACCATGGACATCTGGACTTCGAAGGCTTCCACCTTTTTGCCCAGGTACTCAGGCGAACGGCCCACCATCAATCCGGCAATGAACACGGTGAGCAGGACAAAGACGACCATGCCGTACAAACCAGCCCCGACTCCACCGAAAACGACTTCGCCCAACAGAATGTTGACCATGGCGACCAGACCGCTCAAAGGCGATAGGCTGTCGTGCATGGCTATGACGGACCCGTTGGAAGCCGCTGTGGTGGCAGTGGACCAAAGCACACTGTTGGTGATGCCGAATCGGGTTTCCTTGCCTTCCATCAAAGACAGGTTGCCCAATAGGCCGTGCGGACCGAGTTCAGCCGAGAGCGAAAGAACGATGCCTACAACCAACAGAAGAAACATGGTCATGAAGAGCTTCCAACCGTGTTTGGTGGAACCGACCATCTTGCCGTAGGTGAAGGTCAAGGCGGCAGGAATGAGCAGGATGGCCAGCATTTCCAGCAAATTGCTGAAAGGGGTCGGGTTTTCGAAGGGATGCGCGCTGTTGGCATTGAAGAAACCGCCACCGTTGGTTCCCAGCTGCTTAATGGCAATCTGAGAGGCGACCGGCCCGCCTGGAATGACTTGAGTGCCACCTTGCAAGGTATGTGCCGTGACCGGATCGTTGAAATTCTGGATGACACCTTGTCCGACCAAAACCACAGCGAAAAGGATGGACAAAGGCAACAAGACGTAGAGCGTGCTGCGGGTGAGATCCACCCAGAAATTGCCCAGTTTGTCGGTGTTCTTGCTGGACAGGCCTCTCACTAATGCTAGAAGCACGGCGATTCCGGTCGCAGCGCTGACGAAGTTCTGGACGGTCAGACCAACCATTTGCACCAAGCTGCTCAGGGTGATTTCTCCTGCATAACCTTGCCAATTGGTGTTGGTCATGAAGCTCACTGCTGTATTGAAGGCTGAATGCCAGGTGACGTTGGGCTGATGGGACGGGTTCAGCGGAAGCCAAGTCTGGGTCAATTGAAGCAGAAAGACAAAGGTGAATCCAATCAGGTTGAACGCCAGGATTTGGAATAAATAGGTCTTCCAGTTGGTTTCCTCTTGGGCGTCGACGCCGGAAAAACGGTAGGTCAACCGCTCCAACCAACCCAAAACGGGCTTCATCAGGTGCTTTTCTCCAAGAAACACCTTTTTCATATAGCCGCCCAACAGTGGAACAAATAAAAGAATCAGTGCCAGATAAAGAAGCACTTGCAAAACATCCATGGTTTTCATCGTGAGGAGGATTTTTTCTTTTTAGTAGTTGTTTGCTGTTCTTCGTCGAACGAGTCGAGTTTGAACAATTTTCCGAGTCCCCAGCCCAGAGCCAGCACCAATAAAATGCCGCCTAAAAACTCCAGTACAACGAGAACGGTATCCATTTTGATCATTGCATCCATGATTCCTTGTTTTTAATACCACAAAGGTAGGCCCGACTCCGATAAGGGTCTTGTGAGGATTGGGTTCAGTCGTATAAGGGTTTTATAAAGATTTACATTGGATTGCATCTTGTGAAGCCATTTCAGGTACTTTATATGTACTTTTGCACGTAAAGTGATGCATGTGAACCATGATGGAAAGTATTCGTCCCAACCCCGATGAGCTTCTGAAATCCATTCAGAAGGAAGAGGAAAAAGTGCGGAAAGGCCGCCTACGCGTCTTTCTAGGCATGTGTGCAGGCTCGGGCAAGACGTATGCCATGCTGAAAGCGGCCCATCAGGCTGTTACGGAAGGCATTGATTTGGTGGCAGGATACGTGGAGACCCATGGTCGTTTGGAAACCGATGAACTCATGACCGGCCTGAAATGCATTCCGCGGCTTCAACGAAAATACAGGGATGTCGTTTTGGAAGAAATGGATCTGGATGCCATTTTGGCGCGTTCGCCCAAGGTGGTCTTGGTGGACGAACTGGCGCACACCAATGTTCCGGAAAGTAGGCACCTGAAACGCTACCAGGATGTGGAAGAGCTGCTGAATAGAGGCATCAACGTGTATACAACGCTGAATGTGCAGCATTTGGAAAGCCGTTCGGAAACTATCACGGAGATTACCGGTGTACGCATCCACGAAACTGTGCCCGATTCTTTGTTGCAGGATGCTGAATTCGACTTGATCGACATTTCGCCCGATGAACTGCTCAAACGCATGTCCGAGGGCAAGGTCTATGTTCCCAACAAAGCACAGGAAGCCGTTTCCAATTTCTTCCGAAAAGGGAATTTGCACGCGCTGCGGGAAATTGCCCTTCGTTTCACGGCTGAACGCGTGGACATCGATTTGATGGACTACATGCATGCCAAGAATATCTTGGCAACCTGGAAAACGACGGAAAAGCTGTTGGTTGCCGTAGGTCCCAGCCCTGCTTCGCAACGGCTCATCCGATGGACTAGGCGGATGGCCTACAACCTGGGCGCCCAATGGATTGCGGTCAGCATCGATCTGGGGATGACGCTTTCGGCCAAACAACGCGAAGCACTGGCTAGAAATCAGGAATTGGCCAGGGACTTGGGTGCCAAGATTCTGCAAATCACCGACAACGACATTGTTTCAGGCTTGCTGAAAGTGGCTGTTCAATACAACGTCACCCAGATTGTCATCGGGAAAACCAACGAACATCCGCTGCGAAATTACCTGAATGGCGGCAGCATTGTGGACCGGTTGCTCAAGAACAGCCAGAACATCGATATCTATGTGGTCAAGGACGACCGGGATGTTAAATCCACTCATTCTTTTTGGAAGAACAACGAAAGGAAGAATTCGTGGAAGGAATACCTTTATGTGTTTATCATCATTACAGCCATTGGGGTAGTCAGCTTCCCGTTTCGTACCGTAGTTGGTTATCAAACCGTTGGTTTGTTCTTTTTGCTGGGCATCGCCGGCCTATCCATCAAGGTGGGACGGCTACCGGTCATTTTTTCGGCATTGCTCGGGTCCTTGGTTTGGAATTTCTTTTTCATTCCGCCCCTGCTGACTTTCCACATCAACAACTTCCACGATGTGATGGCGCTTTTTGCCAATTTCTTCGTAGCCATGACGGGGGGCACGCTCATCAATAAATTGAGAAAGAGCCAAGTAGTTTTGCAGAAAAGCCAGGACAACCTATCCAAGTTGTTTTCCATCTTGGAATCACTGAACAATACGGATTCCATCAAGGAAGTGGTTCGGATGACCCGGGTGGAACTCAACAAGCAGTTTGATGCAGATGCAGTGGTGTACTTGCAAACTCGTACGGACGACGGTGTCCAGCGCCGATTGGACGATCGAGTCTTTGGCAACATCGACTTCCACGATGATAAAGGATTCTCTGTTGCCCATTGGGTTTTCGAAAACAAAGCCCAGGCAGGACGACATACCAACACCTTGCCGGACGCACCTTTGCAGTATTTTCCGCTGATTTCCAAGAAAGGCATCATCGGGGTGTTGGGCATCAAGTTCAGCCAAAAAGAAAAACTCACACCTGGCAACACCTTGTTGTTGAGATCGTTCATTTCGCAAGTCACCGCTTCACTGCAACGTGAAATCAATGTGGACGAGATGAAAACCAAGCAGATTTATGCCGAATCGCAAAAGTTGTTCCAGACGGTTTTGAACAGTATTTCACACGAACTCCGCACGCCAATTTCAGTGATTTCGGCAGCGGTTTCGAACATGAACGATGAGAAAACGGCTTCGAACGCTGCGTTCAGAAAAGAACTCGGGCAGGAACTCAACGCGGCGGCCATGCGGCTCAACATGCTGGTGGAAAACATTTTGGACATTTCCCGGATTGAATCGGGTTATCTGTCGCTGAACCTGCAATGGTATGAAATCAGCGATTTGATGGGGACTGTGTTGAACGAGATGGAGCGGGAGCCGCATCAGCAAAGCATTCAGCTGGAATTGGAAGAAAACCTGCCTTTGGTCCAAATGGATCTAAGCTGGTTCAAACAGGCTTTGGTCAACATCGTGCACAATGCGATTCTCTATACACCGGCTGAAACTGTAATTACCATTCGTTCGTATCAGAATTCCATCCAGCAACTCATCATCGAAGTATCGGACAACGGGCCTGGCATTCCCGAGGATTCGTTGAAGAATCTGTTTGAGAAATTCTATAGAGTGCCGGGCACTAAAAGTGGTGGAACCGGTCTTGGCCTAACCATAACCAAAGCCATTGTGGAAGCCCATCATGCCGGCATTGTCGCCCGGAACAGGCAGGGAGGCGGTTTAAGTATTTTGATTACCTTTGATTTGGAAAGGGAAAATGGACAGCATTAAATACAAGATTCTGATCATTGATGACGAACCGCCCATTCGGCACTTGCTGAAAATGGCGTTGGAAGCCAACGACTTCAAGGTATTTGAAGCTGAAAACGCTAAGAACGGCGTGTTGCAGACTACAATGACCAGGCCCGATGTCGTTTTGCTGGATCTTGGCTTGCCCGATCACGGCGGTTTGACGGTACTGAGCCAGATTCGGGAGTGGTCTACGATTCCCATCATCGTGCTTACCGTTCAAGACGACGAGGAAACCAAGATCACAGCATTGGACGGCGGGGCGGACGACTACATCACCAAGCCGTTCAATACCGGAGAATTGCTGGCCAGGATACGGGTTGCCCTGAGGCGTTCCATGAAAATCGACGAATTTCCGGTTTTCCGTTCGGGCAGGCTGGTGGTAGACCAAACGGCGCGCATGATCACGGTGCAGGACGAAGAGGTCAAACTGACGGCGACCGAATACGCTATCCTGGCATTAATGATTCGACATGCCGGCCGAGTACTCACGCACAATTTCATCATGAAGGAGATCTGGGGCATCCATTATGCGGACAATTTCCAGACATTACGGGTCCATGTGGCTCAAATAAGACGAAAAATTGAATTAAACCCATCCATACCCCAGTTGCTTCTGACGGAACCGGGGATTGGATACCGATTGAAAATAATCAATGACTGAATCGAACAAAACTGCCGGCATCCGGAAAATTACATTAGCCGGTCTCATCGTAACACTGGGCATCGTTTACGGCGACATTGGCACCAGTCCGCTGTACGTATTGAAAGCCATCATTGCCGGGGGCAACGGCATCAGCGACTTGCTTGTGCTGGGTGGAATCTCCTGCATTTTTTGGACACTGACTCTACAGACCACCATCAAATACGTGCTCATCACCCTACGGGCAGACAACCACGGGGAAGGCGGTATCTTCGCACTTTTTGCTCTGTTGAAGAAGAAATCCACGTTGATGGTCATCATCACGATGATCGGAGGTAGCACCTTGCTGGCCGACGGGGTCATCACACCGGCCATCACCGTGACTTCGGCCATTGAAGGACTGGGCATCATCAAACCGGATATCCAGGTGATACCCTTGGTTTTGTTGATCCTGACTTGCTTGTTCTCCTTCCAACGCTTTGGGTCGAACGTCATCGGAAAAATGTTTGGCCCTATTATGTTGATTTGGTTCCTGATGTTGGGCATATTGGGGGTTTCTCAAATTGTAACCTTGCCGCATGTCCTGCTGGCTATTAATCCCTATTATGCCGTCAAATTGTTGATTGAATATCCCAGTGGAATCCTGCTGTTGGGTGCCGTCTTCCTAGCTACCACCGGTGCCGAGGCGTTGTATTCCGACCTTGGGCATTGTGGCATCAAGAACATCCGAATTTCCTGGATATTCGTCAAGACTATGTTGGTATTGACTTACTTTGGCCAGGGAGCTTGGGTGTTGAACCATCCTTCTGAAGCGTTGAGTGTGAATCCGTTTTTTGCCATCATGCCAAGTTGGTTCCTGCTGCCAGGCATCATCATCGCCACGGCAGCCGCCGTTATTGCCAGCCAGGCATTGATCAGTGGTTCCTACACCTTGGTGAGTGAAGCCATTTCATTGAACTTTTGGCCGAAATTCAAAGTCAACTACCCTTCCGTCATTATCGGTCAGGTATATATTCCACTGGTGAACTGGTTCCTCTTTGCTGCTTGCTGTTTTGTAGTGGTATTTTTTGGGGATTCGTCCAAAATGGAGGCGGCCTACGGGCTTTCCATAACCATCACCATGCTCATGACGACCTCGCTGCTTTCGGCTTGGCTAGCGGACAAGCGGTTCGGAAACGTATTCCGCTTTGTCGTACTGGCCGTCTACCTGACCATCGAAGGTGTTTTCCTGGCGGCCAACCTGAACAAATTCATGCACGGTGGTTGGTTCACCATTGCATTGGCCCTGATTTTCTTCGTGTTGATGTACGGTTGGTACTATGGTCGCAAAATCAAGAACCGCTACATAACCTTCACTGATCTAGGGAACTATCTCGACCATTTCAAGGTATTGAAAAACGACATCAGCATACCTTTCATCAGTGCCAACCTGGTGTACATTACTAAAGCGGACGAACCCATGGAGGTGGAATCCAAGATTATCTACTCCATCTTCCGAAAGCATCCCAAGCGGGCCAACACCTATTTCTTATTGCATGTGGACAACGACGAGGCGCCCAACACCTTTGAATACACGGTGAATCAGATCATTCCGGGTACACTCATCAAAATAGATTTCAAACTTGGTTTTAAGATCGAGCGACGCATCAACTTGTATTTCAGGGAAGTGATTGAGGATATGGTGAGGCGGGGCGAGTTCAGCCTGCAAAGTCCGTTTGAATCGCTGAGACAGTTCGACATTACCTCCAACTTCCTGTTCGTGAACCTTGACAGGGTGCTTACCGTTGATTACAAGCTGCATGGTTGGGAACGGTTCGTCATGAATTTGCACAACGTACTGCGCAGCATCAGTAGCAACGACGTGAAGGCGTTGGGTCTGGATACGAGTTCGACCATCGAGGAAAAGATTCCGATATTGTTGCCGTATACGGAGAAGGAGCGGATTCGTAGAAGGCAATCTAACGATTGAATAAAAAACGGCAGTGAAATCTGATTTCTCTGCCGTTTTTCATTTGTCCTTGAATAAGATTCTTACTCTTTTTCAGCTTGTTGTTGCGCTTCGTATTCTTTGAGCAGTTTGTCCTGAACGTCGGCGGGAACGAGTTCGTACGCCGAGAACTTCATGCCGAAAGAGGCACGGCCACCTGTTAGCGAGCTTAATGAAGTGGAATAACTGGACATTTCTTTCAAAGGAACTCGAGCGGAAAGTTTTTCAAAACCCTTTTCGCTGCTCATCCCCATGATGATGGCACGACGACCTTGCAAATCGCCCATTACATCACCCATGCGGTCGCCTGGGACAAATACTTCCACATCGTAGATGGGTTCCAAAATCTTGGGTCCTGCATTTTTGAAGGCTTCACTGAAAGCATTTCGACCGGCCAACATAAACGAGATTTCATTGGAATCGACCGGGTGCATCTTACCGTCATATACGATGACGCGAACATCGCGAGCGTAAGAACCTGTCAGTGGGCCTTGTTCCATGCGGGACATGATGCCTTTTAAAATGGCTGGTAAAAAGCGGGTATCGATGGCTCCACCGACGATACTGTTCACAAAAATAAGCTTGCCACCCCATTCCAAAGGAATTTCTTGGGTATCACGTGCCGAAATCTTAAATTCCTGACCTCCGAATTTGTACATTTCGGGAACAGGCATGCCTTCAACATAGGGTTCCACGATAAGGTGAACTTCTCCGAATTGACCGGCACCTCCGGATTGTTTACGGTGGCGATAGTCAGCACGGGAAATTTTGGTAATGGTTTCACGATACGGAATACGGGGTTCAATGAACTGGATAGGCATTTTATCGTTGTTTTCCATCCTCCATTTAAGGGTTCGGAGGTGGAATTCACCTTGTCCGTGTACGATGGTTTGGTGAAGTTCCTTGGATTGTTCGATTACCCAAGTCGGGTCTTCTTCGCGCATGCGGTTAAGAATGACCATCATCTTTTCAACGTCTGCTTCGTTCACAGGCTTGATGGCACGGCGATATTTGGAAGCCGGGTATTTGATGAAGTCGAAGGTACTTTCTGCACCCTTGCCGTTCAACGTGTTACCGGTCTTGACATCTTTCAATTTGACAGTGGCGCCTATATCACCGGCTACGAGTTGTTCCACCGGAAGGCGGGTTGAACCGGCCACGACGAACAATTGGGCGATGCGTTCCTTGGATCCGCGGTTGGCATTCAACAAATCATCGCCTTCATGCACTTTACCGGACATCACCTTGAAATAGGATACTTCTCCAATATGGGGTTCGACCGATGTCTTAAAGAAATAGAGACTGGTTGGCCCGTTGGGATCTGGATTGACTTCATCACCAGCTGCATTATGGAACTTGGGCATATCGGTCACGAACGGAACGACGTTGCCAAGGAATTCCATCAAGCGACGGATTCCCATGTCACGTCCAGCGCAAACGCAGAATACCGGAAACATACCGCGATTGACCAAACCGTGACGGATACCATCACGTACGTCATCTTCGGTGAGGGTGCCTTGATCGAAGAATTTTTCCATTAGGTTTTCATCGTTTTCAGCAGCCGCTTCCACCAAAGCTTGATGCAAGGCTTCCGCTTTGGCCATTTCGCTGGCAGGAATATCGTCGATGGTAGGTGTACCACCTTCTGGTTTCCAGGTATAGCGTTTCATCATCAAAACGTCGATGACTGAGTTGAAACCGGGACCAGTGGCAATGGGGTATTGAACGGGAACAACTTTAGACCCGTAGTTTTCACGGAGTTGTTCTAAAATTTTGTCGTAATCCGCCTTTTCCTGGTCAAGTTGGTTGATGACGAAAATGACGGGTTTATTGTATTTTTCAGTATTTCGGAAGCTGTTTTGGGTGCCCACTTCGACACCATACGCTCCGTTGATCAGTAAAAGGGCCGTATCGGTCACATTAAGCGCGGTCACCGCTCCGCCTACAAAATCATCCGATCCCGGACAATCGATAAAATTCAGCTTTTTGCCCATCCACTCCACATGAAAAAGTGTGGAAAAAACCGAATAGCCGTACTCGTGTTCAACAGGGAAATAGTCGCTCACAGTATTGTGCGCTTCTACAGTTCCGCGACGTTTTATCAAACCACTCTCGAAAAGCATAGCTTCTGCGAGGGTGGTTTTCCCGGATCTTGAACTCCCGATAATGGAGATGTTCTTGATTTCATTAGATTGATAAACTTTCATACTACTAACTACTTTAAACGTTATTGTAACAGATAATTTAAATCGAATGCCTTTGAATAAAGGCCCTGCAAAGTATAAAAAGCAGTAACCAATTCCAATTTTGAATTTCTGTTACAGAACAATGTTTTTTAGCATAAATTAAAGCAGAATCCCTTACACGTTCATCTTTAGAATTTATAATAGTATATTTGCAAGTAAGGATCGGAATGCCCCGTCCCAAAGATTTTCAACACCATGCCTCTCGAAATTGAACGTAAGTTTTTAGTTGTCGGAGAGTTCCGTAACCTCGCTTTCAAAAAGTCCCGCATTCGTCAGGGTTACCTGGCTTCTGGAATTAATGGAACCGTGCGTATCCGTACCAAAGATGATCAAGGTTACATTACCATCAAGGGCAAATCCGATGAATCAGGAATCAGTCGTTACGAATGGGAAAAAGAGATTTCATTTGAGGATGCCCAGGATCTGCTTAATCTTTGTTCAGAGGGTTATATCGATAAATACCGCTATGAAGTCGCGGTGGGCAAACACATTTTCGAAGTCGATGAATTCCTTGGTGAAAACCAAGGGCTCCTACTTGCCGAAGTTGAACTTGAGAGTGAAACAGAGGCCTATGATAAACCAGAATGGTTGGGTTTAGAAGTGACGGGTGACCGAAATTATTACAATTCACAATTGGTGAAGCATCCATTTTCCAAGTGGAAGGACACCATTATCTTATAAGCCATGAATACCTGGACTACCTCCCTGCCGGCCGGGCTGACCGACTTTTTGCTTATCATTACGTTTTCACTTTTGATAGGGCTTTCGCAGAGGCGGCTCAATTTGAACAAAGAAGCTACTTTTTTTGGCTCCGATCGAACCTTTACGCTCATCGGTCTGTTCGGGTACATTCTGTACAAATTGACTCCGGGAAATTTTGCCCTTTTCACCGGCGGGGGTTTAGCACTGGTTATACTACTGGGGCTGAACTATTGGTTCAAGGTCAACAAGTTATCGAGTTACGGCATCACGTCCATTATCACTGCGCTCATCACCTATTGCATGGGGCCGATGGTCTGTTTGATGGAATCCTGGTTCTACGTTTCAGTCGTAGTGGTTGTGCTGGTATTGACCGAAATGAAATCCACCTTTGTGGAACTGGCTCAGAAAATGAACAACGATGAGTTCATCACGTTGGCCAAATTTCTTTTGATCTGTTTCATTATTTTGCCAATGCTTCCGGATGAACGCATTATCCCGGAAATCAACCTGACACCCTACCGCATCTGGCTGGCCACGGTGATTGTTTCTGGAATTTCTTACCTAAGTTACCTGGTAAAAAGGTATGTTTTTCCGCAATCGGGCGTAGTCGTATCGGGGCTGATCGGAGGGCTTTACAGCAGTACGGCAACCATTACCATTTTAGGCAGGAAATGCCGGAACGCCAATGCCGAACATCTGCAGGAATACGCGACCGCCATGTTTATGGCTGTGGGGATGATGTTTCTTCGACTGATGATCATTATTGCCATCTTCAATGCAGCTGCATTCCGAATGATGGTCATCCCAATGGCAGCACTGATGATCGTTTCGATTGGAATTGGGTTCATCATTCGCCGTGGCAACCGGGAAAATCGAGACCTGCCACAGGGTGAAGAAAAAGAAGCAGAATTGGAAGACAATCCTTTGGAATTTAAGGTGGCACTTATCTTCGCCTTCTTGTACGTTGTCTTTACCGCCTTGACCTATTTCACCTTAACCTGGATAGGCACCAAGGGATTAACCCTGCTGTCATTTGTTTCCGGAGTCAGTGACATTACACCGTTCATCCTGAACTTATTGGAAGGCAATTACATCGGCATTTCTCTGAGCGCGCTGACGGCAAGTTGCCTCATCGCTACCCTGAGCAACAACATCATGAAAATGTTTTATGCCATGGGATTCTCGGGGAATCGAAAAGAATTGGCTAAACCACTGTTCATCGGATTCGGCATTTTAAGTGTCCTGAACCTGGTTGTCATTTTCTTTTTTCTTTGAGCCTTAGCCCATCGTTACCATCGTGGCACCGAATCCATATTCACGGAACGAGGCGTCTTGATATCGGCAAGTCTTGTACTTGGTTAGCAGTTCCTTTACAATGGCCGAACGCAAAACACCATCTCCTTTACCATGGATGAACACTATTTTGACGCCTTTCTTCTTTTGATTTTCGTCCATCACCTTGCGGAAAGCTTCCAACTGGTGGTTTAGAATGGCGGCATGATCCATTCCAGCTGTCGTGTCGAGCAAACTTTCGATGTGCAAATCAATTTCCATGGGTCCGTTTTTAGGCGGCAAAGGTTGAGAACCCTTGGGCTTTTCAGGCATTTTATCCAACATGGCACGACGGATATCTTCTGGTTCGATCAACAAACTTTTTTCCGCATTATCGTTCGATATGACTGGAACTACCAGCGCATCTTCTTCAAAAAAGTCGTTTTCCCTAAAACAATGAACCTTATAAAATTTAACGGTGTCGAGTCTGATTTCGACCGAGTAACTATTTTTAAAAGTATAGAAAGTCCCGGGTTTGTAAGCTAAGAATTGCAAACTCAGTTTTTCCAAGTCATTGATGACTTCTCGGCCAAACTCCTCGAGAAAGAGTTTGGAATTGGGTTCGATTGAGCCTGCGAATCGGCTGGTCCATGTTTTTCCGCTGCAGGAAGCATAATTGAACATCAACGTATAATTGCTTTCGTTGATGAGGTAGCATTCAAATTGAGACTCCTGAAAACTTTTCCCTTCGGCAGGCAAAAAGGCGAGACTAACATTTAATATTTCTCCGGCACGAGTTTCGGGCTGTTTGGCCATAATTTGCTTGGGAACCATCGGCTGATCCACGATGGAGGAAGTCGTTGGTTTGGCTGACGTGGGCTTCGGAGTCGTTTCAACCACCACGCATTGCCTTTTGAGTACCGGGGTTTCAAAACCGTCCTCTTCTAGCACCATCACCATGTCCTTGCCTTTGAAGGCCGTAATTGTGCCGCCACCTACTGCGTCCATAAAACGGACCTTATCGCCTATTTTGAGTTCCATTGTCGTTAGTATTTCTTTCAGACAAAGGTAACCAATGCCAGTCAGCTAAACGACAATCTGATCGGAAATTTAATATGGTCAGTCAATCCGAATCTTTTCTGATGTGATTGTTCCGTCCTTTTGAGTGACGCTCGCCACATAAATGCCTTTTTGCCATCCATCAGCGGAAATCACTGCATTTCGGGCTTCGGACGCCATAACATAAGTCTGTTTCCCATTTAAATCGTACACATGTATGGCGTTGGCCAATCCCACGAAGAGCAAGTTCTTTCCAATGACCTCACAGGACACCAGGTTTTCTGATTTAATTTTATTCACTGGAATAGCTGTGGCAGGATTGTATTCGAAGGGCCCTAGGTCGGGCGAACTTCCTACATAGGGCATGCCAATGGTGTCCACCAGAATGACGGTACCTTTATTAATGAGGTTGGAGGAACTTTTCAATCGAAACAAACCGCCCATGTTCGTAAGCGAACCGTCGGCATTACGCGCTGATTTGGCACTATCGGTAGCGAGGCTAATGAAATCGGAGGTTGCAACCGTAATGTTGTTCCAGGTATTCGTCAATTGGATGGAACTGGCATTGATTGAATTGCTGTTGTTGGCGGATAAAACAATATTGTTGTAAAAAAGATGAGGGCCCCTAGCGTCTGTATTGTTCGGAAAGCTGAAACCCCTTCCGTCATTGTAAGAAAGGCAGTTGAAACAAAATACCCGTCCAACATTGTTATTTTGGTCGAATCCTTTGTTGCTGGAACTGGCAATTTTGTGACCTGTTGAGATACAATCGATTAGAATAGCTCCACCCACTGCGTAATTTCCACCTACTTTAAAACCGTTGCCATTACCGGTATTAACAACCGTTGTGATGCCCATACTCCCGGGATAATCGGTTACATCGTACGATGCCACACCATTGGCAATTGCCCAGCAACCTTTAAAATAAACATCATTGATCGATCCATAACAGTCATAAGCATCATCCGAATTGTTCCAGGAACGACAACCGATGAACTTATTTCCAGGGCCTACGGTCAATTTGCAAGCGAATCCGTCGGCATTGCCTCCAGCACCTCCTGAAGATTTGAAATCAAAGTTCAAATAGGCATCGCAATTGATGATTAGGTTATAGCCCTCGGATGTTGTAGCTCCGGTTATTTGTAAGCCAGCATCGCAATTTTTATAAAACCGGCAGTTCTCAATTCTATTATAGGAACCGCTGATATGCATACCGTTATCGCCTGCACGAGTGATGTCCAAACCACGCAGGTCGTAATAGGACTTCGAAATGGAAACTCCACGTTCGGCAGCTGAATTAGTGCCGGAATACCCTCGGTTGTAGAAATCAAGAACCGGACGTGCGTCTCCAGGATAGGCCCAAATATTGATGCGACCACTTGCTGAACCGCCCTTACTAAGACTGAGCTGAGCGGTCATCATGTATTGGCCACCTCGAATGTAAATGGTATCGTTGGCCACTGCTTTTGAAACCGCAGTGGCAATATCATAAGGTGATGCAGTTGTTCCAGCACCAGTTGATGTCCCTGAAACAGCCACGATGTAAGTTTTTGCCGAAACGGAAGCAACACCTGCAAGCAAGAAAAAAAGCAGGAATAAACGATTTTTCATAAAAAGTCATTTCGATTGGTTGCAAAGTTGTGAGTTTGAAGTGAATTAAAGGTGGTACATATTGATATTTTTAGTGGGGATTTTGACTTAGAAATAAACGTTCCAAAAATAGTCTTGCTAATTCTAAGTGATTTGCTACTTTTATAACCGCAAAAAAACGGCAAAAAACATGACAGGATCTTTATTGAATGCAGGCGCCATAATTGCCGGAAGTATGATCGGAATGCTCATCCGGTCGCGTTTACCTCAAAAAATAATCACTATCGTTTTTCAGGGAATTGGTCTGTTTACCATCGCCCTCGGTGTGTCCATGTGGCTTAAGTCCGACCATTTTCTGTTGGCGATCATCAGCATTGTGGCAGGTGGCATCATTGGTCAATGGATAGACATTGACAAGCATTTGCAAAATTTTTCGAACTTTTTGCACAAAAAAACCAATCGTTCAAAAATGCTGGAAGTGCCTGGTGGAAACCGTTTCACTGAAGGGATCATCACCGCGTTCATGCTTTATTGTGTTGGTTCCATGTCTATTCTCGGCCCCATCGAAGACGGATTGGGTCAAACGCCTACCATTCTGTATACCAAATCGTTGATGGATGGCATCTCGTCCATCGCGCTGGCTTCATCCTTCGGTTCCTCCATTGCATTTTCCGCTTTACCCTTGTTGCTTTATCAAGGTAGCATCACCTTGTTTGCATCCTATTTTTCGAAGTATTTAAACCAGGACGTCATTGCAGATTTGACAGCCGTCGGGGGAATCTTACTGATTGGTTTAGGGTTCAGTATACTGGAAATCAAGAAAATAAAAGTCACAAACCTCCTTCCGGCATTGGTCGTAATCGTCTTACTCAGTTATTTGTTCGGATAAACTAGATTGGCAATAATGAATTATTCGGACTGGCTTTTCAATCAAGTTTATTGCAAAATCCTATGTCAGCAAAATCAATCAATTCCTTATCTCCACGACTGTCTCCATAAGCGGTTAATTTAAAGCTTTTTCTGTCGGGAAATACTCCTAACAACCTGTTCACTTTTTCCTTCCCGTAGCAATTTTTTGTAGAAAAACGTCCGGTGAGCAAGCCGTTATGGTCTGTTTCAATTTTTGTGGCAAGAACGGTTTCAATGTCGTTTTTGATTGCCCATGGCTTAATCCAATTTTCTACAGAAGCGCTGACAATGATAATTTTATCGCCGCTCTTGCGGTGAAAATCTAATCTTTCGATGGTCTGATGACGGAGTATTTTTTCAATTTCGGGAGAAAAGGCCTTTCCCCATTCGTTGAATTTTTCTAACGAAACGCCCTTGAAATACCATGAAAAAATGAGTTGTTTAACTTTCCAGTTTGGATATAATTTCAACTTCATGGCCGCAAGCAACGGCGAGAACATTAGAAAGCCGAAGTAAAAGCGACACTTCCCTCGGCTGAATTTAATAAATTCAAGCAAAGTGTTTTTCGTGGTTATAGTTCCGTCGAAATCGAAAGCTGCAAGGGCAAGTATGGAGTTCAAATTACATTTTGATTTAGTTGCTTTTGCTCACTCACAAATAAATAATAAATAAAAACGCCGAAACCCAACCCACCATGCACACCTGTATAAACCTGTCGTTCATCAGAATTTTGGTGGGATTGCCACTCTTAAGGTCAACAAAAGTAACTTGCAGGTAACGAATTATGCCCGAGAGCACAAAAATTGCCGTGAGGTAAAGGTGTTTGGTATGGAACCTCGCTGTGACATCAGGCGAGAGCGTGTACATTATATAGGTAATAATAGTAATTGTCGAGACTACTGTCATCACCTGGTTAATAAAATCAAGGTTATAGCGGTGGGTACTTTCACGTGGCAACATGCCGGTGCTTTGGTAAAGAACAACGTCATCTCTCCGCTTGGCAAAGGCGAGTAAGAGCGCCAATAGATAGGTCATAATCACAATCCACTCCGAGAGCCAAATGTTTGCAGCTTGCCCGCCCACAACCATGCGCAGCACAAAACCAATTGCTATAACCGACACATCTACAATGGCATAGCGTTTCAGTCGTAGGCAGTAGGCAATGCTCATGACAAAGTAAAACGCAACCAGCGCCATCAACGTATATTTTGCCGTTTCACTAAAAACGTAAAGCACCACCATTGCCAGCGTAAAGCACAGTGCCATAACGCCGTAAGCCGTTTTTACCGACACCTTGCCCGCGGCAATGGGGCGTTGGCATTTCTGGGGGTGGAGGCGGTCAGCATCCACATCGAAAATATCGTTGAAGCAATACACGGCACTTGAAGCCAGCGAAAATGCCACAAATGCCACCACGCACGCTATGAACAACGACAGGTTAAATATTTTACCGTTGAAAAACAGAGGCAAAAAGATAAAACAGTTTTTTGTCCACTGTGTCGGCCGGAGAAGTTTAATAATGGAGATCATGGGGTTTGTTTTACTTTTCTTTCAATAAAATATTCTGCACCATAGGCAGCAATCAGTACTATGGCAAACATCATCGGGTAGTGATAGCGGGGAAAATTGGGGAAAATACAAGTACCTACTACCGCAATTATTATGAAGAAGATCAAAATACCTTTGGGCGTAAACCATTTTTTGAAAGTCCACCATTTTCCTCTATAAACCCAAAGTGCATAAACAAAAAACAGTAACAATAGGTAATAGCTTAAACTTAGAATATATTTAATTATCTGTGGAACAATAATATCACTTTTTGACACTTTTCCATCAAGATAATTACGAATCGAGTTTTTTTGAAAATATTCTGTCAGCGAACCCCAAGCCCACGAATCGTGAACAAAAAGTGCAATGACTTTTTTTACAAACAAGGTTGAAAATTTTACAGAATGGTGTTTTATCCATTCAACTGAGCGTTCTTTCCATATTTTGTCTTTTTCGGCAAAAGTCAAATCCTTGCTGTTTTCAATCCAACCTATTTTTGTTGAATCACTGAAAACAGAAACCTGAATGGGTCCATTTGCCTCATCGTTGGCAGCCATAATTAAATTAAAGCCCGAAGTAGTTGATTGATAGACGAAATACCCAATTTTGTTTTCAGTTGATTTTCCGATAATCAACACCGAAAACAAAATTGCCACAAAAAATGATATAAAATATTGCCATTTGTATTTTCTCAGCAACATATACAACACGATCGCTACAAGATAAAACAAAGCGAGTGGTCGTATCCAGTTTCCCAAAGCCAATGCAATCCCCGCCAAAATCAGTGTCCAATATTTTGGGTACAAGCACAAAACAAAACTGCTCAATGCAAAAAATACGAAAGGTAGTTCGGTTGAAACTATCGGTGTAATCATTGTGTTTGAAATCAACAAACACCAAAATAATACAGCAATCGTTGCTGTATTATTGTTGAAAAATTTCCTACCAATCACGTAAATTTCGGCCACCATGCCAATGTTCATCAGCAGGTTGAATATCATATTGGTATTAAATGTACCAAACAATTTCAACTGCAAGATCAGGAAATTGATAAGCCCGGGAGCCCAAATGTAGTTGCTGTAAATGTGTTTAGACATTGGATACCATTCGCCATTGGCAAAACAATCCATTGCTATAGCCATATAAGCTGCATGGTCAGCGTTCTGCGGTTTTCCCCAGAAATAGGCTATTGCAATTATTTGCGCAAAAATCCAAAGTGCAAAAACACCTATTGCAATATTTGTTAACCGCTTATTGTCCAAGAGTTGAAGAAAGTTTTTCATTTAAAGCAGGTACGTTCTATAGACTTGAAAACTATTTCTGCACAAAAATAAACTTTTATACTTAACTCTGTGTGCGCGCTAACATCGCAACTCCATTTTATTTTATATTTATTTCAATTTTCTTCCCTATATATTTCAATTTTATTTTCATCGGGCTCATGGCGGTTCCCAAACCCTCAGATTCATTTACACATACTATATTAAAAAAACGCTCTTTTAAAAAGCCCGTGTATTTGCCCTGCCTAACGCCTACAAAAAGGGTTTGACGTTTTTCGTCCCATTCAAATGGAATAATGGTATAATCATCTTTCTCATAGTTGAAGTTATTTCCTTCATCTTCGTATAAATCAAACTTGCCGTTAGCTCCTTTATATATGCGAATTTCTAAGGTATCGGCAAGCTTTTGGCCTGTATATTGAATGAGTTTTCCCATTGGAATAATTGATCCTGCTTTCACAAAGACAGGTGTTAAATTTATAGGGGCAAGAGTTGTAACCGTCTGTCCACCATCGAAACGTTTGCCTGTCCGGAAATTATACCATTGTACCGACTTTGGTAAATACACACTCCACTCCGTTATGCCGGGTTTTATAATTGGGGCTACCAGAAATGAAGAGCCAAACATGAATTCATAGGATTGTTTTATGGCGGTTGTATCGTCTTTGAAATCCATTACTAACGGGCGCATGATGGTTGAGCCGGCTTTAGTAACCAGCCATGCAGTGGAATAAATGTAAGGCAATAAGCGATAGCGCAAGTCTAGTAACTCACGAATATTTGCTTCTACAAAAGATCCATTCTTCCACGGTTCTGTTTCAGTTTGATAACCATGTATCCTAAAAATAGGATTAAAAACGCCCCACTGATACCAACGCATTAATAGTTCGTTATACTTTTCGTCAGTGTACTGTGATTTGCCTGGACGGAAGAATCCCCCGATATCGGTTGTCCAATAGGGCATACCTGTAATGGTGTAATTAAGACCTGCTACAATTTGTCGAGCAAAAGAGTCCCATGTTCCACCAATATCGCCCGACCAATTAATTGTGCCATACCTTTGTTGACCAAGGAAAGCCGAACGGGTAAGTATACAAACCCGCTTGTCCTGACTGGTTTTACGTTGCCCCTCGTAAATAGCTTGATTAACAAATAGTGGATAGGTTAGACGGTAGCAATCACCCGCTCCTAAATATAGTTTCTTGCCATGTAAAGCATCGTTTTCGGGTTCAGTTGCGTCAAGCCACCACGAATCAATTCCATAACTAAACAGGTTTTTATTGATAGCATCCCAATGTGCTTCGCGTGCTGCAGGATTAGTAACATCGAGCCAGGGACTCTCTGAAATATATAAACCCTTCGCTTTGTGACTTTTCCCAATATCAGACTTTTGGTTTAGATTCTCCCAAACCGAAATGTTGAAATGAGCATTCATACTATGCAGCTTATTCATTAGCGCAGCTGGGTCGGGATAATTTGTCTCGTCCATTTTCGGCACCCCCCAGCCATACTTTCCCCAATATTGCCAATCCTGAACAATTACATCCATTGGAATATTCCGTTTGCGAAACTCTTTTACCGTTTCTATTAAATGATTGCTCGAAGTATAGCGTTCACGACATTGCCAGAATCCATAAGCCCACAACGGCAACATGGGAACATTTCCAGAAAGGTTACGGTATGTTTCAATAACATCGTCTGCCTTAGGACCATAGAATACAACATAATCGAGCATTTTAGCATTTGGCGAACGAAAAGTTGTCAAGCCGTCGATATGTTTATAGGTAACCATGGGTGAGTTGCTCGATTTGCAGATTACCTGAATGCTATGTTCTCCGGCTTTCAACAATATTTGAGTGCTGGCTGTGGGTGGCAACCAAAAATTACTTTGGTCTATACAAGCTTTTCCATCGATGGAAACGTAATGGCGATTACCCATATCACCCAAATTGAGCATAATGGAATACACACCCTCGGTTGAGAGGTTGAATTTGCCAAAATATGAATCTTGATTTTGTTCAATTTTTCGGGTGCCGTTTGATGTTGTCGCATCCACCTGGGTTCCTGAATTATCTACAACATTTTTTTGTTTTTCGATATGAATTAATGAATCAGCAGGATTAAAATCGGTTAAACCATATTGATGCCATAGCAATCCATATCCTTTATTCGAATAAATAAAGGGTATGGATATTTGGGAATTTACCTGTGTTAGTTTTCGGGTTACATCCTTTATATTGAAATGCCCGTCCTGAAATTGACCTAATCCAAGAATGAACTCATCCGGAGATGATTCAAAACTTTGACCGGCTATAACGCACGGTTCATCCATTATCGAATCGGAAACTAACGATCGGGTATAAGGTTTCTCGTTCAAAAAAAGATTTCCAGCATTGTCGAAATACGAAAGTGCACCAGTGGCCTTATTAAAAACTACTTTTACCTGCTTGGTACTTATTTCCAGGGACGATGCAGATTCTTTAACATTAAAATTGGGAATCTTAGTTTTTGAAACAAAAACAAGTTCGGGTATCAACGGAAATACAGCTTTTGAATATTGAACACGAATAGCATTTTCTGCCAATGGACGAACACATAGTATTCCATCAGCAAGTGAAATATTTACCTTGTCTGCTAGCTTATTGAAACTTTTAAAGATTTGTCCAAAACATAGCGCAGGCAAGAGAAATACTATAAAAACTATTTTCCGTTTCATTTGCAGTAGTTATTAAAAAATCAATGCTTTGTTTTAAGGATTTGAAGATTGTTCATAGCATCTCTCCTTTATAACGCTTTAGCTGTTTGACATCGGCATTGGTTGCGGGCAAAAGCCGGATAGCAGAACCACCTTTGACCTTCAACTGAAATTTTAGTACAGCATTCCTATCGACTATCAGCGTTGAGACCTTCACCTTTGTCGGCGTCAGAACAGCATCGTCATCTGTATATAGAATTGCCTTGTATTTTTTATCCGGCATAAGAAAACCCAAGGGAACAGCCACTGTTTGAGGCTCATCGTTTCCAATCGTTCCCACAAACCAGTTCTCGCCGCTTCGACGCGCTATGGTTACCTGTTGTCCAATTTTGTCGTTGATTACCTTTGTATCGTCAAAAGTCACGGGTACATTGTCAAAAAATTCCAGTTCTACTACCTCCTGAATCACCGACGGCTTATCATACCAGTAAAACGATTGTAACGGGCTATAAAAGATCACCGGCAATGCCAATTGATGAGCATGAGTTGTTTTGAGCCGTTTGTCGAAATAGCAAACCGTATAATCGGCTGCCCCTGCAATCATTCGGGTGAACGGTAAAGTTGTATTGTGCTCTGCCGAAGGAAACTCTTCGTTTCCTCGTATTCCTTCCTGGCTCAACAAATTAGAATATGTACGTGAATATCCGGTCGGACGATATTCATCATGGATATCCACCATCAAATTGTTGTCAGCAGCTTTTCGAACCAGTTCATGCAACCAAGTAGCCCAACCCTGTGTACAAAATTGTACAAAACCGAATTTAACGCCAACCACACCCCATTTTTTATAAATAGGAAATATCTTATCTGCCTGATATTGCAATGCTTGCTGGTTGACATACAACCAAACCCCAATGCCTTTTTCTTTGCCGTAAGCAATCACTTTCGGCATATCGATGGGAGCTACCACTTTACTCGCGTCAGTATTAAAATCAAGAGCCGCCCCATACCAATTGCAATCGAAAAGAATGTATTGCAAATTATGCTTTGCACTAAAGTCAATACAAGCAAATGCATTTCCTGTTGTAAGGGTTGTTTCTCTGATTAGCTTACCCGGCTTGATCCAATCGCAATTTGCCAGCTTATTCGGTTCGTTCAGATTCAGAATAATATCATTATTCTCTAATAAATCTCCAGGCCGATGAGCAGCCATTATTACTCGCCATGGTGTAGCAAAAGGTGTAACCATATCAGCAACGCTATACATTGATGTCTGCAATACATCATCACACTTCAACTTGAACTTCGTGCGCGGAAATTCGATTTCCTGAGCTTCAGTCAGACAGGCATATAGATCGTCCTTGATCTTTAATGTCAACGGGCGCTCAGCTTCATCCGTCCATGCTGACAATGTTTTTTGTTCATAAGGACCTTGCGCCCAACGGGCAAACCAAGCAATAGTGCCGTGAGGCATTGCAAACTCTGTATTTTCTGACTTAATTTTATGATAGATGCCATTCGGATGCAACGGGAATGAGTAACGAAACGCAATGCCTTCGTTGTAAGCGCGAACTTCAATATTCATTTTATATTGCGACTTATCACTCCTCGAGAAAAAAATGGTTGCTGCATTGTACTGATCTTTAACCAATGAACGTTCCCCATAAATCGGCTTCCACATTTCGTTATGAGAGCTTGTTTCAATTTTATCAAAAGAGAGTATATCGCACCAATTGTCAGGTTGATCATATTTTTTTGCCAGAGCCAACTCCCAAATATGGTTATCGATTTGAATGTCCAATTTTGATTCAAGGACAATAGGTTGTCCGTCAAAATCCACTTTATACCAAAGCGACTTGACCCCTTTAATATCCACCTTTTGGTAAAAAGTAACTATTTGTTTGCCATCGGGAGAATTAAGAGATAGCCGTGTCTCCGGAATTATCTCTGCTTTTGCTACCGAAATAATACCCAAAAAAACGAAAAACAAAACGAAAATTCTTTGTGCCATAGAATTACTACTTTTAATTGATATTTTATCTGTTTATACATATGAAGAAAAAAGGTTTACCATTCATCGTTTAATGCAATTTTTATAAAATACTGAATAACAAACCATTAACAAGAACCTTATTTTTGATAGATCTTGAATACAATAGCTATCGGATTCGGAATCCGGTTTGGCTTTTCAATAGTCAAATGGTCGGAATTCTGGCTCCATTTTATTTTTTCTTTGCTGCCGAGTAGTTCAATATTCCTGATTCTATTTTTTCTGTCTGCTTTCAGATTTTCAACAACGACATTTGCATCCGGAGCGCCCATAACCGTCACATAGAGGACGTTCCCTTTCTGATTGAACCGGATATCTTTAGACGAAAATTTTATCTTGCCTTCGTTAAATCCTTGCACATTGATCGGATTTTTGGCATCGGCAGCCGGACCTTCGCCAAACATTCTCCACGGTCGTGTATCGAAAATGCTTTCCTTGTTGATATCCATCCAAGTGGCAATTCCTTCTATTACAGCAACTTCCTTTTCGTCGATTGTACCGTCACCGCGAATCGGAACATTCAACAACAGGTTTCCGTTTTTGCTTACCACATCAATGAGCATATGAATCACATCTTTGGCCGATTTGTATCGGTTGTTTTCATAATCTGGAATACTATAATGCCAACCGCCTATGCAGGAACAGGTTTGCCATGGCAAATCCTGTATTTTGTCGGGAGCTCCTCTTTCTACATCCCAAACAAGACTTTTTTTCTGATCGGGTGTAAGTATCTTACCAAACAACACAGCTTCCAACTTACCATTGTGCAACATCATATTGCTGTTATAAAAATGAGCGGCAATTTTCAAACCTGCGTCGCTGATGGGATAGAGAGGCAGAGTGGTATCATCGAAATACAACAAATCGGGATGAAATTGATTAATCATATCGACGGTTCGATTATAAAATTTTTCACAATATTCCTGTGACGGGATAGAAACTCCATTGCCCCAGTTCCATTGACTATGAATCTTGTTAACATTGTCGCTTCCTTCGCTTAACGGGTGGTTCTGTGCATACAATTCCTGAGGATCGAGACCCTCCCACCACGTTCCTTTTCCGTCAGCCTTGGTTAGATTCCCATCGTAAGGAACACCTACCAGTTCGCCCTTTTTATCGGATCGCTGAGCCACTTCGTACCACGACCAAGCATGAGCGGCATGAACGCTCAATCCGAACGGCAGATGATTATCTTTAGCCGCTTTTGCCCAGCCAGCCAGAATATCTTTATGCGGGCCTACATTCACCGTATTCCATTGCTGATATTTACTGTTCCACATATCCAGATTGTCATGATGATTGGCCATCGCGAAGAAGTATTGAGCACCTGCCCGTTTATAGAGCGCCACCAGTTTTTCAGGATTCCATTTCTCAGCTTTCCAACTGTTAATCACCTCTTTAAAACCGGCTTTTGACGGATGTCCGTAATGCTCAACCTGCCATTTGTATTGTCGACTACCTTCGTTATACATAAAGCGGGCATACCAGTCACCCTGTCCCGGCTGACATTGAGGCCCCCAATGAGCCCAAATGCCGAATTTTGCATTCCGGTACCAATCGGGTACTTTATATTGCGACAACGATTGCCACGAGGGTTGAAACATCCCGGCAGCAATAGGTTCATTTATGGGACGAATCGGTGAACTGTATGACTCCTGTGCCTGGACTTCGGCGCAGCAAAGCATAGCGGCAAATCCTCCACCGGGAACTAATTTTATCGTCAGTGTATCGTTTGGCCTTAATTTTTGCTCACGTCGATCGATGCTGGTATTAATCAGTTGATCGTCGTATATCAATGTAGCCTGAGTTGGTTTCTTGAGAAAATCCAAAGGTATTTTAATTTCTCGATCGGTAGCGCCATTCATTGCACCAATCCACCACGTATCACCTTTGCGACGAGCATAAGCTACGACTTCACCCATGTTTGTACATGAAATTACCATGGTTTCATCCCATGTTGTGGGTATTGACTGAAACAAATCCAGCATTGGGCTTTCTAAATAGAATTTATACTGGTCAGCAAAATGAGTAATAGGGGAAAGGTATATTATTGCCTGTGCAAACTCATGCGCCCATGTAAATTTCTGGGTTGACAGTTGCCCGGGGTCTAAGATAACAGGTGTAATATCGGCTGCACCAGCCATTAATCGAGTGAAAGGCAGGCATACATCTTGTTCATACGGAGTGACCCTTTTGTATCTTGTCATGTGATATTCATTGCCACGAACCGCCTCTCGTGTTATGTCATTTGGGTACGTTCGTCTTAATCCAGTGGGTTTTACACTGCCATGAAAATTTAGCAGTAATTGTAACTCAGCGCAATCATGCATTGCTCCCATGTACCATTGCATGATTTCGGGGGTTGGTTTGGGAATAAAGTCTATTTTGATTCCTGAAGCTCCAAGAGCTTTGATCTTTTCTAAATACGATCGACGTTTATCTGCATCGCGCATTTCTTTGGAATCGACCCAAACAATGGACTTGACACCAACACTTTTTCCATAAGTAATAACTTCTTTCAACAACATCCACTGATCTTTATCCGGTTTACTCCAATTGCGCCAACCATCGTCAACGAGATAATATTCCCATTTCAATTTTGCTGCAGCATCATACCAGTTCTTTTGATCGTCAAACTTCGGGCTGCCAACACTCCACCATTGCCACAAGCAACGCCCTGGTTGAACCCACGAAAAGTCTAAGTTCTTGGAAGGTGCAGGGCACAGGTTCATTAATAAATCGGAATTTATCAAATCGGTTAGGTTTCTAGTTACAATTGTTGTTCGCCAAGGAGACACAGAATATCCAAGATAGGTACCTTTTAAAACAGAAGCGCTATCGTCAGTTTTCAGTTTAATATTCCATCCGCTTGTTGCAAAAGGAAAAGTAGCCTTCAGTAGATTTCCATTTCGAACAAAGGCCATATCAGAAAAAGTTTCGCAATCAGCTTCTGAAATCGAAAGAAAATGCCCTTCCACTTCAAAAGTAATCGGCCCCATCACTGGTTTGTTTTGGGGAATTTCTCCCACAGTTGTTACATGGCTCAGATCTTCGTAACCTTGACTAAAACCAGACCAAGCCACTTTTTTTGTTTTTTCGGGAAGGTTCCATGAAGTATATTCACTGTCGATGTGTATGGAGCCTTTAGGTAAAGTATAACGGACTGCAACTCCGTCATTATATACACGCACAATAAGATTAAATATCTTTCCTGCAGTTTGAATAGGTATTACGGCTTCATTAGCATGGTTCTTTGCCATTGAATGGTTTCCAAAAATCGGATAGTTTTCATCTATATTAGTAAATGATGGATTCGATACAATTTTGGCACCACAACCTAAGTCTATAGAATCAACTACGATTCCTAAAGGAGATGTTGCCAATACCTGAGTACCATACGAATTGATAGAATAGGAGAGTCGACCTTCGGTATTGACCGAAACGGTAACTCGTTTGTTAGGGCTAATAATTTTAATTTCCTTTTTGGCCAATGCAACATTGACTCCGCTAATCAAAAATATCAATACGATAATTAATTTAGTAACCTTTTTCATTTTCAAATGCTTTGATTTATTCTTTTGAATAGTGATATTGAAAGAAATCCACATCCACAAATCCATTATCTGCCTGAGTATTGAAATTAAAAATTCCAATCCGGTCGCCACGGTAACTTCCCCATGTCAATTGAGTTTCACCTCCAAACGGGAAAAATCTCTTTCCATCAAGACTGTATAAATAGCGATTCAAACCGTCAACACTCCAGCTTGAACGAATCCAAATCATGTTCCCGCTTAATACCACACCCGAAGTTTCGTCGTTGTTTTGGTTATAGGTCAACTTCCTGACACTATTTTCCTGCTTTATACCCAGCCAGTTGAAAGATGCTGTCGAAAAATGAGTAATTCCGGCAGTCTGGCCATCAACCATTCCACTGATGTCCAGCTTCACAGTTACTGTATTTTCTAGGGTTCTCAAGCTCCGTTGCGTTAGGGTATTCCCTGCCCTCAAAAGTATATTTTTACGATCCTCCGGACGAATGGGGCGGAAAGCGTATAACCGCAAGTACCCTTTTCGCTTTGTCAACGACCACTTCTCTGCCCGCGGTTGATAGTTCCACTCCCACTGGGGACGCAAAATCTCGGAAGAAAAAGAATCATCGGTGCTATATTTGACGGTAGTGCGTTTAAACCGGATTGGTTTGGGAGATTTCCACACCATATTACCAATAGTATCTTTGCCCACCGTTCCAATAATGGGCCACCCACTCACCCAATTGACAGAAAGCAGGCTGGCAACACGCCCATCCCAATCCCCGGATCCGTGATGTGTAAGAAACCACCAACTGCCGTCTGTCAAACCTATCAGACCACCTTGATTGGGTTCTTTGTCTTTCAATCGATTGACATGGTTCAACTGTTTTACCTCGTAGGGGCCGTAAATGCTTTTTGAACGCTGCATCATGATAACCCGCCCCTCATCTTTCACTTGGCTAAAAAAATGGTAGTACAATCCGTTGATTTTATAGAGTTTATTTGCTTCGCTTCCTTTAGCCTGATAAATGATGGTATCGGATTCCATCATCAAATTTTTACCATCTGGAGTCATTTTAAACAGATGAATATTATAATGTCGCTGATTCTTAACATCTAACCCGAAGTTTGTCGCTACAAAATAGAGCTGCCCATCGTCATCACAAAAGGAGCAACAATCGTCCCAATTTTTTACTCTCCACAGCTGATGTAGTGGTTCCCACGGCCCGGCAGCATGAGAGGCCGAACTCATAAAAAAACCATCGTCGGGTGTTCCGAAATATACCCAAAACTTTTTTTTGTAATAGCGTATGGATCCAGCCCAGATCCCTTTTCCATAGCAGTTCATTCTATCCCAGTTCATTGAGGGGCTAATACGCGTAAGATCATCCGCCACATGCCCAATAATTTCCCAATTGACCAAATCTTTGGAATGAAGTACCACCATACCAGGCGAAAACTGCATGGTAGAAGAAATAGCATAAAAGTCATTGCCCACACGGATAGCATCTATATCACTAAAGTCGCCAGGAATTACCGGATTGACATAAGTCCCATCACTCTGATCGCCCCATTTCCCACTAAACTGTGGAAAAAGAGGTTGAGACAGCAACAAACATCCGATAAAGACAAAGAATATTCTGAAGTTTCTCATCGCAAATTAATATAGATTCCACTCCCAAACGCCCTTCACTCCTCGTGTTATTGTTACCCGTAAATAACGAGCTTTGATTTTCAAATGGTCGGTATGCGGCGATTCCATTCTTTGCTCCAGGTTTCCTCCGCACAATTTCCATTTGATCCCGTCAATCGAATATTCCAGTTGATACGTATGCCCAGCTGTGGGGCGCACAAAATAGATTTCGCTTCGTTTAACCGGAGTTATTTTCCCCAGATCGGCAACGAGCCAACCGATGCTATCCTGAACGGCTGGCATCCATCTCGACCCATTGGCTCCATCAAAAGCGAAATCAGTCACAAACGATTCAGTGCGATGAAACAATGAGTCGCCTTCGTGTTTGATCTTCAAATCTGTTCGCACAGTCGATGCATATGAATTTACAACGGAACGTTTTCGTTCAGTTTTGGCTTTTTTCAGTGCACCTACCCCATCCATAGTAACATCAACAGGCCGGATAGAGCCGTCATCATTGAATTCCAGCCGGTTGACAAAGGTCTGGCGATTGGTGCTTCCGCGTCCGAACTCAAGAAAAGCGAAATAGTAGTCGTCGGTACCGGGCACACTAAACACACATCCATGTCCAGGACCATAAATCTGCCGGTCATAATTAGTGGTAGAAATGATATTGCTGCCCTTTGGAGCCTCAAAAGGTCCAAGTGGCGATTGTTTTCCCATAACATAGGCATATTGATATTTTTCGGCGCCACCAATGGTATACAGGTAGTAGTAGATGCCCCTACGTTTGAAAAAGATAGGCCCTTCCGAATAGACTGTATGGGGTGTTTTTATGGTTACCACATTGGTATCGACAGTGATCATATCGGCTTGTAATCTAGCCGCGTGACGTCGTTGCCAATAGACGTACGCCTGCCCGTCGTCGTCGATAAATATTTCTGCGTCAATCCCATAAGGAGGTTTTCCGTCATTCGTTTTCAACAGCGTTGCCGTTGTGTAAGGTGAGAACAAGGTATCCTGTCCTACAGCAATTTTAAATGGTCCATCAGGAGATCCAGAAACGGCCGGATACATGAATCCATTGATAGTAGGATAGATATAATATTTTCCATTGGCTGCAACGGCTTTACTTGGCGCCCAGTATTTTTGTTTAACTGCCGATGGAAAATAGGTTCCGGTAAAATGCCAGTTAACAAAATCTTTTGATTTCCAAACAACCGGAGGTCCGGAAGTTTTCAGCCCCTGATCGTATCCGTCGGTGGTGGCGTAACAATAAAATGTATCACCAATAAGTTGAATACTGGCATCGGCTATCATATCGGGGATCAACGCGTGACCGAAATGATTGGTGGGTATTTTGTTACTCTGAGATAAACTAACAATTGACAATCCGGTTAAAAGACAAATCGAACTAATTGCACGCTTAATCATCGTTAGTTTTATTATTATTTATTTTCTGATGCTGTAAATATTATCCCTTCCACATGAGGCCCGACGTAGATATTGGCAAAATCGGAAGCCGGCATAAATCCCGGTTTTTTCATTTTGTCCCATATCAACTGACCATTTATCATAAGATTTTCAAACACAATATTTTTAACCATCCGCGTGTCGTCATACCCTTCAATAATAGATGTTGTCGCCTTTGTCCCGTTGTAACTTATGTTTTTAAAATAAATATCCTCGATACCCCTGCCCGATGCCTTGGCATATTTTTTGTTGAACTCTACTCGCAAACTAAACAACTGCCCCCGTTCCAATTCCTCGATACGAATATCCTCAAAGCGAATATTGCGCACTAGGTTACCATCTGCAACGCCCAGTGCGAGACATCCACGATAGCTCATCTGCGGCTCGTCCTGATTTAGAATATCGATGTTTTTATATACAACATCCTCCACAGTTTCCCAATGTCCGGGTTCGGCGTTACCGTGTCCCCCGATATTAATAGCATGCGCCACATCCGCCCATATCGTTGAATTTTGTACCCGGATATTCCGACTGTCACCATAAAAATTCCAACGGTGATTGTAAACGGCGATACAGTCATCAGAATTTCGCATGAATACCCCGTCAATCAGTGCATTCTGATTACAGAATAGATCGATACCATCGCCCCATCCCCTACTACTAAAAGATCGGATATTCCGTATAATAAGATGGGTAGATTGTCCACTGCAAACTGTATAATGGGTGGGGTTCAGGAAGATAAGATCCTCAACCAATACGCTATCCGAAAAATTCACCCCTACACCGTCTATCGGTTTATACACGATGCCCCGACCGCAGATTCGGACATTTTTCACATGTTCGCATTTAACACTTCCCTGTAGCACGGCTCCTCCAGCCAAATAAAGGGTCTCGCCAGCTTTAAGATTCAGCGTTCCGCCCTTGATTTTATGAAATCCCGGAGCCAGATAGATAACCGACGTATCTTTCGGATCGGGTTTATAGGTTTCGGGCGGATTGGAAAAGAGATGCAAATTGTGAAACCGGTCGCCGTTAACTTCTACCGATAGGTTACAGGGTTTTTCCAACGAAAATGTAAGCGTTTTGCCTTTAATGATCGAATGAATATTATATGATAACGGACGTATTTGCGCTGACAGGATTTTGCCTTTATTGTATGTTACCGATACATCCACTCGCCCCTTAAAATCGAAATAGGACATCGACGATTTGCGGACATCGTGCATATCTACCAACGCTTGGTACTCATAAAGATCCATCCACTTTCCACCTGGAATCCTCACTTTAACAGTAAAATCATCGTTATGCGGAATGCTGTCCGATGCCGGATATACAATCAGTTCATTTTGTGCAGAAAGCGAACCAATGAACACAAAGGACAATAACAACAAAACAATCCAATTGCGTTGCTGAAATGATGTAATCAGTCCAGTCCACTTGCTCCTTAAAATCATTCTACCTTCCATATTATTATCAATTTGTTGATTTACTGAAATTCACATGATCAAATTGAACCTGAGTCGTACGAGATTCGATGCCCGACGCAACAACAATGCCGATTGAAGCACTGTTGGCTTTCCACACAAGGGTTCCTGCATTAAGCCACTCCGTACCGTTTTCAGAGATCGTCGCCGTTAATTTGCCATTGTTCAATGTTAGTTTTAGCCAATATTCACCAGTCAAACGACCAAAAGTCACTGTTGGGATGTTGAGTGAACCGACAAATTTATCAACATACCCTTTGGCGTTGACTGCTGTTTTCGAAAGCAAATGAACCTGCCAGTCAGGAGACTCAATTGCACCCGTTTTCTCAGGACGAATGATCAAAGCCCCCCAATCTTCTTCAGTGGCAACTGTTTTTTTCACCATTAGTCCAAAACTGGTGAATTGCGAACTTGGCTGCGGCACAAAACGGACAACCAGAGCCCCCTGATTGGACAATGTGTGATAGAAGTAGTGATAACTGCTATTGACGCTATCAATCCCCATACCCGCTCCTTCAATGGTAAATCGTTGGCCGTCAAACCCGACACTTCCTTTTTGTCCAACCTTACCAATAGTTTGCTCTTTCCAAAGGTAGGGCAAACCAGCGTTAATTGAAGCTGCATAAGAGTCTTCACTCGTGCCGTAGTGATTTTGAGCTGAAATAGTGTAATAATACGTCGTACCAGCTATTACATTACTATCGATAAAATCCGAAGAGGAAGTGGTTCCAATAATTGTAAACAAACCGTTTTTAGTTTCTGCACGTTTTATGACATAACCTGTCGCACCAACTGAAGCCACCCATCGCAGCGTAACTTTCTGGGCTGTTCCTGTTGCGATAATTCCGCCGGGAGTAAACAACCCCGTTGCTGGTGTTTGCATTGTTTCAGACCGCGCGGATTGTGAGTAATAGAGCGTTCCGTAACCAGGATGATCGGCACCTGGATTACCAGGCCCTTCGGGACGAATCCTGGCAACAGCCTGCGTTACAAACGGAGCCTGTAATTTCATCCGGTTTACATAGTGATTATAAATTTGTTCGTAAACGGCACGGAGACGATTGCGGGCACTCTGTGAAATGACCGTATGTATGTACTTGCCCGTTCTATCTACCCACGGTTCAAAAGGTACATCGTCATTTCCAAGATTAAATTTGGCTACATATTCAAAGCCTTTCAGCAGTCTATTATGATCATATCCGTACAAATCGAGTCCCTGATGCCAAGCTATTTCTGAACACTCGGCAAGCATGGCGATTCCCAGTTGCGTATGCGCCTGATCGCGACCACTCTCCTGAATTTGTCCTTCTTCATTGATTATATAATGAGTTAGGCTTCCGTTTCCCCAACCATCTTCATAGTAACGTAAAGCACGTTCAAAAATATACCTGTCGTTGCAAAAAACTCCTATCGCCATCATTGTTTTAATGGCTGCTGCATCCCAGTTTCCATTGGCAAAAGGAGCAAAATCTTTGATTACCGGATAAATAACCTCTTTAAAGTTCTGTTCCGTCTGACGGATATCTTTTTCGTCCCAACCGGCATTGGTATAACGTATGATTTCAGCAGCATTTACCATCTTAAACGGACCCAATCCTGCCATCAATACGGCATCACGTCCTGTGATCGATTTCAGTGTAGAAGACCAAGCATTGAGAATTTCAATGGCTTTATCGGCAAACGCTCTGTTACCCGTCAGGCACCACATAATTGCGTTTTGATGAGCAGCGTTGGCATCCGAATCGTACTCTTTCTGCCCTACCGTGGGATTGCGACCTACCATTGGCAAAGGCCCCAGCATCTTGTAGTCGGATTGCGACACCGGATTCTGAATAAATTTCAGATAACCTGAATAAATCGGCTCTTGCTTTTGGATAAGAGCCATCTTCATCCGCTCCAAATCCTCCTTGCTATGCAACAACCCTGGATGAATAAATGGCTGCGCCTGTAACGCAAGTGCACCGATAAAAAAGAACAACAAAATAATCATTTTCATTTTTTGCATAATCAACACACTTTTTATTTTGTTAAATAGAAATTTCGCACAACCGGAATGGCCGATTTTAGTTTCGGTTCAAATGAATGTCCGTATTGCCACGCCACGACGGTCACTTTTACCGGATATTTTGCCTTTGGAGGAATTGGGGTAAACTTCAAAACATTCCTCTCTACTTCAGCCGGTCCCGATAACACATAAAAATAAACAGGCACTCCAGCATCGGATGTCGCAAGCAAGGGCAACTCTTTCACTCCCACCTTTTGATCGGGTATAGGAGCGAAGGTAATGATTTGATCGGTTCCCTCTTTCAACGCACCTGGCAAAACCATTTCGCCTTGCTGAACAGCCGATTTATACTTATTATTACCTGGATGCTTCACGGCAAAGATAAATGTGAATTTCGGAGCTTTCAGATTAATTTCACGGTTTAACGCCATGACAAATATTGTATCGGAAACTTTTCTGAAATGTCCACAAATCCGTTCGATGGTAATAGCCTCAACGTTTTTCGAGTGACTGATTGGAGTACCTGCCGGCAAGCCCGTCCAAATCGGCAAACGGGGTGAACCCACCGGTACCGTATCATAAAATGCTCCTTTCAGATAAAATGTTACGCCGTCGTTTTCTGGTATAAATTTTAGTCCTACCTGCAAGTGGGTGTTCTGTTGCAATGCCATTTTTCCATTTTGCTTGTAGCCGACTAATTGCGGTTTCATTCCTCGGAATTTTTTACCGTACTTCTCAACTGCACGGGCCGTCTCCTTGTCAAAATACCAGAACGCCTCTTTCTTATCGCCTTCATATTGACCAATAGGAGCAGCCTTGGCAGTTGGCGAAAGATCCTTGCGCCATTTATCGGCCAGCCAACCCGTTTTTGTTGGATCAACCGGTTTCAATACGGGAGTTTTTCCATTCTCATATTTTGCCGGATAACGGTATTGCACTGCTTTACGAATATAAAAAGCAATAAATGCTGATTTACCGTCGGAACTGGCAAAATGGCCTTCACCCGGCACTGCCAGCATACTCAGGGGTATCAGTGGATGCTCCAGCCGCTCCTTCAATCCTTCCGTCGACCAGGTCTCGGCTGCCTCGTATTCTCCCATCGTCTCCAAGCAGGGAATGTAATCGACATTCCGTTGTCCCCAGATATCAGTAGCTATTACAGGATTCCTGAAATAGGGCCATTGTCCACTTGTAGAAACGGCGGCCAAGGTGCGATCGGGATAGAGGGCGGCAAAATAGTAGGGAAAGCTTGCTGCAGCCGAATGCCCAAGGGGTACCACTGGAACATACGACAACTCACTGTAACCGGATATCTTTGCCAGACTGTCGATATAGTTCAACGTAATCGCTCCAGCGCCTTTACTAAAATCGAAAAACTTCAGCACATTGGGAGATGGGGAAACCCAGATTTCGGCAAAACCGAGTGATGCCATCTCCTTTCGGAACAATGGATTTTCGAGAATCGAAATCTCCTCCATGTTGTGTTGCGCTAACACAAGCCCTTTCACCTGTTTACAACCTGGGGGGATCCATAGAAAAGCCTGAGCATTATTGTCAACGCCCGCAACAGGAACCGACCATTGCCACACCTGTGCAAAACAGTGTGCACAACCAGTAAGAATCAGTACCGATAGTAGCGCAACAAAACGATGGTATTTATACCAAGAATTTGGCATCTTAATCACAAATTATTTCACAATCGACACTTCGCCAGTCTTCACGTTTAATGTAAAGGGTTTTGGCTCTGGAAGCCACAATTTACCTTCTCCTATCTCCAGCGGCATCCACAAATATCGGGAATCCCATTGTGTTTTCGGTTTCCAGATATCGCCCATAAAAATAACAGATGTTTTCTTGGTTCCTGTCACCTTGATCATCATAGTAGACTGCGATCCATAGGTATTGGTATTTTGTGGTGCAATGTCTTTAAATTCTGTCCAGGGACCCTCGAGCGAAGGCGCTGTCGCGTATTTGTTCGGATTGGCACGCCAGCCTGTCAGTTCCGAACCTATTGCATAATACAACCCTTGATAATGAACAATGGCTCCGCCCTCCATGTGTGCTTTTACCAAAGTCATTTCTTTTTCCACCGTCATGTAGTCGTCTGACAGTTTAGCAATATGGAATCCGTTTGGACGGTCTTCAAAAACTAAGTATGCCGTTCCGTCATCATCGATAAATTGCCCGATATCACGACTCTGCTGGCCTAGCGGTCTAAATCTTTTCACGTACGTAAAACCACTTGTTGGCTTATCGCTTATGGCCACTCCAACCTGTGCCACCTGATAACGTTTATCGTCTATATGAAAATACATGACATACTTTTTTGTCTTTCCGTTGTAAAAGACCTTTGGGCGTTCCAAAACCCATCCCTCTCCCAGCGTGTCAGGTGGTAATATTGTCAGAGCATTTCCTCTAAATTTCCAGTTTATCAGATCCTTGGAGGAATAGCAACTCACATATCTATATTGCGGATCAAGATCTTTTGCCCGTTGCTCGCCATACCAGTAATAGGTGCTTTTCACCTTGATGATTCCGCCGCCATGTGCCTGAATATGTTCACCATCCACATCGGGCCACACTTCACATGGACGAATAACATGCTGCTTCTGAGCATGCATGCCTGTAAAGAGTGCCATAAAGCACCAAGCAATAATTGATTTTCTGTTAATTGAAAGTCTCATCGTAATTGGTTTTATTTGTTTTTACTTTTTCCGGATAATCATTGCCTGACCTCCCTTTGCCTTAATATCAAATGGGAAAACATCGTCTTTTTTCAGGATTTCAATTCGTTTGCGAATATTTCCAGCGCCATCATCTTCATAAACAGTCGCTTCATAACGTTGTCCGGCACTCAGAAAATCAAAGCGAACAGAGCCTATCCAATCTTCAAATCCGGCCACATTACCAACAAACCAGGTTGATCCGTCACGACGAGCAACGCTGATATTTTTACCTATTTCGCCTGCCAAATAGTGTGATTCGTTCCACACGGTAGGAACATAATCGAAAAATTCAATCTCTTCGTCGTTTGTGTAATCAAGTGGCTTGCCGTACCAGAATACGGCTTGTAACGGACTAAAATACACAACCATAAGGGCCATTTGTTGCGCTTTGCTCACCTTTATGTTTTTACTGAAACTATTTTTTGAGTTGGGGAAGCAGAAGGTAAAATCGGCCGGTCCTGCTAGGAAGCGAGTAAATGGTAGCGTGGTAGTATGAAATGCATCCGGACTGTTTTCGTCACCACGAATACCCTCTTGCGTAAGCAATGCCGGATATTTGCGGCTCAACCCCGTAGGTTTATAGTTATCGTGAATATTGAGTATGAAACCATAGTCATTTACTTTCCGAATCATCTGGTTAAGCCACGTGATTCCCTTTTGTGACCGACCATCCACAAAGCCGAACTTAAACCCTGCCACTCCCCATTTTTTGTACAACGGCAAAAGCGAATCCATATAGGCAGTCAAACCATTGTCCACATAAAGAATCACCTTGACACCTTTTTCGTTTCCGTAACTGATCACTTTCTGAAGATCGATGGCAGGTATAGATCGGGTTGGGTTCAGATTGGGTGAAAGTTTACCAAGTCCATACCAGCCTCCATCGTACATAATATATTGAAAATGATGCTTCACAGCGAAATCGATACATTCGAGACCACTTTGCGTGCTAAGCTGCGCACGGATCAGCTTTCCGGGCTCAATCCAGTTGGGAATATCTTTAACAGTCGTAGTGTTTAAACGCAGGTATAAGTCGCTGAAGTTGTGCAGACCGACAGCTGTTTTAGACAGACTGATCGTGCGCCACGGTGTTTGGAAATGATCGGCTACAATCACCGCCGTGTCGTGCATAAAGGCGACAGCTAGTGTATTTGGTAATGCACCTTTAATGAATTCAGCTTTAGTATAGCTCTCATTCTCTGCCTCTCCCACAGTGAGATAATAGGAGCCGGAATGAATCGTAGCCGGCAAATCACACGTTTTTTTCAACGTATCTATCGCAGTAGGTGTAAAAACCGATTCATGATTGTATTGATAAACAATTGAAGACTGAGAAAAATGGAAGGTTGTCAATTCGCGCTTGATGGTCTGAACACCTGCAGATGACAAATCGTAACGAAAAGCGATGGAGCCATTGTAAGCGCGGATAATCAGTTGGAACGGCAAACGGTTGGACATGCAATTCAACACCAGCTCATTGTACTGATTGACAATGGTATCGCTCTCGCCGAGTCTCCATGCGAATTTTTCATCAACTATCCGATGTTTTTGACTCACAATGACCGCATTCGATCCGATCACTCCCCGATTGGTTTCCAATCCGGCATCTGACCATTCAATGACCTCTCTGTTGTCTGAAAATACCCGATAGTGAAGTCGTGTTTTGCCATCGGCTGTAAATTCGGCTCGCGTATGTTTGTCCGGAGAATAAATGGAGATGATTTTTGAGTTGCCAGCCAACAAGCATACCGACGACAACGATAAAAAATAAAGTAAAAAAATAATTTTGTGTGTCATTTTCATGGATGTATAAACAGGTTAATAACTTTCTGAATCCAAAACTGGATATTCCGTTTTACGTTCAATTTTGCACCTTGTACTTGTTAATACGTTTCAGAACCCTATACAACGCATTCCGTGAAATCTTTTCCAATCAAAACCGACATTTTATTCCTTCTCTAATATAAGTGATCTTAAATATACATTTACGAATGTTACTATCGTGTCGTTTTTTTGCCTTTCTTAAATTTTTTGCTGAGTAACCTTTTCGGCTAAGTTCCAACACCGCCAAGTACAAACTCATTCTTACTTTTAGGTTGCTCGAAGGCTTTATTTTATCTTTAAAATAGGCTTCAAACTATATTTTTTAGTTTTTTAACTAATTATTTTAGTTATTCAACTACATAATTTAGTTTATTTGTGAAAAACTTCACGACCATGAAATCATTAACAACCAAAGAAGAAGAACTGATGGGTTTCTTCTGGGAAAAGGGTCCCCTTTTCGTCAAACAACTATTGGATTTCTATGAAGAGCCCAAGCCTCATTTCAATACACTTTCAACCATTGTACGTGGATTGGAGGACAAAGGTTATTTGTCGCATACGGTTTATGGAAACTCCTATCAGTATTTTGCAGCAGTCAGTGAAGACGCATTCAGCAAATCAACGCTCAAAAGTGTCATTACAAAATATTTCGGCAACTCCTACTTGGGAGCTGTATCCACCTTGGTCAAAGAGGAAACCATTTCCTTAGACGACTTAAAGAAGTTGATTGAAGAGGTTGAGAAAAGCAAACGGTAATACGATTCCAAGCCATGGGTACCTTCTTGATCTACATCATCAAAACGGCTATCTGCCTGATTGTGTTTTATTTATTTTATCGGCTCTTGCTGAGTAAAGATACGTTTCACCGCCACAATAGAATAGCCTTACTTTGCCTAATGATCCTTTCTTTCGTTTTACCTTTTGTTAAAATAAACTTCAGTGCTTCGTCTGAGTTGAATCAACCCATTGTCGATGCCGAGAATTTTTTCCTACAAGCCGAAACGATTAACGAAGTGCAAACAATCAAGGCTGAAACCACACCAAACTCTGCTCGAATAGGGGTGCTCCTTTTACTTCTGACGTATCTGGCTGGTATGGTATTTTATGCAAGTAGGCAAATTTGGTCGTTGTTCCGGATGAGAATGCTTTTTCGTTGTAGCCGTACCTTTCGACAAGAAAAAGAATTCATTTTACTGGTTCATGACAAACAAATTGCACCGTTCAGTTGGATGAAATACATACTCATTTCAAAAAGTGACCTGGAAGAAAATGGTAACGTGATTATATCGCACGAGTTGGCGCATATTCGCAGAAAACACTCTTGGGATTTGTACTTGGCAGATCTCTGCATTCTCTTTCAATGGTTTAACCCAGCAGCGTGGCTGCTCAAACAGGAATTACAAAGCATCCACGAGTTCGAAGCGGACGAAATGGTGATTAATCAAGGCATCGATGCAAAACAATACCAATTATTAATCATTAAAAAAGCTGTTGGCTCAAGGCTCTACTCTATGGCCAACAGCTTTAATCACAGTTCACTTAAAAAAAGAATCACTATGATGTTAAAAGAAAAATCAAATCCAAGGGCAGCGTTGAAGTATCTGTATGTGCTACCGCTGACATGTATCACATTGCTTGCATTTGCTCATCCTGAAGTGTCCAGTTTGGAAGTTCAGGCGGTTGACAAAATTAATGAAGTCTCTGGACTAAACAACCAGCAGGTAGATAAAAATGTGGAAAATCCTTTACTTTCGAGCATAGGGGAAATACTTGCAGTCGAAGATGGGGCTCAAACCAAGCAACTTGCAGAAGAAAAAACAAATAGTACTGCAGAAGTGGAATCCGTAAACCTTAAGATTAAAGGGAAAGTGTTCCGCTCCACCGATGAAAAAGCCTTGACTTCGGTCAGCATTGTTGAAGTCGACCCCACAGGTAAAGCTGTTGGTATGACCATCAGCAAAGACGATGGAACGTTTGAACTGGAAGCCAAAAATAAAAACAACACGCTACGGTTCTCTTGCATCGGTTACAAAAATGCCAGTTATCCGATAAACAATTCAATGTCTGTAAGAATGGAAGAAGAGACACTGCAAATCAACGAAACAGTGGTCGTGGGTTATCCAGTTACTTTAGACAAGAAAGATGTTAAAGAACCCAATGGCAAACCTGTCACTTACATGGTCGAACAGATGCCCCAGTTTCCAGGAGGGAATAAGGCATTGATGGAATACATCAGAAACAATGTAAGATATCCTAGTAAAGCAGCAATGAAGGCTGTGGAAGGTCGTGTGATCTGCTCCTGTGTAATCGATGCCGAGGGTAAAGTGACTGAAGTTAAAATATTGGCTTCGGTCGATGAAGACTTGGATAATGAGGCCAAGCGAGTGGTTGAAAACATGCCTGATTGGATACCTGGCAAACAAAATGGGAAAGATGTTCCAGTAAGGTATGCTGTTCCGATTAGTTTTAAATTGAATAAGTGACATTGATTACCTTTTCTGGGAATTGCGTCACTGCGTGCCGCGATCCCCAGAGGGGACGCTAAAGAAAATCAAGGAAAAACGATTCCCTTTGGGAATCGCCTTGAAAGCGAAATTCCTTTTTCACTCAAGCAAGCTTGGCGAAAAAGGAATTTTGCTTTCAGGAACGAACTGCGTTCGTTTTTTCCTTGATTTTCTTGCGGAGAGTGAGGGATTCGAACCCCCGGTACCGCAAGCGGTACAACAGATTTCGAGTCTGCCACGATCGACCACTCTGCCAACTCTCCAATGGCGTGCAAATGTACTTATTTTTTTTATCTTTGTTGAGATTTTGAAAAAATCCAAACATGTTTTTTCGCGATATAATCGGACAACAAAAGACCAAGGATAAGCTGCTTCAGTCGGTGAAGGACGAACGCATTCCGCATGCCCAACTCTTTGCCGGAATGGAAGGTACGGGTGCGTTTCAGTTGGCGTTGGCCTATACGCGCTACATCCATTGCACCAACCGCGGCGAAGACGATTCTTGCGGTGAATGCCCTTCGTGTCACAAGTTCAATAAGTTCATCCATCCAGACACGCACTTCGTATTCCCCATTTTCAAACCCAGTTCGGGTAAGAAATGGGTTTGTGACGACTTTTTACCCCAATGGCGAGCATTCCTTTCGACCAATACTTATTTCGGATACAACAGTTGGATGGAATACATCAAGGCCGGAAATGCCCAAGGAGTAATTTATGGGGATGAAGGGGACGAAATTCTTCGTAAGCTCAGCTTTAAATCCTTCGAGTCTGAGTTCAAGGTCATGATTATCTGGCTACCAGAAAAAATGGGCGATGTTTGCGCCAACCGTTTGCTTAAAATTTTGGAGGAACCGCCGGAAAACACCATTTTCCTGCTCGTTTCGGAGAACAGTGAACAGTTGCTGACCACCATCCTTTCCCGGGCACAACGCATTTGGGTTAAAGGAATCGAGCCTGAAGCACTCAAGGCTGCCATTACCGCAAACTTCAATTTAAACGAGGCGGAATTGGATGCTTGCATTCACCTTGCCAACGGAAGCTGGTTAAAAGCCCTGGAGTACATCGATTCCAGCGAGGATAACAACCTTTTTCTACAACAATTCACTCGATGCATGCGCGGGGCATATACCATCGCCAACTTTTCGGCAGAAAAAAGACTCGAAAAGCAACACAGTCTTAAGGATATGAAGCTTTGGTCAGAGGAGATGTCCAAGATTGGGCGTGAGCAAGGCAAAAAATACTTAACCTACGCTCAGCGGCTGGTTCGGGAAAATTTCATCATGAATGTGCACCGTTCTGAACTGAACTATTTAGCACCGGCCGAGCAAGCCTTTTCTGCGAAATTCTCCCCATTCATCAACCATAAAAACATTGTGGCGTTCATGGAGGAATTGGAACTGGCAGAAAGGCACATTGAACAGAATGTGAACGCCAAACTGGTGTTCTTTGACTTAGCGCTGAAATCGATCATGCTCTTCAAGAAATAAGATTTGCATCGTTCGGGTTTTTCGCCTAATTTTGACACTGTTACAAAAGAAAACAATGGAATACAGACTCAATTTGTCCGGCGGTTGCATGAAGCACAAAGGCTGCAGCGGACTCAAAATAAAAAAACTCAACACCTTCGATTGGCTTTGCGATTTACCGCAGGCCCAAGAGCTTACCGACTGGGTGGAGGTGCAATTTAAAAACACACGTAAAAGTTACTTCCTGAACAGCAACAAGATACCCATCGAGAAAGGGGACATTGTGGCTGTAGAATCCAGCCCTGGTCATGACATAGGTGAAGTCACCCTGGTTGGTGCTTTGGTGTTGAAGCAAATGAAAAAAAACAACTTCCGGGTTGATAGTCAAGAAATTCGTCGAGTTTACCGCAAGGCTAAACCAGTAGATTTAGAAAAATACGAAGAGTCAAAGGCATTGGAACACGATACCATGCTTCGATCTCGTAAAATTGCTGAAGGGCTTAAACTGAACATGAAAATTGGTGACGTCGAATACCAGGGAGACGGCAACAAGGCCATCTTCTATTACATTGCCGACGACCGGGTCGATTTCAGACAGTTAATCAAGGTATTGGCTGAAACCTTCCGGGTGCGAATCGAGATGAAACAAATCGGAGCTCGTCAGGAGGCAGGTCGAATTGGAGGAGTAGGTCCTTGTGGCAGAGAGCTTTGCTGCTCATCATGGATGACGAGTTTCGTGTCCGTTTCTACCAGTGCAGCTCGCTATCAAGATTTATCACTGAATCCGCAGAAGCTTGCGGGTCAATGTGCCAAGTTGAAATGCTGTTTGAATTACGAAACCGATACCTACGCCGAAGCACAGCGTGACATTCCGGCCAAAGATATTATTCTTGACACCAAGGACAGCAGTTATTATTTGTTCAAGGCCGATGTGTTCAAGCGCACCATGACTTATTCAACTAGTAAAGACTTCTTGGCTAACGCCATCACTATCCCTGTTGAACGCGCCAAACAAATCATAGCGTTGAATAAAAAGGGCATTCGGGTAGACAGTCTGGCCGAAGAAGTGGAAAAGGAACCTGTAAAAAGAGAGTTTGGCGACATTTTGGGTCAAGACTCCCTCAACCGCTTCGACAAATCCAAGAAGCCAAACAAAAATAAGAACCGCGATCACAATCAAGGGCCTCGTTCTGACCGTCCAAAAATTGAAAAAGAGGTTCAGAACCGACCCAACCATCCGAATCAAAACCATGGCCACAATAAAAACAAAGACAGAAGGGGCAATCCTTCCAGTGGTCCTCGTTTTGAGAAACCTCAGAAACCCGGTTCCAACAATTCCGAAAAAAACGCTTGATGCTCCGCACATTCCTTCCAACACTTTGCCTTTTTGGTATGGTATTCTTGTCATGTCAGGGAAATAGCCATTATCACCATTCGGAAACCATTCCGGCAAAGGGATGGGAACTAAACGAAACGCTTTACTTTCAAGACAGCCTGCGGGACGATGTACCGGAAAAATTGCACTTTGAAATCAACTTGCGCCATTCAAACTTATATCCTTACCAAAACCTTTGGTTGTACATTCGAACCAGAACATCGGACGGAACCAACCAATTGGACTCCATCAACTGGGTCTTGTCTGAACCCAGTGGCCGTTGGCTGGGCTCAGGCTGGGGTTCGCTTTATAGCCTGTCTAAAAGGTTACCAGACCTTGATATAAAGAAAACGACCGGCACGAAGTGGTTCAGCATAGAAATTCAACACGGGCTTAAAGATAAAACTTTACCCGGCATCGAGGACGTTGGTGTCCATTTGTTTTCCGAAAAGGGTCAACGACGCTGAGAGCGATCTGCGTCCAAGCGAAGGAAAATGAAAAGCAGGATGGTGAACGCCCACAGAGAGGAGCCTCCATAACTGATGAACGGCAATGGAATGCCGATGACGGGCAATAATCCCAAAACCATTCCAACATTGATGAAGATGTGGAAAAAGAGGATGCTGACTACGCAATAGCCATAAATCCTAGAAAAAGCAGAACGTTGACGTTCGGCCATGGCGATGAGCCTTAAAAGCAACGCCACATACAAACCCAAAATCAGGACTGATCCAAGGAACCCTTCTTCCTCTCCTACAGTGCAGAAAATAAAGTCTGTATCTTGTTCGGGAACGTATTTCAGTTTGGTTTGAGTTCCGTTTAGAAAGCCTTTACCAAAGAATCCACCAGACCCAATGGCAATTTTAGATTGGTTCACGTTGTAACCTGCACCGCTTGGATCGTCTTCCATCCCCAGTAGTACCTGAATACGAATCTGTTGGTGTGGTTCCAACACTTCGTTGAAAGCATAATCGGTTGAATATAGAAAACTGATTGAAAAAAGTGCAAACCCACCAATGAGGAGGTATTTTGTTGTATGAAACCTCAAAGATTGGAAGCTGAGATAAATGAAGGAAACGAGCAACATCCCAATTTGCAGGTAGCAAAGATTGAATACCCACCAGCCAAATGCGTTAAAAAGGATGCCAATTAGTAAGGCTGGCACGTTGATGTAGAACAAACCTTTCGTAGTTAGCTCGTCCCTCCGATAAATCAGCACCATACCGAGCACTATGATGAGAACCAACAACAGTACAGCAAACTGTCCAACCACCGTAACGCCTAAGAAAAGCATCGCAGCATATTTCAAACCAACCACAAAAAAAGTAGCCAAACAAACGACAACAAATAAGATGATGCCAGGCATTCCTTCACGATAAAGCATAAGCATCAGGGAGAAAAAGACTAAGGCAGAACCGGTTTCGTTCTGCAGAAAAATCAGCCCTACCGGCAACATAATAATACCGGCCACCCCGAGGTATCCCTTCATCGATTTCATGTTGAAACTGTAAGAACTCATGTACCGAGCAAGCAACAAAGCGACGGCAAACTTGGCAAACTCTGCCGGCTGAATTCGAATTGGCCCCAATACCAGCCAGGAATGGGAACCCTTGACATCGGTACCCATTACTACGGTGAGCAAAAGCAATCCGATCATTCCCAAATAGATGACGAACGACCATGAGAAAAAGTTGTTGGCATCAATGAGCAAAATACAAATGCCGATAAACAGAGAACTTCCCAACCAAACTAATTGCATTCCAGAGCGTTGGTTGAAATTAAAAAAACCAGCATTATCAAAGTCATAACTTGCCCCATAGATGCTCAGGCAACCAGCCAAAGCAAGCAGCAAATACATCGTAAAGACCCACCAGTCCAATGATTTCCAGACACTGTTGTTATCAAGGCGAGACAAAGCGCATCAAATTAATTTTCAACAAATTTTCTTCTTTCCAAAGTCTATTTTCGGCAATGGAGCCCTTCAAATATTTCTCAAGGAGCAAACTAGCCATCGGAACGGCTACCGTGGCGCCGAACCCGCCATTTTCTACAAAAATAAGCAAACAAATCTTTGGATTTTGCCTGGGTGCAAAACACATGAAGATGGAATGGTCGGGGCCTGCATTTTGAGCAGTACCTGTCTTACCACAAACCTCTATACCAGGCACATCAACGCCTGTGGACGTTCCGCTTACGACAGCGCCCCTCATGCCTTCCTGAACATAATTGAAGTACGAGGAGTCGATCATCGTGAAATTCTTGCGAGTATAAAGCGTATCCAAGGTTGTTCCCTTCACTCTCTTAACCAAATGCGGCGTGATGTACCAACCCTTATTCGCAATAATGGTACAGAAATTGGCAATCTGCATGGGAGTAGCAAGCACTTCACCCTGTCCGATGGCATTCGAAATGATGGTAGCCCCTCTCCAACCCCGTTGTCCATACCATTTGTTATAATATTTGCTGTTTGGAATCATTCCACGTTTTTCGTAGGGCAAATCTACACCGAGCTTGTAACCAAACCCCATGGAAACCATGTAATCCTTCCAGGTGTCCATGGCAACCTGGACATTGGGATACTTCCGGCTGTCCATCATGGAACGATAGCCTGAACAAAAATAGGCATTGCAAGAATTTGCAATTGCGGGAACCAAGTTCAATGGAGATGGATGCACGTGACAGCCCACTTTATGGCCTGGTGCATAATAATATCCCTGATGACAAGCGACACTGGTGAATGGATTGATGATGTTTTCTTGCAGAAGGACTAAAGCCTGCGCCGGCTTGAAAGTGGATCCCGGCGGATAGTTGGACTGAATGGGTCGGTTCAGGAAAATCTTTTGAGGTGAATCCTGCAAGTCTTTAAAGTTTTTGGCTTTGTTACGACCAACTAAAAGCCCGGGGTCATACGTAGGGGCGGAAACGTATGCCAGAATTTCACCAGTTTGTGGTTCGATGGCTACGATGGCTCCCCGTTTATTGACCATTAATTTCTCAGCGTATGCTTGAAGCGCTGCATCGATGGAAAGCGTCAAATCACGACCCGGCTGAGCCTTAATGTCGTGCGCACCTTTTTCGTAGCGGCCCTTAAGCCTACCGTGCGCATCACGCAACATAACCTCTATTCCCTTGATTCCTCGAAGTTGTTCCTCGTATTCCTTTTCAATACCGGACCGTCCACTGTAGTCACCCAGAACATAATAGGAATCCTTATCCATATCCCGACGATTTACTTCGCCGACATAACCCAGAGCATGTGAAGCGATGGGTTGCATGTATTCGCGCAAGGTTCTGCTTCGTACGCTAAAACCTCTGAAGTGGAACAATTTTTCTTGCAACACACCATATGTTTCTGCAGTCATCTGAGACAGAAACAATTGCGGAGTATAAGAGGAATATCCGGGATTCTTACGTCGATCCTTAATTTCACTAATACGTTCCTCGAATTCTGCATGGGTGATCCCCACGGTCTGGCAAAAATCGAGGGTATCCAGACCAACCATTTCACGAATGGTTATCATTACATCATAGGCAGGCTTGTTGTAAACCATCAATTTACCGTTTCGGTCAAAAATCGAACCCCGAGCCGGATAAATGGTTTTCTTCATAAAGGCATTACTGTCGGCAAAGGCTTTGTAATCAGACGAAAACAATTGAAGAACTGCCAATCGCACGACAAAAATCAGCATCACACCCAGAATGATCAAGATGATGACATTCTTCCGGCGAAGTGTTTCAATTCCTTGCATCTTTTTTGCCGTTAATGCGTTCGAAAGCAAAAATGAAGACCAACGTCAACAAACTACAAATGGGAATTTTCAGAAGCAACAGCAAGGTATTTGAAAAAGAAAATGCTTCCAGTATAAATAAGGTGTTGTGGTGAATGAGTACCAATAAGATGACATATTTCCAAAATGCGCCGTTCGCAAGCGTGTACTCACCAATATCCCTTGATCCAAGATCATCCTTCGAAACGAACAACCGCAAAGTCGGATATCGGAGGAACGCAATTAAAGTGGTGGCCGAAGCATTCATACCAGGCGTATTGGTCAGCACATCAACCGAGAAGCCCAGTAGGAAGCCCAACAAAATGACCAGTGAGGGCGATGTGTCCGGGGGCCAGCGAAGCAAAGCATAAATATAGACGATGGGCAAGAACACGCCCAAAAAATGGGTATTGTTCAGAATTAATACCTGTAGAAGAATCAATCCAAGGTACCACAAAAAATGGTTGATATATCGCATCATAACGCAGCCTCCCCTTCCAGTTTCTTTAATTCCTCCCGATGTTTATACCGTATGACACGAACATTCGAAAGTGCATCAAATCGTGTGGACAAACGTATTTTCAAACGTAAATAGTTTGCATCCTCGCTGATCTTATAATCATCGACCGTACCGACCATAAGCCCTTCTGGGAATACGGCGGAAAAACCACTGGTCACAACAGTATCTCCCTTAGAAACTGCTACATAAGGTGGAATTTCTTCCAAAAAAGCGAATCGTCTGTCTACCCCGTCCCATGTTAGCGAACCGGTGGCATTGTTATTTTTCAGTTTGCAACTGAAACGTTGATCCCTGTTTAACACAGGAATAACTACCGAATAGTAGTTTGAAACCAAGCTGACCACCCCAATGATTCCATCGGAATTGGCTACACCCATTTCGGGCTTGACGCCATCCATTTTACCTACATTCAAGGTAATGAAGTTTCGATAATGCGTAACCGAATTTTGAATGACTCGGGCAGAAATCAAGCTGAACTCATCCGATTCCTTCATCCGAAGCAAAGGGATTTTTGTAGAATCCGTATAGTTCCTGAGTGCAGATTCCAGGTTGGCAATCCGAATCCCTAATTCGTTGTTTTCACGAAGCAGACTTTCGTTGTTTTCCCGAAGATAAAAATAACCATAAACCGATTCCTCTATCGAATAAATCCAGCCGTTCAATTTATTCGCCGTACTGAACAAGGCACTTTGCTGGAAGTTGTTGTAGTTGAACAACAAGTATAGCGAAAGTGCCTGCATCAAAACGAAAAACAGGACAGTACTGTACTTAGCAAGGAACCTCAGGATATTTCGCATTGGCCGGTTAAGTTTCTAGGAAATGAAAAAGCTAAGCAACCTAAACAAAAATCCTATCGGATTAGGAAGTTAAACTTATCCACATTCTTCAGAGCGACACCAGTACCACGAGCAACAGCCCTCAAGGGGTCTTCTGCCACATTGAATTGTATGTTGATCTTATCGCTCAAACGTTTGGCCAATCCGCGCAACAACGCACCACCACCCGCCAGGTATACACCGCGGCGAACAATGTCGGAATACAACTCCGGAGGCGTTTGTTCCAAAGCACTTAATACGGCCATTTCAACTTTTGAAATGGATTTTTCAAGACAATGAGCAATTTCCTGATAAGAAACAGGCACTTCCATGGGCAATGCCGTCATCTGGTTCGGCCCGTGAACAATGTAGTCTTCGGGGGGATTCTCCAACTCAGTCAGCGCAGAACCCACGTTGATCTTGATTTGTTCGGCAGTACGTTCACCCACGCGCAAATTGTGCTGGCGACGCATGTATTCCTGAATGTCAGCTGTAAAATCGTCACCGGCGATGCGGATGGACTTGTTGGCCACGATGCCACCTAGGGAGATGATGGCGATTTCAGTCGTACCACCACCTATGTCAACGATCATGTTTCCTTCGGGCGCTTCTACATCAATGCCAATACCAATAGCTGCGGCCATCGGTTCAAAGATCATATAGACGTCCCGACCACCGGCGTGTTCGGCAGAGTCACGTACAGCACGCAATTCCACTTCAGTGGAACCAGATGGTACGCAAATCACCATGCGTAAGTTCGGGGAGAAAAGTCGTTTTTTGGAAGTGGCCATTTTGATGAGGCCACGCATCATTTGTTCTGCTGCATAGAAATCGGCAATCACCCCATCCCGTAACGGACGAACCGTTTTGATGTTTTCAGGGGTCTTACCATGCATCAACTGTGCCTGTGTACCTACGGCCAAAAGCTTGTCCGTACGCCTGTCGAGGGCAACAATGCTGGGTTCATCAACTACAATCTTATCATTGCAAGTGATGATGGTGTTCGCCGTTCCCAAGTCCATGGCGATTTCCTGTGTAAAAGAAAATAATCCCATAGTTGTATTTAATGTTTAAAATGTCTGTAACCGGTCAAAACCATGACCATGTCGTGTTCATCACAATAATCGATGGATTTCTGATCATTGATGGAACCTCCTGGATGGATCACAGCTTTAATGCCCGCCTGGTCTGCAATTTCCACACAGTCAGGGAAAGGGAAGAACGCATCGGATGCCATAACAGCTCCGTTCAAATTCATGTTGAAAGAAGCAGCTTTTTCGATGGCCTGGCGCAAGGCGTCCACACGGGAGGTCTGGCCTACGCCGCTGGCGCAAAGCTGTCCGTCTTTAACCAAAACGATGGCATTCGATTTGGTATGTTTTACAATAATATTGGCAAAAAGCAAGTCCTTGACTTGAGCTGCGCTCGGAGCATGAACGGTCACCGTTTTCAAGTCTTCAGCTTCTTCAGTATGAGAATCCTTGTCTTGTACCAGAACGCCATTGAGCAACGAACGGAATTGTTTTTTGGGAGCTACGAATTCTTCTTTCAAGATCAAAATGATGCGATTCTTCTTGGAAGTCAGAATTTTCAATGCTTCCACATCGTAATCGGGAGCAATGATCACTTCAAAGAAAATCTTATTGATTTCTTCTGCAGTGGCTTCGTCTACAACGGAATTGGTGATGAGCACGCCTCCGAAAGCAGAAACGGGATCTCCGGCCAATGCAGCAGCCCAAGCATCTTTTAACACTGGACGTGAAGCGATACCGCAAGCATTGTTGTGTTTCAGGATGGCAAATGTTGTTTCGTCAAAATCATTGATCAGCGAAACAGCCGCATCGATATCGAGTAAGTTGTTGTAAGATATTTCTTTGCCTTGAAGTTGTTCGAACATTTCTTCAAAATCGCCATAGAAATACCCTCTTTGATGAGGATTTTCACCGTAACGCAGGCTCTTGGCATTATCCATTGCACTGCGGAACTGGGAACCTTCGCCCCCATCAAACCAATTGAAAATGGCTGAATCGTATAAAGAAGATACACCGAATGCCTCTTTGGCGAACCAGCGACGGTCCTCAATGGAGGTTTCAGCACCTTTTTCGTTGATGATGTTCAACAATGGAGCATATTGGCCTTTGGAAGCCACAATCACTACATCGTTGAAGTTTTTAGCAGCAGCTCGTATGAGCGAAATGCCACCGATGTCGATTTTTTCCACAATGTCTTCGGCAGAAGCGTCAGATGCCACTGTTTCCTGAAAAGGATAGAGATCGACAATAACCAAATCGATTTCAGGGATATCATATTCTTCGCATTGTTCAACATCCTTAGCCAGTTCGCGACGAGTCAGAATGCCGCCGAAAACTTTGGGATGAAGTGTTTTAACGCGGCCACCCAAAATGGATGGATATCCAGTGAGGTCTTCCACTGCTTTGCAGGGCAAGCCTAAGGATTCGATGAATTGTTGGGTTCCTCCGGTAGAAAGGAACGACACCCCTTGTTCGTGCAGTTTGATAAGGATTTCATCCAGACCATCCTTGTAAAATACCGATACAAGAGCTGTTTTAATGACTTTATTGGCAGACATGTGGGAAAATTTTGTTGGGGGCCTAACAAAAGGCTTGCATTAGCGTGCAAAGCTACATAATTCTTCGTGTTTAAAAGCACTTTTAATGTAAAAAAAAGCAGGAATTCCTTAAATCCGATGTCAATTTATTTAAGCTTTCATGAACGATTCAGGCCTATTACAAAAAAAAATAAAAAAAACCGAAAAATAATTTGGAAAATGGCAAAAAGTGCATTTCCTTTGCGGTGTCTTAGTACATTAATACACCAACTCAATAAGCAGTCATGATTGAACTTAGTCATCTGAATTTCACCTACTCAAAGAACAGAAGTCTCTTTGAGGATTTGTCACTGCATTTAGAAGGAGGGCATATTTACGGTTTGTTGGGCAAAAACGGTGCCGGCAAGACGACCCTGCTCAAACTCATCGCAGGCCTTCGTTTACCACAAAGTGGAGTCAGCATGGTTCTCGGCAATGAATCAAAAAAACACCGGGCGGAAATGCTTCAAGAACTTTTCTTCCTTCCTGAAGAAATCTGGTTGCCGGACACGACGGTCAAAGGTTATTTAAACATGTTTGCCGGTTCCTACCCCAAATTCGACATGGATTACTTTCATTATTGCATTAAAGAATTCGAAATCAATACAAACGACAAACTCAAGAGCATGTCGTTCGGTCAACGAAAAAAAGTGAGCATTTGTTTCGCCCTTGCCACCAAATGCCGCATCCTTATTTTGGACGAGCCTACCAACGGTCTCGACATTCCATCCAAAACTCAGTTTCGCAAGTTGGTGGCCGAAGCAATCACCGACGATCGTTGCCTCATACTTTCCACTCACCAGGTTCGCGACCTGGAAAGCCTCATCGACACCATCATCATTCTCGAAAATCGTCAAGTATTGATGAACGAAACGACGGAGGAAATTGGCAGAAAGCTCGAATTCAAAACGTTGTTCTCCATCGAGAACCAGCCGAATTTACTTTATAGCGAGTTCACACCCAAAGGTTTCGTTGCCATTTTCCCAGGCAAGAACGACCCAGACAGTCGAATTGATCTGGAAGCCCTTTTCAATTTGGCCACCCAGCAACCGGACACTATTCGCTCAGTATTCAACCATTAAAACGCAACAACATGTTTAGCATAGCCCGTTTTTCTGAACAATTCATGATTTTGTTTCGTCAAAACAAAAATCGTCACGGTTTGATCTTGTTAATATTCATTGGGTTCCAGGTTTTCAGCCTTGCCGATTATTTCACAAGTTCCACCCAACATGATATGGGAGACTTTTATAAGACAGCCGTATTCATGACCGTCATTTTAAGTGTGATGGCTTGCCAGGATGTTTTCAACAAACTTCGCAGCACTCCATCTGGCATTCAATATTTAATGACCCCAGCAACCATTCTCGAAAAGTATTCCGCTGCTTGGCTGTATTCATCGCTTTTTGCATTCACCGTAGCTCAACTGATCTACTTCGGGGTTCAGTTGGTGGGTATCGATTTGGGAAATCTCATCACAGGAATGGGCTCAGGTTTCGGTTTCCCTGATTGGAAGCATGTTTGGAATGTATTCCTTACGGTCATGTACCTGCATTCTGTATTCTTTTTCGGTTCACTCTTTTTTCGTAAGAATCCAATTGTCAAAACGTTGGTATCTTATATCGGCATTGTCTTGATATTTACAATGGCGTTTGCCTGGTATGCCAAGCACTACCTCATCAACGCCCAATTGGTTCAAAACCACGGCTTCAGCATCAATTTGAATGGATCCATGGACAGTAGCATCAACGGTATGCCCCTACAGCATGTCCTGGAGGTGATCGGGTTGAAAATCGAATGGATACTCGGAATCGTCGCACTTCTACTTTGGAGCGGTTCCTATGTTTTGCTCAATAAAAAACAAATCTGATTATGGAATTTCACGAAAACAAAGCCATTTTTCTGCAAATCGGAGATTTACTCTGTGAACAGATTTTAGCAGGCACTTGGCCTCCCCTTGAAAAGATTCCATCAGTTCGTGAAATGGGTGTCAGCCTTCAAGTAAATCCAAACACCGTATTACGCACTTACGACTTTCTGCAACAGCGCGGAATCATCTTCAACAAGCGTGGAATCGGCTATTTTGTCGAAGAGGATGCTGTTAAAAAAATATTGGATTTTCGTCGCGAAGATTTTTTTTCAAACACACTGCCCAGTTTTTACAAAACAATATCTTTGCTTCAAATACCGCTCGAAGAAATACTACGTCGATTCAACCTTTTCCAGAATGACGAGTCAAATCAAACAGACAAAAACCTAAACACTTCCGAAACAAAACGTCAGTAACGGAGATTATGATCAAATTTGAAGAAATCAACAAGACCTATCCCGGCATTCAACCACTGCATGTCTTGAAGGGCATTAACCTGAACATCAACGAAGGCGAATTTGTTTCCATCATGGGAGCGTCCGGTTCCGGTAAATCGACCATGCTTAACATTTTGGGGATATTAGACGACTACGAAACAGGCAATTATTACCTGAACGGTACGCTCATTAAAAATCTCACTGAAAAACGAGCAGCAGAATACCGAAATCAGATGATAGGATTCATCTTTCAATCCTTCAACCTCATCAATTTCAAGAATGCCTTGGAAAATGTTGCGTTACCCTTGTATTATCAGGGTGTTTCACGCAAAAAGAGACAAAATCAGGCCATGGAATATCTGGACATGATGGGTCTGAAAGATTGGTGGCACCATTTTCCCAACGAATTGTCCGGTGGGCAGAAACAACGTATTGCCATTGCTAGGGCATTGATTTCGCAACCTAAGGTTATATTGGCCGATGAGCCGACTGGAGCCCTTGATTCCTTTACCACGGAAGAAGTGATGCAGGTGCTGAGTGATGTCAACAAAACCGGCATCACCATGATTATAGTCACCCACGAAAAGTCAGTTGCTGACAAAACCAAACGAATCATTCACCTGAAAGACGGCATCATCGAATCCGATGCACTAAACGGTCATGAGATTCCTGGAATTTGATACCCTGACCGAAATCCTCACCACCATGAGGGAAAACAAGCTCCGCACCTTTCTGACGGGGTTTGCGGTTGCGTGGGGAATATTCATGCTCATTATTTTATTGGGTTCAGGCAATGGGTTGAAAAACGGGGTCACATCCAACTTCAACGACAGAGCCAGCAATACCATGATGATTTGGGCTGGACGCACAACCATGCCCTACAAAGGGCTGAAAGCTTACCGCAGGATCAAACTCAACAATGAGCACATCGCGTATTTAAAAAACCACTTTTATCAAATCGACAAGATTTCCGGACAAGTCGATCGCTCGTCTACGGTAGCATACGGTACGGAAAATGGAATGTTTCAAATCTACGGAGTTCAACCAGATTATCAGATCATTTCCAACATGACGTTCAATACCGGGAATGGTCGATTCCTGAATGAAAGGGATATGACGAACGAACGCAAGGTCATTGTTTTGTCCAAAAAAGTGGCAAAAGCGCTGTTTAAGGACGTCAATCCAGTTGGCAAATGGGTTAAAGTGGACAATCTATCGTTCCAGGTTATCGGGGTCGATATGAAGACGTCCTTCGACAACGAAGCCAAATGCTACATGCCCATTTACACAGCTCAGAAGCTCTATAACCTTGGAACAGTGGTTCAAAACATCAACTTCTCCGTAAAAGGTCTCGTCACCAAGCAAGAAAACGATGACTTTGGCCAGAAAATCCGAGAAACGTTGGGGAGGGAACTGATTATCAGTCCCGACGACTTGAATACAATTGGTTTATGGAACCAAGCCTCCGACTATGTTCAAACCATGACCATTTTTTCGACCATTGATTTATTCGTGTTGTTCATAGGCATTTGCACATTGATAGCAGGCATCGTGGGTGTGGGCAACATCATGGTTATCACGGTAAAGGAACGAACCAGAGAGTTCGGCATCCGAAAAGCATTGGGTGCCACCCCGGGAAACATCCTTTCATCCATTTTGTTGGAATCCATTGTCATCACGTCCATCTTTGGTTATTTGGGGATGATGTTCGGCATCGGCATTTTGGAATTGCTTAATTTGGGCATGACCAGTGGGCAGAAAGCCGGAGCTGATGGAGAACGTTCTTTTTCCATTTTCATGAACCCTTCCGTAGACCTCAATGTCGTCCTACTTGCCACCTTGATATTGATCATCGCCGGCCTGATCGCTGGTTACATACCTGCCAGGAAGGCCGTACGAATCAAACCAATCGAGGCCATGCGTGCCGAATAAAAACTTCAAACCAAGCAATTATGTTCGATCTCGATAAATGGCAGGAAATCTGGCAAACCATCACCCGAAACAAGGTGCGCAGCATCTTCACCGCATTTGGTGTTTTTTGGGGCATTCTGATGTTGACCATCCTTTTGGGGGCGGGAAACGGCCTTGAAAACGGCATGATGGATGGCATCAAAGGTTTCGCAACCAACTCGTGTTTTTTCTACACGGAACAAACAACCGTTCCTTATCACGGTTTCAAAAAAGGCCGTACCTGGAACATGCACAATTCCGACATCAAAGTCATTTTAGCAAATTGCAAGGACATCAAATATTTGGCTCCCATGCTTTTTGGCGGGGGCGGTGGCGAAAACAATACTGTTCGCGGAGACAAGTCGGGCACTTTCAGGGTTCGTGGCTGTTATCCAGACTATTCCAAAATTGAAGAACAGGAAATCATCTGGGGCAGATACATCAACGATGTGGATATTAAAGAAGTTCGAAAGGTCTGTTTTATCGGAAAAAACATTTACGAAAAATTGTTTATGCCAGGTGAAAACCCTTTGGGACAAGTCATTCGAAGCAATGGTATTTATTACTCTGTCATTGGTGTTGGTTCAGGTATGAGTCATGTTCAAATCGGCGGGCGAAGTGACGACATGGTAGTACTGCCTTTCTCGACAATGCAACGCGCTTACAATCAAGGCGATATCATTCACTTTATGGCAGCGACGGCCAAAGATGGTTACGATGCAAAGATTTTGGAAGCAGAAATTAAGAACATTTTAAAGACTCAAAACAATATTGCCCCCGAAGACGAACGCGCTTGCGGCAGTTTCAACATCGGTGAACAGTTTAAAATGTTCAGTTATTTATTCTTGGGAATCAAATTGCTTATCTGGATCGTTGGTATCGGAACTCTTTTGGCTGGTGCCATTGGTGTGAGCAACATCATGTTGGTTTCCGTACGGGAACGGACCAAGGAAATCGGAATCCGTAGGGCGCTGGGTGCCAAGCCGATTGACATCATCGGTCAAATTATGAACGAAAGCTTAGTGCTTACTTCCATTGCAGGCTTCATGGGACTCAGCATGGGGGTTGGTATTTTGTCGGTATTCGACAATATTATCAACAACATGCCCGAAGACAGCAACATTTTTGTTAAAAACATCATCATTCATTTCGACGTGGCCTTAAGTGCATCTTTCATTCTAATACTAATGGGCTTGCTTGCCGGGATGCTGCCGGCACAACGCGCCATGAAAATCAAGGCCATTGAGGCATTGAGCGAAGAATAAAACAATCCAAAAATAAAACACTCATGAAGAAGTTTTTTAAGATTTTTCTTTTAGTCTGTCTGGGATTACTCATCATCGGAACATTTGTTTTCTTGTACAACAAATCCAAACCGGTTGTCACCAAGTATGAATTGGTTTCCGTCACGCGCGGTTCCATCGAAAAGAAAGCAGTTGCTACCGGAAAGGTGGAAGCTCGCAACGAAATCATGATCAAACCTCAAATTTCGGGGATCATTTCTGAACTTTGCAAGGAAGCTGGCGAAAAGGTTAGCAAGGGTGAGATCATTGCCAAGATCAAAGTCATCCCAGACATGGGAAGTTTGAATGCTGCTGAATCAAGGGTCAGAGTAGCTAGGATCAATCTGAGTCAAGCCAACAAAGATTTCAGCCGTCAAAAAGAATTGTATGGCAAAAACGTCATTTCTCGCGAAGAATTTGAAAAGGCAACGGTAAGCCTCAATGCGACCAAAGAAGAATGCGAAGCCGCTGAAAACAACCTTGAAATCACCAAAACAGGGATGTCCTTGAAAACTGGCGAATCGAGCAACACACTGATTCGCTCCACCATAGACGGCATGATTTTGGACATTCCGGTTAAGGTCGGGAACTCTGTTATCCAGTCCAATAGCTTCAACGATGGAACCACCATCGCCACGGTTGCCAACATGAAAGACATGTTGTTCGTGGGCAAGGTGGACGAAACCGAAGTGGGACGCATCAAAGAAGGTATGCCATTGATGCTGAGTATCGGAGCCTTGAACGACCGCAAGTTCGAAGCCAAATTGGAACACATTTCACCCAAAGGAACCGAAGAAAGCGGAGCCATCCTTTTTGAAATCAAGGCTGCTGCAAAAATTCCAAGCGACGTTTTTGTTCGGGCTGGCTATAGCGCCAACGCTGAAATCGTGCTGAACAGCGCAAAAAATGTGTTGACCATTCCCGAAAGCGTCATTGAGTTCAACAAGGATACTGCAAACGTCTACGTTTTAGATCCAAAAATCAAGGATGTTCAGACATTCGTCAAGAAAAGAATCGTCACAGGTCTGTCCGACGGCATCAACATCGAAGTGGTTCGAGGTTTGAAAGGCAACGAAAAATTAAAAGGCGCTGCCATTGACCCTAAGGCTAAAAAAGATAAATAAGATTGCGATGAAAAAAATACTCATAATACTATTAACCAGCTGCTTATCACTTGGCGCAGTTCATGCACAACAAAAATGGTCACTGGAGGATTGCATCAATTATGCTGTCAAAAACAACCTGACCATCAAGTCAGGAGAACTTACCAACGACGTTCAGCAAATTAAATTGGAACAATCCAAGAATCAAATCCTGCCAGAAGTCAGTGGATCCATCGGCTCCTCTTTGAATTTTGGTACTGGCCTCAATGACAAGAATCTGTACGTACAGCAAAATTCTCAAAGTTCCAATATGGGAATCTCCGCGTCCATGAACTTATTCAGCGGATTTCGAATCAAGAATGCCATTAAAGCGCAGGAATTTTCCACCTTGGCTTCCAAAGAGGAATTGAAAAAAGCCAAGGAGAGTTTATCCGTCAGCATTTCATCGGCATATCTTCAGGTTCTATATAATAAGGAGTTGAATGCTTTGGCAGAAGAGCAAGTGAATCTGAGTCAAAGTCAAGTCGGTAAGTCCGAAATATTGGCATCCAGCGGTAAAATCCCCGAGGGTCAGGTTTTTGAAGCCCGTGCTCAATTGGCCAAAGACACATACAATGCGCTCGAGTGCAAAAGCACCCTTCAACTTTCATTATTGGAATTGGCACAGATGTTGGAACTGAAAGATTGGTCTAATTTTGACATTCAAGTACCTATTATTGATGTGAGTTCATCAACAATAGTCATTCAGCCTGCGGATGAAGTATACAATTATGCTGTCTCCAACAAATCGGACGTCAAAGCAAGTGAATACCGATTGAAAAGTTCTGAAAAATCTTTGGAAATTACCAAGGGCGCCCTCTACCCTTCCATTAGCATCGGTGCAAATTATTCAAATCGATACTACTCCAAACAACGAAACCTGGACAGTACAGCGGCCAATTTGAGTGATCAGTTGAATGTAAACGGAGGGAGTTCAATCGGTATTAGCATGAGCATCCCCATTTTCAACAAGTTTGACACAAAAAACAACATTCGAATTTCAAAAATCGAAGTCGAAAAAGCCAAAGTCGAATTGGAAAACACCAGAAAAACGTTGTATAAAGAAATTCAACAAGCTTGGTTTAATGCCAGCAAAGCCACGGAAAAATACAAATCTTCAACAGAAGCTGTCGTAAATTCAGAGGAAGCATTTCGATTCGCACAAGAAAAATACAACTTTGAACGAGCAACCGTTTATGAATTCAATGAAGCGAAAATGAATCTGGCCACTGCCCGTTCCAATCAACTTCAGGCTAAATACAACTTACTATTCTGCATTAAAATTTTGGACTTCTATAAAGGAGAACCACTTAAACTATAAATCTTTTTTAAATGAAGTTGGGCATTCGTATCAGACAATCAATGGAAAGACCTGGAGCATGGCTTCGGGTTTTCTGTATTTTTGGAATCCTTCCTATCCTTCCCCTTGCCGGACAAAAGAACTTTTCAGTCGATGAGTTGAGTCAAGTGTTTATTGACAACCAAGAACTCATGAGACAAGAAAAAGTTTACATGCAGACTGACAAACCTTTTTACACGGCGGGCGACACTATATGGACTTCCATGCATCTAGTTCTGGCGGACACCCATCAACCCTCTCCTTTTTCCGGATTTGTATTGGTTGAACTTTACGATCCAAACAGTAAACTCGTCGACCGGTTTAAGGTTCCCGCAGACAGGTTGGGCTTTTTCTCGGCAGCCATTCCCCTTTCAGCTGGACTAACACCAGGTTTTTATAACTTGAGAGCTTATACGAAACGCATGGAAAGTGAAGGCACCGATTTCTTTTTCAAACGAACCCTTTTCATAGGCAATACTCTGAAATCGGATAAAAACAACAACTTACTTAAAACAAATGCACGGGTACGGAAACGGGCTCACGGTCAAGGAGAAAAAGCGTTGGATCTGCAATTTATGCCTGAAGGTGGTCATCTGATTGCTGGTTGTATGGGCAAAGTAGCTTTCAAGGCAATAGGATCGGATGGTCACTCATTAGAAGTTAATGGGACCATACGAAACAGCAAGAAGGAGGAAATCGGTTCATTTTCCAGCAGCCATTTAGGTATGGGAACCTTAGTCCTCCTTCCTGTCAAAGGAGAGCAATACACAGCAATCGTAGAAGGATCTGAAGAAACGTTTCCACTTCCCTTGGTCGAAGACAGCGCAATAAACCTCCAGGTATCGAGGCATCGAGGCGAACTCTGGATCAGCTTGATAGGCAATCAATCGTTGGAAGGCAGAAATTGCTGGTTAATGGTCCATAGTAGAGGACATTATCTTTTTTCAACCCCTGTAAAAAGTTTGAGCCAAAAACTGGAACTCACGGAACAATCATTGCCCACTGGCATTGTTCATTTTGCACTGATGAGCGGATCGGATAAGGTACTGAGTGATCGTTTGATATTTGTTCTGCGATCAGACTCTTTGAACGTACAAAGTAGTTTTACAGCGACTGCCGGACGAAGGCAACCCATTCACGGTTCCATTCTTTTAAAAGATAAGACTGGCGCTCCCATCTCAGGAAATTTCTCCATTAGCATCACCGACAACGGACAGATTTCCCGTTCCGAAAATGAGGAAAACATTTGGAGTCACTTATTGCTAACTTCTGATCTGAAAGGCAATATTGAAAACCCCGGAATATATTTCAACCCCAAAAACACCAATGCAGCTGCCATGTTGGATCTGGTCATGATGACACAAGGCTGGAGCAGGTTCAATGTAATTGATAGGCTTGCTCCCATGGATTCAACCAAGGCGCCCATTTCCGAAAAATCGCTTCATGTTTCAGGAATGGTACGGAACATCATTGGAAAGCCAGCCAGCCATTTCCCCGTTACATTATTAGGCCCAAAAGTTGGAATTTTAGAAAGCACGTTAACCAATTCCACCGGACATTTTAGTTTTGACAATCTCTTTTTCCCCGATAGCACCCGTTTCGCAGTTCAAGCCACATCACCAAATGGATATCGAACGGTGGACATATCGGTGGATGAGGAAAAGTTTCCACCTCCTCCCGATGAAACTGTCCAATTATATGGTGACTCGACCATTCAGAAAGCAAAAAATTACGACGCCAATGTTCGGATGCGTTATTATAAAAACGGTAATACCATGAATGTTGAAATGGCGGAAATAACCGTTACTGCTGAAAAAGTGAACGAGCGAAAAAGGAATTCGCCCTATAATTTCATGCCCGATTACGAAGTCGGCAAGGATATCCTCGATCATTGGGGAGGAGATATTTATAAGTTGCTGAACACGTTACCTGGTGTTCGTGTCGTCAATGAAGTGATTAGCATCCGCAACAGCAGTTACCCACCCATGTTGGTACTTGATGGTGTACCTGAGCCCATCGAAAGCATTGGAATGCTGATGACACAAAATATCGAATCCATTGAAATTCTTAAAGATTTTGGACGAACAGGCTCCTATGGTCCACAAGCGCGTGGTGGTATCATTTCCATTTGGATGAAAATCGGAGCAGACGCCAGCAGGTCAGTAACACATCCCAGTTTAACCGTGGCGGAACCCTTGGGATATTATCGATCGGCAACTTTTTATCAACCCAAATACGATGTGGCAGCAATACGAAACGATCGGGAACACGATATGAGAACGACCATGTACTGGTGTCCCAATCTTCGCGCCAAGACGGACGGAATTATAAATCTTGATTTTTATTCAGGAGATTCAAAAGTCAATTATCAATTGGTGTTGGAAGGTGTCGGAGACAACGGAGAGTTGGTACATTATACGTGTCCGATCACACCTTAAATCAAACAAATGATTCAGGGTATTGCATGGTAACGCAATGCAGCGAACCGTGTTGTTTTAATAATGGCAGGCAAAAAATTCCAATAATTTCCCTATCCGGAAAGGCGATTTGCAGTTGCTTCATCGCTATTTCGTCTTTGTCGGTTCCATAGGTCGGAAATAAAACTGCTCCATTGATAATCAGGAAATTAGCGTAAGTGGCTGGTAATCGGCTCCCTTCGAAAAAAACCGGATCCGCCATGGGTAATCCAATCAAATGATAAGGTTCACCGTCGAGCGTTCTGAATTCCTGCAGCTCCTGCTCCATTTGCCTAAGCTCCTCGTAATGAACATCTTTCGAATCAATACCTGGTTGTACATACGCAATGGTTTTTGAGTCGCAAAAACGAGCCAACGTGTCAATGTGGCTATCGGTGTCATCTCCCTCCAGGAAACCGCTGTTCAGCCATAGCACTCGCTTTAGGCCAAATCGTTCCATTAAATAAGCTTCGATTTCTTCTTTGGAAAGTTGTTCGTTACGGTTCACAGAAAGCAAACATTCTGAAGTGGTGAGCAACGTTCCCTCGCCGTCCGATTCAAGGCTTCCGCCTTCCAAAACAAAGGGCATGCAATTTTCATAGACTACTTCGGGTTGGAATGCCTGGGCACCATAAAGTGAGAACGTCAGTTGATTGTCAAAGTTTGCGGGAAACTTCATGCCCCAAGCGTTGAATGTGAAATCGCATAGGTAGGGTTTGCCGTCCACAAACAGGGAAATGCCACCGTGATCTCTGGCCCAAGTGTCGTTGCTGGGAAATTCAAACAATAAAAGATTGGATTCATTTACAGCACCAAGCAGAGACTTCACTTCGGCTGCATTTGGACAAACAATGATGAGTTTTTGACGCTGCAGTACAGCTCTGGCTATGTTCACAAAACACGGCAAGACCTCATCCAACATCTCCGACCAATCGGTTTCGTGGTGAGGCCAAGTCAGTTGCACCGCCGATTGCGGATACCATTCAGGAGGGAAAAACAAAGCAGGCATCGTCAAGGGTGAATTTATATGTGAAAAAACTTGTTTAGATTGGTCGCCCTTTTGAGACGGTAATGAATGTAAAGCAATATGGCTGAAACCGGCAATACGGAAATCAGAACAATCAAGCTCCAATAAAATTTCAAATGATGTTGAACATGCAAGGAGATGATGCCTTCAATGCATAAGCAAATGATACCTGCTGCCATCAATGAATAGGCAATCAGATTGATGCCCTTTTGCTTCGTTTTTTTGATGATAATCGTTAACAGGAAAACGATTAGAAAGATAAAAAAAATGATGGGAACTCCAATGGTCAATCCTTTGATCGTACTTTGAGTATAGAAATCAAGTAAAAAAAGCAGAAACGAAGAGCTTAAAAAGCAGCCGATTAAAATTAAATAGATGCGCTTTTCTATTAAAATGATCAGCGAAATGTCAAATAAAAGGACGATCCCAATGGTCATGGTATATTTGGACCATGTGACCTGCCCACTACTTAGCAGGTCGACTATAAAAGTAACCACAGAGGTCAAAACCAAAATGAACGCAGCTAATTCCCAAACAAGTTTTCTTTTTTGGCGTTGAGTTAATTCTTCATAACTGTAAGCGTCCTGTTCATCACCCCGGACCTCTTTTCTGTTGACTTTGTTTTCGTTGGCAACTTGGACATTACTCCTGTGCCCACACAATGGACAGAAATTCATTTCCTCATCCAATTCGACTCCGCAATAATTACAAACTTTCATGTTTAATCATTTATTGGTTGTTATACGAACTTTAACACCTTCTTTTACGAGGAACTGCACAAATCTATTTTCAAATTCTTTCGTTTTTACACTGCTACAGAAACTGATTACAAGCTTGTCATTCGAGCAAATAATTCCACATCCTAATTTAAGAAGTTTATTGGCAGGTGGCGGCGTCAATAAAAGGTAATCTATTTGTTTAGCCATTTGTTCAGGGAAATCGATGACTCCCATATTGGTCAACGTACCACTGTATTGAGTGCTCCCCATGGCATAATATAGCTTTCTCATCACAAACGTCTTCACAAAAAGTGGAATGCTTCGTATCAAAACATTGCGCTCACCACCAACATTTAAAGACAAAATTTTATTCACTGACTTTTTATCCGTTTCCATCCGCATCTGATGATAAACGGTCTTTAGCAATTCATCGAAAGAATAATGGCCCAATCTCATATCGATTTCAGGCATGACAAACAAGGTAAAGTTCCTCATTGTGGCTGAAGGATACAATTTTCTCAAATTTAAAGGCACTTCGATGGCCATTTTTTTATGCCTTCTTTGCCTACTTCCGGATGGAAAACTTTCCCAAATATCTTGTAACACTGAGAAATAAACAGCCGTTAAATACTCAGTAATGCTGACACCTTTTTCTTTGGCCTTGACTTTTAATTCACTAGCGGAAACAACAGCATACAAAACATCGAATCGAGGTTTCATTCGAAGAGCAAAGGGCAAATGAAATGCCTTGGCCCTACGTTCCAAAGCAGGTACATCTTCCTGAAAATATCGGTTATAGGCGTCTTCAAATTCTTCCGGATTTGGCTTTTCTTCCACCTTGAGATAGTGGTAATCGGTTGGAATTTCCACCCCTTTCAATTTAAAATAGTGTACGAGTAGCGTTTTAAGAAACTCAAAAGCACCGCTACCATCCGTCAGCAGATGTGAAAATTCAACACTCAGTGTGTTGTTTTTAGCCAAAATCCTAAAAAGGTGACCATCTTTTTTAAACCTTCTGCAAGGTATTTTGGAATCGGCCACAACCGAGGCAAGAAAATTGGCCGATTCAAAATAATACCAGAAAAAACCTTTTTTTAAATGCACTTTATAATACGGAAACCTAGACTCGATCGAACGAACAGCCTTAAAAAGCAAGTGAATGTTGACCCTTTGTTTTAAATTGACCGAAATCCGAAAAACAGAAGTGACCTCATCATTTGTTATGGCAGGATAAATTTTAGCTGCATTGTCTAGCGGGTACCAAAATTCATGCTCACTCATCGTATTCATTCGTATTACATTGCTCTAGCCAATAATTCGTAGGTAAAGGTACTAAAATTGGAATTAAAAAAATAGACTTTGCAAGTGACATACCGCCCGTTTCTGACCTATATTTACCTATATAGAAAGGGATCTACTATCGGAAAATCTATCTGAAAATCCTATGTCAAGTTGGCATTCTTCAACTTTTGGAGAATATAGTCACGCATTACTTCTTTCGATACCTTGTATATTGGGTCGAGTTGCTCGAAATTTTCGTCCGACATAAATTTATCGGACAAAAGCATCACCACTATAATTTTGGTATTTAACTTATGCTGTGAGTATCTTAATGAAGCTTCGATTCCTTTTGAAATATCAAATCCCGCTTTAAGAATTGCATAAATATCATAGTAATCCCTCATCTTCATTCTGCGAAGCATCACTTCCATCTTCATCGCCATAATGGAGTCAATATTTGCAAGACGAATAGAACCCAGGTACTGGACTGATTCGGTTACGGGGCAGTAATTGTCGCTCACAAAGAACGAAAATTTAACACCAGCCACAATGAATTCCACCTGGTCGAAACCGAGCATATTAAAATGCTCCACTTCTCCAACCTTTTCTCTAAGCTCTTTTTCAATGGCCGTCCAATCGACTTCGGGCTTTTCAGTTTTCGAATTGCGCCACATCATAAAGTCCAGGTCCTCGCTTTTGCGATGTCCGATTTGCATCGCGAGTGCCGTTCCGCCAACAAGAATATAAGGTTTTATACACTCCATTGCCGCCACATTTTGGATGATGGCATCCATCTTCTCTGTTAGGCCTTTACGCATACGATAGGTTTTTAAAATGTTCCCGCTCAACCCGTTTTAGGTATTTTTCTGGTTGCTTAATATCGAAATAATAGAGGGCAATCATCACATTCAAATTAAATAGATAGTCACCCTGAATGGCCAACTTTTCTCGCCAAACCTTTCGGATATAATCCCTCAAATAAATTTCGAACAGTTTTGCTATATCTTTCAGGTCAAGATAGATAAAGGTTTTTTCAATCAACTCGTCGTCGGGTAGGTTCTCTGCATTTACATTTGCATAAGACCAAAAAGCATGGGCTTTAAGCAGTTGCTCTGCCAGTTCATTTTTAAGATGCTGCTTATAATTATGAATGCTGATCTCTGTCTGCATTTTGAGAAGTTTCCCCTCAGGCAGATTAAAGAAGGACTCTAATTTCAGAGCCATCGGCATTGACAAATCACGCCGCCCTGCAATTATATAGCTGAGCAACTGCCGCTGTACACCGATAGCCCTCGCAATATCCGATTGCTTGAACCCACTCTCTTTGATAAGAGAATCAATATATTGTCCCACATTAATCATTTTGCAAAGATAGTAATTTGTCAACAGATATGTTTACAATATAATGCCAAAAATGATTACAGCATGTGCATAAACAAAAAAACACTTGCAGACCTAAGTCAACAAGTGTTTAATCTTTTTTGTAGCGAGACCCGGGATTGAACCGGGGACCTCATGATTATGAATCATGCGCTCTAACCAGCTGAGCTATCTCGCCATCATTTTTGAAAAGCGCGACAAAGATAGTGCTTTTCCGATTATACACAAACCCCACTTTCCATTTTTTTAGCAAGGCTCGGTTTTTCTTGCGGTCGTATGACTTTTTTCAGCTATTTTTGCAGTCCAAACGCAATGTGAAATGTTAGGCATCAAAAGGCTACATACATACGTACTTACCAGCTTCTTACCAGTCTTCTTCATGACCTTTATGATCAGTAATTTCATTTTGGTGATGCAGACGTTGTGGCGCTATATCGAATATCTGGTAGGCAAAGGATTGGACATGGCCGTATTCGGAAAGTTCGTTTGGTATGCCTCTTTAAGCCTGGTACCCATGTCATTACCATTGGCTGTTCTGCTGGCATCGTTGATGACTTTTGGAAATTTTGGGGAAAAATTGGAACTGTTGGCGATGAAAGCAGCCGGAATTTCCCTATTTAAAATCATGAAACCATTGATTGTCCTGATGGTATTCATCAGCGTTGGAGCTTTTTATTTTCAAGACAGAGCCATGCCCAAAGTACAGGTCAAACTAATGACCCTGTTGGCATCCTTTAAACAGAAATCGCCCGAATTATCCATACCAGAGGGAGCTTTTTATTCGGAAATCCCTGGCATCACCTTATATGTACGTTCCAAAGATGTTGAAAAGAAACTGCTCAATGACATTGTGATTTATGATTTTTCTCAAGGGTATGAAAATGCGGCGGTTACCTTAGCCGACTATGCAACGCTTAAGTTTACCGACGATAAGATGAACCTGATTTTCACGTTGCACAATGGCGAAGGATTCAGCAATTTTAGCAACCAGCAAGCTTCATCAGCCAACATTCCCTACAGAAGGGAAAGCTTTCGCACCAAACAAATCATCATGGATTACGACGGCAATTTCAATTTGGTGGACGAGTCGAACTTCAACTCCATGCATTTCAGCAAAAATACGAAACAATTAAGTGTCATCATCGATTCGGTAGGATCTTTGCTAGACAGTCTTGCGTTAAAAACGGAAGAATCCTTCACCCAACGCAAATACATGGGAAGGAATTTTGCTGCTGGTCATCAACTGATCACCCCGGATGCCATCCGCAAAAAATCGAAGGTAAAACCCTTTTATCCCAAAATGGACAGCTTGATACACAGCTTGAGTCAAGCATCCATGCGCAATTTGGCTCAGAATGCAGAAAGGATTGTTGCCGACACGCGCAACGATCTGGAATACAGACAAATTGCCGTAGCCAACGAAACCTACCAGTTCAGACGGAGCAGCATTGAGTTTCACAGAAAATTCACCCTTTCCATCGCTTGTCTGATTTTCTTTTTTATTGGAGCCCCGTTGGGTGCCATCATTCGTAAAGGTGGAATCGGTTTGCCAGCCGTTATTTCGGTCCTTTTGTTCATTTTTTACTACATGATCGACGTTGCCGGGTACAAAATGGCAAGGGACGGTCTGTGGGAACCCGTTTTAGGAGGTTGGATCAGTTCAGCGATATTGTTTCCGCTTGGATTGTTCCTCACCTATAAAGCCGTCAAAGATTCGCAGATCTTGAACGGTGATGCATACATCTTATTTATAAAAACCTGGTTGAACCCCAAACGCATGTACAAACATGCCAAGGTTTGGGTTCGTCATAAACAACATCATCATGAGTGAATTTAAATTGAATAGTATAGAAGAAGCCATTGAGGAAATTGCAAAAGGGAACATTATTATCGCCGTTGACGACGAAGACCGTGAAAACGAAGGCGATTTTATAACCTCGGCTGAACTCATCACCCCCGAGAAAGTGAATTTCATGATCACCCAAGGACGTGGCGTACTTTGCGCACCCATCACGGATGAACGCTGCGCAGAGTTGGAATTGGAAAAACAAGTTTCCAACAACACCTCTTTGCTAGGCACGCCTTTTACCGTGACGGTCGATTTGTTGGAAGGCTGTACCACAGGAGTTTCAGCTCAAGACAGAGCCATGACCATCCGTGCTTTGGCCGATCCGAAAACCAAGCCCGAAGATTTGGGTCGCCCAGGACATATCAGCCCATTGTATGCAAAAGGCAAAGGCGTTTTGCGTCGCGCCGGACACACCGAAGCTTCCATCGACTTGTGTCGTCTGGCTGGTTTGACTCCTGCAGCAGCACTCATAGAAGTGATGAACGAAGACGGAACCATGGCCAGAATGCCTCAACTCATAGCCTTGGCTAAACAGTTCAACCTGAAAATCATCACCATACAAGACCTGATTGCTTACCGCCTAAAACAAGAATCGTTGGTTGAAATGGGTCCCAAAGTCAAAATGCCGACCAAATATGGCATGTTCCATTTGATTCCCTTCAAACAATTATCCAATGGATTGGAGCACGTGGCCCTGGTCAAGGGCACTTGGGAACCGGATGAATCCATTCTGGTGCGTGTTCACTCCTCCTGCTTGACGGGTGACATTCTTGGTTCCATGCGATGCGAATGTGGAGAGCAATTGCACAAAGCCATGTTGGCCATCGAAAAGGAAGGCAAAGGCGTTCTGGTCTACATGAACCAAGAAGGTCGCGGTATTGGCTTGATGAACAAGATTATGGCATACAAACTGCAAGAAGAAGGCATGGATACCGTTGATGCCAACATTCACCTTGGCTTCAATGCAGACGAACGCGAATATGGTGTTGGCGCACAGATACTTAGACAGATTGGCGTTACCAAAATGAAACTAATGACCAACAACCCGGTCAAGCGCATCGGCCTGGAAGCTTACGGTCTGACCATTACCGAAAATGTACCCATCGAGGTGGAACCCAATCAATACAACCAGTTCTACATGCAGACCAAAAAAGAACGCATGGGGCACACTTTGAAAAATATTCTATAATCCAACAATAGACAATATGACCCTGAAACATCTGAAATGGACGCTGCTGGCGTTACTGCTTGTACCTGTGACCCTTTTTGCCGCCGGCAAAGTAAAAGGGAAAGAAAAAAAGGAAACGGACATCATTTCGATGATTTCCAAAAATGATCCAGCTTATTTGTTTTCCTACTTTACCGGTAACGGAGAAGATGGTTTGCATCTGATGTACAGCCTTGATGGATTGGTTTGGCGCAACCTCAATGGTGGCAAATCCCTTTTAGCGCCCACAGTCGGTGAAGAAAAACTCATGCGCGATCCAAGCATTGTACAAGATGCCAACGGTGTTTTCCACATGGTTTGGACCTGCGGCTGGAACGAAAAAAGCATCGGTTATGCTTCGTCCAAAGACCTGATCAACTGGTCGGAACAAAAGACGATACCCGTCATGGCGGATGAACCAACCACCAAAAATGCTTGGGCACCAGAGCTGTACTACGACAAGCCTTCCAAAACATTTTACATCATTTGGGCATCCACCGTTCCTGGTAAGTTTCCATTAAATGGTACGGGTGATGGAGATTATAACCACCGAATGTATTATACAAAAACACAGGATTTTGTAACATTCACAAAAACCGCCCTGTTTTACGACCCAGGCTTCAATTGCATCGACGCCTTCCTGATGAAGAAAAGTGGCACCTATTATATGTTCATCAAGAATGAAACCAAGGATCCGGTTGAAAAAAACATTCGGATGGTGGCCTCCAACAAAATCACGGCTTTTCCCAAACCGACGGCCGAACCCTTCACCGGGAAGCAATGGGCTGAGGGCCCAACCGCTTTGCAAATCGGCAAGTACACCTACGTCTACTGGGATAAATACCGAGATAAGAAATATGGTGCCGTACGCTGCAAAAATCTGAACAAACCGGTCTGGGAAGATATTTCCGACTTGGTTCGCATACCGGCAGGCGTCCGTCACGGGACAGCCTTCAGAGTATCGGATGTTGTTTTGATTGGACTTCAAAACTTAGATAAAAAAACGGATTAGAATTCGTGCCAATTTCGTACTTTTGCACGGTATGACCACCCAAATAAATTAAACGTATGAACCCTGTTTCCGAGCGCTTAGCAGCCCTCTCGCCTTCAGAGACACTGGCGATGTCACAAAAGAGCAACGAATTGAAAGCCCAAGGCATCGATGTGATCAACATGAGTGTCGGTGAACCCGACTTCTTCACCCCCGATCACATCAAAGAAGCCGCCAAACAGGCCGTTGACGCAAACTTTTCCTTTTATTCTCCCGTCCCCGGTTATCCTGCGCTTCGCAATGCCATAGTAGCCAAACTGAAAAACGAAAACGGTTTGGTTTATAAACCGGAGCAGATTGTTTGCTCCAACGGTGCCAAACAGTCTGTTTGCAATGTATTGCTTGCCATCATCAGCGCCGGTGACGAAGTGATCGTACCCGCTCCCTACTGGGTGAGCTATGTGGAAATGGTGAAACTGGCCGAAGGCACCAACGTCATTGTCAGTGCCGGCATCGAGCAAGATTTCAAAATTAAGCCTGCTCAGTTGGAAGCTGCCATCACCCCCAAAACAAAAGCCCTCATCCTCTGCTCCCCGTCCAATCCGACCGGTAGCGTTTACAGCAGGGAAGAGCTTAAAGGCTTGGCCGATGTCTTAGCCAAATACCCCAACATCATCGTCCTTTCCGACGAAATCTACGAACACATCAACTATGTCGGCAAACACGCCAGCATTGCTGAATTCGATAACATCCGCGACCGTGTCGTCATCATCAACGGCGTCTCCAAAGCGTATGCCATGACTGGCTGGCGCATCGGCTGGATTGCTGCTCCCCAGTGGATCGCTTCTGCCTGCAACACCCTGCAAGGTCAGTACACATCGGGACCTTGCTCCGTTTCCCAGAAAGCTGGCGAAGCCGCCTATACCGGAACGCAAGAGCCTGTTGCTCAGATGCGCACTGCCTTCAACCGTCGACGCGACCTGATCGTGGAACTGGCTCGCCAGATTCCCGGTTTAAAATGCGCGAAACCCGAAGGCGCCTTCTATATTTTTCCTGAAGCCGACTCTTTCTTTGGCAAATCCTTCGAAGGTCGCAAAATCAACGATGCAGGAGACTTGGCCATGTACTTGCTGGAAGTCGGGCATGTAGCTGCCGTCGGAGGTACTGCTTTCGGTGCTCCCAAATGCATTCGCTTCTCTTACGCCACTTCCGACGAGAACATTGTGGAAGCCATGCGTCGGGTCAAGGAAGCGTTGGGCAAACTGGTCTAATCTATTTATCAACCCATATTTTAAAGAAGTTGTCTGTCAAAGGCAGCTTCTTTTTTTGTTTTTGTATCTTCGCACTATGAACATTTCGGATAAAATAGTGGAATGTGTCCCAAACTTCAGTGAGGGCAGAGATAAGGCCAAGATAGAGCGGATCGTAGATTGCTTTAGAGGTATGGAAGGTGTGAAGCTTTTGGATTACAGCAACGATGTCAGTCACAACCGAATGGTCGTCACCGCAGTCGGTTCACCCGAAGCAATGAAGAAAGCGGTAGTAAACGCCATCGGTACCGCTGTCCGCGAAATCGACTTGAATCAACATCGAGGCGAGCATCCCCGAATGGGTGCAGCCGATGTAGTGCCCTTCATCCCCATTCGTAACATGACCATGGAAGAAGCCGTTCAGTTGGCCAAGGAAGTAGCCGTGGAAGTGTCTTCCGTTCATGATTTGCCTGTTTATCTGTACGAAAAGGCAGCTAGTGCACCACACCGAGAAAATCTGGCCGATGTTCGTAAAGGCCAATTTGAAGGGCTCGTTCTGAAAATGCAAGATCCGCTTTGGAAACCAGACTTCGGTCCAACCTCTCCCCATCCAACCGCAGGTGCAAGCATCGTTGGTGCCCGCAACTTCTTGATAGCCTGGAATGTCAACTTGAACACTGATAATTTGGAAATCGCAAAAGCCATTGCCAAAAAAATACGTTTCTCTAGCGGAGGGTTCCCCTGTGTCAAGGCATTAGGCCTCTATTTGGCAGATAAAGGTCAGGCACAGGTTTCCATGAATTTGACTGACTTCACGCAAACATCGATGCATCAAGTCTTTGATTGCATCCGTGAGGAAGCTGCCAGCCGAGGGGTCAGCATTGCTTGCAGTGAAGTCATCGGAATGTTACCATTGGAAGCCGTAGTCGATTCTGCCGTTCATTACCTTCAAATTGAAGACTTCAGCAAGAATCGCATCCTAGAAAACCGACTCCTGGAGTAAAGATTTTAGAAATTCTTCCAGTGCTAACTTGGCATCCTCCAGTTTATCTTCCCAATGTTTGATGGAATTCTGACCAATCACATCGGTGATGTATTTCACTGCCACAAAAGGAATTCCAAGCATTTTGCAAGCCTGCGCTCCACCAAAAGCCTCCATATCGAATACGTCGGCCCATTTTCCAGCTGAGGATTCATCGAAATTTTCCTGAAACGTATCTCCAGTAGAAACAGTTCCATTAGCATTTTGAAGGAATGAAAAAGTGGCCAATTCATCGGTGAAATCAAGCTGAAAAGGCACACCCAAATGAGCTATCTTTTCCAAGTCCCGGTCTACGAATTGATCGGCCACCACTATGTCTCCAACCCGATGGTGTATGGTTCCAGCCGTCCCTACAGCCAATACCAAGTCGGGTTTAATATTGAGAATTTGTTCGTACGTATGCAAAGCCGCTGCAACTTTACCGACTCCGGTTTTGCAGAAAAAAAGTTCATGACCGGGTATCTGCCAGTTGCCGCGTTCGGCCTCCAAAGCGTAGGTAATCAAGATCTTCATGGAGTGATGTATTTTGTCGTATTTATAGCTGCAAAACTACGGATTTTGTAGTGAAAAACGTACCTTTGCTTACAAATCGGACCTAAAACACCCAATCGTTATGAACAAACAGATTCAAGAAATCGCCCAGCGTCTTGGCGGTTTGCGTGACATCCTGGAAATCAGTGTTTCGGAAATGGCCGAAGTCTGTCGTATTTCCGAAGAAGAGTACATCGGATATGAATCAGGGAAAAAAGATATCCCCGTCAGCGCGCTTCAAAACATTTCTCGTCATTTTAATGTGGAGCTCACAGCTTTGCTTTTTGGTGCAGAGCCGAATGTTTCCACCTATTACCTGACGCGTGCCGGTCAAGGCACCGCTATGGAGCGCAGCAGTGCTTACAAGTACCAGTCGTTGGCTGCTGAGTTCGCACATCGAAAAGCCGATCCGTTTATTGTGACAGTGGAACCCAAACCAGAAGGGACACCCATTCACCTAAACAGTCACGAAGGTCAAGAGTTCAACTATGTTATCGAGGGTAGCATGCAAATAAGCATTGACGGCAAGGACCTGATTTTGAATCAAGGAGACAGTCTTTATTTTGACGCCACCAAAAAACACGGCATGAAGGCACTGAACGATGCAGCCGTAAAATTCCTGGCCATCATTTTCTAACCACCCCACACGAATCATTATGATCGAAAAGTATCTAAAACAGACGAAATTCACCGATTTCGAGGACTTTAAGCAGAATTACGAACTCATAGTGCCCCAAGATTTCAACTTTGCCTACGACGTCGTGGACGAATGGGCAAGAATTAATCCAAATAAAAGAGCTTTGCTTTGGACCAACGACCAAGGTGTCAGCAAAACCTATACATTTAGTGAAATCAAGGAAATTTCCGACCGGACAGCCGGTTATTTAAACTCCTTGGGCATTGTCAAGGGCGACATGGTGATGGCCATTCTAAAAAGGAGAGCCGAATTTTGGTTCACCATCATCGCACTACACAAAATAGGCGCTGTCATCATCCCTGCAACACACTTGTTAACCAAAAAAGACATCATTTACCGTGCCAACGCAGCCGACATCAAAGCCATCGTTTGCGACGGAGACGAACTAGTCATTGGCCACATTAACGATGCGCTTCCCGAATCACCATCCATTCAGACACTTATATCCATCGGGCCGTTCATTCCTGCAGGCTGGGAAGATTTCCAACAAGGAATTGATCATGCTAAACCGTTCGAACGCCCTGTCGAACCAACCAAAAACAGCGACCCTTTGATCGTGAGCTTTACTTCGGGCACGACAGGCAACCCAAAAATGGTGATGCTCGACAGCGTTTATCCGTTAGCTCACATTATCACTGCCAGCTATTGGCATAACTTGCGCGAAGACAGTCTACACCTGACCATAGCCGATACAGGATGGTTGAAAGCTGTGTGGGGCAAACTTTACGGGCAATGGATAGCAGGTGCCACCGTTTTCGTATACGATCACGAGAAGTTCACCCCTGCCGACATGCTGGCTATGTTGGAAAAGCATCAAGTGACATCCTTGTGCGCGCCTCCCACCATTTTCAGATTCCTCATACGCGAAGACCTCACTAAATACAACCTTTCCAAACTGGAATGGTGCACCATTGCCGGGGAGGCTTTGAACCCGGAAGTGTACAACCAATTCTATAAACTCACCGGCATTAAAATGCGCGAAGCGTACGGTCAGAGTGAAACCACGGTCATCGTCATCACTACTCCTTGGGTGGAACCAAAACCAGGTTCTATGGGATTGCCCAGCCCACAATACGATGTGGATCTGATCACGCCGGACGGCCGCTCTGCAGAGGCCGGCGAACAAGGACAAATCGTCATTCGTTATGGAGAAAAGTACCCGGTTGGCTTGTTCAAAGGCTATTATCGCAACGAAACCCTTACCAACGATGCCATGAAAGACGGCGTTTATTACACCGGCGATTTGGCTTGGAGAGACGAAGACGGTTATTATTGGTTCGTTGGTCGTGCGGACGATGTCATCAAAAGTTCAGGCTACCGCATCGGTCCATTTGAAGTAGAAAGTGCCCTGATGACCCATCCGGCCATCGTGGAATGCGCCGTAACAGGCGTTCCGGACGACATCCGAGGTCAAGTTGTCAAAGCCACCTGCATTTTGGCTAAAGACTGGAAAGATAAAGCCGGCGAAGATCTTATCAAGGAATTGCAGAATCACGTCAAGGAAGTAACTGCACCCTACAAATACCCACGCATCATTGAATTCGTGGAGGAACTACCCAAAACCATCAGTGGAAAAATCCGCCGGGTGGAAATCCGTCAAAGAGACGCAAAATAAACCATGGAAAAACTGATTGTCATCAAGGTTGGAGGCAAGATTGTCGAGGAACAAGAATCTTTGCTTGCCTTGTTGCAGGACTTTGCCCGCATCGAGGGCCACAAAGTATTAGTTCACGGCGGAGGACGTTCTGCCACGCAGGTTGCTTCCAAACTGGGCATTGAGAGTCAAATGGTCAATGGACGACGCATTACCGATCTGGAAACGCTGAAAGTAGTGACCATGGTCTATGCAGGATTGGTCAACAAAAACATCGTGGCAGGTTTGCAAGCATTAAACGTCAATGCCCTCGGACTGACCGGAGCCGACCTGAACTACATGCGCTCCGAAAAACGCCCAGTTGGTGAAGTGGATTATGGTTTCGTCGGTGATGTCAAGGAAGTGCATTCCGAAATTTTGGCTAGCCTCATACATCAAGGAGTGGTTCCTGTTTTGGCACCATTAACCCACGATAAGAAGGGCAACATGCTGAACACCAATGCAGATACCATTGCTGGTGAAGCCGCCAAAGCCCTGGCTAAACATTTTGACGTCACGCTGATGTACTGTTTCGAAAAAGAAGGTGTCCTGATGGATGCTGACGACGACAGCAGCGTCATTCCTCATCTAACCCGCGAAATCTTTGCCAACTACGTGGAAAGCGGTATCATTCAGGGCGGTATGATCCCCAAACTGGAAAACGCCTACGAAGCTATTGATGCCGGCGTCAAGGAGGTCATCATCACCAAATCGGACAATATATTCAAGGGTGGCGGAACAAGGGTCATCTGAAAATCGTTGCAACAAAAAAGGCTGCCTGTACTTAAACAAGCAGCCATTTTTTGTGGTTAGAAGTTTCTACAGACTATTCAAAACGTTCTTTACCGCTTCTGAAATCAATCTTCCTTCTGCCTTGCCAGCCAATTGCTTGCTTGCTACACCCATTACTTTGCCCATATCTTTCGGACCGGCTGCACCGGTTTGAGCAACAATTGCTTTAACAGCAACATCCAATTCCTCAGCACTCATTTGCTTGGGCAGGTAGGATTCCAAAATCGAAGCTTCGAGCAATTCGTTTTCAGCCAATTCCGGGCGATTTTGTTGAATATAGATTGCAGCGGAGTCTTTGCGTTGTTTCAGCAATTTGGTTACAATCTTCATAATGGTGTCATCGGTTATTTCACCATTGGCACCAGGTGCAGTCTTGGCTTCGATGATTTCTTTTTTAATGCCGCGGATGGTCAATTTGCGGACTTCATCCCTTGCTATCATAGCCGCCTTCAGGTCGGCGTCAATTTGTTCAGCTAAATTCATTTTCTTAAAAATTAAAAGTTCACTCTTGACAAAAAGTTACTGTCACGCTTATTGGCAGGTTCCTGGTTCAACAAATCAATAATGGCATCATTATCCATTTGCTCGTCGGTCAATACAAAGGGTTCGTACTTTTTATATCTGGGTTGCTTTTCCAGTTTGCTGGTGTAAAGCGTGCGCTTCCACTCGTCGCGTTTCTGATTGGCTTCCTGAGCTTTACGAAGCTCTTCGTCGGACAATTTTTGTGTACGGTCTCCAATCTGCGAAATGTTCTGAATATTGAAACCAGTAGCCAACAAGGTCACTTTGAGTTGATCGCCCAACTCATTGTCGAACGAAATACCCCAAATCACTTCCAATCTGGAAGTGAAGTTCTTCATGAACTCGTTGATCTGGCCCATTTCGTGCATGAACAAACCTTTGGTTTCACTGCAGGAAATATTGAACAAAACTTTCTTGGCGTTGAACACATCGTTGTTGTTCAGCAGCGGGGAGTTCATCGCATCCCTCATCGCATCTGAAACGCGGGTTTCACCGATCCCATAACCGGTACTCATGATGGCCACCCCACCGTCTTTCATTACACGGCTCACATCAGCAAAGTCCAGATTGATGTGACCTGGAACGGTAATGATTTCGGCAATGCTTTTTGCAGCGATGGTCAAGGTATCATCTGCTTTTTTGAAAGCATCCTTTATTTCTAAATCGGGGTATATCCGTCGTAATTGTTCATTATTGATAACCAACAGGGCATCAACATGTTTGCTCATTTCTTCCACACCATCCAAGGCCTGGTCAATTTTGGAATCACCTTCCCATTCGAACGGTATAGTCACGATGCCAACCGTTAAAATATCCATGCTTTTGGCAACCTCGGCAACCACCGGAGCTGCACCAGTGCCAGTTCCTCCACCCATCCCGGCAGTGATAAAGACCATGCGGGTATCGTCGCTCAAAGCCCTGCGAATGTCTTCGAGGCTCTCTTCGGCAGCTTCACGGGCTTTCGATGGGTCATTGCCAGCCCCGAGGCCTTTGGTCGTTTCGATACCAAGTTGCAAACGGGTTGGAACTTGTGAATGAAGCAAAGCTTGATTATCGGTATTGCAAAGCATAAAGGTCACATCCTGGATGCCTTCCTTGTACATATGGTTTACTGCATTGCTCCCACCGCCACCGACTCCGATGACTTTGATAATGGTCTTAGCTACTGTAGGGAAATCAAAATCCAATCTATCTTCCATAATTATAGGTTTGATCAGTTATCATTGTTCAGAAATTCTGTAATGCTCCCAAAAAAAGTCTTTATTCCGCCAGATTTGGGTTCCTTAGGAGGTTTGGGAGTCTTTGTTGATTTAAGGTGTTTTTCTTTGACCGATTTGGGTTGCATGATGGGTCTTTCGATATCAAAACCGGACAAAGTTTGTTCCTGCTCAATTTTTGGCTTAACCACTTCTACGACAGGTTCTTTTTCAACGATTGCAAAACAACCGTTCTTGCCTTGCAAAATCAAACCGATGCAACTTGCATATTCTGGTCTTCCGAACATGGAAGCTGATACGGAGTCCAAGTACAACGACGGGTCGCCCATGCGGACAATCATTCCAGTCTTGCGAGCAATCAACTTTTCGAGGTCAGGTAGTTTGGATGCACCACCAGTGATGACGATTCCAGCAAGCAATTTACTGGGTTCAATTCCTGAACGATTGATTTGAGCCCAAATATTTTCAACAATTTCTTCAATACGAGCGACTATGATTTCATTGATTTCCTGATCTTCTTTTGTAAATGGCTCTTCACCATCAACGCCTTCAAAATCAGAATAATGCAAGGCAGTGCCTTTTAGAAGTTTCAGATTTTCGGCGTCATCTTCATCGAGATTGAGTTGCAATAAGTCAAGTGTCAAGTTTCTACCTCCAAAAGGTAGGACAGAGACATACCGAACCATATCGCCTTTATAAATGCAAATGGAGGTCGTTTCGGCACCAAAATCGATGCAAACAACCCCTTTGGATTTTTCTTCGGACAGGAGAACGGCTTCTGCCGATGCGACGGGACCTAGTACCAAATTTGCGTTTAACTTGATGCTTTCGAAAGCTGTTTCCGTCTTTCGTGTCAAATCTTCGATACCACCAACTACTTTAAAATGAGCATCCACACGCTTAGGAGTCGTTCCTATGGGGTTGCGGTCGAGCTTGCCGTCAACTAGAAATTCCTGTTGATACACATTGATCTGAAAAAAATCTTCAGGCAGGTTTTCAGGAATTTGATCGGTCAATTCATCGAGTTCCTTTTCAGTAAACAATTCGGTACCTGCAAATTGCGAATAGACGTTTACGTCCTTGGTTCGCAGCGTATATCCATTGATTCCTACGTAAACATGGTTCACGACCAAAGGAGGTGTTTGGGAATTACTCAGATCTTCCTTGAGTTTACGAACAGTACCGGCAACATCCTCAACGTTGTGCACGATACCTCGGCGAATCTCAGAATCAGATGGCATCTGCTTGAGGGCAATCAGATGGAGTTCACCGTTTTCCTCTTTTTTACCAAGTCCCGCAACGATTTTTGAACTGCCAAGATCAATCGCCATTACATAATCGGTTGTTCCTTTCATATCATTCCACTTTTTTGGTGCATATTATCTGTTTCTTATATTTGACACTAATGCTGGAATATATTTCCCAGCCAACTTTTGGCAAAGCCTTCATATAAAATAGCTTCAACCTACTCAATTTATCTTCCACATCGTTGGGAAGACCAAATTCAATTTCATAATCACCGACCCGGGGTATTAAAATCCATTCTCCGTTCGGTTCCACATATATTTGTACGATCTGTGCATCCCAGAACGGATCCTGACTGAGCAACAAGGCCATACGGTACAACCTGCGAACATGGATGGAATCACGGATGGAACCCGAGGCCACCAGTACGTTGGCTGCTGAATTGTAACTAATATCTACTCGTTGTCCTGAAGCGTCAATGTAAAAATCACCCTGATCTTGCATCACATGAAGAATTGGCGAGTATTGCCAAATCTGCACAATGACCTTGCCCGAATTAGTAGAAAAACATTCCACCCTACGAACCATCCGCAGCACGGAGACTACGAATTCTACCCTTTTATATCGAATTTCATCAAGCCGCTGCCCGACAAGATCCAGTTTATTAAGTCGCATCAATTGTCGCACCTCATTGGTGCTGACGTAATTATGCTCTGTGCTGTCCATCACCTGGATAACGACCTCCTTGCATTTTTTGGCACCCGGTTCACCCGAGAATTGCACGATTGCAAAAATCAGATAAGCCAACAAAGCCAAGGCTGCCAATATTCCAAGAATCTTCTTCAGCATGCTTCGAATCGTTTTGTTAGCTCAGGCACCAACGTATCAATGCTTCCGGCTCCCAAAGTTACCAAGATTTCTGGTTTCTTTTGGGCTAACAGGTCAAAAACTTTATCGAGCGAAGTGACTGTTTTTGAGGCATTCGTTACTTTTTCAAGAATCATCTCAGATGTGACCCCGGGAATGGGTAATTCACGTGCAGGATAGATATCTAAAAGGATCAAATCATCCAGTTCGGACAATACTGCAGCGAATTCGTCAGCGAAATCACGGGTACGGCTGTAAAGGTGAGGCTGAAAAATGCCAGTTATCTTTTTTAAGGGGTAAAGCTCTTTGATGGAACGAATGCTGGCGCGCAATTCTTCAGGATGGTGGGCATAATCGTCGATGTATATAAAATCATCCCTACGAATTCTGAAATCAAATCGACGCATACTGCCTTTAAAACTGGCCAAACCTGCCCTCAACTCTTGGTCCGTTGCGCCGTTCAAATGAGCAAGAGCCATGGCTGCAATGGCATTTTCAACGTTGATTCGAATGGGAACACCCAATTCCATATTCAGTATGTTTCCACCAGGGTAAAAAAAGTCGAAAAACAGTCTGCCCTGATCATAATGGACCTTTTCACCGTAGAAATCTGCCTTTTCTTCGACACTGTACGTATACGTTTTGGCGCCTTTTTGCAAACGAGGATTTAAAGGAAGCCCCTTTTTTATGACTAAACATCCGTCAGGGCGAATCAGTTCGGTGAAATGGGCAAAGCTTTCCAGGTATTCCGTATGGGTGTTGTAAATATCCAAATGGTCGGCATCCACAGAGGTGACAACGGCCATGTAAGGGGTCAATTGATGAAACGAACGATCGTATTCATCGGCTTCAATCACCGTCAGGTCACTTTGCTCACTTAACAACAAATTGGTTCCGTAATTATTGGAAATACCCCCCAAAAAGGCATTGCAATCGACATGGGATTGTTTTAACAAATGCGCTGTGAGTGTTGTTGTCGTTGTTTTTCCATGAGTTCCTGCAATGCAGAGACTGCGACTATCCTGGGAAACGGTGCCAAGCACTTGAGCGCGCTTGAGAACCTTGTAACCATTGATACGAAAAAAGCGAAGTTCGGCATGATCATCAGGAACAGCGGGTGTTCGCACAACCAACGTCGTTGATGGATTCAAGAATTCCAGCGGGATGGCTGCAGGTTCCTCGGTGTAATGCACATCAATGCCTTCCGCCTCCAATTGCTGGGTCAATGGAGTTTGCGTTCGGTCATAACCAGCAACGGATTTGCCCCTGGCCCTGAAATACCGAGCCAAATTGCTCATGCCAATACCGCCGATTCCTACAAAATAAATATGGGTATAATGATAAGACATTTCTTAATCCTTTATCAGTTTGAAAATTTCATCAGCTATGCGTTCTGCTGAGTTGTGTTGAGCCAGTTTCAAGATGTTAGTACTCAGTTTGGCGAGCTTTTCGGGTTGATGAATCAACGTAAGCGCGCGAGGCATAAGCGTTGATCGGGCTTCCTGGTCTTTAACCATAACGGCTGCGTCTTCTTTGACCAATGCCAGGGCGTTTTTAGTTTGATGATCTTCGGCCACATTGGGCGAAGGCACTAGAATCACTGCCTTTTGAAGCAGACAAAGCTCGGAAATGGAACTGGCACCAGCCCTGGAAATAATCAGATCTGCCGCCGCATACGCCAAATTCATTTTTTGAACAAATTCAACCACATGGACGTTTTTCAGGGTACGCCCTTTCAATCGTTCCAAAATCTTTTTGTAATAGTAAGTACCAGTCTGCCAAATGACTTGAACATCGGTTGCCGCTTCCAATTCGTCCATATAAACCATGACACTTTCGTTCAATGTGCGGGCTCCCAAGCTACCACCGATAATCAACAAGGTCTTTTTGGCTGGATCCAAATGGTAAAAATCCTGTGCTTCGGCCTTCAAATCGTTACTTTGAAGCAAATCCTGTCGAACTGGATTTCCTGTCAGCAAGATCTTTTCGGCAGGAAAAAATCGTTCCATACCGGTATAAGCAACACAAATTTTCGAAGCCTTGGCCGAAAGCAATTTGTTTGTGACCCCAGCGTACGAATTCTGCTCCTGAATAACCGTAGGCACTCCATTCGCAGCCGCAGCTCTTAAAAGTGGACCACTAGCATAGCCACCCACTCCGACAGCAACATGTGGTTTAAACGTTTTGATCAGGTGTCTGGCTTTGATCATGCTTTTAAACAACATATACAACGTTTTGATGTTGTTCAACAGATGAGTACGATCGAATCCACGGATGGGCAAACCAACGATTTCATAACCTGCAGCAGGAACGCGTTCCATCTCCATTCGCCCAGTTGCACCGACAAAAAGAATTTTTACACGTTCTGGGTACCTGGCCTTCAGGGCATTTGCAATGGAAATGGCAGGAAAAATGTGGCCGCCTGTGCCACCGCCTGAAACAATGATGCGAATTTCTTCCATAGCTTTAAGTTTTTATTAAACGCCGTATTCTTTAGAAACATCGTGCTCCTCTGCTTGAAGCGCCTCCTCTTCGGGAGTCACTTCGTTCGAGTTATTTTCGTCTGAAACCGCAAAGCGGCTTACACTTAGAATGATGCCAAAATAAATGCAAGTAATGATGGTAGAGGTTCCTCCTCGACTGATCAACGGCATGGGTTGTCCAGTCACCGGACCTGCACCAACTGCCACCAACATGTTTACAAAGGCTTGGAGTCCAATCATCATGGCTGAACCCATTACCAACAACATGGGGAATATCTTGGTACATTTTTTGGCAATTCTTAATCCCCGATACATCAACACCAGATACAAAAATGGGATGAGCAAAGCTCCAAACCAGCCCATTTCTTCGATGATAATGGCATAAATAAAGTCAGAATATGCCTGAGGTAAATAATCACGTTGTGTGCTGTTCCCAGGGAAAACTCCAGTAACGGAACCATTGGCAATTGCCATCTTTGCATGAGCAGGCTGATAATTGGACTTCGTGATTTCAAATCCAGCTTCCATTACTCCTGGTTCGTGTAAAAATACCCGATTGTGCCAAGTTTCCCAACGAGGCACCTTGTCAATTTTAGGTATCATGTACAACAAAAAGAAAAACAGCCCGCCAGTTACAGCAACAACCAGTAACAATCGACCCATTTGCTTCCAGGGAACACGACCGAAAATCATCAGTACATAAACCACAATGCAAAGCAACAAAGCCGTTGAGAGGTTCTCGCCAATAATCAGAACGGCAAATCCACCTGTCAATACCAATATGATCCAAAAAGATATTTTGAGTTGTTCTTGCGATCGTTGGCTTTTGCTTAGGATAAAAGCCGTTAAAATAATCATTGACAACTTCGCGAACTCAGAAGGCTGGAACTGAATACCAAAAAATTCAATCCAACGGGAAGCATCATTGACCCGGACACCGATGATTGGCGTCAGTATCAACAAAATAACTGCAACGAATAAGGTAAGAAAACCAAGAACCGAAGCATGTCTGTAATGAAAATTATGAATAACAATGACCACCACAGTTCCCAATAACAGGAACATGGCGTGTCTCAGAATTGGCCCTGTCGTATTGTGGGAACGGTATGTCAAGGTACTGGAAGCACTGTAGACTTCGATCAATGAAATGATGCAAAGTACAGCGTAGAGTATCCAGACAATCTTGTCACCCTTAAACAGTTGATAGACCTTTTCCATACATTTATAATTTTAGCACACCTTGTTTGAACTGTTCGCCCCGGTCTTCGTAATTTTTAAACAAATCGAAGCTGGCACAACAGGGTGAAAGCAAAACGGTATCGCCTTTTTGGGCGTGCTCGTAGCTTAACTGCAAAGCCTCATCCATGGAACGTGCATCAAACGTAGCAGGTACTTTCCCATCGAAGAAGTCATGCAGCTTCTTGTTGTCCAAACCCAAATAAATGAGCGTATGGCATTTCTCCATGACCAAATGCTCAATTTCAGAGTAATCGTTTCCTTTGTCGGTTCCTCCCAAAATGAGAATCACCGGAGTAGTCATAGACTCCAGCGCATACCAACAGGAATTCACATTGGTGGCTTTGGAATCGTTGATGTAGGTCACACCACGAATCACTCCAACCTTTTCAAGGCGGTGTTCCACTCCTTCGAAACTGTTGAGCGCTTCCCGAATATTTTCCTTGCGAATTTTGGCAATGTTGGCAGAAACCACTGCTGCAAGTGAATTGTAAAGATTATGCGTTCCCATCAGAGACAATTCTTCTTGTTCAATCTGGAATTGCTGTTCCGGAGTATCAATTACTAAAAGATGATTTTCGATAAAAGCCTTTATACCAGAGCTTTTCTGCAATGAGAACGGAAATTTACGGGCAAGAATGGTACGTTTTTCCACTTCCGCGCGAATCAAAGGGTCATCGTTCCAATAAATAAAAGAATCTGCCTCCGTCATATTCTGAATAATACGAAATTTGGCATCGACGTATTCCTGCATATTGTAGTGATAGCGATCCAAATGATCGGGAGTAATATTGAGCATGATAGCCACGTCCGCTTTGAATTCGTACATGTTGTCCAACTGAAAGCTACTCAGTTCCAACACGTAATAATCAAAATGCTTTTCGGCTACCTGCCAGGCAAAACTATTGCCGATGTTGCCTGCCAGCCCCACGTTCAGACCACCACCCTTTAGAATATGGTAGGTGAGCAAAGTCGTGGTCGTTTTACCGTTACTTCCAGTGATGCAAATCATTTTGGCCTTCGTGTATCGACCTGCAAATTCGATTTCAGAAATAATCGGCACGCCTTTTTCTTTTAATGCCTGAATGAGTGGCGCTTTATCCGGAATCCCAGGACTTTTGATCACCTCGTCAGCGTTTAGAATGAGCGATTCCGTATGTTGCTTTTCTTCCCAAGCAATACTCCGCTTGTCTAACTCCAATTTGTATTGGGGCTTGATTTCTGACAAATCCGAAACGAAGACATCAAAGCCTTCCTTTTTAGCCAGAATGGCCGCTCCAGTGCCGCTTTCCCCCGCACCCAGGATTACCATTCGCTTCATAATCAACGCATTTTTAGTGTTGCAATAGCCAATACGGCTAAAATCATACCTACAATCCAGAATCGGATGGTAATTTTTGATTCTGGTATGGCCCTGGCTGGTTTTTGAATAATCGCATCAATACCCATGAATCCAGCTTTCTGGAAATGATGGTGCAAGGGAGCCATTTTAAGGATGCGTTTTCCCGCACCGAATCTCATTTTGGTGTATTTGAAATAATATCGCTGCATGAGCACCGATAAATTTTCGACCAAGAAGATTCCGCAAAAAATCGGAATCAACAATTCCTTACGAATAATGATGGAGAACACGGCGATGACGCCACCAAGCATCAAACTACCTGTGTCACCCATGAATACTTGGGCAGGGAACGAGTTGTACCAAAGGAAACCAATTGTAGCTCCGATAAAGGCTGCAGCATAAACCACCAATTCTTCCGTGCCTGGAATGTACATAATGTTTAAGTAGGACGCCCAAACGATATTGGACGACACATAGGCCAAAACCAAGAGTACCACCCCGATGATGGCCGAAGAGCCGGTGGCCAATCCGTCTAAACCGTCTGTTAAATTGGCACCGTTCGATACTGCAGTGACAATGAAAATGTCTACGATGATGAATAAGATCCAACCGGCAGCTTGCTTGTGTTCCTTCATTTTATTGAATAAGCCGGCATAGTCCATGTTGTTGTTTTTGAAAAACGGTATGGTTGTTTTGGTGGATTTCACTTCGTCTTGCCTATAGTGCACATTTTGAACCTTTTCATTGCGAAAAACTTCCACATTTTCGCGAATCACCACTTGAGGGCTCAAATAAAGAACCATTCCGACAATTAAACCGATGCTGATTTGTCCGAGAATCTTGAAAACACCTTTCAAGCCTTCTTTATCTTTTTTGAAAACCTTGATGTAATCGTCTGCAAAACCAATACTTCCGAGCCAAACGGTCGAAATGATCATCAGAATGATGTAGATGTTGCCCAATTTTGTCAACAAAAGCACCGGAATGAGAATCGCCAACAATATGATGATGCCTCCCATCGTAGGGGTGCCTTTTTTGCTCATTTGTCCTTCCAGATCCAAATCGCGAATGGTTTCTCCGATTTGTTTGAGCTGCAGTTTGGCAATGATTCGCTTACCGATGGTCGTTGCGATGAACATTGACAAAATGAAAGCCATGGAAGATCGAAATGAAATGTATTGGAACATCCCGGCTCCGGGGAAATCCAATGAATCCAAATATTTAAAAAGTTCTACAAGCATGGTTCTATCGTTATTTCATAGTGGAGTAAACTTCTGCAATCACTTTTTTGTCATCAAATGGGTACTTGGTGCCTTTGATATCTTGATAATCTTCATGCCCTTTCCCGGCAACCAGAATCACATCTCCGGGTTTAGCCAGCATGCAAGCCGTGCGGATGGCTTCTTTGCGGTCTACAATGCACAAAACTTTATTTCGTTCCCCTGCATCGACGCCCTCATACATGTCGTTCAAAATATCCTGAGGTTCTTCAAAACGAGGATTGTCCGAAGTCAATATCACTCTATTACTTCCTGCCAGGGCCTCCTTGGCCATGATGGGGCGCTTCCCTTTATCACGATTTCCACCAGCACCGACGACCGTGATGACTTCGCCTTCTACCAATTCATTGATGCTTTTCAGTACATTCTTCAGTGCATCAGGAGTATGAGCATAATCCACAATGGCTAAGAATCCATTGGGTGAACGCAAAAATTCAAGGCGCCCGGAAACTGGCTTCAAGGTGCTCAGGATCAACAAAACATCCTCTGGTCTCTTGCCCAACAGACAAGCGGCACCGTAAATGGCCAACAAATTGGAAACGTTGAAAAGCCCTATGAATTGGACGCTGACTTCCCGACCATTCATTTCAAGTTGCATGCCTTCAAAATGATTTTCTAGAACACGTGCCTTGAAGTCAGCCAACGTGCGAGTGGAATAATCGTATTTGGAAGCTTTGGTATTTTGAAGCATCACCGCACCGTTTTTATCATCGGCATTAGTCAATGCGAAAGCATTTTTGGGCAAATCGTCGAAAAAACGCTTCTTGGCTTTCAGATAGTTTTCGACAGTCAAATGATAATCCAGATGATCGCGCGTCAAATTGGTAAAGATACCACCGACAAAATTCAAACCAGCTATACGGCGTTGATCGACGGAATGGGAACTGACTTCCATGAAAGCATATTCACAACCTGCAGAAACCATCCTCGCCAACAGCTCATTGATCGCTAAAGCATCAGGAGTGGTATGAGTGGCATGTACAGCTTGGTCGTCCACGTAATTGCATACCGTGGAAAGCAAACCGACCTTGTGTCCGAATCTGCGAAAAACTTCGTACAACAGAGTGGCGATGGTGGTTTTCCCATTGGTTCCCGTCACACCGACCAATTGCAGACTACGGGATGGATTCCCGTACCAGTTGCAAGCTAAGATGCCGAGAGCCTCATCGCTGTTTTCAACCTGGAGGAAACAAATTCCGTCGGGTTGAACCTCTGGCAATTCTTGGCAAACGACAGCAACAGTTCCTTTTTCAATGACTTGCTGAATATATTGGTGACCGTCCGATTGAGTTCCTTTCTGTGCCACAAAAAGGGAACCCTGCACCGCTTTTCGGGAATCAAAACACAGGTTGGTTATGTCAGCATCCGTTTTTCCGATGCAACTTTTAATTTCCAAGCCTTGAATGAGGTCGTTAAGTTTCATACCCTTTGATTTTTGGTTTAATGATCTAATGTCAAGCCAACGCGCTGACCTTTTCGGACATATGTTCCGGGCTGAATGGATTGGCTGTGGACCTTTCCACGTCCGGTCAGCACAATGTCAAGCCCCATATTGCCTAGTAAATATACTGCATCCTTGGCGCCCATGTTCAAAACGTTCGGCATAAGTTTTCCGCCTACTGAACGGGGAAACAATTGAACGCCAGAACCCGAAGTCTTCAGCTCAACCCACTCTGCTCCATTGGTGGAAAAACCTCCAATCGGCACGTTCAGTGAAGCAAGTGCTACTTTAATGGCAGAACGGTTGCCCGCTTTGACAACTGGATACAAAGGTTTCAAGGAATCGGTTTTCGGGGATTTCTTTTTTTCGTTCGGTGTAGGGTCTCCAGGCTGAAGTCTTAACGCTCTGGCATAGATTCGTTCAGCCATTTCACGATAAACTCCACCGGCCTGATGACCACCTGAGGGCACTTCTCCCTTGGGATCACGAATCACGACAATGCCGCTGTATCGGGGCTTATCGGCAGGGAAGTAACCGCAGAAGGAGACCTGATGGCTTAATCCACCACCGGAACCATAGTTCAACTGTGCCGTTCCTGTCTTGCCCGCAATCGTTACCACATCCGTCATCATGCTCTTACCGGTACCATGATTGGCCACCACGCTATCCAACATCAAGCGAATTTGTGTCAACGTATTATCGGAACAAATGTGTTCACGCACGGTTTCGGTCTTGAATTCCTGGACCATCTTTCCATCTCTTGAAAAACCTTTCACGAAAAATGGACGAATGAGTTTTCCGTTGTTGGCAATGGCATTATAAATGGCCAACGTATAAATAGGAGGAACCGTCGCTACATAACCAATGGACATCCAAGGCAACGATCCTGGTGACCAATAATAGAATTTGCAACCTGGAAATGGAATTCTCGGACTTGCCGAACCCGGAATTTCCAGATTCATCTTATCAAACAAACCCAAACGCTTCAGTCCGTCAATGAACTTGGTCGGTTGTGAATGGTAATACCGATCAATCAGTTTGGAAACCCCTATGTTGGACGAAAACCAAATGGATTTTTTAGCAGAAATCATTCCATATCCTCCCTTATCGGCATTGTGATCCCGCATGAACTGTTTGTACATGACCACCACGCCGCCTTCCGCATCTACAGGATCATCCGGATGTATGTAGCCATCTTCCATACCGACAATCATCGAAAATGTTTTGAAGGTGGAACCGGGTTCGCTTTGGTCGGAAACAGCAAAATTCTTCGTTTCGGCATATTCGCCCGAAGTGGTCAAGCCTAGATTACTGATGGCTTTGACTTCTCCCGTGGCGACTTCCATCAACACAACCGTACCTGAGGAACCATGAATGCGATTTAATTCACGACGAAGAGCCGTTTCAGCGATATCCTGCATGGCGACATCGATGGTCGTCACCAGGTCGATACCGTCAACTGGATTCACTTCATTAACATCCATATACTTACCTGCAATCTTACGATGTACGCATTTGCCCGGCTGTCCCTTAAGCAGGGTGTCGTAACGGAGTTCCAAACCATTTTTACCTCCTTTGGAAAAATCACCGTAAATATCTCCGATGGTACGTGAGGCAAGTGATCCGAAAGGCTTTTTGCGCTGCAAGTATTTACGAACGTACAATCCGCTTTTATATTGGCCCTTGTTGAAAAGTGGGAATTTATAGATTTCTTTCAGATCCAAGTAGTTGATTTTGATTCGACTGACCTGCCAAGCAGTACTTTGTTTGTGCAATCCTTTTAAAAGGTGTTGTTGATACTGAAAGGGGGATTTGTCCTTCAATTTTGCAGCAAGACGGGAGCTCAAGGGTAGCAAGTACTTCATCAAGGTGTCCTCTTCCACCGTCTTGAAATCCATCAACAGCGTGTAACTTGGAACTGTACTGGCCATCAGCTGGCCGTCACAAGAAAGAATATTGCCTCGGTTGGCCGGCACGTCACGGTTCTCTTGCCTGTCTTTGTATGCCTCTTTGTTCCAGGCTTTGCCTTCGACGAACTGAATTTTAGCTACATTATAAAGGATCAGCAAGACAGGCACAAAGAAAAAAACCACCAAAATGGTATAGCGATTTCGGATCTCCTTTCGGATCTCTTCGTTCTGCTGATTATTTTTGGGTTCTTCTGCCATTTTATTTATCCTCGATGTCTTTAGCGATGGTAAAAGGTGGAATTGTTGAATTCTCCAGCTCCAAACCTTTTTGAATAATCATTTCCTGAACAAAGGACTGCCTGCTTTCCCTCATCAAGTCCGAAGTGCGAGTCAGGGCTTCGTATTTTGCTTCAGTCAATTCTTTTTGAAGGGAATCAATCTCAGAAAGCCGCATGATGACAGCATAATGGTTGCTGATGTAAACAATGATCAAACCGACCAAAAGCAGTAGCAACAGTGCATTGCGACGCATGACATCCTTGGTCATGAAACTGCCGTCAAGCAATTCATTCAGGAATACCCGGTAGGAACCTTTCCGACTGCCGGATTTTCGTTGCTTTTTAGTACGTTGATCGTTTTCCATCTTATTTCTTTTCAACGATGCGTAATTTGGCACTACGAGACCTTGGGTTCAACACTTGCTCTTGCTCATCGGCAATGATTACTTTATTGTTTATGAGCTTGAAGGGAGTTAAAAAATTTCCATAAAAATCTTGTTCGCTTTTACCCTCAAAGTTGCCCGTCTTGAAGAAGTTCTTGACGATACGGTCTTCCAGGGAATGGTAAGTCATCACCACCATTCGGCCTCCAGGTTTCAAGGCTTCCAACGACTGTTGAAGCATTTCCTCCAGCGCCTGCATTTCTTGGTTCACTTCAATGCGTAAAGCCTGAAACACCCTGGCCATATCTTTTTTCTCTTTTTCACGAAAGAAAAATGGTCTAATCACTTCTAAGAAATCAGCTACCGTTTCAATGGGATTTTCCAAACGCGCTTTCACCAATGCCGTAGCGATTTTTCTGGAATTCTTCAATTCACCATATTGGTAAAATATGCTCGCCAGCTTTTCTTCCGTATACGTATTTACAATATCCGAAGCCTTTAATCCGGCTTTCTGGTTCATTCGCATATCTAAAGCGCCTTCTTCAAAGCGGAATGAAAAACCTCGTTCGTTGTCGTCGAAGTGATGGGAGGAAACTCCCAAATCAGCCAAAATACCATCCACTTGGGTTTCGTCGTGGTATTTTAAAAAATTGCGAAGGTATCTGAAATTGCTCCGAACAAACACAAAACGCGGATCGTCAGGGATGTTTTTCTCGGCATCCTCGTCTTGGTCAAATCCGTACAATTTTCCGTTTTTGAGCTGCTTTAAAATTTCTTTGGAATGACCGCCACCACCGAAGGTCACATCGACATAGACTCCGTTCGGCTTAAGGGCCAAACCGTCCATACACGCCTGAAGCATTACGGGGACATGGTATTCACTCATGGTAAAGCACGTTTTATTTTGTCAGAAGCTCCCGCATTTTTTGCCCGAACACCTCCGGAGCAATGCGTGGTTTTTCCAAAGCCTCTTTGGGCCAAATTTCCAAGGTGTTGTCCACTCCCAGAAAGCGGACTTCCGATTCGATACCGACCAGACTCAACAACTGTTTGGATATCAGGATACGACCACTCCCATCGGGAATAACCTCCTCTGCATCAATCATAAACTGCCGGTACAATTCTTGCTGTTCCGGCTCCCAGCGATTCAGACTGGCTCTCAAATTGAGCAATTCTTCTTCCCAAACGTCTAAGGTATATACGGTGATGCAATTTTGAAAAACATCCTTGCGCAAATACAACTTTTGGCCCTCGCCCTGAAGTAGTTGTTTCCTAAATGCAGCCGGTATGAACACACGGTTCTTGGCATCTAATTTTGCTACTATGTTTCCTAAAAATCGCATTTGCTGCTGTTTACGCCTTTTGATTCATGCAAAAATACAGATAACACACCACTTTACCACACTTTTCCCCACATTTTTATCAACAAAAGTAATCAAGAAGTTATTAACTTGTTATGAACAGGTTATAATCCTTATATTCAGTCTTTTAACTAAGTTATCAACTACTTGGACATTTTGATTTCAATTCTGTCCAACAATCTTTTTTTTTAGCTCAAAAAAAGGTACTTTTGCGTGGTCTTAAACTTAAAAAGAGGAAAATTGGAACAGAATCCCCAACTCAACGTACTGAAAATAAACGTTCGGGAAATATTGAAGGCCAAAGCTCCCCGCAAGAAAGTTCCTGAATTTTTAATCCGCTATTTGGAACGAATAGCCCATCAAGATGAATTAAACCAATTTTTGGAAGAAAAAGCTGGAATTTCTGGAATCGAATTCGTAGAAGCATCCATCAAGTTTATCGACGTGAGAGTCGTTGTTGAAGGATTGGATACGTTGCCAGAAGGACGATACACCTTTGTGGGTAATCATCCATTGGGTGGGATTGATGGTTTGGCTACTGGCTTTGAAGTTTACAAACGATTCCCAAATCGTGGCATTCGATTCATTTCCAATGATTTACTCACCAATATTGAAAACCTCCGTCCGGTCTTCATTCCAGTCAATAAAATAGGGAATCAATCCCAACAGCGATCTTTGCCACAACGTCTAAGTGAAGCATATGGTTCCGACGAACAAATGGTCATTTTTCCTGCTGGCATCTGTTCCAGACGTATCAAAGGTGAAATCACCGAATTGCAATGGCAAAAATCGTTTATCCCCAAATCCATCGAATCGAACAGAGATGTGGTACCTGTTTATTTTGATGGCCGAAATTCCAACTTCTTTTATAATTTGGCTAATCTTAGAACGTTTCTGGGTATCAAAACCAATTTTGAAATGTTGTACTTGGCTGATGAAATGTTCAAGCAGCGAGGCAAAACCTTTAAGGTCAAATTCGGCAAACCCATACCAATCTCCACATTTGATAAGAGTAAAACCCATCAACAGTGGGCTGACCATGTAAGAGACATTACATTGGCACTCGGTAAATAAAATAGTTTATGAAAGATATTGTAGCACCTGTTTCCACCGAAAAAATCATATCCGAATTAACGCCGGATCGTTTATTGCGTAAAACTAACAAAGCCAACAACGAACTTTACGTCATTACTGCACACAACGCACCCAATACCATGATTGAAATCGGCCGCCTTCGTGAAGAAGCGTACCGTCATTCAGGAGGTGGCACGGGCAAAGAAGCCGACATTGACGAATTCGACACCATGGAGCAACCATACAAACAGCTCATTGTGTGGAATCCTGATAAACAGGAAATCATGGGCGGATATCGTTTTATCCACGGCAAAGAAGTTCCTCGCAAAGAAGACGGAGGTTTACTGTTCTCCTCTTCCAATCTATTTTATTATTCCAAACTTTTCATTGAAGACTTTCTACCCTACACCATCGAACTGGGTCGTTCCTTTGTGGCTGTCGGATATCAATCCTCACAAGCAGGATCCAAAGCCCTTTTTGTTATGGATAATCTTTGGGATGGCTTGGGAGCTTTGATCGTCGAATATCCTGGATTAAAATATTTCTTTGGCAAAGTAACCATGTATCCAGACTTCGGTGAGGAAGGCAGAAACATGATTTTGTATTTTCTGCATCGACATTTTCCGGATCCGGAACGGCTGATTTACCCCAGAGTATCCCTGAACACCAAAATGGATCTGGCCAAACTCAGCACTATTTTTACAGGTTCCGATTTTAAGGAAAACTACAAGATTTTGAATTCGAACGTCCGAAATCTAAGCCGGAACATTCCTCCGCTTGTAAACGCCTATATGAATCTTTCCCCGACCATGCGCGTTTTTGGTACATGTGTTCACGACGAGTTCGGGAGTGTGGAAGAAACGGGCATCATGATCAACGTAGGTGATATTTTTGAGGAAAAAGTAGACCGCCACATAGAAACCTATATCGAAGACCTTAAAGTCAGGGGCATCCGTATAGACTAAAACCATTTTTTTTGGTACTTTTGCGTTCAAATTTCAACGATCATGACCAAAAGTTTTAAACGGACAACCGTCACCGCGGCATTGCCCTATGCCAACGGCCCAGTACACATCGGACACTTGGCTGGCGTATATGTTCCCGCTGACATCTTTGTGCGCTATTTACGTCTTAAAAATCAAGAAGTCCTTTTCATAGGGGGCTCAGACGAACATGGCGTTCCCATCACCTTGAAAGCCAAAAACGAGGGGGTAAGCCCTCAGGACATCGTTGACCGTTACCACGGCATCATCAAAAAATCGTTCGAAGATTTCGGTATCTCTTTCGACATTTACTCGCGCACCACTTCAAAAACCCATCACAAAGTAGCCTCGGATTTCTTCCAAAAACTGTACGAAAAAGGCGAATTCATCGAGAAAACTTCGGAACAATATTACGACGAGGAAGCCAAACAATTTTTGGCAGACCGCTACATCGTTGGTACTTGCCCGCATTGCAAAAACGAACGAGCCTATGGCGACCAATGCGAATCTTGCGGCACCTCCCTGAATGCGACTGATCTGATCAACCCGCATTCCATGATTAGCGGAAACGCTCCGGTACTTCGTGAAACCAAGCACTGGTACCTTCCATTGGACAAACACGAATCTTTTCTTCGTCAATGGATTTTAGAAGAACACAAGGAATGGAAATCCAACGTTTACGGTCAATGCAAAAGCTGGCTTGACATGGGCTTGCAACCCCGTGCCGTCAGCCGAGATCTGGATTGGGGCATACCCGTTCCTGTAGAAGGAGCCGAAGGTAAAGTCCTGTACGTTTGGTTTGACGCACCCATCGGTTACATCTCCAACACCGTTGAATTGTTGCCAGACAGCTGGGAAAAATGGTGGAAAGACAAAGACACCCGCCTGTTGCATTTTATCGGCAAAGATAACATCGTGTTCCATTGCATCGTATTCCCCGCCATGCTCAAGGCAGAAGGCAGCTTCATTCTACCAGACAATGTTCCGGCCAATGAGTTTCTAAACTTGGAAGGAGACAAAATTTCAACCTCCCGCAATTGGGCTGTTTGGTTGCACGAATACCTCCAAGATTTCCCCGGCAAACAAGACGTTTTACGCTACGTGCTTACAGCCAATGCGCCGGAGACCAAAGACAACGACTTCACTTGGAAAGATTTTCAAGCTCGGAACAACAACGAGTTGGTAGCCGTGTTCGGTAATTTCATCAATCGCACCATGGTGCTAACACACAAATACTTCGAGGGTAAGGTTCCCCCGATGGGAACCTTGACCGACTACGATCGGGCCACCATCGAGGAATTCGTCAGTGTAAAAAAGGATGTGGAAGCCTATCTGGACGTTTTTCGATTTAGAGACGCCCAGAAAGAAGCTATGAACTTGGCTCGCATCGGAAACAAATACTTGGCAGACACAGAGCCCTGGAAAGTTGCCAAAACGGATATGGAGCGGGTGGCCACCATCCTACACCTCAGCTTGCAGATTTCTGCCAACTTGGGCATCGCGTTCGAACCCTTCTTACCATTTACCTCAGACACGCTCCGCACCATGTTGGGAATGGACGAATTCAAATGGGAGAACCTGGGACGCATCGATTTGTTGCACTCTGGCCAACAGACGGCGCAACCAGCACTTTTATTCGAAAAAATTGAGGATGTTGCCATCGATGCGCAGGTTCAAAAGTTGCTGGACACTAAAAAGGCAAACGATGCAAGTGCATGGAAAGCAGCCCCTGCCAAAGAGAACATCACTTACGAGCAGTTCTCGACCATGGACATTCGGGTCGGTACCGTTCTGGAGGCTGAATTGGTTCCCAAAACCAGCAAATTGATGAAACTGAAAATTGATACAGGAATTGACCAACGAACGGTCGTTTCGGGTATTGCCGAGCATTTCAAACCGGAAGAAGTCGTAGGCCGTCAGGTCAGCATTCTGGTTAACCTGGAACCGCGCACCTTGCGTGGCATCGAATCCCAAGGGATGATTTTGATGGCTGAGAATTCAGATGGCAAATTGGAGTTTGTGCAGCCGTCCACTTCGCTTGCAAACGGTTCACAAGTCAAATAAAGGGACAACGTTCGCTTTAAGATATAAAAAAAGCCCGTTGAAGGGCTTTTTTTATTCTTTAAAACTTGATACCGACTTCCAGGGAGAACCCGGCATCAAACGAGTAGCGCTTCGAGGACATCATGAGTTGGTAAAAACCAACGCTCATCACCAGGCCAGTCTTATTGGGAGAGATGTACATCAATCGCTCTTCTGCACTGGCGCCGATAAGCAAGCGGAAATGACCGGCTGTAGAGCCTACAAGCTTGTATTTTTCATATCCAAGAGGGACATGAAGCCCAAGCGAAAAGTATTCGTTGCCTTTAATTTTCCGGAAGCCGGACATACCAATATCCGTCAGATGCTGAGACCAACTGGAAAACCCAGTATTCATGGCGCTCTCATTGAATTTTTCCGCACCTGTCAGACGCAAACTAATGGGAAACGTCCAAGCGTCCTTGGTCACCATATAACCATAATAAGAGAGGTTGTAAGCATTTTCGATGACACCGATGGATTGCCTGTAGGTAATCATGTTCACCCATTTGATGCGAAAGCGCACATCTTTCGCCATCAATTGTTGCTCCTCGAGCTGAACCTGTCGAATACTATCTTGAATGCGCTGTTTCTCTGCAACCTCAGCTTTTTGCCTCAAATAATCGTCGGCACCGTTAAGGGTGAACTGCGCGAATCCAGAAAGGCTGCACAGCAACAACATTAAAACGGTGACAATTCGTTTCATTTGGTAAGGTATTCGTTCATGGAAGCAGCCGCTTTTCGACCGTCACCCATAGCCAGAATCACAGTCGCACCGCCACGTACGATATCACCACCTGCAAAAATGGTCGGAATGGACGACTGCATGCCTTCGTTGACTACGATGGTACCCCAGCGGCTCACGTCCAGCCCGTTCACAGAACTTGGAACCAATGGATTTGGAGAAACCCCAATACTGACTACGACAAGGTCTACATCGACCAACTCAATGGCTCCAGGAATTTCGACAGGTTTGCGACGTCCGGAAGCATCCGGTTCGCCCAAGGTCATTTTCTGCAAACGCATTTGTTTGACAAATCCACGTTCGTCACCAATATATTCGATGGGATTGTGCAAGTTCATGAATTCGATGCCTTCTTCTTTGGCGTGCTTCACTTCTTCCAAACGGGCAGGCATTTCTTCTTCGGAACGACGATAAACGATCATGGCGCGTTCGGCACCAAGGCGCCGAGCTGTACGAACGGAGTCCATCGCTGTATTGCCACCACCGATGATGGCTACATTCTTGCCGAAAGGAACAGGCGTATCCGTTTCGGGATTGGCAGCATCCATCAAATTGACACGTGTCAAGTATTCGTTGGAGGAAAGAACGTTGATCAAGTTCTCACCAGGGATATTCATAAAGTTGGGAAGACCGGCACCGCTGGCCACAAACATGCCTTCGTACCCTTCTTCCTTCAAATCTTCGAAGGTCATGGTCTTACCGACTACACAATCCAAAATGAACTCAACCCCCATTTGTTTCAAGTTCTCAATTTCCACATCTACAATGTTGTTGGGTAGACGAAACTCAGGAATGCCATATTTCAAGACCCCACCGATTTCATGGAGGGCTTCAAAAACCACGACCTTGTAACCCAACTTGGCCATATCGCCTGCAAACGACAATCCAGCTGGGCCGGAACCGATGACAGCCACTTTGCGACCGTTGGAAGGCGCACAAGCCGGAACAGAAATCTGACCGCTTTCGCGTTCGTAATCGGCGGCAAAACGTTCCAGATGACCGATAGCCACTGCTTCCTTATTTAATTTGAGTGTGTAGAAACATTGCTCTTCGCATTGCTTCTCTTGCGGACAGACGCGTCCACAAACAGCTGGAAGGGCTGATGTTTCTTTAAGTTTGATGGCAGCCTCCAAAAACTCGCCACGTTCAATATTTTTGATAAATCCAGGGATGTCGATGCTTACAGGACAGCCTGTCGTACAGGTTGGGTTGGCGCAGTCCAGGCAACGCTTGGCTTCCACCATGGCCTGTTCGGCTCTCAGTCCAAGGTTTACTTCCACGTTGTTGTGGCTGCGGATCTCGGCATCCTGTTCATTCATGTGTACACGTGGCAGGTCAGTGCGCTCTTTGGCTTTCATGCTTTTACGCAAGGTTTCACGCCATGCGAGTTTGCGGCTTTCTTCAAAAGTTGACATTAGGATCTATTTTAAGCTTATTCGACATCTTTGTAAGCCCGGAGGCGCTGAATCATCTCATCAAAATCAACCTGATGGGCGTCGAATTCGGGACCGTCCACACAGACAAATTTTGTTTTACCACCGACGGAAACGCGGCAGGCTCCGCACATTCCAGTTCCGTCTACCATGATGGTGTTGAGGGAAGCCATTGTTGGCACTTCGTATTTTTTGGTCAGGATGGAAACGAATTTCATCATAACTGCAGGGCCGATGGTCACGCAAAGGTCGACCTTTTCGCGTTGGATAACTTCTTCCACACCATTGGTCACCAGTCCTTGTCTGCCGGATGAACCATCGTCGGTCATCAAGATGACTTCATCCGAACTGGCACGCATTTCTTCTTCCAGAATGATCAAGTCTTTGGTACGGGCGGCCAAAACGGTGATGACACGGTTGCCAGCGGCCTTCATAGCCTGCACGATGGGAAGCAATGGGGCCACGCCCACGCCACCGCCGGCACAAATCACCGTACCGAAATTTTCAACGTGAGTTGCTTTCCCCAATGGACCAACCACATCCAGAATGAAATCGCCTTCGTTCAGTGCGCACAATTTGCGGGAAGAGGCTCCTACCCTTTGAACCACGAGCGTAATGGTTCCTTTTTCAACGTCGGCTTCTGCAATAGTCAAAGGTATCCGTTCGCCTTTATCGGCTACTCGAACCATCACAAAATGGCCAGCTTTACGAGCCTTGGCAATTTTCGGTGCTTCGATGTCAAAACGGACCACTAAATCCGAAAAATCGGTTTTACGCACAATCTTGTTCATCTTTTCTGAAATGTGTTTTAGTTAAGGGGGAGTTTATAGCTCATGGAGCGGCAAATTTACGGCAAAATGCCCACTCAACCAAACATAAATTGTCCTACCTTTGTCCCAATTACGAGATTTTAATACTTCTATGTTTACCAATACAAAACCCTATAAAGCAGTCCTTTTTGATTTGGACGGCACATTAATCAATTCGCTGCACGATATTGCAGATTCAATGAATCGTGTTCTAGAGAAAAAAGGCTATCAGACACACGATTACGATGCTTACCGTTACTTCATCGGCCGTGGTTTGTACAATTTGGTTAGCCGAACGCTACCCGAATCCGAGAAAAACGAACAAAACATTCGAAACCTGTATCAGGAACTCCTTCGCGATTACGAAGTAAATTTGCTACATAAAACAGTCTTATACCGTGGGATTCCCGATTTGCTGGATGCTTTGGTATCAAAAAATATCAAACTTACCATTCTTTCGAACAAAGCCGACGATTTCACAAAAAAAATAGCGGCCGAACTCTTGAAGGCATGGCCATTCGATGTAGTACTGGGTTCAGGCGAAAATGTTCCCCGCAAGCCAGATCCTGCAGGAGCTCTGATGATTAGTGAGGCACTTCAGATCCAACCATCCGAATTTTTATATGTCGGCGATACCAGCACCGATATGAAAACAGCTATAGCTGCTGAAATGTACCCAGTCGGCGTTACTTGGGGGTTTCGCACCAAAGAGGAACTGTTGGAAAATGGTGCATGCACCATCATTGACCAACCCTTGGAACTGATGGAGTTGTTAAAATAAATAGCCCAAAGAAAGGCTCAGGTTCTTTTCCCGCATGTCATAAAATGGATTGAGATTGGTTGTAACGTGAGAGTTGGTTACAATCTTGCCAATTTCCGATCCACCTAAATCGTAGCGTAGGGTGAGCTGCATCTTTTTAATTTCTGCACCGATACCTGCGCCAAATCCCAGATCAATTCTATTAAAGCCCCAGGCTTTTTGCACCGTGTTCCAAGTGCTGGTTTCACCATTGATGGTCCCTGAAACCAAATAACTGAGGTATGGGCCGGCAAGGGCAAACAAATGTACTGCGCCAAAGTCACGTCCATATTGGAAATTTAAGGGTATCACCAAATTTTGACTTCTATAGGCAACCGTAGTTCCCGGAGCCAAGGAATTTAATGGAGCGCTCAAGGGATGGCTCAAGCTTCCATTGCCCTGTATGGGGTTCAGCAAATCACCGCCTTCCACGCTATAGTTCAATTCTGATTGAATGGAAAAGTTCTGAAATGCGTATTGAATCAAAAAACCTGCTCGCCACGTCTGAACTGCATTAACATCCTTAATGGAGGAAACGGACGCAGAACTTGTCGACACAGAAAGGTCAGAATAATTGGCTCCAACTTTTAGACCATAACGGAATTGCGCATTGGAAACCATCGCCGCACCTAAGAGCAGCAATGTAAAAATCAGTTTTTTCATATCATTCAAATGGATGTCTGACCTTAGAAGAAATAGCCCAACGATATGCTGAGGCTTCTATATTTAATATCGTTGAATTCATTGATGTTACCTGTACCGTTTAAGTTCGGCACTTTCGAACCAATCCAGTTCAAACCCCAATTCCACTTTGCATTCAACTGGAATTTCTTGTACTCTAACCCAGCACCTGCGCCCAAACCGTAATCAAACAATTTAAAAGGCATATGGTTATCATAATTTTTATACAAATCGCTGAAGTCATTGAATTTGCCACTCAGATTGATGGAAACAAAGGGACCCATTTCGGCAAATATTTTTGTTTTCCCAACATTCATCTTGTACAACAGATTAACAGGAAGCTCGATATGTGTTGATTGGTAATTCAGCACAGGGGCATCCTGAGTCAATGCGGCATATTGTTGCAGGTAATATTTATCGTAGGCGTTGTTGATTAGAATCGTTTTCCGAACCAAATTCAATTCTGGTTGCAAACTGAAAATCCAAAAATCATACTGCATGATTCCACCAATCTGAAAATTGAATGCAGGTGAAAGTTCATCAGCTACAGACGAAAGGTTGAATGGGATGGATGCATTGGTTCCTGCTTTAAGGCCGAACCGAAGCTGTGCCTGGGCGGAACCAATCGTAATGAGAATCAGTAGGACGACGATATTAAGTTTCTTCATGCTATTTTAGATTTTCGTTATTTTGAAGTGGAGCAAAAGTAAACGAAAAAACCTATTCAACCAATTTCATTCGGTTAAAAGCTGTAAATCCAATAAAATCGTCTTTACCTCCTTGCATTTTCGAAAAAAGATTGTACTTTTGCACCCGCTGTTCGCCCAGATGGCGGAATTGGTAGACGCGCTGGTCTCAAACACCAGTGGATTCACTTCCATCCCGGTTCGATCCCGGGTCTGGGTACAACAAAAGGAAACCCCAATTGATTTTCGAATCGGTTGGGGTTTTTTCATTACTTTTAGGGACCCTTAAAGTACTATTCTAGTCATTCAAAGGATTTTATAGCCAAGTCAACGATTATATTTTAGAACGTTCAACCAAATGATGACTTTTGAATTCATATTCACTCAAAAGAACAGACCATGAAGAAAATCGTTGAAGTTGTTTTGCATCTCTTGTTTTGGTTTGGCATTCTGGTCGTCATGCCCTACACGGGCTATTTGAGCATGATAAAAAATGGTTATGCTCATGGGATATCATTTTACGACTTTTGGATTTCAAATGAACCGATGCGTTCTTTCCCTTCATTTGTATTTTTAATGGTCGGTTTTTACGTCCTGTATTTCATCACTTCGTACGGGCTACATCAGAAAAGAACCGTTCGAGCATTCATTTATATTGGATGGAGCATATTGATTACCATCCCAATGGGAATGATACTTTTTGGGACGGACGATTATGTCATCCATTATGTCTTCAGGACTTACTATGTCATCATCTTCTCCACTACCGGTTTATTTGCCGCCGTCGTCAAAGGCATCATCCTCTGGCTACTTGATATTTCAGAAAAAAGGGCACTTCAAAAAAGGCAATTGGAAAGCGAGAATGCGCTGTTGTTGCTTAAAGCTCAACTCAACCCCCACTTCTTATTCAACTCCCTCAACAACATCGACATCCTCATCGAGGAATCGCCCAAAATCGCATCTGACTACTTGAAGAAACTCTCCGACATCCTCCGCTACGTTTTGTACGAAACCAAGGAAGACGAAACAACCTTAGCCCGGGAAATCGAACAGATTCGAAATTACATTGAATTGCAGAAAATTAGGACATCCAATGCATCCTATGTCGATTTCGAAGTCAAGGGAGAAGTCGGTAACCAGAAAATCGTGCCCATGATTTTCTTGCCCATTATTGAAAACGCCTTCAAATTTTCCAAAAACAAATCCGTCGAGCATGCCATTATCATTCAGTTTGAAGTTGCAAGAAATTCTGTGATAATGGTTTGCAAGAACTATTTCGAGTTGCATCATATCAACGTCATTAAGAACGAAGGATTGGGCATTGAGACCATCCGACAGCGATTGAATCTAATTTATCCGAGGAAGCACCTTTTGGAAATTAGCGATGTCGAAAACTGGTTTACCGTTTCACTCAAAATAAAACTGGAAGATGGTGATTAACTGCATTATCGTTGAAGACGAACCACTTGCCCTAAAACGGACAAACGATTTTGTGAGCCGCGTTCCCTACTTAAACTTGCTGGCGACCTTTACCAACGGCTTCGAAGCCATTGGGTTCGTAAAAGAGCACGATATCGACTTGATGTTTCTCGACATAGAAATGGATGGGTTCACAGGCATCGAACTGATTGAATCCCTCAGCCGAAAACCTCAAATCATCATCACCACGGCCTACGACAAGTATGCACTGAAGGGTTTTGAACTCCATGTGGCCGACTACCTGCTGAAACCGTTTGGCTTTGACCGCTTTTTAAATTCGGTCGAACGGGTGTACGAAAGCATCGAAAAAGAAAGCAAGGAAGAAAAAAACTACATCTTCGTCAAGACAGAATACCGTCTGGAACGCATCGCCGTAGACGACATCATTTTCATTGAAGGCATGGGTGATTATCGTAACATCCGAACAACCTCCAAAAAAACACTAACGCTCCAGACCTTTTCCGAATTGGAGAAGCTCCTGCCCAAGAACCTATTCTGCAGAGTTCACAAGTCCTACATCGTGTCCATCAATAAAATCATATCGGTGGAGCGCCATCGCATCAAAATGATCGACAACCTGATTCCCATAAGCGACAGCTACAAAGAAGGATTCTACAGTTTAATTGGTATCAAAGGGGACAACTAACTATTTTGTTGTTTATCCCCTCCAGTTTCCCGATGAACCATTATTTTGATTTTTACCCATTAAAGTTCTATATATTTACGAGCATTCCCAAGGCAAATTAGTGAAATAATAAAGTAAAATCCAACCTTATACGTCTTCATACCTATGGAGACAGTGGTTCAACTTCCAATGAGCGTACAAAAAACCAGTTCCATCACAGAAACAATTAAGGAATTCAACCGAAAGTTGTCAAGATTTGTGCGGAATAGAGTGAAATCTGACGAAGATGCAGAGGATATCCTTCAAGATGTTTGGCTGCAGCTGAGCAACATGGGCAATATCAGCGATCTGGAAAATGTAAGCGCGTGGCTATATGAAGTGGCTCGCAATAAGATTACGGACAAATCCAGAAAAAAAACCAATCTTTCCTTCGAAGAACTAGTTTACGAAGAGGACGAAGGGGCTTTTAACTTTAAAGAGATCTTGTTGCTGGACGACACAAACAATCCAGAACTGGCGTTCTTCAAAGAAATGTTTTGGAAGGAATTCCAAACGGCTTTGGACGAACTGCCCGAAAATCAACGCGAGGTTTTTTTGCTGAATGAAATGGAAGATATGACGCTGCAACAAATTGCAGATCAGAAAGGTGAAAACCTAAAAACTATCATCAGTCGCAAAGGTTATGCTGTAAAACATTTGCGAAATAAACTGAATTACCTATACGAAGAATTGAATAATTAACAAATTATGAAAAAAACGAGACGACGTTTATGCAGAGCAAGAAGTTGCTACATGGTTCCAGTGATGGTTCTTGGGCTGTTTGCGGTCAGCGGTTTGGTTTATTTCCTTTGGAACTGGGTCATGCCCTCCGTCAGCACGTTGACAGCAATCACCTACTGGCAGGCCATGGGATTGTTTGTTTTGTGCCGTATTCTGTTCGGTGGATTTCGCTTCGGATTTCGCAAACATCGAGATTCTGTACAGCGACATTTCAGTGCTCATGCTCCTTTCAAGGACAAGTTCATGGAAATGACCGAAGAAGAGCGTCAGCAGTTCAAGAATCAATGGAAACAAAGGTGCTGCAAATAAAAAAACGTCCAATTTAAAGTAAAATCAGGTGTTGTTCGTCTTACCTGATAGAAGACTCTAATTCAATAAAAAAGAATCAAATGACAAGAACAATTTTAAGGGCCGTCATCGGCGGCATTTTTGTGGGAGCTTTGGCTTTCTTTGCACCCAAAGTATTGCTCGGACTTTTCATTTTCTGTATCATCATCTGTGCATTCCATTGTTGTGGCGCAAGACATTGTTGTGGAAGCCGTCGATTCGGCTCTAAAAAAATGTTTTATTTGGCAGACAGAATTCGCAAGATGACCGATGAAGAATACGAAGAATTCAAAGCTACTTTTGGAGACGATTGTTGCCAAAATGGACGCCATCATTACGGTAATTGCTGTGGATCGGACGATTCATGCTGCGATACCGACAAATCAACCAAACAAAGTAAATAATCCTTTAAAAATAAATGCAATGCGTAAAAGAAGAAACGGATTTTTAATAGGATTGGCTGTTGCAGTCGTCACGTTCGGTGGGTTATGGTTTGGTTTAGGATCCGATCATTTCAACCGTGGACATAAGCTGTGTGAACATGAATATGGTTGTACGATGATGCACCATCAAAAAGCTTGTTGTGATGAAAGCAAAACAGTACAAGCCAATGTACCTTGCGACACCATCTCGAAATAGTTCAATAGATAAACTCATAAAAAACCCTAACTGATATGGAATCAATTAGGGTTTTTTTATGAGTTTATTTTGCTTAATTTTTCTTTCCAGTTACCGCAGAAAATTCGATGACCATACTGTCGTATTCTTTTTGAGTCGTCGGAACAAAACCGTCGCGCATCAGTTCAGCACCACTCTTGACGGTGCCGTTCAGAATCATTCTTGACTTTTGACCATCTGGGACATTCAGTTCCGTCACCCTGTAGTTTTTTAAAGGATCCAAGCCCATTGGTTTTACTACGTCAGGCGTTCCATCTTTAAGTTGGTAAACAAAGAGTACAGCTCTGGACTGATCGTATGTGACATAATCCAAAGTAGCTCTAGGACCATCGTAGGGTGAATCCATTCGATAAAGATCACCTTGTTGCACCACATTACGCAGTCTTTCTTTATACAGTTTAACACCTTGAGAGAGCACAACGCGGTCTTCGGCGGACATTTTCCGAATATCCAGATCGACTCCCATCGCTCCACTCATGGCGACATTGATGGCAAATCTCAAAGGACGTTTTCCCATGTTGGTCACATGTGCAGCAATGGTATTGGCCGGGAAGAAATGGCTATAACCCCATTGCATGAACACTCTACGAATCGGATCGGTATTGTCGCTGGGCCAGAATGAATGGAAATACTTGAGCGCTCCATAGTCTACACGGCCACCACCACCTGAACAGACCATAGCCATTATATTGGTATATTTCTTGGCCATTTTATCCATGATGTCATAAAGTGCAAAGTTGTAATCGATCAGTAAGTGAGACTGGTTTTCGGGAGAAAGGTAAGTCGATCCCGGTTGGGTGACAAAGCGATTGCAATCCCATTTGGTATAGGTGATGTCCGTGCTGGATGAGAAAGTTTGATCGATGACTTTCCAAACATAATCTTTCACTTCGGGGCGTGTTAAATCGAGTATCAATTGATTTCGGCTGAGCAAGGGTTCCCGATAAGGTTCGCCAATGGCCCATTCTGGATGCTTCTCATAAAGTTCTGTTTTTGGATTCACCATCTCCGGCTCAATCCAGATGCCAAACCCAATCCCTCTTTTCTTGGATTCTTTAGCAAGATAAGGCAGTCCTTGAGGCAATTTGGCCTTGTTCACTTCCCAATCACCCAAGCCGGCCTTGGCATTATCGCGGGGATATTTGTTGGCGAACCAACCGTCATCCAACAGGAAAAGATCGGCGCCAATTTCTTTTGCACCATCAAAAAGTGAAACGATCGTTGATTCGTTAAAGTTCATACCAGTAGCTTCCCAATTGTTGACCAAAACAGGTCTAGGTTTTTGTCCGTCCCGAATACCGTATTTGAGTGCCCAACGGTGAAAGTTTCGGCTAACTTGCCCTTTCCCCTTGTTGCTGTAAGTCCAAAACATGGATGGCGTCTTGAATGTTACTCCCGGTTGAAGTCTGTATTGAGATCCAAATGGGTTGATGCCATTCAAGGAACGCAACCGATTGGCATTGTCAATTTCAAATGAAAGCTGGAAACTCCCTGACCAACCCAATGTGCCTCCGAAAACATCACCGGAATTTTCTTTAGCCGGACCATTTAAAGATAAAATAAACGATGGGTTGCGCATTTGTTGCGCACGGACTCCCAGTTTTGAATCGAAAACTTTGATGCCTGGGGTCAACTGTTCTTCCACAAAGTTGAATTCCTTAGCCCAATTGCCATAAAATTGGCTTACCCAATATGACTTGGCACGAATAACGGGAGAAGAGGATGCGAACCTGAATAAAGTGACCTGTGAGGCTTCCTGATGGGCTATTTCTGTCCATTGTTCCATCAAATCTTCTTCTTGGTAACATTTGAAGCAAAGGGTGACAAAAAATGGATAATGGGAATCCTTCAGTTCGATACGAGTCAGGGTAACATTCTTATCAATTTCACTTGTAGAATGATTGACATAAATCAAGTCGGTCGAAGTATTACCGTCTGCATGAAACGCTTGCAAAGCTGGTTCCCAAATAAAACCATTTCCTGAAGAAGGAAAAAACTCATCTTCTCTTCCGGGTGTTTTAGCCGGTATTGCAATTTCCTGCGACTTGTCTCCATAGCCAAGTTGATAGATACGGTCATCGGCAGCACGGTAGAGCGTGATTGCTGAATGTGCCGTTGAAATGGTGATGACTCTGGATGATGAATCTGTCACTTCAGCAGACAAAATTCGGAAAGTGGAGAGTAAAAACAGCAAACAATAAATCCAATACCTTTTCATAGTTGATTGTCTTAAATTTAAGGGATGTAAAACGTGTGCAAAATAGGAAGATTCACCAAAGATTATGTCATAATCCGTATTCGAAGGTTTACATCAAACAGAAATTCTGTTTTAGCTATCTAATCAGTTTCATTACCTCATTGTTCTGATTGGTTTTTAGACGGACAAAAAACATTCCATTTGGGATATGAACCGTATTCAGGTCAATATAGTTCGTACCCGCTCCTCGAAAAGTATTGGCTAACACCTTGACTATGTTGCCATTCATGTCCAGGATGGCCAAATTACAAAAGGTCGCGTTAGGCAATCTAAAACCTATTACGTTGGGATTTACCGTGTTCCACAAGTTCGTTTTAGCAGGATTGATTGGCTTGGAAAGACTGGAGGTGGGGGTTTCATACCCAAAAACTGTAAACTCATAAATGGATGGCTCACTGGTAGCTGAAAGTATGTTCAATCGCACCTTGCTTCCCGTTACTGGTGAGAAATTATCGGTCTTGTCAAGCGCTCCGATGGTAGTTCCTGTATAGGCATCATTCCAAGTGTTGTCGCTCCAGTATTGAATCTTATAACCCGTAACTCGACTGTTGTATTCCCTGGTAATGGCCTGAGAAAAGGTGTAAACACCCCCAAGATCCACATCAAGCGTAGCATTTGTCACCGAACTTGTTGCCCAACGAGTTGAAGTGTTCCCATCAACTGCCTTTTCTCCACCATAGCTGGTACTATAAATATTGCTGGCAGACACACTTTTATTTAATGAGATATTTGAAATCAACAAAGTTGAAGTACCAGCAACTCGGGTGTAATCGGAATAGCTTGAACCGTTTTCTGCCTTAACCCGATAAAAATAGTTTAATTGGGAATCAATATTCGTATCTATATAATTCGTTGCATTCGCTGAAACCGTAGTCAAGAATTCCCAAGTCGTTTGATTGACAGATCGTTCTATTCTAAATGCAGTTTCATTGGCGGAATTATCTTTCCAAGTAAGATTGACCCGGTTGTCAATAATGGCAGAAACGGTTAAATCACTGGGTGCAGGAATTCGCCGACTCTTTTGCCAAAGTAGTCGAGCGGTAATCTGAGGTGAGGAAGCAATTTTGTTCTTTGAAATTTCAATATTCCCCATCACCTCGTAAAAATCCGGACGAAAATCAATTAGATACAAATATTCATCGCGAACATAATTATCACCGTCGGAATGATCGGTAGTACCATAGGACCCGTCGACTTTACCGGCATAATTTCCATTTTGAACCGTATTGAGCACAATATCGCAATAGGTATTGGCGAATGGAATTAAATCATTATCAGTGAGACCATAACGCCCACTTCTCAGCGCAATGTAAAGTCCTTGTACATCATAAGCAGCGTGGTTTGTATCTTCCAAACCGCTGTTCAGGGAATAATTCCATTTCCAACATGCGGTGCCCTTGGACGATTGATTGGGAACCAATCTGGAAAAGAACCAGTCGATGTTGGGTTTGACGATGGCATCGTATTGCGCAACTCGCGTAGGAGCATCTCCGAGCAAGACATGGCATAAAGTAAGCCTTACGAAACCATTTGTCAGCATCCAAGCCTGATTCCAAGGAGCCGGGGAATTGGCCATATAGGTGTTTGGCGAGCCTGGAAAGTAATAGCGATTATACTCTGAAGTGCGGATGAAATTGGGTAAAATCCAATTATCAATCACATAATCGCACTCTTGGATGTATTTTATGGCTCTTGCTTTGTAGGTCGCACCAAATCCTTTGGGATCACCGATGGAAACAAAGTCGTTCCAAATCGATGGGGTTTCCAAGATCAATTTTGCACAAAAAGCAATGTGAGAAAGAATCTCGCCTTGCTCAACACCAGCACCAGCGGGAAGTACACCATAGGCCGATGAAGGCCATACAGGGTCGATTTTGCCAGTCCAAGTAACTTGTTGCCCACCTTCTGCTGAGGAAGCGAGATCATTGCGACCTGCCAACGCAGCATCACTGAGATAAATCATGCGATTCAGGATATCCAAATCCTTGCTGACCTCATACATCAATCCGCAGGCCTCAATTTGTTTACCTGAGTTGCCGAAAACCCAGACATTGCTTCCGCCGTACGTTGGAGCGGTTATTTTTTGTTGAACATACGTTCTAAAAGCGTTTATTTCGTTTTGAGTCACCTGCCCTGATAAACTTTCGACCAACATGGATTGGGCATTGAGCGCTGGTAGGTAACCCAATAGACAAACTACACTTAGACCAAACGCTATCTTACTTATTTTTAACATCATTATGATTTCTGGATGACTTTAAGACCGCTACGGCGGTTTTTCTGCCAAAGCAACCTGGCAGTTATCAGAGGAGAAGTTGCAATCTTGTTCGCGTTCTTCTCAATTTCCAACACCTCAGAAAATTTTTCTGGTCTAAAATCAAGAAGGTAAATGTATTCTTCGCAAACATAATTGTCGCCACCCGCGTTTCCAACACCTGTCGTTGCATCAATTCGACCGGCAAATTTTCCTTGTTGGGAAGTTGTTAATACAATATCGAAATAAGTGTTTGCAAAAGGTACCATGTCGCTGAATGTAATACCATATCTTCCACTTGAATAGGCAATATAAAGACCTTCCACATCGTAAGCTGCATGATTTGAATCTTCCGTATTGGTTTGTGATAAAGAATAAAGCCATTTCCAGCATTTACTTCCGGAATTGGACGTTGCGGGTTGCAATGAAGAAAAAAACCAATCGATATTGGGTTGGACAATGGCGTCATATTGCTTAATACGAGTTGGGGCATCACCCAGTAATCCATGGCATTGAGTAAGTCGAACCAAAGCATCGGTCAACATCCAGGCTTGGTTCCAAGGGGCAGGTTCGTTCACTTTGTAAGTATTGGGCGCACCTGGAAAATAATACCGATTTCTATCCGATGTACGAATGAAATGAGGCAAAATCCAACGATCTATCACATAATCACTTTCATGAACATATTTCAAGGCTCTTTCTCGGTATGTAGCTCCAAATCGGAACGGATCACCTATAGACACCGGAGTATTCCAAATGGACGGCGTTTGAAGTATTTGAAAGGCACAAAAAGCTAAATGAGAAAGCACCCTGCCTTGTTCTATCCCTCCACCAATCGGGGTGACGCCTACTTTCGAAGATGGCCAGATTGGTTCCACTTGACCAGTCCACGCTTTTTGCTGACCACCATTTGCAGCAGGTGCCAAATCGTTTCTCCCTGCAAGAGCGGCATCACATAATTTGACCATTTCATCGAGGATTTCCACGTCTTTACTGACTTCAAACATTTGACCGCATGCCTCGATAACCCTACCCTGACTACCGAAAACCCAAACATTACCTCCATGATAAGTTGGAAGCATAACTTCCTTTTTGACATAGGTTTTGAAAGCATCGATTTCCAACTGGGTCACCTTATTGGAATTACTATCAAAAAACATCGTTTGGGCATTTAAGTCAGCCAATCCCACCGACCAAACAAATAAAGCAATCCAAAACAAAGGTGTTATCTTTTTAAACATTATTTCTATCATTTATCAGTTTTAAATGGCGCAGCCGGAAGGCCTTTACCGTTGTAAAAATTGGGGTGCATGTAATTACTCCAAGCATACCGGACAAATTCAGGATGGGGCACCTGCACCGATGTTACTAAAATTTTATCCTGGTGAATAGTTGCAATAGCCGGGTAAAAATGATGATCCTTTCCTGCAATCATAAATTCTCGCAGCCCTCCATCTTTAGCTACTAAACCTCCCTCTGTATGATAGAAAGATAATTGGATGGAATTTCCCACTTTTTTGGATGATTTATAAACAGGGCCAGAATAAACCCTGTCTTTTAAACCATAATCCTTTGCTAATGCCCAATTAGCCAGCCTTTCACCAATAATGGTTTTGTTTCGTGGATGAATGTTGACGCTGTCGCCGGCGTCTATCGCAACAACCATTCCAGTATTCTTCACTTGATTCCAAGTTAGAGCCTGCGCATTTCGCAAAGCAGGTGTTTTATCTCTATGGGCTGCAATTTGGACAAAATAAAAGGGGAAAGCACCTTGTTTCCATTCTTTTCTCCAACTGTTTATCAAGTTATTAAAAACTTGCCTGTATGCTTTAGCTCTCCCATCGTTGGATTCACCCTGATACCAGATGACCCCTTTGATCGTAAACGGTAAAAGCGGTACAATCATCCCATTCCACAAACACGCCGGCTTGGATGGTTTTGCAACTTTGGAACCTGGTTCATCAAATTTTTTCAAATTTAGGTCATACTCTTCAAACACCTCCTTATACAAGGATTGGTTGGTCATCACCTCCATTTTGGTCCACAATTCAGCATGGGTACCTCCAACGGCTGATTGAATCAATCCAACTGGTTTCCGCAAATTCAGAAGCAGAGATCGACCAAAATAATACCCAACGGCTGAGAAGTCCTTAGCAGATTCAGGTGTACAAACTTTCCATTCGCCTTCGCAATCCGTCAATGGCACTTCCGACTTCTTGTTTTTAACAATGAACAGTCGTAATTCAGGATATTGAGCTTCAGCTACTTCCTGTTCATAATCAAAGACACCCGTTCTCCAACTCACGCCTTTACCCAGAGGGAATTCCATATTTGATTGTCCCGAACATACCCAAACCTCTCCAACCAAGATGTTTTTCAACTCAAGGACATTGGAACCCGAAATCTTCATTTCTTCAGACTTACCGGTAATCATTAAAGGATCAAGGGTCACTTCCCAATGACCAGAACGGTCTGCCTTTGCTTTCTTTATTTGGTCTCTGATGGTGACGGCAACCAACTCTCCACGGTTAGCTTGCCCCCAAATGCGAACGCGGGCATTGCTTTGCAAAACCATGTTGTTGCCAATGATTTTTGGCAAAATCACTTCTCCAAAAACAGAAGGAGCAAGAAAAAGAACTAAAATTAAAAAAGACAGTTTTTTCATAAGACCTGAAAACGAATCATGAATGAGTTATTCAACAGGGGTCAAGTAAATGGCATACAATTGAATACCACCACCTTTTGGAAGCGATGCCGCACAGAGCTTGAGTTCCTGCATTCCTGTTTCATTCAATTCGAGAACTCCAACACGTACATTGCGAAAGCGGAAACGTGATTTCACTTCCATAGAGGCACCAGTGCTTTCAGTAGTATAAATACGAAGTTTTCGACCACTTTTATTAACCAGATCCCATTCGCAACCATCTGCTTCTTTCCAAGCATTGTATTCAATATTCACAAAATAGTTGCCCGCTTTTTTTACATCAACCATCCAAGAGGTCATACTTTCTGGGCTCGTCCAATCCTTAATCATCGGTTTATGTTTCCATTCTCCGAATTTTTCCATCCAGCTGGCTTTTGCTTTAGAACATTTGGACACTTCAGCCAAATCGGCTCGTAAAATGGTTGGATGAACCGGATCGATTCCAAGCGTTGTGTTTACCTCTGGTCGTTGGTCGAATTCTACATTGATGACTTCAACCAATTCCTTTTTAACAATAAGAGGAAGTGTAATGTGGGCCCAGCCATCTTCGGTTTGTTGAAATGTCAGTTTTAATTTTCCCTGATTCATGGTAACAGACTTGATTTTGGTTTTCAAGCCAGGAAGGAAAATATCATCGCCCGGTTTCCAGTCAAAAACAAATAAGTTCAATCGGTTACCCGTCATGGTGCAATCCCCCCAAGGCAACGATTTCTGCCATGGAGATGCACCCGCACCGTAAATGGCATCCTGGTGCTGTTTTATCCAGGCACCAGAAATACGCAGAAAATCAGCGTTTGTTTCGGGAATGGAGCCATCAGCGCGGGGTCCGATATTCAACATGTAATTTCCACCTCTGGCAATGACAGAGATGAGGTCCCGAACGATTTCCGCAGGCCCTTTCCAGTTCTCGTCATACCAAGCGCTACCCCAAGAATCGTTGGAGGTATTGATTGCTTCCCACAAACCAGTCATATTTTTTGTTGGAATTTCATGATCTCCATACGTCGAATAGTCACCTACGCCATTTCCGATGCGACTGTTGATCAGCGCCTGGGGTTGATTTTCCTTGACAATTCGTACCAAATCCAGTGATTGATCTTTAGTCATGGATCCGGGAGTATCAAACCACATCAATAAGAGTGGTCCATAGTTGGTACATAACTCCTGAACCTGTTTTTCGCTCTTATTTTTAAAATATTCATCGAAGGTGGTGGGCTTGATATCCTGGCTCCAACTGTTGATTTCATGCCAATCCTGAAATTGCGAATAATAAAACCCTAGCTTCAATCCGGCTTCCTTACATGCATCAGCCAATTCTTTCAGTGGGTCTCTGTTAAAAGGTGTGGCGTCCACAATATTGAACGGATTGGACGATTTGAACATGGCAAATCCTTCGTGATGTTTTGCAGTGATGATGATGTATTTCATACCAGCATCTTTGGCCAACTTCACCCATTCTTTGGCATTGAATTTTACAGGATTGAATTCTTTGGCAAGTCCTTCATAATCCGAAATGGATGATTTTGATAATTTCATAATCCATTCCCCGATACCATAATACGTTTTTCCCTTCCACAAATTGGAGGCTTGAGAAAATAAGCCCCAATGAATAAACATGGCATATTTCGCATTGGCAAACCAAGCAGCATTGGCTGGACGTTTATTACTTTGGGAACTGGTGACATCGCCCCAAAGTTTATCCATCCCAGGTTCGGCAGTCTTTTGAGCCTGTAGTGACCAACTGGTAACCAATAGCATGATGAATGGAATAAGGCGTTTGGAAAAATTGGGTTTTCTAATCATGATTTCTAACTTATTTAAAATTATTTTCTCCACCCTGATCTCGATACCATGCCAAAAAATTAACCTTTTGGAAGATTGTACAGAAAACTCTGCGACCATTCTCCAAAAGGTTATCGATGGTTGAGTTCATGGTATTCAGATCAAAGTCCCAAAAGTAGGACCTTTCCACCAAATATCAATACAGCTCAACTACTTTTCGAGACTGATTTTTCACTGAAATTCTTTTTTAAGATCCTCTACCCAGTCTTCGATGCGTTTATCTGTTTTATCTCGCTGATTCTCAACATCCAGAGCCAATCCGGCAAAACGATTGCCAATTAAAGCCTGAGATTTGTTGAATTGATAGCCCTCCGAGGAAGTAAAACCAACAATAGTAGCTCCTGTAGTGATGAATGCATTCGATAGTATGCCAATTCCGTCCACAAAATTATCCGGATATTTCACTTGGTCTCCAAGACCGAATATAGCTACTTTCTTATTATTTAGTTTCAAGGTGAGCAATTTCGGAATGATCTCATCCCAATAAGTCGGCAATTCCCCATCAAACCAAGTTGCCACACCTGCAATGATGAAATCGTACGATTCGAAATCATTTTGCCAGGCCTCCTCAATGGATACGAGTTCTACCCGATCCTCACCAAAAGCCTTCTGAATTTTTTTTGCCACAGAGGCAGTTTTATGCGTGCTCGTGCCGCAGAATAGTCCAATCTTCTTCATTGTTTTGTTTTCAATATGCCAATAACTCCATTGCTGCCTTGTAAATTCCATCTTCGTTCGGTAAAATTGCTTTTTCCAGGATGGTATTGAATCCAACCGGAGTGAACGGAGAGCCAACCCTTCGAATGGGGGCATCCAGGAATTGAAACATTTCGCTGCCAATCATTGCCGCCAACTCTGCACCAAAGCCTGAAAAGACCTTGTCTTCGTGCACAATTAGTACCTTGTTCGTTTTCTTTACCGATTCAAAAATTGCATCCTTGTCTAATGGTATCAGTGAACGAAGATCAAGGACTTCCACACTCTTGTTCAATTCTTTTTGAAGCCGTTCAGCTGCTTTTAAACAGAAGTGAGTGGTATTTCCGTATGTGATGATGCTTAATTCATCCCCTTTCCGACGAATCCGTGCTTTACCAAATGGGACTTCAAAATCATCCGGAATCGGAGTGGCAGCTTCAACCGCATTGTACAAGGCTTTGGGTTCCATAAACATAGTGAACCCTCTGGAACGCATGCTGGTGCGTAAAAGTCCTGCTGCATCGTCCGCAAAAGATGGATAAACGATACGAACTCCCGGCAAAGTTGATAATGCGCCTTCCAGATTCTGAGAATGGTACAGCCCACCACCAATATAACCTCCTGAGGCTAAGCGCACTGTTACGTTAGGGACAAATTTTCCGTTGCTGCGCCAATAATCGTGGGTACATTCCACAAACTGTTCAATGCCCGGCCAAAAATAATCGGCGAATTCAGCACCTTCAATTACAATATGGATTTTTGGGTCAAAACGGCTCATACCATTAGCTGTTCCGACGATGTAGTCTTCGGCAATGGGAGCGTTGAACACCCTTTTTTCACCGAACTCTTGCTGAAGGCCTTTCGTAACATTGAATACGCCACCTTTATCTTTATTGGCTACATCCTGGCCCCAGAGAAAAGTATCGGGGTTATGGCGGAACTCTGCTTTCAACGTTTCATTGAGCGCCGTAACCAAGTTTTTCTTTTCACCATCCTCTTGATGTGTTCCATCCACATAGATCTGAGGCATATAGGGTTCGGGCATTACAAAATCGAAAATGCTGGCCGGATCTGGATCTGGAGCTGCGATAGCCTTGCGATTGGCAACACTCAATTCCTTTTTGGATTCGTCTTCAATTTGCTTGAGTTCCTCTTCTGTGAAACGATTGTATCGCAAGAGCATGCGTTTGAACTTTAGCAAAGGGTCAGCTGCTTTTACGTACGATAATTCCGATTCGTCTCTATATAAGGTGTGTTTGTCCGAATTGGAATGTGATCCGATGCGTACACAGTTGGCGTGAACGATGACCGGACATCCAGTACTGACGGCATGTTCACGTGCTTCCGTCATGGCGTTCATCGAATCAAATACATCCTTACCGTTGCAATGAATGATTTTGAGGTTTTTGAAACCGGCAAAATTGTCGGAAGCCTTTCTGTTGGCCGTTTGTTCTCGTTTGGGAACAGAAATCCCATAACCATTGTCCTGCAAAACAAAAATGACAGGTAACTTTTCTTTGCTAGCCCCATTGATTGCCTCATAAACGTAACCTTCTGAAGTAGATGCCTCACCGTGCGAAGTGATGGCAACACCCTTAGTTCCATAATAAGCTATAGCTCTAGCAACACCCACCGCATGAACATCGTGGTTACCCGTTGCGGATGAAACGTTCTCGATGTGCCATTCTGGTTTGGCGAAGTGGTTGGACATGTGCCGACCACCACTGGACGGATCCGTTGCCTTGGAAATGCCGTTTAATATGAGTTCCTCTGCAGTCATGCCGGCAGAAAGCACGGTGAGCATATCCCGGTAATAGGGGAACAAGAAGTCCTCCCCTTTTGTAAAGACCTGACCGATGGCCAATTGAATGCCGTCATGGCCAGCATATGGCGCATGATACGACCAGCCGAGCGATTGAAGCTGATAACTGGGTGCTTTTTCATCAATGGCACGACCTAAAGTCATCAAATGATACCATTTCTTTAGAATGGCCTTGTCCGTTTCGATAATATCGTATTTTTTCATCCTTTCCAATTTTCTAAGTAATCTGCAATTCGTTTTACAAAAGCTCCTCCCATAGCACCATTGATGATGCGATGATCATAGGTCAGCGATAAATACATTTTATGCCGGATGGCAATGACATCCCCTTCAGGCGTTTCAATAACGGCAGGTTTCTTTTCAATGAACCCAACTCCGAGAATGGCCACTTCAGGCTGATTAATGATAGGCGTTCCAAAAAGGTTTCTGAATGTTCCGAAATTGGTGATCGTAAATGTTCCCCCTTCGATTTCTTCCAATTTGAGCTTGTTGGAACGAGCTTTGATGGCCAAAGTGTCGATGGAATGGGCCACTCCGCTAAGGCTAAGCTTATCCACATTGTGAATGACAGGTACGATGAGGTTGCCGTCATCCAACGATACAGCGATACCCATGTTAATCTGTTTTTTAAGAACAAACCTGGTGCCTTCAACCGAAGCGTTCACTTTCGGGAATTCCTTCAAGGCTTTAGTTGTAGCCTCAACGATGGCTGGCATATACGTCAAACTGATACCTTCCTGTTTTTGAAAGGCGTCTTTTTCTCGTTTGCGCCAATTGACCAACTTGGTCACATCCACCTCAACCACCGTAGTTACATGGGCTGAAGTCTTTTTCGATTGAACCATGCGTTCGGCAATGATACGGGCAACTGGATCCATATCGACGAATTCAGCTTCACCAGAAAAACTTTTAACAGCCGGTGTGGCTGGGAGTGACATGGGTGGTGGAACTGGTACCAAACGTTTCTGAGGAACAACGCCAGCGGTTGAACCATTTTTCTTTTGTTCGATGTAATTGACAACGTCTTTTTTACTCAAACGTCCCAAATAGCCCGTTCCAGGTAGATTATCCAATTCTGCAGGAGCGATTCCTGCTTCTTTTGCGGTATGCAAAACGGCTGGAGAATACCACTTATCTTCTTTCTCAACTGCTGGAGCTGATGGCTCAAGGGTTGTTTGGGCTGTATCCACCTTGGCGGTCTCGGCAGCTGGTGATTCAACGACTGGTTCCGAAGCTTCTTCACCAGCCAGTTGTACTCGAACCACAACGGTTCCGACTTCCACAGTCTCCCCTTCTTTATATAAAATTTCGAGAACGGTGCCTTCCACAGGTGATGGCACTTCCGCATTCACTTTGGCAGTAGTTACTTCAAACAGGATTTGGTCTTCTTGGATGGTATCACCTACTTTGACAGACCACGTAACGATGGTACCTTCGGTGATGCTTTCACCGAGTTTGGGCATTTTTATTTCAAATGTTGACATTGTCTTTGTTTTTAAGCATTGTAATTCCAGTTGGTTGTAGCGTATTTTTCTTTTTTCAATTTGGTGATGGCTGCAACATCGCCATTACTAAAGGAATAGGGGCTATTGCCTTCTTGGTTTTCAAGCAGATTGTTCCATATGATCCTTTTGAAATCGGACAGTTGCAGTGGGTTTGACAAATGATCACTGATGTTGGTCACCGGACTTTTCACTGATTTCACATAACGTTTTCCATTTTCAATGACGGAATGGGTACAGTTGAGTATTTGGGACAAATGGGATAAATTGGTGGAAAAGAGTAACGAAGCGTGAAACATGACTTTATCCTTGAGAATAAATTGAGCGCAACCCGATATTTTCATTCCATCGATGTAAATGGATTGGCGTTCATCCGACTGTGCTTGAATACCAATTGACTCAAGGATTTCCAATATCTTCTGCGTGAATTTTCCAAAATTCGGTTTGCTGTTGGATTCGATGAAGGTTAGGTTCAAATTACCAGCGTCGTGATACACCGCACCACCTCCTGAATACCGGCGAGCCACTTTGACGCTGTTTGCACGGGCAAATTCCAGGTTGACTTCCGCCCTGATATCCTGATGTTTGCCTATAATCACAGACGATTCGTTTTGCCACAACATAAATACATCGTCAGAAAAATTCTTAAGCATGTATTCCTCTGCAGCTAAGTTGAAAAAGGCGTCAGTATGAGTATTATCAATGCAAATCATATTTTCAGGCATTTAAACTTTCTCGTATGATTTCAGCAACGGTAGGATGTGGAAACACTATTTTCTGAAATTCTTCTATCGTGTAACCATTTTCAATAGCCATCCCTGCCACAACAATAATTTCAGAGGCGGGATTTCCCAAAAGGTGACAACCGACGATTCGGTCGAATTCGTCCACGATCAGCTTGCAAAGTCCATTGCCCTGTTCGTTCTCAGCTACAAATCGACCCGAATAAGCCATGGGCAATTTCAGAACGCGATAAGGTTTCTTTTGAGTTTTCAATGATTCCTCCGTTTCACCAACACCAGCAATTTCCGGATTGGTATAGACTACTCCCGGAATGGCACGATACGACATAAAGTCATCCAATCCAGTGATACGGTTTACAGCTACTTCGCCTTCCCGATAAGCCGTATGTGCCAGCATGGAGAAACCGGTAATGTCACCGCTCGCATATACACGAGGATGCGAAGTTTGCATAAATTCATTCACCTTGACGGCAGTTCGATCCATTTCAATATTTAGTGTTTCAAGGCCTAAGCCTTTAGTAATCGGTCTTCTACCGACACTCATCAATATTTTTTCAGCTTCTATAACAGAGGTCTTACCGTTCTTTTCAACGATGACCTGAGACGGGCCTACTTCAATCACCTTGTTTTCGAGATAAAATTCGATGCCCTTTTTGGAATATATCGTTCGCAACATTTTCGAAGTTTCCTTGTCCATTGCTCCCAAAATTTCTGGTAACATTTCAATGACATGGACTTTTACGCCCATGCTGTTGAAAAAGGAGGCGAACTCCATACCGATGACGCCACCACCTATGATGGCTAGTGATTTTGGCAATGTAATAGATTCCAACGCTTCTTTGGAAGTCCAATAATCGATTTCTGACAAGCCCTTAATGGGTGGAATAACTGTTTCGGAACCTGTGCAAAGCAACACGTAAGTGGTTTGATAGACTTCTTCACCGCAAAGAATGCGAATAGATCCTTCCGATTCGCCCGACAGGGTGGCTTCTCCTTGAATGACGGTGACTCCAGCCTTGTCAAGTTTCATTTTGACACCAGCGGTCATTTGTTTGACAACCTTATCCTTGCGGTTGATTATTTTTTCGAGTTCGAAAGTTGGAGTTTCACTGACTTGAATACCATATTTATAAGCAGCTTTTGCCTGGTCCAACATTTTTGCGGAATATAAAAGCGTTTTGGTCGGAATGCAACCCTCATTGAGGCAAACTCCGCCAACGGCTTTTTTCTCAAACAAAATGGTTTTCAAACCGTTTTCCGCTGCTTTTTCTGCTGCGTTGTAACCTGCAGGTCCACCGCCGATGATTCCTAAATCATACTTCATGATTCGCTGATTGGTTTGCTTAAAGTTCTATAATTGAATGTAAAAGGCACCGTAAAATAAATTACGATATGTAAAAGTATACTACATTCGGACATTTTGTACTACCTCTAGGTAGTTATTTTATGCCCATGAAAACTATCAAGCTATAGACACCATCTATGAATCAAGAAACCCGCTGAAAAACGTATCAGAAAATACGCTCTATAAACCGAATTATTTATTGATTTGATAACACGACACGATCCAATTTTACAAAATCGCCGGTGCTTCCAAATATTTTTTTTGCTTTATTGGACCAGACAGGATGCATTCCTTGAACCGTCACCGTCATTCGATACCTCCCGTCGGGTAGGTTGGGGCTAAGAAATTTGAGTGAGGTTTCTGAATACAGGCAATATAGGTCAACCAATGTGCTGACGACTGATTTCCCCTTTTTATCCGAAACAACTACTTTTGCGTATCCACATTTTGGGCCAGCCATTGCATAAAACCCTATCCGTCCGCCCTTAAACGAAACCGAAAAAGTGGCCCCTTTGGCATCGGATTGCATTACTGACAGGCTATCAGAAATCTTGGCTTGGGCCCATTTCCCATAATAATGAATCCTTTTGAAGTCTGAATGGTTCACACCGATCATCGGCATATCCGCTGATTCCCACGTACCTGAAGAAAAATTTACGATCCAGTTTTGTTGATACTTCGGAATGGATATAGTGGAATCTTTGACAATCATCGGCTGCCAGACGTAGGTAGCCGCAGCATTCTGGCAGGGAAAAGACCAACGATCGCCCATGAACATCCAAGTTGTATCCTTCGATCCATAAATGGGGAGTACAAAAGTCGATTGAGAATTCCAGGTCAGCGTTCCTTCAGGAGCAAAAATACCCCTTTTAGTCCATGGTCCAGCAAGCGAAGTTGCCGTATAATAATCGTTGTCATTTCGTTCCCAACTGGTCAAATGCGAGGTCAGCCAAAAATAAATTCCGTCTTTCTTAAAAACAGTCGGCGATTCACCACCACCCATTTCCTTGATCACTTGTTCAGTAATACGCTTATAATCATCGCTCAATTTGAAAATACTACCGTGGTGAATGAGTAGATAGCCACTTCCGTCTGCATCCTGAAAGACACCCATGTCCCACTTTTTGATGGGGCTACCATTAAAAAGCAGTGCCCCCTGATACGTGTACTCCCCGTTGATGGTGGGTGATGTCGCATATCCAATGCAAGGATCGTTGTAACCCATATTATCGGTGTGCATGAACATCACATATTCTCCAGTTTTCGGGCATTTCATTACTTTGACCCTTTCCCCTACGCGATTTGGACCCAATTGGCCACTTTTCTGCAGTGGAAGTACCTGTCTTTCAAACTTCCACTTGCTCAAATCTGTTGAAGAATAGCAGTTGAACCCGACAAAAGCATTGCTGGAATCGCTTTTACATTCCCCAAAAAGGTAAAATTTTCCATGATCTTGAACGATGCAGGCACCGTGTGCACTGACCGTTTTGTTGGAATCGTCGAACCAGGGAATACCGGAACGGATCGCATCATTAGCCTTAATCAGGTTAACGGACATTATTAAGAACAAAGCGGTCAACAGTAATTTGGAAGACGATTGCGACATTTTTCTTATTTTAGAATACTTGAATCCAAAAGTACCAAATTTGGAGGAAATTTCATCAAGGATTATTAATCCAATTTATGATTCATCCTATCATGTTTTGGCTTATTTTTGTCAACATACCTTTTCGCCCTTAAAAACGGTGAAGCTCATGTATCCTTGAAAATTAATATTATTTTTTTGCCTTTTAATGATAAAACAACTTTTCGTCCTTTTAACAATTGCTTTTGCGCTAACTTCAGCCGACACGATTCAGACAGAAAACCATCCTTTGTACGCTCCAGAACAAGTGGGGATGCGATCTTCCACGTTGAACCGTATCGACAGGATTGTTAAATTAGGAATGCACGCCCGAGCTTTTCCTGGTTGTCAGATTTTTGTCATGAAAGACGGCAAACCGGTTTATGACCGATGTTTTGGAAGTCTGGTCTATGAATCCAACGAGAAAGTGACTTCGAACACCCTCTACGACTTGGCCTCTTTGTCCAAAACGACCGGAACCTTACTTGCCATTATGAAACTATACGACGAAGGTAAATTGTTGCTGACCGATACGGCATCTAAGTTCCTACCCTTTCTGAGGGGGACAGACAAAGAAAACATCACCATCACCAATCTTTTGTTCCACGAGTCTGGTTTCCCTGCCTCGCTGGATTGTTATCGTTTGGTCATTGAAAAAAAAGATTCGATCAATGATTCCCTACAAACGGTTCGAATGAACAGTACGACGCACCGATATAAAACAGGATGGGTATCCAACATTCAGACGGATTTCTATAATTCGCAGATTTCGAACAGTTTATACATTGCCAGTTGTTTCCACGACTCGGCAATGGCGCTGATTGCACATACTCGTTTGCGAAACAAGACTTACCTCTACAGCTGCATCAATTTTATTTTACTCAAAGAAATAGCAGAAACGATCACCAACATTCCCATGGATATTTTTTTAGACAGCGTTTTTTACAAACCAATGGGTTTGAAAAATATGACTTACAAACCCTTGCTGACACATCCTAATGAGACGATTGCACCTACACTGAAAAGGGATTTCCTGCGTAGTGGAGTAATTCAAGGTCATGTGCACGATCCGGATGCCGCTTTTTTGGGTGGAGTTTCGGGTAATGCAGGTTTATTTGCATCAGCCAGTGACGTTGCCAAGGTCTATCAAATGTTGCTGAATGACGGAGACTTGGACGGAAAAAGGTACCTTCGTACCGAGACCTGCAAGACCTTCACTTCGACCACTTCGAGTAGTGGAAGACGTGGTTTGGGTTTTGACAAACCGATACCCGGGAAACCGGGCCATAGCCCATGTTGCGTTTCTGCTCCGACTGAAGTTTATGGTCATACAGGATATACCGGAACCTGTTGCTGGGTAGATCCGATCAACAAGTTGGTTTATGTGTTTCTAAGCAATCGAACGTACCCCAACGATGGCATCAATAAATTGGCTCGAATGGGCATACGCACAGACATACAAGAAGTTATATATCAATCGATAAAATGAAAAAATATATTTTCTTAATGGGTGCCATCCTTTCGATGTTGATTCTCAGTAACTGCAAGCCGGCAGGCAAGCAAGCTAGTGAAATTAAAAAATCGGAAGTTCAACCAATTGAAAACACTGCAGTTGAGATTTTTGCCAAACAGGAGGTGCCTGTGCTCTGTTATCACCGAATTTCAGAAGGTGATAAAGGAGACTACACCGTAAGCCCGAGCAGCTTTTCTGCCCATATGAAAATATTGTCCGACAGCGGTTATCATACCATTTCACCGACAGAATTGTACGATTATTTGGTATACAACAAAGACCTACCCGAGAAACCTGTCATGATTACCTTTGATGATTCCAGATCAGAACACTCGGCAATTGCTGCTCCAGTTATGGAAAAATACGGTTTTAAAGGAGTGTTTTTCATCATGACCATTACGTACAACAAAAAGAATTACATGACTACGGATCAAATTGTCTCCCTGGCCAAAGCAGGTCACACCATTGGCCTTCATACCTGGGACCATACCATGGTAACCAAGTTCAAGGATTCGACAGACTGGCAAAAACAAATTGAGAAACCCAAAGCCAAGCTTTCATCGATAATAGGAATGCCTGTTGAATACTTTGCCTACCCAAATGGCGTCTTCAACCACGAAGGAGCAAAAGTTTTAGGCAAGTATTTCAAACTCTCCTTTATACTGGCAACCAAGCGTGACTCCACTGTACCTTTGCAAACAATTCGCCGAATGATTGTTCCCGATTGGTCATCCATAAACATGCTCAAATCGATGCGTCGTACTTTCAAATTAAATTGATTCACAACCAAATGCATACCATTTTGAACCACAAAAAGATCCTCACCATCGCTTTTGCATCCGTATTTCTTTTGAGTAGTTGCGGTCGCAAAACGGAAACGGCACCCCGCAAAGAGAAGCAAGAAAAAGCCCCGGTAATCGCGGATACTCTGGCATACAGCCAAAAGATCCTTGCGATTGCCAATGGAGACACGACCAATCGTTGGCCAGTAAAAGGACAACCGTTCCCTAATGCAGGTGCCCTTTTGCCCTTTAAGCGAATTGTTGCATACTACGGAAATCTATATTCCAAAAAAATGGGCGTTTTGGGGGAATACCCACCTAAAGAATTGTGGCGAATGCTTCGTTCAGAAGTTGCTGCTTGGGAAAAAGTCGATCCAACAACCCCTGTTCAACCGGCCATACACTACATTGCTGCAGTAGGTCAAGGCATTCCAATGAAAGACGGATCTTATTGCAAACGAATGCCCGAACAACAGATTGATTCGGCACTAGCCATTGCCAAGATGGGCAATGCCATTGTTTTCCTCGATTTGCAGGTAGCCTTGAGCAATGTCAAAACAGAGGTTCCGAAGTTGGAAAAATATCTTAAATTGCCACACGTCCATTTAGGCGTAGACCCTGAATTTTACATGAAAGACGGAAGCATACCGGGACAAAAAATTGGAAGCATGGATGCCAGCGAAATTAATTTTTGCTCCGATTATTTGGCTAGAATCGTTCGTGAGAACAACCTTCCTCCCAAGATATTGATCATACACCGATTCACTCAAGGCATGGTTAAAAACTATAAGAACATCAAACTTCACCCAGAGGTTCAAATTGTCATGAACATGGACGGTTGGGGGGAACCGATTCTGAAATTCAGCACTTATAAAAGTTACATCGCCAGAGAGCCGGTGCAATTCACTGGTTTCAAGTTGTTTTACAAAAACGACTTGAGAAAAAAGCCGAACAGGATGCTAACTCCCACCGAACTGATGACACTCAAACCACAACCCATTTACATCCAATATCAGTAAACGTTTGGGCATCAATTTTGTTTAGTTTTTACTCCGTTTGGTATAGGCGGTGTGCAGCAACTCATGGGATAAATGGCCCAAGGGCACTCCCAGAAATTCTGCATACAGTTTTTTAACATCTTGGTTTTCGTGCGATTTGCGCATCACTTTCCCTTCATCTTCCCGATAAATTGCTCTGAGACGTTGCAATCGTATGGCGTCGTTAACCGGCCTGGGCTGTCCACCTCCACTGATGCATCCTCCCGGGCAACCCATCACCTCGATGAAGTGGAACGGGCTGATTCCAGCTTTGATTTGTTCCATCAACTCGGCTGCACCCATTAAACCGCTAGTTACGGCAACACGGACATTTAATCCTTCCAAAAAAGAATACTCAGGCAACGTATTTTCAATCAACAATTCAGCCGTTTTTATTCTATCCAGACCCATCAAGGGTTTCAGATGCAACTGTTCCGTTGGGAGTTCCCGACCGGTAACCAATTCATAAACTGTACGTAAGGCTGCCTCCATCACCCCTCCTGTCGTTCCAAAAATATCTGCAGCTCCAGAAGATAGGCCAAGGGGACTGTCAAAAGGACGATCAGGTAAGTTTCGAAAATCGATTCCAGCATCTTTGATCATCCGACCCAATTCACGGGTTGTAATAACGGCATCGACGTTGGCAAGACCTTCGTGATACATTTCAGGTCTTAAAATTTCAAACTTCTTGGCAGTGCATGGCATGACAGACACAACAAAAATGTCTTTAGGGTTCACACCTATTTTTTCAGCAAAATAGGTTTTGGCCATTATGCCTAGCATCATATGCGGGGATTTGCAACTTGATAAATGTTCCAGTTGCTCCGGATACTGGTGTTCCACAAACTTGATCCAACCCGGACTACAACTGGTTATTAACGGTAAAACGGCAGATTTATCCGATGGAATCAGGACTTTTTTAACTCGATCAAGGAATTCTGACCCTTCTTCCATAATGGTCAGGTCGGCAGCAAAATTGGTGTCGAACACGTAGTCGAAGTTCATTTCATGTAATGCTGAAGCCATTTTCCCGGTGACCAATGTTCCAGGTTCATATCCAAATAATTCGCCCAAAGCTGCTCGAACCGCAGGAGCTGTCTGAACAATAACAATCTTTGACTTGTCGTAAAGGGCCTTCCAAACCTCTTCGGTTGAATTATTTTCTTTCAAAGCTCCAACTGGGCAAACCATCACACATTGACCACAATTGGCACAAATGGAATCTCCCAGAAGCTCCTCCTCGGATGGACCGATAAAAGTCGAAAAACCTCGATGATGTGGGTTCATTAGCCCAACTCCTTGCACTTCGTTGCAAATGGTCACACACCGTCGACATAGTATACATTTGGAATTATCGCGGACAATGGATGGACTGGAATCATCGATGAAATCTTTGGATCGAACACCTTCATAACGATATTCGTCAATTTGGATGATGTTCCCCAGGTCTTGCAATTCGCAATTTTGATTTCGCCAACAACCTAAACATTCCTTATTATGGTCAGAAAGCATCAATTCATATACGACCTTGCGTACACTGCGAACGCGTTCTGAATTGGTATGCACCACCATACCTTCTCTGACTTCCGTCACGCACGAAGCCATCAGGTTCTTGTAACCCTCCACTTCCACCACGCAAATTCGACAAGAACCGGACTTGTGAACATTTTCCAAATAACAGAAATGAGGTATCAAAATGTTGTTCTGTTTAGCTGCCGTAAAAATGGTGGTTCCTTCTTCGGCCTGAACTTCCTTGTTGTTGATTATGAGTTTGATCATGGTTTCAGGTTATTTGCGTTTGGCACATTGTAAACATCTCATGGCTTCTGCAATAGCATTCAATTTATGAAAACCTTGCTGAACTTCGTCAAAATTGCCCTTCCTTAGGTCTGGATCCAAGTAGCGCATCTGAAAGCGTTCGTGTTCAACGGTAGTTCCTTCATCAATTCCCCTGGAAGGAATTTCAATCGGATCTCCGATGTTTAAAATGCCCTTTCCACCGAGGAATTTGTCAATTGATTTGGCCGCTTTCTTTCCATCAGCGATAGCCGTAATGACCACGTCCGAACCCCGTGCAATGTCGCCACCGGCAAAAATACCGGTTTGAGTCGTCATTTGCGTTTCCGGGTCAACGATGAAAGTACCCCAATCCGTAATCCCCACATCGGTTTTCGAAATAAAGGGGAAATCGGAATACTGGCTCACCGCTGGTATGGCCAAATCAATATCAATCATAAATTTGGAATCCGGCACTTCGACTGGTACCCGACGGCCATCCTTACCAAATTTACCGGGGATCATTCGAACACACTCTATTCTGGACACTTTCCCATACCCGACAAAGCGAACAGGTGCTACCAGTTCTTGCAAAATAACGCCCTCATCCAAGGCATCTTGAATTTCACGCTTGTCGGCAGGCATTTCCTCGCGAGTGCGGCGATACAGAATGTGTACCCTTTTGGCACCTAGCCTGATGGCCGTTCTGGCTGCATCGATGGCCGTATTACCGCCACCAATCACTGCAACCGTGCCATGAACTTCTACTGGTTTGCCCATATTGACATCGGTTAGGAAGTCAAGCCCGTGATACACTCCACGTTTTTCTTCACCTTCAATCCCGATTTTTCTAGACAATTGCGTTCCAGTAGCGATGTAAATCGCATGATATTTGGCTTTTAGTTCCTGAAAAGTAATGTCTGTCCCAACTTTCATGTTGAAAAATACATTGATCCCAGATTGCAAAATGGAATTTATTTCTTTATTGAGTTCATCTTTGGGCAATCGGTATTCAGGAATTCCATATGCCAAAATTCCGCCAGCAACCGGTTTTTCTTCGTAAACATCAACAGTGTAACCCAAGCGAGATAAGTAATAACCGCAAGTAAGCCCAGAAGGTCCTGCCCCGATAATTCCAACCGATTTACCATTTTTCTGGAAGGAATAACTCTTAAAAGGTTCACTGGAATTGAGCACGTAGTCTGCTGCATAGCGCTTCAAATCGGCAATAGCCAGTGGTTCATCCAGTTGAGCTCTCCGACACTTGCTTTCGCAAGGATGGGTGCAAACTCTGCCGCAAACAGAGGGGAACGGATTCTCTTGACGAATCAGGTGGTAAGCATCGGCTACCCTGCCCGCCGCAATCAAAGCCACATAGCCAGGAACGTTTACTCCAGCAGGACATGCGTTTTGGCAAGGCGAAAGAAACATTTCACTGCAAATACCAGCTCGGCAATAATGTTGGCGAATGTGCTCATCATATTCTGGCCTGAAGTGATTGATGGTGCTTAACACCGGATTAGGCGCTGTTTGACCGAGTCCACAGATAGCAGAATCTTTGATTGTACGGCCTAATTCCTGCAACAATTCAATATCACCTTCGCGGCCCTCACCCTGCGTGATTCGTTCAAGTATTTCCAGCATCCGTTTGGTTCCAATGCGACAAGGCACACATTTTCCGCAAGATTCTTCCTGAACAAAATCCATGAAGAAGCGCGCCATATCGACCATACACGTATCTTCGTCGGCACAGATCAAACCGCCCGAACCCATGATTGCTCCGAGTTGAACCAAGGAATCGTAATCGATGGGAGTATTTAAGTGAGCCGGAGTGAGACAGCCTCCAGACGGGCCACCGGTTTGAGCCATCTTGAACAATTTACCGCGAGGAATTCCTCCACCGATTTCGTATATGATTTCGCCAAGCGTAACCCCCATTGGCACTTCTATCAACCCCTTTTGAACGATATCTCCAGCCAACGCAAACACCTTGGTGCCCTTGCTTTTTTCTGTTCCAATCGACGAGAACCAATCCGAACCCCTCAAAATTATGGCTGCAATGTTGCCCAAGGTTTCCACATTATTGATGATCGTCGGTTTCCCAAATAGCCCGCTTTGAACAGGGAAAGGCGGCTTCTGACGTGGTTCACCTCTGCGACCCTCTACCGATTCCATCAATGCCGTTTCTTCTCCGCAGACAAATGCACCCGCCCCGATTCTGATTTCAATGTCAAAACTGAATTCGCTTCCTAATATATTCGAACCCAACAGCCCAGATTCTCTGCAAACCTTGATGGCCTGCGTGAGCCTTTCAATGGCTATGGGATATTCAGCACGAATGTAAACAACACCCTTCGAAGCTCCAATGGCATAGCCACCAATCATCATCCCTTCGATGACCGAATGAGCATCTCCTTCCAATAGGCTGCGATCCATAAAAGCACCCGGATCTCCTTCGTCCGCATTGCATATAATGTATTTCTGGTCACTTTGAGCTTTATTGGCCATGGACCATTTCAACCCCGTTGGAAATCCGCCGCCGCCCCTACCACGTAAGCCCGATTTAGTGATTTCATCGACAATTTCCGAAGGTGACATCGAACCCAAAGCCTTTGCAATGGCAAAATATCCTTCGTGTGCAATGTATTCTTCCACGGATGCAAAATCGATGATGCCACATCGTTCAAGTACGATTTTCTTCTGATGCTTAAAAAATGGGATGTTGTCAAGTTGGGGAATGACTTTACCAGATTCAGGATCTTTGTAGCAAAATTTATCAGCAATCTTGCCTTTGCGAATGTGCTCTTTCACAATCTGAACCGCACTGGCTGGATTCAAATTGCAATACAGGACATTACCTGGATTGATGACCAAGGTCGGACCCAACGTGCATGCACCTAAACAACCAGTCAAGTTGATCCTGACTTTATTCAATAGATTCTCAGACTCGAGTTCTTTGATAAAAGCGTCCTTGAATTCTTTGCAATCGGATGAAAGGCAGCCAGCTCCATAACAAATATGCGCAGTAAACGTGGCCTCTTTTTCTTTCGCTTGAAACGTACTCCTGATCGACTCAAGATCGGTAATTGAATTGATTTTCATAATGGTACAGTTTATTTAAGCATGCCCAAAATTCGTTGAATCTTACTAGGACTTACCTGTTTGTATACTTTGCCGTTGATGGTCATTGCAGGAGCCAGACCACAAGATCCAATACAACGCATCACCGATAGGGAAAATAATTTATCCTCTGTCGTTTCGCCAACATCAATGGCCATGACATCTTTCAATTTATTGAGTACTTCCTTTCCTCCTCGCACATAACAAGCCGTTCCCAAACAAACCGAAACGGAGTATTTCCCCTTGGGCTGGGTTGAGAAAAAGGAATAAAAGGTCAGAACACTGTTCACTTTCGACACAGAAATGCCCATTTGATCGGCAATAAAGTGCTGAACTTCGGATGGCAGATATCCGAAAATGGCTTGAGCCATGTGCAAGATTTGAATCAGATTGGTTTCCTTTCTTTCGTAATCGTGAATTACGTTTTCAAGAAGGATGTACTTGTCCTCATCCGTCATGGTCTGAACACTGCAAACTTCGTCTTGAGTAATCATTTCCTTGCGTTTTAATGATTTAATTGCCGGTTTATAAAATAGTTTGAATCTCCATAGTCGTGATAAACCACTTGTTCACCCATCTTTTTGATGCGCAACAAGAGGTTTTCCAGGTTTTCATTTGCATCCACTTCCAAGCTGGGCTTGTTATCGTATAAGAGGTAATTTTTACGATATTGGATAGGCGATATGTTGGGCATCAGTACGTTCGCCCCCGCACTCAATCCTAATTCCCGACCAAAAGGATGAATGGATTGCAAAGCGGTGGTTGAAGCTATGTTAATTGTTGGCATCAATAAGCGAAGAACTGCAATCATACGAAGAGCAAGCTCAAACCGTTCCATAAGGGATATTCGTATTTCGCGTTTTTGATACATTGGCGTCTGTTCATGCTCGATGTAGGGTCCCATACCGACCATGTCTATTCCTTTCTGTTGAATGAACAGCAAATCATCTGCCAAGTGTTCAACCGATTGCCCGGGCAGACCAATCATAACCCCAGTTCCGGTCTGATATCCAACTTGTTGAATAATTTCCAAACAGTTCAGCCGGTTTTTAAAAGAATGGGACCCATCGTTTGGGTGAATGCTGTTATAAAGCGCTTCGTTAGTGGTTTCCATACGAAGCAAATAGCGTTGTGCCCCGGCATCAAACCATTTCTGATACGTTTCTAATGATTGTTCCCCGGTAGAAAGTGTCATTCGGAATGACTTCTCTGTCGCATTCTTTATTTTTTGAATCAAGCGCACGACCTGTTTGACAAATGCAGCATCCGTCCGCTCTCCCGATTGAAGCACTACACCGGTCAATCCATTTTCTTGTGCAATAGAAACAGCTTGGAGAATTTCCTCGTCCTTCATGGTATAACGGTGCACTAATGTGTTACCATTTCGGATGCCACAATACAAACAGTTCTTTTGACATACGTTTGAAAACTCGATGAGGCCTCTTAGATTCACCCTTTTACCAAGCAAATCGACTTTTGTGGCATATGCTTTGTCAAACAATGCCTGCTGCTCATCCCGTTCGGTTAAGGAAAGCAGATGAATGATCTGTTTTCGGGTCAGTTCCACTTCTGTTTTCATACCGTTTTGTTAAATGGCGCGACGGCTCTTTCAAAAATTCCATTTAGAAAAGCGATGGTCATACCATAATTAGAAATGGGAATCCCTGCTTTAATTGCTTCGGATAAACGGCCAAGCACTTGCCTGCGTGTAATCATGCAACCTCCACACTGAATAATCATGGCGTATGAACCAATTGGATGCTTTGTTTCTGTCAATCCTGCAACGATTTCGAACTCCAAACTTTTGTGTGTAAAAGCGGCCAACCAACGTGGGAGCTTATGACGACCAATGTCCTCACAACTTACCTGATGGGTGCAGGACTCCAGCATCAACACTCTGTCTCCGTCTTTCAATTCATTAATGTGCTTTGTTCCTTGAACATAAGCTTCGAATGGGCCCCGCATGTGGGCGAAAGCGATGCTGAAACTGCTGAGCGGTATTTCAGCTGGAATAATTTTGGAAACGAAGTTGAAAACTTGGCTGTCGGTGAGCACCAATGCTGGTTTTAATCCCGTTTTTTCCAAAAATTCCGCCGCTTCCGATTCTTTGACGACAATATTGACGGCATCTTGATCCAAAACATCGCGAATTGCCATTACTTGAGGCAAAATCATTCGTCCCTCAGGGGCTTCAGAATCGATGGGTGTGATCAACATGACCACTTCCCCTCTGTTGATAATTCCTTTCAGTAAGGATGGTTGTTGATAGGCGGTATCGGGTATGATATTTTTTAGAGCCACTAATACGCCTTCTAAATTCTTTCTGGTCAGAGCGCTGAATTCAACCCATTTCATCGGCAATTTTAAGGGTTCTTCATCCGATTTGTTATGTACAATCAGGTATGGAAGGTCGTTTTCTTTGAACCGTATCAACAACGTTTCTTCAAAATTGCCGTACACATTGTTTGAAACCAACAGAATGGCGCAGTCTATTTGTTTGATGATTTCCAGGGTCTTAATCATTCGCATCTCACCCAGCCCACCAACATCGTCAATGCCAGCTGTATCAATTAAAATGACTGGACCTATGCCTTGAAGTTCCATGGCTTTTCGAACCGGATCGGTAGTAGTGCCGGCAATTTTCGAAACGATGGAAACTTCGGAACCCGTCAATGAATTGATAAATTGGCTTTTGCCGACATTTCTGCGGCCAAAGATTCCGATGTGAGGTTTTAGATCTTGTCCTTTCATACCCGAATAGGTATTAAAAATACAAATCCCGATGTCCTGCTTTTAAAGAATCCAATTTGTCTGAGAGAGCCTTCTGCATTTTCGCATCTTCCATCTTTTCCATATTGGAATGAATGACGTTCCAACCCATAAAAGCCGTATGTTCAGGGGCATAATCAAGCAGATATTCAGCCAGCGTCAAAATCGCATTTGGAGTACAATAACGTTTAATGAAACCGGGGACAGAAAATTCCATAAAATGTTCGCCGGTTCGCCCTAATCGGTAACAAGCTGTACAAAAGGATGGTATCATATCTTGCTCCAACAATTCATCAACGATTTCATTCAAAGAGCGACTATCGTTGATGCGAAATTGTCCTCGGTTCAAATGTTCACCCTCATCCTTTTTCTCAGAATAGCTTCCCAACTCGATGCGGGTACCTCCATCAATTTGTGATACACCATATTTAATCATTTCGTTCCGAAGCTCAGCTGGTTCTCTGGCAGTCAAAATCATTCCGGTATAGGGTACCGCCAATCGCAAAATGGCCACGAGTTTCTTGAAATCCTCATCGTTGACAAAATAGCGAGTGCCCATTTCCAACATGGAAGCATCTTTTATTCTTGGAAACGAAATGGTATGCGGCCCAACCTGGTAGCAAGCCTCCAAATGGTTGGTGTGTCGAACCAAGGCCATCACCTCGAAGCGCCAATCGTATAAACCGAACAAAACGCCAATTCCTACATCGTCGATTCCAGCTTCTTGTGCTCTGTCCAAAGCAGTAAGCCTATAGGAATAATCCGCTTTCTTTCCACGAAGGTGGTAGGTTTTATAGGCTTCAGGGTCGTACGTTTCTTGAAATACCTGGAAAGTACCAATTCCGGCTTCCTTGACAACTCTGAATCCTTCTACCTCCAACGGTGCCGCATTGATGTTCACCCGACGGATTTCACCATTGCCTTTTCTAACCCGATACGTTGTTCGAACAGCGTTCGCAATAAAAGTTGGGTCGTATTGGGCGTGCTCGCCAAACACTAGAATCAACCGTTTTTGACCTTGGTCTTCGAGGGATTCGACCTCCTGAACGATATCATCATTGGATAGCGTTTTCCGCACAGCATCAGTGTTGGAGGAACGAAAACCACAATATTGACAGTCATTGGAGCATTTATTTCCGATATATAAAGGTGCAAATAAGACCATTCGATTGCCATAAATGGTTCGTTTGAGTGTTTTGGCCCCTTCCTTGATTTCCTCAATCAATTCAGGATTGTCTACATTCAGGAGGCAGGCCACTTCCTCTAAATTCAATCGATGTTTTGAAAGCGATTTTGAAAGGATCTTCCGAACTTTTTCCTCAGTCGGAACCGTTCGATTCAGGTAATCCCAAATTTCGTCCGTGTCGATGAACGGCATCATCCGTACATCAGGAAGTGCGTATTTTTCGGGTGTGAATTTCATAGTATCCCGTCTAAAATAACTTGTACAAGTTAAATAAAAAAATGCTCATTATGTTCAACTTAACTAAAATATTTACAACGATTTTTTTTAATTTTTTCTTCCAAAAAGTATATTCGTGTTGTATATTTGAGAAGCATCTGATCCCTAAATTCTAAAAACCTCAACCATGAAACTTTTTAAAGAAGACATCAGTAGAATTGGCTATGACTGGATCGAAACCGAAGATGGGACCCTGGAAATTTTCAGTAATTGCGATGAATGCGGTATGGTAGAAATCTTGTTAAGAAACATACTGCTGGAATTCGGTGATTACAAAATTATTCAGAATCCAACGTACGAAGAAGGGGGGAAACTAACCAGTGGGTATGTGACCAATTTACCTTTCAACCTTTTCAAAAAAGCACACGCTGAATTTCTAAAACAGTACAAAGAACAAGAGGGATACGTGTAAACTTAAAATTCCAGAAACAGATGAAAAATGTAAATTCCATTGCAGCTTTATGCTTTGTCATACTGATGGGTGTTGGGGTCTTGATTGCCATGACTTTCAGCAACGATTTGTCTTCTGACGAAAGTCGGTTAATACTATTTGGTTCTTTTATTATAGCCATCTTAGTCGCCTCATCCACCAAAGTGGCCAATCAATGGGACAGAGCCGTCGTACTCAGACTTGGAAAATTCAACAGCCTGCGCGGACCAGGCATCTTCTTTATTATTCCCATCATCGACAACATTCCATACTGGATTGATGTTCGAGTTATCAGCACCTCGTTCAAGGCAGAGAAGACTCTTACGAAAGATACCGTTCCGGTAGATGTGGATGCCGTTTTATTTTGGAAGGTAATTGACCCTAAAAAGGCTTCCATGGATGTAGCCGATTATTACAGTGCCATCAGTTGGGCCTCGCAGACCGCCCTGCGCGATGTGATTGGCAAGACCATGTTGGCAGACATGCTGGAAGGTCGCGACAAAATCAGTTCTCTGTTGCAAACCATCATTGACGAACGCACCGAACCTTGGGGTATCAATGTCATTTCGGTAGAAGTCAAGGATGTTTTGATCCCGCAAGGCTTGGAAGCAGCCATGTCCATGCAGGCTCAAGCAGAACGCGAACGTCAGGCACGTGTTATCTTGGGCGATTCCGAAAGGCAGATATCCAACATGTTCAACGAAGCAGCCAAAAGTTACGAAGACAATCCGACTGCATTCCACCTACGTGCTATGAACATGCTTTATGAAGGACTGAAAACGAACGCCACCATCGTGGTGGTGCCCAGTACGGCAGTAGAAAGCATGCAATTGGGTGGGTTGATGAGCACAGTTGCACTTACCAAGGAGCTTGAACACGAAAAGAAATCGGCAAAACTGCCAACAAAACCAAAAAAGGATCTAACGACAAACTAATATCATTCTTTTTTCAGAAAAGCTTCAATATCTTTCAAACGGCCATACACCACTAAAATATCGTTTTCTTCCAGCAGTGTCTTGGCAGCAGCCAATTCTTGTACCTGCTTGATCTTTCGGCTGATACCGATTATATTCTTTTGTTCCACCATCTTGATGGTCGTCAATACAGACACATTGTATTTGTTTCGCAGATCCGTTTCTTCCAACGTCATTCCAATGCATCGTTTTGGAACGACCGCTTCAACAATATTAAAATCGCCAGAAAGTTCATAGGCATCCATCACACCGGTAACATTCAACTTTTTTGCCCAGCGGTGTGCCGTTTCCTCTTCAAGGTAGACAATCTCATCCACCTGCATGGCTTCCAACACGGTGCGGTGCAAGGGTGAAATCGCACGTACAATAAGATGCTTCGCCTTCATTTGACGCATCATTGCTGTAGCCAGGATGTTGGCTCCTTCGTTAACACCGATACAGACAATCACCGCGTCAGCTTCTTGAATTGGCAAGCTACTGACTGAATCCGAATCCGATGGATTCATGCAAACCGTATGGGTCATGGTTCCTTTACACGCTTCAACTTTGCTCATTTCAGGATCCACACCAATTACTTCATGTCCGAGTGTAGTGAGTTTATTACCTAAGGATGCTCCGAAATGTCCAAGTCCGATAATGATGTATTTCATTGGTGAGGTAGTTATTAGTTGATGGTTAAATCTTCTGAAGGGTATTTATATTTCATAAACTTCACTTGTTTGAGAAAGGACGCCAAGATGGTGAGCAGACTGACCCTTCCGATAAACATGGTCAGAGTGATGACCAATTTACTGGCGAATGAGAGTTTTGCTGTTATACCAAGCGACAAGCCAACTGTTCCGAAGGCTGAGATGCATTCAAACACAATGGACTTCAAATCCAGGGATGGATCATAGTACGACACTAAAAATACAGACACCATGATGGCAAAGATCGAAAAGAAAATTTGCGCATAGGCACGACGAATGGACGAATCGGATATTTCGCGACCAAAGCATTCAATCCTGTCTTTACCTCTGGCCAATCCAATAGCGTTCAAGACACTGATAGCCAACGTGCTGGTCTTTATGCCACCACCGGTTGATGCTGGAGAAGCTCCGATCCACATCAAAACGTAAAGCAACAAGATGGTGCTCATATGGATACGTGAGTAATCGACTGAACTGAAACCGGCAGTTCTGGGAGTTACCGCACTAAAGAACGCCGTTACTAGTTTACCGAATGGGCCGTGTTCCGCCAAGGTATTGTTGTATTCAAAAGCGTAGATCAAAGCAGTACCAACAACTAAAAGCAACATTGTTGTCACCAAAACGATTCGCGTATTGATGTTGATAATCCAGGGAGAATGAATGTGATTCTTCTTGAATAGTCGATGTTTGAAAAGGTGTTTCAAATACTTGGCAAAATTGAACATGATGGGAAAACCAATTCCTCCGATAATGATCAGAAAGGCAACCGTCAAGTGGAGTGGATAATTGAAACGGTAACCAAGCTCGTAGAAATTGTACGTCAAAGTGGAGAAGCCTGCGTTGCAAAATCCAGATACCGAATGGAACATTGAAAAAAAGATCCGGTCACCCAAACCAGGCATAATCTCAGCGTTCAAACTAAAGAAAATAAAAAGAACACCGATGGCTTCAATGACAAAAGTGAGCAGAATGACTCGCTTTAGGGTACTAAAAACATCTGAAATCTTATCAGAACTAGTCATTTTCTGAATCAGCAATTGGTTTTCATACGAGGATTGCCCTGTAAAAAAGAAACTGAAGTAACTGGTGAAAGTCATGATGCCCAAACCGCCAAGTTGCATTAAAATCATAATGGTGGTCTGCCCCAACGTTGTGAAAGCCAATCCGGTATCCACCACCGCCAGTCCGGTCACACAAACAGCGCTAGCCGAAGTAAACAGGGCATCAATGAAACTAATTCCATGAGTGGTCGCATTGGGAAACATCAGGGCATACGTTCCAGCCAGAATGACTGCCATAAAACTGAACATGAACAACTGGGCCGGATTTATATACCGTTGTTTGAATTCTATCTGTTCTGCAGACAACTCCCGAATGAACATGGTCAGAAAAAGTATGGAAAGTCCTAATTGAGAGGAGAAAAACGGATAATTCAAAACGTTCAATGCCACCAACAAGGACATTATTAAAAGCAGGCCAAGGAAAACATCAAAAACTTTAACCTTAAAGGATTTCTTTCGCTGAAAATAAAAATACCTCAACGCCAAAATCAAGCACTCAATAACCATTAAAAAGATATAGCATTGATTGATATGCTTTTGCAAATATTCTGGTTGATTGAAACCAAAATCATACAAAGTAGCGAACAAACCCACCATGGTCAATAAAAACGGTATGTGTCTCAATAAGCGAAACGTATCGGAAGCTTGGAACTTCTTACGGAAATCGACCGGAGGCAGGCCCTTTCGCTTAACATGACCAATCATAAACAAAATCTTTTTTCAAGGTTTAGATAAAAACAATCAAATATACTTACAAAACTTTCAATTCATGTTTGTCTGGCACTGAAAAAGTACAGAATCCTATTTTGTTATTACGAACCGAGCTACTATCTTTGAGCATGTCCAACAAATATCGGAACCGTTTGTATAACCGACTGATCAACATTATACATAGACCACGGGCAAAAGTAAATCACCAGCTACGGGCTAGGCGGGCAAACGGTCAAGGAATTCATTCACCCTATCTGTTCAGGTTTGTCACTACCGTTTTGAATTCAAAATGGCCCTATTATGCCTTTGAATCATTGGAGGTCAATCCTAAGACAAAGAGAAAACGTTTCAGAACGACATTTAAAAAGAAGGATTCTCATCAAATTCAACGAATGATTTTCAGAATCGTCCAAGACCTTCAACCAGCCTCCATCCTTGAAATTGGAAACCGCAACGGCATTGAAACCCGATATATGCTAAGCGCCTGTCCTAAGGCTATTTGCAAAAGCATCACCTATTTGTCAGACGCGAAAGAGCATTCAACACTTAATGAAATTCTGTTATCGATGGATAAACTGGATTTTGTATTGTTTAACGCTCCGGCTGAACGCAAGCAACGCATGGAAGAATTCAATGATTGTCTTCAAAAAATCCATGAAGAATCTTTAATAGTGATTAAACTCATTCATCAGACACCTGAACAGGCTTATCTTTGGAAACAAATGAAAAATCACCCCAAAGTGCAGGCAAGCATGGACTTATACTCCCTCGGCATACTCTTTTTCAGATCCGATTTACCCAAATGCAGACTTCGAATTAAAACGCAATAAAATGAACATCTACACCAAAACAGGCGATAAAGGCTTATCAGGACTCATTGGAGGAACCCGAGTTTCCAAAGATGACATCCGATTGGAAGCATACGGTAGCATTGATGAACTGAATTCATTCCTGGGCTTGTTATTGGCCGAAGGTCTTGATGCTGCTGACGAAGCGTTCAACCAAAACATTCAACACCGTCTTTTCAAAATCGGATCCAACCTGGCTACCGACCAGGAAAAGACCAAATTGAACTTTAAAGACCCCATCACCGATGAAAATCTGATTGAAATGGAAGCTGAAATCGATCGTATTGTTACAGGTTTACCCGAATTGAATCGTTTCATTATTCCCGGTGGAAACAGAAAAGCAGGTTTAAGTCACGTTTGCCGTACGGTTTGTCGCCGTGCCGAACGTTGTACGGTGGCGGTTGCTGAGAAATACCAGGTTCATCCGAACATTATTACCTACCTGAATCGACTCTCGGATTACTTTTTTGTTCTGGCTCGAAAATGCTGCTTATCAGACAGTTCAGAATTTTTTTGGGATAACACTAAATAAAAGCGGGAGCAAAACTTGTATTATCAGTATAATCGGTTATTTTTGCGACAAAATTGAAAAAGGCTTCTCTTACATGAGTCTGAACACCAATTAAACTATTAAGCAATGTATTGGACACTTGAATTGGCATCAAAACTGGAAGACGCACCCTGGCCCGCCACAAAAGACGAATTGATTGATTACGCCATGCGTTCTGGCTCTCCGCTCGAAGTCATTGAAAATCTTCAGGAAATGGAAGATGAAGGAGAAATTTACGAAAGCATCGAAGACATCTGGCCCGACTACCCCAGTAAGGAAGATTTTTTCTTCAACGAAGAGGAGTACTGATATCTTCCTGTTTTTAAATATCAATAAGGCTGCATTTTATGTAAATGCGGCCTTTTTCCGTTTTATTTACAATTTTTCAGCTATTTCTCTGTTATATAGACTGTACATAGACCAATCATGCCCTTTAAACTCACCCATATCCGCCGAACCGCAATCTTTTTCTTTTTGCTTTTGTCAAGCATCAGCGTTTCAGCACAATACGATGCACAGACGAGCCAATATATGTTGGCTCCAGGCACCTTCAACCCAGCGGTAGCTGGGCAAGACAACGACATGCTCCTCACGTTGCAAAATCGACAGCAATGGGTAGGAATCGATGGTGCTCCCAGCACTTTGTTGGTCAACGTAACAATGCCCTTTGTCTTTGGCAACCGCAAACATGGAATCGGTCTGATCATTGAGAAGGAATCAATTGGTTTATTCAGCACTCAAATGCTTCAATTGCAATATGCATGGAAAAAACAGCTCCGATCAGGTGTTTTAAGCATTGGTATTCAAGGAGGTATTCTTCAGGAAGGTTTTGACGGAAGTGGCATTTATATTCCCACCAGCGATTATCACATCACCACTGATGCCAGCATTCCAACTGGCACGTTGGATGGAATCATACCGGACTTCAGTGCAGGTGCGTGGTTTCAAAACAAGCAATTTTATGCAGGATTCTCTGTCTCACACTTACTTGAAACCGTTGTCAATCTGAAGACCGGCCCCGATGATACCAATGCTGATCCTCCCCGAATGGTGGCTTCCAGAACCTATTATTTGACGAATGGATACAATATTGTTTTGCCGAACACGTTATACTCCGTGCAACCGTCCTTTTTAATCAAGACGGATATGACAGCCTGGCAATTCGATTTGACTGGTAAAGTGTTTTATAAGGACAAATTCTGGGGTGGGTTAGGCTGGAGGTATCAAGACGCCATCATCGTATTGGCAGGCATCAAGTTGCAACAAGGATTGAGCATCGGTTATTCTTACGATATATCCACTTCGGCAGTGGCTAAGTTTTCAGGTGGAAGTCATGAACTTTTCATGAGTTACACCCGCAAAATCGGCACCGCTACAGTAAGCAAACGACAAAAAAGTGTACGCATATTATAAACTTATGAAAAGAAAAATGATCGTTTTAGGTTTGACCAGCCTGCTGTTGTTTTCGTGCCGAACGTACGACAATGGGGAACTGACCAGCGTTAAAAGTACGCCCTGGAGCGAACCGAATCCTTACGGAATGGTTTTAATACAACAAGGGACCTTTGAATTGGGACAGGCTGAAAATGACAGCATTTTCGGCTTGAATTCTCCAACCAAACACGTTTCTGTCGCACCTTTCTGGATGGACGAAAACGAAGTCACCAACGGGCAATACAAACAATTTATCAAATGGGTATGCGATTCCATCATTCGCGAAAAAATGGCTGACCCAGCCTTTGGAGGCAATGAAGAATATAAAATTACGGAAGACTCCAGAGGGGAAGCCGTTACCCCACATTTAAATTGGAAAGTTCCTCTTCCGGACGCCAAAAGGGCTACTGAGGAAGAGTTAACCGCCCTGAATTACCTTCTGGAAAAAGACGAAGCCTTGGGTGGATATCGGACCAATGTGGATAAAATTTTGTATAAATACGAATGGTTCGATTATGCAGCTGCAGCCAAACGTGCAAACCAGCTGAATGCCATCAAGCGGAATCGCAATACAGACATCATCGCAGCCAATCTGCCCAATGTAATGATTACCAAGGATACGGCATACATCACCGAAACCGGCCAAGTCGTAAATACTTCCATTACACGTCCCTTATCCTCTCGTTTGGATTTTCTGAACACACGCATTATTGCCATTTATCCTGACACGACTTGTTGGATCAACGACTTCACCAATGCATACAACGAGCCTTATCTTCTCAATTATTTTTCTCATCCGGCATATAATGCCTATCCAGTTGTCGGCGTTTCATGGGAGCAAGCCACTGCATTCTGTCACTGGAGAACTGTTTATTTGAATTCAGCACTCAGTGCTCGGGGCCAAAAAGCGATGGAATATAGACTTCCGACCGAAGCCGAATGGGAATTTGCAGCCAGAGGTAAGCAAAAAGCAGCCAAATACCCTTGGAAAAGCGATAAAACCGACACTGAACGGGGTTGCTACTATGCCAACTTCAAACCGACCAACGGAGGTTATACCAACGACGGGCACATCGTAACTTCGAAGGTAGCTTCTTATCCTGCAAATGAATACGGGCTCTTTGACATGGCCGGGAATGTTGCTGAATGGACCTCGACCACTTGGAGCGAGTCAGCCTTTGAAGACATGAACGACCTGAATCCAAGCATTCAGACGAATGCCAGCATGAACGACGCCTACATCAACAAACGAAAAGTAGTCCGCGGAGGATCTTGGAAAGATGCTGCACGCTTCGTTCAAGTCAGTAACCGTACTTATGAATATCAGAACGAAACTCGTTCATACATCGGTTTCCGTTGTGTACGCAGCCAAATCGGTGAAACTCGGCCAACTAAATAATTCCAAAAACCATGATATCCAAAATCAAAGCCTTCCGTATTCGCCTTTCCATCTTTTTAGGTAGTTACCGCGGAAAAACTATTTTCAATTTATTTTATGGCCTTGGCGCAGCTGTGGCTATTCTGGGAACGTTGTTTAAACTTCTGCACCTTGACGGAGCCAACATCATGTTGTCCTTGGGATTAGGAACTGAGGTTTTCATTTTTGCGATTTCTGCATTAGAACCTCCATATCGCAATTACCATTGGGAACACGTCTTCCCCATTCTGAAAACTCATGCCGAAGAAGATCGACCTGATTTCAAGAACTTACCCGGAGGTCAAAAAACCGAAGGAATGACGACCGAAGTCTATGTTGGTGATACTAACAATGTTCCCCACCATCAGGGCCACGTTCAGTCAGGAGGTGTGCCTTACACCCCACATCGAAATTCCATGGAAGGGGTAACACCAGAACAAGCTCGTGAAAATTACGGTATTCCACCACAAGTACCCATTTCCGACGAAGATGCTGCAACCCTCACCGACAGCATCAAGAAAATGGGCGAAGCTGTTTCGCAACTCAACAACTTGGCTGACATTACAATGGTAACGGAAAACTACATCAGCAAGCTTTCTGGCATGGCCGACAATTTGAATCGTTTCAGTGATGCTACCGGTTCTTTAGCCGAAGTGTCCAACGTTCTGCTCGATTCTTATCGAAACGTCACCGAAAACTCGGATGAAATTTCCGCTAATTCAAAGGGTTATGTGGAACAAATGGGCAACTTAAACCGCAACCTCTCTGGTTTGAACACCATTTACGAAATACAACTCAAGAGTGTCAGCTCCCAAATCGATACCATAGACCGCGTCAACAAAGGGCTCGTTCACATCCGTGAAATGTATGAAAGTTCCACAGGTGACAGCGATCGTTTCAGCAAAGAAACCGAAGCAATGGCCGACAATTTAGCCAGATTGAACTTAGTTTATGCGCGTATGCTGGAAGCCATGTCTCCCAATGCCATATTCGCCAATATGATGGCTGGTGAAATGAATGCTGCCCGCAGTACAGAAAAGCCTAACAAACCCGAAGAAACAGACGGAAAAGAATCTTGATGATGACTTGTAACTTAACAACATACCGCAATGCCCGCCAGTAACGCCCCCGAGACTCCGAGGCAACGAATGATCGGCCTGATGTACATCATGCTGCTCTGTTTGCTGGCGCTAAACGTTTCGTCCGAAGTGCTCCATGGCTTTGAACTAGTGGATGATAGTTTGACAACCAGCACGCAAAACTCCAGCGCTCAGAACAATGTTTTGTACGAGGATTTCAGCAAAAGCTACAAACAAAATCCAGGAAAAGTTAAAGAATGGTACGATTTGGCTCTTGATTTGAAGCGTCAATCGGACAATCTTTACAACCAGATTGGACAATTAAAAAAGGAAGTTGTACGAGAATCGGACGGAAAGGACGCCGATGTGCACAACATCAAACGCGCCGACAACCTTGATGCCGCCTCAACGGTTTTGATGCCTCCCAACAGTCACAAAGCCAGACAGTTGAAATTCGCAATCGAAAAATACCGTGACTACATCGTTAAACTTGTGAAGGATAGCTTGAAACGCAAGGTCATTTTGGATAATTTCAACACCAAGCCTACGCCTCGTGCCAAAAAGGCCGGACATACCTGGGAAAGCTCCATGTTTGAAAACATGCCGGTCGGTGCCGTCGTAACCATTTTCACTAAAATGCAAAATGATATTCGATATGCCGAAGGCGAGGTGCTTCATGAACTGATCAACAACATTGATGTCAAAGATTTTCGGGTGAATCAGATCAAAGCCTATGTCATAGCCAATTCCGAAAACGTCATGCGTGGCAGTGCCTTCCGTGCCCATATAATTCTTTCGGCAGAAGACTCCACTCAACGTCCCAATGTTTATGTCAACGGCAGAATGCTTGACCCATCACGTAGGGGGTTGTTCGAGATCACCACCAGCAAATCTGGCATATTCCCCGTCAAAGGCTATCTTGAATTGAGACGCGGTGATGGAACATTACAGAAATACCCGTTTGAACAAAAATACACAGTCGTTGAACCCATGGCCACGGTTTCCAATACGATCATGAATGTTTTGTATGCAGGAATCAACAATAAGGTCAGCATATCCGTTCCTGGCATTCCCAACAATCAGATTAATGCCACCATCAACAATGGCAGCCTTTCTCGTTCAGGTGATGTTTGGATTGCTCGTCCCACTTCCATCGGTAAGGAATGTATTGTCACTGTTACTGCATTGATGGATGGAAAAAGTCGTGTGGTCAATCAGTCTAAGTTTCGTGTTCGCCCGCTGCCAGAGGCCAGAGCGTTCATCTTGTATACAGATGCCAATGGTGTGGAACGCCGTTACAAAGGTGGCACTGGATTCTCAAAAGCCAAACTTTTAACCACTTCAGGTATTATTGCTGCACTTGATGATGATCTGTTGGAAGTGGATTTCAACGTACTTGCTTTCAAAACGACCATCTATGATTCCATGGGGAATTCGTTAGAAGAAATTTCGCAAGGTTCACATTTTTCAGATCGTCAGAAAACCCAAATCAGAGGTCTGACTCGTGGAAAACGTCTTTGGGTGACCGGTATCCGGGCAGTTGGACCTGACAAAGTGGAACAAATGCTTCCTCCAATGGAAGTCATCGTCAACTAATTTAATCCTAGCCTCATGAATATGAATCGCATCAAAGGAATACTAATCGCTTGTACGCTGCTAATGGCAGCAAGCGGTTTTAGCCAGACATCAACATCCAAACCGTCTACCCCAGCCGATCCGGGAACTTTCCCTGAAGTTTCCTTCAAGAAAAGCAAAATCGCCGAAAGTCAGCAGACAAGAGGGGAAGACGTTTTATGGAAACGTGACGTTTACCGCATAGTCAACTTGCTGGACGGTAACAATGGCGCCCTTTACTTTCCTGTGGAACCAACCAATGACCGTCAGAATCTGTTTTGCACCCTATTCAACATGGTAGCTGATGGCCGCTTGACCGCATACGAATACCTGGATGGTCGTGAAATCTTTTCGGACGCATATGCCCTGAAATTCAAAGATTTGCTGACTCGTAATGAAATTCCATTCAAAGAAAAAGCAGACCCCAAAAAAGCGAATGCCTTCATCTATGATATTGATGCAGTCGATATTCCCAGTAGCGAAGTTACACTCTTCTATGTAAAGGAAGTCTATTACCTTGACCAACGTAATTCAACCATGCGTATCAAAACGGTTGCCATTTGCCCAGTTTTGGTTCGTACGGACGAAGTTGGAGAAACACGAAAAAAGCCCATGTTTTGGGTTCCTTTTGAAGTGCTAAAAGGGGCTCTTTCGCAGATTCCGGTTTCAGCCGATACCATCAATAGCGTTAGTCGAATGAATGCCTACGATTTCTTCAACCAACACCGTTACAAAGGAGACATTTACAAAGTATCCAACTTGCGCAATCAATCCCTTTACGATTATTGTCGCACACCCGAAGAAATTGCAAAGGAACAACTGAGAATTGAAAACGAGCTTAAAAACATGAGTGACAAGCTTTGGGAGCCCAGTCAACGCGAACTTCGTGAAGCTGAAGCTCAAAAGGATGCTGAGGCAAAGATTGCAGCAAAAAAGGCCAAAGAGGCTGCTTTGAAGGCACCCAAAAGATCAGTTTCCACTTCCCCTAAAAAACCTTAAAAGGCCCTTTTTTATCGGTGATTTGAGTATCTTTGAGTGTCCCCTTCACATAATCAACTTTGCATGAAGAACAATTACTGTGTTATAATGAGCGGCGGCATTGGAAGCCGCTTTTGGCCAGCTAGTCGTACCACGTATCCCAAACAGTTTCTCGATTTCTTTGGAACCGGACGTTCGCTGCTGCAACAAACGTTTGACCGCTTTAGGCAAATCATTCCGGTAGAAAATATCTTCATCGTTACCAATCAGAACTATAAGGAGCTGACACTGGAACAATTGCCGGAATTGAAAGAAAATCAAATCCTTCTCGAGCCTCAACGTCGAAATACTGCGCCATGCATTGCATTTGCCGCCAACCGGATTCGAGCCATCAATCCCAACGCCAACATGGTCGTTGCGCCCTCCGATCACCTTATCCTCAGAGAGCAAGATTTTTTATTCCGCATCAATGAAGGTTTGAAGTTTGTCAGTAATCATCAGACTTTGCTTACACTTGGAATGAAGCCAAACAGGCCTGAAACAGGCTACGGATACATTCAGATTGATGCAGAACAAATGGACAACATCAGTAAAGTTAAAACCTTTACAGAAAAACCAAATTTAGAATTAGCCAAAGTTTTTGTAGAAAGCGGTGAATTCATGTGGAACTCGGGCATTTTCTTATGGAATGTGCAAACCATCCTTTCTGCCTTTGACGAATTATTACCAGACATTGCAAGCCGTTTCAACAGTGGTCAAGAATATTTCAACACTCCTGGAGAAGCAAAATTCATCAATTCCATCTTTCCTGCTTGTCCTAACATTTCAATTGATTACGGAATTCTGGAGAAGGCTTCCAATGTTTATGTCATTTCGGCCGATTTTGGTTGGTCCGACTTGGGAACATGGGGATCGTTGCATGATTTGTCCGATAAGGATAAAAACAACAATGCCGTGCTGAAGTGCAAAGCCATGTTTTACAACAGTCATGACAATTTGATTTCACTAAACAGTGGAAAACTGGCCGTAATCAGCGACTTGGACGGATACATCGTTACAGAATCCGACAACGTTTTATTGATAAGCAAAAAGGAAAAGGAGCAGGAAATCCGCCAGTTTGTAATTGATATCCAAATGAAAGTAGGCGACGACTATATTTAGTCAACGTCGATGGGTTTTCTTTTTCAATTCAAAGCTGACACCCAAATATTTGCGACGAACAATCTCATTGTTGGCAAGTTCTTCAGGTGTTCCCTGAAACTGAATTTTACCCTCAAAAAGCATGTAAGCCCTATCTGTAATGGATAGGGTTTCTTGTACATTATGGTCGGTGATGAGGATGCCAATGTTCTTAGTCACCAAATTGGAGACAATCTGTTGAATGTCGTCTACAGCAATGGGATCGACTCCGGCAAACGGTTCATCCAGCATGATGAATTTAGGGCTGATGGCCAAACAACGAGCAATTTCCGTGCGACGACGTTCACCCCCGGATAGCCTGTCGCCAATATTTTTACGGACTTTCTCCAAGTGGAATTCAGCTATTAGGCTTTCCAGCTTTTCCTTTTGATCCGCTTTGGACATCTTGGTCATTTGCAAAACCGACTTGATGTTGTCTTCGACCGTCATCTTTCTAAAAACGGAAGCCTCTTGAGCCAAATAACCGATGCCACTTTGAGCTCTTCGGTATACGGGATAGTCGGTAATATCTGCCTTGCCCAGAAAAATCTTCCCTTCGTTGGGTATAACCAAACCGGTTGTCATGTAAAAGGTGGTCGTTTTACCAGCGCCATTAGGCCCCAGCAATCCAACAATTTCCCCTTGATGAAGTTCAATGGAAACATGGTCGACAACGGTTCTATTGCGATATCTTTTAACCAGATTTTCAGTACGTAACACCAAATCCTCTTCGGGTTCCTGTTGAATCACAGGTTCCTGAACAACGGGTATCTGTTCGGTCATTTCCAGTTCAGTGAGTTCCAACTCGGACATGCAGTCTTCTGTTTTAAAGCGGTTTCGTTTGCAAAAATACGAAAAGTACGCGGAATTTACGTTCCCTTTAACAGGATTAAAGTATATTTGCACGAATATGGAAACGCTTTATTTATGAACCTTATAGAACACGTCGGAAAATACAGCTTGCTCATGTACCGCACCTTTTCATTGCCTCAGCGATGGAAACTTTTTTGGAAGCAACTCTGGCGGGAAATTGAGAAACTGGGTGCTGATTCACTGGTAATCACATTCATCATTTCCATTTTCATTGGAGCGGTGATGACGATGCAAACTCAGATGAATATTGAGAACCCGCTGTTGCCTCGCTACACCGTTGGATTGGTTACCCGCGATACACTACTGTTGGAATTCTGTTCCAGCATCATTTGCCTCATCTTGGCTGGTAAGGTCGGATCCAATATCGCTTCCGAAATCGGGACAATGCGGATTTCTGAACAAATTGATGCCATGGAAATCATGGGTGTCAACAGTGCCAATTACATCATCCTGCCTAAAATCATAGGTTTCATGCTATTTATCCCATTTTTAGTTATTTACAGCATGTTTTTCGGATTGGTCGGCGGATATTTAATTTCCGTTTTCACCGACCTAATTACGCCAGCAACTTACATTTACGGGATACAATATTGGTTCATTCCTTGGTATGTCTATTATTCCATCATTAAGTCTGTCATCTTTGCCTTCGTCATCACCTCAGTATCGTCCTATTATGGATATTACTCCTATGGGGGAGCACTTGATGTTGGAAAATCCAGTACCAATGCCGTTGTCAACAGCAGCATCATCATCCTTTTGCTGAATGTAATCCTTACTAAAATTCTGTTGGCATGATTTTGCTCGAAAACGTACACAAAGCATTTGATGACAAAGAAGTGCTCAAAGGCATCGATACCGTTTTTGAAACGGGAAAGACCAATCTCATTATAGGACAAAGCGGTTCTGGTAAAACGGTCCTGTTGAAATGTGTAGTAGGTTTACTTGAGCCAACATCTGGCGACATTTTCTACGATGGCCGTAGTTTGGCAGCCATGGGAAAAGGCGAAAGGACACAGCTGAGAAGTGAATTGGGCATGCTTTTTCAAGGTTCAGCATTATTCGACTCCTTGACGGTTCAAGAAAATGTCTTGTTTCCTTTGCGGATGTTTTCTGACATGAATGAAAGCGAAAAACTTAAACGCGCTCGTTATTGCTTAGACCGCGTCGGTTTGGCTGGAGCTTATAAAAAATATCCCTCTGAAATCAGCGGTGGAATGCAAAAACGCGCTGCCATTGCACGTGCAATTGCCTTAAATCCAAAATATTTATTTTGCGACGAACCAAATTCTGGTTTGGATCCCTTGACATCGATTAAGATTGACGAACTCATCACCGATATCACTGAGGAGTACCAAATGACCACCATCATCAACACCCACGATATGAATTCAGTCATTTCGATGGGTGAAAAGGTCATTTTTATTTACGAAGGCGAAAAAGATTGGGAAGGCACCAAGGAAGAAATTATTACGGCTACAAACCAACACTTACGTGAATTTGTCTTCGCATCAAAGTTCTTTCAGAAATCCATCGATCTGTCAACTAAATAAAAAGGTCATGAAAATACTTTCGTACAACCTTAACGGCGTTCGTTCTGCCATCAGCAAAGGCTTGGCAGATTATCTCAAAGTAGAAAATGCCGATGTTGTCTGTTTTCAAGAGACCAAAGCACAGCCAGAGCAAATTGATACCAATTTGTTTTGGGATGCTGGTTATCAGCATTGTTTTTATCATTCTGCTCAAAAGAAAGGTTACAGTGGTGTTGCCATCCTTTCCAAAGTACAACCCGACAGAGTAGTGGTGGGCATGGGAAATCACAAATACGACAACGAAGGCCGCATTATTCGTGCCGATTTTGGTGAATTCAGCGTGCTTTGTGTCTATGTGCCTTCTGGCAGCATGGGTGATGTTCGTCAAGATTTCAAAATGCAATTTTTAGGCGATTTCTTACCTTATTTGACTGAGTTGAGAAAAGAGCGGCCCAACCTGCTGATCTGCGGCGATTTCAATATTTGCCACAAACCAATCGATATCAACCACCCCGAACGTCATAATAATATGTCAGGTTTTCTCCCTGAGGAACGCGAATGGTTTGACCAATTGGTTGAAAGTGGATTTATTGATACCTTTCGCGAATTCGATCAACGTTCTGAGCGATATAGTTGGTGGAACTACCGTTCTTTTGCACGCGAGCGCAATCTGGGTTGGCGCATCGATTATCACTTGATCACACCACCGCTTCGTGACCGCCTTATAGGAGCCCAGATACACGATGACATTGTCCATTCCGACCACTGCCCTGTTTCGGCCATACTGAGCCTCTAAGCCACCTTCGCACATGGCACGCGCACATGACTCCTCCTTTACCCTACGAATGGCTTTCTTTATCGGAGCAGCCATTATCACTGTAGCCTCGACGTTATTTTCAAACCGATTGGCCAAAAACCTAGCCATGGAGGAACGTAAAAAGATGGAGCTATGGGCTGAAGCCATCCGGCTCATTGCATCCGAGCCAACTCAGGGCATCGAGATGGATTACACACTCAGTTTGAAAGTCATTGAAGGAAATACAAACATTCCAGTCATCCTAGTCGATGACAAAGGAGATGTGCTCAGCCACAACAATTTGGGACTTAAAAATGAAAACGACACGGCGGAACTCGGTGCGGTAACCCGAGCAATGATCAAACATAACCAGTTCATTGAAGTAAAAATCAATGATAAAGTTTCCCATTTCGTTTATTACCAAGATTCCAAATTGTTGCGTAAGCTCACTTACTTCCCTTTTGTTCAGCTTATTGTCATGTTTATTTTCCTACTTATCACTTTGTTTGCATTGAACTCCACCAATAGAGCGGAACAGGACCGAGTCTGGGTCGGGCTATCCAAAGAAACCGCACATCAGTTGGGTACCCCAATTTCCTCCCTAATGGCTTGGGTTGAATTGCTCAAATTAAAAAACGTCGATGCCAACTTGCTTGACGAGATGAATAAGGATACGCAACGACTTCAAACCATTGCGCAACGCTTTTCCAAGATCGGATCAAAGCCCGAAACCACCCCTCAGGATATTAAACCGGCACTCGAAAACGCGGTGCAATATATGCGGAATCGCAGCTCACGAAAAATCACTATAAATACGCATGCGCCTACACAGGCTTTACCCGTTTATTTAAATGTTCCTTTGTTCGAATGGGTAATTGAAAATCTATGCAAAAACGCCATCGATGCGATGGATGCCACTGGTAAAATTGATATCACCCTTACACCCGAACACAAACATTTGTTTATTGATGTGACCGATACCGGCAAGGGAATAACCAAATCGAACTTCAAAACTGTTTTCAAGCCCGGATTTACCACAAAAGCTCGTGGTTGGGGGCTTGGCCTTTCACTTGTCAAACGAATCATTGAAGAAAACCACAACGGCAAGATTTTTGTGAAAAACTCCGAAATAGGTAAAGGCACGACCTTCAGGATAATTCTTAAAATGGCTTGAATCAAAACAAAAGAAGGCTGCACCTTAATTGATGCAGCCTTCTTAAATAGTCCGTATAGTTTATTAAAGCTCTTCGTCACCCATTTCTTCCAGATCCAAAACGGTCTTTCTGGAAGCATTCAGACGATCGAAATCTTCTTTTGAACCAACAATCAGTTTGTCAAAATCACGCTGTCCGGTACCAGCAGGAATCAAGTGACCACAAATCACATTTTCCTTCAAACCTTCTAAGCGGTCTACCTTGCCCTGAATGGCAGCTTCGTTCAATACCTTCGTTGTTTCCTGGAAAGAAGCAGCAGACATGAAGCTGTTGATTTGCAAAGCAGCACGCGTGATACCCTGAAGAATCTGGTTGGACGTGGCAGGTATAGCGTCACGAGTTTCAACCAATTTCAAATCACGACGTTTCAATGATGAGTTCTCGTCACGCAATTTGCGAGCAGTCACAATCATACCAGGTTTCAAGTTTTGAGAATCACCAGCTTCTACGACAACTTTCTTGCCCCAGATTCGGTCATTTTCTTCCATGAAGTCGTTCTTATCAATCAATTGTTGTTCGAGGAAGTGAGTATCACCAGCATCGACGATTTCAACCTTACGCATCATTTGACGTACAATGACCTCAAAGTGCTTATCGTTGATTTTCACCCCTTGCAGGCGGTAAACATCTTGAACTTCGTTCACAATATATTCCTGAACGGCCGTGGGACCCTTGATAGCTAAGATATCGGCAGGTGTAATGACACCATCAGAAAGTGGCGTACCAGCACGTACAAAGTCATTGACCTGAACTAATACTTGTTTCGTCAGAGGTACCATGTACTTCTTGACTTCGCCAGTTTTGGATTGAATGACAATTTCTCTGTTACTACGTTTAACACGACCAAATTCTATAATTTCACCATCGATTTCAGAAACAACAGCAGGATTGGATGGGTTACGAGCTTCAAACAACTCTGTGACACGGGGAAGACCCCCGGTAATATCGCCAGCCTTTGCAACTGCACGCGGAATCTTTACAAGAATATCACCAGCAACAATGTGTTCACCGTCTTCTTTCAACAGGTGAGCACCGGCAGGCAAGTTGTAAGTCCGAAGACGTTCACCACTTTCATCCAACACGTGAATGGATGGGATACGAGTGCGGTCCTTAGGTTCGATGATGATCTTTTCCTTCATCTTCGTCGTATCATCGGTGTAGGAATTGAAGGTCACACCTTCTTCGATGGAATCGAATTCCAACTTACCAGATTGTTCAGAGATGATGGTTGCATTATAAGCATCCCATTCGCAAATCTTTTCACCCTTGGATACACGATCGCCAGGGTTGAAATACAATTTGGAACCGTATGGAATGTTCTGAGTTGTCAGGATAACCTTAGTAGCTGGTTCAATCAGACGAAGTTCACCATAACGACCTACAACGATTTGAACGTTGTTTCCGTTATCGTCTTTAGCATCCACAGCGCGAAGCTCATCAATTTCAAGAATGGCATCGTGGTGAGCTACTATTGAAGATTCAGCCTTAACGTTACCAGCGACACCACCGACGTGGAATGTACGAAGCGTCAACTGCGTTCCAGGTTCACCAATGGACTGAGCGGCAATCACACCGACAGCTTCACCGCGCTGAACCAACTTGCCAGTAGCCAAGTTACGTCCATAACACTTGGAACAAACACCCTTTTTAGATTCGCAGGTCAATACGGAGCGGATTTCAATGCGCTCAATGGGTGAAGTTTGAATCTTAAATGCAACTTCTTCCGTGATCTCCTGACCGGATTCCACTAAGAGTTCGTTGGTGATAGGATGGTAAACATCATGTACAGAAACACGTCCAAGGATGCGTTCGTACAGGGTTGCGACCTTCTTGATTTCGGTAGCTGCCAAACCACGTAGGGTTCCACAGTCTTCTTCATTAATGATTACATCGTGTGAGACGTCAACCAAACGTCTGGTCAAATAACCAGCATCAGCAGTCTTCAGCGCCGTATCAGCAAGACCCTTACGAGCACCGTGAGTGGAGATAAAGTACTCAAGTACAGATAGACCTTCCTTAAAATTGGAAAGAATCGGGTTTTCAATAACCTGTCCACCTTCAGCACCTGATTTCTGCGGTTTGGCCATCAGACCACGCATACCAGACAGCTGACGAATCTGTTCCTTGCTACCACGAGCACCAGAATCAAGCATCATATATACAGAATTGAAACCTTGGTTGTCGGTTTCCAACTGTTTCATCAAAATATTGGAAAGCTTGGCATTTACACCACCCCAAACATCAATAATCTTGTTATAACGTTCGTTGTTGGTGATGGCACCCATTGAGTACTCAGCCACAATCGAATCAACTTCGTCGTATCCTTCCTGAACCAACGCTTCTTTTTCTTTAGGAACGATAACGTCGCCTAAGTTAAAGGACAAACCGCCTCTGAAAGCCATGGAATAACCCATATCCTTGATATCATCGAGGAACTGTGCCGTACGAGCCACACCGCAAGCAGCGATGACTCGTCCAATGATGTCACGAAGCGATTTCTTGGTCAAGATTTCATTGATGTAACCAACTTTTTCAGGTACGAATTCGTTGATCATCACACGACCAACAGAGGTATCTGTCAATTTGATGACTGACTGGCCGTTTTCATCCAAGTCGTGAACGCGAACTTTTACTTTAGCGTGCAGGGCAACTTTGCCTTCGTTGTAAGCAATGGTGGCTTCTTCCGATGAATAGAAAATCAGATTTTCACCTTTTGCACCTGAGCGGAGTTTGGTCATATAATACAGACCAAGAACCATGTCCTGTGAAGGTACGGTAATTGGTGCACCATTTGCAGGATTCAAAATATTATGAGATGCAAGCATCAACATTTGAGCTTCCAAAACGGCTTCATTTCCGAGCGGGAGATGCACAGCCATCTGGTCACCGTCAAAGTCGGCATTGAAAGCCGTACAAGAGAGCGGATGCAATTGGATGGCCTTTCCTTCGATCAGTTTAGGCTGGAAAGCCTGAATCCCTAATCGGTGCAAGGTCGGAGCACGGTTTAAAAGAACCGGGTGACCCTTCATGACATATTCAAGAATGTCCCAAACGACTGGATCTTTACGATCCACAATCTTTTTGGCAGACTTCACCGTCTTAACAATTCCGCGTTCAATGAGTTTGCGGATGATGAACGGTTTGTATAGTTCTGCGGCCATATCCTTAGGAATACCGCATTCATGCATTTTGAGCTCAGGACCTACGACGATAACCGAACGGGCAGAATAGTCCACACGTTTACCCAACAAGTTCTGACGGAAACGACCTTGTTTACCTTTCAAAGAGTCTGAAAGGGACTTCAAAGGACGGTTCGCATCTGTCTTGACAGCGCTTGATTTGCGCGAATTGTCGAACAAGGAGTCGACAGCTTCTTGCAACATACGCTTTTCGTTACGAAGAATCACTTCAGGAGCCTTGATCTCGATTAGACGTTTCAAACGGTTGTTGCGAATGATAACGCGACGATACAAGTCATTGAGGTCGGAAGTGGCAAAACGGCCACCATCCAAAGGCACCAATGGACGCAATTCGGGTGGAATCACAGGAACGATCTTGACAATCATCCATTCCGGTTTGTTGCGCAATCTAGACATACGGAACGATTCAACAACCTGCAAGCGCTTAAGAGCCTCGGTTTTACGTTGTTGAGAACCATCTGTACTTGCACGGTGACGAAGTTCGAATGAAAGTGCATCCAAATCAATACGTTGCATCAAGTCATGTATGGCTTCAGCACCCATTTTTGCGATAAACTTGTTGGGATCAGAATCCTCCAACAATTGATTTTCGCGGGGCAATGTTTCCAACATGTCCAAGTATTCTTCTTCGGACAATAAGTCATCTTTCTTAACACCGTCGTTTTCCTTAATACCGGCATTGATCACCACATAACGTTCGTAATAGATGATGGAGTCCAGTTTCTTGGTCGGAAGGCCCAACAAATAACCAATTTTATTGGGTAGAGAGCGGAAATACCAGATGTGTGCAACAGGGACTACCAATTGAATGTGCCCCATACGTTCACGTCGAACTTTCTTCTCGGTCACTTCCACACCGCAACGGTCGCAGACAATGCCTTTATAACGAATACGTTTGTATTTGCCGCAATGACATTCGAAATCCTTTACCGGGCCGAAAATCCGTTCGCAGAACAATCCGTCGCGTTCGGGCTTATAAGTACGATAATTGATGGTTTCGGGTTTCAACACTTCGCCGCTCGACATTTCGAGGATTTCCTCCGGTGAGGCTAAACCAATCGAAATTTTCGAAAAACTGCTTTTTGCTTTTGTTTCTTTTCTAAAAGCCATATTGTGTATGAGTAATTAACCGTTTATACTTAATCCATTTGGATGCTAAGACCCAAACCTCTCAATTCATGCAGCAGCACGTTCAGTGATTCCGGAATACCGGGTTGCGGCATCGGATCGCCTTTTACAATGGCTTCGAAAGCCTTACTGCGACCTACCACGTCATCAGACTTGATAGTCAAGATTTCCTGAAGGATGTGAGCAGCACCGAATGCTTCAAGTGCCCAAACTTCCATTTCCCCGAAACGTTGACCCCCGAACTGAGCTTTACCACCCAAAGGTTGCTGTGTAATCAAAGAGTATGGACCGATGGAACGGGCGTGCATCTTATCATCGACCATGTGGCCCAGTTTCAGCATATAAACTACACCAACTGTTGCTGTTTGGTCGAAACGTACACCAGTACCTCCATCGTACAAATAACATTTTCCATAATGAGGAACACCGGCTTTGTCTGCCCATGCATCCAAATCATCGAGGCTTGCACCGTCAAAGATCGGAGTGGCAAACTTTAAACCAAGTTCTTTTCCGCACCATCCGAGAACCGTTTCAAAAATCTGTCCAAGATTCATACGGGAAGGTACACCCAACGGATTCAAAACGATATCGACTGTTGTACCATCTTCGAGGAACGGCATATCTTCCTGACGTACGATACGGGATACGATACCCTTGTTACCGTGACGTCCGGCCATCTTGTCACCGACGCGAATCTTACGTTTCTTTGCAATATATACTTTTGCCATCTGAATGATACCAGCAGGCAGTTCGTCTCCGATGGTGATGTTGAATTTTTTACGCTTCATGATAGCATCGAGCTCTTTATGTTTGCGTAAGTAGTTCAAAATCAAATCGCGAATCATGTCATTTTTTGCATTGTCCGTAGTCCATTTGCTAACCTGAACAGATGAATAGTTGACTTCGCTCAGATTCTTAGCACTAAATTTGGACCCTTTAGCAATGATTTCAGTACCAAGGTTATCCTTGACTCCCTGAGAGGTCTTGCCATTCGTCAGCACCAGAAGTTTTTCAATTAGAAGCGTTTTCAAATTGTTTGCAGCTTCTTCAAACTCCTCGTCGATTTTTGGCAGAAGCGCTTTGTCAGTGAGACGTGACTTACGATTCTTCATTGCTTTTGAGAAAAGTCGTTTGTCAATGATCACTCCACGTAATGACGGAGTAGCTTTCAAAGATGCGTCTTTTACATCGCCAGCCTTGTCTCCAAAAATGGCACGAAGCAGTTTTTCTTCAGGTGAAGGATCGGATTCTCCTTTAGGAGTAATCTTACCAATCAAGATGTCACCCGGTACGATGTGTGCACCAATGCGCACGATACCGTTTTCATCCAAATCCTTAGTAGCTTCTTCGCTAACGTTAGGTATGTCAGAAGTCAGTTCTTCAAGACCACGTTTGGTTTCGCGAACTTCTAACGTGTATTCATCCACATGCACTGAAGTGAAAATATCTTCGCGAACCATGCGTTCGTTCAGAACGATGGCATCTTCAAAGTTGTAACCCTTCCAAGGCATGAATGCCACTTTAAGATTACGACCAAGAGCCAATTCACCATTTTCAGTAGAATAACCTTCCGTCAGCAATTGACCATTGGTAACTCGATCCCCTTTGTGAATGATGGGGCGCAAATCGATGGTTGTGCTTTGGTTGGTTTTCTGAAATTTTGGAATGATGTATGTTTTGATGGAATCGTTGAAGCTGACAAACTCCTCTTCTTCGCTTCTATCGTATTTAATGCGAATGGTTGTTGCATCAACATATTCGACAACACCTTCACCTTCAGCCATCAATTGGGTACGTGAATCACGAATCAATTGTCCTTCCAATCCTGTTCCAACTATTGGAGCTTCGCTACGAATAAGTGGTACAGCCTGGCGCATCATGTTAGATCCCATGAGGGCACGGTTGGCATCATCGTGTTCTAAGAAAGGAATCAACGCTGCTGCGATAGAGGCAATCTGTGTCGGCGAAACGTCCATTAATTGAACCTCTTGCGGGCCAACAACTGGAAAGTCTGCATCCAAACGAGATTTGACACGCGAAAGAATAAAGGTACCGTCTTCTTTCAAAGGAGCATTTCCTTGAGCAATGATTTTTCCTTCTTCTTCTTCGGCAGTCATATAGATAACCTCACCCAATTCCACCTTGCCACTATCTACTTTACGGTAGGGAGTTTCAATGAATCCGAGGGTGTTGATCTTCGCATAAACACAAAGTGACGAAATCAAACCAATGTTCGGACCTTCAGGGGTTTCAATCGGGCAAAGGCGACCGTAGTGCGTATAGTGTACGTCACGGACTTCAAAACCGGCGCGTTCGCGAGAAAGACCGCCAGGACCGAGGGCAGACATACGACGTTTGTGCGTCATTTCAGCCAACGGATTGGTTTGGTCCATAAACTGCGAAAGGGCATTGGTTCCGAAGAATGAATTGATCACGGACGAAATCGTCTTTGCGTTGATCAGTTCAACCGGAGCAAATACTTCGTTGTCACGAACATTCATACGTTCGCGGATGGTACGTGCCATACGTGCCAAACCAACACCAAACTGATTGTTCAGTTGTTCGCCGACAGTACGTACACGACGGTTGCTTAAGTGGTCGATATCGTCCACGTCAGCATTGGAATTCACCAGTTCAATCAGGTATTTGATGATCTCGATGATGTCTTCCTTGGTTAACACCTTCACATTCATTTCAGTGGAGAGGTGCAATTTCTTATTGATACGATAGCGGCCAACTTCGCCCAAATCATATCGTTTTTCAGAAAAGAACAAGTTCTGGATAACTTCCCGAGCACTTGCGTCATCGGCCGGTTCGGCGTTACGCAATTGACGGTAGATATACAGGACAGCTTCTTTTTGTGAGTTGCTAGGGTCTTTCTGCAAGGTGTTGTAAATGATTCCGTAGTCGGACATTCCAGCATCTTCCTTATGTAATAGGATGGTAGCGCAGCCAGATTCTACGATTTCATCGACATGATCATTTTCCAAAATGGTTTCGCGATCGATGATTACCTCGTTTCGTTCGATAGAAACTACTTCACCGGTATCTTCATCAACAAAGTCTTCGACCCAGCTCTTAAGAACACGGGCTGCAAGTTTGCGACCGATCAATCGTTTCAGTCCTGCTTTGGAAACCTTGACTTCTTCGGCTAAATTGAAAATTTCCAAGATATCCTTATCGGTTTCAAAACCGATGGCACGAAGCAAAGTGGTTACTGGTAATTTCTTTTTACGATCAATGTACGCATACATGACATTGTTAATGTCTGTAGCAAACTCAATCCAAGAACCTTTGAACGGAATGATACGGGCTGAATACAGCTTGGAACCATTAGCATGCAGACTTTGTCCAAAGAAAACGCCTGGTGAACGGTGCAACTGTGAGACGATGACACGTTCAGCACCATTGACGACAAAAGTTCCTTTGGGTGTCATATAAGGAATAGCTCCTAAGTAGACATCCTGAAATTTGGTCTCAAAATCTTCATGATCGGGATCGGTACAGTACAGCTTCAGTCTGGCCTTCAAAGGCACATTATACGTCAATCCGCGTTCAATACACTCGTCAATGGAATAACGAGGAGGATCGATGTAATAATCTAAAAATTCAAGAACAAAGTTGTTGCGGGTGTCTGCAATGGGGAAGTTTTCGGTGAAAACTTTATAGAGGCCCTCGTTCTTACGTCTTTCGGGCGGGGTATCCAGTTGCAGGAAGTCCTGGAATGACTTCAATTGCACTTCCAAGAAATCCGGATAGTCGAGCGGACTTTGGATGGAGGCAAAATTAACTCTTTTAGTTTCAGTTGTTGAAGACATTTATGAGTGTATTTATGATCGTTTTGCGAATGTGAGAATGTTTTCTTTGTCCCGCCGGACTGTTGAAACGATCCTGTAAAGAACTTAAAATGGAATATAGACACAAAAAGGTTTAGAATCTCCTTTTATGGAGATTCTAAACCAAAGCACCTGATTATCAGGCGGTAATGTTATTTAAGTTCAACTTCGGCTCCAGCTTCTTCCAAAACTTTCTTCAAAGCTTCAGCTTCGTCTTTGCCAGCACCTTCCTTCAATACAGAGGGAGCAGCGTCAACGAGGTCTTTAGCTTCTTTCAAGCCCAGACCACAAGATTCCTTGACAGCCTTAACGACAGCCAATTTAGCGGCACCAGCCGATTTCAAGACTACATCGAAAGATGTTTTTTCTGCAGGTGCAGCAGCACCTTCAGCAGCAGGAGCAGCAGCAACAGCAACAGCTGCAGCAGCGGGTTCAATGCCGTATTCGTCCTTCAGGATGGTAGCCAGTTCGTTTACTTCTTTTACAGTTAAATTCACCAATTGTTCAGCAAAAGCTTTCAAATCTGCCATTTTTGTATGTATTAAAATTGTTATTGTTACTTGGTTTGATGTAATTAGTTTTCTCTTTCACCCAGCGTTTTCAACACGCCGTGGAGAATGGTACCTCCGCTTTGGAGGGCAGATACCACGTTTTTAGCAGGCGATTGCAACAAGCCAATAACTTCTCCGATGAGTTCGTTTTTGCTCTTGATGTGAATCAGTGCTTCCAACTGGTCAGGACCGATATAGAAACTTTCTTCTACGTATGCAGCTTTCAAGGCAGGAACATTTTTTCCCTTTGAAAATTCCTTGATCAATTTAGCAGGTGCGTTAGCGGAGGTAGAAAACATCATTGCGGTGTTTCCTTTCAATACGCCATTCAACTCGCTAAAATCTTGGTCAAGACTTTCCAGAGCCTTTGCAAGCAAGGTATTCTTAACGACCACGAGCTTAACGCCCTGATTGAAGCAGAGTCTTCTGAGCGCACTGGTAGTCTCTGCGTTCATAGCAGTGATGTCAGTGAGGTAGAAATTTCCGTATTCTCCAACCGTTGCAGCAATTTGCTCGATTACGTTGCTTTTATCTTCCTTCTTCATAATTCAAATTTGATTAGTTTTCCTCAACGGATTTGGGATCAATTTTGATACCCGGACTCATTGTACTTGAAAGATAAATGCTCTTGACATAAGTACCTTTAGCAGCAGAGGGTTTCAATTTCATCAGCATTGAAATAAACTCTTTGGCATTACCAAGAATCTGTTCCGGGGTGAAAGAAACTTTTCCAATGGAAGCATGAACGATACCGGTCTTGTCCACTTTAAAGTCAATCTTACCTTGTTTTACTTCTTTAACTGCTTTACCGACTTCCATGGTTACGGTACCACTCTTAGGATTCGGCATCAGGCCACGAGGACCTAAAACACGACCCAAAGCACCGATCTTACCCATGATGGCGGGCATCGTGATAATCACGTCAATGTCCGTCCAGCCACCTTTGATTTTCTCAATATATTCATCGAGACCAACATGATCAGCTCCGGCTTCTTTAGCCTCAGCTTCTTTATCGGGAGTACACAATACCAGCACTCTTACTTCTTTCCCTGTACCGTTTGGCAATGACACAACGCCACGTACCATTTGGTTGGCTTTACGGGGATCCACACCGAGACGAACGTCCACATCAACAGAAGAATCAAACTTGGTGGAAGTGATTTCCTTAACCAGTGAGCATGCTTCTTTCAATGTGTAATTTCTTCCAGCTTCAATTTTCTCAAAAGCCAACTTCTGTTTTTTTGTCAGTTTACTCATTTCAATTGAAGATTAGTTGTTAGCGGGGAATTCCCCGTTTACGGTGATACCCATACTGCGAGCCGTTCCAGCTACAAGTTTCATAGCGGATTCAACGGTGAAACAGTTTAAATCTTCCATTTTGTCGGCAGCAATCACTTTCACCTGTTCCCAGGTTACAGAAGCCACTTTGACGCGGTTAGGTTCGGCAGAGCCTCCCTTAACCTTGGCTGCTTCCATCAGCTGAATAGCTGCGGGAGGAGTCTTTACAACAAAATCGAAAGATTTGTCGGAATAGTAAGTAATGACAACAGGTAATACTTTACCTGCCTTGTCCTGAGTTCTGGCGTTGAATTGCTTGCAAAACTCCATGATGTTTACACCCTTGGAACCCAATGCGGGTCCTACGGGAGGGGAGGGATTTGCGGCACCCCCCTTTATCTGCAATTTGATTTGTCCAGCAACTTCTTTAGCCATTTTCTTTAAAAATTAAAAAATTTGTGGGAATTTAAGAAAAGGAATAACTCTCGCGTAACCTGTCGTTATTCTTTTTCGACTTGCATAAAACCCAATTCGAGCGGAGTTTTCCGTCCGAAGATTTTCACCATAACCTTGAGTTTCTTCTTCTCAGTATTAACCTCTTCAATGACAGCACTGAAGCCACTAAATGGACCGTGATTGACTTTCACGGATTCACCAACATAATAAGGAATGTTGAAGTCTTCTCCAGTTTCCTGAAGTTCGTCCACTTTTCCCAGAATGCGGTTCACTTCAGATTCACGAAGGCTTTGCGGATTATCCGTTCCACCAAGGAATCCAATGACATTCGGTGTGTTCCGAAGAACGTGCGCCACTTCACCTACAAGAGCAGCTTCTATCAAAACATAACCTGGCAGGTAGGAACGCTCTTTGAGCACCTTCTTGCCATTTCGCATTTGATAGACTTTTTCTGTGGGAATCAATACCTGAGAGACGTACTCGCTTAGTGATGAATTCTTGATTTCTGCTTCAAGATACTCACGCACTTTGTTTTCCTTACCGCTCACGGCACGTAAAACGTACCATTTTTTTTCAAAATCAGACATTGCTTCTTTTCAGATTAAAATACCTTCTCGTAGATAAAGGTCATGATGTTTTCAAAACCTAAATCGATGACAAAAACAATCAGTGCGATAACCAGGGAAGCTGTTAACACAACGACCGCACTGTTGCTCAACTCAGCCATAGTAGGCCAACTGACCTTATGGACGAGTTCTGTGTAGGACTCTTTGCAATAAGAGACTACGGTGTTAAAAAATTTCTTCATCTTTATCTAGGGTTTTAATGGCACGAAAGGAGAGGCTCGAACTCCCGACACTCGGTTTTGGAGACCGATGCTCTACCAACTGAGCTACTTTCGTGTGTCAAAAAAAGCTCCCCCCTGTAACAGTGGGAGCTTTTTTAGATATACTTGTAACGTTTTATTCAACGATTTCGGTGATCTGACCGGAACCAACCGTACGTCCACCTTCGCGGATAGCGAAACGCAAACCTACTGACAAGGCTACCGGGTAAATCAATTCAACATTGATTTCCAAGTTGTCACCGGGCATAACCATTTCAACACCAGCGGGAAGGGTGATTTCACCCGTTACATCCAAGGTGCGGATATAGAACTGCGGACGGTATTTGTTGTGGAACGGAGTGTGACGACCACCTTCTTCTTTCTTCAGGATATAAACTGAAGCTTTGATTTTGGTGTGAGGGGTTACTTTACCCGGGTGGGTAATAACCATACCACGTTTGATGGCTTCTTTGTCGATACCACGAAGCAACAAACCTACATTGTCACCAGCTTGACCTTCGTCCAAGATTTTACGGAACATTTCAACACCAGTCACAACAGACTTCTTACCTTCGGCACCAAGGCCAATGATTTGAACTTCGTCGCCAGTGTGGATGATACCGGTTTCAATACGACCAGTAGCAACAGTACCACGACCAGTGATGGAGAATACATCTTCAACAGGCATCAAGAAAGGTTTGTCGATAGCGCGTGGAGGAAGGTCGATCCAAGTGTCAACAGCGTTCATCAGCTCCATAATCTTTTCTTCCCATTCAGGAACACCGTTCAAACCACCAAGAGCTGAACCGCGAATAACAGGGGTATTGTCACCGTCGAATTCATAGAAAGACAGCAAATCGCGCATTTCCATTTCAACGAGTTCTAACATTTCTTCATCATCAACTGAGTCGCATTTGTTCATGAACACAACCAGTTTCGGAACGTTTACCTGACGAGCGAGCAAGATATGTTCGCGGGTCTGAGGCATAGGACCGTCAGTAGCAGCAACAACGATGATAGCACCATCCATTTGAGCAGCACCAGTTACCATGTTTTTTACATAGTCAGCGTGACCTGGACAGTCAACGTGTGCATAGTGGCGATTTTCAGTTTGATACTCTACGTGTGCGGTATTGATCGTGATACCACGTTCCTTTTCTTCCGGAGCATTGTCAATCTGATCGAAAGACTTGATTTCCGAAAGGCCTTTTTTGGCCAATACCATCGTAATTGCAGCGGTCAAGGTCGTTTTACCGTGGTCAACGTGGCCGATGGTCCCAATGTTGACATGGGGTTTACTCCTGTTGTAATGTTCTTTAGCCATAACTCAAATATTATAAATTGAATGAAATAAATAAATTGTGAGCCGTTGCCGGGACTTGAACCCGGGACCTCTTCCTTACCAAGGAAGTGCTCTACCGCTGAGCTACAATGGCAAAAAAAGAGCGGGAAACGGGACTCAAACCCGCGACCCTCAGCTTGGAAGGCTAATGCTCTATCAACTGAGCTATTCCCGCAATTTGTCGTTGTCTTCTCACCAGGGTGAACATCCTCCGACATTCCGCTCAAAAACCGGTTGTTCACCGGACTTTAAACTGTGGGCAGTGATGGATTCGAACCACCGTAAGCTTACGCTAGCAGAGTTACAGTCTGCCCCATTTGGCCACTCTGGTAACTGCCCTTTTACCTCAAAAAACTGAGTCCGAAGACTGCAGCCACCCCTCCTGTGCATAGGCTTTAGGAGAAACGGCTGCAAATGTAGGACAATAATTTGAATCCGCAAAGGGTTTTTCAGAAAATTATTTGGGTTGGTTCTTTTCCTTGAACTTCAAAAGTTGTTTCTGCAAGGCCTCTACAGCATCATCTACAGATTGTTCGAACGTATCACTGATTTTTGATGCATACATTTCCGTATGTGACACCTTAATCTTTACTTGTGCTTCTTTGTTTTGAGCGGTTTCGGGTTTGATGACCTTTAATATTACTTCTGCTTCCAGTATGCCGTCGTAAAATTGATTTAGTTTCGAGACTTTCTTCTGAATGAACTGTTCCAATGCCATTGTGGCATCGAAATGAATGGATTGAATTCTGATTTCCATAAAAATCCTCCTTCTCTTTACGCCCTTGGATGGGCTTGTTTATACACTTTTTTTAATTCTGCGAACGTAGTATGAGTGTATACTTCCGTCGCTGATAGGCTGCTGTGGCCAAGAAGTTCCTTGACAGCATTCAGCTCAGCCCCTCTATTCAACAAGGTTGTGGCAAAGGTATGCCTCAACACGTGCGGACTATTTTTTGTAAGAGTTCCTACTTCCTTGAGTTTTTGATGCACCATACGATACACCATTTGTGGATAAAGTGGGCTACCGTCGTTTCGTACCAAAAGGTGACTATTTTTACGTCCTATCTGTTCGTCTCGAACTTTCATATACTGACGAATGGTGCTTTGAAGCTCCGATCCGAACGGAATCAAACGCTGTTTATTACGTTTACCGGTAACTTTCAATGTACATGTGCTCAAATCCAAAGTCTCGTCGGTCAGACCGATCAACTCGGAAAGGCGCATTCCAGTAGAATAAAAAAGATCGACAATCAGCCTGTCACGTATCTGCGTGAAAGAGTCTTCATCCAAGACTTCGTTGTCGAGGATCTGATCCATTTCCGCTTCTTTAAGAAATACCGGCAGAGGTTTGGCCGTTTTGGGCGGGACCACCTTATTTAAAGGGTTGACGACAACCACTCCGGAACGTTGCAGATAATGCCAAAATGTTTTTAAGCTGGAAAGTTTTCGGTTTACAGAGCGTGCAGAGATTCCACTTTCGAGTAAGCTGACCATCCAAGACCGAATCATATCGGAGTCCAAAATCGTTGGATCGGTTAGATTGAACTGATGTTCAGCATAATCCATAAACTGATTAAGGTCACATTCATACGCAACAACGGTATGAGTAGAATAATTCTTCTCATACCGCAAATATTGTATAAAGTCTTCGATCAACAGCATATTCCGCATCTGTATTCAATGCAACGAATATACTAAAAAGATCGGGAAAAAGCAATAAAAAAACAGGTTTATTCCTTTAATCGGAATTAGGTTTCTGGAGACGATTAGTCTTCGACCTGTTGGAGTTGCTGAACGTAAACAGCTTTGATCTTCTGTTTTCTTTTAACAACAGAAGGTTTGCTGAATGCCTGACGACTTCTGAGTTCTTTAACGACTCCAGTCTTTTCAAATTTACGTTTGAATTTTTTCAGCGCTTTTTCAATGTTTTCACCTTCTTTGATAGGTACGACGATCATAATAATTGATGCTTTATAGTTTGTTTAAAATCGGACTGCAAAATTAGATAAAGGGTTTGATTTACCAAACAAAAAACACAATCTTTTTTTCACTTTTGATTGTATGAGCCTTAAAAAGGCCGTTTCAGAAAGATTATGACTGAACTTTTCCTTGAAAAAAACTATATTTGTGAGAAATCACAGAACATTCGGCAATGAACACACCCATACCAGACAGACTTTACGCCATTCGCAATGAAATGGGAAACAAGGGATTGAGCGCTTGCATCATCCCAACTTCAGATCCTCATCAAAGTGAATACACAGCAGAATGCTGGAAATTCAGGGAGTACCTTTCCGGGTTCACTGGCAGTGCAGGCACTCTGGTCGTCAGTCTAGATGATGCAGGATTATGGGTGGATTCCAGGTATTTTCTTCAAGCCGAAGAAGAATTAAAAGGTTCAGGCATCACCATGTACAAAAGCGGCCTGGCCGAAACGATCACACCTGAACAATGGATTGCATCTAAGGAATATCGCGCTGTCGGCCTGGATGGCTCCATGTTCTCCATGAAAGAAGTGCAACTCCTCACAGAATTCCTTACGACAAACAATGTGCTTGTTGACACCAGTTTCGAACCCTATGAAGCAACCTGGCCCGAAAGACCAGAATTCCCAAATGGTGAGATCTATCTTTTTCCTGAGAAATTTTGCGGAGAAACCGTGGAATCAAAACTGGAAAGAGTAAGAACCGAGTTGATAAAGAGTTCAGCCGATGGCATGCCATTGGCCTCTCTGGACGAAATCGCCTGGCTATTCAATCTAAGAGGCTGCGATATTGAATTCAATCCAGTTGGGGTTTGTTTTGCATTTATTGGACTTACCGAGGCTTGGATGTTCACCAATCCTGAAAAGTTGAGTGAAACAACTTACAACAGATTGAAACTTGCAAGGATTGGAATCGCAGGTTACAACGAACTTCCAATATTGCTTAACACGCTGAAGGGCAAGCGTTTGCTAATTGACAAAACTAGAATCAACCAAAAGATCGGCAGCAGCATACCTGGCGGAAACATTATTATTGAAGCAAATTCTCCAATTGCCCGAATGAAGGCAGTCAAAAATGAAACTGAACAGCATGGATTCAGGAATGCCATGATCAAAGACGGAATCGCTTTGACTCGATTCTGGAAAGAACTCGAGGAACAACTGGCAATGGGCGACAAGACCCTTACAGAATGGTCAATCAGTCAACGAATTGCGTCATTTCGCCAACAACAAGGCAATTATGTCAGTGATAGCTTCAGCCCCATCGTCAGTTACGGAGAACACGGTGCCATTGTGCATTACGAGGTCAGTCCTGAAAGTGCTTCTTCCGTCGCAGTCAACGGAATTCTGTTGACCGATACGGGTGGTCAATATTTAGACGGCACTACAGACATTACCCGTACATTCTCCTTATACGAGGCAGCGCCGGAATTATACAAACAAGATTACACCAACCTACTCAAGGGGGTCATCGCCCTATCTACCGCGGTTTTTCCTTTTGGAACACGTGGCACACAACTGGATGTGTTGGCCAGGCAATTCATTTGGAAACGAAATATCAACTTCTTACACGGAACAGGTCATGGCGTGGGGCACTTCCTGAATGTTCACGAAGGTCCACAAAGTATTCGCATGAATGAAAATCCAGCCATTTTGGAAGCAGGCATGATACTGACTAATGAACCGGGCATTTATCGAACCGGGCAGTATGGTGTTCGTTTGGAAAACGTCATGCTGGTTCGTGAGGAAAATACTTCCGAGTTCGGTAGTTACTGTTGCTTCGAAACGTTGACACTTTTCCCGTTCGACCATAAGAGCATCGATGTTACCCTGCTTAGTTTCGAAGAAAAAGAGTGGCTCAATACATATCACCAAAAAGTTTACCAATCCCTATCGCCAAATTTGACGAAGGAAGAAGCGGCATGGTTAAAAACAAAAACCAGAATTATTGAATAAACACCTTTATATATAGTAAAAGTATGGCACTAATTAGATCTGTCCGAGGCTTTACACCGCAATATGGCGAAAAGTGTTTTTTCGCTGAAAACGCAACAATCATTGGCGACATCATTATGGGTGATGGTTGCAGTATTTGGTACAACACCGTACTGAGAGGCGATGTGAATTCGATTCGTATCGGCAACAACGTGAACATTCAGGATGGTTCCGTCTTACACACCCTTTACAAAAAATCCACCATTCAAATTGGCGACAATGTCTCGATTGGCCACAATGTGACTGTTCATGGAGCAAAAATCGAGGACAATGCCCTTATCGGTATGGGTTCAGTTATACTGGATCATGTCGTGGTTGGCGAAGGTGCCATCATAGGTGCCGGATCTGTTGTTTTAAGCAACACCATCGTCGAACCATTCAGCATTTGGGCCGGTGTTCCAGCAAAATTCGTCAAGATGGCCGATCCTGAACAAACGCAAACCATCAACAAACGGATCTCAGATAATTACCAATTTTACGCCAGTTGGTACATGGAAGAAGACGAACTTTAAACCTTAAAAAAGCGGTTAAATTTCAAATAATTGGCAAAGGGAGTGCATTTCAATCCCTTTTTACTAATTTTGCGGCTCCAAATCGCTCGCGTTTTGAGCTAAAATCGTTACCGATGCATAAAAATCTAGTTATTGTCGAGTCACCTGCCAAAGCAAAAACCATCGAAAAGTTTTTGGGAAAAGAATTTAAAGTGCTTTCAAGCTTCGGTCACATCCGCGACTTAGCTAAAAAAGACTTTGGGGTGGATATGGCCAATAACTTCAAACCCATTTACGTCGTTTCACCAGATAAAAAGAAATTGGTCAGCGAACTAAAATCGACTGCCAAGGATGCTGAAACAGTTTGGCTCGCATCTGATGAAGACCGTGAGGGTGAGGCAATTGCCTGGCATTTGTACGAAGAGTTAGGATTACAAAGCAAGAACACCAAACGCATTGTTTTTCACGAAATCACTAAGGAAGCTATATTAAATGCGATTGAAACTCCTCGTGAAATTGACTTGCATTTGGTCGATGCACAACAAGCTCGTCGAGTGCTTGACCGTATTGTCGGATTCGAACTTTCGCCAGTTCTTTGGAAACGAATCAAACCATCGCTTTCCGCTGGTAGAGTTCAGTCTGTTGCTGTTCGTCTGATTGTAGAACGAGAACGTGAAATTCAGAATTTTCAGTCGGAAGCCTCGTATAAAGTGGCTGCAACCTTTTTAGTGGAAGAGCCCGATGGCACCATCACTCCGGTAAAAGCTGACTTGCAAAAGAGATTATCTACCAAAGAAGAAGCTCTGGCCTTACTCGAAAAAATTCGTACGGCAAAATTCACTATCGAGGATATAGCCACCAAACCGACCAAAAAGTCACCGGCACCTCCATTTACCACTTCCACCCTTCAACAGGAAGCTTCCAGGAAGCTCGGATTTTCTGTTTCACAAACTATGATGTTGGCGCAACGGTTATACGAATCTGGGAAAATCACCTACATGCGTACGGATTCAGTCAACTTGTCAGGGCTCGCTATCAATACAACCAAGGCAGAAATCGAATCCATTGCCGGTAAAAATTACGTTAAGATTCGTCATTATCATACCAAATCCAAAGGTGCTCAAGAGGCTCATGAAGCCATTCGTCCTACTTATATGTCTACACACCATGTGGATGGAAACTCGCAAGAGAAGCGACTTTACGAGTTGATTTGGAAAAGGACTATCGCATCTCAAATGGCGGATGCCGAACTGGAAAAAACAGTGGTTCAAATCGGTTTGAACAATGGACCCGAGAAACTCGAAATCACAGGTGAAGTGCTTAAATTCGACGGTTTCCTCCGTGTGTATATGGAATCGACCGATGAAGAAAACGAAACGGAGGGTGGAAGCAAGATTTTGCCAGCCATGCAACTGAATCAAGTGCTTCAAATGGAATCAGCTTCAGCAACGGAGCGGTTTAGCCAAAAACCTGCACGCTATACAGAGGCCAGCTTGGTTCGCAAACTGGAAGAACTCGGTATCGGACGGCCTTCTACCTATGCACCAACCATTTCGACTATTCAACAACGCACTTACGTGGTTAAGGAAGACCGAGAAGGACAAGTTCGCTCGTTCAATCTGTTGGAATTAAAAGATAATAAAATCACTGATTCAGTCGGAACTGAAAATTATGGTGCAGAACGCTCCAAGCTTTTTCCCACAGACATTGGATTGGTTGTCAATGATTTTCTGCTTGATGCATTTCCCAATATTTTAGACTTCAATTTTACGGCTTCTGTCGAAAAGGAATTTGACTTGATTGCTGAAGGCAAGCTCGAGTGGGCATCTGTCATTGGACATTTTTACAAAGATTTTCATCCTGTTGTCGAAGAAGCCAGCACCTACTCCAAACAGAAAGTTGGCGAACGTATTTTAGGGGAAGATCCTACCAGTGGCCGCCCCATTTCCGTTCGAATCGGAAGATTTGGCCCTGTAGTTCAAATCGGTACTGCCGATGATGAAGACAAACCCTTATTTGCTTCGTTACGCAGCAATCAGCGAATGGAAACGTTGACCATCGAAGAAGCGTTGGATCTTTTCAAGCTTCCTAGGAAGCCTGGCAAGTTCGAAGAAAAAGAGATTACTGTAGCAGTAGGTCGATTTGGTCCATACATCCGTCACGACAATAAATTCATTTCCATCCCGAAAACACTCGACCCGATGGAAATTTCGGTTGACGAATGCATCCATTTAATTCTTGCTAAGCGGGATGCCGATAGCAAGAAACTTATCAAGAGCTTTGCCGAAGATGAAACCTTACAAGTTCTAAATGGTCGTTTCGGACCCTACATTTATAAAGAGGGTAACAACTACCGCATACCGAAAACGACAGATCCGCTTACGCTCACGTTGGAAGATTGTCTTAACCTAATTACTGAACAAGGTAAAAAGCCAGCCAAGAAAGCTGGAGGTCGCAAATTCACCACTTCCAAGGCCAGCAAGCCTGTTACCAAGAAAGCTCCTGCCAAAAAAAAGGCAGCAACTACGAAGAAAGCAACAACAAGTAAAAAGAAAGCTGCACCTAAGAAAAAGACAGCAAAAGAATCGGAGTAGTCTGAAAATACACGATCAAGTGTAATGAAAACCAAAAAAGAAACGCTAAGTGCTTTTTAACAAGCATTTAGCGTTTCTTTTTGTGTGGTACCACCAGGAATCGAACCGGGGACACAAGGATTTTCAGTCCTTTGCTCTACCAACTGAGCTATGGTACCATCTCATTAGCGGGCACAAAAGTACGATTCCTTTTTGAATAAACAAAGACTTGAGCCCACTATTTTACGCCAAAACGGGTTTTTTCTGTTGGAGAAACTAAATCGTTTATTTATCTTTGCAATGCATTTAATTCGGGATGTAGCACAGTTGGTAGCGCGCTACGTTCGGGACGTAGAGGTCGGAAGTTCGAGTCTTCTCATCCCGACAAATGGAAATTGGCTTGGTCTTTTAATTGACCAAGCCTTTTTATTTTTGCATCACTCTACTTATAGATTTCCGCCAGTTTTGCTTTCAATTCTTCTCCTCTGAGATTTTTCGCAACAATTATTCCATTGGGATCCACTAATACGGTATGAGGAATTCCCGAAAATGAGAAAACGGTAACAGCTTGGCTTTTCCAACCTGCCAAGTCGGACATGTGGTGCCATGGAATTCGATTCTTCTCAATCGCACCTTTCCATGCGGATGCATCTTCATCAAGAGAAACACCAACGATATCAAATCCCTTTGGATGATATTGAGCATAGCATTCCAACACATTGGGCAATTCTTTCATGCAAGGACTGCACCAGGAAGCCCAAAAGTCAATCAAAACATAATTCCCCTTACCGATAAATTGCAATAGAGATGCTTGGGCACCATCTGGAGCCATCATTTTCAAGTCAGGACATTTGCTACCTTCCTGAACACTCTTGGAGGCCTCCAACTGAGACTTAACCATCATTACTGTCCCGTCTTTTAGGAATTCGGGGCTTGCTTTTGCTAAAATAAATTCCAAATCCGAATTTTCAAAAGTTGACAATGCTGCCTGAAAAATATGAATGCCCAGTGGTGTTTCCATATTATCCAAAATCGTCTTCTTGGATAGCTCCCTGAAAGACTTCAGAAAAGTTGCATAAGATGCATTAAAAGCATTTTTAGCATTTTCATCCTGAGGGTTTGCCTTGACCAATTCATCCAGTTTGATTAATTCGGCAGTCATGATGGTATATTGATCATCAAAAGCTTGATAGGCATCATTAATGTCAGAACCCGTGATGCGAATTTTACCATTTTTCACGGCACAATCCAATTTACCACCGATGTAGAAGTCTTTGTAAATGGGCTGCGCAGCTCCATTTTGGATCATCAAAACATACCAACCCACTGAGTCGACCTTGCCTTGAAGGCTGAACCTGTTCTTCTCGACTACCGTAGAGTCAAGAGCAACCAAACCGGTGACTTCAGAAATTCCGTAAAGAAGGACTTTCTGGTTGTTCCATTTAGCATCGTCAATACTTCCCTGCAGATTATAAGCTTTGGGGTTTGCACATGCTGTCAAAAAGAAAGTCAATAAAAATAACGTAATGAGATTTTTCATTTATTGAAGAATTAGGGTATAAATCACTTAGAACGAAAAGCGTGCAAAGACACTGAGTGGTAATTTTTTTCCAGAGCGTTCTGGCACGACCAGTTCTCCATATTCAATAGCCTTAGCCTGTGGAAAATAGGATTCCAACAAATTGCTAGCAATCACCGCCGAAAAGCCCATGGAGTAAAGATTCAGAATCAAAAAGCCTTGATTAGGGCTCAAAAGTTGACTGCAGGCTTCCATCAAAGGGGCGATGCTTTCCTCGAGCACCCATTTTTCACCATCAGGGCCTCTGCCATAAGCAGGTGGGTCAAGAATGATCCCTTCGTAACACTTTCCGCGTTTCACTTCGCGCTGCACAAACTTGAGGGCATCCTCGAGCATCCAACGAACACCTTCCAAGCCCGAAGATTCCATATTTTCTCGCGACCAGGTCAAAACTTGACGGACGGAGTCTACATGGGTAACTTCAGCACCAGCAGCACAGGCGGCCAGGGAAGCCCCACCGGTGTAAGCAAAAAGATTTAGCACACGAGGTTTTTCCACATCCATTCCCCTAACCTGATCGTAGATGTAATCCCAATTGGAAGCTTGTTCAGGAAACAAACCTACATGTTTGAAGGAAGTCATGCCCAAACGAAATTGTAGGTGCATCTCCTTATAATCGTAATTTACATGCCATTGGCCAGGCATCGAGGGTTTCTGAAGCCATTCTCCCCGTTCAAAATCGGCGGAATCCTTCCCTTTAGTCCTTTTGAACCAAGCCACTGGCATTTTTTCCCAATCTTCATCCGACAGGCTCTTCGCCCAAACCGCTTGAGGTTCAGGTCTACGCAAAATGTGTTTGCCAAAACGTTCTAGTTTTTCAAAACCACCGGAATCGATGAGTTCGTAATCTGACCAACCGGTCGGGATGAGTTCAAGCATGAAAGGGTATATTGGTAGTATTCGGATTCAGACAAACATAACGTTTTTTTTGGGCACCTCAAAATCTTTTTGCACTTTTGACCCCTCATAAAGCCCGCCTCCATGGAACAAATCACCAGTTTGCAGAATCCCAGAGTAAAACAGATTATTCAGCTTTCAAAAGCACGCGAACGTAGGGAACAAGGCCTAGTAGTCGTAGAGGGTGCCAGAGAAATCGGATTTGCTTTGGATGCTGGTCACCTACCAGAAGTGCTCTACGTTTGTCCTGAGATTTATGCTAGGAGCGAATACCCTGAATTGCTGAATCGGATTCCGATTTCCAAACAAATTGCCTTTACGCAGGCTGTATTTGAGAAAGTGGCCTATCGGGAGGGTTCCGATGGGCTTATCGCTTTGATCAAACCAAAAGAGCATCGACTTGACCAGCTTCAATTGCAGGAAAACCCTTTTATCATTGTTTTGGAATCGGTAGAAAAACCAGGGAACTTAGGTGCCGTACTTCGTACAGCAGATGCAGCTAAAGTGGATGCTGTTGTCATATGTGACCCTTTGACGGACCTTTACAACCCAAATGTCATTCGTTCGAGCGTGGGCTGCCTTTTCACAGTTCCCGTGGCTATTTGCACATCTAAAAGTTGTTTAGAATGGATGAAAAAATTGCATATCCGTTCCTTTGCAGCCGAACTTAAGGCTTCTGAGTGGTACCACGAATGCGACTTCAGAAATTCTTCTGCCATTATCATGGGAACAGAAGCCGATGGATTAACAGAATTTTGGCTTGAAAATGCAGATAAACGGATAAAAATACCAATGCGTGGAGTAATTGACTCCTTAAACGTATCCGTTTCGACAGCGGTACTTACTTTTGAAGCTATGCGACAAAGGGGATTTTAGCCCAAACGCACGTGTTCAGCTCGAACAGGGTGCTTGATGAAGATCGATGCATTTTCTTCAAACTTTTGAACGGATTCCGTCGTTAGGTAGCGGATAAATCCTTTCTTGCTGCATAGAGAGGCAATTTCTTGATGTCTTTCCAAATAAGAAATCAGACTATAAGCAACATATTCTCCCTGCGAGACGATGTGAACGTCTTTAGGCACTACACGTTGAATAAGTGGCATCAACAAGGGGTAATGTGTACAGCCCAAAATCAACGTATCAATTTCAGGGTCGCATTGGAACAAATGATCCAAATTTTTTCGAACGAAATATTCTGCCCCTTTCGATTCATGTTCACCGTTCTCTACCAAAGGAACCCACATGGGGCAGGCTTCGCCGGTTACAACTATATCGGGAAAAAACTTATTGATTTCAATCGGGTATGATCCAGACTGAATGGTGCCCAGAGTCCCGATCAGTCCGACATGCCTGGTAGTTGTCAAGAGACCAAGAGCTTCGACAGTGGGACGTAAAATGCCCAAAACTCTTCGATTTGGATCCAATGTAGGAAGGTCAATCTGCTGAATGGTTCGCAAAGCTTTGGCAGATGCTGTGTTGCAGGCAAGGATGACCAAGGAGCAACCTTGATCGAATAAAAAGCGAACAGCTTGACGAGTAAATTCATAAACCATATCGAAAGATCGATTACCATAGGGAGCACGAGCATTGTCACCCAAATAAAGGTAATCATAACCGGGGAGCTTCTTCCGAAACTCTTCGAGTATGGTCAAACCTCCGTATCCGGAATCAAAAACGCCAATAGGTCCTACTTGATTGTACATGGTTTACATTGCTCTGAAAACAAAGAAAGGATGATTCAGCACCATCCTTTCTTTGAAACTAATATTTATTATTTCAAGTTCAACTTGCTTCGAATGGCACTAGTCACATCCACACATTTGTCGACCGACCAGTACATCAAACCAGCATTGGCAGATGTATCAAAAATGTAAATGAAACCCTGATCCTGACCAACGGCTTTAACAGCGGTCATCAATTTAGCATTGATAGGCACGATCAAATCCTGTTGGGTTTTTTTGATTTCTGTCTGAGAATCTTGGTAAAAGGATTGCAAACGCTGTTCAAGATCTTGAATTTCGGTCATACGACGAACCTTAATGGATTCAGGAAGGCTATCCTTAGCTGCAACGAAGTCAGAACCTTTCTTCTGATATTCTTCTTGCATTTTCATCAATTCAGTTTCGTAATTTTTAGCTATTTCGTCGATTTTTTTGGTTGCTGCAACGGTTTCAGGCATGCTTTGGAAAATTTCGGCACGGTTGAAGTAGCCAAATTTGAGATCCTGGGCAAAAGCCGTCAAGGGCAAAATCAAAGCCAGAGAAATGAAGAGTTTTTTGGTCATTTGTGGTGTTATTTATTGTTGAATTTCTTTGTTTTGGGCGCAAATGTACATATTAATATCCTAATTTTTGCAATACTTCGTCGCTGATGTCTATTTTGGGCGAGGCAAAAATGATGTTGTCTCCAGAGGCCCTATCTAAGATAAGGGCGTAGCCTTTTTCATCCGACAATGCCTTGATAGCGTTGTAAATTTCATCCTGAATGGGTGTCAGCAGACTTTGGCGTTTCTTGTAAAGTTCACCTTCGGAACCGAAATAAGTTTTCTTCAATTCAGCTGCGGACTTTTCCTTAGCTAAGATTTCTGCTTCCCGTTTTGATTTCAAATCATCCGAAAGATACACCATCTCGGATTGATATTTAGTATAAAGGTCTTTAGCTTCCTTTGTTAGGACATCCACTTCAGCTTGCCATTTTTTGGATACTTGAGCAAGTTGATCGTTGGCCATTTCGTATGCAGGTATCTTTTTCAGGATATATTCCATATCAACCAATGCGATTTTTTGAGCAAAACCGGTCGTGCAGGTCAATAATAATGCTGCGAGAATGAAGATTACTTTTTTCATAGCCTTTAATATTGGTATGTCAATGATTTCAAAAGTACGACAAAAAAATTAACTGTATAATTGTGTTAACAATCTTTTTGTGTCGTTTTTACAGATTTTAAAACTCTTGACCAATGATGAAGTGGAACTGGCTGCCACTTGGTTTGGACGATCCAGGTACTTTATCGAATCCATAAGCCCAGTCGATACCCATCAGACCAACCATTGGCAAGAAGATACGAACACCAACACCTGCAGAACGCTTCAAATCAAACGGGCTCCACAATTTTGGCTTGCTCCAACCATTTCCTGCTTCGACAAAAGCCAAACCGTAAATCGTAGTGGAAGTTTCCATCATCAATGGATAACGAAGTTCCATTCCTAAACGTTCGTAAATGTAATTGGTACCTAAAGCTCCGTTTTCATAACCACGTAATGCCATAGTTTCATAGGTATATGTGCTGCTGTAACCTGTTGTACCATCCCCCCCAAGATAGAACATTCCGAAAGGTGAAAGTTTATATTCGTTGAAAGAGCCCAAGTAGCCCATATCAAAACGGGTCATCAGAACTAGTTTACGGTTGGCAGAAAGTGGGGTGTAAGTTTTACTTTTCAGCTTAATCTTATAATATTCAATCCACTTGTAAAGTTTTTCAGATTCTTTCTTCTCTACCATTTGTTTATAATCCGCAGTGGTGTATTTTCCGAACAAGGAATAAGGCAAAGTAGATTGTGCTGATAGGGTGAAATCGGAACCAAAACGTGGATACAAGGGATTATCAATAGATTTTCTGGACAACGTCAGCGACAAGCTCAAATCATTGCTTCGACCATTGCTGATTACGAAATAGCTCCAGTTCTGCAAACTATAGTGTTGATAAGACAATTCACCGTAAAGTTGAAAATAATCGTCTGGCCAAGTCAAACGTCCTCCCAAGCCCATGGAAAGGCCCCACATTTTTAAGTATTTGTCTGGGTCAAGTTCGTACATATAGGAGCTATTACCACCATATCCGTTGCCACCATAATTACTGCCATAACCGCCGTATCCACCGTAACCGCTGTAATAGTTGTAGTTGTTGTACATATTACTGTAGTTGCTGTAATAACGGGAACTTACGTCGCTTTGGTGTGAGTAATATCCAGAGAATGAGAACGAATTAGGCCGTTTGCCTCCAAGCCATGGTTCCAAAAAGGAGAAGCTGTAGGAACTGTAATAATTCCCATTGGAGCGACCGGTAATCGAGAAAGTTTCGCCATCGCCCTGCGGAAGCACTTTATAGGTCCCCAAATTGAGCAGATTCCGGATGGAAAAGTTGGTAAATTTAAGACTGACCGAACCCACGATGCCTGTTGAACCCCAACCAGCAGAGAATTCGATCTGATCATTATTTTTAGGAGTCAAATTCAGGTTGATGTCTACGGTACCTGCTTCATAATCAGGAACTGGATCCAGACCCATTTTTTCAGGATCAAAATGACCCATTTGTTGAATTTCACGTGCGGAACGCATCAGAGCCGATTTATTAAACAATGCACCGGGTTTTATGCGAAGTTCACGACGAATGACATTTTCATAAAGTCGGTCGTTGCCGGAAATATTAATCCGATTGATGGTCGCTTGACGATCTTCGTGGATACGCATTTCAAGGTCTATGGAATCACCTTCTACTCTTACTTCAACAGGATCCACCTGGAAAAAGAGGTAACCGTTGTCCATGTACATATTGCTTACAGCATCTTCGGCTTGTGAAGTTTTAAGCCGTTCATCAAGACGTTTCTGATTGTAAACGTCACCTTTGGTGATTTGTAATTGTCGGTTAAGGTCGCTGGCTGAATAGACGGTATTACCTACCCAATCAATGTTTCTGAAGAAATAGCGCTTTCCTTCATCGATTTTAAGGTAAACATTAACTGACTTGTCGTCAAATTTATAGACGGTATCCTCCAATATTCTAGCATCTCGATAACCAAATTCGTTGTATTTTTGAATCAGTAACGCCTTATCTTTCTCATATTCAGCTTCTACAAACTTCTTACTACTGAAAAAATTCTCAATTTTCCCCTTTTGCTTGGTTTTTTTCATGGCACGAGCAGCCTTGGAGTCAGTAAAGGCTACATTTCCGTCAAAAATGATCTGATTGACTTTAATTTTATCTTTTCGGTCGATATTGACTTCAACGATAACTTTTGTCTTGTCGGTAGGGTCTTCCTTTTGAATTATGTCAACTTCGGCATTTTTGAAACCCTTCTCATCGTAATGTCTTTTAATGAGCACCTTCGCTTTGTCCGCAATGTTAGGAGATATTTGATTCCCTACAGTTAGACCGATGCTGTTTTCCAAGTCGTCCTTGTCTGATTTCTTGATTCCATTATATTTGACAGCAGAAATTTGAGGGCGTGGTTTAAGTTGAATTTCAAGCCAAATCTGACTCCCTTGAATTTTGGAAGCCACAATTTTGACGTCCGAAAACAAACCATGTTTCCAATACCGTTTCAGCGCTTCGGTAATTTCATCACCAGGCACCTTGATTACTTGACCGACACTCAGGTTTGACAAACCGATCAACACATAATCCTCATAATTGTCCATCCCAGTTACTGCAATGTCTGCAATTTTGTACTCTCTGGGAGTGGCATAAAATATTTCAGGAAGTTTGTCTTCAGTTGCAGCTGCTTCTGCCTTCTGCAGAAAAAGGGTCAACGCGCATAAGGCACAAAAAGAAGCAAAGAGTTTTCTAAACATCATATAATCTCAGGATTGTCTATTTTTGGACTTGTTCACTTGTTTTTCCAAAACGTCTTTCGCGGTTTTGAAAACAATAAATTGCTTGCCAGAATTCTTCCTTTCGAAAGATAGGCCAAGGTATTTCAGAAAAATAAAGTTCTGAATATGAAAGTTGCCAAGTAAGGAAATTACTGATTCGCATCTCACCTCCAGTGCGAATCAGTAAATCCGGTTCGGGATAATTTTTCGTAGTGAGATAGCTGTTGAATAACCTTTCGTCAATATCATTCTCAGTAATCTTTTCAGCTTTCACATCGTGTGAAATGGATTTGATGGCTTCAATTATTTCCCAGCGGGATGAATAACTAAGCGCTAATATCAAAGTCAAAGAATCGCCTTCTGCCGTTTCGCGAATGCATTTGGCTGCACGATCCTGCAATTTTTGAGGAAGACGCTTCATGTCACCGATGATTTGAAGTCGAACTCCAAACTTAATCAAATCGGGGGTTTCATGCTCAATAGATTGCATCATCAAGTCCATTAGGCCGATGACTTCGGATTCAGGTCGGTTCCAGTTCTCGGTTGAAAAAGTATACAAGGTCAGATAGGAAACCCCACATTCCCGGGCAGCTTCTACGACATGACGCACTGAAACAACGCCCTCCATATGACCGTAAGCGCGCTCCCTTCCAATGCTTTTAGCCCAACGCCCATTACCATCCATGATGATGGCAACATGCTTGGGCACCCTTATATGATCAATTTTCTCGAGATAGGACATATTCATTTATAACAATCGGAACCTGTTCCATACAGGTCAAACGTAACATATATATGCAGAACTGAATACCAGTCCTTGTTTTTATTCCATGTTCCAGCCCCTGCCCACAAATTATTAAGCAGAAAGCCCGATGTACCAATCGCATAATCCAAATCGTCAGCCAGTGTCTTTCTGAACGACCACTCGCATCCGACATTCAAGCGAGGCAGCACTTTCGCCTTAACTCCAACACCAAATGGTATGTTGGCACAAAGTTTAGTCTTATCAGACTCGTAACCAGTTAATCCAATACCGGCCGAAATATAGGGACAGACTTTACTAGCTCCTGCTTTATAACCTGCTACGCCATATTGGTAAAAGCCCAGTTCGAACTGGACACCTGCATCTACAAGTCGACGGTTGAAATGGATTTCCTCACCGTTAAAATAAGCACTCGCGTCACCAACAGTTGAACCTGCAACTCCGCCAGAAAGAATATTGGCTTTCAAGGCCAAATTACCGCTAAGATTGTACCTTCCGAGCAGACCAAATGCAGGCCGTTCGTTCATTATAGGTTTTGATGAATTCGCATCGCCCATATACGATGAAACTCCACCCAATAATCCCAGTTCCATGCGATAAGCTTGTCCCTTCACGCCCGCTGGCAGAATAAGGAGCAAGACTGTCAATATTGTCTGTATGAGCCGTTTCATGCGTACATTGTCTTTATCAGGAATAAACGCAAAAAAACAACTTTAAGTATTTTTCTATTTGCAAACCGTTATCGGCGTGCAAATACCATTTTATTTATGCAGCCATTCCAGATGGTAGCGTTAGCGCCGCTTGCACTCGTTCCACCTAAAATCCAGATAAACTCTCTGTCCATGCCAAAAACTAAATCAGGGACGTGTTGAACATAAACACCAGCTCCTGCCAAACCATTTTCCATCTTGGTAAAAGCCCAATTTTCATCTGCATTCTTCCAGGTTTTACCATGATCCGGAGAAACATGCAAATCACTGGAAAAATTCCCAAATTCATCCTGTCCACCGAAACTGACCAAGTAACCGTCGTATCGAAACAGAGACGCATTCTTCCTTATTGGCAACGAACCGGACGTTCCATTTCCTTCATTCACTGAGATCCAGTTTTTCCCATCTTCAGTGGACCAGACACTTGAAGTCATAGTACCCGAGGCATCGATGCCACCTGCAATGGTGTAATATTGAACGCCAGTAACCGTTGTGCTTTTTATCAAGGCAAAATCAGTCAACGGAAAGTTAGTTGAAACCTTTGAATGGATGGTCCAGTTGATACCATCTATGCTCCTACCAAAACAAGTATCCCCCGCTGTAGTGAGCAACATTCCTGTCAAGGCTGAAGGAATAGGGTCGTTCAAATATTTTCGGTTAATTTCCCCATACAAGTTCAAAACCGTAACAGCACCTGCAGAAGACGATGGGTTGATAGAAGTCCATGTTAAACCGTCATCGGAACGGTAAGACAGGTGGCTTTTGGAAGTGATGTAATATTTTGAACCGAATGTACAAAGGGATTGCAAATTCATTTCGTCCGAAAGGCCAGTAACAACAACAGAGGTCCAAGTTTTACAAGTATCAGCAGAACGATAAAGCTTAAGCCCACCGCCAATAGCTGGAGCATAATCCAATATAAAACCATTAACAGTCAAAATTTTATTTGCAGAAGTGGCTCCAGGAAGACCTATTGCTTTAGGTTCGAGGCTCATCCGATCCGGATTGACTTGATGAACATTGATTTTAATGGTGTACGACTTCGTATAAAGTCCATCAAATGATGTATTCTTCAATATCACAGGAGAAGTGAAATCGATGGAGTCACCATCCTGCCACAAGGAGTCATGGACAAAAATGTTTCCATTAGTGGATTGGAAAGTCACTTTTGGATAAAGTTTTTTAACGACACTCCCATAGGGCAGTGAATCAAGGTTTTGAATGGTGCCGCTTGTACTGTCCCCAGTGATACCGTTGTACTGATCGATGTTGAAAACATAATTTTCAATGGTTGGACAACTGTCGTGTGCACCGAAGCTAAATTCTTTGATGTTTGCAGAATAGTAAGTTCGTTCCTCAAAATTATCCCAACAAGAGACAAACATAACTGAAATCAGCAGAGAAAGGACGTATAAATAGTTCCTTTTGATGGTCATATTGGTTTTATTACATGGACTGAAACGGTTATATAACAGTCTTTTTGTTTAATCCGTTCCCTTAATCCGCAAAAGTACTAAGAATTTTATCTTTTGTGGGTTTGGTATCGAAGTTTTATGAAAAATTAGAGATGTTTGTGTTGCTATTTTTTAACGGGCATGCCCATAATTGCGAATCTCACGAAAGGAAGTGCCAGCATCGAATTTCTTAATATTGCCGGAAGTCAGGTCGAATTGATTGATATTTGGAGCACGAACGCCTGTACCTATCAGCTGTGTCGAGGTTTCGACCTGAATTTCATCCCATAGGTCGGCTTGCAAAAATGTTTCAAGCAGTATGGTTCCACCTTCGACTAAAAGGCAATGTATTTTAAGTCGATGCAACACTGTCATCATTTGCAACAACACATTTTGATTGAAATCCAACATGATCCAAGTGGTTTTACCTTCCCTACCCGATTTGACTCCTGAAAAAACAAGGGTTTCCAAACTCCCATCAAGTAATTTGGCTGTAAAGGGCAAGTTCCCATGCCTGTCAATGACTAATCGTAAGGGGCTCTTTCCAGACCAATAACGAACATTCAAAGCTGGATTATCCAACAATGCCGTATTGGTTCCAACTAAGATGGCATCGCATTCGGAACGCAACTTGTGTGTAACCAATTGAGTGAACGGTGTCGATATTTTCAGCGAGGATTGATGATCTCCAACCGTTCTTGTCAAATCAATGAATCCATCGGAAGTCTGAGCCCATTTTAGTATGATACGAGGGCGACCTGTATCTAAGAAATGAAAGTAGGACAGGTTGAGCTTTCGGCAGGCCTCCTCTTCAACACCAACTTCAACTTCGATACCAGCTTCTCTTAACTTTGAAACGCCCCGCCCAGCCACCAAGGGAAAAGGATCCAACGTTCCAATAACCACGCGTGGAATGCCCCATTTGATGATCAGCTCCACGCAGGGAGGCGTCTTCCCAAAATGAGAACAGGGCTCCAGGCTTACATACAATGTTGATTCTTTGATCAAATCACATTCTTTCACTGAACGCATGGCATTTGGTTCAGCATGTGGTTCACCAGCCCTTCGATGCCAGCCCTCACCAATAATTCTGCCCTGATGAACTATAACAGCCCCAACCATCGGATTGGGAGAACAGGTCTGCTTTCCATTGGCGGCAAGTTGCAAGCAACGTCTGATGTACAATCTGTCGACTTCTGAAATCACTGTTTTTTATTTTTTGAATTGTTTTTTCTGATAAAAAGCCGTAGCTTTGTAAACAAATTGTTAACCATGCAACGCTATTTAACCTACCTTCATCAAACATTGGATCCCATTTACCCTTCTGCGGAAATCGGGGCTTTATCACGTCTATTGCTGCGTAAATTGGCTAATATGAGCACTGTACAGATATACAGTGACAAAGATAAGAATTTTCCAGCGGATACATTTGAAAAACTCATTTCCGCGGTCGACCGACTGGCCAATAAGGAACCCATACAATACATTCTTGGTGAAACCGAATTTTTTGGTTTAAGCTTTCAAGTTGGGCCCGGAGTTCTTATTCCAAGACCAGAAACGGAAGAATTGGTAGATTTGATTTCGTCTGATTGGAAGGATAAAAAAAAGAATTTGCATCTTTTGGACATTGGCACCGGAAGCGGTTGTATTGCAGTTTCTCTTGCCAAAACCCTGCCCTATTCCAGCGTTTCTGCATGGGACATCTCCGAAGAGGCATTGAAGATTGCAGCTGAAAATGCGGTCATCAATAACGTAAAAGTACATTTTGACAGAATTGACATTTTAAATTTTGTTCCGGTGGAATCCCAAAAGTCATCTTTGGATATACTGGTCAGCAATCCTCCATATGTAAGGTCAAGTGAGGCTAACGAAATGGATGTCAATGTATTAGAGCATGAACCTCACGTTGCACTTTTTGTTGAGAATTCAGATTCCATGCTTTTTTACAGAATCATCTCTCAACTAGCTGTTCAAATGCTTAAACCTGGGGGAATGCTATATTATGAAATCAACAGTGACTTGGGTCAAGAGACCCTCGAAATAGTTAAATCCTTCTCTTTTCGTGAGGCAAAGCTCATTCAGGACATCTCGGGGAAAGATCGAATGATTCGAGCCATACTTTAAAATGAACAATTACTCTGAAGCCCTTTCCGCAGCCGCAGGTTATTGTTCACTATCAGAACATTGTACCTCTGAAGTCATCGAAAAAGTAAAACGATTCGATTTGACCCCGGACGATCTTGAAAAATTGATCAAACGCCTCAAGGACGAAGGTTATTTGAATGAAAACCGGTATGTCAAAGCGTTTGTAAAAGATAAATTCCGATTCAGCAAATGGGGTCGAATTAAAATTCGATACGCACTTCGTCAAAAAGGAATTTCATCAACATTGGCAGACGAAGGTTTAGCAGAAATTTCGGATGATGACTATCGAGAGATGCTAATTAGCCTGCTTCGAATAAAGAAGCCTTCCATCAAAGCCAATTCGCCCTACGAACTTCGGGGCAAGCTTCTTCGTTTTGCTGCCGGCAGAGGTTTTGAGCTGGATTTGACAGGTTCCTGCCTGAAAGAAATGGGAATGGACGATGAAGAATGACCGTCGCATCCCAATTGCAAGCGCTTTAAGTGAAGTTATTGCAGGTCTGGCAGATATGGCTTGGCCCAATCTTTGTTTGCTTTGTGAAAGGCCGTTAATCCAAGGAGAACATATCGTCTGTTTGAACTGCCTGTACGAATTACCGGCCTTGCATGAAGCCTCTTTTCGTGAAAATAAATCGGCCGATCTGTTTTTAGGCAAAGTCGAATTTGAACGCGCCGTCTCTGGTTTCCGTTATGTCAAAGATTCCAAGATTCAAAAAGCAATGGAACTACTGAAATATAAGGGAGAAAAAGAACTTGGAAGTTGTTTGTCCAAAGTTTCAGCAGGACGATTAAACGAACAAGGTTTTTTCAAGGATATTGACAGCCTTGTCCCAGTGCCCCTTCACAAAAAGAAACAGAAAAAACGCGGTTACAATCAGAGTGAATGGATAGCAAAAGGCATCAGAGACATTACCGGTATTTCTATAAATACAGAAATTTTGGGCAGGACCACTCACAACGCCTCCCAAACAACCAGAAATTTATGGAGCCGTTGGGAAAACGCACAAGGACTTTTCGAGTTGAAAAATGCAACTGATCATAGCGGAAAACACCTTCTTTTGATAGACGATGTACTTACAAGTGGCTCCACCATGGAAGCCTGCGCTCAAGTACTTCGACAAATTCCAAACATTCGAATTTCATTTTTTGCTCTCGCTTTGGCTTAAACCCTTGTGCAAAAAACGTTTGCATTTGGAGAATTCATGGAATCCTCGTATTTTTAGATTCCATTCGATTTGTTCAATAAATTCAAAAAACCATGAAAAGGAACACTCTCTTGGCTTTGATCGTGCTCATTTGCAGCTTTTCACAGGCACAGGAATCTGCTAAAAAAGGATTTAATTTAGGAGTGCTACCTGCCGTATCCTATAATACAGACGAAGGCTTCCAATATGGTGCCATCCTTAACTTATTCAATTATGGCAATGGGACGCTTTATCCAAAATACAATCAATCATATTACCTGGAGCTTTCTAAATTCACGAAAGGAAGTACCGTCATGCGATTTTATTTTGACTCCGATCAGCTGCTCAAGGGGATACGCACTTTTGTCGACTTAAGTTACATTACGGAAGACATGCTTGACTTTTTTGGTTACAACGGTTATCAAAGTCATTATTCGTACACCTTGGACACAACCAATCGTGCATTTTACAAGATGTCGCAACAGCAATTAAGGCTTTTAATCGATTTGAAGGGTCCGCTGGCTATTGACCACCTATATTGGGAAGCCAGTTATAATTTTGTCAACTATAAAAATGCCTCTGTAGACTTCGCACATTCACCTGGCGAAAGCCTTTATGAAAAATATGCGCAATGGGGCATTCTGAACGCTAAGGAAGCAAATGGGGGTATGGTAAATGCCTTTAAAGCCGGGCTTTTATACGATACTCGCAACGCCCTGAACAATCCGGATAAAGGGTTCAGCACTGAAGCGTTGATAGAAGTTGCACCCATTTTCATCAACGAGACCCCCTATGCACGTTATTCGCTGATACACAAACAGTACCAAAGTTTGATCAAGGACAAGTTGAACTTGGCTGTAAGGCTTGGCATACAGGGCAAGATAGGAAATAACGATCTTCCTTTTTACCGTCGAACAGTATTAATGACTCCTTTTGCCAACAGAACTAGTCCCACCGCATTGGGTGGTGCCAACAGTTTGCGCGGCATCATGCGGAATCGGGTAGTTGGAGATGCTTTTGCTTTAGGCAACATTGAACTAAGATGGAAAGTGTTGAATTTCAGGTTTATAAATCAAAATTTTTACTTTGGAATCAATGGTTTTTTTGATACCGGCTACATCTTAGATCCAATCAATTGGGATTTATACCGGCTGAACCAAATTGAAAAAGATACTTACTTCAATTTGGATACGAAGGACAGTTTCCACTCATCTTTGGGTGGTGGATTTAAAATTGCCATGAATCAGAATTTCATCATTTCTGTCGAAATGGGTAAACCGCTGAATGAAAGTGATGGATCAAAAATGGGAACCTACATCAATTTGAATTACCTGTTTTGACCAACAAACACTTGAAATTTACTGTTTTTTACAAGTCTTCTTTCTTTTGGATTGATTACTTTTGCAAAAAATAGTAGCTAATACAGTACCAATCATATACCGTATACCAAGATGAAAAAACTAGATCGAATCGTCGCTTCCAAATTATTGAAAATCAAGGCTGTCAAACTTCAACCATCCAATCCATTCACTTGGGCTTCCGGTTGGAAATCTCCTATATATTGCGATAATAGAAAAACGTTGTCCTATCCGGACCTTCGCAACTTCATTAAAATAGAACTTGCAAGAATCATTCGTGAAAAATACGACCGGGTGGACGCCATCGCCGGTGTTGCAACGGGCGCCATTGCGCAAGGTGCCATGGTCGCAGAAGAATTAGGCTTGCCTTTCGTTTATGTTCGCTCCTCACCCAAAGATCATGGATTGGAAAATCTGATTGAAGGGGACTTGAAACCAAGAATGAAAGTTGTGGTCATCGAAGACTTGATTTCAACAGGTAGCAGCAGTCTTAAAGCAGTTGAGGCCATCCGTGCAGACGGAAGTGAAGTAATCGGCATGTTGGCCATTTTCACATACGGTTTCCCTGAAGCCGAAGAAGCCTTCCGTAAAGCAAAAGTAGAATTGACGACGCTTAGTAATTACGATGCTGTTCTTGAAACAGCTTTAGCAACAAACTTTATTCACGAGTCTGAGTTGCACACGCTTCAGGAATGGCGTCTTTCGCCATCCAACTGGCAACCCAAATAATTCCGACATGACAGAATATTCAAGTGAAGTTCAGCAAATTCCTTATTCTGCTGAACGTATTTATACAAAACTTTCAGACCTAAACAATTTGGAAAGTGTGAAATCTTTACTGGAAGGTAAAGTTCGTGATTTCACATTCGATACCGACTCTTGTCAATTCAAAGTCGATCCAGTTGGCACTGTTGGAATACGGATAGCAGAACGTGAACCGTTCAAGACCATAAAAATGGAATCCGTCAAATCGCCTATCGAGTTTTTAGGTTGGATTCAACTTCAAGAAGTTGCACCAAATGATACCAGGCTCAAGCTAACATTTCGTGCTGATATACCAATATTTTTGAAAGCAATGATTTCAAGCAAATTAGAGACAGGGATCAATTCAGTTGCAGAAATGCTATCCAAAATTCCTTATTAATCCGTTCACCAACTTAACGCATTCTCCAATATGAAGCTATGGGAAAAAAGCACCACCGTTGACAAAGCAATTGAGCGGTTTACAGTCGGAAAAGATCCAGAAATGGATTTATATCTTGCCAAATACGACGTCCTTGGATCCATGGCACACATTACCATGCTGGAAAGCATTGGACTGATCGATTCTAAAGAATTACCTGTTTTGTTGACCGAGCTAAAACGCATTTATCAAATCATCGAAGCAAATCAGTTTGAAATTGAATCGGGCGTTGAGGACGTTCATTCACAAATTGAACTCATGCTAACCCGCTCCTTAGGAGATTTAGGAAAAAAAATCCACAGCGGACGCTCTCGCAATGATCAAGTGTTGTTGGACTTGAAATTGTTCACTCGAGCAGCCATTATGGAAATCTTTGAGTCTGTCAAGGATTTGTTTGATGTTTTGATAGCACAGAGCAACCGCTATAAAGAGGTCCTTTTACCTGGATATACACATCTACAGGTAGCCATGCCTTCTTCCTTTGGATTGTGGTTCGGTGCATATGCAGAATCCTTGGCCGACGACCTGCAGGTACTTTTATCCGCTTATAAGGTTTGCAATCGAAATCCACTAGGCTCCGCTGCAGGTTATGGTTCTTCATTCCCATTAAACCGCCAATTAACAACCGATTTACTGGGTTTTGATGGTTTGAATTACAATGTTGTTTACGCTCAAATGGGTCGTGGTAAGATGGAACGCACCGTTGCATTTTCATTGGCTTCTATTGCTGGAACCGTATCCAAATTGGCTTTCGATGCTTGCCTCTTTACCAGCCAAAACTTTAATTTCATTAAGCTTCCGGTCGAATTCACAACTGGTTCAAGCATCATGCCGCACAAAAAAAATCCAGATGTTTTCGAACTAACACGTGCCAAATGCAATAAAATACAAAATTTGCCACAATTGATTTCATCCATTACAAACAACCTACCTTCTGGCTATTTTCGCGATCTACAAATCATTAAAGAGGTCTTTCTACCCAGCTTCGGGGAATTGCTGGATTGCCTTCGTATGACCACAAACATGATGGCAAATGTCAAAGTAAACGAACATATCTTAGATGACAAAAAGTACATCCATTTGTTCAGTGTTGAGGAGGTAAACCGTCGTACAACTGAAGGGACACCGTTTAGAGATGCTTATAAGCAAGTTGGTTTGGAAATCGAAGCCAATCAATTCAATCCTGTTATGACAGTAAACCACACCCATGAAGGAAGCATTGGTAACCTTTGTAACGACCAAATTGAAAAACACTTTGCTCAAATTGCCGAACAATTTAATTTTGATAAAGCCAAACAGGCAGAAAAATTGTTGTTTGAAAATTAAGCCAAAAGGAAGGGGAAACAACCGACGTTGCTTCCCCATTTGCAATCTTAATTAAACATGAGAAATGTGTTTGCCTTCAGCATATCCATGTTTTACTTTACAGTTTAAGTTCGCACAAATTGTTATTATTCCTTTGCTGAAAGAATCTTTTCACAAAGACTTTCGAGATTTCAGCTTATCATTTTTACTTCACAAATATACGTACTCTGATTTATTGAGCATTCAAATAATCGCTCATTATCACTTCTTTTGAAGTTATATAATTGTTTCATTTTTGATATTTTACTTTTTTGCTTAACATTGTATCGACTATTAAATTAAAACCTATGAGACACATACTATTTGTCGAAGATGATGCTTTTATTCGATCAATACTTTGTGAACTGCTGAGATTAGAGAACTTTGAAGTTACCATTGCCATTAACATCGAGTCGGCAAAAAAAAAGTTTGAAGAAAAACCGTTCGATTTGATTTTACTTGATTTGTCATTACCCGACGGTAATGGATTTGACTGGGCCAAAGAAGTTATCCGAACACATTCATGCCCCCCAATTATCTTTTTAACATCTCATACGAGCATTTCAGATGTAAAGAGGGGTTTCGAACTGGGAGGTGCGGATTATATGAAAAAACCGGTCGATCAAGAGGAGCTAATTCTAAGAATTAAACGTGCCCTGAGTGATTTCAATACTGGTTCAGGGCAGGAACGTCAAATTGGCGAATACCTTTATAATCCAACGTCATTGGTATTGTCGCATCAGGGAAAAAGCGTCATGTTAGGTCAGCTACAGGGTGCTGTTTTAGACGAATTGAGTGCCTGTATTGGCCAGGTGGTAACAAAAAACGAATTGCTTAACAAATATTGGGGGGAGGCAAACTATTTTACTTCACGCAACTTAGATAGTGTCATAGTCAAACTTCGGAATCAGTTTAAGAATGACCCCAGGATATATTTTGCATCACTCAAAAGGGTAGGTTATAGACTATTGGTTTATAATGAAAAATTAAATTGATACCAATACCCTACAAAAGAAATGAGGTTGCATCTAAATTTGATACAACCTCATTTCTTTATAGGATAAATCCTTATTTGATACCGTCGTCGTAATCGTCATTCGTTATTTTCAACTGACGTTTTTGAACCTCATAAGCAATTGGAGTTGCAATGTACAAGGTGGAATAAACACCGGTGATTGTACCTACCAACATAGCAAAAGCAAATCCACGAATGGTGTCACCACCAAACAAGAACAGAATCAACAAAGTAATGAACACGGTTAATGACGTACTGTACGTACGCAGCAAAGTCTGGTTCAATGCTTCGTTCAACACTCGTTTTTTGTTACGTTTTGGATACAAGGCAAGATTTTCACGTACACGGTCGAAAATTACAACCGTATCGTTTACGGAGTACCCGATGATGGTCAGAATCGCAGCGATAAAGTTCTGGTCGATTTCGAGCGAGAAAGGCACGAAACTGTAGAATAAGGAGTAACAACCGACAATCAGCAGTACATCATGGAATAAAGCAGCAATGGTTCCTACACTGAAGGCAATATTGTTGAAACGAACCAAAATATAAATGCCCATTACAATAATTGCAAAGAATACAGCCCAAAGTGCAGACGTTTTCACATCATCTGCAACCGTCGGTCCAACCTTTTGTGAATTGACAATGTTATTACTTACAAATTCCTCGCGTGAAACATTCTCTTTCAGATAAGGTTTTAAACCTTGATACAACATGGATTCAATCTCACTATCAATGGTCTGACTTTCGTCGGCAATTTTGTAGTTCGTAGTTATACGAACTTGGTTTTTATTATTACCAATAGTGATGACGGATACAGATGCATCCTTAAAGACCCCTTGTAATGAATTGCCAATTTCGCCAGTTTTAATCGGTTGGTCAAAACGAACAATGAAGTTACGACCACCAGAAAAGTCTACACCCTGATTCAAACCGTGAAATGTAAGTGAAAGTACGCAAATACCCAACACTACACCAGAAATGATATAACCCCATTTTCTGTTTCCGATAAAGTCAACTTTAGGAGCCTTGAACAGGTTTTTAGTCAGATTTGTAGTAAAGTCTTCATTTTTCAACTTATCCTTTGCAAGCAACGATTCATATATGAGGTGTGTAACGAATACACCGCAGAATACGGAAGTGATCAAACCAATGATCAGAGTCGTAGCAAAACCACGGATTGGGCCTGTACCAAAGTAGAAAAGAATGATACCGGTCAGCAGGGTAGTGATATTACCGTCCATAATGGCCGATAAGGCATTTTTATAACCATCTGCAACTGCCTTTTTAATCGTTTTACCCGCATGCAATTCTTCCTTGATACGCTCATAGATAAGTACGTTGGCGTCTACCGCCATACCTAAAGTGAGCACCATCCCCGCTATACCCGGTAGAGTTAGAACTGCTTGGAACGATGCCAATACACCCATCATGAAGAATGCATTGATCAACAAACTGGCATCAACGATGAGACCTGGTATTACCCCATAATTGAGCTGCATATAAAGCAGAATCAAAAAGAAGGCAACGATGAACGAAATAAATCCCGACGTGATGGCTTCTTTACCCAATGACGGACCGACCACATCTTCTTGAACAATATGTGCAGGAGCCGGCATCTTACCAGATTTCAATACATTAGCTAAGTCTTTTGCTTCAGCAGCAGACTCCAATCCAGTGATTTCAGAACTACCACCGGTTATTTCTCCTTGAACACGAGGGAAAGAATAAGCGTATCCATCCAAAACAATGGCAATGCACTTGCCAATGTTGTCTTTGGTTAGACGAGCCCAAGCTTTGGAACCTTCAGCATTCATGGTCATATTGACCTTGGCAGAGCCTGTTGTTTGCGTAAAGTCATCAGAGGCATCTGTGATAACATCCCCACCAAGAGCAGGTTTGCCTTCACGATTGGTCACCTTAAGAGCGATCAACTGATAAATTGGAGATTTTTTATCTATGGAGTTTACTGTCCAAACGAATTTGAGGTCACGTGGAAGCAGTTCTTTCACTTTCGGATTGTTCAAATATTTGTTCACCGTTGAGGTATCGCGACCAAGAGCCATACCTACAACAGGACCTGAACCAACGCCTTGTTCTGTTTGATTGATTTGCAAAACAGCAAACAAAGGATATTCCTTTTTCCATTCTTCAGCGCTTTTTTCTTTGGAAGAAGTATCGGTCTTACCCAATTTGGCAAGCAAGGCATTATCCTTAAGCGAAATCTTCGAAGTATCTTTCTTGGTAACAGCAGTTGCAGCTAGAGTGCTGTCCTTAGTTGTTTTAACTGTCTTGTTCAGGTCACGAATCAAGTTGTTGGCCGAAATAATTGATTCATAAATCTCACCCAAATCGTAAGTTTCCCAGAATTCCAGATTGGCGGAACCTTGAAGCAATCTACGAACGCGGTCTGGTTCTTTGATACCAGGGAGTTCAATCAAGATGCGACCTGATGTTCCAAGCTGCACGATATTGGGTTGAACCACACCGAAGCGGTCAATACGAGTACGCAATACATTGAAAGAATTTTGGATGGCACCCTGTACATCCGTCTTAAGCACCTTGACCACATCTTCGTTGGAAGTCGTGGGGTCGATTCTTCCTTTCATTTCAAACGTGCTGAACACTGCTGAAAGGCGAGCTCCAGGATCCAGTTTATGATATTCTTCCACAAACAAGTCGATGAAGTCTTTCTGGCTCGATTTTTCCCTAATTGCAGCATTGACCAACGCCTTATTGAACGTTTCGTCTTTACTGTTGTTGGAAATGGCACGAATAATGTCTGGAACAGAGATTTCCAGAGTAACATTCATACCTCCCTTTAGATCAAGACCCAAATTGATTACTTTTTCACGGCATTCTGCGTACGTCAGACCCATGTAGACTTTCTCTGTTTCCATAGAATCGAGAAGGTATGCCAATCGGTCCGGGTTTCCTTGAGCCATGCTTTCTACTTTGCTTTCCACGCGATTGTTTACGAGTGAGAAAGACAGATAGTATGCACAGACAAGGGTCAAGAGTATCGCAAAAACCTTTATAAATCCTTTGTTTTGCATGTTATACTACGTTTTTATTGATGTGATTTCTAGTAGATTTTTTTTACGAATCGCAAAGATAAACTATTTTTTTATAGTCATGGTGTCCCTCAGCAAAAAAATCAAAGCCCTCGACGTTTCAGCAATGCATCCGGATTGGGTTCAGCACCTCTGAATCGACGATACAAAACCATTGGGTCTTCACTGTTCCCTTTTTCCAGAATATTCTTACGGAAAGACTTGGCGGTTTCCGAATCAAAAATGCCTTTTTCCAAAAACACATTGAATGCATCAGCATCCAATACTTCGGCCCACAAATAAGCATAATATCCCGCCGAGTAACCTCCACTGAATATGTGGTTGAAGAAGGTGCTGCGATAGCGTGGAACAATTTCCGAAATCAAACCAATGCTGTCCATGGCAAAATGTTCAAAAGTGCGAACGTCGAAATCTTGATTTTTGGTGATGGTATGCCAATCCATATCAAGTAAAGCTGCAGCAACCAATTCGGTCGTTTCAAAACCCTGATTGAAGGTTCCCGATTTTTGAATTTTTTCAATCAAAGCATCCGGAATGGTTTTACCAGTTTGATAATGTTTAGCGTAAAGTTTCAGCACTTCAGGATTCATTGCCCAATTTTCCATGATTTGAGAGGGCAGCTCCACAAAGTCGCGAGGCACACTGGTACCGCTTACAGAAATGTAGTGGCATTTGGTCAACATTCCGTGCAATCCATGTCCAAACTCATGGAAAAGTGTTTCAACTTCGTCAACATTTAATAATGAAGGAGCATCAGCAGTAGGTTTTGTGAAATTGCCCACGTTGTAAATGAGGGGGCGAACTTCTTTACCGTTCAACACGTATTCTTCACCAAGATTACTCATCCATGCGCCAGCACGTTTGCCTGGACGTGGAAAATAATCGGAATAAAACAGACCAAGATAGGAACCGTCAGCATCCAAAACCTCGAAGACTTCAACATCGGGATGGTATACAGGAACGTTTTTGACAGGGTTGAACGTAATTCCATAAAGCTTATTGGCTACCGTGAAAACACCCTGACGAACATTTTCCAGTTTGAAATAAGGACGGAGTTCAGCCTCATCCAAATTGAATTTAGCTTTACGAACTTTTTCAGAGTAATACCACCAGTCCCAAGCTTGTAATTTAAAATTACCACCTTCGGCGTCAATCATCGCTTGCATTTCAGCTACTTCCTTTTTAGCTTGAGCAACTGCAGGTTTCCAGATTTTATCCAAGAAAGGCATCACTGTTTCAGGATTTTTAGCCATACATTCATCCAAAACATATCCGGCATGAGTGCTAAAACCATACAACTTAGCGCGTTCCAGGCGCAGGTTGACGATTTGATTGATCAGTGCCTTGTTGTCATTAGCATTGTCATTGTCACCTTTATTGATGTACCCTTTGAACATTTTTTCCCGCAAGCTGCGATTCTCAGCATATTGTAAAAAAGGTATCAGGCTGGGTTTTTGGATGGTAAATATCCATTTGCCAACTTGACCCGCCGATTTAGCTTCTTCGGCTGCTGCATCTACTGAACTTTGAGGCAAACCGGCTAAGTCAGCCTTATTGTCAATCACCATGCGGAAAGCGTTGGTTTCCTTCAACACATTGTCCGAAAATTTCAACATCAACGAAGACAAACTTTTGTTGATTTCGCGCAAACGTGCTTGATCGGTCGCATTTAAACCTGCACCAGAGCGGATAAATTCTTTGTAACATTCACTCAGGACGCGGTTTTGTTCTGAAGAAAGTTTAAGATTGGCACGTTGGTCGTAAACCGCTTTGACACGGAGAAATAATTTGGCATTCAGATAAATATTATCATTGTGTTCCGAAAGCAAAGGGGTCACTTTTTCGGCAATCTGATCCAAATCCTTATTGGTTTCAGCCTCGGTCAAGGCAAAAAAGACTGCACTGACTTTTCTTAAAAGTTCACCAGAGAAATCAAGTGCTTCAATCGTATTTTTGAAAGTTGGTGCTGTTTTGTTGGCAACGATGGATGCAATTTCCGCATCTTGCTGCTGAAAACCTTTTAAAAAAGCTGGCAAATAATGTTCTGCCTTTATTTTGTCGAAAGGAGGTGCATTGTAAGGAGTTTTGTAAGGGCCGAAAAATGGATTCTCAGCAGAAAGGGCTGCAAGTGTTGTCATGGTAAACACGCTTAGCAGGACGAAAAAACGGTTTCTCATATCCTGTGATTTAATAGAATGAATGAATTTAGAACAGCAAAATTAAGATTTCTTTTCTACCTTTGAATCCAACATCCTACAAATCTTCATAAAAGATGACTTATTCACCCTCTTCCACTCGATACAGCAACGGAATGAAATACTCCCTCTGTGGTAAAAGCGGTTTGTTGCTACCTAAAATTTCATTGGGGCTGTGGCATAACTTCGGCCACACTGATAACTTTGAAAACAGCAAATCCATTGTTGAATATGCCTTTGACCAAGGCGTCACCCATTTTGATTTGGCCAACAATTATGGACCTCCTCCCGGTTCGGCCGAAGAAAATTTTGGAAAGATTTTCCGCAGCTCTCTGGCAACACATCGCGATGAAATAATCGTTTCGACCAAAGCTGGTCATTTGATGTGGAACGGCCCCTATGGCGATGGAAGTTCCAGAAAGAATCTGATTTCCAGCCTGAACCAAAGTTTGAAACGCATGGATTTGGAATATGTGGATATTTTCTACTCCCACCGTTACGATGGCGTCACACCCATCGAAGAGACCATGCAGGCACTCATTGACATAGTCAAATCAGGGAAAGCACTTTATGCCGGTATTTCCAAATACCCGCCCGAACTAGCAGAAAAATGCTATCGAATGCTTGAATCTCAAGGTGTTCGTTGTCTCATTTACCAGGACCGCTACAGTATGTTGGCGCGAGAAGTAGAAAATGGTGCCCTTGAAACGGCAGAACGCAACGGCATTGGTTTTAGCGCATTCAGCCCATTGGCACAGGGTTTGCTCACCGATCGGTATTTGAATGGCATTCCATCCGACTCCAGAGTTGCTAAAAATGGATTTCTAAAAAAAGAACAAGTTACACCCGAACGCATCGCTATCATCCGTGAATTGAATGCCTTATCTTTGGAACGTGGAGAAAGTTTAGCACAAATGGCTCTAAGTTGGTTGTTGAATGATGCCCGTGTCACGACTGTCATCGTCGGAGCCAGCTCCGTTCAACAATTAAAAAATAATCTGGAGGCTCTTCAAGCCCCAGCTTTTGAATTGGATGTGCTAGCAAAAATACGCGAAATCGTATCTCATTATCCGACCGACTCGACTAAATAAGGCCTGATATGAAGGTTTTTTTTAAAATAATGGCGTTCTTCGTAGTTGCCTTGCTGGCTTCTTGTGATGGCTATGTCACCAGCATTCCAGATCGAGAAGTAGATTTTCAACGAAACTTCAACACCTCGAAACTAGATTATTTCGGTGCATACATGTACATCACCCAGCCCTCTTTAGCTTCGGATAGAATTGGGTTTGGCGGCTTGCTGATCTACCACGCTCAAGACAATGTCATTTACGCAGTCGATCTGGCGTGCCCAAAGGAAGTCAATGCCAACATCAGAGTAAGTCCTCCGGACGAATTAGGAATGTGCAAATGTGCGACCTGCGGCGAAGTGTTTGACATGTTTTATGGGCAAGGCACCCCGACCAAAGGTATAGCCAAAGAGCCCCTTCGACATTATACCGTAAGTTTCGGAGATACCGATATTATTATTTCCCGTTAACCCTTTTCATTTTATACTAAAATTTATACCTTTGCGACCGCTCCTAAAAAAAGCGCAAACATTCTTCCAAGTTGCCCGAATGGTGAAATGGTAGACACGAAGGACTTAAAATCCTTTGGCCATAACGGCTGTGCCGGTTCGAGTCCGGCTTCGGGTACAACTTCAACTAAACCCTAATTGATGATGAATCAATTGGGTTTTTTTGTTTGCAAAAATCCCTGATATACCAATTTATTTTTTACATTTGTTGGAACCTTAAAAAAACGAATACGATGGGAAATAATCACCAATCATCGCGCCGTCAATTTCTCAAACAGATCTCTGCTTTGACGGCTGCTGCTGCTTTTACACCTTCGCTGTTGAATCAATTGTCAGCAAAAAATCCAGTGCCAAGAAAAGTAGGCAGCAACGAAAAAGTGAACCTGGCTTGCATTGGTGCGGGCAACAGGGCTGCTGAAATCACAAAATCTTTATTTAAAACAGGGCATTGCAACATCGTTGCGTTGTGCGATACCGACATGGGAGCGCCGCACACTCAGGAAATCATGAACATGTTTCCAAATGCGCCACGTTTTCAGGATTTCAGAAAGATGTTCGATAAAATGAGCCCTCAGATTGATGCAGTCGTTATTGGAACACCTGATTTCAGCCATTTCCCTGCCACGATGTTGGCAATGTCGTTAGGAAAACACGTGTATGTTGAAAAACCGATGGCACATACCTTCAACGAAGTGGAACGGATGATTCGGGGCGCAAAAAAATATGGCGTGGTTACCCAAATGGGCAATCAAGGACATTCTGAGGCTAATTACTTTCAGTTTAAAGCTTGGAAAGAAGCTGGCATCATCAAAGACGTTACCGCCATCACGGCGCACATGAACAGTGTAAGACGCTGGCATAGCTTTGATTCAAACATCAAGAGCATGCCTGCAGGAGAACCGGTACCTAGTTCTTTAGATTGGGATTGCTGGTTGGGAACTGAACAGTTTCACGAATACAACAAAGATTACATCAACGGACAATGGCGTTGCTGGTATGACTTTGGAATGGGTGCTTTAGGTGACTGGGGTGCGCACATATTGGATACTGCTCACCAGTTCCTGGAACTTGGGTTGCCTACCGAAGTCAGTTTGATTAAGGAAAAGGGCCACAACCCATTCTTTTATCCCTATTCATCGACCATTTTGTTTAAGTTTCCGGAACGCGGCACCATGCCAGCTTGCGACGTGACCTGGTACGACGGAATCGATAATTTACCTCCTGTACCACAGGGTTACGGAAATGTGACGCTTGACCCATCTATCCCGCCCCCCAGTAATGGACAAATCATGCCATCAAAACTAAATCCAGGCAAAATCATCTATAGTAAAGAGCTGACTTTTAAAGGTGGGTCACATGGTAGTACACTATCGATCATACCTGAGGAAAAAGCAAATGAAATGGCTTCAAGATTGCCCGAAGTGCCAAAGAGCCCATCCAATCACTTTGAAAACTTCCTTTTGGCTTGCAAAGGACAAGAACAAACGCGTTCACCATTCGAAATTGCTGGACCATTGAGCCAGGTTTTCTGCCTCGGAGTTATTGCTCAACGATTGAATACCAAACTTATCTTCGATCCAAGCAGCAAACAGATTACGAACAATGCATTGGCAAATCAATTATTGATTGGTTCGGAGCCTCGCAGGGAATGGAAACAATTTTATAGCTTATAAAAGGATCACATAAAACTTTAATCGATGAAAAAAAGGAATTTGATTTTGTTCGTGTTGGTAGCTGTGTCATTAAACGCTTTTTCGCAAGAAAAATGGGAAATGCTATTTAATGGTAAGAATCTGAAAGGTTTTAAAAAGCTAAACGGCACAGCCGAATACGTAGTAAAGGATGGTGCCATCGTTGGAACTTCCAAATTGAACACACCCAATACTTTTATGGTTACCGAAAAAAATTACGGTGATTTTATACTTGAATTGGATTTCAAAGTTGAAAACGGGTTAAACTCAGGCATTCAGTTCAGAAGCAATAGTTTGAAAGATTATAAAGATGGTCGTGTACACGGCTATCAATTTGAAATTGACCCTTCAAGTCGAGCATGGAGCGGTGGTATTTACGATGAAGCCAGACGCGGCTGGTTGTACACGATGGAAAAAAATCCTGCTGCTAAAACGGCCTTTCTGCCGGATGCCTGGAACAAAGTTCGAATCGAAGCAATCGGTTCATCAATTCGTACTTGGTTGAACGATGTACCCTGTTCGAACCTGATCGATGATATGACTTCGACCGGATTTATTGCCCTCCAGGTTCACGTCGTCAACAGACAAGAAGATGTAGGGAAAACCGTTCAATGGAAAAACATTCGAATTTGCACAAAAGACGTTCAAAACTTCAGGAAGCCGTTCCCGAATTCCATATTCGTAGCCAACTGCATTGACAATACCTTGACGGACGCTGAACGCGCTGCTGGCTGGGAGCTGTTGTGGGATGGAAAAACCACCCAAGGTTGGAGAGGAGCTAAACTCACAACCTTTCCTGAAAAAGGCTGGGTCATTGAGAATGGCGTTCTTAGGGTACTACCATCGGATGGCAAAGAATCCACGAACGGTGGTGACATCGTAACGACCAAAAAATACGGGGACTTTGAATTACAAGTGGATTTTAAGATTACGGATGGTGCAAATAGTGGCGTCAAATATTTTGTTGATACGGAAATCAACAAGGGTGCTGGTTCTTCTATTGGTTGTGAGTACCAAATACTTGACGACAAACTGCATCCCGACGCTAAATTGGGTGTAAAGGGAAATCGTACCTTGGGTTCACTTTATGATTTGATTCCAGCTCCTGAAAACAAACCGTTCCGAAAAGGGTTCTTCAACACTGCTCGTATTGTTGTAAAAGGCAATAAAGTAGAACATTACCTGAATGATGTGAAAATCGTGGAATACGAACGAGGAACTCAAATGTGGAGAGCTTTGGTTGCCTATAGTAAATTTGCCTCATGGCCCAATTACGGTGAAGCGGCTTTGGGCAATATTCTTTTGCAGGACCATGGAAATGAGGTTTCGTTCAAGAATATTAAGATCAGAGTATTGTAGGTTAACGGTCACACCACTAAAAAAAACTAAAATATTTGAAGTAACAGGTTTTAAAACGATTTAAGTGTATTTTTGTTTATCTGTTATATTAACTGAAGAATGAAAAAACTCTTTCCGTTTTATTGCTTGTTGCTTTTAATGAGCACTTTGCTGGCGTCAGCACAGACTGAACCATCTAATAACCAGACCATTACGTTGCATGGACGAATTACGGATGCGACGAATATGGAACCACTTGCCTTTGCCACTTTGAGTATCAACAAGTTGGGCATCGGTACGGCGAGCAATATGGATGGTGATTGGACCTTGCAAATTCCAGCATCAGCATCAACCGAAACACTTAGTGTGACCTTTATGGGTTATACTACCCGTACCATTCCAGTTTCCGAACTGGTTGGAAATGTGACCATTCAGCTTCAGCCAAAAAGTTATCAAATGGCAGAAGTCGTGGTCACTCAAAAAGATTTCTGCAAGGAGTTTTTGCAGAAAGCTTGGAATGCTATCCCTTATAATTATCCAACTCAACCAACTCGGTGTGAAGGTTTCTACCGAGAAACAGAGCGATTAAAGGATAGCACCTTTCTGTATTTCAACGAAGCCGTATTGGACGTTTACAAGAATTCGTACAAAAACACCACCAATTTCGGTCAAATTCGTGTTGAAAAATCTCGCAAAAACGTATTTCCAGGCATAGATAGCATCAATGATGTTCGTTTCTATGGTGGTCCGCATTTCCCGAACGACTTAGACATCGTTTTCAGTCGTTGGGATTTTATAAAACCTTCGGAATACAGTAATTGGAAAATTGAGCTGGTTGGAACGTTAAAAGACAGCATCAGTGATATTTACGTGCTTTCCTTTAAAAACAGGAAATTGCCCAACTCAAGTTTTCAGGGCAAAATGTACATAGACAGAGACAGTTATGCCTTCATTGGGTTTGACTTTTGGAGGGCTGGTCTTAGCAATTTGGCTGGTGCACAGCTCCCTGATATGGAATACATTCCTGGAATGACAAGCATCAAGATTGGGTACACCGAGCAAAATGGAATGTACCATTTGGGCTTCATCAATTACAAGACCAATGGGTTGAATACAGCAAGCAAAAAACGCATTTATAAGGATATAGAATATGTAACCACCTCCATTCAAACGGATTCCGTTACTCCCATTCCATTCGGTGAGCAATTTGATTATACCGACATTTTGTCCATAGAAGCCCAACCCTATGATTCAAGTTATTGGAAAGATTACAACATATTGGAACAGAGCAAACTGATGAACAATCAGGCCAATCTTTCCTATCAAAAGCAAGAAGCTCTTCAACAGTTGACCAAAACGTATAACAAAGAATTGACGGACAGTGAGAAAGCTCTTTTGTTCCTGAAACGTTTTACGTTTGATGGCGGAATAGCTTATCTGCCAATTCATTATCCTGGTGGAACGCACGAATTGATTAATAATGGTACGAGTTTAAGCAGCCAACCCGTTAAATCGGCCGCTTTTGGTATTTCAACTCAAGATGGGATACGATTTGAGCTGAACAAAAAATGGTCCCTGACAGGTACGATTTCGACCGCATTGTTCGGTGTAGAACAGTTGCAATTGGATCTTGGTGCCGCATACCGTATTTCGTTGGCTCCCAGTGGACGTTGGATATTCATGGACTTAGGGTTGGCAGCATCAAATGTCACCACCAAGCTTGAATTATTTAAATTCGACAATCCAGGAGGAAATTTGGTACTTGATCATAAAACTTTCGACTCAGAAAAACTGGTTTTAAAGGCTGGAAAAACCGGATTTGGGCTGAAACCTTCCATTGGTTTTTCTGTACGTGCCGGGAAACAATACGAACTTTTTACAGATGCTTCGTGGTTCCAAGCACTTCTATTAAAAAGAGATTACTTGCAAGTGAAAGAGGCCAACGGTTTTTTCCTGAGTCGTCAGAGTTACAAGACAAACTGGAACGACCCTGCTTTACAATTGAAAGTAAACGGGGCCACCGTGACTACTCCTCCGTTCGAAGTTCAACCTTGGAATATTCGGATAGGTATCCGTTCCGGCTTTTGAATTTATGAATTAATCGATTCTGAAGAAGTTGGGGCCTCAGGATACGGAATTCGAGTGTGATAAATGGATTGTAATTTAACTTTGAATACCGCTTTAACTTTTTCCATATCTCTAAACGTAATGGGAACATCTCTAAATGCACCATCTTGAATTTTTGCATTGATAATTTTATCCACCAGTTTGGAGATATTTTCTTCATTATATTCTGATAAACTCCTGGAAGATGCTTCAAGAGCATCGGCCATCATAAGTATCGCCGTTTCCTTAGTCGTGGGATTCACACCCGTGTAAAAATAGCAGGCAGGAACAGGTTCACCAGGATGCTCAGTCCGATAGTTGTTGTAGAAATAACGGATGGGACCTGTGCCGTGGTGCATTCTTATAAAGTCTCTGATAACCAGCGGCAAACCATGCTTATTTGCCAACTTCATGCCTTCTGCAACATGACTGGCTATCATCTTGGCACTTTCTTCAGGTTTCATCTTGTCGTGTGGATTCACGCCAGTCTGATTTTCAGCGAAATAAATAGGATTGCTCATTTTACCAATATCGTGATACAGTGCACCCGTTCTAGCCAATTGGACATTGGCATTGATTTCCTGAGCTGCTGCAGTAGCTAAATTCGATACTTGCAAAGAATGTTGGAAACTTCCAGGGCAGGTTTCTGAAAATTCCCTCAATAAGGGATTGTTCATATTTGAAAGTTCAACCAAGGTCACGTTCGAAGTGTATCCGAAAAGCCATTCAAAGAAATAGATCAACAAATATGATGTCAACATTAATCCTCCGTTTACAAAGAAATAGAGGAACATTCTCCAATTGACCCGACTGACGAAACCTTCCTGAATCAGCGAAAGACCCAAGTACATCACACAATAAGTCAGCACCACTAAAATGGCACAAAGCACAAGTTGAGACCGTTGCGTAAGATCCCGAAGGGAGTAGACGGAAGTCATACCAGCTGCAATCTGTAGCAGGAGGAACTCATAGGGAGAAGCCACGATGGTTGATGAAATTAGAACGGTAATGATATGAGCAAACAATGCCGTTCGCGAATCGAAGAAAGTTCGAATCATGATTGGCAAAATGGCGTATGGAATCAAATAAACGCTGACAACCCCTGTATGAACAACCAACGAAGTAATCAACACTAAGCCGGTTATCAAGATGAGAATGAAAACCACATTAGCCTTTCGCTCGTAGGTGAAGGGTCGAAAGAACCACAAAAACAAGAATTGCAGGATAAATAAACCAAAAACAAGCACCAACTGGCCGATCAGTACGCCACTCCCACCCGACGCCACAGAACGCACCTCGGCAACTTTTTTTAGGGAGTATAAGATTCGGAAAGTTTCAGGCGATATGATTTCACCGCGGTCAATAATTCGCTCACCCCGCTGTACCAACCCTTCGGTTTGCGAAACCTGTTTTTCGAAATTCTCCTTAGCTTTGAGATTGGAATTCTCATCCGGAATCAGGTTTTCCTGAATATAATTGTTCAGTTTACAGGTTTTCAGAACACTGGAGTGAATATTAAAGGGCAAATTGTCAAAAAGTGCTTCATATGCAGCAGTGGTCGTATAAATGGAAACCAAAGGTCTTTCCATGGCCATTCTGTTCCTGAGTACCAAAACATTTTGCACGGAATCTGCTACCAAATCAGAATGATCAGACGCCGAGATTATGCCAGTTGAATAGATTTCCGCCAAACGATTGGTCAAAAAATCCAAATATTGAGGCGGAATCGTTTCATGAAAGTTCTGTATGAAGTCATTGTGTAATTTCTTCTGAACGGTTTGTGTAAGAGAAGTATCCATCCGCAGATAGGGTTTAAAACCCTGCATGACACTATCCGTTTCAGTTTTAATTTCCAAATCAGTCTTGTAAATCTGAAAATCGTAGGGAGCAGTCATTAAACCATATCTCCATGGCTTACCTTCCTGAAAGCTGTAGCGAAAACGGCCTTCACGCGGAAATGACTGCACAATCAAAATCGCAGCAACGACAAAAAAAGTTATTTTTAGCAAGTTCTGGGAAAGGTTCTCCCTGAATTTCTTCGGTTTCATAAGGATGTACTTTGTGTATAAAAGTACAATTAAATTATTAAAAAAGCGTACTTTTGCAGGCTGTTAACAACATCAACCAATCCCAATATGTCTGAAACCAAACGTGTGCGGGTTCGCTTTGCTCCCAGTCCAACAGGTCCATTACACATCGGCGGAGTACGTACCGCACTGTATAACTATTTGTTTGCCAAAAAAAACAATGGTGATTTCATCCTTCGTATCGAAGACACAGACACCCAACGATTTGTTCCTGGAGCAGAAGAATACATCATTGATGCTCTGAACTGGTTGGGCATACCTTTTGATGAAGGAGTTGGTCGTGGAGGCAAGCATGCGCCGTATCGACAATCCGAAAGACGAAACATCTACCAAATTTATGTTGAACAACTATTGGCCGACGGAAAAGCCTATATGGCATTCGACACTCCAGAAGAACTGGAGAAAATCCGCGGTGAAATCAGCAATTTTCAATACGATGCCTCCACAAGGCTCCAACTGAAAAATTCACTGACACTTTCGGCAACAGAAGTCCAGGACCGCATTTCCAAAGGTGAAAACTATGTGGTAAGATTCCTGATACAACCCAATGAAACGGTTTTAGTGAACGACATCATTCGGGGCGAAGTTCGCGTCAATTCATCCGTTTTAGATGATAAGGTACTCTATAAATCGGCGGATCAACTTCCCACCTACCATTTGGCCAACATCGTAGACGATCATTTGATGGAAATTTCTCACGTAATTCGTGGTGAGGAATGGTTACCGTCCGCTCCATTGCACGTCTTATTGTATCAAGCATTCGGATGGACAGACAGCATGCCGGCTTTTGCGCATTTGCCCTTATTGCTTAAACCAGACGGCAACGGCAAACTAAGTAAAAGAGATGGTGATCGGTTGGGTTTCCCAGTATTCCCATGCGAATGGACTGATCCTAAAACGGGCGATTTGAGTTCAGGTTACCGTGAGTCCGGTTATTTCCCGGAAGCCGTTGTTAATTTTCTTGCCCTTTTAGGTTGGAATCCTGGCACCGAACAAGAGTTGATGTCGTTGGAAGAACTTACCGAATTGTTTACGTTGGAACGTTGCAGCAAGAGCGGCGCAAAATTCGATTTCGAAAAGGGGAAATGGTTCAACACTCAATATTTGCATAAAAAATCAAACGAAGAATTGGCCATTTTGTTCGATGAAATCTTGTCGACTAAAGGCGTTTGCTCCACTTCAGAAAACGATGAACCCAATTTCAACGAGACTTTTTTCTCACAAAACTACGTCGCCAAAGCGATTGGTTACATCAAAGAGCGAGCCAGTTTTGTTTCCGAATTGTGGGAACAAAGCTTCTTCTTTTTTAAACGACCAACAACCTATGCCGAGAAAAATGTCCAGAAATTCTGGAAACCGGACACATCTGCATTAATGAATGAGTTGATTGAACTACTCGAAAGCGTACTCGAATTCACTCCCGAAGTAATGGAACCCATTGTGTTGGATTGGATTAATAAAAAGGAATACAAGATGGGAGCCGTGATGAATGCTTTTAGACTCTCATTGGTTGGTGAATCGAAAGGACCCCATTTGTTTGACATTGCTGGAATGATAGGAAAGAAAGAAACCCTACTTCGTTTACGGCAGGCTGTCGAGATCTTGAAATAATGAAACTATGATGTACCAACTCGGTTTTTTGCTTTACGTTTATCTTTTTCGTTTTGTCTCCATTTTTCATAAAAAAGCAAGGAAGATGGTTGTCGGTCATAAAAATTCTTGGCGCATTTTACGCGATGGAATCGACCATTCCAAACCCTGGCTATGGTTTCACGCTGCTTCACTTGGAGAATTCGAACAAGGCCGACCCATCATGGAAAGTATCCGAAAAGAGCATCCAGAGTATCGCCTTTTGCTCACTTTTTTTTCACCCTCAGGCTATGAAGTTCGGAAAAATTATACTGGAGCCGACTTGGTTTGTTACCTGCCCTTTGATACCATATTCAATGTTCGCCGTTTTTTAAACATCGTTCAGCCGCAGAAAGTTTTTTTCATCAAATATGAATTTTGGCCCAACTACCTGACTGCATTGAAACAACGGGGAATACCCACTTATCTGATATCCGGAATTTTCAGACCGAGTCAGCTTTTCTTCAAAAACTATGCTCCTTTTTACCGTCGGATGCTCAATTCCTTTACTCACCTTTTTGTACAAAACCAAGAATCAGTCGATTTGCTCGCTTCCATCGGGCGTACGGAGGAAGTCAGCATATCAGGTGACACACGCTTTGATAGGGTGTTGGAGATTCAAGCTGCAGCCAAAATCTTACCCATTATCGAACAATTTGCTCAGAATAATGCGGGAAATGTGCTGGTTGCAGGCAGTTCGTGGCCAAAAGATGAAGAGTTCATCATCCCATATTTCAATGAACATCCTACATTAAAACTAATCATTGCTCCGCACGAAATTCACGAGGATCACTTATTAACAATAGAAGCACAATTGAAACGTCCGTTTATGCGTTATTCGAAAATGACATCAGAAAATGCATCTTCAATGGATTGTTTGATCATAGACGGTTTCGGACTCTTGTCATCGATTTATCGTTATGGCGACATTGCCTATATTGGTGGCGGGTTCGGCAATGGAATTCATAACACGTTGGAAGCCGCTGTTTACGGAATTCCTGTTATATTTGGGCCCAAGTTCGATAAGTTTCACGAAGCAAAGGAATTGTTGGCTTGCGGTGGAGGATTCACCATAAATTCCGAAGCAGCTTTCAATCAACTTTTGGATGTTTTGTGTTCGGACACGGAATATTGCTCAAAAGCAGGTGAAAATGCCGGTGAAATGGTATTAAATGGAAGTGGCGGCACCAATAAAGTATTGAACTTGATTCGATTGTAACCTTCACAAAAGGATGGAGAAAACGCTAAAACAAAAAACAACCACTGCACTGGTATGGAGTTTCATCGACAAGTTCGGTCAGCAAATTCTGTATTTTGCAACCGGTGTAATTTTTGGGCGAAAGCTTATCAATAGCGATTACGGGTTGGTCGCCTCCCTTACCTTTTTCACCGCGGTATCGGTTGCCATCATTGGAAGTGGCTATGGAAGGGCCCTGGTAAACCAAAAAAAGGCCACTCAGGACGAATTGCAAACGGTGTTCCTATATAATGTAGGAATGAGTTTGTTTTTTTACGTGGTGCTTTTCTTCGCAGCACCGCTCATTGCAAAATTCTTTGGCAATCAAGACTTAATCGTATTATCCAGAGTGCTTTTTCTCAGCATTCCCTTAAATGCTTTTTTTGTCATTCAGGAAATCGTACTAAACATGCGGATGGATCTGAATGGCAACGCCAAGGCAAATATCTATGCCTTGATTCCCACATCGCTTCTTGCAGGAGCTGCAGCGTTGTTGGGTTTTGGCGTTTGGGCACTTGTCATTCAAGCTGTAGCGTTGGCGATCTTCAAATTGGTTTTCTATTGGAGATACGGAGGCTTCCGTCCAGGAGGAACCTTCCGAAAAAAAGTGCTGAAAGATTTGTTTCCTTTTGGAAGTCGAGTGATGTTAACCAATCTGATCAATGCAGGTTTTAGCAATATATATTCCGTTTTGATCGGCCGGTTCTACAGCATGGCCCAACTCGGTTTTTTTAGTTTTGCAAGTAAATATCAAGACATTCCCTCCGGTTTGATATCCAATACATTTAGAGGAGTGTCGGTACCCCTTTTATCACAATTGAATGAGGAAGACGACCGATTGAAACGCGTCTTAGGCAAATTGATTCGAACGGTCGCTTTTGTAGGATTTCCGGTGATGTTGGGCATGGTTCTCATTGCCAAACCCTTTATAATATTTTTGGTCACCGAAAAATGGTTGGGTGCTATTCCCATTTTCCAGATTCTCTGCTTTTCGGGCATTCTGGTTTCCTTCAATTCCGTTTTGCAAGAGGCTGTCTTGGCAAAAGGCCATTCGAAAGCCGTTTTGTGGGTTGAAATACTTAAAAAGATGGTGTTGGTTGGATTCATATTGCTCACCATCAATAAGGGAGTCATCGGGCTTGCTATCGGGCTGGTTTTGTCTTCGCTATCTGCAATGATCTTGTCATTGCTGCTTTCAGGGAAAATGGTTGGCTATACCATTTGGCACATGATTAAAGATTGCGCTCCCTATGTCGCGATCTCAGCTATACTTTGCCTGGTTGCCTATTATTTGACCCTTTCCATCGAAAGTAATTTCCTTAAATTTGGCAGTTGCATCCTGTTTGTTGGTTCACTCTATTTCATCATAAGCTGGTTCTTAAAGTTGGAACCCATGTTGGAGTTGACTGCTTGGATTCGAAAAATAATCAATCTTAAAAAAATCACGAATAATACGTTTTCAGTATGAATTGGATAAAGAAGGGTTTGATTTATTGTCCCTCAGGACTTCACGGTTTCGATGTTTCTCATTGCCATAAACCAACCCCTTTGATTTTGAACGAAAACACAGTCAGGGTGTATTTTGGCGTAAGAGACAGCAGTGTTAAAAGCAGAACCACCTTTGTGGATTTGGACATTAATGACCTCAGCAAAGTTCTTTACGTACACGACAAACCCACCTTGGATTTGGGAAAAATCGGAACCTTTGACGATAGTGGAAATAACGTATGTTCAGTCGTTCGTGTTGGCGATTTGATTTATATGTACTTTATCGGTTGGAACCCCAGCACAACGGTTCATACTCGCAATTCCATTGGCGTAGCCATCAGTAGAGATAACGGTCTGACTTTTGAAAGACCCTACGATGGTTCCATATTGGATAGAACAAAAGACGAACCCTATTACACAGGCGCTGTGGATGTCATCAAAGACGGTGATCGATGGAAAATGTGGTATACTTCAGGTTCTGAATGGAAAATACTGAATGGTAAACCTGAAATTTACTACCACATCAAATACGCCACTTCCGAAAATGGTATTGATTGGCAGCGTGACAACATCAGTTGCATCAAACCCAAAACGGATCTTGAGGCTACTGCACGACCAAGTGTGTTGAAAGATATCATCGATGGAAAGGCGATTTATCGCATGTGGTACAGTCGAAGAGACCTTTTAGACTTTAGAATCGACAAAAAACACGACTATAGGGCTGGATATGCTGAATCCTTAGACGGAATTAACTGGAACAGATTGGACCATCAGGTCGGAATTGATGTATCCTCAGAAGGTTGGGACTCAAACGCAATTGCGTATCCCTATGTTATCCGTATCAAAGACCAATTGGTCATGTTTTATAACGGAAATGGATTCGGGAAAACGGGTTTTGGTTACGCCGTCCTGGAAACCGAAAAGTACTGAATCAGAATCGTTTCTTCAACCGCGCTTTATAATCAAATAAAGCAGTCTTCAACTTTCCCAAAAATGGATAGCTGAAAAATTGTTGAATTTGCCTTGCCCAAGCTGGATCAATCTCCGTTTTTTCCGGAAAAGATTGAACTGGTTTTGTCGTATTGATTGGCATATTCATCCACTGATCATTTTTATTGCAATGTTCGCCGGTTCCATCCCAACCAGTATTCAGTACAAGACTTAAGCATGGGAACAGGCACACCATCTTCTCTTGATACAAATAGTGGGATATCTTGGTATCCCCCCAAATGGCTCCTTGTTTTGCCATCCTTTTCAAATTGTTGGCAGGAATGGGTGCATGTTTCACATATTGTTTAAACGCCTTACTCTTAAAATCCGGTAAAGTATACCCGTTGAAAAAACGCATGTACTTTTCTCTCCAGCCTCCCCAGCCTGCTGCAGAAATTTTGTCTATAAAGTAGGTTTCGAATGGATATCCCTCTGGAACTTCATCAGAAAAATTATAGCCACAGATGCCGAAAACATTTTCATCAAAACGATAGCGATTGAGGGCATCGTTCATATATTCCAGAAAAAAAGGAGACACGACGTTGTCATCTTCCATAAAAATCTGTGTATCAAACTTTTCGTAAATGGCTAACCGTGCTTTACGTATCGATTCTGCCGAGCCCTGATTTTCTTCCCAAGCAAAAAGAGTCACCGATCGAAATCCTTGAATGGTCTGAATGAAGTTTCGAACTTTTGTAACAGCTTCCAAATGGTGAGGAAATTTTGGCGCATCAGAGACAATGAATAAATCGGTCTGAGGGGCCAACTCATTAGCTTGAAGCGACTCAACGCAATTTTTTAGGTGATTGAGCCGGGTATATACAGAAATCAGAACGGGTGCATGCATTTATTCGCAGTTGCTACAAAAGGTAAAAATGGGGCGTCTATAAAATTCGCTAAATTCAGGCATTTCCTTAAAGTCAACCAATTTTTCAATCTTTTCTTTTTCAGTGCCAGCAGGCGCTTGGCTCAATTGTTGTAAAACCTCTTGCGAAAGAGCCTGATATTTCAACACCTTATTTACACGGGTATGTAAGGCAATATCTTGAACCTTCCAACCCGCTTTTTTAAAGATTCGAAGCGTAAATGCCATTTTTTCAGCATCATCCTGAAGTGGAACTATTGGTTTTAGTTTATTTCCACCCCAATTATAGCCCATTTGAAAAATCATTTGGTGCGTCTTGGCACGAAGTTTAGTAAGGTATTCCACGGCATAGGTTTCATACTTTTCGACCGATTCTATCCGATTCGTATCAAAATCTACGCCAGCATGATGAAGCACATTGTAATTTAGGAGAATATCATGCACAGCCATTTTCTGAATGCCATCCATATCTATTCCCAAGGGATTGACAGTAACATTCTTCATTTGGAAACTATCTGCAATTTCTGCAATGAAGCCCGCGTGGGTCGGATTGATTTCATAGGCATAAAAAGCGGAGTCTGGGTTTTCGTGCGCCAGGCTCAAAATGAAAAATCCTGTATTTGCCCCGATTTCACCGATACTTTTCCCCTGTCCAAATAAGGTATGAGCCTTTAGATAATTAAATCGAGCGGTGTCCCCTCTCCAATTTTCATCAATCGTCTCCGTGTATTCCAGTTCCTTTTTAACAAAATCAGGAATGTTTTGATAACGGGAATGCTTGGATCCGTCGTTGTATAATTCAGTGAGTCTTTCTTTCAACATGTTTTTTAATTTTCTGTATGATAAATTCTTTCCGTATCGCTTCGGTTATATACCTCACTCTTAACAAGTTCGTTCAATTGACTATCCAGTTTTTCGGAGGAAAAATCGTGAAAGGCCAAGGCTCTTCCATTCCGTTTATCTTCTGATATGCCGCCCTGCCAAAAATAAATACTCTCTTTGATTTCAGAAGGTTGGATTTCGATATTAAAGCCCTGACTGCGTATAAATTCTTCGAAAATGGGCACCCCGGCATCCACAAAAAGTTGAGAAGGCCCCCACAATCGCGGATTGGCCTCAATCATATGGAACGTATCACCCGATTGTTTCAGTTCAATCATGATTAAACCTTCAAAACCTTCTTGCAGGAGCATGTCCAAATAGATCGACGCAATTTTATTCTCGTGAATGGTTGCACTCTTAGCCAGTATGATGGATTTTCCTTTCGCTTGTTGAACCAGGTTTTCTTGAGAATATTGAACCGTATGGCCCTTTTGTGAAATAAAAAACAACAAATACATGCTTTTACCGGCAACAAATTCTTGCAAGTAGAAATCCTCCACATTTTCATTTTTCAGAAAATCTTTCCAGTCTTGTTTGCACAGAATCAAATAAGGTGAAGGCGTTTTATCAGAGGAAAAGTAACTTTTGGGTTTTGCAACAAAAGGAGGTTCGATTGCCGCAGAGAATTCGAATTCAGAAGGCACCTTCAGCTTGAAATTCCGACACATTTCTCCAAAGGAATATTTATCAGAAATACGAATATAAAGGGATTCTTCGCATAAAGGGAGGATGCAACCTTTCGAAATAAAATGCAAGCGGTGTTTAAGGAAAAAGCGGTTTAAGAATTCCGAATTCGGCAAAATGACCAAATCGGCATCAGGATCCTTTGATCGAACTTCGGTCAGACATTGTTCAATATCCAGAATCTCTAAAAGTTTTTCTTGACGTATCGCCTGAACTCTATCCTTATAATCCGTCATTAAAATCGTATCCTCCGTGGAACTCGCAATAATGTGAAAAGGCACGTTCAATTTCGTCGCTACTCGGCAAAAGGCTATGACTGCCCGCTGATTGTAGCCGGAGAATATCAGAAAAGCCTTGTTCATTTTTGACAGGCTTTGATCAGGGCTGAAATTTTTCGCACGATATCCAAATCGAGGTCAACGAAAATGGGCAAACACATCACCTGTTCTGCAATTTTTCGAGCGATGGGCAAGTTGTTCGGATTGGCCGATGGGAGTTCGCGATAGGGTTCAAAATCGCTGATTAGAGGATAAAAATAGCGTCTACAGAACACCTTCTGGGTTTTCAGGTATTCGTATAGGGCATCTCTTGACATACCAAATAACGTTTCGTCGATAAGAATCGGGAAATAAGAATAGGCATGCCTTACTTCCGGGAAATCCTGAAGTATACGAATTCCGGCAACATCCTCCAATTCCTTTCTGTATAATTGCACGATGGCTTGTCGCTTTGCAATAAATCCATCCACATACTTCAATTGAATGAGACCGTAAGCTGCTTGAACTTCGTTTAATTTGGCATTGATGCCAGGTTCTTCAACGACGGTTTCACCTCTAAAACCAAAATTCTTTAGATTGTCAATATGGTGTTTCATCTGCTCATCATGGCTGATGATTGCTCCACCTTCGATGGTGCTGTAAACTTTGGTGGCATGGAAACTCAAAATTGAAAGGTCTCCTTGGTTCAATATGGATGAACCCTGCTTGAAAACACCAAAAGCATGAGCCGCATCGTAAATGACTTTTAGTCCATGTTTGTCGGCAATACGTTTTATTTCCTCTACATTACAGGGATTTCCATAAACATGAACCGGCATGATGGCTGTAGTTTGTGGAGTGATGGCTGCTTCAATTTTGGCAGGATCTAAATTAAACGTTTCCGGCTCAATGTCAACAAAAACCGGCTTGATTCCATTCCACCAAAGTGAATGGGTGGTTGCAACAAAACTGAAGGGCGTTGTGATGACTTCCCCTTTGATACCCAGCGCTTGCAAGGCACTAATTAAGGCCAAAGTACCATTCGAGAAAAGAGAAATATGTTTAACCCCGAGATATTCTGCCAATTCATTTTCCAACCGATTGTGCATCGGCCCATTATTGGTTAACCAACAATTGTCCCATATTTGCTCCAAATAAGGAATGAATTCCTCAAGCGGTGGCAGGGTCGGTTTTGTTACAAGAATGGGTTTTTCAAGCTCCATGCTATAGGGTTTTTGATGGTAGGCAAAAGTACAAAATTTTCAACGTAAATCTGTATCTTTGTCGAAAACGGCACTGGTACTCATGAAAATATTAATCATCAGCACATCTGAGCGTATTGGTGGAGCAGCCGTAGCAGCCGGAAGGTTGATGCATGCCTTGCAAGCAAATGGAATGGAAGCATCCATGTTGGTACGTGATTCGGATGCTTTGAATCCATCCGTTAAAACTGTCTCTGACAGCATCCTGAAAAAGATACCGTTCCTATTTGAGCGATTGACCATTTTTATAGCAAACCGGTTTCGCAAAAAAAATCTATTCGAGGTCTCAACGGCAAATTTTGGATTCGACATTACAAAGCGTCCCGAATTCAAAGAGGCTGACATCATCCATCTGCATTGGGTCAATCAAGGTCTTTTATCCTTAAAAAACATTCGACAAGTGGTCGAATCTGGCAAGCAAATTGTCTGGACCATGCATGACATGTGGCCTCTAACTGGAATTTGTCATTATTCAGGCGAATGCCATCGTTTTGATAGCGATTGTGGAAATTGCCCCCTACTTCTCAAACCAGTTGAAAATGATTTATCAAGAAGAATATTTCTTAAAAAAGAAAGAATTTACTTGAATGCAGGCATCCAATTTGTAAGTTGTAGTGAATGGCTGCTACAGCAAGTTCGGACAAGCAAATTGGTTCAAGGCAATCCATTGTCTCAAATTCCCAACCCCATCGATACGGATCTTTTTCAACCAGGCGATGTCGTTCAGGCGCGCCAAAAATTGGGATTGCCCCTTAACAAGAAAATAATTCTTTTTGGTGCTTATTCCATCACCGATCAGCGAAAAGGTATCCGCTACTTGATCGAAGCCACTCACCAATTGGCCGATTTGAAAGATCGGGTGGAGTTGGTATTTTGCGGTGTGGAAAAACAGGAATTGATAGACGTTATCGGATTAAATACGAGGTCATTGGGCTATATTTCAGATCAATCCACAATGGTTTCCGTTTACCAAGCTGTCGATTGTTTTGTAATCCCTTCGTTGGAAGAAAATCTTCCAAACATGATTATGGAAGCCATGGCTTGCGGGGTACCTTGTGTTGGCTTCCGAACAGGAGGCATACCCGAAATGATTATTCATGGTGAAACCGGATACATCGCCGATTATAAATCATCCGAAGACCTGGCGAAAGGCATTCGATCCATGGTTTCCCCCGAAGAAACGCCCTTTCGTAAAACGGTTCGTTCATTTGTGTTGGAGCATTATTCAGAAAATGCAGTTGCTGAGAAATACCGCCAGATTTACGAAAAAAAAATACACAAAAAGTGAAGCTCTATTTTTATCATACACTTCCTGTTATCCAACAATACCAAGAGTGGCAAAATCAAAAATTGCCTGGTCATGTACTTTACGGCTTGACTCATTTTGACAAACACGGCATTGAATCGGTTTTACACGACTACAAGAAGGAGAAAAACCGGTTGGAATTCATGGTTCGCAATTGGTGGAAAATCATTACTTGCAAGGAGTCTTTTGATGTTCTTTACGGAACTTCCTTTCGTGGCTTGGAGATTCTTGTCTTCTTGCGAGCTCTTGGTTTATATCGCAAACCCATTGTTGTTTGGCATCATACTTCGGTCACCACTTCATCCAAAAAGTTGGTAAACCTGATATCGACCTTTTTTTACAAAGGCTTCGATGAACTATTCTTTTTTAATACCAAACTCATTGATTACTCGGTACAAACCGGCAAAATTAAACGTGAGCATGCTCATTTGATTCACTGGGGGCCAGACTTGGACTATTATGATCGTTTAAAAAGCGAGGTTCATGAGCAGAACTCGTTTTTTATTTCAACTGGAAGGGAAAACAGGGATTTTTTGACCTTAGTCAAGGCTTTCGAAGGCGAATCGGCTAGTATTGAATTGTTTGTCCCAAAAATCAACATTAAGAATGGATACCGAGAACTATTAGGTGATCCAAACCAGTTTCCAAATAATATCAAATTGGAGTATGTAACTGGTTTATTAACCGATGAGCTGGCTCGTCGAGTTGCAGCTGCAGCTATAGTTGCGATTTGCTTTCAAAAACCACCATATGCCTACACCTTAGGGTTAACAACACTGGTGGAAGCCTTTGCTCTTGGCAAACCTGTTTTATCGAGCATCAACCCTTATTGGGAAACAGATATCGATGCAGAAGGTATTGGCATATCCTTACCATACGGTGATGCCGAAGCTTGGCGAAAAGCCATTCGCTATTTGTCAGCCAACCCGGATAAAGCGATTGCCATGGGTCAAAAAGCGCGAAAATTGGCGGAAACCAGCTTTAACCTGGAAATTTTCACAAAAGAATTAGCTGAAATTCTGAATAAATTATGAAACCATTGATTTCCATCATAACCATCACCTACCAAGCGGAGGACGTCCTAAGACGGACGGTTGAAAGCATCTTGGCACAAGATTTTTCTGATTTTGAGTATTTGATCGTTGACGGACTTTCCACAGATGGAACCCTTGCCATTATAAAGGAATACCAATTGATTTTCAAGGAAAGAGGAATTGCTTTTCGATGGTCCAGTGAACGAGATCATGGCATTTATGATGCGATGAACAAAGCGATGCATTTAGCTGAGGGTGATTACCTCTGGTTTATGAACGCTGGCGATAAAATCGCTTCACCAACAACCCTTAACTCCATCTGGAAAGGCCTGTCATTGGGTTCGGAAGGTGCAAAAAACGTATTGCCCGATTTTATTTACGGTGAAACGCTCATTGTAGATGATTTTGGAAAAATCATGGGCAAGCGCCGATTAAAGGCCCCGGAAAAATTAAACTGGAAGAGCTTTCGAAAGGGCATGCTGGTTTGTCATCAATCCATGTTGGTTAAGCGAGATTTGGCTCCCGATTACGATTTAACTTATCGATACTCCGGAGATTTTGATTGGACCATTCGTTGCCTCCGAAGTGCTCAGTTTATTTACAACACCCATCTGGAATTGGCACATTTTTTGGACGGCGGCATTTCCAAAAAGAAGATGAGAAACTCTTTGGGTGAACGCTTTCGGATTATGACCAAAAATTACGGACTCATTTCCACTACCCTATATCATTTTTGGTTTGTAATTCGAGCCGTCATATTTAAATTGAAACACGGTTGGATTTGATTTTGATCCATTTAATTAATAAAAGTAATTGCTTTATTATAGACCAATTTGGTTACTTTTGCACTCACTATCAATCAAATCGTTCCCACGATTCGCAACATTTAGAAAACCATAAAATTTAAATAGGAATAACCATGAATTGCCCCTCCTGCAAAAGCTCAAACATATCTCTTAAAAACAAAGTTGATGTCAAATTAATTAATCACTACTATAGAAAAAAAGGTATTGAAGTAGGTTACTTATTCCAGGATATTGAAAAACTTGAACAGCAGGAATGTTCGAACTGTGGCTTGATCTTTTTTCAACCTGCAATTTTGGGTGATGATGCCTATTATTCTGGTTTACAACGTGATAAAAACTATTTCTACGAAGATAAAACGGAATTTGAATTCTCAAGTTCTTATGTCGATAGCAAATCGAAAGTATTGGATGTAGGATGTGGCAAGGGCATGTTTTCAAAATATATTGACTGCGAATTTTATCAGGGATTAGACACCAGTTCTTTGTCGGTTGAACTCGCTAAAAAAGAAGGCATCAATGTCATTAATGAACGAATTCAAGATCATAGCGAGAAGTTTTCTGAATTTTACGATGTGGTCGTTCTTTTCCAAGTATTGGAACACGTCTTCAATATTGATGATTTTATCGATAGCTCCTTAAAAGCTTTGAAGAAAGGTGGTAAATTTATTGTTGCTGTTCCCAACAATGACTCGTTTCTGAAAGACACTGTCAATAATTACTTTAACATTCCTCCGCACCACGTTTTACAATGGAACGAAGCGTCTCTGTTGCATATTGCAAAAAGATATGATTTGAAAGTGGTGGAAATGTATAAGGAAAAGGTGCGGAATGTTCATAAATCATGGTACTATACGACTCTAAAAAATAAACTTTGGCGAAAGGTTTTCCGCATGAATTATGAGATTTGCATGACTCGACCAAGGTTAATAAAGTTGAATTTATTGAGTCTATTTTTGGATCCATTGATTGTTCTATTCAAAATTGCAAAACATCATACAAAGCAAGATGGACACACCATTATTGCCGTATTTGAAAAGTAAAGCATCCTTCTGAATGAAAAAAGTAGCTATCATTTTGGCTTCCTATAATCAGGAACAGTACATCTCCGAGGCGATTGAAAGCATAATGATGCAACGTTTCGATGGGGAGATTTCGGTCATAGTGGCTGATGATGCTTCAACGGATACGACTTTGGACATCATTCGTTCGTTTGAAGCAAATTCTCCTTTTCGGTTTGTTTATCTACCCAAAGAAGCAAACTTGGGTATTTTTAAGAATTACAAACGGGCTTTTGCTGCTTGTGATGGCGATTATGTTGCCGTTATGGAAGGTGATGACTATTGGGTTGATCCATATCGAATTCAAAAACATGTGGACTTTTTAGACAAGCACAGGGAATGCGTCATGTCGATGAATCGGATGATTGTTTATTACGAAAGTCAGTCTCGATTCAGCCACCAAAAATGGACCTTTAAAGAAGATTACCAATACATAAATGCCCAAATGATGGCCTATGGTAATTTATTGGGAAACCTTTCTGCCTGTGTTTTTCGTAAATCGGAAATTGACAAGCTCAAACCTGAGATCTTTGACATCAATACAGCTGATTGGATGTTGGGGTTAGCGCTGGGACAATATGGATTTATTGCAAAACTAAAAGATTTGATGTCCGTTTACCGAGTAAGCCCGAACGGTACTTGGTCCAAAAAGACCAAGAAAGAGGTGACTCGAAGTTTACTCGAAACCATTACCAGATACGATAAGTTCCTATCTTACCGATATACCAAAGAGTTTTCTGCATTGAGACTAAGGGTTAAACTTGAGAAGTTTGCCCCAAAGTTTGTTGGAAAAATCATTCAACGACTTATGTTTCCTTTTATAAAAAGGAAATTGAGATCGTAATTCATTCAGAATTCTATCCCTATTCTTTATTCTTGCCGATTTTTACAAAATCGAGGCCAAAAGCCACCAACAAGAAAAGAATCAAGCCTGCCAGCGCAATCATAGAGGCATTCTCGAACTGGTTGAAGGATTTTGGTTGGAAACGGAATTCAATGGTATGATTTCCTGAAGGCACCACCATAGCACGAAGAATGTAATTGCAACGGAAGTGAGGTACTTCTTTACCATCCAATGTTGCTTGCCAACCATCTGCATAATAAATTTCAGAGAATACCGCCAACTGATCTTTGGTCGACTTCGTATTATACGTTAAATGATTGGGAACATAGGCTACCAAGGCAATTCTAGATGCGGTATCTTTGGCAAAAGCTTTACCTGCCAACTGATCTTCAAAACGTTTATCGACGATTAATTCTTGAGCCGGATTAAAACGACCAATGGCTGCTATTTCTTCATCTGGATTACCTACGACCTTGTAACTATCGACAAACCAGGCAGCACCCAAAGCTTCAGGATTCCGTTGAACAACGGGCTGTTTATTAGCATCAGGAACAATGATATACCGAGTATTCAGCATATTCAAAATGGGCATATTCAGATTTGACGTAAAGTAATGGTCAATAACATCTTGATAACGACGCAGTTTGGCTGCATGGTAACCCCCAACCGATCGATGGTAATAAGACGTGCTTGCGTCCTGGAATGGGCTAACAGTCAAGTTGATAACACGGTAACCAAGGTCTTTGTCCTGTAAAATGAGTTTGTCTGCTTCGGTCATTTGCCAAGCCACTTTGGTTTCCCTTTTGGGCACAAAGTTGTCGTCATTCAAATAACGTTTATCCACTGCCCAAAGGTCGGCCAACACCAATACCAGAACAAAACCGACCAACAGATTCTTTTTAATCTTGCTCTTCTGAAATAACAACAAGCTACCAACACCCAACACTATAATGAAGAATGAACGTAGAGCATCCGATCGAAGTATAGCTATACGTGCAGATTCTAGGGCGTCCATATAAACTTTGACCTGAGATCCGGCATCAGCACCCTGTCTGGCATATTCATCAAATTGAGCAAGCTCTTTTTGGCTAAAGAAAACAAAGAACAATTTTGGTAAAATCCAAAACAACATAGCCAATCCTCCCGTCAAACCAAAGCTAATCCACAATTCTTTCGCCTTCTGTTTCAAAACTTCAGGGTTTTTGACAATTTCGGCTAAAGCCAACATGGCAAGTATCGGAATGCACAATTCCGCAACAACAAGAATGGATGAAACCGTTCTGAACTTGTTGTACATCGGGAAATAATCCAGGAACAAATCTGTCAATGGCATCCAGTTTTTGCCCCATGCCAAAAGAATGGAAATGATGGTGGCAAAGAGTAATGCCCATTTCACGCCATTTTTGACAATGAAAAGGCCGAAAATAAATAGGAAAAGGACAAATGCACCAACATATACAGGGCCTGCGGTAAAGGGTTGATCACCCCAATAACGGTCGCTCTGAGCAATGTTCTGCTTCATTTGTGGATCGACATTCTTCAAATATTCCTTGTTGTCTCCAATGGCAGCGTTTCCGCCTCCTTTAACATCAGGGACTAAAAGCGAAAAAGTTTCACCTTTGCCATAACTCCAATCGGTTGCATAACTTTTATCAAGGCCGGAAGTCTTGTCACTGGCATTGGAGGTTAGTTCAGACTTCCCACGTATGGTTTCCTTGCTGTATTCCGCTGTAAAAAACAAGTTGGTAGCATTAATTCCAACCGCCAGCACAACCCCAAGCAATAAAGCCCCGCTGGCTTTCGAGAAATGAAGGTATTTTTTGGTTTTTATAGCTTCAATCAATTCATAAACCACAAAGGGAAGACCAGCAAAGACAAAGAAATAGTAGGTCATTTGAATGTGATTAGCCAATAACTGCAAGGCAAAAAACAAGGCAAAAACAGATGCCCCCTTCAGATATTTACCTCGATAAGCCCAAACCATACCCGCAAAAGTTGGTGGTATCAAACCCAGAGCCCAAACTTTCCAAATATGACCTGCCGCTATGATAATGATGAAATAAGAAGAAAAACCAAAGGTTATCGCTCCTATGATTCCAATCCATGGACTGATTCCAAAAGCGCACATTAGCAGAAAGAATCCTGTCATATACAGGAAAATGTGTGCTGCAGGAGCCGGCAAATAACCCTCAAAAAAGCTCTTAACCTTAATTAATGGAAAGGCTTTATAGGCAGGTGCCATCTGATAGGTTGGCATCCCGCCAAACATAGTTCCTGACCACAACGATCTCTCGCCTGTTTCTTTTTGAAACTGATTGATATCTTGCCCCATACCAGCTCCCTTTCGAGTGTCCATTTGAAACAGCTGCTTCCCTTCCAACACTGGAGAACAGTAAAGGACAGAAATGGCATAAAAGGTCAAAATAGCCACCAAATAGGGCAAAATGTCATTTTTGAAATCCAAATGCTTAAACATTGTTTTTGGAATTAGGGTTGATAAATAGATTCTTGATCTTTCAGTTTTCTGGAAGCTCTTCTGGTAAAAAGTTCATTGAGGAAACCCATGCCATAACCACAAAGTTGTGTGTAGGCTGATGCGATAGATAATAACGCAATTTTTAAACGCTTATTTTTTATCCATGAATCAATAAAAAGAAGCATTGCATAAAAGACAATCAAAAGTAGCCATAAGGGGCTCCTAAAAATGGCGAAGATCAAAAGCAAAACATGCCCCAGAACAAAAAAAACGGGTAAGGTGTGCACCAGCTTTAAGGAACCAGGGTGGGCATTGGTCAACACAATGCGCGATTTCCCAAAGGTATTGACCTGCAGGTAAAAGCGACGAAGGCTCACCCTCCGTTTGTGATAAACGAATGCATCTCTATATAATTTGGTTTCCATTCCGTTTTCACGGACACGAAGGCTGAAATCGATGTCTTCGCCAATCATGGAACGAAATCCTTTAGTCACTTCAAAAGCTTTTCTGGAAATACCCATGTTGAACGAACGAGGATTGTATTTCTCCATTTGTTTGGCTCCGCCACGGATTCCTCCCGTTGTAAAGAACGAAGTCATCGAATAATTCACTGCTTTTTGCAAATCCGTGAAACTGTCGTCGGCATTGTCCGGTCCACCGAAACAATCGGCAGGTTCGGCATTCAATCCTGCTTCTACAGCATCAAAATAACCCGATGGAATCACACAATCGGAGTCATACAGGATAAAGTATTCCCCTTTGGCCTGCTCCATACCATAATTGCGGCGATAACTCCTGTCTGTACCTGGAATAAAGAAATAACGAACATCCAAGCGATCTTTGAAAGACTCGACCACCTTATCGCATTTATTTGGAGAATTGTCTTCGAGGATAAGGACTTCGAAATCCTTATTCGACTGAAAGCATAGGCTTTCAAGCAACTCGGTTATTTCATCCGGTCGATTGTAAACGGGAACAATGACACTGAATTTAGGCATGATATTGGTTCGTATCAAAATATTGAAAAAGCTGACGAATTCCTTCTTTTATGTCACACAAAGGTTTAAAACCAAAGTTCTTAAGAGCAGAATGGTCAATTTGATAACGTGGATTTTTAGAGAAAAGTGAAAAATCAGTTACGATTTCCTCTGTGGGTGTGGTCACCGGAATTTCTTTTCCATATAATTCCATATATACTTCTTTGACTATTCCCGCTAATTCCAATAAGGTACGTGTTTCACCTGAAGAAATTTGGTAAGTGCTGTGTCCATTCGTTTTAGGAGCTTTGTCTATTATAACCTCCACCGCTCTACAAACATCGCTTCCATGAATAAAATCGCGCTGTGGTGAGCCGTCAGAAAGTAATTTGATTGATTTATTGAAATAGGCAGAGCGACACAAATCGTTCACAGCCAACCACCAGCAATTATTTTCAGGGAAAACGGGTGTTCCATAACTATTAGAAAGCCTAACAGTCAAGCAGTTAACCTCTGATGTTCGGTTAAAATAATCACAAACGAGTTCAGACATGGAGTGGGTCAATGCATAAACATTTCCAGGATTATAGGGTCTATCTTCATGAATAACCTCTGCTGGGAGACTTCCATAGACATGAATGGTAGAGAAAAAAATAAAGGTTTTTAAACCTTTTTTCGAAAATGTATCCAACAGGGTCCAACTTGGATGAACATTTACCCGTAAAGCCTCTTCTGCCGAAACCACTTGAGACTGATGGTGATCCATGGACACCAAATGAATGATGGAATCAAAGGATTTAACTTTTAGCACTTCAATGGTAGTCTGTTCAGCCACACTTCCAACAATGACTTCATCCATCAAGTTACACCAATTGGTATCTTTCGGTGCTTCAGGGTAACAAAGAGCTGTAACAAGATGGCCTTTCTTAGCCAAGAACTGGCTAAACTGTGCGCCTAAATAACCATTAGCCCCCGTTATCAATATTTTTTGTTTTTCCATTGCCTCAATTAAAAATCGTACTGAAATCTGTCTAGTTCTGCGCGCTCAACTTCATCAGGGTCGTGCTCCATGTCGGCCATATTCAGCAATAGGTTCAAACCGTCGGCGAGCCCTTCAAAAGCCATCCAGATTCCAGGTGAAACGGTTAAGCGTTGATAGTTATCAGGGCCGATTTCAACGGATAAACTTTGACCATTCGTCATGCTGTCCGGACGATCGTCATGCATGACAAATCGGATTTTTCCGACAGGAACGACAAGGTTCAACGTCATTCGAAGGTGCTTTTTCCATGGTTTAATCTCTCCAGGATAAACTGTAGAAAAATAGGCTTCACCAAAACACGTAAAACCAGGATCCGATTTTTTCATACCATGAAAAACATCTCCTTTGGGATGATAAATTTGTTTAAGCGGAGTTAATAGGACACCTTCCATGAGACAAGATATTAATTGTTGAGCGTCCAGATTTGAGCTCGTTCAGAGGCTTTGGTCTGGTAAGATTCCAACTGCTTCATCGTGAAAGCATACATGTCGGAAGTTGATTGAGTACATGCTTTGTACCATTGAGCTGTAAAGTCAATCAATTCGTTATAGTTCAGGGTAGGAGTCCATTTAAGGAAAAACAAGGCCTTGTCGCAATTTAGTTTGAGTAAGCCAGCTTCGTGGAACGGGATGTTGCCGGTGATGGTAAAGGGCTGAACACCAGTGGGAATGTCAAATATGGTACCAACCGCAGAAAGCAGTTCAACCACCGTATGATTATTTTCAGCTTGAGGTCCAAAGTTAAATGACTGACCATGCAGGCTCTTGTCCAAAGAAAGTTTTTGACCGAGGGTCAAATAGCCGCTGAGGGGTTCTAATACGTGCTGCCATGGACGAGTTGCTTTTGGACTGCGAATTTCGACAGGCTGGCCTTTGCTCCAAGAGCGAATACAATCGGGTATAATGCGGTCCAGTGCCCAATCACCACCTCCGATGACATTACCAGCACGGGCAGTACATAAACGAACCTTGCATGTTTCTTTTTGAAAAAAAGAATGAAAATAGCTTTTGAATATGATTTCAGCAGCACCTTTCGAGCCGCTATAAATATCCCTTCCACCCATGTGATCGGTTTCCTTATATCCCCACACCCATTCAACATTATCGTAGCATTTGTCGCTAGTTATGATGACGGCTGTGCAATCAGGGTTCTCTAGCCTTAAGGCTTCCAATACATTGGCTGTACCTAGTACATTGGTGGAAATCGTATCAAGCGGGGCATTGTAAGAAACCGATACAAGTGCCTGAGCAGCCAAGTGAAAGATAAATTCAGGTTGTACCTCTCGGATAATTTCCTGCACTTTGGCGGCATCACGAACATCAGCCCAAAAATGATGAATTCTTTTTTCGATGCCCAGTTGATTGAACATACAAGTCTCATCAGGTACACCGTTGGATAAACCATAGACTTCAGCACCCATTTCGAGCAGCCATAGGCTGAGCCAACTGCCCTTAAATCCGGTATTTCCCGTTACCAAGACTTTTTTACCCGCATAAACACCGCCGAAAAGCGTATTATTAATTACCATTTCACCCATGGTGCACTATTATTTTGATAAATTTCGTTGAGTAAATTGTATTCACGGGATGTGTCCATCGGTTGCCAGAAGCCGTCGTGCTCAAAAACTTGCAACTGGCCATCTGCTACGAGTTTACGAATGGGCTCTTGTTCAAAAATGAGGTTTTCATCGTCTGAAAGGTAATCAAAAACTGCTCGGTTCAGTACGAAAAACCCTCCGTTGATGCGACCTCCACTTACTTGGGGCTTTTCATTAAAACCCTTAGCTTGTTTGGTTTGATCATCATATTCGAGTTCACCGAAACGGCCTGGAGGATGTACGCCCGTAACCGTAGCAACTTTTCCATGAGCAAGATGGAATTGAACCAAGGCGTCGATATCAACGTCACCTACACCATCCCCATAAGTCAACATAAAGTTTTCGTCTTCACCAATGTAGTCTTTGATGCGTTTTACACGCGCTCCGGTTAAAGCATTAAGGCCTGTTTCAGCCAATGCGATTTTCCAACCATCTTCATTGGTTTTGACCCTTTCCATCGAAGGAATTTCACCTCCGATGGTCAAGGTTAAGTCTGTTGGTTTGGTTCCGTAATTCAAAAAGTAATTCTTAATGACTTCGCTTTTGTAACCCAAACAAAGGACGAAATCGGTATGCCCGTATTGAGCATAATATTTCATGATGTGCCACAGAATGGGGTATTCACCGACGGGTATCATGGGTTTTGGCAGATTCTCCGCCACCTCGCGAATGCGAGTCCCATATCCTCCGCAAAGAATTACTGTTTTCATACGGTTAGTATCTGTAATGGTCAGCTTTATAAGGGCCATCTACATTCACGCCGATGTAATCGGCCTGATCGGGGGTCAGCTTAGTGAGTTTTACACCGATGCGTTCCAAATGCAAACGGGCGACTTCTTCGTCTAAGTATTTGGGCAAACGGTATACATTCACTTCGTATTTCTTAGTCCAGAGCTCAATTTGTGCCAGCGTTTGGTTGGTGAAGGAATTACTCATTACAAAAGATGGATGACCGGTTGCGCAACCAAGGTTTACCAAGCGACCGTCTGCCAGCAAAATGATGGAATGGCCTTCGGGGAAGAAATATTGATCTACCTGAGGTTTGATGTTTCGTGCTTTAATACCCGGATAGCTCTTCAACTTATCAACCTGAATTTCGTTGTCAAAGTGGCCGATGTTGCAAATAATGGCGTTGTCAAGCATCTTATTCATGTGATCAATGCGGATGATGTCTTTGTTCCCGGTGGTGGTCACGAAAATGTTTCCTTCGCTCAAAGTATCTTCAACCGGTTTCACTTCGAAACCTTCCATGGCAGCTTGCAATGCACAGATCGGGTCGATTTCGGTCACGATGACGCGGGATCCATAGCTGCGCATGGAGTGTGCACAACCTTTTCCAACATCTCCATAACCGCAAACCACAACGACCTTGCCGGCCAACATGATGTCAGTTGCACGTTTGATGCCGTCGGCCAATGATTCACGGCAACCATACAGATTGTCGAATTTGGACTTGGTCACTGAGTCGTTGACGTTGAATGCGGGGAACAACAGTTCTTTTGCTTCCATCATTTGATACAAGCGGTGAACACCAGTAGTGGTTTCTTCCGATACACCTTGAATGGCGGGAACGCGACTGGCCCAGAAGCTCTTGTCCACCTTCAATAGGTCTTTTAAGATTTCCTGAAGCAACTTTTCATCTTCTGTTCCGGCAACGCTGTTAAGTACAGAAGGATCTTTTTCAGCTTTGAAGCCCAGGTGGCACATCAAAGTAGCATCGCCACCATCGTCCACAATCAACGTGGGACCTTGGCCATTAGGAAAATTCAAAGCCTGAAGCGTGCACCACCAATATTCCTGCAAGCTTTCGCCCTTCCATGCAAAAACGGGCACTCCTGCGGCGGCAACAGCTGCTGCGGCGTGATCCTGAGTGGAATAGATGTTGCAGCTAACCCAACGAACATCAGCACCCAAAGCAACCAAAGTTTCTATCAATACGGCGGTTTGAATGGTCATATGCAGAGAACCCATGATGCGAGCGCCTTTCAGCGGTTTTGTCTGGCCATACTTGGCACGAAGGGCCATCAGACCTGGCATTTCGAATTCGGCCAACTCAATTTCCTTGCGACCGAAATCGGCAAGTTTAATGTCGGCAACACGATAAGATTCGGCAGTGAACAATGGGGTTGTTTCCATGAATGAAAATGAATTATTTAATTTAAAATTGTTTTATAAATGATTTCAGCGACAAAGATACAAAAACTGATAAACTAAAAGAGAGTCGTTTCAACGATTTGCTGAAACGACTCTCTTTTTTAATGGTTTAATCGATTAAACGACGTACGTGGAAGAAGCAGTGTCACCACCTTTTCCTGTCCAATTGGTATGGAAGAATTCACCTCTTGGTTTATCAATACGTTCGTAGGTATGAGCGCCGAAGTAGTCTCTTTGTGCTTGTAGCAGATTTGCCGGAAGACGTTCGCTTCTGATTCCATCGAAATAACAAAGTGCGGTTGTCAAGGCAGGAACTGGTATTCCGTTCATCATGGCAGTGGCACAAACCCTGCGCCATCCAGCTTGAGCGGTTTCTACTTTTTCCTTGAAATAGGGATCCAACAGCAAATTGGTCAAGTTAGGATTCTTATCGAAGGCTTTTTTGATATCAGCGAGGAATACTGAACGAATGATGCAACCTCCACGCCACATTAGGGCAATTCCACCATAATTCAGGTTCCAACCATATTCTTTGGCTGCTTCCATCATCAAGTTGTAACCTTGTGCATACGATATAATTTTAGCTGCAAACAAGGCATCCTTTAAGTCGGAAATCATTTGAGCTTTGTCTCCCTTGAATTTTTCAGTTGGTCCGTTTAATATTTTCGAGGCTTCTACACGAACATCCTTTTGTGCAGACAAACAACGTGCGAAGACGGATTCTCCGATCAACGTCAACGGAATGCCTAAATCCAAAGCGGCAACGCCAGTCCATTTACCGGTTCCTTTTTGACCAGCTGTATCCAGAATTTTTTCGACCAACGCTTCGCCGTTTTCATCTTTATAACCCATAATATCGCGGGTAATTTCAATCAAATAGGAATCAAGTTCGCCTTCGTTCCAATTCTTGAAAACTTCATGCATTTCGTTGGCGCTCATTCCCAACATTTCTTTCATCATCTGATAGGCTTCGCAAATAATTTGCATATCACCATATTCAATGCCGTTGTGAACCATTTTTACAAAATGACCGGCACCACCTTCTCCAACCCAGTCGCAGCATGGAGAACCGTCTTCAACTTTTGCCGAGACAGCTTGAAAGATGTCCTTAACAGCAGGCCAAGCAGCAGGAGACCCACCGGGCATCATGGAAGGACCGTTCAAGGCGCCTTCTTCGCCACCGGAAACACCTGTTCCAATAAAAAGTAAGCCTTTGCTTTCGACGTATTTGGTTCTGCGGATGGTATCTGGAAAATGTGAGTTACCTCCATCGATAATGATATCACCTGGTTCTAAAAAAGGGATGATTTTCTCGATGAAATCGTCAACTGCCTGACCGGCCTTGACCAACATCATCACTTTACGGGGTCTTTCCAACGAAGCGCATAGCTCCTCTATGGAATGTGCACCGATGAAATTCTTGCCGGCACCACGACCTGCCATGAATTGATCCACTTTTTCAACGGTACGGTTGAAAACTGCCACGGTAAAGCCTTTGCTTTCCATGTTCAATACCAGGTTTTCACCCATTACGGCCAACCCGATTAATCCAATGTCTGCTAATTTTTTCATACTTTTTTATTATGGTTTTCGTTAAAAATAGGCTGATTACTGTATGTTGAAGCCGAGTGCTTCCAGTTTATCTTGTGTCTCTTTTCTTACATTTCGACACTGTATGGTAAATACGGGATATTCTCTTCTAACCGGATAATCTCCTCTTAATTTTTCAAACAATTCGGGGTTTTTACGTAATGCGGCATCGTCGTTTTGAATATCATACGTCGCTAAAACGGCTTTTGACAGAATAGCTTCCTCTGCAAGACCGTCACCATCAATTTTGACCAAGGTATTTTTTGGCACTTCCACATTTTCAGCTTTCCAATCGTCAATGCCCAAATTAAAAAAACGGCTGAGTGCTTGGATGCTCATGCTGGTGCCATTGGCTTTGCCATCTTTGGAATATCCGGCTATATGAGGGGTAGCCAGATCGGCCATGTTTAATAGTTCCAAATCAATGTCTGGTTCGTTTTCCCAACAATCAATTACTAAACCGGAAATAGATTGATTTTTAAGTGCCGATTTAGCAGCGGTTGTATCCAACACTTCTCCCCGGCATGAGTTGAAAAGAATGGGTTTTCGTTTTAATGATCGAAAGAAATGTTCATTTGCCAAATGGTAGGTGGCATCATCACCATTTAAATTCAGGGGAACATGCAAAGTAATAAAATCGGCTTCCTGCATGATTTGATCCAAATCGCAAAACTTTTCCGAACCTTCTATGCGTGCACGGGGCGGGTCATTTAACAGAACGTTCATGCCAAAGAATTTGCAAACCATAGCTACTTTGGAACCGACTTGACCAACTCCGACTACTCCGATGGTTTTACCTTTAAGCTCAAAACCCTTTCGTTGCGAAAGTACAAAAAGCGCGGAAGCGACGTATTGTTCGACTGATTTCGAGTTGCATCCGGGAGCATTCGTCCATCGTATTCCAACTTTATCACAATATTCGGTATCAATATGATCAAAGCCTATAGTTGCCGTAGCAATCATTTTTACAGACGAACCAGCTAAAAGCTGTTCATTGCAAATGGTACGTGTCCGAGTAATGATGGCGTCGGCGTCCTTTGTAATCTCAGGGGTAGTTTTGCTGCCTGAAAGGTACATCACCTCTCCAAACGGCTCCAATGCTCCCTTAATATATGGGATCTTATCGTCGATGATAAACTTCATAAAACCTTTAGTATAATACCTATAGTAAACAGGGTCTAATAATTGAACCGATCTTTATACGCCCATAATCCCAAAGCTGGATTAGAAATGAAATAAATTTCTTCTCCATTTGGCAACGTGTTGTATCCGTCATGCAATTTTGATGGATCGTATAATGAAGTAACTTCGTCAATATCGGCATATTTGAAACCTACACCCTCAATTTCTTCCTTCGTTAGGTTTTCAGGACCTTTGCCTGGACAATAAGTGATACTGAAACGGCCTTCCGAGGATCCGTGAATCAAGTGTGCTGCTGCGCTCAGATTATTTCTCAATTCGACATTCTCATCACAGGCTTTTAAGGTGGCAGGAGTACCAAAATATCCGTATTTACGTATGAGTCGGTCAATTTCCTTATCCTCTCCAAACTCTACCAATGCAGGTGCCAATATAATCAATTCGCCATTATCTTCAATGGCCATTCGGGTTCGGTAAACTGATTTGTTACCCAACCAAGTGCTTTTGAATTCGGTCGGATCCAAAAAGACAACGACTTTTTTCAAGGGTTTGTCCAACATGTCAAAGTTCACCTGTAACGACAATTTAGCTGCTTTGTCGAATACTTCGAAGTCATCTCCAATGTACAAACCACGAGTTTTTACTTTTCCGTCGGTTTTATCCAATCCTACAACTGTTTGGACATAAACAATAGGCAAATGATTGGTAAAATGTTCGGAAGCATAATTGAATATCCTACGAACAGGCGTATCTGCGTGACCCATCATGCGCTCCATACCAAAGGAGGCTCCTACAAAATGGCTCTTGTTGATGCCTTCCACACCACCAGTACCGACAAATATATTTTTATTATAATTGGCCATTCCAACCACTTCGTGCGGCACCACCTGACCAATGGATAAGATCAAATCGAAATGGCCCTCAATCAACAACTTATTTACTTGCGCAGGCCACGGAAATTCTACCGCTCCCTCGGACACTTCTTTTACATAAGAAGAAGGAACCGTACCGACAGTAACCACATCGTTACGCCAATCATGTTCGCGAATGAGTGAAACAGGCATTTTCCCGAACATGTGGTTGATTTGATGTTGGGTCATGGGCGAATGGGTGCCCAATGCTGGCAATACATCTGTGAGGTGATCACCAAAATATTCCCAGGTGAACTCGGTCAATTCACCGGCACGACTTGGCAAACGGGTATAGTCTGGCGGTATGGCCAAGACCTTTCGTTTTTCTCCAATTTTGTCCAATGCTTCAAACAATCCCTTTCTCAGATCGTTTGAACTCAATTCCAAATCGACAGAACCAATTTCGTAATAAAGCATATTTTAGCGTTTTACACGTGCATTACCTTTCCAGATACTCCAAACCATATCTTCATCAGCTGGTTGTGCATAGTCTGTCAGGAAGGTAGTGGCTAAAGCACCAGTTGCCCAACCAAACTGCGGCCATTTTACTGGCTCCCAACCTTTTAGAATACCATAAAGCAAGCCGCCTACAAAACCATCACCTCCACCGATACGGTCCAAAACGGTTATTTTGCGAGGTTCGATAACCTGCCATTCGTCCCCTTCCAACATGATGGCACCCCAAAGGTGTTCGTTTGCACTAACCACCTGGCGAAGCGTCGTTGCAAAAACAGAAGCGTTAGGGAATGATTTTTTCACTCTCCCAATCATTCCTTTGAAGCCTTCAATTTCAGCTTCAATTCCTTTTCCTCCAGCTTCTGGGCCCTCTATTCCGAGACACAATTGGAAATCTTCTTCATTCCCAATCAAAATATCAGAAACTGAAGCAATTTCAGCGAAACTTTCACTGAGTTGTTTTTCACGTCCCTTCCAGAAGGAGGCACGATAATTCAAATCAAAAGAAATGCGGCTACCATATTTTTTTGCTGCACGGGCTATTTCAAGACAGAAGGTCGTTGTTTCGGGCGATAAGGCAGCTATCAATCCTGACAAATGCACAATCTGTACACCTTCTTTACCAAAAATACGTTCCAAATCGAAATCTTTGACATTCAATGTTCTTCCGACTTCACCTGCGCGATCATTTTGAACACGTGGTCCGCGAGAACCGTATCCACTGTCTGCAATATTGAATTGGTGACGAAATCCCCAAGGGTCACCCTGAGAAACTTCGGGCCCTTCAAAGTCCATAAAGCGACTTTTGAGATCACTTTTTATGAATTGAGCAATCGGACTGTCTTTTACGAAAGTGGTGAGCACTTTTACAGGCATACCTAGAAAGGAAGCAATACTTGCCACATTGGTTTCGGCACTGGTTGCTTGCATTTCAAACAAACGACTGCTATATACAGGCTGACCGTTTACTGGCGTGATGCGAACACCCATACTGGTGGCTACCAAAAGGGAATACTTACATTCTTTCTTTAATTCTAAGCTCATAATAAAAATATTAGTATTTAATGTATCAGATAGTATTCAGAATTATATCATACAAAGATATAAAAACCTCAAAAACTATCTGTACTTTCGTCGTATACTTTTAGAAATTTACGACTGAAATGCATCGTAGATACAGCCTGTTTTTACTTTTATATTTCTTCTTTTTGCCTTTTGTTTCGGCCGTTGAACCCTATGTGGAATCCAAAGGGCAGGTAACCGACACATCCCAATTCGTCGATACGAAGGTAAGCTGGCTGAACAGCAAGTTTGTAAAACAATCTGTCGCCCCGGCAGCCTTAGCTTCAACAAGTCTATTCGTTCTTTCCATTCCTGATTTGAAGTTCAAAATTCAGGAACAAATGAACTGGAATTCGTCCGAAAGCATTAATTTATTTGACGATGAACTACGTTATGTCCCAATGGGAGCTGTAGCTGCACTTTCATTGTTAGGTGTAAAAGGTAAACATTCCATATGGGAGGAGATGGCAATCGGTGGATTATCGTATATTTTGGCCGATTTCATAGTATATCGAACCAAAATAGCCACTCACATTACTCGACCAAATCCGATTTATGGTAATGAGTCTTTCCCCTCACAACATGCCTCCATGGCTTTTGTTGGTGCAACCTTGCTTCATCGGGAATTTGGTTCGGTCAGCCCATGGATTTCAATTGCGGGATACGGCATTGCAACCTGGGTTGCATATGCCAGAATTGCAAGAAACAGGCATTTCCTACCCGATGTGTTGATGGGTTCTGCTGTGGGAATTTTTTCGACTAATGCTACATTTTGGGTTTTTGACGCATTAGCACCCAAGTTTAAGAATGGTCTTAGTTACGCTCCAAGATTGACCGAAACTGGTGGTGAACTCGTACTGAGTTATCAATTTTAGAAATTTCAAAAAAATAATTGATTTTCTGTAGCGTTTTTCAAACGTTGACGTCTAATAATTATTGGAAGACGTCCCTCCGGAGTTTTCCTCCGGATAGAACTCTTTTTAATTTCCTCTATATAGAAAGAAGCCGCTCCAACGTGATGTTGTAACGGCTTCGTTTTTTAATCCAACGACCGACAAATACCCAGTTCCAGGCCACGCAATTCAGATAACCCACGCATACGTCCAATGCCTGAATATCCAAAGTGCTTTTGCGTCTTGTTCAAATCGTCCATCATTTGATGTCCGTGATCTGGACGCAACGGAATTTGCTCGCCCCTTTCCCTAAGTTTTAGTATTAAATTCCTCATTACCTGATACATATCAACAGAACCTTCCAGATGGTTGGCTTCAAAAAAGTTGCCTTCATTGTCTCGTTGGGTACTTCGTAAATGGGTTGCAAAAATCCTGTGCCCCAGTCGTGTAGCCATTCCAGCCAAATCGTTATCTGGTCCAGCGCTTAACGAACCGACGCAAAAACAGATTCCATTGGAAGGATTGGGAACGGCATCCAGCAAAGCTTGAAAGTCAGCTTCGTTACTACTGATGCGAGGCAGACCCAAAACCGGAAAAGGAGGATCATCAGGGTGAATGGCCATTTTCACTCCGAGTTCATCGGCTAAAGGGCAAATTTCTTTTAGAAATAGAATGAGATGTTCCCTCAACTTAGAAGCATCTATTTCTTTGTACTTGTTCAGGTCGGCCAAAATTTGTTCCACCGTATAATGTATGTCTGAACCCGGTAGCCCAGCCAACATCACTTGCATCAATACATCCATTTCAGTTTTTGTCATCGTTTTAAAACGATGGGTAGCCTTTGAAATTTCTTCTTCAGAGTATTCAGTCCGTGCACCAGGACGTTTCAAAACAAACAAATCAAACGCCTGAAATGCGGCTTTTTCAAAATACATGGCCTTAGAGCCATCGTCAATGGTGTAATACAAATTGGTTCGAACCCAATCCAGAACCGGCATAAAATTATAAATGACCACTTTAATGTCGCAATCAGCTAAATTTCGAAGACAAATCTTATAGTTTTCGATGTATTTTTTATAATTGCCAAATCGACGTTTGATATCCTCATGCACATTGACACTTTCCACTGCTTCCCATTCCAGTCCAGCGGCACGAATAATTTTCTGACGTTCACGAATAGCTTCCAGAGGCCATACTTCGCCTGGTGCATATTGATGCAATGCGGTTAAAACTCCGGTAGCTCCCGCCTGGCGAATATCACTTAAGCTGACAGGATCCTCGGGACCGAACCAACGCATGGTTTGTTTAAAACAAAGGCTCATATTGGCAGAATAGTATAAGTTCGATCGTTATTGATTTTCGTTCAGAATGACAAAGTTTGCCTCTAAATCGACAAATCCATTGTAATTCAATCCGTTTATTTTAGCTTGAGCATGTGCCAAACCATTGTCGAATTCTTCAAGTTGGTATAATTGATTCGGTTCCAAAAGCACTTCACCATTGGTACGAATCAACCCAATTCCCCAAATTTCCGATTTTGTCCATTTTTTGAATGCAATCAAGCCATTTTGGAGCATTCGGACTTCCATCGAAGCATCGCCTATTTTAAGATTTTCTTTGCCAATGGCCGAAATTGAATAGTAATTGCCCTCTCTGGAAACGATGGCATTGCCTTCAAAAAAAGATAAGCCATTTTGATTCATGATTGGTTCATAATGATAAGGAATAATCAGATTTCCAGTTTTATCAATATAACCAACTTTATCTTCTTGATTTCTGACCGCCGAAAGGCCTTCCGCAAAATCGAGCGGCCGGTTGTCATACATATAAGGAATGATTAATTCGCCCTTTGTGTTGATCGCTCCCCATTTCCCTTCTGCAGCATTTTGGATATAAGCCAATCCATCGTGAAAATCGCCTACCGTTTGAAACTTTGAATCTGGTAAAATTGCCCATTTCCCCTTGGTATTGATAAATCCCCATGAATTGGTCTTAGAGTCGAAAATTGCAGCCAAACCATCACTGAAGCCGCGAAACTCGAGTTTCATATCTGGAGAATATCCGGGAGAAATTGCTCCTGCCACCGGCTTTCCGGTACTATCGATCAATGAAAGGTAGGGTGATTTGGTCGACTCAGTTTTTTCAACGATTGCCAATCCATTTGAAAACGCAGTGATGCCACTAAAAACTTGATTTTGAAAAAGGGTATTACCTGCTTTGTCAATGTAAATCGGGGTAATCTCGCCTGAACTAGATTGAATGCTTACACAACACTTTCCCTCATGAAAGGTCGGAATCTCAAATCCATTGCTACTAAACCGGAAATCGATGACAAATTTACCTGTCGTATCGATAAAGCCCCATAGCTGATTCCGTTGAATGGCACAAAGCCCATCGCTGAACCGATAATGTTCATTATCAGTATAAGCGACTACAACCACTTCCTTCTTAACAAGCGATTGAGATTCAATGTTTTGCAAATTGGATACCATCAAAAATATTGATGGTATCCAAAAAGTAAGGTGTTTGAATAAAGAAGCCAAGCAGGGCTTAAACTCCGCTGAAGGCGTTAAAACCGCCGTCAACGATCGTGGTTGTACCAGTCACGAACTTAGAGGCATCGCTTGCCAAATAAACAAGTGCACCTTGAAGGTCTTCAGGGTTTCCCATTCTGCTCAGTGGAGTGCCTTTTATAATCAGTCCACCTCTTGGGGTGAGGCTACCATCTTGATTGGTTAATAAGAAGCGGTTTTGTTCAGTTAGGAAAAATCCTGGAGTCAAAGCATTCACTCGGAAGTTTTCTCCATATTTTTGAGCAAATTCAACTGCCAACCATTCTGTCAGGTTTTTAACAGCTGCTTTAGCCGATGAATAGCCCAGCACTCTTGTCAACGGGCGTTCAGCAGTGGCAGAAGTGATGTTGATGATATTACCGTGGCCTTGTTTAACCATGACCTCGGCAAATACACGAATGGGGTAAAGCGTTCCGAAATAATTCAGTTCAAAAACTGTACGAATGGCTTCCATATCGATATCAAATACGCTCTTGTCTGGTTGAACACTAGCTCCAGGCATGTTACCACCGGCAGCGTTCACAAGAATATCTATTTTGCCATAAATTCTTAGAATTTCATCTTTGACCTGTTCAAGCTGTTTCAGATCCAAGACGTCACATTTACAGAAAATAGCATCCCCGCCGTTTGCCTTTAATTCAGCAACGACTGCTTCACCACTTTCAACCTTACGGCCAATAATGACCACTCTGGCACCTTTATCACACAAACCAGCACACATGGAACGTCCAAGAATTCCATTACCGCCAGTTACGACAGCCACTTTACCTGTCAAGTCAAACAAATCTTTCATATTATAGTTTAATTTAAGGAACGACCAAAGATACTAATTACAAATAAAAATATGAATGTTTTTCCTACTTGATTCGTATACCTCAATCCGATCCTGATTGAGAATTATTTTCTTTTTTTTGAGTAAAAATCCTTTGATTTAGAGCGGTTTTTGGTCGATTTACCTTTGAAATCAGACGTTCGGACGTTTGCCGTTTCATTTCCCGATCCTGGTTCTTTAACGAGTGCAAAATCTAATTGCTTACGTTCCAAATTTGCCCGAACTACCTGTATGTTAATGGGATCCCCAAGCCTATAGGACTTATGGTTCCGACGCCCGGACAAACAATAGTTCTTTTCGTCAAACTCGTAATAGTCATCATCGAGGTCGCGAATCGGCAACATCCCTTCGCATTTGTTTTCGTTTAATTCTACGTACAGACCCCATTCGGTTACACCCGATATTACACCTTCATAAACGTTACCCAAACGCTCTGACATGAATTCAACTTGCTTGTATTTGACGGAAGCTCGTTCTGCCTGGGCTGCCAATTGCTCCATGTCGGAACTATGTACACAAAGGTCCTCCCAACGATCCGCCGAAACACTTCGCCCACCTGCCAGGTATCGTTCCAGCAAACGGTGCACCATCATGTCCGGGTATCTGCGTATGGGTGAGGTAAAGTGCGTATAGAATTCAAATGCCAAACCGTAGTGTCCCTTGTTTTCGGTCGAATATATAGCTTTTGCCATGGCACGAATTGCCACCGTTTCGATCAGGTTTTCTTCCCGCTTTCCTTGAACTTCATCAAGCAATAGGTTGATTGACTTGGAAACTTCTGAACTACTACCGCTGGTTTTCAACTTATAACCGAAGCGACGGATGAATTCAGCGAAATTCTCCATTTTTTCTGTATTTGGCTGGTCGTGGATGCGGTAAACAAAAGTTTTAGGCGTTTTACCTTTGCCAACAAATTCTGCTACGGTTCGATTTGCCAACAACATAAATTCCTCAATCATTTTATTGGAATCTTTGGCAACTTTGAAATAGACACTTAGGGGTTTCCCTTTTTCGTCGATGTTGAATTTAACTTCCCATCGGTCAAAATTAATGGCACCTGCTGCGAAACGTTTTTTACGTAAGATTTTTGCCAATCGATCCAGCGTCAAAACCTCATTGGCATAATCGCCAACACCGGTTTCAATAATTTCTTGTGCTTCTTCGTAGGTGAAGCGACGATTCGATTTGATTACCGTACGAACGATGCGGTGTTTTTTAACGGATCCATGGTCGTCCATTTCAAAAACACAGGAAAAACACAACTTTTCTTCGTCTGCACGCAATGAGCAAATCTGGTTGCATAAGCGCTCAGGAAGCATGGGGACAGTTCGGTCCACCAAATAAACCGAAGTTGCCCGACTTTCGGCTTCCCGATCGATGGCTGTACCAGGTTTTACATAGTGGGTCACATCAGCGATGTGAACGCCAATTTCCCAATTCCCATTCGAAAGTTTTCGTGCAGACAAGGCATCGTCAAAATCTTTTGCATCATGCGGGTCGACGGTGAAAGTGACAACATCACGGAAATCTTCACGTTCTGCAATGATTTCAGGAGTAATTTCATCGGAAATATTTTCTGCAGCCTTTTCCATTTCAACCGGATAGGTGTAAGGCAACCCAAACTCAGCCATAATGGCGTTCATTTCGGTATTATTGTCGCCGACCTCACCCAAGACATCAACGACTTCTCCAATGGGGTTCTTGGAACGGGTCGGCCATTCGACAATGCGAACCACCACCTTTTGGCCGGACTTCCCTCCATGTATCTTATCTTTCGGGATGAAAATATCGTTGGCTAGTTTTTTACTATCAGTAATAAGGAACGCATAATTCTTTTCAACTTCCAAAATACCAACAAACGTACTGTCTGAATGTTCCAAAACTTCTACCACTTCACCTTCAGGGTCACTAAACGTTTTTTTGGCAGAATGCATGACCCGAACACGGTCCCCATCCATTGCATGCCCCGAGTTTCGTTCGGCTATAAAAATTGGTGCTCCGCCATCGTCTGGATTCAGATAGTTTTTCCCGTTACGACTTCGCTTGATGGTGCCTTCAATAAACAGTCCTCGCTCATTGAACTTGAATTTCCCGGTTGACACTTCGATCAAATAATCCTGTATGGTCAGTTCAGCCAAGCATTCAGCAACCATCACTTTCAATGCTTGCTTGGTAAGCCCCAAGGCATTAGATACTTGCAGATAATTAAATGTTCTCCCGCTATCTTGCTGAAAGAAGGTCATTATGGAGGCTATCAAATCCTTTTTTCGGATGCGGCCTGAACGGGTTTTTTCCATTTGTTTTGTTTTTTATGACTTGTTTCTCAAAGATACAGAATATTAAATTGCAGCACTTCGTTTGAGGATTAAAAAATGATAACAAAAAATGGTCCCGGGCATTATCCCGAGACCATCTACTTTATAATTCAATTTAATTTGCTCTATTCAAATGACTTCCACTCCTTTTTCCTTCAACCATTGCAAACCAAGGTCTCTTAATTTGAACTTTTGAATCTTACCACTTCCTGTCATAGGGAATTCCTTAATGAAGAAAATGTATTTAGGAATCTTGTGACGAGCTATTTGTCCACGACAAAAATCTCGTACGGCTTGTTCATCCATTTCGAAACCTTCTTTGAGTATGATGAACGCTCCGACTTCTTCACCATATCTCTCAGAAGAAATTCCAGCCACCTGGATATCTTTCACACCTTCCAAATGATAAAGATATTCCTCGATTTCACGGGGATAAATATTTTCTCCTCCTCTGATAATCATATCCTTGATTCTTCCGGTAATTCGATAATTTCCTTGAGAATCACGGATACCAAGATCACCACTGTGCAACCAACCATCTTTATCAATAGCCTCAGCGGTCGCATTCGGATTTTTATAATATCCTTTCATGTTCAGGTAACCGCGGCAGCAAATTTCTCCTTGCGTTTCATCCGGCATGATTTCGCCAGTTTCAGGATTCATGATGACCACCTCAGTAAATTCGTAAGGTCGGCCAACGGTGGTTGTACGAACTTCGAAGGTATCGTCAATTCGGGTTTGAGTCATACCCGGAGAACTTTCAGTCAGTCCGTACACACTGGTTATTTGCATAAACATTTTCTCACTGACCCTTTTCATGAGCTCAATGGGACATAAAGCTCCTGCCATGATCCCGGTTCGAAGGCTGGACATGTCGAACATCTCAAACATGGGATGATTCAGTTCGGCAATAAACATGGTCGGAACGCCGTAAAGTACGGTGCAGCGTTCCTTATGTATGGACGCGAGCACAACCAAAGGGTCAAACCGTTCAACCATGACCTGTGTACAACCATGTGTCAAACAGTTGGTTGTTGCCAGGGTTACTCCGAAACAATGGAACAAAGGCACACAAATGCAAAGTTTGTCCTTGTCGGTAAACTTCATATGCTCACCGGTTAGGTAACCATTGTTTGCCAAATTGTAATGCGAAAGCATCACACCTTTGGGAAAACCGGTGGTACCTGAAGTGTATTGCATCATAATCACATCATCTGCAACCACCGTTTTTTGAATGTCTTTTAGTATTTTAATGTCTTTATTTTTTCCCAACAAAAGCAATTCCGAAGCGCTGTACATGCCACGAAATTTTTCATGACCGATGTAAACTACATTCTTCATTTTAGGAAATCGTGTGCTATTGAGCTCCCCTCGCATACATTGACGCAGTTCAGGCAACATTTCATAAGTCATGTCCACATAATTGGAATCCCAGGTACCGTCGGTGATACAGAGAGTATGCATGTCTGAATTCTCGACCAGATATTCCAACTCGTGTTGTTTGTAACTGGTATTCACGGTAACATAAACGGCACCTATCTTGGCACAAGCATACATGTAGGTGAGCCATTCGGGTACATTTTGAGCCCAAATACCGACATGATCGCCTTTTTTAACACCAATGGCAAGGAAGCCCAATGCTGCTTCGTCCACACGTTGATTAAATTGTGCCCATGTAAAACGCAAATTCCTGTCCGAGTAAACAATGTATTCTCTGTCCGGGGTATTTTGAGCCCAAAGCTCAAGCCAATCCCCTAAAGTTCTGTCATATAACTGCATGTTCCTCAAATTAGAAAGGTGTATAAACCACCGCCAAAATTTTGGCTACAGAGTCGTTGGCAGCATGAACATTGTGTTCTACTATGGAATCGTAATAAATGCTCTCACCAGCTTCAAGAACAAATTTGGATGTACCATAACTAACCTCAATTTCGCCATTCAAAACATATATGAATTCTTCCCCCTCATGAGAAGATAGCTGATAACCAGTGCTTGATGCAGAATCTATATCAATTAAGAACGGTTCCATGCTACGGCCAACTTTTGATTGAGCCAATGAAAAGAATTTCAGATTGTTATGTGAATTCGCTGTTTCACTCGAAAAGCTAACCCCATTGATTCGATCGTTTTTACGACATATAACAGGACCTAAATCCTGACTGTCATCTAAAAATGTTCCCAAACGAACACCTAAAAACCGAGCAATTTTAATCAGTGGTGCCAAGGAGGGCAGATTCTGATTTTCTTCAATGAGAACGATTTGCTCAACAGTAAGACTTGAACCCTGAGCCAATTGTTCAACAGAAATGCTCTTGGACTCACGAATTGACTTCACTTTCTGGCCAATATTGGTCGAATTTTCCATTACACGCGTATTTGTGGTTATAAAAGTTTCAATCTGATATGAAAGATGGCAAAATTAAGCAATTATTTTATATTTTAACCCACTTCTATTATGATTTTACTTCTTTTTGACTTTACGAACCAACAAGGTCACCAATAATTCAAAATTCTGCAAAGGAGGCTTAAAACCTTTCATATTAAATACTACTTTTGTCTATACAACCGGTAAATACTTCTGCAAATGTTCCTCCCGCCCTTCCTACAAAAAGGATCCATCGTTCGTTTGGTTTCGCCTGCCGGAGTCATCGATACAGTATGGGTACAGGGCGCCATTAAATGCCTGGAAAACTGGGGATTTACAGTACGGGTTGGTCAATATGCGACGGGGCGAAACGGTCGGTTCGCAGGTTCAATGGAGGAGCGGTTGTTCGATTTTCAGGAAGCGCTTGATGATGCTCAGTGCGAGGCCATCTTTTGCACTCGCGGAGGCTATGGATCCATTCAAATTATTGATAAACTAAATTGGAACGAATTCAAAAATCATCCGAAATGGATCATCGGGTACAGCGATATCACAATGCTGCACGCTATTTTGCAAAAGGAAGGTTACGCTTCCATTCACGGTGGAATGGCTAAAGCACTTACTGAATCATTGAAAATTGAGCAGGCCGAGGTAAGCCAGTTGAAATCAATTCTTTCAGGAACTTTGCCCAAGTATATTTGCACACCCCATCCACTCAATCGCTTTGGTAAAACAGAAGGCAACCTAATGGGTGGCAACCTCTCTATCCTTTATAGTTTGAGAGGAACTCCTTTTGACTACATTCCAGAAAAAAGTATCCTTTTCATCGAAGATATTGGCGAAAAACCATATGTCGTCGATCGGATGATGCACAACCTTAAACTGGGTGGCATACTAAGCCGTATTTCAGGTCTGATCGTTGGGAATTTTTCGGATTATGAAGAAGATCCCTTATTCGGAAAAACAGTGCTTGAAATTGTTGCTGATGCTGTTTCTGATTATTCTTATCCCGTTTGCTTTAATTTTCCGGTAGGTCACGAAGGCCAAAACCTCCCCATGATTTGTGGAGCTGAAGTGCTTCTTGAAGTCGGTCAGGACGGCGTTCGCCTACATTTTTAATAACTTACAACATGCATAAAACCATTCAACTCGGCATTACTTTGTTAATCGGAGCTTTCGGAATCCTTTCATGTGGAGCTGGCTCTCAGAAAAAGGCAGAGCAATCGGAAGCAATAACCGTAAATACGACGTTTGACGCCGATAGTGCATATAGCTATGTAGAAAAACAGACATCGTTTGGTCCAAGGGTCCCCAATACAAAAGAACATGCTGATTGCAAAGAATATCTTACAAAAAAAATGAGAGATTTCGGAGCCAAAACGGTGTTACAAGATTGCGAATTAATATCCTGGGACGGCACCAAGCTGCATGCAACTAACATCATTGCTTCATTTCAACCTGAAAAAACCAAGCGTATCGTATTATGTTCTCATTGGGATTCCAGACCTTGGGCAGATCAAGATGCCAACCAAGCCAATTGGCATAGCCCCATTGATGGTGCGAATGATGGTGCCAGCGGGGTGGGTGTGTTGTTGGAAATTGGTCGTCAACTACAAATGGAAGCCGCCAAAGGACGTTTTCCAAACTACGGCATCGACATCCTATTTTTAGATGCTGAAGACTTAGGCACGCCTAGATTTTCAAAAAAACCTGACAACGAAAGCACTTGGTGTTTAGGTACTCAGTATTGGGCAAAAGAGGCTAAAAAGTCTGGTTATCAGGCAGAATTCGGTATACTTTTGGATATGGTCGGCGGTAAGGCTCCAAATTTCATGTGGGATTATTACTCCCTTCAATATGCTCCCCAAGTGCTCCAACGAGTCTGGGCATCTGCTGCTACACTTGGGTATAATTCTTACTTTGTACCAGCCGAAGGCGGAGCCATCACAGACGACCATTTGTATGTGAACCGCATCGCTGGAATCCCTTGCATTGACATCATCGACTATAATCCAAGCAATGGAACTGGTTTTGTATCTTATTGGCATACCATGGATGACACCATGAAAAACATCGATAAAAACAGCCTAAAGATGGTTGGGGAAACACTTTTAAATGTGATTTTCAACCCTTAAAGTATGATGCAATGCTGAACGCCTATTTAAATAAGGATTTGCTCGAAGCCGGATGTGACGAAGCCGGCAGAGGATGTTTATCTGGGCCTGTTTTTGCAGCAGCGGTCATACTGCCTAAAGATTTTCGTAACGAGGAACTCAATGATTCCAAACAACTCAGCGAGAAAAAGCGTTACGAATTACGGGATATTATTGAAAAAGAAGCTATTTCCTGGGGATTGGGCATTGTTGAAGCCCACGAAATCGACAAATTGAACATACTGAATGCTTCTTTCCTGGCTATGCATCGTGCCATCATTCAATTAGAACCGAAGCCTGAATTTTTGCTTATTGACGGGAACCGCTTTCGACATATTCACCAAATTCCACTTTATAAACTTCTCCACCAAAAAGCAGAAGAAAAAAGATTTGAACATTACTCCGACATCGATTTTTTCTGTCAAGTCAAAGGAGACGGAAAATATTTGAATATTGCAGCTGCATCGATTTTGGCAAAGACGTACCGTGATGATTATATGTTAATGCTGCACGAGCAGAATCCCCATTACAACTGGAAATCAAATAAAGGCTATCCGACCTTGGATCATCGGAATGCGATCCGAAAATACGGTCTGACCGAACACCACCGAAAAAGTTTTAGGCAACTGGAAGATCAGCTGGAATTGGCTTTCGGAGAATAATCGCCTAGTTTTCCTTTAACTTGTATGCCAAAGCATAATTTCGGATTTGGCGCACCATGGAAACAAGACCATTGGCTCGCGTAGGTGAAAGGTGATCCTTCAAACCAATTCTATCAATAAAATAAAGATCTGCATCTAAGATTTCCTGTGGTGTCCTATCCGACATGACTTGGATCAGCAACATGACGATGCCTTTGACAATGACGGCGTCACTTTCAGCTTTCAGAACGACTTTACCACCGATATAATCAGCATGAAGCCAAACTCTACTCTGACAGCCTTCAATTAGGTATTGCGACTGTTTGAATTGCTCATCGAGCGGTTCCAAACTGTTTCCTGTATCAATCAATAATTGATATTTGTCCATCCAATCTTCAAACTCGTTGAATTCCTCAATGATGGCGTCCTGAGTATCGTTAATGCTCATTTTTAAAGGTATTAAAACATATTTTTTACGCGAACTAAGGACTTAACTAAGGTATCCACTTCTTCCGCTGTATTGTAAATAGCAAATGATGCCCGAACGGTTCCATCGATGCCTAAGTTGTCAATCAAAGGTTGTGCGCAATGGTGACCAGTACGAACGGCAATACCCAAATGGTCCAACAGCGTACCAACGTCAAACGGATGGATGGTACCAAGTAAGAAGGAAAGAACTGCACTTTTATCGGAAGCCGTTCCAATGATCCTCATTCCATCGATCTTTTTCATCTCATCAGTAGCATACGCCAACAGTTCGTGCTCGTAATTTGCAATGCGATCCAAGCCAATTCCATCGACAAAGTCGAGCGCTTCCGACAAAGCTGTTGACCCAATGAAATCAGGAGTTCCTGCTTCAAACTTATAGGGCAATACATTGTACGTCGTTTTTTCGAAATGAACTTGCTCGATCATTTCACCACCACCTTGATAGGGAGGCATTTTTTGAAGCCATTCGGTTTTTCCATAAAGAACTCCTATACCTGCAGGGCCATAAATCTTGTGAGCTGAAAAGGCGTAGAAATCGGCATCCAATTGCTGAACATCCACTTTTAGGTGTGGAACTGATTGCGCTCCGTCCACCAATACGGGTATACCGACAGCATGTGCTTTTTGGATCATCTCCCTAACCGGATTGACCGTCCCCAAGACATTAGAGACATGCGTGATGGCCATTAGTTTTACTTTTGAAGTGAGTAAATCCTCGATAGCATCTTGAACCAATTCACCCCGTTCATTTATTGGAATGACTTTCAACACCATTTTTTTCCGTTCACAAAGCATCTGCCAGGGCACAATGTTGGAATGATGTTCCATGACGGTGACAATAATTTCATCTCCTTCGTGACAAAAGGCTTCACCAAAAGAAAAAGCAACTAAGTTGATCGCTTCCGTTGTGCCTCTGGTAAAGATGATTTCAGACGCCAAGTCAGCGTTCAAAAATCGACGGACACGCTCACGAGCATTTTCGTGCGCTTCTGTCGCACGCTGACTTAAGTAATGGACGCCTCTGTGAATATTTGAATTGGTGGTATAATATCCACTTTCAATTTTTTCAACAACCCTTCTTGGTTTTTGAGTTGTTGCACCATTATCAAGATAAATCAACTCCTTACCATAGACTTTCGTCGATAAAATGGGGAATTCTGCCCGTATGTCTCTGATAAAATCTTCCATGTCGCTTCCTTTAATTACGGTTAGCGGCACATCCGTCGCATTTGGCCAGTTCACCACGAAAACGTTTCTCAACAAGCATCTTCATTCTGTCTTTTAAGGGTTCCAGGCGAATGTTATCGATGACATCGGCTGTGAATGCAAATTTGAGAAGCAACCGTGCTTCTGTTTCGGAGATACCACGAGAACGCATATAGAAAAGTGCTTTTTCATCGATTTGACCAGTTGCTGTTCCATGACTGCATTTAACATCATCAGCATAAATTTCAAGCTGGGGCTTTGTATACATTCGTGCTTCACGAGTGGAGCATAAATTCTTGTTGGATTGATAGGCAGCCGTTTTCTGTGCATTTTTGCGAACCAGTATTCTGCCACCAAAAACACCTCGGGCAGAATCATCAATGACATATTTGTATAGTTCCTGACTGGTACAATGCGGAGCCACGTGTTCAACAAATAAGTTGTTGTCCACCACATGCTCTTGATCGGCCAATGCCATTCCTGACAAATTCGTTTGGGCGTATTCACCGATTAATTTCACATTGATGTTGTTTCTTGTCTGTCCATTCTGTAAGGTGATGCCATTCATGAGTAAAGTGGAATGATCCTCCTGTTTGACCAAGGTATTGGCCACACGGATCGTATCATCGTGATCCATTTCCAATTCATAAAATTCGAGGGAGGCATTTTTGCCCACAAAAATCTCGGTTACCTGATTGGAAATGAATTTTTTGGATGAAAGGGCATGGTCGCAAACCAGTAATTGGGCATGGGCACCTTCTTCGGCTATCACCAACAAACGGCGGTTAACCATACGATCCTCATTCCCGTGCAATACCTGTATCAACTGAATCGGTTTATCAATATGTACACCTGCCGGGATGTAGAAAACAAATCCGTCTTGCGCAAAAAGAGTATTCAAAGCAACCATTCCATCGGAAGATTCTTCAGATAGTCGACCGTAATAGGATTCTAAGATGTCTGCGTGTGTCACTGCAAATTCCTGCAGACTTCCGCACAAAACACCTTCCGGTAGTGGAACTTTCAAAGGTGTTTTGGAGCACGAATCGTTTACAACGAAAAGAAGTCGGGTTGAAAGGTTTGGAACATCACAACAGAAAACATCATGAGGATTCAACTTGGTTACAAACCGATTCAGGTTCATTCCATAATCGTACGACAAGGCTTTATGCAAATCAAAATGACGGTATTCTTCTTGCGAAACATCGGGTATGCCATTTTCGTTCAATACAGTTAAAGCATTCTCCCGCTTACTGTTAAGCAATGGAGCTGAATGCTGAGCTACCACTTCACAGTACTGTCGGTAGATATTCAGATAGGTTTCTTCCGCTTTCATTTTCCGTCCACTTCTTGTTTAATCCAGTCGTAGCCTTTTTCTTCGAGTTCCAAAACGAGTTCACGACCGGCTGTTTTGACAATCTGTCCGTTGTACAAAATATGCACTTTATCTGGAACGATGTAATCCAACAATCGTTGGTAATGTGTGATGACAATGGTGGAATTCGTAGGGGAACTCAGTTTATTAACACCCTGTGCAACAATACGTAGAGCATCAATATCCAAGCCGCTGTCCGTTTCGTCGAGAATGGAAAGCTTAGGTTCCAACATGGCCATTTGAAAAATTTCATTTCGTTTCTTCTCACCACCCGAAAAACCTTCGTTGACAGAACGATTGGCCAATTTACTGTCCAATTCAACAACAGTACGCTTTTCGCGCATTAACTTTAAGAAGTCGGAAGCAGACAAAGCCGCTTCACTGCGGTATTTACGGTGTTCGTTCACAGCAGCTCGCATAAAATTGACCATGCTCACTCCTGGAATTTCCACGGGGTATTGGAAACTCAGGAACAGACCTTCACGCGATCTGTCCTCCGGGCTCATTTCCAACAAATTCTTACCATTGAACCAGATTTCACCTTCAGTCACTGTAAACGCTGGATTTCCAGTCATTACGGCAGATAGGGTACTTTTACCGGAGCCGTTTGGCCCCATGATGGCGTGTATTTCTCCTTCATTGATGGTCAAGTTGATGCCCTTTAGGATTTCCTTTCCATCGACGTTTGCATGCAAGTTCTTAATTTCAAGCAACATATTCTGAGTTTTACTGATTTTTACTTTTTATTTTCTTTTCGAAGTTTTTTTTCTTTTGGACGGTTTCCGTTTAATCGTTTTTTTTGAAGGTGTTGATGGCTTATAAAGTCGTATCAAGAAGAAAAAAACAGCGATCGAAAATAATATGACGCCGATACCGCTGGCAGCCATTCTTTTCATATCCAACACATCCTGAGGCCCATCCGGAATTTTTAATGCTTCAACCAACAGAAAAATTCCCAAAATGGTTAACAAGACCAGAATCAGGATGCCTCCCGCTAAAACCCATGGGCTTTTACGAACCGGTTCTTCTATTTCATCATTCGTACGCTTCATATATCTTTTTCCATTCAAAAACCGCTTTAATGGCAATAAGGGTGAAGGTGCCAAACATGATGGCGGTGAAAACCATCCCTATCGACGCATACAACACCGTGCTGATTCCATCCAAAACAAGCCACAAAATCCAATTCTCCCATATCTTTCTGGAGAGCAGATATTGGGCTACTACGCTTCCCACTGTCAATATTGCATCCAACATTGGAAACGCAGGTGGTGCAAAGTATTGTGGATATCGTGCCTGGAAATGAATGACTCCCCATCCCCAAGCTATTCCAATCACCACGATGCCGATAATCCAATAAACTCTTGTCCTCCAATTCAATAAACCTATTCTTTGTTCACATTTACCGTCTGCTTCTTCCGCCTTTGGATGTTTCCAATGATAGTATCCATAAATACTGAAACTGAAATAGAACAGTTGCAGCAACATCACCGAATAAAGGTGATATTGGAAATACAGTAAAAAATAGACCAGGGCATTGACTAACCCAAACAGAAAATTGATTGCCCAAGCCTTGGATGCCAAAATAACCGAAGCAAAACCGGTCAGCACTCCGACCAGTTCCAATACGCTTAATGGATAGCCCCAAAGCGTGAACAGTGAATAATTCAACCCCTCCATTTATCCGACGCTGCCTTCAAGCGAAATTTGAAGCAGCTTTTGAGCCTCAACGGCAAACTCCATCGGCAACTTGTTGATAACCTCTTTCACATATCCATTGACAATGAGTCCCACAGCATCTTCAGTGGAAATACCCCTTTGATTGCAGTAAAAAAGTTGGTCTTCATTGATTTTGGATGTAGTCGCTTCGTGTTCTACCACGGCAGTCTCATTGTTGATATCGATGTAAGGGAAAGTATGTGCGCCACATTGGTCACCCAATAGCAAGCTGTCGCATTGAGAGAAATTACGGGCATTTTCAGCTTTTTGTGAAACTTTTACAAGACCACGGTAGCTGTTTTGACTACGTCCGGCTGAAATCCCCTTGGAAACGATTCGGCTTTTAGTATTCTTGCCCAAATGAATCATTTTTGTTCCAGTATCGGCCTGTTGGAAGTTATTGGTTACAGCGACGGAGTAAAATTCACCAGTAGAATCGTCGCCGGCCAAAATACAACTCGGATATTTCCAGGTAATGGCCGAACCGGTTTCCACCTGTGTCCAAGACACTTTGGAATGATTTCCCTTGCATAAGGCGCGTTTGGTCACGAAATTGAAGATACCACCCATTCCGTTTTTGTCGCCCGGGTACCAATTTTGTACGGTGGAATACTTTACTTCTGCCTTTTCCAGTGCAATGATTTCAACAATGGCAGCATGAAGTTGGTTTTCGTCACGCATTGGTGCAGTACAGCCTTCAAGGTAACTTACATACGATTCGTCATCGGCAATGATGAGCGTTCGTTCAAATTGTCCTGTATTAGCTGCATTGATTCGGAAATAGGTGGAAAGTTCCATCGGACACCGTACTCCTTTCGGTATATAGACAAAAGAGCCATCACTGAATACGGCACAATTAAGAGCGGCAAAGAAATTGTCTCGATAACCTACGACCGATCCGAGATATTGTCGAACCAAATCCGGATATTGTTGCACTGCTTCGCTGAACGAGCAGAAGATGATTCCCAGTTCAGCCAAGTTCTCCTTAAAAGTGGTTTTCACCGAAACACTATCCATGACGGCATCCACAGCCATACCAGAAAGCAATTTTTGTTCTTCGAGAGAAATGCCCAATTTATCGAACGTTTTCAATAACTCTGGGTCGACTTCATCCAGACTTGTCGGAGCAACACGGGGTTTAGGAACCGAATAAAAAATAATTTTCTGATAATCAATTTCCGGAATTGTCAAATGCGGCCATTGGGGCATTTTCAATGTCAGCCAGTGGTTGTAGGCTTTCAAACGGAATTCCAACAACCATTCTGGTTCATTTTTCTTTGATGAAATCAATCTCACTACATCCTCGCTCAGTCCGGATGGAATGCTTTCCGATGCAAAGTCACTGACAAAACCGTATTTATAATCACCACTGGTGACTTGATCAAGTATCGTATCTTGTTCTACTTCCATAATTAAACCTCCATTTGTTTGTTGTCTACTTTCAAGGGATCTTCGGGGTGTTTAAACAACCGAACAGTTGGAAAAATAGACGAAGCAAAATTACGAATTGGTTTGTAAAAAACCGATGCTTTTACCTTTTCTTTTCCAATTAGGCTACAATCCTTATCTACAGCCTGATAGAGGTTCAAAACGATGCTTAATACCAATATACCTCTCAAAAAACAGAAGAATCCGCCAGCGAGCTTGTTCATCCAGCCCAATGAAAGAGCCTTTAGGAAACTTTCAAAAACTTTAGACAAGATAAGGATTAGTACCAGTACAATCAAAAATGTCATTAGAAAACCCAAAACACCACTCCATTGTGGGGAGTGTCCACAAATGGGGAGTAGAAAATGCGCCGTGGTATTGCCCAAAGATGACGCCAAGAAAAATCCAGCCAAGATACCAATAATGGTTCCTGCTTCAGAAACAAAACCACGCTTAACACCTTTCAACAAGTCCAATATTAAAAGTAGTCCAATGACAACGTCAATCCAAACCATCGCTTTTTTTTTTTAAAATAAACAAAGGTACCTGAACGTGAAAATGCTTTCCGTCAGGTACCTTTGATTGTTAGAAACAGTTGTCGCTCATTTAAAACGAGCCGACAGCCTTATAAACTTTTACGAACCTCGATTTCCTCAAATGCTTCAATGATATCGCCAACCTGGAGATTTTCATATTTGGCAAAACTCAAACCGCATTCGTAACCAAAATTCACTTCTTTTACATCGTCTTTGAAACGCTTCAAAGCACCCATTTCACCGGTGAAAATTACAATTCCATCGCGAATCAAGCGGAGCTTGTTTCCACGTTTGACCTTGCCCTCTTTCACCATACAACCAGCCACAGTACCCACTTTTGTGATTTTGAACACGTCGCGAATTTCGATGGTGGCAGTTATTTCTTCTTTAACATCGGGAGTAAGCATGCCTTCCATAGCAGATTTTACTTCTTCGATGGCATCGTAGATAATGGAGTACATGTGCATGTCCACCCCTTCTTTGTCAGCCAATCGGCGGGCAGCTTGAGAGGGACGTACCTGGAAACCAACAATGATGGCGTCGGAAGCCGAAGCCAAAGTTACATCCGATTCGGAAATGGCACCAACAGCTTTGTGGATCACATTCACCTGAATTTCTTCAGTTGTCAGTTTAATCAGTGAGTCAGACAATGCTTCGACCGAACCATCTACGTCGCCCTTGACGATGACATTTAGTTCTTTGAAGTTTCCGACAGCAATACGACGACCGATTTCTGCCAACGTAAGCAATTTGTTGGTTCTAAGACCTTGTTCACGTTGCAATTGTTCGCGTTTGTTGGCTATTTCACGGGCTTCTTGTTCTGTATCCAAAACATGGAAATTATCCCCTGCTTGAGGAGCGCCGTTCAAACCAAGAATCATAACAGGCTCGGCTGGTCCAGCAGTTTTGACACGAACACCGCGTTCATTGAACATCGCCTTGATACGTCCGTGGTTGATACCTGCAATGACAATATCACCTATTTTGAGCGTTCCGTTATTAACCAAGACAGTGGCTACATAACCACGGCCTTTGTCCAAGGAGGATTCAATGACAGAACCAGTTGCTTTTTTATTAGGATTTGCTTTAAGTTCCAACATTTCTGCTTCCAACAATACCTTTTCGAGCAGTTCCTTAACGTTTAAACCTTGTTTGGCAGAGATATCCTGAGATTGGTATTTACCACCCCAATCTTCTACCAAATAATTCATTTGTGCCAAGGTTTCCTTAATTTTTTCCGGATCAGCGCCCGGCTTGTCAATTTTGTTGATAGCGAAAAGCATCGGTACGTTTGCAGCAGCAGCATGGTTGATGGCCTCAATGGTTTGAGGCATCACGTTGTCATCAGCAGCCACAATGATAATGACGATGTCAGTGACTTTGGCTCCACGAGCACGCATGGCAGTAAATGCTTCGTGACCCGGAGTGTCTAAGAAAGTAATTTTACGTCCGTCTTTCAACGTAACATTATATGCACCAATATGCTGCGTAATACCTCCGGCTTCGCCGGCGATCACGTTTGCATTACGAATGTAGTCAAGCAAGGATGTTTTACCGTGGTCGACGTGACCCATGACGGTTACAATCGGAGGACGAGGGAGCAAATCTTCCTCCGAATCTTCTTCTACCTGGATAGCCTCCATAACTTCAGCACTTACATATTCGGTTTTGAATCCGAATTCATCAGCGACGAAGTTGATGGTTTCAGCATCGAGACGTTGATTGATGGATACCATCTGTCCAATGCTCATACAAGTGGATATAACCTGAACGGCCGGAACATTCATCATGTTCGCCAAGTCGTTGACAGTAACAAATTCAGTAATTTTAATGGTCTGGCTTTCAAGGCGTTCCTGTTCAGCTTCCTCCATACGACGTTGAGAACCCGCTTCACGTTTATCCTTACGATATTTAGTGCCCTTTTTAGGTTTGGAAGTCAAACGCGCCAATGTTTCTTTGACTTGCTTGGAAACGTCTTCCGTGCTGACCTCCGATTTGAGTACTGGTTTCTTTAGTCGAGATTTGATATCAGAGCTACTTTGTGAAACTCTGGGAGTTCCTGGAGTCTGTGTATCGTTGACTCTGACTTTTCCATCCTTGATGCGACTGCGTTTCTTCTTTTGAAAGTTCGGATCAGTGCTTGCTGCAACAGGCTTAGGAATGGTCGATTCATTGGTTCGAGCACCCGGAGCGGTTGTTTTAGGCTTTTCAGCTTGATTTTTTTCTTCGCGTTCCTTTTTCTTTTCTGCTTGAGTCTTTTTCTTGGGTCGAGTGGACTGATTCAAAGCATCCAGGTCAATGGTCTTGATTACTTTGATATTCGATTCCAATTTATTACCACCCAACTTGAAAATTTCGGGTTCGGACGGCACCTCTTCAACTACAGGCGTTTCAGGAACAACCTTTATTGGTTCAGGAATTTTTACCTCAGGAGCTTTTTCCTTGGGCTTTTCAGGTTCAACCACAGGTATAACCGGTGCAGGCGTTTCCTTCACAACAGGCTTCACTGGTTCGACATCAACAGGCTTAATTGGCTCTTTGACAACCTTTGGTTCTACTGGTTTTGGTTTTTCAAGAACTGGTTCAGGAGCCTGTTTGGGCTTCGGTTTAAACTGATCCAAGTCAATGTGACCAACAGTTTTGATGTGCGGATGTGGTTCGTAAATCTCTTCCTTTGTGACAACTACTGGCTTCACCTCTTCTACGGGAGCCGGCGTAGGTTCTGCAACAGGCTCCGTAACAGCAGGTTGAACAGTCACAGGAACTTCTGTTTTTGGCCGGTCGCGGTTAATTCGTTCGTGCACCAGACGTTCAGCTTCCTGTTTAAGCGTCATGTCTTTGCTGTACTCTTTGACCAGCATTTCATATTCTTCTTCCGAGATCTTTGTGTTGGGATTGTTTTCCACCACATGACCTTTTTTTTGCAGGAAGTCCACCAATGTGGACATACCAACGTTCAAATCTCTTGTAACCTTATTTAATCGAATCGACATAAATTGGTTTTAAAAATTAATCTTCAAATTCAGCACGCAGGATGCCAAGCACTTCATCTACTGTATTTTCTTCCAAGTCCGCTTTCTCTATCAATTCATCACGAGGAATGGCCAGAACATTACGAGCTGTATCGCAACCAAGCTTTTTGAGTGCATCGATGACCCAAGCATCGATTTCATCCTTAAATTCATCCAAATAGATGTCATCATCTTCAATATCATCTGTTTCACGGAAAACATCGATTACATAGCCCGTCAGCATGGACGCCAGCTTAATGTTCATCCCGCCCTTGCCAATAGCTAACGATACCTCTTCAGGTTTTAAGAACACTTCAGCTTTCTTGTTTGTTTCATCCAGACGTATGGAGGAAATCTTAGCCGGACTCAATGTGCGTTGAATAAACAAGTTGATGTTAGAAGTATAATTAATGACATCGATGTTCTCATTACGCAGTTCTCGAACGATACCGTGGATACGGGCACCCTTTACACCAACGCATGCACCAACCGGGTCGATGCGTTCGTCATAGGATTCAACGGCTACTTTGGCGCGTTCTCCCGGTATGCGGGCAACTTTTTTGATCAGAATCAAACCTTCGTGGATTTCGGGTACTTCCAATTCGAACAAACGTTCAAGGAAGACAGGAGAAGTGCGGGAAAGAATGATCTTGGGGTTGTTGCTTTTATTTTCAACACGCTCAACGACTGCACGGACACTTTCACCCTTACGATAGAAGTCGGAAGGTATTTGTTCTGTCTTTGGAAGCAACATTTCGTTGCCTTCATCATCGAGCAATAGAATTTCTTTTTTCCAAATCTGATAAACTTCGGCACTGACTATCTGACCAATGCGTTCCACAAAGCGGTTGTAAAGGCTGTCTTTTTGGAGTTCGAGAATTTTGGAAGCTAATGTCTGACGAAGATTCAAAACAGCACGTCGTCCGAAATCTGCAAAATGAACTTCGTCGGTTACATCTTCGCCCACTTCAAAGTCAGCATCGATCTTTTTGGCTTCCGTCAGACGGATCTGTAAGTTTTCATCTTCAAAAGCATCGTCTTCAACGATTTGACGGTTGCGCCAGATTTCAAAGTCCCCTTTGTCCGGATTGATGATAACGTCGTAATTTTCGTCGGTGCCGAACATTTTTGCAAGAACATTGCGGAAAGACTCTTCCAGCACGCTTACCATAGTGAGGCGATCGATGTTCTTCAGTTCCTTGAATTCGGAAAAGGTATCAATCAGACTGATAGTTTCAACTTTTTTAGCCATTGGTCGATTAAATATGTTTGTATATGGGTTTCAATATTCAGGAAAAACGAATCAAGTATTTTACTGATTTAACATCAGCAAAGGTATATGTTTCATCCACTTCCATGGACAGAGATTTTTTGGTGCCTTCAATTTTGGTTTTACGAATCACCGTTACAGTGAATCCGGCTTCATCAGCATCTTTCAAAATGCCTGAGAATTTTTTTCCAGCTTTGGTGATGATTTCAACTTCCTCACCAATGTTAATAAGATATTGCTTCAGCACTTTGAATGGTTGGCCTAAGCCTGCAGAGCCTACTTCTAGGGCGAAATCTTCCTTTTCGCGATCTAGTTTTTCTTCAATAAATTTGCTTAAATCTACACAATCGTCGATGCAAACCTCTTCATCTTCTGATTCAAACTCAACATCAATTTCGTTATCAGGGGTGATTCTGACGTCTACCAAAAAGAATGGGGTACCTTCCATCCACTCTTCAACAATCTGAATTACAGTCTCTTTAGCTATCATTACTTCCTTTTTGGGAACAAAATAGGGGAACCAAAGCCCCCCTCACATCGTCATTAACGGCTGCAAAGATACAAAGAATAGCCGTTTTTGCAAAAATAAACGCAAAAAATACTTATAAATAGTTGGTAATCCAACGGATAACTTCGTAAAAAAATGGAGACCTTCTCAAAAGGGAAGGCCTCCGTATTTTGAAAGAAGAAATATCAAGGCTTACAATTCGCCGTTTTGAGCTTTCTTCAACATTTCTTCGTTTGCCGTGATGGCAACTTCAACACGACGATTCTGAGCGCGTCCGGCTTCTGTATCGTTGGTAGCTACCGGTGCGGTTGAACCCATACCCTTGATGGTGATGCGACTTGCGGCAACGCCCTGAGCAACAAGATAATCCTTCACAGCTGCAGCACGATTTTCGGAAAGCGGCTGATTGATGTTGTCGGATCCCGTGTTATCGGTGTGGCCATAGATCATGACGTTGGTATCCATATACTCTTTCAAAGTTCCTGAGAATTTGGTGAGTGCGGTTTTGGAGGATTCACTCAGTACAGATTTGCCGGTTGCAAAAAGGATTCCAGATTCAAAAGTAACTTTGATGCCTTCTCCGATACGTTCTACAGCAGCATTGCTACCCAATTGAGCTTCCAATTCTGCAGCTTGCTTATCCATCTTATGACCGATCAGCGTACCGACTGTTCCACCAACGGCTGCACCAGCAATAGCACCGACAGCTGTGTTGCCAAGCAATTTACCTGCACCTGCACCTACAGCAGCGCCAGCCAACGTACCAATTGTTCCACCCTTCAGGGCATTCGACCAAGTTTTACAACCTGAGAAAACTAAGGCTAAGCTTAAAAAGCTTACCAAAATTAGACGGTTTTTTTTCATTTTTTTTATTTTTAAAAGTGAAACTATGTTGAAGTGAGTTTACGTTCAAAACAAAGATATATAAAATTTCCATTGTTTGTTCAATGAGAACATTCTTTATTTTCAGATGATTTTGAACTTCCCATATTTCAGTAAAAACCACTATCTTTGTAATGAATTAATTACAGAACTGTTTTCTAAATATTCAAATAGGTATGAAAAAAAGAGCCATGTTGATGATCCTGGACGGTTGGGGTATCGGGCATCACGGCAAAGAAGACGTAATTTACAACACCCCAACACCTTACTGGAAATATTTGCTGGAATCATATCCCCATTCTCAGTTACAGGCTTCTGGAGAAAATGTTGGTCTACCTGATGGGCAGATGGGCAATTCGGAAGTTGGTCACCTTAATATCGGTGCAGGCAGGGTCGTGTTTCAGGATTTAGTTAAAATTAATGCCGCTTGCCGCGACAATAGCATTCTTAAAAATCCGGGCATCGTTGAAGCCTATACATACGCGAAAGAAAACAACAAACAAATTCATTTCCTAGGTCTGGTTTCAGATGGAGGAGTGCATAGCTCGCTGGATCATTTGTTCAAATTGATCGAAATATCCAAGGCTTACGGTGTTGAAAAGTCTTTTGTCCATTGCTTCATGGATGGTCGTGATACCGACCCTCGCAGCGGAAAAGCATTCATTGAAAGCTTAGAAGCGCATTTGGCAAAAAACACAGGAGCCATTGGTTCCATCATAGGTCGCTATTACGCCATGGATCGTGACAAGCGCTGGGAACGTGTCTTTGAAGCCTACAATTTGCTGGTTAACGGAGTTGGAACGCCTTCTACCAATATGGTGGAAGCCATTCAAACTTCCTACGATGAAGGTGTGACCGATGAGTTCATCAAACCAATCGTACATACCGATGATGCCGGTAAGCCCCTATCCAAAATTGAAGAAGGCGATGTGGTGATCTTCTTTAATTACCGCAACGACCGGGCCAAAGAACTGACCATCGTGCTTACCCAAAAAGACATGCCAGAAGCAGGTATGAAAACACTTCCGCTGCATTACTACACGATGACTCCGTATGACGAAACGTTTAAGGGTTTGACCATTCTTTACGATAAGGACAACGTGCAGAATACGTTGGGGGAAATCGTTGCAAAAGCTGGCATGAAGCAACTTCGTATCGCTGAAACCGAAAAATATGCCCACGTGACATTCTTCTTTTCCGGAGGTCGTGAAAACACTTTTGAAGGCGAAGAACGCATTCTGATTCCTTCTCCAAAAGTAGCCACTTACGACCTCAAACCTGAAATGAGTGTCAATGAAGTTGGTGACGCATTAAAGGAAGCCATCGAAAGTGAAAAGTTCGAATACATTACCGTGAATTATGCCAACGGCGACATGGTGGGACATACCGGCGTTTACGAAGCCATACAAAAAGCTGTTCAAGCTGTAGATGCCAACGTAAAAAAAGTGGTTGAAGCCGCTAAACTACACGGTTACGAAATCATCATCATCGCCGACCATGGCAATGCCGACAACGCATTGAATGAGGATGGCTCGCCCAATACGGCCCATTCACTTAATCCGGTTCCATTCGTGTATGTCACCGAAAATAAATCGGCAAAGGTTTCGAATGGCATTCTTGCTGACGTTGCCCCTTCCATCTGCAAAATACTCGGCATTGAGCAACCTGTAGAAATGACGGGGAAGTGCCTGATAGACTGATCGTTCCAAATGCTTCAAATACAGGATACCTTAGTCAGTCTGGATGTCATTGACCAGATGTTTTGTTGCAACCTAGCTCATTGTCACGGCATTTGTTGTGTCGAAGGAGATTGTGGAGCACCAGTCGAATTGGATGAAGTTGCCGAACTGGAAAACGCCCTACCCCACATTTGGGATGACCTGGCTGAAAATGCAAAACAGTTGATTAAAAAACAAGGGGTAGTATATGCCGATCATTCAGGTGAATTGGTGACTTCCATCGTGAATGGAAAAGATTGTGTCTTCACATGTTACGATTCGGCTGGAACTTGTTTTTGCGCCATTGAAAAAGCTTGGCGAGAAGGAAAGATTTCATTCATGAAACCCATTTCTTGCCACTTGTATCCCATTCGCACTAAGAAATTTGCGGATTATACTGCAGTGAATTACCAAGAATGGAGCATTTGCTCAGGAGCCCGGCTTTATGGTCAACAATTGGGATTGCCAGTGTATCAATTCTTGAAAGAATCTTTGATTCGCAAATTTGGCAAAGATTGGTACGATGAGCTCTGCATCGCTGCCGAACATTTGAAAAACGGTTTGAAATAAACCATTGAATCTTTAAATTAAACAGGCTGAACTCTTTCGAATTCAGCCTGTTTAATTTTTACGAGAACCTTTAGCTCTTCTTCCGTTTGCGTTCGGTCTCATCAAGAATAATCTTACGCATACGCATATGTTTCGGAGTCACTTCGACATATTCGTCTTCTTTGATGTATTCCAACGCTTCCTCAAGGGAATAAATTATAGGAGGTGGCAATGTTGCTTTATCATCTGTACCAGAGGCACGAACATTGCTCATCTTTTTAGTTTTGGTCACATTGATGACCAGGTCGCCTTCCTTGTTGCTTTCTCCAACTACCTGGCCTGCATAAACGGCATCCCCAGGGGTAACAAAGAAGCTTCCACGATCTTTTAGCTTATCCATTCCATAAGCCACGGCGGTACCGGTTTCGATGGCAATCATGGAACCGTTCTCACGTTTCTCGATATCACCGCGATAGGGCTGAAAACTATTGAAACGGTGAGCAACAACAGCTTCACCAGCTGATAATGTCATGAGTACGCCGCGAAGTCCAATGATGCCTCGAGCTGGAATCGTGAATTCAAGATGAATGCGATCGTTCTTGGTTTCCATCATCGTGAGCTCCCCTTTGCGGCGAGTCACAGAGTCAATCATTTTGCTGGCAAATTCTTCGGGCACGTTGATGGTCATGTCTTCAATAGGTTCGCATCTCACACCGTCAATTTCTTTGAAAATAACGCGAGGTTGACCTACCTGAAGTTCATAACCTTCACGACGCATGGTTTCAATAAGTACCGATAAATGCAATACTCCACGACCAAATACTGTCCAAACATCTGAGTCCATGCTTTTTTCGACACGCAGAGCCAAATTCTTGTCCAATTCCTTCATCAGGCGGTCGTGAATGTGACGCGAAGTAACGAATTTCCCGTCTTTGCCAAAGAAAGGCGAATTATTAATGGTGAATACCATGCTCATGGTTGGTTCGTCAATAGCGATGGGTTTGAGCGCTTCTGGCTCCAACGCATCGGCGATGGTGTCACCAATTTCAAAACCTTCAATTCCGACAATGGCGCAAATATCGCCTGAACTCATTTCTGTAACACGTTTGCGGCCAAAACCGATGAATTCATGCAATTCCTTGATGCGTGCTTTTACGACACGGCCATCCCGTTTGACCAGGCTGACATCGGAATTTTCCTTTAAGGTTCCACGATGCACACGACCAACAGCGATACGGCCAACATAGGAAGAATAATCCAATGAGGTGATCAACATTTGAGGAGTTCCTTCGAGTTGAATCGGGGCTGGAATGTGTTCTATGATTTGATCGAGCAAATAAGTGATGTTGTCGGTTTCGTTCCGCCAATCGTCGCTCATCCAGCCCTTCTTGGCTGCACCGTATACTGTTTGGAAATCAAGTTGATACTCTGTAGCTTGTAAACTGAACATCAAGTCGAAAACGGCTTCCTGAACTTCTTCAGGGCGACAATTGGGTTTGTCGACTTTGTTGATTACCACAATGGGTTTCAAGCCAATTTCAAGTGCTTTCTGCAGCACAAATCGGGTTTGAGGCATGGGGCCTTCAAAGGCGTCAACCAAGAGCAACACTCCGTCTGCCATGTTCAATACTCGTTCAACCTCACCTCCAAAGTCAGCGTGACCCGGAGTATCTATGATATTGATTTTTGTTCCTTTATATTCGATGGAAACGTTCTTGGAAAGTATCGTGATGCCACGTTCGCGTTCCAGCTCATTGCTGTCAAGAATCAATTCTCCAACAGCTTCGTTCGTCCTGAACAACTGGCCGGCCAGCAGCATTTTGTCTACCAGGGTTGTTTTACCGTGGTCAACGTGTGCAATAATGGCAATGTTCCTAATTTCTTGCATTTTTTCTTTTCTCTGTTTTTACCTCTAAAACCTTATAGCCCGCAAAATTACGTGTTTTTTTGCAGAAAAGCATTGTCTATCTAAAACTATTGTTTACTTTTGTGCCCCGATTTGTTTCTATTCACATTAAAAAACAAACTTTTATGTATTTAAACCCTGAGAAAAAGCAGGAAATCTTTGGTCAATACGGAAAGTCTAACACTGACACTGGTTCTCCCGAGTCCCAGATAGCATTGTTTTCCTACCGTATCAACCATTTGACTGGACACCTCAAGTCAAATCACAAAGATCATAGCACGGAACATGCCTTGAGGATCATCATCGGAAAACGTCGTCGTTTACTCGATTACTTGAAAGCGAAGGATATTGAAAAATATCGTTCACTGATCAAAGAATTGGGCATCAGACGTTAAAAATCTGCATGGCAAAGAAAAAAAAGGTCGAACCCACAATTGGTTCGACCTTTTTTTTAATACCGTTCAAGGATGGTTGAATTTGCCTCATCAATTTTTTATTTATCTTTGGTCGATTTTTTGAATAGAGAGGGAATTATAATTACGGTTTTATCCACTTACCTACCGCACTGCCATGAGTTTAGAAATCAGAGAAGTTCGCACATCGAAAGAAATGAATACTTTCGTTAAGTTTCCGTTGTCATTGTATAAGAATCATCCGTATTATGTTCCTGCATTGATTTTCGATGATCTCGCGACTTTTAACCCCAAAAAAAATCCCGCATACGACTTTTGTGAATCCATTTGCTTTTTAGCTTATAGAAACAATAAAATTGTAGGTCGAATTGCAGGTTTGATCAATAAAAATGCCAACGAAGGTTGGAAAGTCAAGAACGTACGTTTCGGTTGGTTCGATGCCATCGATGATTTGGAAGTAACCAAGGCATTGATGGACGCAGTCGCTGCCTGGGGAACCCAAAAGGGTATGACTCAATTGACAGGCCCATTGGGCTTTACAGACATGGACCCAGAAGGCATGTTGATTGAAGGATATGACCTCATCGGCACATTGGCAACTATTTACAACTACCCTTACTACCCCGTCCATTTAGAAAAACTCGGATTTGAGAAAGAAGTGGATTGGAAAGAGTTCCGCATCAATATTCCAGATAGTATTCCTGACCGTTACCAAAGGATGGCAACCATTGTCAGTGAAAAATTCGGTTTACGTGCCATCAAAGAAAAATCGCTCAAAAAACTTGTAAAAAACTACGGTGAGAAATTGTTTCAATTGATCAACGAAACTTATTGCGTGCTGTACGGTTTCTCTACACTCACTGAGCGACAAATGAAATACTACATCAAAATGTATCTATCCTTCGCAAGGACTGACTTGATCAGCATCGTTGTTGACAAGGACGACAAGGTGGTTGGTATGGGCATCACCATGCCTTCGCTCAGCAAAGCCTTGCAAAAGTCGAAGGGTAGCTTGTTTCCATTCGGATTCATTCATTTACTCAAGGCTCTGAAAAAGAACAACGTCGTAGACTTTTACCTAATGGCGGTGCATCCCGATTATCAAAATAAAGGTGTAAGTGCATTGATCTTCGCCGACCTGTACCCCAACTTTATTAAGAATGGTTTGAAAATGGCCGAAACCAACCCTGAATTGGAAACGAACACCAAGATTCAGGTTCTTTGGAGCGACTTCAACCCGGAACCTGTCCGCAGACGTAGGGTATTCAAAAAAGAGTTGATCTAACAAAAATTGCCAAAAAAATTTAATGGTTTCTTTGTACATTTGCGGGACGCACCAGTATTTTATTTTCTATGGAAGACTTGATATCGACCCCTTCTGTCACGACAAATTACGACGAAGAAAACATCATAACCCTTGAATGGCAGGAACATATCCGTCGCCGACCTGGAATGTACATCGGCAAATTGGGTGATGGAACTTCCCAGGATGACGGAATTTATGTGCTTTTAAAAGAAGTTCTCGACAATAGTGTGGATGAATTCATGATGGGATTTGGGAAAACCATCGAAGTTTCCATCAAGGAAGGTTTTGTATCCATACGTGACCACGGTCGTGGAGTTCCATTGGGAAAGGTCATCGACGTTTCTTCAAAAATGAACACAGGAGCCAAGTACGACTCCAAAGCATTTAAAAAATCAGTTGGGTTGAACGGTGTGGGTATCAAGGCGGTCAACGCGCTGTCTTCCTATTTTCGTATCCAAAGTTTTCGTGATGGCGAATCCAAAATGGCAGAATTTTGTCGTGGAGTCTTGACCAAGGAAACTCATAAAGAGCCCACCACTGAAAACAATGGAACACTTATTGAGTTCATGCCCGATCTCAAAATCTTCCCCAGCTACGGCTACCAAGATAATTATATTGAATCCTTGCTCAAAAACTATGTGTTTCTAAACACTGGATTGAGCATTTTTTACAACAACAAGAAGTTTTTTTCAAAGAACGGATTGGTCGATTTGCTGAATGAGAATATAACTTCCGAACCGCTATACCCAATCATTCATATTTCAGGTGAGGATATAGAAGTGGCTATAACCCACGGAAATCAATACGGTGAAGAATATTATTCATTCGTCAATGGTCAACACACTACGCAAGGTGGAACTCACCAATCGGCATTTCGTGAAGCATTGTCGCGCACCATTAAGGAATATTACAATAAGAACCACGATTATTCCGATATTCGAATGGGCATTATTGCTGCTGTGAGCATCAAAGTGGAAGAGCCGGTTTTTGAATCACAAACCAAAACCAAGTTGGGTTCCCGTGATATGGGCCCAAACGGACCTTCGGTAACCAAATTCATCAGCGATTTTCTCAAAAAGGACTTAGACAATTACTTACACAAGAATTCGGAAGTTTCGGATGCATTATTACGTAAGATAACGGAATCAGAAAAAGAACGCAAAGCGATTGCAGGGGTGACCAAGTTGGCCAGGGAAAGAGCCAAGAAGTCCAACATGCACAATAAGAAGCTCCGAGATTGTCGCTTTCATTTCAATGATGCAAAAGGAGATTCACTCGATGAAACGAGTATTTTCATTACCGAAGGAGATTCAGCCAGCGGTTCCATCACTAAAAGTCGTGACGTGAACTACCAAGCCGTATTCAGCCTTCGAGGCAAACCATTGAATTCTTATGGACTGACCCGCAAAGTGGTGTATGAAAATGAGGAATTCAATCTTTTGCAAGCAGCATTGAATATTGAGGAAAGTATTGAAGAGTTGCGATACAACAAGGTCATTATTTCGACTGATGCTGATGTAGATGGTATGCACATCCGTTTGTTGCTGATGACCTTCTTTCTGCAATTCTTTCCGGATTTGGTAAAAAAGGGGCATGTATACATTCTGCAAACACCGCTTTTCCGCGTTCGAAGCAAAAAAGAAACCCGTTATTGCTATTCGGAAGAGGAACGCCTTTCTGCTGTTGAAGCACTTGGCCCAAATCCGGAAATTACACGCTTTAAAGGTTTGGGAGAAATATCTCCCGACGAGTTCCGCCACTTTATTGGAAAAGACATTCGTCTTGACCGCGTCACTCTCCGTAAGGAAGACGTGGTGAAGGAGCTGCTGGAATTCTACATGGGTAAGAACACCTCCGAAAGGCAGATGTTCATTATAGACAATTTGGTCATTGACGAAGAAATTTAAACGATGAAAACAGCACTTTTCCCTGGCACATTCGATCCTTTTACACTTGGGCACGCATCCGTTGTTCGCAGGGGGTTGGCGCTTTTTGATCGAATCGTCATCGCTATCGGTGTAAATGATGCCAAACAGACCTATTATTCGATGGAGGAACGGCTCAATCAAATTCGTGCCTGTTATGTGGATGAAGCAAGAGTTGTTGTAACGACTTACGATGGAATGACAGTCGCTTGTGCCCAAGAATACAATGCGGTAGCCATTTTACGTGGAGTTCGCTCGTTGACAGATTTCGAGTATGAACGACTTTTGTCCGATGTTAATCTTAAGATTTCTGGCATCGATACAGTCTGCGTTTTTACTGAACCCGAATTGGCCAGCATTCAGTCGAATGTGGTTCGTGATTTACTTAAACATCACCAAGACGTGAGCGCTTTTGTGCCCAAGGAAATGGCTGGTTTACTGAAAAAATGATATGAATAAATTCCAATTATGCCTTGCCAGCTGTTTATTACTGGTCAATAGCGCTTTCTCACAATTCCAGATGACACCTGCCACCCAAAAAATGGGTTTAGCCATGTATGCCATCAAAAATCTTTACGTGGATGCAGTTGATGAAAACACGTTGGTTGAAGAGGGGCTACGTGCAATGGTGAAAAAGCTGGATCCGCATTCAGCCTATATGACAGCGGACGAAATGAAAGAGATGAACGAGCCTTTGCAGGGTGGATTTGATGGCATTGGGATCTCATTCAACATGATAAACGATACGTTGTTTGTGGTAGAAGTTATTTCTGGGGGGCCTTCGGAGAAAGTTGGATTATTGCCAGGCGATCGGATTTTAATGGTTGATAAAGAACCCATTGCAGGAGTAAAAATGGCCAACAGAGAGGTTATGAAACGTCTAAAAGGGCCGAAAGGAACTTTGGTTACCGTAACGGTGAAAAGGCGCAATAAACCAGAATTGATGGATTTCAAGATTGTTCGGGATAAAATTCCGATTTATAGTCTTGACGCATCTTTTATGGTTGATAAAAAAACAGGTTATATTCGATTGAATCGTTTTGGAGCTACTACGGTTGATGAATTCAGACAAGCCTTTGACGAATTGAAAAAACAAGGCATGACTCAATTGATATTGGATCTGGAATCAAACGGTGGTGGATATATGAATGCTGCAAACGAACTCGCTGACGAATTCCTACCGGCAAAGAAAAGTATTGTTTATACGGAAGGGTTGCACAGCCCTAGGCAGGATAATGTTGCGACTTCGAAGGGTTGTTTTGAAAATGGTAAACTCGTCATTTTGATCGATGAATACTCGGCTTCTGCCAGTGAAATATTATCTGGTGCCATTCAGGACTGGGATCGTGGAGTGATAGTCGGTCGCCGTAGTTTTGGCAAAGGATTGGTACAACGTCCTATTCCACTTCCTGACGGCTCCATGCTCAAACTGACTATTGCTCGTTATTTTACTCCGAGCGGTCGTTTTATTCAAAAACCCTATGAAAATGCTGAAAATTACAGCCGGGACGTGATTGATCGCTACAATCGAGGAGAAATGTCCAGTGCAGACAGCATTCATTTTCCTGACTCTTTGCGAACTGAAACGTTGGAAAACCATCGGACCATCTATGGAGGAGGCGGCATCATGCCGGATGTTTTTATTGCAATCGACACCGTTAAATATACTCCTTTGCACCGTCTGATTTCCAACACAGGCGTTATGAATCGTTTCAGTATGAAATATGTGGATGACAACCGTGCTGCATTGAGTTTAAAATACCCCAATATAGACGCCTTTGTTGAAAATTTTCAACCGGATCAGGCATTGACGGACGAACTAATGCGATTTGCATTGAGCGAGAAATTGCCGTTGACTGCCGCAGATTCTGCTTCTGACAAAACATTGATGATGAGACAATTGAAAGCCTATATGGCTAGGGATTTGGGCAAAAGCGCGGATTATTTCAAAGTGACTTGGAAAGACAACGAAACCCTTATGAAAGCCATCGAAATCATCAACGACAAAAAGGCTTACAACGATCTTCTAAAACGTAAATGAATACATAATGAGCATTACTGAAAAAATCCTTCAAAGCAAAACTACGGCATTTTCGTTTGAATTGCTGCCTCCATTGAAGGGCAATACTATTGATACCGTATATAAGACAATCGATACGCTGCTTGAATTCGACCCCAAATACATCAATATTACCACCCATCGAAGTGAGCTTGTGTATCATGAGTTGCCGAATGGCTTGTTTGAGCGAGTTGCTGAACGTCATCGTCCTGGTACAGTTGCCATAGCAGGTGCCATTCGCAATAAATATCAGATACCGGTGGTTCCGCATGTACTATGCAGCGGATTCTCAGAAAGTGAAACGGAATACGTACTGATCGATTTGCAATTCTTGGGCATTACGGACCTTTTGTTATTACGTGGCGACAAAGCGAAGCATGAAAAATCATTTGTTCCGACAGGCCATGCACATGCAACCGATCTTCAAAAACAGGTGAATGCTTTCAACGAGGGTCTTTTCATTGATGGCTCCAAAATGAAAAAACAAGGGGTTCCTTTTACTTATGGAATGGCCTGTTATCCCGAAAAACACGAAGAGGCACCTAATTTGGCTTCAGATATCAAATACGCAAAAGAAAAAGTGGATGCAGGAGCGTCTTATTTGGTTACCCAAATGTTTTTCGACAATCAAAAGTATTTTGATTTTGTAGACGCTTGCCGCTTGGAGGGTATCACCGTTCCCATTATTCCGGGTTTAAAACCCATCAATATGCTAAGTCAACTGAATGCATTACCCAAAATTTTCCACGTTGATTTGCCAGATGCTTTTGCCAATGAATTGGCTAAATGCAGCACAGATGCCGAAGTGACCGAAGTGGGAGTTGAATGGTGCACCATGCAGGCTAAGGAATTGAAAGCAAGAGGTGTTCCCAGCATTCATTTCTATTCCATGATGGCTACCCAAAGTGTAAAGCGGGTAGCTGCTAACGTTTATTGATTTCCGTCGATTTCGACAACAGAATCCATGATTTGAAAGAGTTGGGCCACCGTTTCGGCACGTAGCATGGCTATTCGTGTTTCCTTAAAATTTGGAATACCCTTGAAAACCGGTGTTGCTGCCAAGTGTCTGCGAATATGCACAATGCCTCTTCGTTCATCCAGCCTTCGTACACTGTCTTCAACCTGCTGTTTCATAATTTCCAGTTTCCATTTAAAAGAATGGGGTACCAAAGTGTTGGTTGAATCAAAGTTCGCGTAGGCTTCTTGAACCGTATTGCCATGTAATAGAAATTGCTTGATTTCTTCGAAGATCCAAGGCCTTCCAATGCTTGCCCGACCAATCATTACTGCATCCACACCGGTTTCATCAAAACGTTTTTTGGCAATTTCAGCGGTTGTCACATCGCCGTTTCCAATAATCGGAATGGTCATTCGTGGATTGTTCTTAACGTCTCCTATCAACGACCAATCGGCTTCTCCCGTATACATTTGCGCCCGGGTACGGCCATGTATTGCCAAAGCAGCTATTCCACAATCTTGAAGAGATTCTGCCAATTCAACGATGATCTTGGATGAGTCATCCCATCCCAATCTGGTCTTAACAGTTACAGGCACTTTGACAGCATTCACCACCTTCTTGGTGATTTCAAGCATTTTGGGAATGTCCCTCAACATACCTGCACCGGCACCTTTGCCCGCTACTTTTTTGACCGGGCAACCAAAGTTGATGTCAATAATATCTGGTTTAGCAACTTCACAGATTCTAGCAGCTTCCTCCATCGCATCGGGAAACCGACCATAAATTTGGATGACAACAGGACGTTCCTCATCACTAATCACTAGTTTTTGTTGGGTGGAATTGACATAACGGACCAAGGCATCTGAAGATACAAACTCCGTATACACCATGTCCGCACCGAATCGCTTGCACATCAATCGGAATGCAGGATCGGTGACGTCTTCCATCGGGGCGAGCAACAAGGGATATTGACCCAAATCTATTGAACCTATCTTCATTTGTGAACCTTTGAATATGGACTGCAAAAGTAGCCTTTTTTGACCAAACAGTCGTCTTACGGTTTGGTTTTCGATGGTTTGTAGTACTTTTGCAGTCAATTCTATAGTATCTATCATGATAAAATCATCCAATTATACTCGTTCCGAATTTGAAATCATGGCCCCTGCTGGCTCATGGGAATCATTAGCAGCCGCATTTCAAGCAGGAGCAGATTCTGTTTATTTTGGTATCGAAAGCCTGAATATGCGGGCACGTTCTTCTAATAATTTCACTATCTCAGACTTAAAGGAAATCGTTAGACAGTGTAAAGAAAGGGGGGTCAAAAGTTATTTGACCATCAATACGGTCATGTATGACGGAGATCTTGACCTGATGCAACAAATAGTCGATAATGCCAAGGAAGCAGATATTAGTGCCATCATTGCAGCTGACGTTTCGGTTATGAGCTATGCCAGTCTGAAGCAAGTTGAGATTCACCTTTCCACTCAATTAAACATTTCCAATATTGAAGCATTGAAATTTTACGCACATTTCGCTGATGTTGTGGTACTTGCCAGGGAATTGAATTTGGAACAAGTTGCCGAAATATACCAGCAAATTGTTACTCAAGACGTTCGAGGCCCACGCGGTGAACTCATTCGAATTGAAATGTTTTGTCACGGTGCTTTGTGCATGGCGGTTTCTGGGAAATGTTATTTAAGCCTTCACGAATACAACACTTCAGCCAATCGTGGTGCTTGCGTACAAATTTGTCGTCGAGGTTACACGGTAAAAGATAAGGAAACCGACGTCGAGTTAGATATTGACAGTCAATACATTATGTCACCAAAAGACTTGAAGACCATCCATTTCATGAATAAAATGATGGATGCTGGCGTTCGGGTATTTAAGATTGAAGGGCGTGCAAGGGGTGCCGAATATGTAAAAACAGTAGTCAATTGTTATCGAGAAGCTATCGAAGCACAACTCGATGGAACGTTTGATACAGTAAAAATTGAGAATTGGAATACCAGACTTTCAACCGTTTTCAATAGAGGTTTTTGGGATGGATATTACTTGGGACAAAGGCTCGGAGAATGGACCCATCAATATGGATCCTCGGCCACCAAGCGAAAAATTCTAATTGGGAGAGGAATCAAATATTATTCTAAGTTGGGTGTTGCAGAGTTTCTTTTGGAAAGCAACAGTTTGGAAGTTGGGGATGAGATTTTGATTACAGGCCCCACCACTGGAGCTTTGGAAACGGTGGTTGAAGAGTTGAGGGTCAATCTTAAAACTGTCGAAAAAGCCATAAAAGGTCAACATATTTCGTTTCCACTAACTGAAAAAATACGGCCTTCGGACAAATTGTATAAAGTTGTATCAACGGATAACAAACAACTTTAGAATATTTCTTTTTTATATCTTATTTATTAATTTATTTGCTACTTTTGTAGCAAATCCAACAACCTGACTATGGAAACTTACCGTCTCGAATTCAGTGTACGCGATTATGAATGTGACATCCAGGGAATTGTAAATAATGCAAATTATCAGCACTATCTGGAACACGCTCGTCATGAATACATCAAAACACTCGGATTGAATTTTACCGAACTTCATGAACAGGGAGTAGACATGGTTGTTGCCAAACTGGAGATGGCTTTCAAGACACCTTTAAAAAGCAATGATTCATTCGTTGTTACGGTTGCCATGAAAAAGGAAGGCATTCGTTGGATTTTCCTGCAGGACATTCAACGACTTCCTGACCATAAATTGGCGGTCAGGGCTCGTGTGGATGCCGTTGCGGTCGTAAACGGCAAACTCACAGACTACAAACCTCTAGAAGAGGCTTTTGGTATCAATCGATAACACATGAATGAAGAGCAGGTATATCAAGTTGCACTTTCCCTTATCCCAACATTGGGAGTAAAAAATATAAGACTACTATTGAACAATTTTGGCTCCGCAGAAGCTGTATTTGAGAAACAGAATATAAAAGAAATTCCAAATCTGGCCTCTGAAGTTAGAAAAGCGTTGCTGACTGGTAGCCTACTTTCGGCTGCAGAAGTGGAGTTGAAAAACATGCGCGAGCATAGGATAAAAGGCCGATTTGTACTTGATGAAGACTACCCATACCGACTAAGAGAATGCGAAGATGCGCCAATTATGCTCTACAGCCGGGGCTTCAATGAGTTGAATGCGCAAAAAGTACTTGCTGTGGTTGGTACTCGAAATGCAACACCATTAGGAAAAGAAACCACCCAACTGCTCATCAAAGATCTTGCAAATCAGATTCCAGGAGTACTTATCGTCAGCGGGCTTGCATATGGCATTGATGTGATTGCCCATCAATCCGCTATGCTCTACGGACTTAAAACGGTGGCAGTCTTTGCTCATGGCTTGCACGAGGTTTACCCTTCTTCACACCGAAGAATAGCCGATGAAATGGCGGAACGAGGTGGAGCATTGCTAAGCGAATATCCATGGGGAATTCCTTCCCTGTCCTATCGTTTTCGAGAAAGAAACCGTATCATTGCGGGAATGAGTGATGCGAGCATTATTGTGGAGTCCGACCTGCGCGGTGGTTCCCTGATCACAGCAAGATACGCCAGAGATTATAACAGAGATGTATTGGCTTTTCCAGGTCGAAACATTGATCGTTACTCAAGTGGTTGCAACCAACAAATCAAGCAGCGTAGTGCCGCTTTGGTCGAGTCTGCCGAAGACGTATTGCGAGAGATGAACTGGACATCTCCGATTCAAAAGAAGGTCAAGCAACAAAAATTATTCATGGAATTACCCAAGTCTCAGAAAATGATCCTTGATTTGCTTAAAATTGGAGAAATTCTGACAGCAAACGATCTTTCGATTCAAACAAGTCTAAAGGTAAATGAGATTCTTGCACACATGTTGGAATTGGAAATGGAAGGTTTGACCGAAACATTACCGGGAGGTTGTTTTCGTAGAAAAACAATCTAGCTTTATAACTTTTCGAATGAGTAACCTTTTTCTAGCAAGTATTCAATTGCCTTTGGCATGGCATATTTCATGTTTTTTTCAGCCTTTAGCGAGTCATGAAACACCACAATGGAGCCGTTCCGGGAATATTTCTTCACAATTCCGAGCACTTGCTCTCCGGTGAGGTCTGGATTATAATCTCGAGTAATTACATCCCACTGAATAATCTGATACCTCTTTCGCAATCGAAAATATTGTGGAGTCCGTAATTCACCATGTGGTGGACGAAACAAATCAGAATGTATGAATTCAGCCGCTTTTTCGACATTAGCCATGTATTTTTTTGTACTTGTGAAGAAGCCGCGCAAATGGTTATACGTGTGGTTTCCTGTTCGATGACCGCGACGTAAGATTTCCTGGTAAATTTCTGGATACCGCCAAACATTCTCTGCGACACAAAAAAAGGTGGCTTTTATTCCGTACCGTTCGAGGACATCCAATACCCAAGGGGTTACCTCGGGTATTGGGCCATCATCAAATGTCAGGTAGATATTTTTTGACCGGTTATCTTTTCTCCAAGTAACCTGTCGGTAAACACCTCGGAAAAAAACCGGTAATTGTTCTATAATCATTTCCTACCTATTGGAACCGCCCATTCCACCTCTCATGGCACTATATTGTTGATAAACCTGTCCGTATTTCTGGAAGGCAGGCATATACAAATTCACATGTGGTTTGTCAAACTCATCGAGCAAAGCCAAAACTTGTTGCAGCGTATATAAGTTTGTATTGACGAGCATGCTTGCCGATTGATATTCTTTCGGTTTCAGATTATATGTCCATTCTAAATTTTCCAAACAAATGCGAGCAACTTCCTGAATCACCTTAAATGCCTTTTCGGGCTTACCGATGCGATAGTAGATTTCGGCAATGTCCACATTGTGGTAATTCGCCGGTACAGTAGACATCGGAATCATTTTTTGGCAATAATCAGCTGCTTTTTCAGCTTTATCGTTTTTGCCTTCGTTGTACAGTGCCTGAATTAATAGGACAAACATGGCACGATGGGTTCGACACATACGCAGTACATTTTCATCCAGATAAACTTTGGGATCCTGAATGTTGCCATATTTGAATTTATTCATCATCTGGTCGTACATCTTTTCAGTATTGATGGTAGGTTTACCATTCGTGCTGCGCATAGGAACAATCTTGTATGCCAAACCTTCTTGAAGGAATGAGGATTGTAGTCCAAGGAACTGTGATTCTTCAACAGTCACGGCATAATAAATGGGGCGTTTCCATTTGTTGACCTTAAGCATATCAAGAATCATAATTTCCTGTTTGCCAAGATATTGCTTACCGGCCAAATTGATATTCAGACGTGGAATGATGTTGTTGTCATACTTGGCATCCATGTAGTTGTTCTTTACAACCTGATTTTTGTCAATATCCAGATAGATCTTCTCAGAAGGAATGTAATCCAGCGATTCTTCATATCCAGGCACCTTTTTATATTGAGGATCATCTGTTGCAATCCAGTTCATCGCCATATCCAAACTGATGGAATCATCCGTCAACTTGATGATACGAGCAATATCGCGTTTTCCGTTGGAATACATATCCTCAGTCCAGTCAATAGGCAATGCACTTGACTGATAATAGGGCCGAGTCATTTGATTGACATACCAATCGGTTTGGAAATAGCTGAGGTTACAAACCCTGACATCGGTACGGAATCCTTCTACTTCCTGGATGTACCATAAGGGGAACGTATCGTTGTCTCCATTTGTAAATATAACCGCATCCTTGTCACACGATTCTAAGTAATTTTTGGCGAAATCCCTGCAGGTATATCGGTTGGAACGGTCGTGGTCATCCCAGTTTTGTGAAGCCATAAGAGTCGGGACAAAAAGACACAACAACGAAGTTGCAATTGCAACAGGCGTTTCTGGAACAACTTTTTTCAATCCATGAACGATTCCCGCGACTCCCAATCCAATCCAGATGGTGAACGCATAAAATGAGCCAGCATAGGCATAGTCTCGTTCACGAGGTTGAAGCGGTGTTTGATTCAGGTAAAGAAGAATGGCCAAACCAGTCATGAAGAATAAGAAAAACGTTACCCAAAAACCCTGAATGCCCTTGTCTCCCCGCATGGCTTGAAACATCAAACCAATGAGGCCGAGCAAAAGGGGTAATAAATAATAAGTGTTGTGCCCTTTGTTATTTTTCAAATCGGAAGGTAACTTGGATTGATCTCCAACCAACATATTATCAATAAAACGAATACCCGTAATCCAGTTTCCGTTTTGAATTTCACCATTACCCTGAATATCGTTTTGTCTTCCGGCAAAATTCCACATGAAATATCGCCAATACATAAAGTTTACCTGATAAGAAATAAAATAACGCAAGTTTTCCGCCATAGTCGGTTTAAGTACAGTCTGAGGTTGTCCGCAACGGTCATAGGTAACCGCCTGCCCTTTGAAATCAGACCACATCTTATACGCTTCAACATGATCTGCACGCTTACTGTACATTCGTGGGAAAAACATGTTGCATTCTGCGTTCATGGCTGGAGTTTCCTTATATCCGGAAATAATGTATTCATCCTTTTCATTTGGAGATTTCTTGGCTTTCTCATTCCAAAGTGCGCCACCTTTTTTGTAAACCGGCACACAGTTACTTCCTTGTGCTTTCCAACTAATGTCAGAAGCAAAAGACTCACCATATAATAAAGGTGTCTCACCATATTGTTCACGGTTCAGGTAGCGTTCCAGTGAAAACATATTATTAGGTGAATTCTGATCCATGGGTGGTTTGGCGTTCGACCGAATGACCGTGACACCATAGCTTGAATAGCCAATGACCATGACCATCATGGCCAACAAAGTGGTATTCATGAGACGGGGGTTGATGCCTTTCCAAAAGAAAGTAAAACCTATGACGGCGGCACAAAGAACAATCCAAACCAAGAAGCTGTCTCCAAAGAAGGGTATGCCCACTAAGATGATGTTGGTTGCAAAAGCAATCTTCATCCGCTGGAGGCTTTTTCCAGAGAAAGTTTCGTAAAGACCCCAAATGATGGCACACGCCATTAATATTACATAGAAAACGGCGCCTGTATTGAATGAAAATCCAAAAACATTGACAAAAAGCAAGTCAAACCATCCCGCCATATTCACAAAACCAGGAACGATGCCATACAAGACAATCGCAATCAACCCAACAGAGCCTAACAAGGCAAGCAGAGAACCTTTGGCATCAACGACCTTAGCCTTTTTGAAATAATACACCAAAACCAATGCAGGGATACAAAGGAGGTTTAGTAAGTGAACGCCAATGGAAAGGCCCATCAGGTAGGCGATAAAGATAATCCAACGGTCGCCGTGTGGTTCGTCAGCCACGTCTTCCCATTTAAGAATTGCCCAGAAAACGACAGCAGTGAACAGCGAGGAAAAAGCGTAGACTTCGCCTTCGACTGCCGAAAACCAAAAAGTATCGGAAAAAGTGTATGCCAAAGCACCTACCAGACCGGAACCAATAATGGTAATGATTTCACCAGTGGTCATTTTATTTTCATCTTTCGGGACTATCTTGCGAGCCAAGTGGGTGATTGTCCAGAAGAGAAACAGTATGGTTAATGCGCTGAATAAGGCTGACATCAAATTGATCATCATGGCAACTTGCTCGCTACCAGATGCAAAATTGGTAAAGAAACGCCCCATCAACATAAAGAATGGTGCTCCGGGAGGATGCCCTACATCAAGCTTGAAAGCTGTTGAGATGAATTCGCCACAATCCCAGAAACTGGCTGTCGGTTCGATGGTTAGGAAATAGGTTACTGCAGCTATTGCGAAGGCAATCCAGCCGAACAGGTTGTTCACTAACTTGAATTTTTTCATAGGAAGATTTTAATTTGATGCCAATGATAAGTGCAACTTTTGGAGTATCAGCGTTATGGAGTAGTTGTTGTCCTTGATTTAAGATATCCGTTCAAGTCGACAAAGATAAAAAAAAGCAAACAGAAAAAAACGTTTGGATGTCGTTGACATTCTTTTTGACAAACAAATAACGATAATTAAGTTTTATTCGTATTTTTGCTGACAATAATTTAACCTTACAAGTATGAAAGCATTAAAAATTTCATTGATACTGCTATTTGTCAGCACGTTGTCTGTATTGGCTCAAGGGCTTCAGCCAGCTCCCATGGATACTGCCATCCGCTACGGAAAATTGAGCAACGGTCTGACCTATTATATACGACATAACGAGCAGCCAAAGCAAAGGGCAGAGTTCTACATTGCCCAAAATGTGGGAGCAATGCTTGAAGAGGACTCTCAAAATGGACTGGCACATTTTCTGGAACATATGTGTTTCAACGGCACCAAAAACTACCCAGGCAAAAATTTTCTAAATGGGTTTGAGAAAATGGGTGTGAAATTTGGTGACAACATCAACGCCTATACCTCGTTGGACGAAACGGTATACAATCTGTCTGACGTTCCGACAAACAGAGAAAGCATTATTGACTCTTCTTTATTGATTTTACATGACTGGTCCAATTTTGTCTCTTTGGAAGATGCTGAAATCGATCAAGAAAGGGGTGTCATACGTGAAGAATGGAGACAAGGACGCACTGCAGCTAGACGCATGATGCAAGAACGCAATAAAGTGATTTTCGGTGGTTCCAAATATGCCATTCGGGATGTAATTGGAGATACGGCCGTAATCAACAATTTTAAATACAATGATTTGCGTTCGTATTACAAACAATGGTACCGCCCAGATCTTCAGGCAATTTTAGTGGTTGGAGACATAAATGTGGATCAGATTGAGGCAAAAATCAAACAATTATTTTCGGACATTCCTGCTCCAGTCAATCCATCCGTTCGTACTTACTACACCATTCCAGACAATGATCAGCCTATCGTTGGCGTATTTACGGATCCCGAACTTACCAGCACCCAAATTCTGATGTTTTGGAAAAAACAAGGTTTGCCCGATGAAGTTCGTAAATCCATTCAAGGTTTTGGTTTGAGTCAAATCAATCAATTGATTTCCCAAATGACCAACGAACGATTGAGCAATATTTGTCAGGAACCTAATTCTCCATTCAGCAGTGCGGGAGCAGAAGTTTCGGACTTGGTTCGTACCATGGATGCTTATCTTTTTGTATGCTCACCGGTGATGGGTAAAGAAAAAGAAGCCAGGGAGCGCATTCTCAAAGAGGCAGAAATCATCCGACGTTTTGGTTTCACAGAATCAGAATTAGAAAGAGCCAAGACAGAACTTTTAAGTTTTTACGAAAAAGCCGAAAAAGAACGCAACCAACAGAAAAACAACAAATTGGTAGAGGAATTAGTTCGGAATTTCACTGTCGCTGAACCTTGCTCAGGAATTAGTTGGGAGAATGATATGGTCAAACAAATTTTGCCATCCATTAACCTGCAAATAGTTAATCAGATAGCTACCAGTTATATGCCCGATAAGAATTTTGTATTTACCATCTCGGGGCCTGAAAAAGCTGGTTTAGTTTATCCGACCAACGACCAATTGTTACAAGAAATAGCCGCTGCTAAAGCTGCTAAATTAGAAGCTTTTAAAGACAGTGTCTCTAATGACCCGCTGATACAAAAAATGCCAAAACCCGGAAAAGTAAAGAAGGAAATAGAAAACAAGGAGCAGGGGACAATCGAATGGACTTTATCCAATCGCATCAAGGTCATTTTGAAACCAACCAAATTCAAGGACGACGAGATCAAAATGAGTGCTTGGAGTTATGGCGGATTAAGTTTGGTTCCCCAATCTGACTTAATCTCCGGAACGCTTGCCACCGATGTCATCAATCAATCCGGACTTGGAACATTCAATTTGACCGATTTGGGTAAAAAATTGAGTGGCAAAATCGCATCGGTATCGCCTTCTATCGGAAATTACGATGAGGCTTTAAGTGGTTCGTCTTCTGTAAAGGACCAGGAAACTATGTTACAACTTGCTTATCTCTATTTTACGGCTACACGCAAGGATGAAAACGCCTATGAGTTGTACATGAAACAGGTCAACACCTACCTTGAAAATGCAGCGGGAAATCCTCAAAAAGCGTATGCAGACTCAATGAGCCTGATTACTTACGGATACAATCCACGAATCGTTATCTTAAATACTCAAACCATCAAAAATACGGATCTTAATGCCATCCAGCGTATTTATAAAGAACGGTTTGCCAATCCTGCAGATTTTACATTCACCTTTGTAGGTAATATTGATGTTGCAACATTTAAACCCTTGGTAGAAAAATACCTTGGCGGGTTGAAAACTACTAACAAACTGGAAACATGGAAAGACAATAACATTCGAGTTCAGAAGGGTTTAATCCGTAAGGATATTGTTAAACCACTAAAAGTGAGCAAAACGACAAACAACATCCGATATTCAGCTCCAATGCCCTTTAATATGACCAATGTGGTCTGCATGGAAGCGATTGCATCTATTTTGGATTTGAGATACACTGCCACTATTCGCGAAAAAGAAGGTGCCACCTATGGAGTAGGCTTGAGGGGAAGTGTGTTGAATACTCCCATAGACCTTGCCACTTTAGTGATACGATTTGATACAGACCCCAAATTAGTTGACAAAATGCTTGGAATCATCCACAGTGAAATCGACACTTTGGCACTGTTCGGCCCTAAACCTGAAGACCTCAACAAAGTCAAACTGAACATGCTCAAACAATATAAGGAAGATGTAGAAGACAACAACTATTGGCTAAATGCTCTAAACAGATATTACAAAGACAAGTTGAACTATGCTGCTGATTATGAAAAAGCAGTACAATCCTTAAGCATTGAAAGTATTCGTTCAACTACTAAAGAGCTATTGAAACCAAATAATCGTTTGGAACTGTTGCTTCAACCTCAAAACTAAATTCAAATAACTCATTTCATTAAAAAAGGGCGGAAATCAATAATTTCTGCCCTTTTTATAAGGTGCTAGACTTTGTTACCTTTTAATTCTTTTTCAATAAATCTCTGATTTCGGTAAGCAACGCTTCTTCTTTGGAGGGTTCAACTGGTGCCGGAACTTCTTCTTTCTTGGTTTCGCTTTTCTTTTTAGCCATTGCCAATGCTTTGATCATCATAAAGATGGCAAATGCAACAATGAGAAAATCAAATACCACTTGAATAAAGTTTCCATAATTTAGTGTAACCGCAGGTGCGCTGCCAACAGCTTCTTTCAAGACTATATGCAAATCTTTGAAATCCACTCCACCAACAAGTACACCAATCGGTGGCATAATGACGTCGGTCACAAAAGAAGAGACGATTTTACCAAAAGCCGCACCAATGATGATACCGATAGCCATATCGACCACATTGCCTCTCATGGCAAAAGCCTTAAATTCATCTACCCATTTTACTTTGGGCAATTTGGCATTTTTCAAATCAAGTTTTTCCATAGTTTAAAATTTAACGGATTGGGTTTTTATTTGGATAATCAATCGTATAATGCAAACCTCGACTTTCTTTTCGTTCCTGCGCTTGTTTAATGACCAGATAACCAGTATTGATGATGTTGCGCAACTCACAAATTTCTTTTGAAACTACAGAGCGTATAAACAGCCGTTCCGTTTCTTGATAAAGAATGTCCAATCGATCCATGGCTCGTTTCAAACGCAAATTGGACCGAACGATTCCAACGTAGGAACTCATAATTTGGCCAACTTCTTTTGCACTTTGAGTAATTAGGATCATTTCTTCCGGCAATCGGGTTCCTTCGTCGTTCCAAAGTGGAATTCTTTCTTCGAACGTGAGACTTTCCAATAGGGAGAGGGAGTGTTTGGCAGCCGCATCCGCATATACAATGGCTTCAATCAGAGAATTAGAAGCCAACCTGTTGGCGCCGTGTAAGCCGGTACAGGAGCATTCACCAGCGGCATAAAGACGATTGATGGAAGTACAAGCATCCTTATTTACCGTTATACCACCACAAAGATAATGAGCAGCCGGAGCCACCGGGATGAAATCTTTGGTTATGTCAATACCCATTTCCAAACATTTTTCATATATCATTGGAAAATGCTCTTTTGTTGTTTCAGCCATCTGATGCGTCACGTCCAAATAAACGAAATCGTGACCTTTACTCTTCATCTCGGTATCGATGGCGCGAGCAACAATATCACGAGGAGCCAGGGATCCGCGTTTGTCGTATTTCTGCATAAATTCCTCCCCATCTTGCGTACGAAGTACACCGCCATACCCACGCATGGCCTCAGTAATGAGGAAAGATGGCCGGAGTCCTGGGTGGAACAATGCTGTGGGATGAAATTGCACGAATTCCATACCACTTACAGTACCCTTGGCACGATAGACCATGGCGATTCCATCGCCTGTTGCAATAAGTGGATTTGTAGTGGTTTGGTATATGTTACCGATTCCACCTGTAGCCATCAAAGTCGTTTTTGCCAGAAAGGTATGAATCTTACGTGTATGCATGTCTAATACATAAGCCCCATAACATTCAATATTTTCCGAATGCCGGGTAACTTTTTGTCCCAAATGGTGTTGGGTTAGAATTTCGATGGCAAAATGATGGTCAAACAAATCGATGTTTGGATGGTTTTTTACTCGAATGATCAAGCTTTGTTGAATTTCAGCGCCGGTAGAGTCTTTATGATGCAGTATTCGAAATTCAGAATGACCGCCCTCACGATGCAAATCAAATTGACCCGCCTCATCTTTATCGAAATCGACACCCCAGCGAACGAGCTGATCGATTTGCTCAGGCGCTTCGCGAACAACCTTCTCAACCACAGATCGATCGCACAAGCCATCACCGGCTATAAGCGTATCTTCGATGTGCTTGTCAAATTGATCACTAGCCAATGTCACAGAGGCAATACCGCCCTGTGCATAAAAGGTATTGGCTTCTTCGAGGCCAGTTTTACAACATAATGCGACTCGGCCTTTATGAGCGACCTTCAATGCAAAGCTCATACCCGCGAGCCCGGAACCAATAACCAGAAAATCATACTTCTTTACCATAACAGTAGCTGTTGAACTGCAAAAATAGGTCTTTTTTGCTCAGGTTGTCTTCAAATTCGTACCTTTGCGAGAAATTAGCAGGACACAATCAGTTATACATCAAATGGAATATAATTTCAAAGCGATCGAACAAAAATGGCAGGCTGCCTGGAAGGTCAACCAAACCTATAAAGTCAAAGAAGACGAAAACAAACCCAAATTTTACGTTCTTGACATGTTTCCCTACCCTTCAGGCGCAGGTTTGCACGTTGGTCATCCTTTAGGATACATCGCTTCCGACATTTTTTCCCGACATAAAAGACTTCAAGGTTTCAATGTGCTCCATCCGATGGGTTATGATGCCTATGGATTACCCGCTGAACAATATGCCATTCAAACCGGGCAGCATCCAGCAGTTACGACAGCCAGGAACATTGCCCGCTATCGCGAACAACTTGATAAAATTGGTTTCAGTTTTGATTGGGACCGCGAAGTCCGCACCTGTGAACCCGAATACTATAAATGGACGCAATGGGCTTTCATTCAAATGTTCGAAAGTTATTACGATAACAATGCCGGAAAAGCTTTGCCCATCACCAATTTGATTAAAACTTTCGAAACTGTCGGTACAGAAGGTTTGAATGCAGCCTGCACCGAGGAATTGAATTTCACCTCTGCGGAGTGGAATGCAAAAACAGAAAAGGAGCAACTCGAATTGTTAATGAATTATCGAATTGCCTATCTTGGTGACTCCATGGTAAACTGGTGCCCTGCCTTGGGAACTGTTCTGGCCAACGATGAAGTGAGCGAAGGCGTTTCCTTGCGTGGCGGTCACCCTGTGGAACAAAAGGTGATGAACCAATGGTGTCTCCGTATCTCTGCTTATGCACAGCGTCTTCTGGACGGCTTGGACACCATTGATTGGACTGATTCCCTAAAAGATACCCAACGATACTGGATTGGCCGGAGCGAAGGTGCCGAACTGATTTTCAAAGTGAAAGACTCCGATTTGGACTTTACCGTATTCACCACTCGTGCCGATACGGTATTCGGTGTGACCTTCATGGTATTGGCTCCGGAAAGTGAACTGGTATCTAAACTTACCACTCCCGATCAACAGGCAGAAGTAAACGCTTACTTACAAAGTACCAAGAAGCGCACTGAACGCGAACGCATCGCCGACCGTCGTGTAACAGGGGTCTTCTCAGGTGCATATGCCATCAATCCCTTTACCGACCAACCCATACCAGTCTACATAAGTGACTATGTGCTTGCTGGTTATGGAACAGGAGCTATCATGGCTGTTCCAGGTCACGACTCTCGAGACTATGCCTTTGCAAAACATTTCAACCTACCCATCATTCCTTTGATTGAGGGAGCAGACATCAGTACTGAAAGTTTCGATGCCAAAGACGGCATCATGATGAATTCGGGTTTCCTCAATGGATTGATGGTAAAGGAAGCAATTGCCAAAACCAAAGAATATATTCGTAATAATGGGCTAGGGCGTGTTAAAGTAAATTTCCGCCTTCGAGATGCCATCTTTAGTCGTCAACGATACTGGGGCGAACCCTTCCCGGTTTATTACAAGGAAGGTATGCCTTACATGCTCGATGAAACTAAGCTTCCCCTTGAACTACCAGAGGTGGACAACTTCTTGCCTACAGCAACCGGACAGCCACCACTTGGCCATGCCAAAAACTGGAAAACCGAAGAGGACTACCAACTCGAATTGAACACCATGCCAGGATTTGCCGGCTCCTCTGCCTATTACCTGCGCTACATGGACCCACACAATCAACAAGCATTGGTTAGTAAAGAAGCGAATAATTATTGGGAACAAGTAGATTTATACATCGGAGGAACCGAACATGCCACAGGACACCTCATCTACAGCCGCTTCTGGAACAAATTTCTATATGACCTCGGATTGATCTGCAAAGAAGAGCCATTTAAAAAACTGGTCAATCAAGGCATGATTCAGGGCCGTTCCAATTTTGTGTACCGCATTAAGGGAACCAACACTTTTGTATCTTTCAACTTACGGGATCAGTATGACACAACTCCCATCCATGTCGATGTAAATATTGTCCACAACGACCTGCTCGAAATCGATAAATTTAAAGCATGGAGCCCGGAATATGCAACGGCCGAATTCATTTTAGAAGATGGCAAATATGTATGTGGCTGGGCGGTCGAAAAAATGTCCAAATCTTTGTACAACGTTGTCAATCCAGACGACATTGTTGAACGTTTCGGTGCTGATACCCTCCGTTTGTACGAAATGTTCCTGGGTCCTGTTGAGCAATCCAAACCATGGGATACCAACGGTATAGACGGTGTTCATCGTTTTCTGAAAAAACTTTGGGGTCTATGCACCGACGAAAAGGGCTTCTGCTTTAGTGATGAAGAACCATCCCCTGCCGAACTCAAATCACTGCACAAGCTAATTAAAAAGGTCAGTTGGGACATTGAGCACTTTTCGTTCAACACTTCCGTCAGTGCTTTTATGATTTGCATTAATGAATTGGCAGCATTGAAATGTAATAAAAGTGTCGTTCTTAAAGAGGTAATAGTACTATTGGCACCTTTTGCGCCTCACTTTGCAGAAGAAGTTTGGCAAGCATTGGGTCATATGGGCAGTGTATGTGATGCCAAATGGCCTGAATACAACGAAACCTACTTGGAAGAGTTCATTTTCAACTACCCGGTTTCTTTCAACGGAAAAACACGTTTTATGCTGGAGTTGCCCGCTTCACTAGGCGTTCAGGAAATAGAAACCGCCGTGATGAATCATGCTTCATCTCAAAAATGGCTGGAAGGCAAAACACCAAAAAAAATAATCATCATCCCAAAAAAGATTGTGAACATCGTTTTGTAATTTTACGCTATCATGGCAAACAAATTTAAATTGGATACGTTCAAGGAATATGTGACCATTCTTTTCGGATTGGCACTTTATGCTTTGGGCTGGACTGGTTTTCTTTTGCCACACCAAATTACGACGGGGGGCATTACTGGTCTGGGAGCGTTGATCTTTTTTGCCAATGGCCTGCCTGTGGCGGTCACGTATTTTTCGATAAACATTGTATTATTGATTATTTCAGTACGTATGTTTGGATGGAAATTCAGCCTTCGCACCATCGTTGGCGTTTTAATCCTGACATTATTTTTGTCGGTTGCTCAAAACTACATTCACAAACCCCTTTTAGTAGGCGAGCCATTTATGGCTTGCGTCATCGGTGGTATTTTGGCTGGAGCAGGTGTCGGAACGGTACTTACCGCCAACGGAAGTACCGGAGGAACTGATATCATTGCTTTGATTATCAATAAGTACCGAAATATCACCCCGGGAAGAGCCATGCTTTACAGCGATTTGCTCATCATTTGCTCCTCCTATTTCCTTTTTCACAGCGTCGATAAGATTATTTATGGGCTTACAACACTTGCTGTCAGCACCTATGCTGTTGATATGGTCGTAAATGGTGACAGACAATCGGTTCAGTTCTTCATTTTCTCTTCCAAATTTGAATCCATTGCTGAACGCATCAACAACGAAGCGCATCGTGGAGTCACCGTATTAGACGGAATGGGCTGGTATTCGAAAGAACCGGCCAAAGTACTATGCGTTATGGCTAGGAAAAATGAATCGGTCAAGATCTTTCGAATTGTGAAGCAAGTTGACCCGAACGCCTTTGTTTCACAAGGTTCAGTCATTGGAGTATATGGAAAAGGATTTGACATTATGAAATCAAAATAAGTATGAAACATTCCTTTGTTTTGTGGACATTTCTGGCTTTGGCTACATCCAGTTTTGGTCAAAAAGGATTTGGTCTTGACGGAAGTCTCGGGTTTGGGATCAATGGCAGCGAAATGGTTAATCCCATCCTATTGGAAGGTCGTGTTCAATGGAACGACTACGTTTCTACCAACCTTGGGCTTGGGCTCTGGAATTCAGGATATAAGTCGGTTTGGAATTCAGAAAGTGGAACCACTGCAACCATTTACAAACTAACTGATAATAAAGCCCTTCCAAGCATCCAGATTAGTCTAAAAGGGCAATACCCCATCGGCAATTTCTTCGGTCATGATTTTAAGATATTTGCAAAACCGAACTTGATTTTTCTACCTTTTTCGGCAAGAACCACCTATTTGAATGAATTATATTACACCATCAACATTGATGGAGAAAAAATCCCAAATCCGTCGGAGGACAATTTCCAATCCTCACTTAAAAGCGATTGTCATGCACGCATTTATTATGGCATTCAAGGTGGATTAAGTGTTAATATTTTAGACAATTTCGATCTTTCGTTGGGCTATGGTTACTCAAACATCGACTTGTTCAAAGATTTACGTGGACTGAGCATTCAAGGTTCAGCAAGTAATTATAGTTTAGACGAAAAAGGATTGCCCAAACCAGGCATGCACCTGATAAACATCACTTTAGAATACAATTTCAACCTGAATTGATAAAAATGAAACTTTTCTTTAAGCCAAAACTGGCTGATTCACTTAAAAATTACACCAGAGAGCTATTTTTTAAAGATCTGATGGCTGGCATCATTGTAGGTATCGTTGCATTACCCTTAGCCATCGCATTCGGTATCGCATCAGGAGTCTCTCCTGAGAAAGGATTGATAACGGCTATTATCGGAGGCTTTATCGTATCATTTCTTGGTGGAAGCAAAGTCCAAATTGGAGGCCCTACTGGCGCTTTCATCGTCATTGTTTACGGAATCGTAGAGCAATATGGCACCAGCGGCCTCATTGTTGCCACCATTATGGCAGGCTTAATGCTTTTTATCATGGGGGCTCTCAAGTTGGGAAGCATTATCAAATTCATGCCTTATCCCATCATCGTGGGATTTACAAGCGGTATCGCCTTGACCATCTTTTCCACTCAAATCAAAGACCTTTTCGGGCTAGAAATCACTAAAGTACCTGGGAATTTTATCGAAAAATGGGGCGTCTATTTTCAAAATTTCGACAGCGTCAATTGGTGGTCTTTAGGTTTGAGCATCGTAAGCATCCTGTTGATTTTCTTTTGGCCAAAAGTATCCAAAAAGGTGCCAGGTTCTTTAATCGCTATTGTTTTAATTACAGTTGTCGTCTACGTACTTCGTGAATTTATGGGCATCACCAATATTGAAACGATCGGAGACCGCTTTTCCATCAACTCAGCACTTCCCCAACCGGTCACTCCGGAGATTTCAATGGAGTTGATTAAAACTTTATTCCCTGCAGCCTTTACCATAGCCATGCTTGGTGCAATTGAGTCTTTGTTGTCTGCAATGGTGGCAGATGGGGTAATTGGCAGTCGACACGACTCAAACACCGAATTAATGGCTCAAGGTGTCGCAAACATCGTAGTTCCTTTTTTTGGTGGCATTCCGACGACAGGTGCCATTGCACGAACTATGACCAATATCAACAACGGGGGTAGAAGTCCAATTGCTGGTATCGTTCATGCTTTTGTATTACTGCTGATTTTACTATTTTTGGGGCCCTTGACCAAATACATTCCTATGGCCTGCTTAGCTGGAGTTCTGGTGGTTGTTTCTTACAACATGAGCGAATGGAGGCAGTTCCGGGCGCTATTGAAGATGCCCAAATCGGATGTTACAGTCTTGTTGATTACCTTTTTTCTGACAGTCTTGTTCGACCTGACTATCGCGATCGAAATCGGTTTGATTATGGCAGTCATACTATTTATCCGACGTATTATGGAAACGTCCTCCGTATCTGTCATAGAAACTGAAATGTCAACTGCTGAATATTCTGAAACAGACGAGAAGTTGGTCATCCCTAACGGAGTGGCCGTTTACGAAGTCAATGGACCATTTTTCTTTGGAGTTGCCAATAAATTTGAGGAACAAATGGATTTGCTGGGAGAACACCCAAAAGTCCGCATCATTCGCATGCGAAAGGTGCCTTTCATTGATTCAACCGGCGTACGGAATCTTAAGAATCTTTGCATGGCAGCCAAACGTGAAGGAATCATTACGGTTCTATCTGGTGTCAATCCAAAAGTGCATGATGTACTGGAAAATGCTAAATTTTATGACCTGCTGGGTAAAGAAAATATTTGTCCAGACATCTATGCAGCCTTGGCTCGAACCAACATCATTTTGGAAAATTTACCTCCAACAAAGTTGCATCATAAAGAAAAGTAGTATATTTGCACCGAATTAGTGGAAGGATTTGGACGCTTGCAACCACAGGAAAAAATGCTAAAGAACATCTTAGTCCGCGCTTTCTGGCGCAAATCCTCCTCCAATTTTTATAAGATAGGTAGGCTTGTCAATAGCAGGTCCTTCCATTGAATTAATTTAAACAATTATAAAAATGGCTTATTTATTTACGTCTGAATCCGTGTCCGAAGGGCATCCGGATAAAGTAGCGGACCAAATTTCGGATGCGCTGCTTGATGAATTTTTGGCCTTCGACCCTGAGTCGAAAGTGGCTTGTGAAACGTTGGTGACTACTGGTCAAGTTGTATTGGCCGGAGAGGTGAAAACCAGCGCTTATGTAGATTTGCAGGATGTTGCCCGCAAAGTCATCAACCGTATTGGTTATACTAAAGGTGAGTATATGTTTGAGGGTAATTCTTGCGGCGTATTCTCCTCCATTCACGAACAATCAGCCGACATCAACCGTGGTGTAGACGGTGCTGCCAAAGTAGACCCGATGAACCAAGGTGCAGGTGACCAAGGCATGATGTTCGGTTACGCAACCAACGAAACTGACAATTACATGCCATTGGCTTTGGATTTGGCTCATGCTTTGTTACTCGAACTGGCTGATATTCGTCGCGAAGAGTCCATCCCATACCTTCGCCCAGATGCTAAATCGCAGGTAACCATCGAATACGATGATGACAACAAACCCGTTCGCATCGATACGATTGTAATTTCGACCCAGCACGACGACTTTATCAAGCCTGAAAACGACTCACAAGAAGCCATTGATAAGGCCGATTCGACCATGCTTCAGAAGATTCATGACGACGTCGTGAGCATTTTGATTCCTCGTGTGGTTGCTAAGCAAAAGAAGGAAGTTGCCGATTTGTTCAAAGGCGATATCAAATACCACGTCAACCCAACTGGCAAATTCGTTATTGGTGGCCCGCACGGAGATACCGGACTGACCGGTCGCAAGATCATCGTAGACACTTACGGTGGCAAAGGCGCACACGGAGGTGGTGCTTTCTCAGGTAAGGACCCCTCGAAAGTGGACCGTTCAGCAGCGTATGCTGCTCGCCATATTGCAAAGAACATGGTGGCTGCCGGAGTTGCTGACGAAGTATTGGTTCAGGTTTCCTACGCCATTGGCGTTGCTAAGCCGATGAATTTGTACATTAACACCTTTGGTACTTCCAAATTAAGCATTCATGATGGAGAATTGGCTGACAAGATGTACGAACTGTTTGATATGCGCCCCAAGGCCATCGAACAACGCTTGAAGCTGCGCAATCCGATTTACTCGGAAACCGCCTCTTACGGTCACATGGGTCGTGAGCCGAAAACGGTTGAAAAAACCTTTACTTCCCGTTATGAAGCTGCAAAAACCATTGAAGTAGAACTTTTCACTTGGGAAAAATTGGACTTTGTGGATAAAATCAAAAAGGCAGTTGGTTTATAATTTCACCGAATATATAAATACGAAGGGCACCCGTTTTCTGGTGCCCTTTTTTTATGATCATAACTGACCTTGCTCGATTTTTATGACGATTCGCTCCAGGGTATAATCTTTCGATGTAGGGTCATATCCGCTTTTCAGATCGGCATGGAAAAGAGTTGCTACACCTTGCCAAAAAGACGCTGAGAACGAACCTCGATAAGCCTTGATCAGGTCGAACGGAGAGGAACTGCACTCTCTATTGATCAGTTTCAGTAGAATTTTCCCTTGCGTAAAAGTCATTTTACGCAAAACTGGTTCGTATTCTTTTACTAAATCTTTTTCCATTCGGCGCAAATGCCTTTCCCGATCCTTAGGGTCTGGCAAGGTTTCAATATAATTCATGGTTTCCAACAAGGTGAAATACACAATTCTGGACAGCGGGTAAACAATCTTTACATCCCTCACCATTTTCCAGTAATACCTTTCGTCAGAAGCCGAGCTGAAATTTTCCTTGGGAAAGGAGTATACCGAGCCAAGTACAGCAACTGGAATCGTATCTCCATTAATCACTTCAGCAAATGCTGTTTTCTTTGGTTTTTTTTCAGGCTCGATTCCACGAACTTCCTTATAAGGCTGCTTTTGAACAACAATGGGATTTTGTTGCGCTTGAACAATCAAGTTCGGAATGAAAAGCGACACCACTAGAAGTAGGACTTTCCAAAATGTGGATTTGCATCGTTGCACTTTCATGGATGCAAAAGTACATTTTTTTATTAGGGAAGAAGCGAATGCCTTCGTTAAAATTTATTTCCTTCTTTTATTATTTTTTTATTTCTTTATTGTATCTTTATCGTAATTTTTTAAAATAATGAAAAAGTGAAAAACGGACTTTATTTCATACTGGTCTTTATCTTTCAAAATTCTTATGGAGTTGAATATAAATTGAACGAATCGGCCTTGCACTCGGACGCCCGAGATTTTTCTTTAGGAAGTCTAATCTGTGATTATGAAATTGAAAAAAATCAAGAAGTGAATTTCACCTGCTTTGTTCCATTCCAATTGTATGAATTGTCGGTTCGAAAAATGGATGTACACAAAGACGCTTTAAGATTGAATTGGGGATTTGAGTGGTATCAAAGCGGAAATGATGCCTTGATGGAAAACAACGTCAATTTGCATGTTGGTAAAACATTGAGCGATCGGTTTTACTTAGGGGTAAACGTGTCCTTGCTTTATATGGATCGAGTAAATGAAAGTGTTGCTGCAACCTGTTTTGCTGAATTGGATGGACAATACCGATTAAATGAAAAGTGGATTCTAGGCATTAGAATAATCAATCCCGTGGGAGCCAAAATCAAATCAGCTGAAGCAAATACTTCATTAAATGGCTCTGCTCACATAGGCGCTGAATATACTCCAAATTCAAAATGCCGTATCTATGCGGAACTCGATGGTCAACTTCATCAGGACCTAATTGAAAGGATGGGTTTGGAATTAGTACTGGTAAATCCCTTTATCATACGAATGGGTTTCAGCACCAAGCCGTTGATGCCTTCCTGGGGAATTGGCGGTTCCATTCGCCATTTCTATTATTCTTGGGGAGAAAATTTTCACCCCATATTGGGATTGAGTAATGGATTCACATTAACCTATCGATGGTAAAAGATGAAAAAGCAAGCCTGCCAACTTTTAATCATTTTTCTCGCATTCATCGTATATTTTCCGGCATTTGGAGCCAGAGCCTCCGATAGCATTCCCATACTTTCTGATTCCGAAGATTGGCACATAATACTCGAAGAAATGGCTGAAAATGATATTCAAACGGAGGAATTGGAAGAAACGCTAACTGAATTGGCAAACAACCCTATTCAACTTAATAATGCCAGTAGAGAAGTTCTAGAAAATATTCCGATTTTGAATGCAGAGCAGGTGGAAAACTTATCCTATTACCTTTATCGGTATGGACCCATGGTCAGTTTGTCTGAAATCTTGTTGATTGAAGGCATGGATGCCCGGACTATGAGATGGCTGAAGCCGTTCGTTTGCTTAGGAACAATTGAGGAATCACCTGTCGCCTATCCTCCGATGAAAAAGGCACTACAATACGGTAAACAAGAAGTTCGTTGGTCCATGGGCTCAACCTTTCAACCGAAAGAAGGTTACAAGGCATCTATCGACAGTTCACAACGATACTTGGGCGATCCGACACACGCCTCATTTCGCTATGACTTTGACTACAAAGACCAGCTGCAATGGGGCCTTGTCATGGAAAAAGATCCTGGAGAACAATGGTGGGGGGAAAAAAATACCGGAGTCGATTATGTATCACTCTTTATACTGATAAAAGATTCAAAACATAAAAACACACTGATTGCAGGTGATTACAACATACGTTTTGGTCAAGGTCTAATTTGTGGAAGTTCTTTTTCGCTTGGGAAAAACACATCCGGGGCGGTACCTGAAATGACAGGCCCTCAAATAAGCAGACATTTCTCCACTTCCGAAATCAATTTTTTTAGAGGAGTCGCTACCAGGTTGACCCTAAAACCTTACTTTGTTGAAAAAGGCCGTCGTTTTGGAATTGATTTAAGCACGTTTATTTCTACAAAAAAGCTGGATTCTGACGTTGAAAAGGGACATTTTTCAAGCATTTCGAATACAGGATTGCATCGGACACTTGCTGAAGTTGAAATTAAGCAACGATTGAATCAAGCAACAATAGGCGGACATCTACAATTCAGGTGGACGAATTTGATCGTAGGTATAACTTCTTTAGGCTGGATGTATGATGCCTCATTATTATCTTCCATGGAAATTTGGAGAATTTTCAACATAAAAGGAAACAAAGGAGGCAATTTTTCAATCGATTTCCGTACTGTCTGGAAAGGAGTCTTGGCATTCGGAGAGTTTGCACTTGACCAAAACGCTCACTCAGCCCTATTGGTAGGAGCTGCATTCAAGCCCTTCCCCAGAATGAACGTTTCCATTTTAGGTCGGAAGTACTCACCTAAGTATCAGGCTGTGTTCAGCAATGCGTTTTCAGAAGGTACAAAGGCAAATAATGAAGAGGGTTTTTTCGCAGCAACCGATGTGCAATTGGCTAAAAGAATCATGTTATCGGGTTACTTGGATGTCTTTCGATTTCCTTGGTTGGGATATACTGTCCGATCACCTTCCTGGGGTCAAGACCTGGCGGCCGAAATAAAGATGACTGTTGGTCGAAACGGTTTGGTAAAATTGTTTGTCAAAAGTAAGACAAAAGAAAAAAGTGATACGAATAAATCTTTTCCAACACAACCAACACAAACGTTTCTTAAGAATCAAGTGCGTTTGCAGGTTACTCAAAAGCATGGATTATGGACGATGAAATCGTTGCTTTATGCCAATACTTACCAATTCGAAAACAAACGAAGCACCGGATTTGCCGTTGCACAAGATTTGGGTTTGGAGCCTTTAGACAACAAACTTTCCCTTTTCTTTCATGTTGTTCTGTTTAACACAGAGGCCTGGGACAACAAAATATACCTGTGGGAAAAAGATTTGCCCGGTGCATTTTCAATGCCCATGCTTTACGGTCAAGGTTTCCGAACGTCCTTTTTTATGCGTTACAATTTGAAAAATGTGAGCCTGCAGTTGAAAATTTCAGACTATGTTCAGCCGGGGATAAATATGATGGGTGTTGGTTTGGAGCAAATTAAGGGCGATAGGAGTACTGAAGCCCGGTTCCAGCTCAGTTGGAAATTTTAAAGCCTTTCAGATAAAAGTTCTACCTTTGTACAAAATTAAACACAACATGGCAACTATACTTTTTAACGAAATAATTTTTGGACCTATTAAAAGCCGTCGATTAGGAGTTTCACTCGGTATCAATTTATTACCCATCAGCGGAAAGGTCTGTTCATTTGATTGTCTATACTGCGAATGCGGTCTCAACGAAGCATTTAGAGGTGGCCGCCTACCCAAGACTGCCGAAGTTCTGGAAGCGCTTGAGACAAAATTAGCTACAATGAAAAAAGAGCACATCGTTCCAGATGTCATCACTTTTGCCGGGAACGGCGAACCAACCATGCATCCTGATTTTGCTCTGATCATAGACAAAACCATTGAGTTGCGGGACCAATTCTTTCCCGCTGCAAAAGTCAGTGTACTCTCCAATGCAACTGGATTGGACAAACCCGACATTTTCAACGCGCTTTTGAAAGTAGACAACGCCATTCTAAAATTGGATTCCGCATTCGATGATACGATTCAAATTTTGGACAGGCCTTCTTCTAAAACATACACTGTGCGACATCAGGTCGACATGATGAAAGCATTCAAAGGGAAACTGATTATCCAGACCTTATTTACAAAAGGACAATACAAGGGGCAGTCTTTCGACAATACAACGGAAAAAGAAGTTACAGCCTGGATTGCCTTAATTCAAGAAATTGCACCTGAATCCGTCATGATTTATGCGATTGATCGCGAAACAGCTGTACCAGGCGTTTCCAAAGTATCTTTGAAAGTACTTCGAGACATCGCCAAAAGAGTTAAAGAAGAAACCGGCATCGACGTGTCTGTGGCTGGTTAATGTTTTATGAATCGAACGGCTTTTTCACTACATCAAACTGCAGACGGCTCAAAAACGCTGTATTCAGAAGAAATGCAGGAGTCTTACCACTCCCTGAACGGAGCGGTTCAGGAATCCTTGCATGTATTTATTGAAGCTGGGTTAAAGCATTGTTCCGGCAAAAACATACAAATTTTCGAGATTGGTTTCGGAACAGGTTTGAATGCTCTCCTGACGTGGGGAGAGGCAGAACGAAGCAAGCTTAACATACATTACATGGCTGTTGAGGCTTTTCCCTTGCCCATGTCAACAATTACTGTTCTGGGTTATGACAACATGGAGCCCTCGCTTCCAGAAAAAGCTTTTTATGAATTGCATCAGGCCGATTGGAACAGCCCAATTGCTCTTGAAGAGAATCGTTTTACGCTCTTAAAAATAGAAGGCGATTTCCTTTCTCTGAATTTAACGGACCGTTTCGACCTCGTTTATTTCGACGCCTTCGCCCCTGAAAAACAACCCGAAATGTGGCAAGAACAACTATTCGCTCGCCTGTTCGAAAACTTAAACGAAAAGGGAATTTTAGTGACCTATTGTGCTAAGGGTGAGGTAAGACGTCGATTACAACGGTGCGGATTTATGGTAGAACGCATACCGGGTCCTCCAGGAAAACGAGAGATGTTGCGTGCTTTTAAACCTGTCAGTAATATAAAAACGCTGTAACGGACAGAATCAGTAAGGCAAAAAACATTAATCTGGAGTAAAGCGAATCGACTAACGAGAAAAAGTGGGCCATGACTAATGCGGACAACCCTAATAACGGAAGCATGTAGCTTTCATCGTTCGAAGAAAAAAACCAAAGAATCAGCATCGCAAACCATAATAACAACACACTGTTTAAATAATTCCGGGTACGGAGTTTATCAAGATGTTGTTTGGGCCAAAAGGAAATGATGGCTGAAATCATCAATACTGCCAGATAGGCGATGTAAGAAATTTCCGTTGAGGTCACTCCATAAATTGGGAACAATTGAAATTGAAGAAGATCTTTCGAATAAGCCAACAGATAGCTGTAATCTCCAATCAGAAAACTGACGCCTCCTATTATCCAGAAAACGGATAGTATTCCCAACAGAGAAGCAAGAAAACTCTTCAGGCTGAAAACCTGTAAAATACCCATTACCATCCAAATAGCAGGTACCAACCATAACATTCTACTTTGAAATATGGATGACAATGTCAACAGGACAGCTGTATCAAAGACGGCTCTGTTTTCAAATCCATGATCCAACGACCTGAAAAGCCTAAAAATAGCAAGAATGAACAAAAAACAGGAAGCCGTTGCACCACTCAAGGTCAGGTTAGGCAATAGCGTTCCGCCTAGTAAACAAAACAAAAAGAAGGTAAAATAACTTCGAACGCGAATCAGACGAAATTCAGAGGACATATATTGCAAAAGCAGCGCCGTTCCCAGCAAAAAAAGAAATTGTAATAGATGATATAAAAAGGGGAATTTCAGAGTATCGTACAGCGAAAAATTCAAAAAGGTATATTGGTTGATTAAATTGAAAGATTCTGCACCCCCATTCATATCCACATGCCCTTGAACGATATGGTTTATGACTGCCGCTGCCATTAACAACAACAAGCCCGCTCCCCAAAGAGCATTGGTGTAGGCGATATTACTTAGAAATCCACGTTTCATTGCTTCATAAATCAAAACCTATATCGGAACGAAAATATTTACCTTCAAATTGGATTTTATTGGCATTGGCAAAAGACTGGGACAATGCCGAATCTTTATTGTCACCGTATGAACTCACGGCAATAACACGACCTCCATTGGTGACGATATCCTGCCCGGATTGTTTGGTTCCAGCATGAAACACGATGCTGCCATCCACCAGATCCAAACCTGAAATACGTTTGCCTTTTTCATAGTCGCCTGGGTATCCTCCAGAAACCAACATCACCGTTACAGCCGATCGTGGGTCGGTTACCAAAACGCGTTTATCCAAATTTCCCTGAGCGACTCCTTCGAGTAAATCGACCAAATCGGATTGAATACGAAGCATGACAACTTCCGTTTCAGGATCTCCCATTCGTGCATTGTATTCGATGACAACTGGTTCACCATTAACTTTGATCAGACCTAAAAATATGAACCCTTTATATTCGATCCCCTCTGAAGCTAATCCTTTGATAGTCGGCACGATAATCCGTTCCTCAACCTTTGCCATGAAAGAATCAGTAGCAAATGGCACAGGCGAAACGGCCCCCATCCCACCGGTATTCAACCCTGTATCTCCTACTCCAATACGTTTGTAATCTTTTGCTTCCGGCAGAACACAATAATGTTCGCCATCAGTCATTACAAACACAGAACATTCAATACCGTCAAGAAACTCTTCGATCACCACGGTTTTACTGGCTGAACCGAACTTGCCCTCCAGCATCGATTTGAGTTCAGCCACCGCTTCCTCTAAATCGTTCAAAATAAGGACACCCTTGCCTGCAGCCAGCCCGTCGGCCTTTAGCACATAGGGTGCATTCATTTTCTTGAGAAAAGCGATTCCCTCATTCAGAGTTTCAGCTGTAACACTTTTATAACCAGCTGTTGGAATCTTGTGCCGTTCCATAAAGCCTTTGGAAAAATCCTTGCTGCCTTCCAATAATGCGCCCTTCTGAGAGGGAGCAATAATGGAAACAGATTGTAGAGCAGGGTCGTTGGTGTAAAAATCATAGATTCCATTCACCAGCGGTTCTTCTGGCCCTACAACGACCATGTCGATATGATTATTTAAAACAAACTCCTTTTGAGCCGAAAAGTCGTTGATGCCAAGCGCAACATTCGTCCCTACGAACGATGTCCCAGCATTACCAGGAGCGATATAGAGCTTTTCAACGTTGGGACTTTGAGCAATTTTCCAGGCCATTGCGTGTTCACGACCACCGGATCCAAGCAGTAATATCTTCATAAACAGATTTTTGGTTTGAGTAGACAAAGATAACGCATATTGTCGGGTTGTTTATGGTTTTTACTGTATTTTTGTCAAATGACCACCACGGAACTTTCACAATTTATTCGGACTCATGCAGGTTTGCTAGGCTTCCAATCCTTTGGCTTTGCTCAAGCTGCGCCTCTCCCTGAGCAAGATAAAATACATTTCAAAACCTGGTTAAACAGTGGATTTCAGGGGGAAATGACCTATTTGGAACGGAATCTGGACAAGAGGTTGGATCCAACACTTTTGGTAGAAGGTTGCAAATCGGTAGTGATAGTCGCTTTAAATTACTATCCCTCAGAAAGACAATCACCAAGTGCCCCAAAAATCGCCAAATTTGCCTACGGCTTAGACTATCATTACATCATTCGTGGCAAATTAAATCGGATTTTGGAGAAAATTCGTGAGCAAGGTGTTACTGTAAACGGAAGAGCTTTTTCTGATTCTGCACCCCTCATGGAACGTTATTGGGCTTGGAAAGCTGGTCTCGGTTGGTTGGGTAAAAATCAGAACCTCATTCTGCCTGGCTGTGGTTCCTATTTTTTGTTAGGCGAATTATTGATCGACCTGGAGTTGGATTACGGAATGCCCATGGAATCCCATTGTGGAACTTGTAATAAATGCCATCAAGCCTGCCCAACTAAGGCATTTGACAAGAATTGCATAGACGCCCGGCGGTGTTTGTCTTATCTTACCATCGAAAAAAAAGGATCTTTTTCGAATTTAGAATCAAAAATGGTTGGTGAAAACGATTGGATTTTCGGGTGTGACATTTGCCAGGATGTCTGTCCGTGGAACCGTTTCGCACAAGCGACTACGATTTCAGAACTACAACCAACAGAACATTTTTTAATACTCGACGAGGCGAAAATCCAAAAACTCAACCCAGCTTCTTTTAAGACGTATTTTTCTGGGACTTGCATCGAGCGTACAGGGCTTGAAGGACTTCATCGAAACCTTGCAGCAAAATAAAAATCCCAGCCACTTTTAAAGCGACCGGGACTTTCAAGATTGTTGTCTCACCAGGATTCGAACCTAGACAGACAGTACCAAAAACTGTAGTGCTACCATTACACCATGAGACAATCCTCATTGCTTTCCTTTGAAAGCGGGGCAAAAGTACATAAATTCTTTTAGCCTGTCAATAGTTCGAAACAGTTTTTTATCGTGCAATTATTAAGAAGTAATTCTTTTTACCTTTTTGAGCCAATAAATAGCGTCCATTCAACAAAAATGATTCATCTATGGAGCCGTCGGTTTCATTAAATTTTTCTTTGTTGATGGAAAAACCACCAGCCTGAATCATCTTACGCATTTCCCCTTTTGAAGGGAATACTGCAGCTTTCTCTGTCAATAGGTCCAATGCTTTGATACCCGACTTGATTTCTTGTAGCGACACTTCAAAGGTTGGGACACCTTCAAAAACAGCTAACAAAGTTTCTTCGTCCAAATTTTTCAATGAATCGGATGTGGCGTTACCAAACAGAATAGATGCAGCTTCGACGGCAGCATCGTAATCTTCTTTAGAATGGACCATATAGGTAATTTCTCGAGCCAAACGTTTTTGTAAGACCCGAAGATGTGGTGCCTGTTGGTGTTCAGCAATCAGCGCATCAATTTCCTCACGGGAAATGAACGTAAAAATCTTGATGTACTTTTCTGCATCTGCATCACTGACGTTCAGCCAAAATTGTACAAATTTGTAAGGGGAAGTATAACGACGATCCAACCAAACATTTCCAGACTCAGTCTTGCCGAACTTCCCACCATCCGCTTTGGTAATGAGTGGGCAAACCAAGGCAAACGCCTCGCCGCCAGCTACCCGGCGAACAAGTTCGGTCCCTGTGGTTATGTTGCCCCATTGATCGGAACCTCCCATTTGCAGCTTGCAGTTCTTTTCCCGATAAAGGTGCAAGAAATCATAACCTTGAAGTAATTGGTAAGAGAATTCTGTAAAGGACATCCCTTCGCTGGATTCATTGCTGAGTCGCTTCTTAACAGAATCCTTGGCCATCATATAGTTCACAGTGATGTGCTTTCCAATGTCACGAATAAAATCTAGAAAAGAATAATCTTTCATCCAATCGTAGTTGTTGACCAACTCAGCAGCATTGGGTGCATCGCTTTCAAAATCAAGAAACTTTGACAATTGCTTCCGAATGGATTCCTGATTGTGACGAAGCGTCGGTTCATCCAGCAAATTGCGTTCCTGTGATTTCAAAGAAGGGTCTCCAATCATACCGGTTGCTCCTCCAATCAGCGCAATTGGTTTGTGTCCACACCTCTGAAAATGACGAAGCATCATAATGCTGACCAAATGACCGATATGTAATGAATCAGCTGTAGGATCTATCCCCACATAAGCAGTCGACATTTCTTTTTTAAGCTGTTCTTCGGTTCCTGGCATGACGTCATGCATCATTCCTCTCCACTTTAATTCTTGAATAAAATCCATTGAAATTTTCTGTTACTTAGTTATCGCTAAGGTTAAATAATGTTATACAACAAGGTTTTACCTAACATTTTGACCTATTAAACCGCAAAAGTACTGCTTATTTGATAATAAATTATAAAAGCAATGAAAAATTTGCTTAAACGGGTTTCATGAGTTATTTTTGTGTGTTATTATTCTTTTGGTATTGGCCATTTTTGGCATATATCTCTTTTCGTTTTTATTATTTATTTAAAAAATCAAACATTTATGAAACCACTCCAAAGTAATGTGTTGATTTTTTCTGTTAAAGGTTCGGTTCTCGGCACAAAGATTCAGGAAGCATTGGCAAACACAAGAGCTGTAGTAGAATACACGTACAGCGTACAAAAAGCGTCTGAATTTATCGCTGAAGAAAACCCCTGTTTGATCGTCATTGACACGCCGTCTGACGATGCTAAAGCAATTGAACTTTGCAAGAAAATCAAAAAAACAAAGGAAGAACAGAAAATCAATGTTTATTTTCTGATTGACAACAACCAAAATCTGACCGAACAGTTTGAATGGTTCGACCTGGGCGTAGACGAATTTGGCACACGCGACACCAACTCTTCATTAATTACCCGTCGCGTATTGAACATTTTGGGCAAATACCTTGGCAACGCTAAAGATGTCGTACCCCAAAAGGGTATTGTCATCGACCGCGAACGGTATTTAGTTTTCAAAGATGGCAAAGACATCTTCTTACCTCGCAAAGAATTCGAATTATTGGTTCTCCTGGCATCCAAGCCGTTGAAAGTTTTCACTCGTGAAGAAATCTTCAAGCTGGTATGGGGTAATAAGTCCATTGTTGGTGACCGAACCATCGATGTACACGTTCGTAAGATTCGTGAAAAAATTGGTGAAAATTACATTTCTACCATTAAAGGCGTTGGTTATAAGTTTGTAGGATAATCCTATACGGATACATTCAAAGAGGCTGCGTTTACGTGGCCTTTTTTATTTTACCCCCAAAGCTATAGCATTTTGTGAAATCGCCTTTTCCAAATATTCAATCGTGACACCGAATTCTTTGGCTACCGTCTTATAAAGCATTCTCAAATCGGTATTCGACACATCCGTTTCCAGAAAAAGTTTGTCTAAAGGACAGGATAACAATGCCTCCGAATGATATTTTTGTCCAAATGAAAGTGAGAAACCACTCTTAACCATTTGCCTGGCCATTGCAGCCTTACCTCTGAATCCATGAATTATCCATAAGGGGATTACCTTGAATTTCCGCTTGGTAGCAATCAGTTCTGCTTGAGAACCTACCATATGGATTAAAACCGATTTTACAAATTTCTCTGCCAATTTGAGTTGTAATTCAAATACTAAAAATTGATCTTCAAGCGGGACAGTGCAGGCCTTGTCCAACCCAATTTCTCCTATAAAAGCAATTCTTGGATGAAGCAGCATGCCGACAAGCAAAGAAAAATTTGCAGTGGTCCATTCTGAAGCATCCCATGGATGAACGCCGGCACTAATCAGAATATCGTTCGGCACAGTTTTCAGCACTTCATCTAAGTTGGTATCGGGGTGAAGTTGAATTGACAAAACCTTGATTTGTCCAGGTTTTATATTTGAATCGTGGGTGTGGATATCGATTAACATCGCCAAAAAACATTATGGCACAGGATCATATCCATGGCCACCCCATGGATGACAACTTAAAATACGCTTCAAAGCGAGCCAACCTCCTTTAAACGGACCATGTTTTCGGATTGCTTCAATGGCATATTGAGAGCAAGTTGGTGTGTATCGGCAAGAAGAGGGCGTATGAGGAGAAATCGCCAATTGATAAAAACGCACCAATCCGATAAACAAAGCCGAAAAAACCTTTTTAATCATTGGGGGTATCGTTTATTGTGCAAGTAGGTTTTTCATTTTTAAAAGGGCGTCGGTCACCTTTTTTTCAACTTTGGCATAATCCAGTACTTCATTAGGAATCCATACAAACGCCATACAAACTTGCAAGCGTTGCTCAACTATCACTTGTGTCAACTCCGCTTTTTGAAGCCTGTAGGACTCCCTAAGCATGCGCTTCACCCTATTTCGATCGACAGCATGCTTCAGTTTCTTTTTAGGTACGCTCATCAACACTTTTAAGGAGGGGTCGCTTTCTGATTTAGAAGCTGACCAAACAATGCGAACAGGATATGCGATGAATGAGGACCCTTTTAAGAAAAGCTCATTTACTGCAACTTCGCCAGTTAATTTCTCCTGTTTTGAAAATGTGAATCGTTGTACCATCCTATAAAAAAGCAACACGCTGTTTTCACAAAGGTAGATGATTCTACCGGAAAACAGCGTGTTGGAAATTTGAATTCTTGTATTAAGCTTTTTTGGCTGCCTTATGGTTTTCTTTGATGTATAAGTCTAGTGCACCTGTCATGGAAGGAGCCTCTGCAGTCGGAGCTTCGCAATCAAGACGAAGACCAGCATCGCGAACCGCTTTTGCGGTTGTAGCCCCAAAGCATCCGATGGAAATATCTCCTTGAACAAAATTGGGGAAATTTTTCAGTAAAGATGCAATTCCGGCAGGGCTGAAAAACACAAGCATGTCGTAATCAAAGGGTTCATCAGGTTGAAAATCATTACTTACCGTGCAATACATGATGGCTTTGGTATAAGAAACCTTTTTTTCATCCAATTTGACCATTAGGTCATCTTTGCTGACATCAGATACGGGTATCAGAAAATTCTCATTGCTGTGCTTCAAAATGAGTTGCACCAATTCGTCATTTTTACCTGTGGTCGTATGAAAAATCTTTCTTTTGCGATAAACAATATACTTCTGAAGGTACAAAGCAACTTGTTCATTGATACAAAAATACTTCATTTCTTCTGGTATCGTGATGCGCATTTCTTCGCACAATCGGAAAAAATGATCGATACCGTGACGCGCATTAAAAACCACTGCTGTATGGTCGAGAATGGAAACCTTCTGTTGTCTGAAATCTTTAGCAGCAAGTCCCTCTACCTTGATGAAAGGACGAAAATCTATTTTCAGGCCATATTTGTCAGCCAAATCATAATAGGGCGATTTTTCAGTCGTCGGCTTGGGCTGAGATACTAACAAATTCTTGATTTTCAAAATATTAAAATTAAATTGAACGATTGATATTTAAAGCAGAAATAAGCCTCTATAAAACAATAGAATAGGCAGTATTTCCAGCGCACAAAGGTACAAAATCAAATAGAAAAAAAAGCCTTTGCCGATAGAAAAAATTTGAACAGTTTTACTGAACATCCAAACCCTGGCAACAAACAAGAATACAAGTGTCCAATAGAAGATAAATGTGCCGTTCGTTATGGCTCCGATTTCTGCCCCAATCAATACAGGGGATAAAACCATGGCATAAAAGAATAGTACGGTTTTGTTATTGGCAATCCAGCGACTTGTTTGTTGCGGAGTGAAGAAAATCTTACCCAACAATTGATACAACATTCCCTGAAGCATAAAGAATGCAACCGTAAAAAGAAATAGACGAAATAAAATGTAAGAATCAAGTTCAAAGCCTTGGTGCCCTAGTTTGGCATTCAATAAAACATGACCCATCAATGCAAAAACCACCAATGTCAACAACCAAAGAAAGAGGTTGAAACCACCACTTTGAACAGAATCATTGGTCGAAGCGGTTCTGTTTTCTGAACCCAAATTAATTTTGGTATATTGTGCGATAAGCTTCAAGCCACGTTTAAGCAAGAAAGCTACTAAGAATACTTCAAAAAGCAGGAGTGTCAAAAGGATACTTTCAGACACCATTTTGTTTGGGCGTTGAATGCCTTGATGCCTTTCAATTCCAAAATTATCTCTTTGTTTGAAATATTGGAGAACTTCCTGGAACCAAAAACCAGATCCATGATATAAAGCCGAATCACGGCTATAGATCCATTGTTTAGCAAGCGCGATGGTGGAATCGGTATAAACAGGGCCACTCCAATGGGCTGTAGTGTCAACGATTTTGAGTGAGTCTACTTCCATCCTCTGACTGATTGGGCACTGCCTTTTGAATTTATTCGCAAAAGTAAGCATTCTTTTCGTAATTTTGTATCTCAATACTTTGTTATGAGTGCATCCGGAAACAATTTGGTATTACTGACAGGCTCGACCGGCTTATTGGGTGGTCACATGCTGGTGCACTTGATTAAATCTGGTAAAAAGGTCCGTTGCCTCATCCGGCCCACCTCTTCAAGGTCGCAACTCAAGTTAATCTGTACATATTACAATCTACCTTTCGACGAACTTGAGCATTCAGTAGAATGGGTCAATGGAAACACCCTTGATTATATTGGTCTTCACGACTTAATGGAAGGAGTAACGGAAGTATATCATTGCGCGGCCATGGTTTCATTCAATAACAAGGATCGCTTTGAAATGCTACAAACCAACATTCAAGGCACTTCGAACATGGTCGATGCGGCACTGAAGGCAGGTGTGGAAAAATTCTGCTTTATCAGTTCCATCGCCGCATTGGGTTCAACTCCCGATCATTCACTCGTACAAGAAGATACTCCACGCAAAAATGATGACCGCAATTCAGCATATTCGGATAGCAAGTTCCGCTCTGAATTAGAGGTATGGCGTGGCATGAACGATGGCCTGAACGCTGTAATCGTCAACCCCGGAGTAATATTGGGTCCTGGAGATCCAGATAAGGGCAGTTTGCTGCTGTTTCAAACAGGCAGAAAGGGTATTCCATTTTATACCAAATCCACCACCGGATATGTTGATGTGCGGGATGTTTGCAGAGCTTCCTTAGAATTGATGGAAAAAGGATTGTTTAAAAAACGGTTCATTTTAGTATCCGAAAATGAACACAATGGAACTGTTTTTGGCTTGGTTGCCAAAGAATTCGGTAAACAGCCACCGAGGATTCTTGCAGGTAAAGCATTACTGAAAGCAGGTGTATTGTTTTCAACGATTTCGGGGTTGATCACGGGCAAAACCTCCCAATTAACTAACGACACCATTCGTTCAGCGCAAAATCCTCAAGTTTATTCAAACGAGCGAGTCTGTAAGGCGCTTGATTACAAGTTTATACCTCTTTCGGAAACGATTTTGGAAATCGCGACATTCTTAAAGAAAAACAATCTTTAAAAAGTATATAAAAAAGGCCGAATCTTCCACGATTCGGCCTTTCTTATAATTATAAGTTCCAATTAATCTCTGAATTTAGCTGACAAAAACTCCCGGTTCAAACGGGCAATGTTTGTAATAGAGATGTTCTTGGGGCATTCAGCTTCACAAGCACCAGTGTTGGTACAGTTCCCAAATCCCAGCTGATCCATTTTGGCAACCATGGCTTTGGCACGTCGAGCACCTTCGGTTTTACCCTGAGGCAACAAGGCCAATTGACTTACCTTGGCAGAAACAAACAGCATGGCTGAACCGTTTTTACAAGCGGCTACACAAGCACCGCAACCAATGCAAGAAGCAGAGTCCATAGCCTCATCGGCAATCACTTTAGGGATGGGTATGGCATTTGCATCAGGTACACCACCAGTGTTTACTGAAACATAGCCACCGGCCTGCATGATGCTGTCAAAAGCAGTACGGTCAACCATCAAGTCACGAATGACTGGAAAGCCATGAGAACGCCAAGGTTCAATAGTGACGACTTCGCCATCCTTGAACTTGCGCATATGCAATTGACAAGTGGTTACATCTTCATCTGGTCCGTGCGGATGGCCGTTGATGTAAAGCGAGCACATGCCGCAAATACCTTCACGGCAATCGTGATCGAACACGATGGGTTCTTTGCGTTCCTTCAAAAGCTGCTCGTTTAACATATCAAGCATTTCTAAAAAGGAGCTGTCGGTTGAAACACCGTCGAGTTTATAGGATTCAAATGCGCCTTTGGTTTTTGGACCGCGTTGACGCCATACTTTGAGGGTTATATTGATCGTTTTTTCCATGACCGTAGATTATTTGTAATTCCGTTGTTGGACCTTGATGAATTCGTAGTTCAGATCTTCCTTCAATAGTTCAGGTTCGTTTTCTTCACCATTGTATTTCCAGCAGGAAACATAGGAAAACTTCTCATCGTTACGAAGAGCTTCACCTTCAGGAGTCTGATATTCTTCGCGGAAATGGCCACCACATGATTCTTCACGAATGAGTGCGTCACGAGCCATCAGTTCGCCAATAACAAGGAAATCAGCTACGCGCAGCGCTTTCTCAAGTTCTGGGTTTTGATCCGTTCCGGAACCAGGAATAAAGACGTTTGACCAGAATTCTTTCTTGACACGCAAAATTTCGACAAGTGCTTTTTCCAAACTTTCTTTGGTACGAGCCATGCCTACGTTTTCCCACATGATTAGGCCCAACTCCTTGTGCAAGGAGTCAACTGAGCGTTGACCTTGTATTTTCATCAACTTTTCAATGCGATCGGTAACAGCCTTTTCTGCTTCCTTAAATTCAGGAAGATCTGTTGAGAAACGTGGTGTACGAATTTCATCAGCCAAGTAGTTCTGAATGGTATAGGGCAACACAAAATAACCATCGGCCAAACCTTGCATCAAAGCGGAAGCACCCAAACGGTTAGCACCGTGATCGGAGAAGTTGGCTTCACCAAGACAGAAGCAGCCAGCGATGGAAGTCTGTAATTCGTAATCTACCCAAACGCCACCCATAGTGTAGTGAATGGCTGGATAAATCATCATAGGGGTTTCATAAGGATTTTCATCAACAATTTTTTCGTACATCTGGAAAAGATTACCATAACGTGCTTCGACAGTATCGCGACCCAGACGGTTGATGGCATCGGAGAAATCCAAATATACGGCCAATCCGGTTGCGCCGACACCGAAACCGGCATCACAACGTTCTTTAGCAGCACGGGAAGCTACGTCACGGGGAACCAGATTTCCAAATGCTGGATATCGACGCTCCAAATAATAGTCGCGATCCTCTTCGGCTAATTGGGAAGGTTTCAGCTTACCGGCACGAATGGCTTCGGAATCTTCTTTTTTCTTGGGAGTCCAAATGCGGCCGTCGTTACGAAGCGATTCGGACATCAGTGTCAGTTTTGACTGGTTTTCACCATGTACTGGGATGCAAGTCGGGTGAATCTGTGCGTAGGCAGGATTTGCGAAGTAGGCACCCTTCTTGTACAATTGTATGGCTGCAGAGGCGTTAGAGCCCATGGCATTGGTAGATAGGAAAAAAGTGTTCCCATATCCCCCGGTTGCGATTACAACAGCGTGGGCTGCAAAGCGTTCGATTTTTCCGGTAACCAGATTGCGGGTAATGATACCACGAGCCTTTCCATCAATGACAACCAAATCAAGCATTTCATAGCGAGTGTACAGCTTGACACTTCCCTGATGCACTTGACGGCTCAAAGCGGAGTAAGCTCCCAATAACAATTGCTGACCGGTTTGACCCTTTGCATAAAAAGTACGTGAAACCTGAGCGCCACCGAACGAACGATTGTCAAGCAAGCCGCCGTATTCACGTGCGAAAGGAACACCTTGAGCCACACATTGGTCAATGATATTATTGGAAACCTCTGCCAAACGATAGACATTGGCTTCACGAGCGCGATAGTCGCCACCTTTAATAGTATCGTAAAACAAACGGTATACTGAATCGCCGTCGTTTTGGTAATTTTTTGCAGCATTGATACCACCTTGTGCAGCAATGGAGTGTGCACGTCTTGGGGAATCCTGAATGCAGAAGTTCAATACGTTGAAGCCCAGCTCTCCAAGCGAGGCAGCAGCAGAAGCTCCAGCCAAACCGGTTCCTACAACAATGATGTCAAGGCGACGTTTGTTGGAAGGGTTTACCAGTTTCTGATGGGCTTTGAATTCGGACCATTTTTCAGCCAAGGGTCCACTAGGAATCCGGGCGTCAATCTTTTTAGTGTCTTTTATTGCAGTCATAATAAATAGATTTTATCCCAGAAGGTTGGTGATGAGGTAAAAAACAGGGATAGCCATGAACATCAGGATCACCAGTGTTGCTAAAATATTGGAAATCACTTTAATGCGAGGCAGCCAAGTGTGATTGCTTCCACCCATGGTCTGAATAGCACTCCAAACGCCGTGCGTCAAGTGAAACCAAAGAGCTCCAAGCCATACCATATAAAGAATGCAATAGGCAGGCATTTGGAAAAGTCCGGAAACGATTTGTGAACCGACGGCTGGTACTCCTCCCATCAACTCAGGCAACTGCATCTTGTACCAAAAATTGAACAAATGCAATCCCAGAAATCCTAAGATGACCACACCCAACACAAACATGTTCTGTGAAGCCCAATCTACTCCAGGTGCACGTTTCGATACAGCATAACGGTCTTTACCCCTGGCAATGTAATTCTGAAGCGTCAGCCAAAAAGCGTATGCCATGTGAATCACAACTAGGGCGCTTAGACCCATGGTACCTACGACAGCGTACCAGTTTGCTCCCAAGAATTCACAGATTTGATCATAAACTTCTGGTGAAATGATCACAAAGATGTTCATGATACTGTGAAAAAGAAGAAACAATACGAGAGCAATACCAGTCACACTCATGACCAGCTTACGCCCAATGGAAGAATTGAAGATGAATACACCCATACCTTTGAATAATTAGTGATTATAGAATTTTTGGTGGATTTCCAGGAGGTTTTAATAAAGTTGCAAAATTACTTCAAATTGACTTCCCTCGCAAGTGATTACGGACTTTTTTCCAAGCCTTACTTTTGATTTATGTGATTTAATCCCTACTTTTGACAATACAATTTTATTACTTTACCAAAACCAATCAATCCTATGGAAAAAAATCCTGATTGCCTGTACTGTACCCGAAATCAATTGCAACATGACCTGATGATCGAAATATGCGACCTCGGTGTTTCTACGTTATTCTTATTTAAGGAACAGACCTATCATGGCCGTTGCGTCGTTGCTTATAAAGATCATGCAAACCAGCTCTTTGAACTTTCAGTTGCAGATCAGAATGCATTTATGGCTGATGTAAATCGCGTGGCTAAAGCAATGATGACAGCCTTCAGCCCTGTAAAAATAAATATGGGAGCTTATTCCGACAAACTTCAACACCTTCACTTCCACCTCGCACCAAAATATGTGGATGGACCTGACTACGGTGGTACATTTCAAATGAATCCGCAAAAAGTTTACTTGACAGAAGCCGAGTATGAGGAAGTCATCGCAAAAATCAAGGCGGTGCTCTAAAAACTTATGCTTACTTTTGCATTTGCAACAATAGTAAGGAAATGAACGTTACCCATTCAGAAAAAATCACCAAAGCCATTCAGGATCTTTCTGAATACGATTTGCTTAAAGGCTTATGTCACGAGGAGATCGAATCGAGTCCGATGCCTTCGGCGATGGTTCTGATGGAAGTGGTGAATCTCTGCCGAGCCATTCTTTTTCCGGGCTATTTTGGAAATGCCTCCATAACAAAACAAAATTTGTCTTTCCACATTGGCCTCAATGTGGAAAGACTGCATCAACTACTTTGTGCGCAGGTGTTGGCTGGTCTTTGTTTTCAAAAACAAGTGGAAGCCCATTCAAACAACGACTGCGAAGTATTGTCCAAAACTCGTCACGAACAACATTTGATGCGGGATCAAGCTGAAGCAATTTCAGCCGATTTCATTGTTTCGATGCCCAAATTGAGAGATTTATTGGCCACCGATGTGCTGGCTTGTTACAACGGTGATCCTGCAGCAGAAAGCATGGAGGAAATCATCTATTGCTATCCAGCCATTAGAGCCATCAGTAATTACCGCATCGCACATAAGCTCATGGAATTGGGCGTTCCAATGATACCCAGGATGATTACCGAAATGGCTCACTCCGAAACAGGTATCGATATTCATCCAGGTGCCACCATCGGCACCCATTTTGCAATTGATCACGGTACAGGTGTCGTAATCGGCGCTACAGCCGTCATAGGGAACAACGTGAAGTTGTATCAGGGAGTGACCCTGGGAGCCAAAAGCTTCCCCCTGGATGAGGACGGACATCCAATTAAAGGCGTGCCACGTCATCCCATCCTACGGGACAATGTTGTCATTTATTCTAACGCGACTATATTAGGTCGCATCACGATTGGAGAAAATGCCACAGTTGGAGGCAACATCTGGGTAACCGAAGATGTTGCCCCCAATGCGCGCGTAGTCCAGTCTAAAGCAAAAAAATAATGTCTTTTGAACTCGTCGCCAAAACCATGCAGGGTCTGGAAGAAGTCCTTGCAAAAGAAATCACTGAATTAGGTGGAAATAATGTACAGATAGGACGCCGTATGGTTTCCTTTACTGGCGATCAGCGCCTGATGTATAAAGCAAACTTGCATTTGCGCACCGCTGTCCGCATCCTAAAACCTATTGCCAGCTTCAAAGCAAAAAACCCTGACGAAGTCTATGAACAGGTTCGAAAGATACAATGGGAGAAGTATTTTTCCCCCAATCAGACCTTCACCATCGACACCGTCGTATTTTCTGACCTCTTCAGACATTCCAAATTCTTAGCCTATCGTGTTAAAGACGGTATGGCTGACTATTTTATGGAAAAATTTGACAAACGCCCTTCTGTTCGACTAACGAACGCTGACATTTACATCAATGTGCATGTTTCGCATGAAACCTGCACCATCTCGTTAGACAGCTCTGGAGAATCGCTGCACAAAAGAGGTTATCGGGTTGACCAAACGGAAGCACCTTTAAACGAAGTATTGGCAGCCGGCATGTTGTTGTTGGCAGGATGGGAGGGGCAATGCAATTTCATTGACCCAATGTGCGGTTCTGGAACCTTGTTGATTGAAGCGGCGCTGATTGCCTTAAAAATTCCGCCCGGAATTTATCGTAAGAGTTTCGCTTTCGAAAAATGGCCTGATTTTGATGCAGATCTGTTTGAAGAACTCTGCACCGAAGAATCGGATGAGAATCCGTTCAAATTTAAAATATTTGGTTCAGATATGTCTGCTCAGGCTATTTCCATTGCCCAGAAAAACATAAAAAGCGCCAGTCTTAGCAAATACATCGAACTGGAAACGAAATCCATACAAAAAATTACAGAAGCACCTGAAAATGGTATGTTGGTGATGAACCCACCCTACGGTGAACGTATTTCTTCCAACGACCTGCTTTCACTTTATGAAACCATCGGCGAGCGTCTAAAACATGCTTTCCCAGGATATTCAGCATGGATACTCAGTTACCGTGAAGAGTGCTTTGACAAAATCGGTTTGCGACCATCCGCGCGTATTCCATTGATGAATGGCGCATTGGATTGTGAATTCAGAAAATATGAGATTTTTCGTGGCAAACGCAAAGGTTTATACGAGGACAAACCTGTAACGAATGGCGAATAAAGGGAAATTCTATGTGGTTTGGGTTGGTCATACTCCCGGTGTGTATTCAGACTGGGCAAAATGCAAAGCTCAAATTGACGGTGCAGAAGGGGCAAAATACAAAGCATTCCCTACCAAGGATGAGGCTGAAAAAGCTTTAGGAAAGGGTTGGCATGCATTTTACAAACAGACCACCCAGTCTCGACCCACAAAGAATTCTCCAAGACCCGTTGGCGATTTCATTGCAGTGGATGCTGCCTGCAGCGGCAATCCGGGTTTGATGGAATACAGAGGTGTTTTTCGCGACAATTCCACTGAGATTTTTCATCAGGGTCCCTTTAAGGAAGGAACCAATAACATCGGAGAATTTCTGGCAATTGTACATGCCTTGGCATTGCAAGTCGCCAAAAACACTCATTATCCGATTTATTCTGACAGCATGAATGCTTTGACTTGGATTAAAAAAAAGAAGTGCAACACCAAATTGGCTCAAACTGCCGCCAACGAACCCATTTTTGATTTAATCGACAGAGCAGAAAATTGGCTAGCGACTCACACATGGAACATTCCATTATTCAAATGGGAAACATCCTCCTGGGGAGAAATTCCAGCCGACTTTGGTAGAAAATAGCATCGTTGAATCTCCATTAATATATGAGTACCAAAAAAACACCTGAATCCATTGGAGTAATTATTTCCACCTACAACAATCCAGATTGGTTGGAGAAAGTTCTGTGGGGATATACGTTGCAAAGTGTCGATGAATTGGAAATTATCATTGCAGATGATGGCTCAGGGGAATCAACCAAAGATTTAATCGATCGTTTTAAAGCGGAAACAAATCTTAAAATCAAACATGTTTGGCAAAAGGATGAAGGCTTTCAAAAAAGTCGAATTCTAAACAAAGCCATTCAGGAATCCTCCTCTGAATACTTGATTTTCACCGATCAAGATTGTATTCCCCGAAAAGATTTTGTTGAAACACATAAACGCTACGCCCGCGAAGGGTACTTCCTATCAGGAGGTTATTTTAAATTGCCGATGTCCATCAGTCGGGCTTTGACTTACAAAGAAATTCAGTTAGAGTCCGCATTCAAACTAAAGTGGTTGCTTGAACATGGATTAAAGAAAAGTTTCAAGTGTACCAAACTTTGGCGATGCAATGCTTGGTCACATTTCATGAACACCGTTACACCTGCTGCAGCTTCTTGGAACGGGTGCAACGCTTCCGGTTGGAAATCGGACATGTTGCTCATCAATGGTTTCAATGAAGATATGCAATATGGGGGCCAAGATCGGGAATTTGGCGAACGGTTGTGGAATCTGGGACTGAAATCAAGACAAATTCGTTATTCAGCCATTTGCTTGCATCTTGATCATAAGCGGCCGTACAAAACCGTTGAAACCATGCAAAAAAACAAAGCCATTCGAAAAGACACCCGAACTTCCAAGCGCATCGAAACGCCTAATGGCATTCGCAAATTAAGTTAAAATGGGAAAAGCAGATGCAACATTGATTATTTCGGTCTATACCAATACGGTGGCTCTTAAAGCCGTCTTGGATTCATTAAAAGGCCAAACTTATCAATCCTTTGACATCGTGATATCAGAAGATGGCGAAAGTACCGTCATGAAGGAGTTCCTGTCTACCTATCCATTTATACATTCATGGCAACATCTCACTCAACCAGATATTGGATGGCGAAAAAACCAAGCGTTGAACAGAGCCATTTTGGCTAGCAGATCGAATTATTTTGTATTAATTGATGGAGACTGCGTACTGCACCCGAGATTTATGGAAATGCATCTTCGATATGCTCATGCTGACCGAATTCTTGCCGGAAAACGCATCAAACTGAACGAGGCCTTTTCTCAAGATCTTTTGCAACAGAAAATAAACGCTGATGGCATACAGGGTTATTTATATCATCATTTTCTGGATCTTCGGAAAAGCGGTTTTCGATTTCATGAAGAGGGTTTTTTCATTGACCCAGACCATATTTTAGGTTTTGTTCCCAGGTTTCGAAAGATGAAACAGTTGAAAGGCTGCAACATGTCCTTTTCGCGATCAGCCATATATGCCATCAACGGATTTGACGAAGATTACATACAACCAGCAATCGGTGAGGATATTGATTTGACTTGGCGGTTTGAACAAGCCGGCTATAGGTTGTTTTCACTTCGGAATCTGGCTGTTCAATATCATTTACATCATAAGGAAAATTGGACAGATCAGTCGGAAAATATTCAATTAATGAAACTGAAGCAGGAATCCAATCAATTCATTTGTCAGAATGGAATTGTAAAACATTAGCCATTTATAATAATTTGTACCATTTCTTGAAAAGATTTTTCAGAAATCTGTAATTGCTTATCTCGGCTTTTTTTAAGTTTCTCCACCTTTAATTGTAAGGCTGTCTCGACCCTTTGTTCCCAATTGGCAAGGGTTGTAGACCCTTTTAGTTCCTCCACGCCCCAAGTATCAACATAAGCCACCAACTTGGGTCTATCCCTGAGAAAAAGGTAGGGTACTTCAAAACTCATAGAGGTGATAATTCCATGCAAACTACCACCGATATATAGCGACGCACTTGCAATCAGGCCCATGATGTCCCATAAGGATGGGCCTTCAACTAAAATAAATTCGTCATCCGTCAACAGTTCTTTAAGTTGTTGCAATGCCAATTGGTCGTCATGACCGGAAGCAGTACCGATGGGGCAAAGCACTACTTTTTTATGATACGTTTTAGCTGTAAAATGTAGCTTCTCCGATAACGATTCCATTCCTATCTCGTTCGCAACATTCAGACTAACCTGAAAGAAAATGTAGTCTTCATGAAGCAAAAGGCGAATATCTTCAGAAACCAAATGATTCAACCTTTCCGTAGTATACAGTTCTGACATTTGAATGGCTGAATCTGGCACTAATTCGGCTGAGGGCAAATTCTTATGGAGTACACTCAAAACAGACTTGTCACGACAAGACAAATAATGTGCGTTTTTCAGGTTCTTAAAATCACTTCTTTTATATTTACCGTGCCGTTTTCCTCCGACACCATTATATAAAACACCTTTTAAATAAGGAAAATATCTTGGATTCAAGATGAAAGGTCGACGACCATAACCTCCAAGCAAAAACTTGGAGATTTGAATATTGATTTTACGTAGCGCCCTCGTCGAAGCATGCCAAGAATTTTGGGGCATCGGTAAATGAGAATAAACCGTTGACCAATTTGGCGTGAGGACTTCACCACCGACAACAAGCACAAAAGCAGGGTTGGCTTTAAGAGCTATATAGAAATCTTTTAAGGATTCTGTGGGAAGTGCCCCAAAATTGGACAGATTACTTTGAATCGTCCCGAACACTCTTATTTCTATAGGATTCTCCGACGTGGCTTTGTTTAATTTCTCTTTTAACAAGACAGGAAGCAGTAAATCTCCGTAATTAAAACGGTCAATCGCTCCATAAAGATAGACCTGCTTCATCGTCTTATTTTCATTTTGCGAAGTCTCTTTTTCCGATTCGATTTGATACGAAAAGCTTTGACGCTTTTCTGTTGATACGTAAGAATTGAGTCCAAGCATTCGGCTGGATCAAAACCTCGTTCGTTGGCGTATGCTCTGGATAAAACTTCGAAAAAAGCTTTGCTACCGCGAAGTCGTTCGAAATTTTTGCAGCCTTTTTTTTGGTCGATTTCGCAGAATCGCATCCGATTTAAATCCACCAGCCAGAAATGAATTTTTTGGTCAACTTTTTGAAATAGGATATTGCCAACTGACAAATCAAGATGAAGAATTCCAGCTTGATGCAATTTTGCAATAAAGACCCCTAAGGACTCGATGATGTCTTCCCTGCCTTCAATTTCCGATCCATCTGCAAATTCACGAATCATTCTGAAATCATGGAGGTGTGTAGCGACAAAATAAGAATAATGGAGCAAACCCAACGATTTGAATTCCAGGTAGGCAATTGGTTCAGGGGTGTCAAAACCTTTTTCTCTAAGAATTAGCGCATACTCATAAGCCCTTCTTGCTTTAGATTTCCTGAAAAACGAATACGCAATTCGATTCATCAAAATAGGCTTTTGATACCGCTTTACGTTTATTGTCAAACCCGGTAAATCTATTGTCCTCAACTCATTCCGAGATTTGTAAAGGACATGTCCTTCATGCTCGAAAAGGATTGGTAATTTTAATAACGCAGCTTCCAACTCCTTAAAGTTCGGGTTGATGACAAGTTTCATAAACCGATTTCTTTTTGGATGTGTTGTATGACAGTTTCTGGTGAAATTTGATTCATACAGGCGTAATCACCTCTAAAACAGGGTTTATTCCCAAAAACAGAACAAGGTCGACATTCCAAATTCGATTGTATAATGTTGCGTTCAGATTGGAAAAGTCCATAAAATCCTGCATAAGGATGTGTAGCACCCCAAATGGAAACGACTGGAGTATGAGCCAGGGAGCCCAAATGCATGTTTGCCGAATCCATGGCGACCATCAAATCCAAGCAGCTCATCAGTTTAATTTCATCCTGTATGTTTCGTGCACTGGGAATGATCAAAGCGGGATACTTCGCTTTCCATTGATTCATCAGGTTTTTTTCTTCGATGCCACCCCCAAACAAAAAGAGCGTCAAACGAGGGTCAGCTACCAGTTTTGCCAACACTTGTTCTGAAAGGTTGATTGGGTATATTTTTCCTTCGTGTCTTGCAAAAGGAGCAAATCCAAGCCACTTGGTTTGCTTCGGGCCATAAACTGCTTCGACGATGGGCAGATTTTCGGCAGAAGGATTCATTTTTGGCCAAAAGTCAAAGTAATTCAATGATAAACCTGCACGGGCAAAAACTTCACGATAACGTTCAAAAGAAGTTTTCAGCTGTTTAAAATGTTTTTGGTAGCGGCGGGTCAATTTTTTCCGTTCACTGCGTTCTTTGTCAATGCAAAAAACTGGAATTCGATGGAGTTTGAAGAAAAAACTAAATATTCGAGTTCGAATCACGTAGTGCATATCACAAATGACATCTACATTTTTTGCTCCGATTTCCCGATAAAGCTTGTACATCCCCCATATGCCTTTATGGGCACCATTCAACTCGGCCGATATGAGTTGCACATTGGACGGGCAATCTTCAAAAAGGCCTGCCATTTGAGCTTGCGAGATCATGATAAACTCATGTTCGGGATATTGTTCGGCCAATGCTTTGACCAAAGGTACGGAGATCGCTACGTCTCCTAATGCAGAAAGTCGTATGACCAGAATCCGTGCCATTCTATCATTTTTTTGCGTATAAAACCGGATTAAGAGCCGGGTCGTTATACATTTTCATTTGCTTATAAACCTTCATGTATCGCTTGCCAGACTCTATATCAGAAATCAATTGATCAATTGCGCTTGAAAGATCGGCGAGTTGCTCATTCAGAACATCCAATTTCTTCTGACATTGCATACGATGATCATCTGCCGCTTCAGGTCGGTCAACTTCCGACTGCATGTGCCAAATTTTTAAAATCAGGATGGATAAACGGTCGATGGCCCAAGCTGGACTTTCAGTATTGATTACGGCATCTGCGGATACTTTAACATCTTTGAATTTTTCCCAAAAAAAACTGTCAATGCGCTCCACCAGGTCTGTACGATCTTGGTTCGAGGCATCTATCCGACGTTTAAGCGCCAACGCTTCCACCGGATCAATCAGAGGATTGCGTATAATGTCTTCCAAATGCCATTGCACTGCATCAATCCAGTTTTTCAGGAATAAATCGCTTTCTATGGTGTTTGGTGCATAAGGGTTGCTGAACGGTGCATCAACGTTATCTGACACATGGTAAAGCTTGGTTGCTTCCTTGAAAATAGTAATGAAAAGGGCGCTGAAAGTCATATCGTTTTACATTAGAATGTGAACGCAAAGATACATATTTCTTACCTCTTGAAAAATAAGAAATGCGATTATCACAGCAATATGCAATTCCAGCAAGGTAAGTTTCCAATATTTTTAATAGCTTTGCCCGATTGAAAACATCCAAAGTATATCCATTCACGAAATGATATCGATTGTAATCTGCTCAACTAGTACACAAATTGCTGCAGCCCTGCAGAAGAACATCGAGGAGAAGATCGGAGTTCCATATGAAATCATTGGAATGGACAATTCAGAAAATAAATATTCCATTTTTTCAGCATATAATGAAGGTGTAGCTAAAAGCAAGTATGACATTATCTGCTTCATCCACGAAGATGTTTTCTTCCACACGACCAATTGGGGACTCAAAGTTCTGGATTACCTAAGCGACTCCTCCACCGGCATCATCGGCATTTGCGGTTGCGCAACCCTTTCAAAAATCCCATCGCCTTGGAGTTTGTATGAACCATATAAGTACATTATCCAATCGACCCCAAGCGGACGCAAGCAAGAATTGCAACAATCCGGATTTGACAACAGCATTGAAAAAAAGGAAGTAATAGCAGTGGATGGGGTTTTCATGTGTGCCAGAAAGGATTTGTTTCAAAAAATTCGTTTCGATGAAGAAGCTTTTAATGGATATCATTCCTACGACATTGACATTTGCCTTCAAGCGCGTATGGCTGGTTACAAAAACTATTTCGTCAACGACATTTTGATTGAACATTTTTCAAAAGGATACCATAGCAAGGGTTGGATTATAAATTCCATGACGTTGACCGATAAATGGATCGCTCAACTGCCTATTTCCTTGAATCCGGTTTCATCTGATTTATTGAAAAAAATGGAATACAACTATATGACTGTCAACTTTGCTAAATACTTGATTCGTGCAGGTTATTCGAATGTAGAATGCACCCGTCTAATTGCCAAATTCTTGCACCATCACGCTCATTCAGACAGTAAGAGTTTTATTTGTAAAATATATCTTAAAACTCTATGGGTTAGATTATTAAAAAAACCACTTTCGTTTTTTCTCTCCTTATCCTAAACGGGCATTAACGTTTGCTGCTTGTTATTTTCCCCTGTCAAAAAGTTTGAGTACCTTTGCCCTCCGAATTTTTGAGTTCAATCATCCCTATGAAAATTGTTGCCGACAATAAAATTCCTTATTTGAAAGGTCTTTTAGAACCCTATGCGGAAGTGGTGTATCTTTCTGGCAAAGAAATCCGAAAAGAAGATATTTTGGATGCTGATGCCATTTTGATCCGTACCCGTACCATTTGTAACAGAGATTTGCTTGAAGGCACCAAGGTCCGCTTCATCGGCACTGCAACCATCGGCTTTGACCATATCGATACGGATTATTGCGCCGTCAAGAATATCAAATGGGTGAATGCGCCAGGTTGCAATGCCAGGGCTGTAGCTCAATATGTGATTTCGAGCATGTTGAACTTTTCCCGTAAATACAATTTCAATCTTGCTGAAAAGACCATCGGTATAATCGGTGTTGGTCAGTGTGGACAAAAGGTTGAACGGTTTGCAAGGCTATTGGGAATGGAAGTTCTGCTTTACGATCCTCCTCGCGCTCGAAACGAAGGGGAAAAGAATTTTATAAGCATGGAACGTTTATTAGCCGACAGTGACATCATCACGTTTCATCCAAATTTGGAAAAAGAAGGCCCTGATAAAACATGGCATATGGCAGATGCTGCTTTTTTCACAAAGCTGAAAAAACGGGTTTTTATTATAAATACTGCAAGAGGGAGCATTATTGAAACGAATGTTCTGAAATCAGCTATCCGAGATGGAAAAGTGATTGATTGCGCCATAGACTGTTGGGAAAATGAACCCGACATTGACTTAGAACTCTTGGAACGAGCAATGATAGCGACTCCGCACATTGCAGGATATTCTTCCGATGGAAAGGCCAATGCAACCCGAACTGTGGTTGAACAATTGAATATGTTTTTGGAGCTGAGCATGCCACCAAAAGTTTGTTTGGAATTGCCTGTCCCAGAAGAGCCAGTTCTAAAGATTCACAAAAACAGTCCACATAAAATCGCTTCTGCTTTATTATATGCATACGATCCTGTCAAGGATTCAGAAGTTTTAAAAAAATCGCCTACTTCGTTTGAAGAAATTCGTGGAAAATACGTTTTTCGCAGGGAGTATAAAGCATTCCGAATTGTAAATCTGGCTGAAACCGAAGCGGAATTGCTACGCGCTTTTGGATTTCAAACACCACCCCGAAATGAGGTGAACCACACGGACGATTACAGAGAGTAGTTTACCAATTGAATTCCTTCTGCAACAATTTACCGATTACTTCGGGAAAATGTTTGTACTCCAAGAGGTGAACTTTAGCTGCAACTTCATCAGCCGAATCTTCTGAAAAAACTGGGCATTTGGCCTGAAATACAATCGAACCTTCATCGTAATTTTCATTCACAAAGTGAATTGTTATGCCAGACTCCTGTTCCTTGGCATCGACTACTGCTTGATGGACCGCATTTCCATACATTCCTTTTCCGCCATATTTAGGTAAAAGGGCAGGATGAATGTTGACGATTCTATTCGGAAAAGCAGCGATCAATTCAGCAGGAATTTTGAGTAGATAGCCTGCCAAAATGATAAAATCAATTCGTTCTTTCTGAATTATCTGATTCAGAGCCAAACCGTCCGTTAATACTTCCTTTGATAATGTAACAGATGGAACTCCCAAATTTTGAGCACGTTGGTGAACTTTTGCTTCTGCCTTGTTGGAAATGACAATCGCAATTTTGACTCGATTATCGGCAGAAAAAAATTGGATTATATTCTCCGCATTGGTTCCAGACCCAGATGCAAGAATGGCTAAACGGACAGGTATCATAATGCCTTAATATTCGGTTTTTCCTTGCACAGAGTTCGTCTTTTTGTGCAAAATGTTGCACTTTTTGGACAAATCAGTAGGAGAATTCCATTTTTTATTTGTTCCTTTGTGCCGCAAAATTACGAATAAGATTTTATTATTAACCTAAAAAATGACCGTTATGTCTGATGTTGCTGCAAAAGTAAAAGCCATTATCGTTGACAAATTAGGCGTTGAAGAAACAGAAGTTACTCCGGAAGCCTCTTTCACCAACGACTTGGGCGCAGACTCACTTGACACTGTGGAACTGATTATGGAATTCGAAAAAGAATTCGGAATCTCTATCCCCGATGATCAAGCAGAAAAAATCACCACTGTAGGTGAAGCGATTGCTCATATCGAAGCTGTTGCCAAATAAATAAGGCAATTTACGTATGGAATTAAAAAGAGTTGTCGTAACAGGCCTTGGAGCCATTACACCCGTGGGCAACAACGTGGCCGATACCTGGTCCTCGTTGGTCAAGGGTGTAAGCGGTGCCGGGCCTATTACGCGCTTTGACTCGTCAAAGTTTAAAACAAAATTTGCCTGCGAAGTAAAAGATTTCAATCAAGGCGACCATTTTGACAGAAAAGAGGCCCGCAAATACGATCAATTTGCGCAATATGCCGTCATTTGTGCCAAAGAAGCGATTGAAGACTCAGGCCTGGACACCGAAAAAGAAGATCTCGATCGAATCGGGGTTATTTGGGGTGCAGGTATTGGGGGAATCGAAACTTTTGAGCAGGAAGTCATAGAATTTGCAAAAGGTGATGGAACGCCTCGTTTCAGCCCGTTTTTCATTCCTAAAATGATTTCTGACCTTTCTGCCGGCCACATATCCATTATGTATGGCTTCAGGGGTCCAAATTTCTGCACGGTTTCTGCTTGTGCTTCTTCTTCAAACGCCATTGCCGATGCATTTAACCTAATCCGTTTGGGTAAGGCTAACGCATTTGTCTGTGGTGGATCAGAAGCTGCCATCACCGCTGCTGGAGTAGGTGGGTTCAATGCCTTGCATGCCCTTTCTACCCGCAACGATGATCCGACAACCGCCTCCCGCCCTTTCAGCAAAAGCCGTGACGGATTTGTCATTGCAGAAGGTGGCGTTGCATTGATTTTAGAAGAACTTGAACATGCTTTAGCCCGTGGTGCAAAAATCTACGCAGAAGTAGCTGGTGTCGGCATGTCTGCCGATGCACATCACATGACCGCCCCGCATCCTGATGGACTTGGTGCTTTGAATGTGATGAAAAATGCGCTTGAAGATGCCGAAATGCTGCCTTCCGATATTGATTACATCAATGTACACGGAACTTCAACACCACTTGGAGATATCGCTGAAACGAAAGCTATAAAATCTGTTTTCGGCCCATCAGCTTACGACCTGAACATTAGTTCCACCAAATCTCAGACTGGTCACCTTCTCGGTGCCGCCGGTGCAATTGAAGCGATGGCTTGTGTTCTGGCTGTTCAAAACGACATCATTCCTCCTACGATAAACTTCACGGAAGGTGATGAAGATCCAGAAATTGATTACAAACTGAATTTCACGTTTAACAAAGCCTGTAAACGCGAAGTGAGGGCAGCTTTGTCCAATACTTTCGGTTTCGGTGGACACAATGCCAGTGTCATCGTTAAGAAATGGAAACCAAACGCTTGATTTCAGACCTACTTATACAAATAAGGCTCCTGACTGTTCAACAGAAGGAGCCTTATTTGTTATTTCACCGAATGCTGGGTTTTTATCCAGTTAAGCTAGAACTGTATCAACAGGCACTTAGACATAAATCGTTGTCAGTCCGAACAAAGGATGGCTTGCTCATCAACAATGAGCGACTCGAATATCTCGGAGATGCAGTGCTAAACGTCATCGTCGCTGATATTTTATTCAAGCAGTTTCCCGCAGCAAATGAGGAGTTTCTGACAAAAACCAGATCCAAAATTGTTCAACGTCAAAGTCTGAACAAAATCGCCATGGATCTTGGCTTGAACACCTTGATCTTATCATCCACCACATCCGTTCCAGATTCCCATCTTTCCATTTATGGCAACGCCTTGGAGGCATTGATCGGTGCGATTTACCTCGACCAAGGTTACCGACGGTGTAAACGATTCCTAGAAAAAAAGATACTGGAACGTCACATCGATTTAGAAGGCTTAGCCAACAAGGAAGAGAACTTCAAATCAGCACTGTTGGAGTGGAGCCAACAGGAAAAGCTGGCCGTTGAATTCCTTATGACAGAACTTAGTAAAAGTTCAACGAAGGGGCCGAGATTCAGGGCTGTAGCACTCATCAACAACATTAATTTCGGTCAAGGTGAAGGCCTTTCCAAAAAAGAAGCTCAACAAAAAGCGGCTAAGGAAGCACTGGCCTATATTATTGACCCCACTGTAAACCTTGCGGAATTACTGAAAGAAAATTTGGAACCCCCAAAAGACGAACAGGTCTAACCTCCAATTTTTTAAGTTTTCACGCCCGCTGAAGTTCAAGACTGCAAAAAAATAACTATTTTTGACACTGTTGATTGAAATCTGAAACCTCATGGATTTATTGTCGGGATTATACAGCATTTACCTAAAAGATCGCTTTGGAGAAATTCAAGGCTTAGCTTTGGATGCATCCGATATACAAAGCGAGCAATTGTCCAACCTACTTTTGGAGGCTGCAGAAACCGAATGGGGTAAAAAATACGATTTTAAATCCATTTTCAGCTACCAGGAATTTAGAGAACGACTTCCCATTCAACGACTTACAGATCTAAAGCCCTATCTGCAGAGAATGAGCATGGGAGAAACAGATCTTATTTGGCCGGGGACTCCAAAAGATGTCGTAAGCTCAATGAACGACACCATGGTACCTATTACCGCTCAAGCTATTACGGAGACCTTTCAAAAGGGAATCAGCGACAGCTACACCATACACATTTGCAAAAATCCAGGAAGCAAATTGCTTGAAGGTTTTTCGGCTAATGTTGGAAATGGCGTTGAGTTGCCATTTATGAATGAGTTACATGCCCTACTCCGCGAAAACGAGCCCTTTTTGAATTCTTTACTCAATCTACCAAAGCGCGTTGGAGAAGACAAGGATGGTAATCCATCTTCAGAACTAGTTTTAAAAGAAGCGCTTGGACAGAAAGTTACCAGCTTCAAAGGTTCCTCACTTAAGCTGCAGGAATTGTTGGATAAGGCTTGTCGCAAAACTGGAAAGAAATCTTTAAAAGAATTGTGGCCCGATGCAGAAGTGTTATTTGTGCGCAGCCCAGCCAACTCAACCCAATTGGAAGAATCGAAGTCCATATTACCGGAAGGCCTCATCCAACAAGCTACTTATTGCAGCCCAGAGGGTTTGTTCGGCATTCAGGATGATCCAAACGATCCTTCCTTCATGCTTTTACTCGATTTGAGCATTTTCTTTGAATTTATTCCAACGGGAGGAACCGATCAAGATATCGTTCCGCTCGAGGATACCGAAGCAGGCATTGATTATCAAATGGTTCTGACCAATTGTTCAGGTTTGTGGCGATGTTGTTCAGAAGGACCCCGCATTCGATTTGTATCCATTCGCCCCTACCGTTTCATTTTACTTTAGTTTAATTTTCCCTCCTATGCAGAACGATTTAGTCCTTTACAATACCCTACATCGTAAGAAAGAAGTATTCAAACCCATTCACGAAGGTCGTGTAGGACTTTATGTCTGCGGTCCAACCGTTTATGGTGACGCACACTTAGGGCATGCACGCCCTGCCATCACTTTTGACCTCCTATTCCGTTATCTGACTAAAATTGGTTACAAGGTCCGATATGTACGGAATATAACGGATGTAGGCCATTTGGAAAACGATGCCGATGAAGGTGAAGATAAAATCGCAAAAAAAGCCCGGCTGGAACAATTGGAACCAATGGAAGTGGTTCAATACTATGTCAATCGTTACCACCAAGCCATGGAAGCCCTCCATGTATTGCCTCCCAGCATTGAGCCTCATGCATCGGGTCATATCATCGAACAAATTGAATTCGTCAAAAAAATAGTTACCAACGGCTGGGCTTACGAAAGCGAAGGCTCGGTTTATTTTGACGTTGAGAAATACAACAAAAGCCATCATTATGGCAAACTTTCCGGACGAAACATTGACGAACTCTTATCGACCGGTCGTGAGCTAGACGGACAATCCGAAAAACGCAACAACGTGGACTTTGCATTATGGAAAAAAGCCTCACCAGAACATATCATGCGCTGGCCATCTCCCTGGAGCGACGGTTTTCCTGGTTGGCACCTCGAATGTTCTGCCATGGGCACCAGGTATTTGGGTGAAGAGTTCGATATTCATGGAGGAGGCATGGATTTAATGTTTCCCCACCACGAATGTGAAATTGCCCAATCCGTAGGCGCTTTGGGGCATGAGACGGTGCATACTTGGATGCATAACAATATGATCACCATCAATGGTCAAAAAATGGGCAAATCCTTAGGCAATTTCATAACCCTGGAGGAATTTTTCGAAGGAAACCATCAAGCATTGACACAGGCGTACAGCCCCATGACCATTCGTTTTTTTATTTTACAGGCTCATTATCGCAGCACCGTTGACTTTAGCAACGAAGCCCTCCAGGCTTCTGAAAAGGGATTGGAGCGATTGATGGGAGCTTATGCTCGTTTGCTGAAAATCGGAGCATCATCAAACTCCTCGATAGATACAAAGGGCATTCGTGAACGCTGTTTTGAAGCAATGAACGATGACTTGAACAGTCCCATTGTCATTTCTCATCTTTTTGACGCCTGCAAAAGCATTAATATGATCAGCGATGGCAAAGCAACCATCAATGCTGAAGATTTAAAAGAATTGAAAGAGGTTTTTGAATTATTTATCCAAGATATCCTTGGCTTGGGATTGGACGAAAAGACTTCTCAATCGGCTGGTGAGGGCTATAAGGGTGCTATCAACCTTTTGTTGGACATGCGCATGGATGCCAAGGTGAACAAAGATTGGGCAACCTCCGACAAAATCAGAAACGAACTGACAGCGCTTGGATTTGAAATCAAAGACACCAAGGATGGCTACGAATGGAAATTGGTAAAATGATTATTCTTTAGCAGAAGCCTGCACGATAGGATATTTTGTATTTTCTCCACCTCTAAATAGTGCTTTGACAAAACCTACACGGATGGGGGACTCAATTAAAAGTGGAATACGATTCTTATCGTCTGATATCCACATCTTTAGCAAATCTCCCCGTTTAAAGATATTCCCCTCAATCATGCTGAGGGTAAAGGTGTGTGCATTATAATACCCGTCACCAAAAAGTTTGACCCGCTCTTTACCTAGATAAGTCAGATGAACCATGTATTCACCATCATCGAGCCTTACCGGAATATCGAGTCGCTTACCCTTGACATACATGTCTGCGCTGGCAAAGCATCTCAAGCGATAAATGCTTGTAACAATATCAAATCCGCAACGCGTTGAAACTGACTCCTCAGGGGGTTTCCAACCATGTTTGCGCTTAAGGCGGGTTGTTATGTTCCAATCTCCGTTCACTTTTCGAAACGTAAAGTCATCGATGCCGTTCCAGTTGTCTTCGTGAGTATATTTAATGGCTCTGAAAGGTGTCAACGTCTGAGTATCCACGTATGAAATCAAAGTATCTCTGACCCTGTAAAAAACATCGAAAGATTTGTGAGATTTTCCCTGTGCAGAAAGCTGGTAAGCGGGTTTCTTATTATAAAGCGCGTTTCGAACCCGAAATTCGCAAGTACCAGCAGGAATCCAGACAAAACCAACGTTGTAATAAAGCTGATAATCAAGCCGCTCTCCTGGAACAAGCAAGTCATTATTGACCGAACAAAGATATTGTGCATATCCCGCAAAAGGAATAAACAATAACAAAAGCCCAAAAAAAGCACGACGGATCATAGTCAATTCTTCTCTTTTTCCTTAGGTTTCAAGTCAAAAGGTTTTTGTTCCAACAAAGGTAGTTCACGCACATTCCAAGACTCTTCTACATCCCAATTGGCACGTAGGACCAACGTTTTAGGGTCATAAAAGACATTTTCAGGTTGACGTTTTTCGGCATAATTCCCTGAATCCCAAATGAAATTACCATTGGTGTCTTCGACAGCACGAAGGTAATAGGTTCCTGGAGCCAGGTATTTAAAATCGGCAATTCCTTTGTCAAAGGGAAGCCTACGAACTACCTTGTCTGATTTGTCAAGCAGCTCGACAAATCCGATGCCTTGCAAGCCACTGACTTTGACAGTTAGTCGCGAATATTCCTCTTCGGCTCTGACTTTAAAGGTTTGACTGAATTGATCATTTACCTTTCCATAAACACCCTTAATAGAGGCAGAATCAATTTCAAATTTGTATTCCGTATCAAATTGCCACTTAGCCTCCAAAACAAAATCCCTAATGGTTAAGGTGTCCCTATAAAATCGAAATGGTGTTTTGATCCAATTCGTATCTTTCTTCATGTATAGTTGCGCTGGCGTTTTGGCTATGTTCAAAAGAGGTTCTTCCACTTCAAATCGAGGTTTGGAGTAGATGTCCAAAGTGCCCTGCAGACTGGTTTTTATTGAAAGTGGCGGAATAACGGGCAACACGGTGGGAATATCCTTTTTAGTTGCGCTGACTTTTGGTTTGTACGTCCTTGATATAAGGGTCAAAGTGTCTGTCCATGGACTTAAAAGATTCAGAGAATCGGTTTTGAAATAGTCCAATTTAAGTTTCAGGGTGTCTGTTTGCGTCACCAAAGTATCGGTAATCCAATATGTCAGCGTATCGTTGGTTGGATTTTTTTCAAGAATATACCAGTCTTTAGACTCTTTGTTAACAAGAGTCAAGGTAGGTAAGGATGTAGATTTGTATCCAAAAATCAAATTGATCTTGTTACGTGGTGACCGTTCTTTTTTTGCCAGATACTGACGACCGAATTCCTCTTTAAAATAGCGAAGCACGACATTATCAGGTTTATAGCAAGTAATCGGACGAACTAAAATGGTATCTACAGTTGTGGAGTCTTTCCAAACCGTGTCGTTTCGCGTGCAAGGTTCTGTCCAGGGAACCAATGCTGAATCAGTAAATGCGATGGCTTCTCCGGGTTGATCAAATCGATAATCTCGGTTCTTATCATCCAGCGCATAAACTGTCGCTGGCCCTATTGGAAGGCCTTTCAACACAAAACGTCCGTCTTTGGTCGATTTGGTTATACGTTCAAAAGCTAATTTTCTGAAGCTACTGTCAACGGGGTTGGTATGTGTGCCGATAATGATACCAGATAAAGGGTTCAGATTGGAAGCGTCAATCACATTTCCTGAAATTCGCATGGAATCAATGTGATCACCCGTCGAAAAAGAGAATGCATAATCTCCAAACTTGTTCCCTTCGTTAAAGTCAACAATAGCATCGGTAAAGTCAATCGTATAGGTGGTCGCGGGAATCAGACTATCTGAAAGCAGAACCACCACTTTGTTTCCGACACCTTTAATGATGGGTGATTGCTTCTGAGGAGGTGAAACGATCACTTTACTCGATGGAGACTTCAAAGAAATCAATTCGTCAAATGAAATTTCAACACGTTTTTTGTCAAAATTGATCGCATTTTCTGTTGGTAGAGAACCAATGAGCTTTGGAGGCGTTTCATCTTTGGGTCCACCCCCTGGATTACCTGTACTGGCACAGCTTGAAAAAAAGGCCAATGTAAGCAGTGTCAAACCCAAAAATGCATTTATTTTTATCATTGTATTCTGATCCTGAGTTGCAAATGTACGAGTATTTTGACAACGATTTGGTAAGGGCTTGGGCTTTTTTAACAGTTAGTGAGCATTCTTAAAGGTCCCTGGCTAATTTTTTCTGTATCTTTGACCCTTGAATTCACAAATTAACATCATTTTATGAAGATTGCATTGATAGGATATGGCAAAATGGGCCATGAAATCGAACGTATTGCCATGGAACGCGGACACGAAATCGTATGCACCATCGACATCAACAACCAAGATGATTTTGATTCTGAAAGATTCCGTTCTGCACAGGTAGCCATTGAGTTTACACGTCCGGAAACCGCTTTAGGCAATTACCGCAAATGTTTTAAATCAAATATCCCCGTAGTTTCTGGAACTACAGGATGGTTGGAGCATGTTGCCGAAGTTAAGGATGCTTGCAAAAATGGTCAAACCTTTTTCTATGCATCAAATTTCAGCTTGGGTGTTAACTTGTTTTTTGCATTGAATAAAAAACTGGCAGAAATGATGAATGCATTTCCTGTTTACGATGTACGTTTGAAAGAAGTACACCATACTCAGAAATTAGATGCTCCATCTGGTACAGCTATTACTTTGGCTGAAGGTATTTTAGAAAATCTTGACCGCAAAACATCTTGGGTCAAGGAAATTGCAACAACTCCTGAAGAATTAGTTATTGCTTCTGAAAGAACAGGTGTAGTTCCAGGTTTTCATGAAATTACTTGGGAATCGAACGTTGACACCATCACCATTGCACATGATGCTAAAAGCAGGGCAGGTTTTGCCCTTGGCGCTGTTTTAGCTGCCGAATTTACTGCTACAAAAAAAGGATTTATCGGCATGTCCGATTTATTAGGTTTTTAAACACAACCATTTCAAATTAAGTCGCCCTATGAGCACACCTCTTAAAAATCGGTTTTCCGCCAGTCCTGCCAAATGGATTCGCTGTTCCATATGGGCACTAATTACCATCTTGTTTTCAATTTGGACCCGTAGCGGTTGGTGGTTATTGGCTTTACCCTTCTTTTTAGATCTTTACGTAACCAGGTTTTTCCCTTGGGGTTTTTGGAAAACATCTAAAAATAAAGCATTCAAAAGTGTCATGGATTGGGTGGATGCTATCGTTTTTGCCATGGTAGCCGTTTACATCATCAACATCTACTTTTTTCAGAATTACCAAATACCGTCCTCCTCGCTCGAAAAATCTCTTTTGGTTGGAGACTTTCTTTTTGTCAGCAAAGTTGATTTCGGCCCAAGGGTTCCTAACACGCCCATTGCGTTTCCGTTGGCGCATCATACCTTGCCCATTTTGAATTGCAAATCTTATTCCGACAAACCGCTATGGGGCTATAAAAGAGTACCTGGATTGACCCATGTCAAACGCAATGACATCGTTGTATTTAACTTTCCAGCTGGAGATACCGTTCCTGCAAATCCAAAATACTCAAACCCGGATTTCTATTCTTTATGTTACATCATTGCCCAGCAAAACAATGTAACCCCCGATGTGGCCGGACAATACATTAAATCGCATCCAGAAGAGTTTGGCAAATTATTGTTTCGCCCCGTCGATCGCCGTGAAAACTATGTTAAGCGTTGCATCGGACTACCAGGCGAAACCATCCAAATTAAAGACAATGTTGTTTATATTGATGGAAAAATAATCGAAGACCAACCTGGGGTTCAATTTAATTATTTTGTCCAGACAAAAGGCTCGTACATCACGGAAGATCAATTTCGGAAATTGGGCATCAGCAATGAGGACAGACAGTTATTGGCTCAAAACGATTACAGGGTGTTCGCCTTGCCTTTTCACAAAGATGCCAATGGAAACATGAACCCCATTTATGAATTTCCAGCGACAAAAGAAGTTGTAGAACAACTCCGGAAGAGTCCTGCCATTGATACCGTTTTTATTGAAACGGATGTCATTGGAGACAATCAAGAAGTTGGTGGACTAACCTATCCATTAAGCCCCGAAATTAAATGGAGAAGGGATCATTTCGGCCCCTTATACATACCCAAGAAAGGTGCAACCATCGCTTTAACCCATCAAAACCTGTTGCTTTATGCACGTGTCATTCATAACTATGAGGGTCATCGCCTGGAAATTCGCGATGGAAAGGCCTTTATCGATGGAAAGATGGCCACGACATACACCTTTGGAATGGATTATTATTGGATGATGGGAGACAATCGCCATAATTCAGCAGATTCAAGAGCTTGGGGATTCGTACCTGAAGATCACATCGTCGGCAAACCTCTGTTGGTTTGGTTATCACTCGATAAAGACAGAGGTTGGTTCGATGGAAAAATTCGTTGGAAACGATTCTTTAAGAAAGCCTATTAATAACCCATTTACGGAGCCATGAAAATCAGACAATGGATTCTGATCCTCTTTGGTGCCTCACTGTTGGCATTAACCATCCGCATCTTTCTTTTTGATACGATAAGGGTGGCCAGTAATGCCATGTCAGACAGCCAGCAGGCTGGAGACAGGTTGTTGGTGGAAAAATGGTCCTTGGGGGCTCGTATGCCAATTTCTATGGGCATACCGTTTGTATCTGACAGTCTATTCGGCAAAAAAAGTTACCTCTCTTTGGGAGAGACCCCAATGCGTTGCTTAGGTTTCGGGGCGATTAAACGAAATGATTTATTGGCATACAATGACCCAACAACTACTCAAAATATTGATCGGTCACCCATTCAATTAAGCCGCTGTGTAGGCCTGCCCGGTGAGCATTTTATCTTAAAAAAAGGGAAGACCATCATCAACGGGAAAAAGGTAAACAGGCCCTTGGATGTCTCTTTTTGTTACAGCTATCCGTTATCCAATCAAAAAACATTATTGCAAGTTATTCAAGCATGCAAATTCAATCACCCTGTGTATCAGAACAAGGATTCAGGATTTGTTTATTTGACCCGGCATGAATGGCTTTGCCTGTATCGAATTAAAAATCAAATTGACTTGGGTTTAAAACTCCGTTTTTCCAGTTTTGATGAAATGAAAATTCGAATTCCAGCTAAAGGAACCAAAATCGAAATGAACGACAGCACATTCAGGTTATATGGAAAACTCATCAATCGTTACGAAGGAGTAACGTTGAGTCAAGATACTGCAGGCAATGTGTTGAAGAATGGAAGAAAAATCCGATTTCACACGTTCAAAGAGAATTACTATCTGCTCTTGAACGACCATCAGGGTTACCTAAATGACAGCCGCAGTTCAGGCTTGTTGCCCGAACGTTTCATCATCGGCAAAGCATGGATGTTGTTGTTTTCACCTTCAAGGAAACGGTTTTTGGAAAAAATCTAATACAATGCCTCGACTTCATCGATAGAAATCGGCAGCCTTTCTCCAATTATTCGACAACCCGCCTCCGTTACAAGAGCATCATCTTCCAATCGTATTCCTCCAGTTCCGATAAATTTTTTAGCTCGATCATAATCCACGAATTCGGGCAATATTTTCTCAGATTCCCATTTCTGAATCAGTTCGGGCATAAAGTACAAACCTGGCTCTACCGTCAATACAAAACCCGCTTGAAGCCGGCGGCCTAGTCGCAAACTCCGTAAACCGAATTGTGTGCTTCTTGAAACTTCATCATCGTAACCCACGTAGTTTTCACCCAAATCTTCCATGTCGTGCACATCTAAGCCCATCATATGCCCCAATCCGTGAGGCATGAAAAGTGCATGGGCACCAGCAGCTACAGCCTCATCCACATTGCCCTTTAAAATGCCAACGGCCTTTAAGCCCTCGGCAAGCACTTTGGCAGCAGCCAAATGAACCTCCTTGTAAGGAATTCCTGGACGAATTAATTGAAAAGCATGGTTGTTGGCATCCAGTACCATTTGATAGAGTTCTTTTTGTTGGGAAGAAAACTTGCCGCCCACAACAGCTGTACGTGTAAAATCGCAAGCATAATATTCATCGGATTCGGCGCCAGCATCACAAATCATGAAGCGGCCTTTTTCCAGAGTTCCACCGTGACTGTGTCCATGTAAAACCTCTCCACGTTGAGAAAGAATGGTTGGAAACGACAACCCACGACATTTGGATAGGGCGATCCCTTCGACCAACCCAGCGATATTTCGTTCGGTCTCACCTGGCAAGGCCATTTTTAAAGCAGTTAGATGCATGGCATGTCCTACAATAGCTGCTTTTTCAATTTCAACGATTTCATCGGCACTTTTGACAGAACGTAATGCTACCACAGCACGAATTAAAGGCTCAGAAGCACTCGCCTTCAATTGAGCGGCGGGCATGCCTAATAAATCCTCTAATTGCAACATAGTCCAGGCTCTGTAGGGAGGAAGGAAATGAATGGGACGGTTCAGTTTCTGTGCTTTTTTGACGTATTCACCTAATGCAGCGGTTGGCAAAACTTCTGTAATGCCAGATTCCAACGCTTGATCTTTCAAGCTAGGCATGGGCCCCATCCAAATAATGTCGTCCATGGTCAATTCATTACCGAACAGAATCGTTTTGTGAGCATCCGCATCGATAACCACAAATAAGTCCGGTTGGTCCATACCTACAAAATAAACGAAATGGCTATTTTGCCTAAAATGATACGCGTTTTCCGGATAATTCATCGAAGCTTCTTTGCTGCCTGGCAAGAGGATCAATCCGGAATCTATTTTTTGACACAGCTGTTCACGACGTTGTTGGTAGGTTTGTGGTGAAAACATGAGTATGGATTTAGTAGTTGAAAAATAATTGGGTATTGCTTTAGGAATGCGAATATACATCTTTTGAGCTAACTTTGTATCCGAAAAGAACCCTATGCATACAACACTCTTATCAACAGCCTATCTCGCCCCTGTTCAATATTATTGGCATTGGAGACGGAGTGATCTGATCTTTGTCGAAGCTTGTGAACACTACGTCAAACAAACCTGGCGTAACCGTTGCATGATCGGAACGGCCAATGGGCCAATGGTTTTATCCCTCCCAGTAGAAGGGAACTCAGATAAAACATTCATCAAAGATGTTCGGTTGTCAAGTCATGGGAACTGGCAACACTTGCATTGGAATGGAATCAAATCGGCTTATAACTCCAGCCCGTTTTTTGAATATTATCAAGATGATTTACGTCCTTTTTTTGAAAAAAAACCAAACTTTTTATTTGATTTCAACGAAGGAATACGTGAGAAAATATTGGAATTGTTGAATATCGAAACTCCATCGGAGCTAACAATCGCATATGCTCCGGAAGGTAAAGTTCCCAATGATTGGATCGATTTAAGAAACATCATTCATCCCAAGAAAATGACAGCGTTGGTTGACCCTGAGTTTCTTCCAAAGCCCTATTATCAGGTTTTCGACCGAAAATTTGGTTTTCAACCAAACCTCAGCATATTGGATTTACTGTTCAACATGGGGCCAGAAGCTATCCTTTACTTATAAATCAACATGGACATCGAAGTCGGATCCAGAATTTCGTTAGCAATCTCGCGCAACAATTCTGGAGTGTAATGCATCACTTTGGCAGCAACCTCATCCATTGAATCGAACTTGTTGAAATAGAGCATGCTTTTACCCATGGTCAATGTTCCGTTTTCTTTCTGTTCGGAAGAAATCATCATTTGTCCAAACAATTGTTTTTGAGCAGCATGTAGTTGCAAAGTGGTCAAGGTTTGCTCTCTTAGTTTTTTTAGCTCCTTCTCCACCAAAGTGAGGCAACGATCAGTTTGTTCAGGATCTGTTCCGAAATAAATAGTGAAAAGGCCTGAATCCGTGTAGGAGGTTACATTGGATTCAACCGAATAGACCAAACCAGAACGTTCACGCAAGGAAACATTCAGCCGGCTATTCATACCCGGGCCACCCAAAATATTGTTGAGTAGATACATTCCTATGCGATTGGGGTGGCTGAACTCGTAATTTCTATTTCCATAAATTACGTGAGACTGATGGGTTTCCTTTTCAATGACTTCCTTAAATCCTGTTCTGGGAATAGGTTTATCAGAAAATTGGGGCATCGCTGTCGCCCCGGGAACAATTTGACCTAGATGCTTTTCAATTAATTTGCGCCACTTCTTTAAGGGAATAGGTGATTGAGAAAAGAAAACGATTCGGTCTGTAGTGTAATTACGTTTGTAAAATTCCTCGAAAGAATCTTGGTTAAACGTTTTTAAACACTCGGGAGTTCCTAATATTTTTCGGCCAATGGGATGGTGGGCAAAGAGTAAATCCTCATAATCGTCAAAAATAAGTTCAGAGGGTGAGTCCTCGTAGGAGTGGATTTCATCCAAAATAACATCTCGCTCTTTTTCAATTTCCTCTGCAGGAAAGGTTGAATGGAAAAACAGGTCGGTTAACAATTCCAGTGCCCGTTCGTAATCGTTTTCAAGAAAAACGGAATAGATGAACGTCTCTTCTTTGGTGGTGTAAGCATTCAACTCTCCCCCAACGGTTTCCATTCGGTTCAATATATGGTGTGAGCGTCGATTTTGTGTTCCCTTGAACAATAAATGCTCGGTGAAATGGGCAATTCCTGCTTCATTTGCTCGTTCGTGTCGTGTTCCGGCATTGACAGTAAAACCGCAACAAGAAACCGAACCGTAGCAAGAACGGTGGATGACACGAATTCCATTGGGCAGTGAAAAAGAGATAGGGGCTATTTCGTCAAAATGCATGGGAATTTTTACAAGGTGAATGCATGCAAACGTACAAAAAAAACAAACTATATTTGCGTCAAAAATTAAGAGATGCAAACGATTGGAATCTATTGCTCGGCCAGTGCCCACATTCAGCCACTTTTTCGTCACGAAGCAGTCAAACTAGGTCTTTGGTTGGGTAAGAACAAAAAGACACTGGTAACCGGCGGTTCAAATCAGGGTTTGATGGAAGTTTTCTCAAAAACAGTCCGTGAAAATGGCGGTGAAAGTGTTGGCGTCATTCCGGAGGATTTCTCAAATAGAGGCTGGTTCAGTAATTACACCGATCGAAAAATAATTGTCAGGGATTTAAGCGAGCGAAAAGATGTTATTAAACAACTTTGTGACATTCTGATTGCCTTCCCTGGTGGCGTTGGAACCATGGATGAATTGTTCGATGCATGGTCCTCTTATAATTTGGGATTTCACAATAAGCGGATTATTTTGCTGAACATCAATGGCTTCTTCAATCCGCTCATGCAACAATTAGCCCTCTTTCGCGAAGAAAAATTCCTTCACGACTTCCTGCCCAATCCACTTTTTATCGTAGAATCAGTCGATCAGTGCATTGAATTGCTTGAAAAGCTAGAGGTTCGTATCGATGACGCTCAACCGTTGGGATACGAATTTCAGATGCGGTAAGCAGCTGCAAAATCTTTTGAAATGTAATTGTCGTACGACTGGCATACTTCTGCTGCAAAGTCTAGTCCACATTGGATGATGCCGTCCCAATCCTTTTCTGTCAAATTGGGTAAATCGGCTCTTTTAATGCCGGAGCGGAAAAGACCAAACACGACCCCTGCGTTGAAGTTATCACCAGCTCCCACCGTGCTTACCGTTTTAATGGGTTTTGCATCGTAATGTTTACTGAAATTCATACCACGCACTTCTACTCCATTTTCTGCAGCCGTAAAAATAAAATAGGGAGAGTAGTAATGAATTTTATCCTTGTAAATCTTGTTGACATCCACCGAATTATAAAGAAATTGGAAATCGTCAGCTGAACCACGAATGATATCAGCAAATTCAAAATTTTCAATAAAAGTGGAAGTCAGCCTAATTGCTTCGTTCGCATGCGATTGACGAAAATTAATATCGTAATAAATGATGGCCTTACGATCGGAGGCGAATTGAAGCAGTTCCAACATTCGAGGTCTAAGAGCAGGATTTAAGGCATAAAAGGATCCAAAAATCACAATGTCGTCCGCTTCGATGATGGGATAACCTGTATCCAGCCTATTTGAGGGATAATCTTTATAAAATAAGTATTCGGCATCGTTGTTCTCATTCAGAAAAGCTAATGAGACAGGAGATTTTCCATCTGGAAAAGTATCGATATATTCGATGGAAAGGCCACTATCCAACATAAAATCCTTGATGATCTGACCAACTTTATCGTTGCCGGTTTCGCTGATGAACAAGGAAGGAACACCCAAACGACCCAGTGTAATCATGCCGTTGAAAACAGATCCACCAGGAACGGCTTTGGTCGGTTGTTCGTTTTTGAAAAGGATGTCTAAAATAGTTTCACCGATGCCAATGATTTTGCGCATATAAAATGTTCATTATAAAAACGGATTCAAACATAACGCATTCATACAGAATAGGCAAGCAAAACGAATTTTTATTTGAAAAATATACCTACCTTTGCACCCGCTGTTGCTGATAACAGCATTTAAACCAATTTAATGAAGACATTTGAAGAATTGGGAATCGCGCCCGCTATCCTGAAAGCGATTTCCGAAATGGGTTATGAACAACCCATGCCTGTACAGGAAGAAGTTATTCCATTCCTTTTGGGCGAAGAAAACGACGTTATTGCACTTGCACAGACCGGAACCGGTAAGACAGCCGCCTTCGGTTTACCCATTATCCAAAAGATCAATCTTTCCGTACATCAACCACAAGCACTGGTTTTGTGCCCTACCCGTGAGCTTTGCCTGCAGATTGCAGACGACCTTAACGATTATTCAAAATACATTGACGAGCTTAAAGTTTTGCCCGTCTATGGTGGTTCCAGTATTGAAAGCCAGATTAAAACCCTCAAGAAGGGCGTACACATTGTTGTTGCCACACCAGGCCGTTTATTAGACTTGATGAATCGCCGTTGCGTGGATTTGTCGGGTATTATCAACGTCATCATGGACGAAGCAGACGAAATGTTGAACATGGGCTTCACTGAAAGCATCGATGCCATTTTGGCCGAGGTGCCTGTTGAACGCAACACTTTGCTTTTCTCTGCAACCATGCCGGCCGAAATTGCCCGCATCACCAAAAAATACATGCGCAATCCCCGTGAAATCACCATCGGGAACAAAAACGAAAGTACAGCCAATGTAAAACACATTTATTACATGGTCCATGCCAAAGATAAATATTTGGCACTCAAACGCATTGCTGACTTTTACCCCAATATTTACGGTATCGTTTTCTGCAGAACCCGTAAGGATACACAGGAAATCGCTGACAAGTTGATTCAAGATGGCTACAATGCCGACTCCCTTCACGGTGATTTGTCTCAACAACAACGCGACTACGTGATGAACAAGTTTCGTTCACGCAATATCCAGTTGTTGGTTGCTACCGACGTGGCAGCACGCGGTTTGGACGTGAACGATTTGACACACGTCATCAATTACAGTTTGCCCGATGAAATCGAATCATATACCCACCGTAGTGGTCGTACCGGCCGCGCTGGCAAAACTGGGGTTTCCATTTCCATCGTTCACATTAAAGAAAAAGGCAAGATTCGCGATATAGAACGCAAGATCAACAAAACTTTTATAGCAGCTCAAATGCCTACGGGTAAGGAAATCTGCGAAAAGCAAGTGTTCCATTTTATGGACCAAGTTGAAAAAGTGCAAGTTAACGACACGGAAATCGAAGCTTTGCTTCCGGCAGTTTACCGCAAACTCGAATGGTTGGAAAAAGAAGATCTTATCAAACGGGTCGTATCTCTGGAACTTAACCGTTTGATCAATTATTATCAAGATGCGAACGACATTCATACCGTCGACGGCGATTCCAAAAAAGACCGTAGAGAAGGTGGTGAAAAAGTAGGCTTAGGGCCTGAAGCCGGTTATACCAAGCTTTTCATTGGTCTTGGTAAAATGGATGGCATCACTCCTAAGAATCTGATGGACCTTATCAACGACTATGTGGAAGGCCGCGTTCAAATTGGCAGAATCGACTTCTTTACCCGTTATTCCTTGTTCGATGTAGAAGAACAATCATCCAAAAAGGTGGTTGCCGCATTACGCGAACTGGATTTCTTGGGGCGCAATGTCAAGGTTGAATTTGCTACCGAAGAACAAATTGCTCGTGGTACCAAAGACCGTGCCGAAAACGATGGCCGTCGAGGTGGTGGTTATAAAGGTCGCCGTGATGACGGAGGCAGTAATTTCCGCAGCAGCGGAAGAAGCGAAGGGGGCTACAAAGGTGGCAATTACAAGGGTCGCAGCTCCGAAGGCGGTTATAAACCCCGTTCAGAAGGCGGTTACAAGCCCAGAACCGAAGGTGGCTACAAACCACGCACAGAAGGCAGTTCCTATGGCGCACCCAAACGGGATGGTGGAGCCAAGCCGAGTTATCCTGGTAAAGACAAGGGGTACACCGGCAATAAGAACAAAGACGGTTTCAAGAAAAAAAGATACTAAACTATCCGAATAGTTTCACAAACAATAAGCACTTTGGAGCAATCCCGAGTGCTTTTTTTAATACTCGTTGACCCCTTATGATTTCAGTAGAAGGCCTTTGTGTCGAATTTAACGGAACAACACTTTTTAAAGATGTTTCGTTCGTCATCAATGAAAAAGACCGCATCGCATTGATGGGCAAAAATGGAGCAGGCAAATCGACTCTGCTTAAGCTTTTGTCCGGTTTGCGCGAGCCCAGTCGTGGTAAAGTTTCCATCCCAAAAGATACGGTGGTAGCCTATTTGCCTCAACATTTGATGACCGAAGACCATCGTACCGTTTTCGAAGAAACTGCTCAAGCTTTTTCAAATATCCATTCTCAAGAGGCAGAAATTAATGACATCAACCATCAGCTCGAAACTCGGACTGATTACGAATCGGACGAATATATGGCTCTGATTGAACGTGTTTCTACTTTGAGTGAACAGTTCTACAGCATCGAGGAAATCAATTACGACGGTGAAATCGAAAAAATGCTGATCGGCCTTGGTTTCGAACGTTCCGATTTCGAACGTCCTACCAAAGAGTTCAGCGGAGGTTGGCGCATGCGCATCGAATTAGCCAAGCTGTTGCTTCAAAATCCGGATGTCCTTTTACTAGATGAGCCGACCAATCACTTGGACATCGATTCCATCCAATGGTTTGAAGATTTCCTAATCAACAGTGGAAAAGCGGTCGTCGTCATTTCGCACGACCGAGCTTTTGTAGACAACATCACCACTCGTACCATTGAAGTAACCATGGGCCGAATCTACGATTACAAAGCCAAATACTCCCATTATTTGGAACTCCGACGCGAACGCAGGGAACAACAGCAGAAACAGTTCGACGAGCAACAAAAATTCATAGCGGACACGACAGATTTCATCGAACGTTTTAAAGGGACCTATTCCAAAACCTTACAGGTACAATCGCGGGTAAAGATGTTGGATAAGTTAGACCGAATAGAGGTGGATGAAGAAGACACCTCTGCCCTTCGCTTACGCTTCCCACCCTCTCCCCGTTCTGGAGCATATCCTGTCATCGCAGAAAGCGTCAGCAAATCTTGGGGAGACAAAGTCATTTTCAAAAATGCCAATTTCACCCTCGAACGCGGTGAAAAAATTGCTTTTGTAGGTCGAAACGGCGAAGGCAAATCCACTCTGGTAAAATGCATTATGAGTGAAATCCCATACGATGGCTCACTCACGCTTGGTCACAACGTAAAAATTGGTTACTTTGCACAAAATCAGGCATCGCTTTTGGACGAAGACCGAACGGTGTTTGAAACCATCGATGTGGTAGCTGTCGGAGACATTCGAACCAAAATCAAGGACATACTGGGGGCTTTCATGTTCGGAGGCGAATCATCCACCAAAAAGGTGAAGGTTCTATCAGGAGGTGAACGAACCAGGTTGGCCATGATCAAACTTTTACTGGAACCTGTCAACCTGCTTATCTTGGACGAACCGACGAATCATCTGGACATGAAGACAAAGGATATTCTGAAACAGGCTTTGTTGGAATTTGACGGGACGCTTATCGTGGTTTCGCATGATCGTGACTTTTTAGACGGGCTGGTGGGCAAAGTTTATGAATTTGGCCAGCAAAAGGTGACAGAGCATTTAGAAGACATTTATGGATTTCTGGCAAAAAAGAAACTCGAAAATCTCCGCGAAATCGAGCGTTCACAAAAGTGAGCTCATCGTGGAGGATCTGGTGGTCCAACTCCACCGGAAAGACATGCGCAGCCTAAGGTTGACTGTCACTTCGGAAGGCGAAGTCAGACTTTCCCTACCCCATCACGTCAGTGACAGCGAAGCCCTTATATTCCTGAAAGACAGAACGGATTGGATCCGAAAGCACCTTGAACGAATCGAAAAGATAAAAGAGTCTGAACCATCCGATTTTAGTTCCATTCCTTTTTTAGGCACAACCCATCCGGTTGAAATCATCCATCATCCAATTGCTCCAAGAGTTCTGATGGATGCAGAGGGTAAAATTTCCGTTTATTTGAAGCTAGGCGCAACCAAGGCTGTCGTCCCAGGCGTGCTGGACACGTGGTACCGAATAGAACTAAAAAAACGCTTGGAGGCGCTTATTCGTGAATGGGAACCGATTATGGACGTTCAGGTTAAATCTTTTCAATTGAAACGCATGAAAACGCGTTGGGGCACTTGCAATGTGGTAGATCATCGGATCTGGTTCAACGTAGAGCTCGCAAAAAAATCTTTCCCCTGCATTGAATACATTGTCGTCCATGAAATGTGCCATTTGCTGGAACGTGGTCATGGGCCGAAGTTTAAAGCCTGCATGGACAAATACCTGCCTCATTGGCGCCAGTTGCGACTTGAACTAAACGGCAAAGGAATAAAATACTAAGAGCCGCCCTGTCGAACAGCCCTTAACACACAAATACCTTTAAAAACAATTAGGGATACTTTTTTATAGTACGTACGCCTTCAGGTTTTGCAAGGAGTGCCCCTCTTTTATTTTCAAGATATAAAAACCACGTTGAAGTTCTAGATCCTGACTTTCCCCTTGAGCGGTTTTTAAAAGGATCGTTCGGCCCATTGCATCATAAACTTGCAATTCCATGCCCGATGAAAGTCCGCGCAAGGAAAGCCGTCCAGATGCAGAAACAGTACGGACTCCTAGATCGGTGATCTTTTCCGATAGCCCCGTATAGGTCCCAATGGCATCGGTCAGTTGTATTTCCTTTACAACCATCGTGCCCGAAATACTCACCGGCACAATCTTTACAAACTGCGATAGCGGATTCAGATAAAATTCCATATCCAAGGGGAAATTGGCTTGGGTCAATTGACGAATGGTTCTCCAACCCGGCGTTCCGTCGGGATTCCTGGATTCTTGAACTTTCAAAGTAACTGTTCCGGTTCCGATCATGTTCGCTTTAATTCGCAATTTTTTGGCTTGATCGTTGAAATAACACATCATTTTATCAGAAGTCGATGTCATCAACACCGAATCTGCTGTGATTCCGCCAGCAGCAGTAATCCAATGCGGGAAATCGCCAGTAGAAGTTTGAGTCAGACTTCCTACTGTCGTAAATGGTGAAACCACATTAAACGGCTTAAAGGTTAGTGGTAACGATATTGCAGCCTTTCCAAAATGTGTATCACCTGTGATTTTGGAAGGTAAGAAATCAGACGTTCTAAAGGAAAATTCATTGGTAAAGGATTTCGTATTGTAAAAATCGGTGATGGAACCTTCGGGGAACTGAAGGATGTACTCTGTGTTGGCGTCCAAACCCGTGTAATTCACTTGGATGGAAGTTCCTCCACCAGTTGCAGAGACCTGTTCGAACTGATCACCATTTATCAGGATTCCGCCATTGTATCGAATGGTTTGATTAAAATTCAGTGTCAATGGACCATCCATGTAATTGATGTTTGACGTGTCCGGGAAGGAGGTAATTGCTATTGGATCCTCAGACACGAGGGGAACGAAAGACTCGATCAAAGCATCGTTTAGATTAAATTTTTTAGCGTTGGCATCGACTTTGAAAATGATTTTATCGGTTCCCAAATACGTGTACTGAAGTTTAAAAGCACGTTTGGCAGCAGCCAGATTGAAGCTGGTAGCCCTCGTTTCCACTCCACCAATAATGCTGTTCAGGTTGAATGTCAACGAAGAAGTGCTTGGGTTACCGGCCCATAGAGTCAGCACACAGGGACCTTGTACTTCTGGAAATTTTAAATATCCACCGGAAGAAGGCGTGTAAAATTGAACACAACCTGTTGTGGAACCGCTGTCTGCAGCAGTGAAGGGGCCGTATTCTGAGGTTGTCGAAGTGGGATTTCCTTGAGGAATATAAACAATTCGGATGGAATTCGATCCGGAACCAAAAGTCATTCCACCGACCGTTTTGGTTGTATTAGAAGCATTGATAATGTTGGTTGTGGCTCCCGTTGAGCCGTAAGAAGTATAAAATGCAGCTGGATTAGTCCTGAAATCGGTCGAAAAAAGCTGTCCTCCAATGATGGTTTCAAAGGACCAGACATTTCCATTAGTACGACCCATCGTATTTCGAGTATCCACACGCCAAACATAATGTTTTCCAGCTGGAACCATTCCATACGTAAAAAAAGGTGTAGTAATGCTGTCCGCCACTAACTGCAAACTATCGGCAGTTGGTCCCATATAGACAAAGTAATAGAGGGTTCCTCCATAAGGTGTAGTCGCATTGGACCAAGTCAGTTTCAGAGGATTCGCATTACCATAAGACCCTGCATCAGCTGGAGAAGGATTGCTACAAGCCACTGGTATGGTCGGATCTCCCCATGTAGATGTACTGTAAACAGCGCTATATGGAGAATTCAACGTCGTATTGAAAGCACTCACCCTATAATAATATTTGGTCACCTGCGAAAGGCCGGTGTTCACATACGTTGTGGTGTTGGCATCCACAGTAGCAATAACAGAAAAAGTGGTTCCGTTGGTGGAACTTTCAATAAAAAAGCCCGTTTCATCGGAAGAATTGTCAGTCCATTTCAACTGAATGGTGGAGGTAGACTGGGCGGTTGATGTAAGACCAGAGGGCGATTTTATATAGGGATATGCCGATCCGATCGTAAAAGAATAGTTCTCTATATTGGAATAACCATTGGTAGCAATCGCAGCAGCATCGCTTGCGTCGGTGGGATTTAACCCGTTCGCCGTTTCCCATGCATCCGGAATAGCATCTCCATCCGTGTCGGTTGGCTTGTATCCACCGTACAAAACACCTGTTCCCCCGTGAGGCAATGTACGTTCCGACGTAATACCGCCAGAAGTTCCGCCACCATATGTTTTCACTTCATCGATGATGTATTTGTCAACATCATCGCGCGCAGGAAGTGAAGGCCCCACGCTATCGATGATCCACGTTAGAGCATCTTTGGCAGTCTTCATTCCAAGAACCACTGGATGTGCTTGCGGACGGGTGGTAGAATTGTCCCAGGTATTGAAATCGGTTATCGGCGTGCTTCCTGAATATTGGTCAGGAGTCATCAACGTTCCATCCAAGGATCCATTGAGATTTGCATCCAAAAAGTTTCCCTTTCCGTATACCGTGAAAGTTGGTGTTCCACGTGAAAACGCTGAGGTGGCACCATCCCAAGGCCCATTGATGAAATAGTTGTTTTGGATATCTGCCCAGGAATTGGCTTCGGTGTCCCCCATGATGTAACAACCACCGTTTCCCCAGTTATAGACAACGTTGTTGATGTATTGGTTCAGCCCTTTGACCTTTGGATTACGGGTTTTGTTTTCAATATAGAGGTTTCGGTACAACGTAACGCCACCGTTTGTCTGGATCAAACCGCCACAAGAATGAGTCTGTAAACCTTGACCAATGATGGAATTCTGAATCGTGATATTGGCAGGTTCCGTTCCTTTACCATCCCAGTTGACTGAAAAGCATTCGTCTCTGCCCCAAAGCACGGACAGGTGGTCAAACATCATGTTCGAACCGTTCGCGACACCAGCTGCATCTTTACCACTTGTTCCTCCGATGCCCATTCGAATGCGCAAGTAACGGACAATGATGTTATCGGCACCAGAAAAGGATACGCGTTCACCATAAATCTGAATCCCCATGCCAGGTGCAGTTTGTCCAAGGATAGTCAGGTTGTTTTGAAAAATCAAAGGATTTCCGACAGCAACTTTGATGACACCGGAAACATCAAAAACGACGATTCGATTTGGTACACTGATAGCATCGCGAAAAGAGCCAGTACCCGAATCGTTCAAATTGGTCACATGATAAATGGAACCTCCCCGTCCCCCCACTGCAAAACGCCCAAAACCTTCTGCTCCGGGAAAAGAAAGTAGGCCAGCTGCCTGAATTCTTAAGCTTATGCTCAGCACTACAAATAAGAACAGAAAGAATGTTGATTTCGTTTTCATGGCTTCCCTAAGATGATGTTTTCAAAGGCAAAGATAAGCCCTTTTAAAATCCATCAGGTACGCCATTCGTCCACTTTGAGTGTGTTAAATGGCAACAAATCAACCTTTTTTGACGAACTTGTTAAGAATGGGAATCGATTTGAGGGGAAGATCCTTATGGACAAAATAGGCCCCGAATAAAACAAGCAGGAATGTGCGGTAAAGCATTCTTAACGGCATCGAATCGATGGGCACATACATTCCGGCCAAATAAAAAACAAGGCCAATAAAGGTGTAAAGACCGGCAGATTTCAAATCGTAGGTGATGGGGTAATATTTTTGACCCAAAACCCAGGAAATGACCATCATCATAAAAAAACATACAAAGGCGACCCAAGCTGAGCCGATGTACCCGTAATGGGGCACAAAAATGATGTTTCCGGCAATAGTGGCTACACTCCCAATGAGGGCGATAATGGCTCCCCAATTGGTCTTGTCGGTCAATTTATACCAAAAGGAAAGATTAAAATAGATGCCCTGGAAAATGTAACAACCCAATACAATGGGCACCACGACAAGTCCCACCCGGTAATCGCTACGAACTAAAAATTGAAGAATATCCAAATAATACATCACTCCCAAGAAAATGAATACGGAGAAAATGATGTAATATTTCATGGCGTCCGAATACGCTTTTCGATTGTCATCGTTTTTTTGTTTGGCAAAAACGAAGGGTTCATAGGCGTAACGGAAAGCTTGAGTGAACATCATCATCACAATTCCGATTCGGAAACATGCCCCATAAATCCCTAATTGAGTCATTGCTTCTTGTTTATCCGCAAAAAGATATTTGAAGACAATTTTATCGAAAGATTGGTTCATGATTCCCGCCAAACCCAGAATCAAAAGCGGAAGGGAATATTTGAGCATTCGCTTGAGTAAAGGCCAATCGAAAATCCATTTGAGCCACATGAAAGGTAGTAAGGTCATTAGTCCAATAATGGATGAAAGGAAATTAGCTACAAAAACGTAACCTACTCCATAATTCGGAACAAAAAACCAATTGACCAGCCAAGGTTGCCAGTTTGCCAGTTTGGGGCAGATATAGAGGAAAAAGACATTGAGTACGATGTTGGCAAAAATCATGACCATTTTCAACGTCGCAAACGCGATCGGACGTTTCTTGTACCTTAAAAATGCGAACGGTATCGCACTAAAGGCATCGATCGCCACAATAACGCACATCATCCAAATGAACTCAGGATGAGCACCATATCCCATCGCTATGGAAATGGGAGAGTTGAAAAGCAAACAAACAGCGATGAAAAAAGCGGAAGTGATTGCTACACTATATAAGGTGGTTGAATATACTTTTTGGGATTCTTCATTTGATTTGTTGACAAAACGGAAGAAACCGGTTTCCATTCCATAAGTCAACAAGATATACATCACGGCAGTCCAATTGTAAAGATCCGTGACCATCCCGTAATCTTTCGGAGAGGCAAGAACGTAACTGTAGAATGGTAATAAACACCAGTTCAGGAATTTACCTAAAATACTGCTCACACCGTAAATGGCAGTATCTTTTGCCAGACTCTTCAAATCAGCCATAGAAAATCCTTTAAAAAAGTTCCTGAGTTGAACCCAATCTCATCTTACCCAAATGTTTCCACGCAAGCTCGGTTACTTCCCGTCCTCTTGGCGTACGCTTCAAAAAACCCTCCTGAATAAGGAACGGTTCATAAACTTCTTCGATGGTACCGGGGTCTTCGCCCAATGCAGTAGCAATGGTAGTCAAACCGACAGGTCCGCCTTGGAATTTATCGATCAAAATACTTAATATCTTATTGTCAACTTGGTCTAAACCATATTTGTCAATATTTAGTGCCTCCAAAGCATATCGAGCGATTTCAGAATCAATTTCACCGTTGCCTTTTACCTGAGCAAAATCGCGGACCCTTCGAAGCAGCGCGTTGGCTATTCTTGGAGTTCCTCGGCTACGTCCTGCAATCTCATCCGCTGCGTCCTTTTTGCAAACTACATTCAGCAATCTAGCCGAACGAAGGATGATATTTCTCAACACTTCAGCCTTGTAATATTCTAAATGACAGTTGATTCCGAATCGAGCACGCAATGGCGCGGTGAGCAAGCCGCTACGTGTTGTTGCTCCTACCATGGTGAAAGGGCTGATTTCCAATTGAATTGACCTGGCAGAAGGGCCTTTGTCAATCATAATGTCAATACGGAAATCTTCCATTGCCGAATAAAGATACTCCTCGACAACTGGACTAAGCCGGTGAATTTCATCAATAAAAAGAACATCATTTGGTTCCAGTGCCGTTAACACACCTGCCAAATCGCCGGGCTTATCTAGTACAGGACCTGAAGTAACTTTAAAGCCGACACCCAATTCGTTGGAAATTATGTTTGAAAGTGTGGTTTTGCCTAATCCGGGAGGGCCATGCAGCAAAACGTGATCCATCGCTTCTCCCCTCATTCGAGCGGCAGAAACGAAAATTTTAAGGTTTTCGACGACTTTTTCTTGACCTTTGAAATCAGAAAATCGCAAAGGACGCAATGCTTTGTCTGCCTCCTTGTCCCAGTCGCTTTGTTGTTCCTCGCGAATATCGAAATCCTCCCGCATGTTTCCTTGTTTGGGAAGCAAAGTTACAGAAAGTTTTACAATTAACGACCGACGCATCTTTTTTGTACTTTTGCATGCAAATCCTATTAGACTATGGCATTAAATTACATTTGGGTTGCTTTTTTCCTTATTGCATTTGTGGTGGCACTGGTTCAATTAATTTTCTTCCAGGACTACACCATCTTCGAACGCATCATGTCAGCCAGTTTTGATTCGGCAAAAAGCGCGGTGATGGTTATTGCGTTGCCATTGGCTGGAATAATGACACTTTGGCTGGGCATCTTGAATATTGGCGAAAAGGCGGGCGCCATTCGATTCCTTTCTCGTATCGTTGGTCCATTTTTTGGAAAATTATTTCCTGAAATTCCCAAAAACCATACCGCGAACGGGCAATTACTTATGAATTTTTCGGCCACCATGTTAGGCTTGGATAATGCCGCAACGCCAATGGGTTTGAAAGCTATGCAAAGTCTGCAGGAAATTAATCCAACGAAGGAAACGGCTTCCAATGCACAAATCATGTTCCTTGCCCTGAATACAGCAGGCATGACCATCATCCCCATCAACATTATTGCACAACGAGCCATTATGGGAGCAACCAGCCCCACCGATGTTTTCATACCCATACTCATAGCCACTTTTGTTGCAACCCTTTCTGCCATACTATTTGTTGGCATTCGGCAGCGTTTGAACTTACTGAATCGAACAGTTTTGGGTTGGATCGGGGGAATAACCTTTGTTCTTGCGGGTTTGGTTTGGTGGTTTTCGACGATGAGCAAGGAAGAAATGGCGACCGCATCAAGCGTATTAAGCAATGTCACCATATTCAGTATTATCGTGATTTTTATCGGAGGCGCCCTCTACAAAAAAATCAATGTATGGGAAGCTTTTATTGATGGAGCCAAGGGCGGTTTTGAAACGTCGGTAAAAATTATTCCCTATTTGGTCGGCATGTTGGTTGGAGTAGCAGTATTCCGTGCATGTGGAGCGATGGAACTTTTAACGGACGGTATAAAATACCTGATTTCATCGGTCGGATTGAACACTGATTTCGTGGATGCACTTCCAACAGCATTTATGAAACCCCTTAGCGGAAGTGGTGCTCGTGGCATGATGCTTGACACGATGAAAACTTATGGTGCTGATTCTTTTGTGGGTCATCTTTCTTGTTTGTTTCAAGGTGCGGCGGATACGACCTTTTACATTGTAGCACTTTATTTTGGTTCCGTTGGAATCAAGAGAACGCGCTATGCTATCTGGGCAGGTTTGCTAGCCGACCTTGCCGGGGCATTAGCAGCTATTTTCCTTGCATATGCTTTTTTTAAATAATCTGAACAATGATCCGATTTGAAACGAATGATTGTGCAATGCCTTCGATCAATACGGCAAAAGTAACCGGATGGATTCATTCCATTGCCGAATTGCATGGGAAAAAGGCCGGTGAAATCAATTATATTTTTTGCTCGGATTCAAAAATCATTGAATTCAACAAACAATATTTGGATCACGATTTCTATACCGATATCATCACCTTTGATTACTCGGAAGGCGATAGGATTTCGGGCGATATTTTCGTTGGATTAGAAACAGTGTTCAGCAATGCCGCTCGTTTAGGACATAAAGAGGATCAGGAGCTCATGAGGGTCATTATTCACGGCATTTTACATCTTTGCGGATTTAAAGATAAAACTCCAAAGGACGAAGCAACCATGCATGAACAGGAGGATCTTGCATTGTCTTATTTATAATATATTGTTAATCTATATCTTACTACATATATGAACTTTTCATACGACGTTATCGTAATAGGAGCCGGGCATGCAGGCTGTGAAGCTGCATCGGCTGCTGCAAACCTAGGTTCAACCACCTTGTTGATTACGATGGACATGAACAAAATTGGCCAAATGAGCTGCAATCCAGCTATCGGCGGCATTGCCAAGGGACAGATTGTACGTGAAATCGATGCGCTCGGTGGCCAAACAGGTATCATTACGGATAAAACGGCCATTCAATTTAGAATGCTGAATCGCTCCAAGGGCCCTGCCATGTGGAGCCCGCGTTCACAAAGCGATCGACAGAAATTCATTTTGGCCTGGAAAGAGGTTCTTGAAAATACTCCAAACTTATATATTTGGCAAGATGTTGTTGTTGAATTGATCTTTAAAGAGGGTGAAGTTTGCGGGGTGAAAACGGCAAATGGCGTTATTTTTAATGCCAAAAGCGTGGTCATGACGAACGGTACTTTTTTAAATGGATTAATTCATATTGGCCGAACCCAATATACCGGTGGACGTATGTCTGAACCGGCTTCGTTTGGTTTAACAGAACAACTACGCTCCTTAGGTTTCAAAACTGACCGAATGAAAACGGGCACTCCAGTTCGTATCGATGCGCGAAGCGTTCATTTTGACGAAATGGAAGAGCAAATGGGTGAAAACGACTTTCATAAATTTTCGTTTCTTGATTTTAAACCCAGAACTCTAAAACAACGCAATTGCTGGATCTGTTACACCAACACCAAAGTACACGACGTTTTACACGGTGGATTGGAGGATTCTCCACTTTATAACGGCCAAATAAAGAGCATTGGTCCGCGCTATTGTCCAAGTATAGAAACCAAAATATTCACCTTTGCCGATAAAGAACAGCACCAATTATTTCTAGAACCGGAAGGAGAAACTTCTCAGGAAATGTATTTGAATGGCTTTTCCTCTTCCCTGCCATTGGACGTCCAAATTAATGCATTAAAAGAAATCCCCTGTTTCAGGGATGTACATATTTACAGACCCGGGTATGCCATCGAATATGACTTTTTCGACCCAACTCAATTAAAACACAGCTTAGAAACCAAGCTGGTAAAAAATCTGTTTTTTGCCGGTCAAATCAATGGAACGACAGGATATGAAGAGGCTGCCGGCCAAGGTTTGATTGCTGGCATCAATGCTCATCAAGTTTGCCATAACGGGAAACCCTTCATTTTACAAAGGGACGAAGCATATATTGGCGTATTGATCGACGATTTGGTAACAAAAGGCGTTGACGAACCCTATCGAATGTTTACCTCCAGAGCAGAACATCGCATTTTGTTGCGACAAGATAATGCAGACGCGCGTTTAACTCCGTTAGGATTTCAACTTGGTTTGGTTTCGTCAGAAAGACATCAATTGTTCATGAAGAAAAAGCAAGAAGTTGACGAACTCATTCATTTTTGTGAAAACTATCCTATCAAGGATAAATACATAAACGATGCGTTAATGGGATTTGACACCGCCCCATTAAAACAAGGAACCAGGCTAATTGACTTGATTAATCGTCCCCAGTTGGACTTCGAAAAGCTTCAGCCGCACATTTCTTCATTAAAGGAAAAGGTAGAATCCATTCAGAACAGACGGGAAGAAATTGTAGAATCTGCAGAAATTCTAATTAAATACAAGGGCTATATTGAGCGAGAACGTGGAATTGCTGAAAAAATTCATCGGCTGGACACCATAAAAATTGCCGATAAGTTTGATTACGACAGCTTGCAATCATTATCCATTGAGGCTAGACAAAAATTAAATAAAATTAAACCTGAAACGATTGGTCAGGCCAGTCGAATACCAGGCATTTCACCAAACGACATCAATGTGCTTTTGGTTTTGCTGGGAAGATAAACGTATGTTCCACGTGGAACATTGTTTTTTAATCTTTACCTATTAAGAATGAAAGGTCGTTACCCTATACAAGAAAATGTTCAGGAAATCTTAAAAAGAATTCCTGAAAATCCTGGTGTCTATCAATACTTTGATGAAACCGGCACCATTATTTATGTCGGAAAAGCAAAGAATTTGAAAAAGCGTGTTTTATCTTATTTTTCGAACGACCACGCCGACTCCCCTAAAACTCGAATTCTTGTTCGTAAAATACACGATTTAAAATACATTGTTGTAGAAACGGAGGAAGATGCGCTCTTATTGGAAAATAATCTGATAAAACAATATCGTCCAAGATACAACGTGCTGCTTAAGGATGATAAAACCTATCCAAGCATTTGTATAAAAAAGGAACCTTTTCCAAGAGTTTTTCAAACCAGAAACATTATCCATGACGGTTCAGAATATTTTGGACCATATAGCTCCGTCCCCATGGTTCGGACATTGTTGCAAGTAATAAAAAAGGTATATCCCATTCGGAACTGCAAACTGCCCATGTTGGAGCAGCACATAAAAAGCGGGAAGTACAAGGTTTGCTTGGAGTATCAAATCAAAAAATGCAAAGGACCGTGCGAAGGCTTGCAATCGCTGCAAGACTATATGGAGAATATTCAAGAAATACGAGAAATCCTAAAAGGCAACATTCATCAAATAAGCAAACACTTGCTGCATGAGATGAAAGCTCTTGCAAGCGAATTGAAATTTGAAGAAGCACAAGTTGTTAAAGAAAAATACGACTTGATTGAGCAATATAGAAGTAAGTCGGCTATTGTCAATTCGGGATTACACAACATTGAAGTCTATTCGTATGATGAAACGGATCAATCCGCCATCATCAACTACCTCTATCTGGTAAATGGCTGCATCGTGCGCGGTATGACCATCGAATACAAAAAACGGTTAGAAGAGGAAAAGGCAGCGTTACTTAGTTCGGCCATTTTTGAAATTCGTCAACGATATAGCAGCCCGGCAAAGGAAATTATCGTTCCATTTCTTCCTGAATTGGAAGTGGAAGGCGTTACCTTTACTATTCCGTTGCGTGGTGATCGAAAGAAAATTCTAGATCTCTCACTTCAAAATGTAAAGCAATATAAGGTGGACCTATTGAAGCAACAAGAAAAGCTTAATCCAGAACAAAGAACCACAAGGATATTGAGTACTGTCAAAAAAGATTTGAATCTGCACGAACTTCCATTTCATATTGAATGTTTTGACAATTCTAATATACAGGGCAGTTTCCCGGTATCGTCCTGTGTAGTATTTAAAAATGCGAAACCTTCCAAAAAAGATTACCGTCATTTCAACATAAAAACGGTGGTTGGCCCCGATGATTTTGCTTCTATGGAAGAAGTTTTGAAACGAAGGTACAGTCGTTTGCTGGACGAAGGTCAGCCCCTACCTCAATTGGTTATTGTGGACGGCGGTAAGGGACAACTATCATCAGCAGTAACCGCATTGAAAGAAGTGGGTGTTTTTGATAAATTACAAGTTATTGGTATTGCAAAAAACTTAGAAGAATTGTTTTTCCCAAACGACTCCGTACCTATTTATTTAGACAAAAACTCCGAAACGTTACGCTTGATTCAACAACTTAGAGATGAAGCGCACCGCTTTGGAATTACCCACCATCGACAGCGCAGAAGCAAATACCAGACCGCATCGGAACTGGATGAGATACCCGGTATTGGTCAAGCAACTAAAACTTTATTGCTTAAAGAATTTAAAAGCGTAAAACGAATTCGGGAGACCGATTTGGAAACACTCCAAAAAGTGGTTGGAGCATCCAAGGCTCAAAAAATATCGCTATTTTTACAATCAAATAAATGAAATGAGAGCTGTTATTCAACGTGTTTCCAGTGCAAAAGTTGAAATTGACAAAACCTTATATGGTGCCATTAATCAAGGGTTATTAATCTTGGTTGGCTTTGAAGAATCTGATAATCAGAATGATATCGATTGGATAAGTACAAAAATTGTGCAAATGAGAATTTTTAGTGATGACGCTGGTTTAATGAATAAATCAATACTGGATATTGATGGTAATATTCTGTTAATCAGCCAATTCACTCTTTTTGGTCAAATAAAAAAGGGCAATAGACCTTCGTTTATAAAAGCGTCTAGACCTGAGAAAGCTATTCCACTGTATGAAAGTCTACAGGAAGCTTTGTGTGTAAAACTGCAAAAAACAATTCAAACAGGTGTTTTTGGTGCTGATATGAAGGTAAGTTTGACGAATGATGGTCCTGTTACTTTGTTAATAGATACTAAGAATAAAGAATAATACTATGACACTTTCTGAAGCTCAAAAACTGGTTGATGAATGGATCAAAACCTACGGTGTGCGCTACTTCAACGAGCTCACCAACATGGCAATTTTAACCGAAGAAACAGGGGAAGTTGCCAGGTTGATTTCCAGGAAGTATGGCGACCAATCCTTTAAAAAGGACGAGTCTTCAGACGATTTGGGGGATGAATTGGCTGATGTACTTTGGGTCTTGATTTGCTTGGCCAATCAAACGGGCGTAGATTTGACAGAAGCATTTGAAAAAAATCTTCGAAAGAAGACCAATAGAGATATGAACAGACATTTGAATAATCCAAAATTATATTGAAATGGATAAGATTACTAGCGTTTTAAAAGAATATGCCAATTTTAACGAGGCAGAAGTTCAAAAGAGTATTGAAGAAATTCTGCAAAGAAGAAAAGCAGCGAATCACAACAAAAAGGTTTATGAAACCATCTTAAGTTGTATCGATTTGACAAGCTTGAATACCACCGATACAGAGGAAGGCATCGCTAAAATGGTACAAAAAGTGAATGACTTTGGTGAAAATTTCCCCGAACTACCCAATGTTGCTGCGATCTGTGTTTATCCAGCCATGGTTAAAACGGTCCGAGAATGCTTGACAGAAGGTGTTGAAATTGCCTCAGTGGCTGCAGGATTTCCTCATTCACAGACATTTATCGAGGTGAAGGTAGCTGAAACATCTTTGGCCGTACTAGATGGCGCCAGTGAAATCGATATCGTACTATCAGTCGGTAAATTGTTTGAAAAAAAATACGAAGAAATCATCGAAGAAATTCACGAAATCAAATCTGCTTGCAGGTCAGCGCATTTAAAAGTTATTTTGGAATCTGGAGCATTGAAGGTTGATGAAATCAGAGTGGCATCTATCCTATCGATGGAATCAGGTGCAGATTTTATCAAAACGTCCACTGGAAAGCAAGTTCCTGCTGCCACCACAACAGCGGCTTACATTATGTGCAAACTCATTAAGGAATACTACGATAAAACGGGGCGTAAAGTAGGTTTTAAGGCTGCTGGAGGCATTGCAACCACCGAAGAGGCTCTAGATTACTATTGTATCGTCGAAGAAGTTCTGGGAGCCGAATGGCTAAAGAAAGAATTCTTCCGTTTTGGAGCAAGCCGTTTGGCTAATAATATTTTGACTGATATCATGGAGACTCCAACCACTGCTTTTTAAAATTTGAAGGATAGAATAAATTAAGGTTGTTCCAAATGGGGCAACCTTATTTATTTAGTCCTTTTCATCGCATAATCTAAGCAGCTGATCAGCGATTCGTGGAAGGATGAGAAAGGATATTGTTCAATATTTTTTTTGGCCATCTCACCGAAATCCCTCATCCTTTTCTCAGCATATTCAATCCCACCTGCTTCACGAACAAAATGGCTCATTTTGGTTAAGTTTTCTGGTGTGAAATTTCGGTTTCGAATCATATTCAAATAGGGACGGTTTTCTTCTTTGGATGACTGTTCGAGCGCATAAATCAAGGGTAAAGTCATCTTGCCCTCTTTCAGGTCGTTACCGGTAGGTTTTCCAATCAGGTTCGATGGAAAATAGTCGAAAATATCGTCTTTGATTTGAAAAACCATACCCAAATTTTCACCAAACATTCTAAGATTTTCTTCTTGTTCCGGATTGGCATCTACCGATATGGCACCTGCTTGTGTACAAAATGCAAACGTTAAAGCGGTTTTTTTTCGGATAACATCCAAATAAGCAGACTCGTCTATCAATAGTTTTCGTTCGTTGGAAACCTGAAGCAACTCACCATCGGAAAGATCACAACCCAACTGTGAAAGCATAGTGGTGACCCTTCTAGTTTTCATTTTAGCAGTAATAAATGCCGATTTTGAAAGGTAATAGTCGCCAACCAAAATTGCTATTCTATTATTCCAAAGCGCGTTAACAGAAAATTTGGAACGTCTCTCAAAGGTTTGATCAACCACGTCATCGTGCATCAAACTGGCGGTATGGAGCAATTCCAATGATACGGCAGCATGAATCGTATCTTCATTGACCGAACCGAACATTCCAGCTGCCAATAAGGTAATAACAGGACGAAGTTCCTTTCCTTTGGTAGTACGAACATAAGTGAGAATAGCCTTAAGTAAGGCATTGTCCGTATGAATCGCTTCTTTGAAAGCTTCTTCGTAACGTTGAAAGTCTTGTTCTACTGGTTTTCGAATCTGTTCTATCATAGGAAGAGTATGGGATTACAAAAATAATAAAAAAATGATGCCTGTTCATTTTTTAGTACTTTTACAACAACAAACAACTGGTTTACATGGATTCCTCTAAAACGCTCTTCCTTCTAGATGCATATGCCCTCATTTACAGGGCTTATTACGGCTTCATAAACAATCCAAGGATGAATTCGAAGGGCCAAAACACTTCGGCTGTTTTCGGGTTCCTCAATACGCTTGAGGATTTGCTTCGCCGCGAAAACCCCAGTCACATAGCCGTAGCCTTCGACCCTCCAGGGCCTACTTTCCGTCATGAAGCGTTTGAAAAATACAAGGCTCAAAGGCCTAAAACACCTGAAGTGATTACATGGTCGGTGCCTTGGATAAAAAAAATCATAACTGCCTTCAGGATTCCTATCATTGAGGTGATGGGATTTGAAGCGGACGATGTAATTGGCACCATGTCTGTTATGGCTGAAAAAGAAGGTTATACCGTATTTATGATGACACCGGATAAGGACTATGGGCAATTAGTCACGGACAAGGTTTTCATGTACAAACCCAAATATGGTTCCAATGAAATCGAAATGATGGGTCCTGAGCAAGTTACCAGTAAATATGGCTTGAAAAGTCCAAAACAAATGATCGACTATTTGGGCTTGGTTGGGGATACGTCCGACAATATACCGGGTTGTCCTGGCGTGGGCGATGTGTCTGCACGTAAATTGTTGGCAGAATTTGGGAGCATAGAGCAATTGTTAAATAATACCGACAAACTGAAAGGTGCTCTGAAAGATAAAATTGAGAACAACAAAGATCAAATAGAATTCTCCCGTTTTTTGGCAACAATAAAAATCGATGTCCCGGTTCATTTTAACGAAGTTGATTTGCATCGTGATCCGGCTGACGAAACAGAGCTTCGAAAAATTTATGAGGAGTTGGAATTCAGAACACATTTGAACAAACTTCAAAATCATCGAACTCCAGCAACTGAAAAAAAATCAGACCCGATTGAAGTTTTCAAAACGGTTGCAAAAAAAACGACTCCTCCGATTGGTCAGTTTTCACTTTGGGATGAGCCCGGTGTGGAACCAACAAAAGTTGAAACGGAAAACCTCCATTCTGAAAGCGTCGAGAATTCCATAAATACGGACGATTCTACAGATGGAAATGAATTTTCAAATCTCAAGAGCTTGAATGAGGTGCCCCACTCCTACTATCTTATTGATTCAGAGGAGATATACGATGTATTTTTGGCGAACATTCGCACCCAGGATTTTTTCTCATTTGACACAGAAACCACCGGATTGGACGCTATGGAGGCAGAATTGGTCGGGATGTCGTTTTCCTGGAAAAAAAATGAAGCATATTATTTACCGGTTCCACCAGGTGATGCCGGATTTAAAAAAGTTCAACCGCTGAAGGAAATTTTAGAAAAGTCCGGAGTTTTGAAAATCGGACAGAACATCAAATACGACATGGTCGTTTTGAAAAAATATAACATCGATGTTCAGGGTCCATTTTTTGATACCATGGTTGCTCATTATTTGCTTCAGCCGGAACTAAGACACAATATGGATTTGCTTGCCGAAATTTTCTTGAATTATCGTACAATCCATATTGATGCATTAATTGGACAAAAGGGGAAAAACCAAAAAAATATGCGGGACCTCTCCCCTGCCGAAGTTTATGAATACGCAGCTGAAGATGCAGATATCACGTTGCAATTAAAAGAAGTATTAGAAAAGGAAATTCATAAGAATAACTTAGACTTCTTGTTTTACGATGTCGAGATGCCACTGGTAAAGGTTTTGACCGAAATGGAAACCAACGGTATTGCCATCGACCGTGAAGCATTGAAAGAAACGTCGGTTATCATGTCGGCGAATCTAGTAAAGATGGAGGCTGAAATTCAGGAACTGGCTGGTGTTCCGTTCAATGTCAATTCTCCTAAGCAAATTGGTGAAATATTGTTTGAGACTTTAGCCATTGGAGGCAAGGCAAAGAAAACAAAAACTGGTCAGTATTCAACCTCTGAAGATGTTTTGGAAGCTTTGAAAGGCAAGCATCCCATTATCGAAAAAATATTGGATCAACGGGGCATGAAAAAATTGTTGAGCACTTACATCGATGCTCTTCCAGAGTTGATTAATCCAAGAACAGGTAAAATCCATACATCTTTCAATCAAGCCGTTACAGCTACTGGGAGATTGAGTTCCAGCAACCCGAACTTACAGAATATTCCGGTTAGGGATGAGCAAGGGCGAGAAATACGCAAGGCATTTACAGCAGAACCCGGAACGGTCTTTCTTTCTGCTGACTATTCACAAATCGAACTGCGTTTGATGGCGCATCTAAGCCAGGATTCATCAATGATTCAGGCCTTTAGGGACGGCTTGGATATTCATGCTGCAACCGCTGCGAAGATATACAAAATTCCCCTGGACGAAGTGACTTCGGACATGCGTCGAAAAGCAAAAACGGCAAATTTTGGAATAATTTATGGAATTTCGGTTTTCGGATTGGCCGAAAGGATGGGTGTAACCAGAACTGAAGCGAAGGAGCTGATCGAAGGTTATTTCGACACCTATTCGCAAGTCAAAGCTTACATGGATGCTTCCATTATTAAAGCCAGGGAAAACGGATGGGTGGAAACGTTATATCATCGGAAACGCTACTTGCAGGATATTCATTCACAGAATGCAAATGTGAGGGGTTATGCCGAACGAAATGCCATCAACGCGCCGATTCAGGGAACTGCAGCTGACATCATCAAAGTAGCTATGGTAAAAATCGCTCAGGAAATTGAAAAACAGGGTCTTAAAACGACCATGATATTGCAGGTACACGATGAATTAAACTTTATTGTTCCTGAAAATGAACTAGAAAAGGTAAAAGCATTGGTTACCTACGAAATGGAAAATGCTGTCCATTTGGATGTGCCTTTGCGAGCGGATGTTGGGGTCGGAAAGAATTGGCTTGAAGCGCATTCGTAAAATTGCCTGATTTTTTGTACTTTTGCGGCCCGTAAGCAATTAAACATAGCACAAACATGGCATTACAATGCGGCATCGTCGGCCTGCCAAACGTCGGCAAATCAACACTGTTCAACTGTCTTTCAAACGCAAAGGCTCAAGCTGCAAACTTTCCTTTTTGCACCATCGAACCAAACGTCGGGGTAATTACTGTGCCCGATGAGCGGCTGAACAAGCTGGCCGAATTGATCCATCCGAATCGTATTGTTCCCACCACGGTCGAAATTGTTGACATCGCTGGATTGGTTAAAGGCGCGAGTAAAGGGGAAGGCTTGGGAAACAAGTTTTTAGCCAATATTCGAGAAACAGATGCCATTTTGCACGTGCTTCGTTGTTTTGACGACGAAAATGTGACCCATGTGGACGGCAACGTCAACCCGGTTCGAGACAAGGAAATCATTGATTACGAACTGCAAATCAAAGACTTGGAAACAATTGACAGCCGCATACAGAAAGTACAGAAACAGGCTCAAACCGGTGGTGATAAGCAAGCCAAACAAGTTTACGAAGTCTTGGTAAAATTTAAGGAAGCACTGGAACAAGGTAAATCCACTCGCTCTGTAAAGTTCGAGACTAAAGACGATGAAAAAATTGCTCGTGAATTGTTTTTGCTGACCAATAAACCAGTTATGTACATTTGCAACGTGGATGAAGCTTCTGCTGTAAATGGAAACAAATATGTGGACATGGTTCGTGAGGCAGTCAAAGATGAAGATGCCGAAATCCTGGTGGTCGCTGCCAAAATAGAATCTGAAATTGCTGAATTCGAAAGTTACGAGGAACGTGAAATGTTTCTGAATGAAATCGGATTAGTCGAATCAGGTGTTTCTCGACTTATCAAATCAGCTTATAAACTACTGAATCTGAGCACCTATTTGACTGCTGGTGTACAAGAAGTCCGGGCTTGGACGTTCCATACAGGTAGTAAGGCTCCCGTTTGTGCCGGTGTTATTCATACTGATTTCGAAAAGGGATTCATCCGTGCGGAAGTCATCAAGTTTGATGATTTCATCAAATACGGTTCGGAAGCTGCAGTAAAAGAAGCTGGAAAAATGAGCGTTGAAGGCAAAGAATATATTGTGCAGGACGGCGACATCATGCACTTCCGCTTTAACGTCTAAACCTTATTTCCCTTTTAAGATCCGCTTAATGTCGCTGAGTTTATTTAGCGCCTCCAAGGGTGTGAGATTGTTCACATCCACTTTAATGATTTCATCACGAATCTGCGAAAGGATGGGGTCATCCAATTGGAAAAAACTCAACTGCATACCTCCCCTTTCGTTGGCAATTTCCTGGGTCGGTTTATGAATTCCACCTTTGCGATTCTCGGTTTCCATTTGGTTTAAAATCTGACCGGCACGTTTGAGAATGCTTTGGGGCATTCCGGCCATTTTAGCTACATGAATCCCGAAACTATGTTCGGTACCACCCCGCTCCATCTTGCGCAGAAAAATAACTTTACCTTCCGCTTCTTTGACCGTCACGTGGTAGTTTCTAATTCGTGGGAACGATTTTTCCATCTCATTGAGCTCATGATAATGGGTGGCAAATAGGGTCTTGGCTCGAAATTTTGGATTTTCGTGTATGTATTCTACAATGGCCCAGGCAATTGAAATACCATCATAAGTAGAAGTCCCCCTACCCAACTCATCAAATAATATCAAACTGTTTTGTGAGATATTGTTCAAGATGTCGGATGCTTCGTTCATTTCAATCATAAAAGTAGATTCACCGGATGAAATGTTGTCTGAAGCCCCTACCCGAGTGAATATTTTATCCACCAACCCAATGTGTGCGGCATCTGCGGGTACGAAAGAACCGGTTTGGGCCATCAAAACAATCAAGGCTGTTTGGCGTAAAAAAGCCGATTTACCGGCCATGTTCGGTCCGGTTATGATATGAATTTGTTCCGAATTGCTATCCATTTGGACGCTGTTGGGAATATAGGGTTCCTCCAAGGGCAACTGCTTTTCAATGACAGGATGGCGACCATTGATGATTTCAAGCCTGGAGCTAACTTCTAATTCGGGTCGTTGGTACTTGTTTTGTACGGCCACCAAGGCAAATGAAATGAGACAATCCAACTGAGCGATTTGTGACGCATTTAGTTGAATATCGGACATATACTTGGTGAGCTCCACCGTCAACTCAGTGAATATATTGAATTCCAGAGACTGAATTTTTTCTTCTGCTCCAAGAATTTTTTCTTCGTAAACCTTAAGTTCCTGAGTAATATATCGTTCAGCATTTACCAAGGTTTGCTTACGAATCCATTCAGCGGGCACCTTGTCTTTTTGCGAATTTCGAACTTCTATATAATAACCGAATACGCTGTTGAAGCTAATTCGCAAACTGGATATTCCAGTTTGTTCGGCCTCCCGTTCTTGTATCGCTTGTAGATAATCTTTTCCAGAAGTAGATAATGCACGCAATTCGTCCAATTCGGCATTCACACCATCACGAATGACATCACCTCGATTCAATGCAAGTGGAGGTGTATCAACGATTTCACGATGAATGCGATCGCGAATGGCGTCACACGGATTCATTTTTTCAACCATTCGGAGCAAGAATTGGTAGCCTGGATCTTCTAAATTCGAAGCATCTTCCTGAACTGCACTTCGAATATCATCAACTGCCTGAAGGGATGTTTTAAGATATACTAATTCGCGCGGTGATACTCGGCCGACGGATATTTTGGAAACTATGCGCTCCAAATCGCCAATCAGACTGAGCTTTGTTGATATGTAATCTCTAAGTTCGGGATTCCTAAAAAAATATTCGACGATGTCTTGACGTTCCACAATGGGTGCCAGCTCTTTAAGTGGAAAAAGCAGCCAGCGACGAAGCAATCTGCCCCCCATGGCGCTTTTGGTCTTGTCCATCACGCTCAATAGGCTGCGTCCACCGTCGTTGATGGTATCGCAAAGTTCAAGACTTCGGATGGTGTATCGATCCAATCGGACAAAACGGTCTTCTTCTACTCGTGCAATTGACTGAATGTGGCTCAATTGGTTGTGTTCAGTCAAATCCATATAATACAGGATCGCTCCGGAAGCTATAATTCCTGCATTCATGTTTTGAATGCCAAAACCTTTTAAGCTTTTTGTTTGAAAGTGCTTAAGAAGTCGGTTGTTGGCTGAGTCTTCATTATAAATCCAGTCGTCCAATTCGAATTTGGCAGAGGAGAAGTTGAAATGTTTTCTGTAGATGTCTTTTTTACCGCGTTCATACAAAACCTCTTTGGGTAAAAAAGTATTCAACAACTTGTCAATATAGTCGAATGATCCTTCTGCGGCTAAAAATTCACCGGTGGATATGTCCAAAAAGGCAACCCCGGCATACGATTTTTCAAAATGCAAGCTGGCTAAGAAGTTGTTTTCTTTTTGATCTAAGATGTTTTCGTTGGTCGAAACGCCTGGAGTAACTAACTCTGTAATGCCGCGTTTCACCAATTTTTTAGTTAGTTTAGGATCTTCGAGCTGGTCACAAATAGCCACGCGCCTGCCCGCCCGTACCAGCTTTGGAAGAAAATTATCCAAGGCGTGATGGGGAAAACCGCACATTTCGATGGGTCCGGCACCGCCATTGGATTTACGAGTCATCGCTATGCCAAGTATATCGACTACTTCGACGGCATCTTGGCCGTAAGCTTCGTAAAAGTCACCCACTCTAAACATAAGGACAGCATCGGGATGTTTACTTTTCATCTCGAAATACTGTTTAATCAAGGGTGTGTTTTCAGCTATATTTTTCAAGGGTTGTTCCTGGTTTTGGTTGGCAAATATAGGAAAAAGGATGTTGATAAGTTGTTAACTACAGTGGATAACTCGGAATAAATAGTGGGATTTTTTAAACAACTTATAGTGTGATGAACATTTGCAAAAAACCATAAACATGGTAAACAGTTCTATCAACACTTGAAAAATTTTAAAATAATCAACACCCTACCTAATGAATAAATATTGATTTGAATGAATAAACTTTTATATCAGATTCTTAACAATTTTATGATGGTTGATAACCTGTTTACAAAGTATTAAATCTATTCACAACCTGTTTGTACTAAAAAAAATTAAAAAATCAATCAACAGTTTCAACAGTCTATTATACTCTTTTTTCTTTTTAAACTTTAAAACTAAATAATAATAAGAGAGTGTTGTTTGTTTTCCTGTTTAAAATTTTCCAAGCTTTTCAAAAAAAGTCCAAAGTACAATTCCTGAAGCGACAGATACATTTAGAGAATGCTTGGTACCATGTTGTGGAATTTCAAGACATGCATCACAACTATCTACAACGGATTGTTGTACTCCTTTGACTTCATTGCCTAAAACAATGGCATATTTTTTAGAAGTATTTAGAGACAGATTATTCAACAAAACACTTCCATGTGCCTGCTCCACAGCAAAAACATAATAAGATTGATTTTTGAGCTCCTGAACGGCATTCAAAGTACTTTCCATATATACCCAATCAACCGTGTCTTCTGCACCAAGTGCAGTTTTATGAAGTTCCGGATGGGGTGGAGGACATGAAACCCCACAAAGTATTATTTTCTCAATTAAAAAGGCATCTGCTGTCCGAAAAACAGAACCGATGTTGTGCAGACTTCGAATATTATCAAGAACGACCGTTAGCGGAATTTTAGTGGAATTTTTGAATTCATCCTTAGTTAAACGATTCATTTCCAGAATACTGAGTTTTTTCATTCAATTGTGTTTTAAGCAACTAAATTAGGAATAAAATGCCTAATTTTGCGTTTTCAAGTATCTATATATGGAAAAGAAGCTTCTCATTTCTGAAATAAACCGTCTGAAAAAGGAAAAGAATGCGGTTATCATGGCCCATTATTACCAAATCGACGAACTTCAGGATATTGCAGATTTTATAGGAGATAGTTTGGCTTTGGCTCAGCAAGCTGCCAAAAGCCAGGCGGAAATTTTAGTTATTTGTGGTGTCCATTTTATGGGAGAAACTGCAAAAATTTTATCTCCGAATAAAAAAGTACTGATTCCTGATGCGGAAGCAGGTTGTTCGTTGGCAGACAGTTGTCCAGCCGATCAATTTGCTGAATTTGTAAATCAACACCCTGATCACAAGGTTATTACCTATGTTAATACTTCAGCAGCAGTTAAGGCTTATACCGATGTTGTGGTCACGTCTACCAACGCAGTGGCAATTGTTCAGAGTTTTCCAAAGGATGAAAAACTCATCTTTGGACCTGACAGGAATCTTGGAAACTACATCAACAGCTTGACCGGTCGAAACATGTTGCTTTGGGATGGTGCTTGCCATGTTCACGAACAGTTTTCGATAGAAAAACTAGTGCAGCTTAAAAAGGATTTTCCAAATGCAAAAATATTGGCACATCCGGAATGTAAGCAGGTGTTGCTAACGATGGCCGATTTTATCGGATCAACAGCAGCCTTGTTAAAACATGTTCAAGTTTCTGATAGCAATGAGTTTATTGTGGCAACCGAATCGGGAATTTTACACGAAATGATTCGAACTTGCCCCGACAAAAAATTCATTCCAGCGCCTCCAAACGATAGTACTTGTGCATGCAATGAATGTTCGTTCATGAAACTGAACACTTTGGAAAAACTCTATCTTTGCTTGCTGAACGAAACTCCAGCAATTGAAATTCCAGAAGAAATAAGGAAAAAAGCAGAAATGCCCATTCGAAAAATGCTGGAACTTTCAAATAAATTGGGGCTTTAGTCGTTTAGTACTCATGCATAAAATTGTTTTCGCCACCAACAATGCTCACAAGATGGGCGAAGTTTCCGCCATACTGGATTCCAAGTTCAAACTGATTGGTTTGAAGGAAATCGGTTGCTACGATGAAATACCAGAAACTTCGGATACCATCGAAGGTAATGCCTTGCAAAAAGCCAACTATGTTTGGGAACATTATGGTATAGATTGCATTGCCGACGATACAGGTTTAGAAGTGGAAGCCCTGAACGGAGCCCCTGGGGTTTATTCTGCTCGGTATGCTGGTGAGGAATGCATAGCCGAAAACAATATTCAAAAGTTATTGAAAGAATTGGATGGTGTTCAAAACCGAAAAGCTCGTTTCAAAACCGTGGCAGCATTGATTTTGAATGGTCGGGTTAATCTGTTCGAAGGGGTAATTTATGGACGAATTCTAACTGAAAAAAGAGGTCAGGACGGATTTGGTTATGATCCCGTTTTCGTTCCCGATCATTTTAATGAAAGTTTTGCCGAAATGACTTCTGAACAGAAAAATTCGATTAGTCACCGTGCATTGGCGTTCAAGGCTTTTGCCGAATTTATGAACCGATGAACCGGATCCTGAAAGTTTGGTCAGCAGCGTTGTTGTTGTCGGCATCGGCTTTCGCCGGTAATTCCATTGGATCGTGGCGCACCCACTTCTCTTACAAAACCGCCAACCAAGTAGCGCTTGCTGATGATAAAGTATACGTTGAAGCCAGCGGAAAGATATTTTCCTACCAAATTTCGAATGAAAATATTCAAACATACACCACTCTGGATGGCTTGAATGGCCATACGGTCAAATTCATTGGTTGGAGCTCCGATCAAAAAACGTTAGTGGTGGTTTATTCTGATGGAAACATCGACTTTTTGACTGAAAAAGGATTGATTAATCTGCCGGATTTTAAAAACAAATCCATTACCGGTGATAAAACAATTTATGGCATGCGCGTCGTTGGAAAGGAGGCTTTCCTTTTTACAGGTGTAGGTTTAATTGTTTTGGATGTTGCAAAAAGGGAGTTCGCAGAGAATTATTATCTTGGCTTTAACGCCACTTACACCCCTTGTACCGATGCTGGCATTTGGGGAGACTCCTTGATGGTGGCGACCTCAGCGGGTCTATACAGCGGAAGCAGGTTAGAAAATTTGCAGGATGTATCTTTTTGGAAAAAAGAAGAATTTGTGGCTGGAACGAAAGCGAAAAAAATCGTGCGGTTCGGAAATCAATTTTTTGCATTGGCTCAAAACGGTATTTTGTACAAAGGGCGTCCAGGTAACTGGTTAGCGTTTGTATCGGATGCAAACATATCCGAAATTTCTGTGCAGGACAGTGCTTTATTTGCTTGTTCCGGGACGACAACCTATATGTATGACAAAGGTTTGAATCGTATTTCAGTTGAATCGGTGATAAATCGTTCGATTGCGTGGGATTCCGAGAATCATCAATTGTATGTGGCTTCAGGGTCTTCCGGGCTTTCTATCTTAAAGTATCAAAATGGTTCCTATGTTTTTGAAAAAGACCCTGTTTTTCCTGACGGACCTGTTCAGAATACTGCCTGGAATGCCTTTTTCAAGGATGGTGTCTATTATTCAACAGCTGGAGCCAGATGGGGAAATCGTTACTTCTATGATGGAGATGTGATGATTTTTGAGGACGATCAATGGCGTGGTCTCAGTGACAAACAGGCAATGATTGACTCCATGGGTTATCGCCCTTTGGACTTTTTAAACATGGCCATCGATCCTACGCGTAAAGACCATTATTTCATTACTTCGTGGGGGGATGGCATGATGGAATTCAGGAATAATAAGTTTTACAAGCATCATGGTCAAGAAAACAGTCCTTTAAAAAACACCATTCCTGGCAGATTTTGTCGTGTGGATGGAGCGACTTTCGATAAGCAAGGTAATCTTTGGGTGCTCAATTCAAAATATTATATCGATCCTTCAAAAAGTACGATGCCAGATTCCTCCCTATGCATACTGAAACCGGATGGCACTTGGCTTCAACCATTTTTTTCTAAAATGATGACAGCTCCAACGTGGAACTCCATTTTGTTTGCTTCGAATGGACAGGTCTGGATGAATTCTGTACGGGTGCGACCTGAGATTTTTATACTTGATAAGAATGAAATGCCAATCGATCCAACAAGGGTTTCTTCCATTGGGTTTGAAAACTTTACGGATCAAGATGGAAACCTTTTAACCCCCTATAATATCAATTGTTTGACAGAGGATAAAAATGGAACCATTTGGATTGGAACCAGCGTTGGACCCATTTTAGCGACTGGCATATCCCGAATTTTTTCCGATAGAGATTATACATTTACCCGAATCAAAATTCCCAGAAACGATGGTACTGACAATGCCGATTACCTGTTAAATGATATATTGATAAACTGCATAACGGTTGATGGGGCAAACCGTAAGTGGATTGGAACGAACGGAAACGGAGTTTACCTACTTTCATCGGATGGTTTAAAAGCGGTACATCATTTTACCATGCAAAACAGTCCCTTGCCTTCGGATTATATTTGGTCTGTTGCCATCAATCCTGAAACGGGCGAAGTGTTTATTGGTACGGATGCGGGTCTTGTTTCTTACCGCAGTGATGCTACGGAAGGCAAGATGGATTTTCAAAACATTCATGTATTCCCCAATCCTGTAAAACCTGAATACAACGGACAAATTACAGTGACCGGGCTCATGGAAAAAACTCAGGTCCGAATTACTGATTTGAAAGGAAATGCGGTAATCAGCGGAAATTCACTGGGTGGTCAGTTTTCTTGGAATGGTTTTTTGAAAAATGGCAAGAAAGCCTCCAGTGGGGTATACTTGGTTTTTTGTGCTTCCGAAGACGGAACCGAATCGGAAGCCTGCAAATTTATGATTGTTCGTTGAGGTCGAATAAAAGTTCGCTGATCGTTTTACCTAAAACGGGGTGTACCAAATTGGGTGCGATTTCCATCAAAGGCTTCAAAACAAATCTCCGCTGGTGTAACAGTGGATGCGGGATGACCAATTCAGGCCCTTCCAATACTAAATCGTCGTAAAAAAGAATATCCAAGTCGATGACCCTATCCATATAGGGCCCAGAAGTCTTTTTGGGGCGCCCCAGTGATGCTTCTATAGCTTTGATGGCAGAGAGACACCTTTTGGGGTTGATCATTGTCTCAGCGGCCACACAAGCGTTTAAAAAATGGTTCTTGGATTCAAAGCCCCAAGGTTCTGATACAAAAAAAACAGAAAGGGCTACAATGGGCCCTATCTGTTTTTCAATATACTTTATTGCCTGCTTAAGGTTAGCCTCCTTGTCTCCCAAGTTGGAACCCAATCCAAGGTAAATTCTTGCCATTCTTAAATAATCAGCATGGCATCCCCATAAACCCCGAAGCGATATTTTTCTTGAATGGCTATTTCGTAGGCTTCCATAATAAGTTCGTAACCGCCAAACGAGGCAACCATCATCAACAAGGTGGAAAGTGGGGTATGGAAATTGGAAACCATGGAGTTGGCTACACTGAATTCGTAGGGTGGGAATATGAATTTGTTGGTCCAACCGTCGAAACTTTTGAGGTGTCCCATCGCTCCAACAGAGCTTTCGCAGGCGCGCATAACGGTAGTTCCAATGGCGCAAATCCTTCTTCCTTCGTCCCGTGCTTTGTTAACAGTTCGAACCGCTTCTTCGGAAATGAACATTTGTTCGGAATCCATCTTATGTTTGGTCAAATCTTCCACATCGATTTCGCGGAAGTTACCTAAGCCTGCGTGGAGAGTCACATAAGCAAATTCTATACCTTTGATTTCTAAACGTTTCAATAATTCACGACTGAAGTGTAAGCCTGCACTTGGTGCGACTACAGCACCTTCGTTGCGTGCAAAAATGGTTTGGAAGCGCGATTCGTCTTCGGCTTCTACCGGGCGCTTGATGCTGCGGGGCAGTGGGGTTTCACCTAATGCGAACAGTGCCTGTTTAAACTCTTCGTGCGTGCCGTCGTACAGAAAGCGAAGGGTGCGTCCCCGAGAGGTCGTATTATCGATGACCTCGGCCACCAATGAATCGTCTTCGCCAAAATACAATTTATTACCGATACGAATTTTACGAGCCGGATCGACCAAAACGTCCCAGAGGCGTAAATCCTGATTCAGTTCGCGAAGCAGAAAAACTTCGATTTGTGCACCAGTCTTTTCCTTGTTACCGTACAATCGAGCCGGAAAAACACGTGTATCGTTAAAGATAAATACATCGTGGTTGTCGAAATAACTGGGCAATTCCTTGAACAGCTTGTGTTCAATGGTCTTTGTTGCGCGGTTAACGACCATCAGGCGCGATTCATCCCGGTTATAGGACGGATACTGAGCGATCAGTTCTTCCGGGAGTTTAAATTTAAATTTGGAAAGCTTCATTTTTTATAGCGTCTAAAAAATTATTGTTGATCCAGCATCTCTTTTGTAAAATCGTCTATGTTTAAACAATTTTCCAGGCGAAACTCACCGATGCGTGTGCGACATAAAGCAGTCAAGTGGGCACCACAATTCATCGCTTCTCCTAAATCGCGAGCCAAGGCCCGGATGTATGTGCCTTTGCTGCAGACTACCCGAATTTTTACCTTCGGAAGCGAACATTCCAGCAACTCGATTTCGTCAATAACCAGAACCTTAGGTTTCAAAAGAACCTCCTGACCTTTTCTGGCCATTTCGTAAGCTCGTTTCCCGTCTACCTTGCATGCGGAGAAGGATGGCGGAATTTGTTCGATGCGACCGACAAACCTTGCGATGGTTTCTTCAACCATTTTTTCGGTTACGTGGCTGAAATCGAACCGATTGTCAATTTCTTTTTCCAAGTCGAAGGAGGGTGTCGTCGCACCCAGTTCAAGGGTGGCGATGTATTCCTTGCTTTGGTACTGGAACTCTTCGATGCGTTTGGTCGCTTTGCCTGTGCATATGATCATCACGCCAGTAGCCAAGGGATCCAGTGTTCCTGCATGTCCGACCTTCAGTTTCTTGATGTTGAGATGGCGACAAATAGTGTTGCGCACTTTTGCTACAAGCTTGAAGGAAGTCCAAGTCAGGGGTTTGTCGAAATACAGAATTTCTCCTTCAATAAAATCCATTCTGTCGTATTATGCGTCTTTGCTCTTTTTGACAATGCCAAAAATGACAAAAATGAACCCAAACAACGCCACACCGGGTGCTAATACGATTCTTCTGAAACTAAAAATATCCGGATTGTACTGTGTTTGACCAGAAGGCGCACCCGTCATCAGCAGAAAACCTAAGACCACAAAGGCAACGCCAATGCCGATCAAAATCAGGTTTTGTTTTCCAAGAGCGAAATTTTTGTTCATTTTTTATCAAAAATAAGTGGTTTCTAAACGTAATAAAGATCGCTGACATTCATTTTCAAATAGCGGGTTACAGCCAGCCAAGTTGCACTGATGATGATGAGGAGTCCAAAAATCAGTAAGGAAAAGAAAACTACAACCATAGTGCCAAAGTCAAGCAATTGCAAACTTCCGCTCAGACGTTGTTCCACATAGGTCATCAGACCTGTCAGGATGATTGTTGCCACCACTGCGGAGATGATTCCCGTCCAAAGGTTCTCTATTAAAAAGGGCTTTCGAATAAAATTATTACTAGCCCCAACCAATTGCATGGTTCGGATGAGAAAACGCTTGGAGTAAATCATGAGACGCACGGTGTTGCGTATCAATGAAAATGAGATGATGGTGAGGAAAAATGCCAACACCAACAGGATGACACTGATGCGTCGGACGTTTTCATTGACCAAATGTACCAGATCTTTCCGGTAAATGACATCTTCGACCCCTTTGTTGAGTTTCAGAGATTTTTCAATGACATTGATGCTGTCTGTATTGGCGTAATCGGCGTTCAGAAAAATATCAAAAGATGCCAGTAGGGGGTTGTAACCTAAAAAATCTTCTGGATTTTCACCAAGATTTTCTGTTAGATCCTTCAAAGCAGATTCTTTATTTACATATTCCACGGATTTTACCCATGGCGATGCTTCCAATCGTTGTTGAAACATCTTGACGTCTGGAAGGCGCATCTCGTCATCGACGATGACAGATAGAGTGATGTTTTCCTTCACGTGTTTTGAAAGCCGGTTGGCAACAAGCCCCAGAACGATCATAATTCCGGTCAGCAAAAGCACTAAGCTGATGCTGACAATTGAATTGAACCTTGCATTGAAAACCCTTGTTGCGTTAATTGTCTTTTGTTTGTTCATGAGCGCAATATCCCCAAAATTGGCGCAAAAGTGCGAAAAATATCACAAATATACGATGAAAACGAGCGTTTTATTTATTTTATTTTAAATCAATTCACCCAAAAGCGTTGCAGAAGTCGAACTGATCACTTTTACGGAGCGAAATTGACCAATGTGAGCGTCTTCTTTCGGGAAAACGACGACCTTGTTTTGTTCGGTTCTTCCAAAAAGCTTTTCGCGGGATCGTTTTGAAAAACCTTCCACCAAAACTTCGAATGTCTTGCCGAGATCATGTTGGTTGCTTTCTGCGGAAAGTTCATTTTGCAGGGCAATCAGTTCGTTGAGTCGCTGTATTTTGACTTCTTCCGAAACAGTATCTGGAAGTTTTTCTGAAGCAAAAGTTCCAGGACGTTCGGAGTACTTAAACAAGAAAGCTGAATCGTAACCGACTTCGCGCATCAACGAAAGGGTCATTTCGTGATCTTCTGGTGTTTCAGAATGAAAGCCGCAGAAAACGTCGGTAGAAATGCCGCATTCAGGTATGATTCGGCGTATAGCGGCAATACGTTCCAAATACCATTTGCGGTCGTATTTACGGTTCATCAGTTTAAGAATTCGTGAGCTTCCAGATTGAACGGGCAAATGAATGCTGTTGCAAATGTTTTTATGAGCAGCGATGGTTTCAAGAATATCATCCGTCATGTCTTTGGGGTGAGATGTAGCGAACCGGATGCGCATTTCTGGTTGAGAATCGGCTACGAGTGCCAACAATCCTGCAAAATTGATTTTGCTACCGTCAGCCTTTTCGTAAGAGTAGGAATTGACATTTTGTCCAAGCAATGTGACTTCCTTGTAGCCTTTTTCCCAAAGGTCATTAAGCTCTTTCAAGATGGTTTCAGCCTCCCGGCTACGTTCGCGACCACGGGTGTATGGAACGATGCAATAAGTGCAAAAATTGTTGCATCCACGCATGATGGAGATAAAGCCGCTAATGCGACCCATCCCTAAGCGAGTAGGGATAACGTCTTTGTACGTTTCAGTAGTGGATAGTTCGATGTTGATGGCTTTTTCGCCTTGCTGAACGGCTCCGATCAAATTTGGCAAATCCATATAGGCATCGGGGCCAACTACCAGATCCACATGATGATCTCGAATGAGCTCATCCTTAACTCGTTCGGCCATACAGCCGAGCACACCGACTACAGGTTTCTTGCCCTTTTTTTTAAGTGACTGAAAATACTGAAGACGAGAAACGACTTTTTGTTCGGCGTTGTCGCGGATGGAGCAGGTATTCATCAGCACAAGGTCTGCCTCGGCCAATGTTTCAGTAACTTCGAAGCCATCCATTCCAAGGATGGATGCTACCACTTCGCTGTCGGCTACGTTCATTTGGCAGCCGTATGTTTCGATAAAAACTTTTTGATTCATGTAAGATGGATTAAACAGAATAAAGGGCGAATTTTGCCATGACCCGTTCCATATACGTTTTGGAAACGGGAATGTCGGGAATGTTTTCTTCGTCCATTGCCAGATAGATGCCATCCTTTTCTTTGCGCAGCACTTTCACTTTGTCGAAGTTGACCACATAGGAGCGGTGACATCGAATCATGGGGGTATTGGCTAGGCTTTCGTCCAGATTTTTTAAAGAGTTCCTCAGCATGTAATGCGTTATTTTCGTTTTGCTAAGGAAGTGTATCTTGACGTAATTATCGGCAGATTCCAAATAAAGTAATTGGTCGGATTGGACGGAAAGTTTCAGATCTCCTTTTTCGTCGTGGAAGCTGAGCATCCCTTTTTTTGTTTGGAGCGGAAGATTATTTTCTTGGTCAATCTGTTCCAACTTTTTCTTTTTGTCGGTCCAGGAAAAGTAAAGCCAAAGGATGGTATAGGGAAGCAACAACACCAAGCTAGTGTTCATGGCCGAAACTTTCATCAAATCTTCAAAAGGACGGAGATCGTTTAAGACTAATTTTTCAAATAGAGCGAAGAATGAGGACATGGCCAGGATTTCGGCTAAAACCCATAGCCCATATTGAGTAAGTGACAAGTCTTTTTTCTTGCTGTAAAAATACATGATGATGCGGCTGATAACTACAACCAAAACTCCTGTCAATGTGACCAGGCTGGAATAAAGGAAAAAAACGGAAGAAGTGACTTCGAACGATTCGAAAAATCCAAAGGGGTGGTAAAGGTTGATAAAGCCCAATGCGAACACTGCCGTGAAGAGTATCAGCCGGACAATGTTGTTCTTTTCAGTCAGATAATCAGGAGTTTTCTGAGGCATATTGCGTATTGGACACCTATGAATTTGAGAATGCAAAAGTAGCTGATTTATTCAGTTAAAGCAAAATGGTTCTTGATTTTTAGCAATTGTTCACCCCGCTGTTAGCAATTTCACCCCGAATATAAATAAACGCACCCAATCGAGCATTAGCAAGACCTTTGATTTGGATGCATCAAAGGGGCTCACCAACTTTGCACTTCCTAAAAATGAAGACTATGTCAAAATCCATAAAATCAAATGTACTCGATTTCGTTCAACGCCAAAAAGAGATGCTTCGAATTTTCGGTATGAACAAAAATGTGTCCCTGAAAAAATCGGGGGTCAGCATTCGTTTTTTTCCGTTTGAATCCGATTATAATTTTCAATTGGCCTCTCAATTCTCGAGCCACGCTTTGGAAGATGGGGCAATTGTTGAAAACAACCGATTCAATTATCCTGTATTTTTCCCGAAAGGTTGGAAAAAAGCAAACAGGGTCATCGTTTTGCTGCACGGCTTAAACGAGCGGAATTGGGATAAATACCTTTGTTGGGCAGAATATTTGGCTGAACACACCCATAAAGCAGTGATTTTATTCCCCATCGCCTATCACATCAATCGTTCACCTGGATTGTGGAGCGATCCGCGCAGCATGTCGTTTCTTGTTCGCAAACGCCAGGAGATGGTTGGCCCCGACCGATCTTTATGTTTTGCCAATGTTGCCATGAGCGAACGGCTGAACGAGGATCCTGTGCGCTTCTATACCTCAGGAAGACAAACAGTTGAAGATTTACGTTTGTTGGCGACAACCTTAAAAAATGGAAAACATCCTAAATTTAAAAAAGGCACATCGGTGGATTTCTTTGCATATTCCATTGGCGCTTTCTTGGCTGAAATTACCTTGATGGCCAATCCCGATAATTTGTTTGACCAATCCAAATTGTTTGTTTTTTGTGGTGGATCCATTTTTCAATCCATGTTTGGAGAATCTCGTTGCATTATGGATAAATCTGCCTACGACCGTTTGTTGGGTTTCTACATGAAGGATTGGATGGGATGTGAACAAGTGACGGATGAAGCGAGGTTTGCTTTCAATACGATGATTGCTCCAGATGTTCATCGAGAAAAAAGGGAAGGTTTTTTTAAAAATCTTGGAAATCGAATCAGTGGTATTTCCCTGCGAAAAGACAAGGTGATGCCTTACGAAGGCGTGGAGGCATGCATGGGTAACGAAAACGCAGTTCAGAAATTCGAATTGATTGATTTTCCATTTGAATATTCCCATGAATCTCCTTTTCCAACGAACTCCAACATCGAACCCACTTTGCTGAATGCATCTTTCAATCAGGTTTTTTCTAGAGCTGCACAGTTTTTGGCTTCCTAACATTTAGATTTGTGTTTGACGGTAGTTTGTGTTATTTTTGAAAAAAATCCAGGGTTATGGAACACAACGATTATTTTTTCTACATCATTGTCGCTGCTTCGGTGGTCGGTTCCATTGTGAAAGCATTAAAAAAGAAACCAGAAGAAATCACGCCCCAGTCTAAGCCTTCTTTTGGAGGGGATATCTTAAAAAAGATTTTGGAGGAAATTCAAGACAAGGATGACTATATTCCTAAAAACCCTGCACCGGCCCCGGTTGTCAAACCGATTGTAAAACAACCTGCGACAAGTCCTGTTGTAAATGCTGCCCAAAATTTAGCAGGTCGTTCCAAAAATGTGGAAATGAATTATTCGGTGCCTGAAGTAAATGACCGCGCTCAATCTTTCAATGGTGTTTCAAAAAGTCCGATCTTTGAACCAATACAAGAATCAGAGGATCCTTTTTTAGCTTCAATAGACCTTTCTTCTCCTGATGAAGTGCGAAAAGCCATTATTTACAATGAGATTTTTAGAACTAAATTTTAAAGAATTTCATACCTTTGCGTCGACTTTTTAAAACCCCCCGACGTATGTCCTTAAAATTTATTTCTGCCGAAGAAGCAGCAACTTTTATCCACCACAACGACCGTGTTGGATTCAGTGGTTTTACCCCTGCTGGAGCTCCCAAAATCATTCCAAGAGCAATTGCCCAAAAGGCTATCAAAGAACACGAAGCAGGCCGTCAATTCAAAATCGGCGTGTTTACCGGGGCATCTACCGGAGACTCCCTTGACGGAGAATTATCCAGAGCTGATGCAATTTTATTCCGCACTCCTTATCAGTCGAATGCGGATATGCGTAAAAGCACGAACAGCGGTGCCATACCCTATTTTGACATGCACTTGTCTGTACTTGCTCAAGAAATGCGGTATGGTTTTTTTGGTAAATTAGACGTCGCAATTATTGAAGTTTGTGATGTTACAGAAGAAGGAGAACTCGTTTTAACTTCTGGGGTTGGTATTTCGCCAACGATCGCACATTTGGCTGACCGAATCATTTTAGAACTAAACACCAAACACCCTAAATTCATCAAGGGTATTCACGACATATATGAACCCTTGGATCCGCCTATGCGACGAGTGATTCCGGTTTTTGAACCGATGGATCGCATCGGTAGCCCTGTTCTAAAGGTAGATCCGGCAAAAATTGTCGGTATCGTGGAAACTTGCGAAAACGATCAGGTTGGAGGTTTCACTCCTGCTGATGCTTTGACCGATGCCGTTGGTGCCAATGTGGCTGACTTTTTGGTTAAGGAATTGAAAGCCGGGCGTATTCCTGCTTCATTCCTCCCCATTCAATCTGGTGTGGGAAACATTGCCAACGCAGTACTTGGCGCACTGGGTTCCAACCCCGGCATTCCTCCTTTCCGCATGTATACGGAAGTGGTTCAAGATGCTGTTATCGGTTTGATGCGCTCGGGCGATATCTTGTCGGTTAGCGGATGTTCCTTGACGATTTCACCCGCGCTTCTGGAAGGCATATATAAAGAATGGGATTTCTTTAAGGATAAAATCGTACTTCGTCCACAAGAAATTTCAAACAGCCCCGAAGTTGCCCGTCGGTTGGGATTGATTACCATCAATACAGCACTTGAAGCGGATATTTTTGGGAACATCAACTCTACCCATGTCATGGGAACCAAGATGATGAACGGTATCGGTGGTTCTGGCGACTTTACGCGGAATGCATACCTTTCCATATTTACTTGTCCATCTGTTGCAAAAGGTGGAAAAATTAGTGCGATCGTACCGATGGCATCTCACATTGACCAAAATGAACATTCTGTGAAAGTGCTTATCACGGAGCAAGGTGTAGCTGACTTACGTGGAAAATCTCCTATTCAACGTGCAAAGGCCATTATCGAGAACTGCGTGCATCCGGATTATAAACAATTGCTTTGGGACTATCTGAAGAAAAACAAGGATTCGCACACTCCTCATACATTAAGCATCGCACATAATATGCATCTGGAGTTTCTCAAGAGTGGTGATATGAAAAATACAAACTGGGACAAATAATGCGTAGGAGCACCTTAATTGGTGCTCTTTTGCACGAAAAGGACCATCTAAAGTTGTCTGATGGATTTAATAATGATTTTGAAGGCAATACTGATTGCCGTGGTGGAGGGAATTACGGAATTTCTCCCGATATCGAGTACTGGCCATATGATTCTGGTGGATGAGTTTTTGAAGCTATCAGAAAATAAAACGTTTACCAATGCCTTTGAAGTCATTATCCAATTGGGTGCAATCCTATCCGTGGTTGTGTTTTTCTGGAAAGATCTTTGGCCTTTGTCAGGAACCAAAGAACGTCAGTTGGCGACCTGGAACCTTTGGTTCAAGGTTATGGTGGCGGTTTTGCCAGCAGCAGTCCTCGGCTTTTTATTCGATGACGCCATCGATGCTTATTTATTCAATCCTTTGGTTGTTGCCATTACCTTGCTGGTTTATGGTATCGCTTTAGTGGCCATCGAACGATTCAACGCCAAAAAATCGTCCTTCAAGATTGACTCAGTTACAGCCATTCCATTTGTTTTAGCACTCGCCATTGGCGGTTTTCAATGTTTGGCAATGATTCCCGGAACTTCTCGATCGGCAGCAACGATTATTGGAGCCATGTTGCTTGGTTTATCCAGAGGAGCAGCAGCTGAGTTTTCTTTTTTTCTGGCCATACCGACGATGGCAGGCGCTGCTTTATTGAAAATTTTAAAAAGTGGCTTGGCTTTTACGTCTTTTGAATGGCTGGTACTGGCTATTGGTTCTTTCGTTGCTTTTATCGTGGCCTATGCAGTGATAAAATTCTTCATGGACTTTATCCGTAAGCATGATTTCAGTGTTTTCGGTTATTACCGAATCATTCTTGCCATAATTGTCTTGATTTTGCTTTGGAATCAATAAAAAGCAGTGAACCTTTTGTGTTGGCTGCTTTTTTTTTGTATCATTGTCCCCCCTTTTTAAGTGTTTACCATTGAATCAAGACTATGAGCAGCTATTTTTTAATCGGATATATGGGGTCAGGCAAGACGACTTATGGAAAGTTGATGGCCAAAGAATTGAAGTTGACGTTCGTTGATCTGGATGCCTTCATTGAACAAAAATTCATGAAAACCATCAGTGAATTGTTTGCCGAACTTGGTGAAGCCGGTTTCCGTAAGTTGGAACGCGAAGCACTGCACGAAGTGGCCCAATTTGAAAATACACTCATCTCCACTGGAGGTGGCACTCCTTGTCATTTTGACAATATGGAGTATATGAATGCGCATGGCGAAACCATTTATTTACGTACTTCGGTTCGAGAATTACGTGATCGCTTGAAAATGTCTCGAACCAAACGACCTTTGATCGTTGGCAAAGATGATAAAGAGTTGGAATCCTATATCGCTAAATCACTTGAAGAGCGGGAGGGCTATTATCTGAAAAGCAAATACATCATGGATACCGACGACTTGAATCCCAACAACATCAGGTCTAGTTTTATGGAAATGCTAGATGTTGAATAAGCAATAATTGTTTATCAGCTTTATTGTCCCCAGTTTCCCCGGTCCAACGTTCTATATTGTATGGCTTCGGCCACATGATTGGCTTCCACATTTTTGCTTCCATCCAAGTCTGCGATAGTTCGCGCAACCTTTAAGATCCGATCGTAGGCACGTGCTGAAAGATTTAATTTCTCCATGGCACGCTTCAGAAGTTTTCGTCCCGAGTCGTCGGGCTGTGCATATCGATGTATTTCCCTTGTAATCATTCTCGAATTGCAGGTGGTCAGCGATGTATTTCCAAATCGGTTTTCTTGTATTTCTCTGGCACGAACTACTCGATCGCGAATGGCTTGGCTGTATTCAGAAGGTTTGGTATCGGTTAGACTTTCGTAGGTTACTGGAAGAATCTCCACATGTAGGTCGATTCGATCAAGCAAAGGTCCCGAAATTCGTCCCATGTATCGTTGTATTTGACCAGGTGTGCAAATGCAAGCTTTCACCGGATGGTTGTAATATCCGCAAGGGCAAGGGTTCATGGATGCAACCAACATGAAACCAGCGGGATAATCTATGGTGTAACTTACCCTTGAAATATGGATGTTACGATCTTCCAATGGTTGCCTGAGCACCTCCAACACGTTGTGCTGGAATTCCGGAAGTTCATCCAGAAAGAGTACACCATTGTGCGCTAAGGAAATTTCACCAGGTTGTGGTTTTGACCCTCCGCCCACTAATGCTACGGCACTGATGCTGTGGTGGGGAGACCGGAAGGGACGCTGATGAAGCAGGCCGAACCTGACTTGAGTTTTTCCGGCCACCGAATGAATTTTGGTTGTTTCGAGCGCTTCTTGCCTACTCATTGGGGGTAAGATACCGGGAATGCAGTGGGCAATCATGGTTTTTCCAGCTCCCGGCGGGCCGACCAATAAGAGATTGTGTCCCCCGGCACAGGCCACTTCGACCGCTCTTTTTACGTAATCCTGACCTTTCACATCCGAAAAATCTTCGGCATGTTTGGCGTTATCCAGCGGTTGAGGGAGCATGTTTGGCAAAGCAGGGCTGAAAGCTTTGGCATCTTTTAGCAACGCTACCAGTTCCAAGATGTTTTCCACTCCATAAACTTCGAGACCCTCGACAACCGAGGCTTCTTGTGCATTGGCTGCTGGCAGGATGAGGCGTTTGATGCCCGAATCAATGGTCAACATTGCCACAGACAGGACACCGCGAATAGGCTGAAGTCTACCATCCAAAGATAGTTCACCTATAAAAAGACTGTTTTCGATGGATGAAACGGGAATATAGTCGCCTGCTGCCATGATGCCAACCAATAAGGGCAAATCGTATGAAGTGCCTTCTTTGCGCAAATCGGCAGGAGCCATGTTGATAACAATCTGTTTGCGGGGTAAGTCCATTCCATTCACTTGCAAAGCGGAGACGATTCGTTCGTGACTTTCCCTTACGGCATTATCAGGTAACCCGACCAATGAAAAGCGGATGCCCCGTGATAGATGGACTTCGATTTGAACGGATTTTGCGTGAATGCCTTGGATGGCTGCACTGGCTACTTTAACAAGCATAAGAAGCGGTTTTGATTCGCTTCAAAGTTATATAAATATTAAATAAAAAACAATTTATCGGCCATTTAAAAGATTCTCACGAATCTTATTCGCCAGCTTGCAATTACTTGCTTTGCCCTTTAACAGTCCAAGAAGTTCGTTGGTGGCAGGGTCGTAATCCTGGTAGAAAAAGTCTTGAATCAATACGACACTTGCTATGGATTCGGGATTTTCCCTAATGAAATCTTTGGCAGACCGCTTAAGAAGCAGGTTGATTTCAGCCAATCGGACTTCAGAGGAATTTTCTTTGGAATAGAAACCCTTTAGAAGGTCAAGTCGCTCTTTATAAAGGTCTCTGATTTGCATTTTGAAACGACTTAGATCGTTATTGACCGTACCGCCCCGAATGGTCAACATATCCACATAGTCTATGTTCCCACGCAGCGTCACGTGATCACCTGGTTCTGCAAAGAGGGTAGTCCAACATTTGTTTGTGGCAAAATAAATGGTAATGGGGGTCAAATCATTGCTGGTACGAACTTTCAGATTAAACTTGCCAGACATGGAGGAATGGATGGTATCGATGGTGCGCCTTTGCTGGGCGTTCGTATAAGAAACATAAAGGGCGGTACTTCCAAGATGGGAAATGGCTCCTTTTACGGTTACCCACCGGTCTTTCTGTTGCACGCAACTGAGTGCCGCAAAACTGCAGATTGCAATTAAAAGAAAGACTTTTTTGCCGCGCATCGGTTGAAATGTTAACAACATTAAAATACAAAAATAAGAAAAAAAGCCATCCAGGTACATATATTCAATGGAATCTTATATCTTTGGTTCACCTTGAAACCTCTGAAAATACCTATCAAACTATGAGATTCCCTTACCGATCAGCGAATCTGATCGTACATGGTTTTGCACTGGCCCATGCAGGTATCGCTGCCCTGATTATTAATCACGGAGCCGACCCTGGTGTTTACCTAACCATTCTTACCATTGCCATGATCGTTATTCTGGCAAGAATTAATGAATATCCGCTGGATGTGACGGCGGCGTTGACATTAGTTTGCTGCCTGGGTGGTTTTTTCATGGGTACAAAAGGAGCAGAATGGTTTACAGATTATCTGGGCACTTCGCAGTCGATGGCTCAAATCTATACGACAATGGTTGTGACTGAAATCCTCGGTTGGATAACGTTTTTCATCGTCAGGCGTACTCAAAAGAAGGACTAGGATGAAGTTATTTAACAAAACCAGCGAATGGCGTCAAATATTGATTTTGGCAATAGCTGTTTTGGGATTTCGCATTCTGTATGTGGATTTGCTGAATTATTTGCAAAACGATTACCAGTTTGATGTCTTCGATTTGATTTTCCAGATTTTCAAAAACATTCCTGTAGTTTTGTTTCTTTTTATTTCTGGATTTCTTTCCGTTCATTATATCAACAAATTTATTTCCTGGGGGCAGAATCCTTCTCTTCGATTGATATTGCTAATTCTTTCATTCCTTATTATTTCACTGATTGTCACCTTGATGCTTTGCGTGCCCAAACTCAAGGAATATACATGGGGAGATTTGTTTGCCACCAGGCAGTTGGAAGCGGTTTTTTTAGTAGCCGCCATGTTGAATATCTTGGTAATGGGAGTGACCGATGTCATCTTATATTACCGAAAGTCTCATCGGAAGGCCCTTGATGCCGAAATTACCAAAAAGAATAAGGTCAAGTACCAATATGAACAGCTTAAACGCCAATTAAATCCGCATTTTCTTTTCAATAGCTTGAATGTGCTTGATTATTTGGTACATACAGATGCGGACAGGGCCAGCGACTTCATTGGCAAACTGGCCGGAGTGTACCGTTATTTACTGAGCAAGGAATCCGAATCGGTTGTCACCTTGGATGAGGAACGAACGTTTGTCAGCATGTACGTGGATTTGCTTAAGGAACGCTTCACTGAAGGGCTTGAAGTGGAAATCGAGTTGGAAGACCGGTATCTGAAAACCTTCGTGATTCCTTGCAGTATTCAGTTGTTGGTAGAGAATGCGACAAAGCATAATGCCATCAGCAAAGAAAATCCACTTAAAATTAGCATTCGTGTTAAGGATCATTTCGTACGGGTGGAAAATAATTTGCTTCCTCGAACCCAGCAAACTGAATCCAGCAATTTGGGGTTGAAGAATATTGAAGGTCAATATCAAGCCTTGTTCAGAAAATCAATCTTGGTTTCAAGAACCGACACACATTTCTCCGTTTGTTTGCCAATCATCGATAAAACGTAGTCTAAAATTATGAAGATTCTTATCGTAGAAGACGAAATCCCAGCTCAAATGCAGCTTGAGCGTTTGCTGAAAACTCATTTTCCAGATTCCGAAATAATGGCCGTTTTGAATTCTGTAGAAAAGGCTTCTGATTGGTTGGCAGTCAATTCCCCCGAATTGATATTCATGGATGTCGAACTTTCTGATGGTCAATGTTTTGAAATTTTCAAACGGGTGAATGTGAAGGCTCCTGTAATTATTACCACCGCATATGACCAGTTTGCCATCAAAGCGTTCAAGGTGAATAGTGTGGATTATTTGCTTAAACCCATAGATAGTACAGAATTTGTAAAAGCAGTCGAGAAATCGTCCAGCATGAATAAATCGAGCCAAACGGACTTGAAATCGCTCGAAGAATTACTGATCAAATCGGTTCCAAAAGTTTATAAGAAGCGTTTCATCACCAAACAAAACGACCAAATCATTGTCCTTTTGGTGGAGGATATCGCTTATTTTTATGCAGAAGATAAAGTGACTTTTATCGTTAGTCGAACGGGTAAGCGTTACTTTTCGGAATATTCTTTAGATAATCTGGAAGATCAGCTCGACCCAAAAAGTTTTTTTCGCCTTTCCAGAGCGTGCATCGCTAACATTCAAGCCGTAAAGACGGTTTCTAAACATTTCAACAGTCGTTTGAAAATAAAACTTGAACCAGGTTTTCTGGAAGAAGTTTTGGTGAGCCGACTACGTGTTCCCGACTTCCTGAGTTGGTTGGAAGGAGTCTAGGTTTTTGACATTTTGATAGATTTGTTTGTTTTTTTACGGGTTTATCAGTAACTTTAACATCGAGATTGTTCATTTCATCCCCCAAATTATTCATTTCGTCATTTTTTTGACTCTACCTAAGCACCTGATCTTGATATTTGCGGTTTAGAAAACCTTGAATTATATCTTGATGCTGAAGTTGAACGCTATTCTGCCTGTAGTCTTTTTTTTGACATTCATGAGCTCCTTTGCTCAATTGGATGCGAAAACGGATAAGTCCAATTTCTCCTACGACGAACTTTGTTATACCCCCCATTTTTCGATTTTCACTTTATGGTCGCCAACCGCGGAAGGTGTTCGTGTTAACCTTTATGTAGACGGCTTACAGGGTTCGGCCTTTAAAGTATTGAATCTGAAACAAAAGGGCTCGTTTTGGTCTCTTAAGGTGAAGGGCAATCTGTCCGGTAAATTTTATACTTTTCAAATTAAGCATCTCGGTTCGTGGTTGAACGAAACTCCTGGCATCAAGTGCAAGGCAACGGGAGCCAATGGTCGGCGTGCTGGAATTCTCAATCTTAAAAAGACGGACCCAGTGGGATGGGATAACGATGTTAGACCGGTTCTGAATAATTTCACAGACATTGTTTTGTACGAAATGCACCTGCGAGACTTCTCCGTAAGTCCCAGTTCGGGTATGAAAAATAAAGGGAAATACCTGGCATTGACCGAAAACCAGACTTCTGCCGAAGGCTTAACCACAGGAATTGATCATTTGAAGGACCTAGGAGTGACGCACGTGCACATTCTGCCCGCTTTTGATTTCGGCTGCATCGATGAAACCAACCTTTCCATCAAAAAATACAATTGGGGGTATGATCCTCAAAATTACAACGTCCCAGAAGGTTCCTATTCAACCAACCCGTTCAATCCCGAAACACGAATTCGTGAATTTAAGGAAATGGTTCAAAGTTTCCATAACAAAGGCCTTCGTGTGATTATGGATGTGGTTTACAACCATACTTATCGTTTAGCCGGTTCAAATTTTGAACTGACCGCTCCTGGTTATTTTTATCGATTCAACTCAGATGGTACACCGTCCAATGCTTCAGGCTGTGGCAATGAAACGGCTTCGGAAAAGGCTATGATGCGCCAATACATCATTGAATCCGTATGTTATTGGGTGAATGAATACCACATTGACGGTTTTCGATTTGACTTGATGGGTGTACATGATATTCAGACGATGAACGAAGTCCGCAAAGCATTGGATGCCATAGATCCATCTTTATTTATTTATGGTGAAGGTTGGACAGCTGGTAATTCTCCACTACCCGAGGCTGAACGAGCTATCAAGCAAAATGGACTTCAGATGCCTCGCATAGCCGTTTTCAGTGATGATTTTCGCGATGCGGTCAAAGGCAGCTGGAACAACCATCAGGCTCCAGGTTTTGCAAGTGGCTTGAAGGGCATGGAAGAAAGCGTGAAATTCGGGATTGTAGGTGCCATTCAACATCCACAAGTAGATTACACTAAGGTGAATTATTCAAAGGGGCCTTATGCCAACAATCCGGACGAGGTAATCAACTATGTTTCCTGCCACGATGATTTATGTTTGTTTGATAAGCTGAAAGTTTCTGCTCCTGCGGGTTCGACATTGGAAGACTTGATTCGAATGGACAAATTGGCTCAAACGATGGTTTTCACAGCTCAGGGTGTGCCTTTTATGCTTTCAGGTGAGGAATTGTTACGCACTAAGTTTGGCGTTTCCAACTCGTTTGAATCCCCGGATTCCATCAATCAGCTGCATTGGGAAAACAAATTATTGCAAGCAGATGTGTTTAACTATTACAAAGAACTAATTCGTTTACGCAAGGAACATCCTGCTTTTCGGATGAATTTGGCTTCGGACGTTCAACAACACTTGTCCTTTTTAGAAAACTCAAAACCCGATGTGGTGGGATTCGTACTGAAAAATTATGCCAATAATGATAGTTGGAAAACGATTTTGGTCATCCACAATGGAAACAACGCACCCATCGAAATGGATATTCCCGATGGAACTTGGACTATGGTGGTAGCGGACGGGAAAATCGATATGGACGGAATAAAAACGTTTTCAGGGAACCGGGTTACAGTACCCGCTATTAGCTCGATGGTTGCTTATATAAATTGATACGAATGACACAAAAACCGAAACTTTCCTTTTGGCAAATCTGGAACATGTGTTTTGGATTTCTTGGCATTCAAGCCGGCTTCGCCCTGCAAAACGCCAACGCCAGCCGCATCCTCCAAACATTTGGAGCTGATGTGGGTACACTTTCCTGGTTCTGGATTGTTGCTCCGCTTACCGGTTTGATCATACAGCCAATCATCGGGCACTATTCCGACCATACTTGGAACAAGATGGGACGGAGGAAACCGTATTTTTTGGCTGGTGCTTTAATGGCCTCCATCGCATTGGTGTTTATGCCCCATTCGGCCGGTTTATCAGCCATCATGTCGCCACTATTGGTAGGAGCAGGAATCCTTACCATATTAAATGCATCGTTCAATGTGGCAATGGAACCTTTCCGTGCATTGGTGGCCGATCAGCTGCCAAGCAAACAGCGAACGCTCGGTTTTTCCATTCAAACTTTTTTAATAGGTATCGGAGCTGTTTTAGGAAGTTGGTTGCCCTATGCATTGTCTGAATGGACAGGTATCGGAGATACGGTACTTGCCAGCGGGATGCCTCTGAACGTATTGATTTCTTTTTATGTAGGAGCAGTTTTAATGATGGGTACCATCATTTGGACCATCATCCGTACTAAGGAATATCCCCCTGAAATTCATGAAAGTTTTTTCCCAGACGAAACCAATAATGATTCACAAAGTAAGGGCAAAAAGAACCCGATGGTCATTTTCAAGGATATAGCCAAAATGCCTAAGACCATGAAAGAGTTGGGAATCACGCAATTCTTTTCTTGGTTTGCCTTGTTCACCATGTGGGTTTATACAACACCTGCCGTAGCTTCAGCCGTTTATGGAACGACAGATCCTACTTCTCACGAATATCAGAAAGCTGGCGATTGGGTGGGCGTTTTGTTCGGTGTATACAATCTGGTAGCCATGTTCTATGCACTCGCATTACCAGGTATAGCTGCAAAAACAAGCCGTAAGTTCACGCATGCTATTTCATTGGTGATTGGTGGATTGGGCTTGATATCCATGTTCTTTATTCACGATTCGAATTGGCTGATATTGTCCATGGTGGGTGTTGGTATTGCTTGGGCCAGCATTTTAGCCATGCCATATGCCATATTGGTGGGTTCAATCCCTTCGGCTAAAATGGGCGTGTACATGGGAATTTTCAACTTTTTCATAACCATTCCGCAGATTGTCAGCAGCTTGATAGGTGGACCAATCATTGAATATTGGATGGGATCCAATGCGATGGGAGGTATCCTGATGGCTGGTGTTTGTTTGTTGTTAGCAGCCGTATCTGTGGTCTTTGTTCAAGACAAGGATTAATCTTCAAATTCTTAAATCCAATATATTTTCTTTATTACTAATCTAATACGCTACCAAAAGATGAAAAAAATCAGATTTATGCTTTCGGTGTTTTTTCTTTGTCTTGGGCTTTCAGCCTTTGCTCAGAACAAAACGACCATTCGCGGGACGGTGCTCGATAAGGACAACGTTGCGATTGTCGGTGCCAACGTCGCCGTCAAAGGGACCAGCAACGGGACCATCACGGATGTCAATGGAGGATTTTCCATTAACGTCACTTCCGCTGCATCAGTATTGAATATTTCCTGTATGGGATATGTTCCTGTTGATGTACGTGTTTCCGAAGTTAAGGGAGATCTCAAAATTATTTTGCAAGAGTCTTCCATTTCATTAGGTGAAGTGGTTGCCATCGGTTATGGCACTGTTCGCAAAAAAGATGCAACTGGTGCTGTGACAGCCATCAAAGCAGAAGAAATCAACCGTGGATTAGCCGTTTCTCCCACCGACTTGCTGTTGGGTAAAGTGGCTGGTTTGAATGTAACCACGGCTGGTGGAGCACCCGGATCTTCTGCAACCATCCGTATACGTGGTGGTTCCTCAATGAGTGCCAGCAACGACCCGTTAATTGTGATTGACGGAGTCCCCATGGAAAACCGCTCTATTTCTGGAGCTAGCAATCCACTTTCGACAATCAATCCGAACGATATCGAAAGTTATGTCATCCTTAAAGACGCTTCTTCAACTGCCATTTATGGTTCCAGAGCTTCCAATGGTGTAATCATCATTACGACTAAAAAGGGTGCAGAAGGAAAAGGAACTTCCGCACCTAAGGTTGCATACAATGGAAGTGTTTCAATCGGCACCATTGCTAAAAAATTGGAAACGATGAACGCTGCCCAATTCAGCGCTTTGATTCTCGACATTTATGGCGCAAACTCTGAACAAACTGGTTTATTGGGAACTTTCAATACCGATTGGCAAAATGAAATTTATCGTACAGCTGTTTCTACCGACCACAACTTAAGTGTGACCGGAACCGTGAACAGTATCCCTTATCGTGCTTCTGCCAACTTTTTGTCAGAAAATGGAATTTTATTGAATTCCAAAATGAATAGAGGTACTTTCTCCGTAGGTGTCAACCCAACGTTTCTTGATAATAGGCTAAAATTGAATGCCAATTTAAAGGGCATGTTGGTGAAGAACCGTTTCTCAGATCAAGGAGCTATTGGTGCTGCCTTGGAAATGAATCCTACCGTTCCGGTATATGAATCTACCGATTATGGCAATGGATACTACTTGTCGTTGAACACAGTAGGTGTTCCCAACAACATCGCAATTGCGAATCCGGTATCCATTTTGAATGAAAAGGACGACCAATCAACTGTTTATCGAAGCATTGGCAATGCACAATTTGACTACACGTTCAAAGCTTTGCCAGAATTGAAGGCGAACCTGAACTTGGGTTTCGATGCAACAGATAGCAAGGGTGATGTCATCATTCCTGAAAACTCCGTTCAATCGTGGGTTTGGGGCGATATTAAAAATGGTACCGGCGAAACTAAAAAGTACTTTCAAAAGACCAGCAACACTGTTTTGGATTTCTTCTTGAATTATGGCAAAGATTTGGATGGCATCAACAGCAAACTTGATGTGATGGGAGGTTATTCCTGGCAACGTTTCTATCGTACAGATGGTGAGGATTATTCATATACTGATCCGTTGAAAACGAAAGATCCGATTCGGAATTCGACCGAAGCTATTTTGGTTTCTCTTTTTGGACGTGTAAACTATACTTTCAATCAAAAGTATTTGCTGACATTGTCACTTAGAGACGATGCTTCATCACGTTTCAATGCTGCAAACCGCCATGGGTTGTTCCCAGCAATGGCATTCGCATGGAAACTGAACGAGGAATCATTTATGGAAAACTTTTCCAATTTGAGCGATCTCAAATTGCGTATTGGTTATGGGGTGACTGGTCAACAAGACATTACAGACAACGATTATCCATACTTGGCTCGTTACGTTTCTGGAACGACTGGTGCCAAAATGATGTTTGGTAACAACGTCATCAACTTGATTCGTCCAAAAGGTTACGATTCTCAGATTAAATGGGAAGAAACCACCACTTCCAACATCGGTTTGGATTATGGATTCATGAATGGCCGTATCGCAGGATCTTTGGATCTTTATTATCGTCAGACCAACGACTTGATCAATACGATTCCCGTAGCTGCAGGTACCAACTTTATCAATGAACTGTTGACAAACGTCGGGAACCTCACCAATAAAGGGGTTGAATTCATGATTAACACCAAACCCGTAGTAGGAAATGACCTGAACTGGGATCTTGGTTTCAACTTCACCTACAACAAGAATGAAATTACCAAGTTGACTCGTTATGCAGATGCCAACTACAAAGGCGTTCAAGCAGGTGGAATTTCTGGAGGTACCGGAAATTACATTCAAATGAACAGTGTGGGTTATCCAGTGAATTCATTCTTTGTTTACCAACAAGTCTACGATGCAGCAGGACAACCTTTGGAAGGTGTTTATGTTGACAGAAGCGGTGATGGTAAAATTACCGATGCAGACATGTACCACTTTGGAAAACCAGCTCCCGATGTCATCATGGGCTTGTCCTCGAAATTGACCTATAAGGAATGGGATTTCGGCTTCAATGCCAGATGCAACCTCGGTGGTTATGTTTATAACAATGTACAGTCTACCAGAGAAGCTTTATCTGATTCTTACTATTCAGGCTTCCTGAAAAACCGTTTGACAAGTGCAACGAAAACCAATTTCACGGCTCCGCAATATTGGTCTGACTATTACATTAAGGATGGATCCTTCTTCCGTATCGACAACATTACGTTGGGTTACTCCATGAAGAATCCGTTTGGTCAAAAAGCAGGTGCACGTGTATTTGCTACGGTCCAAAATCCTTTATTGTTGACCAAATACAATGGTTTGGATCCTGAAATCTATGACGGTATCGACAAAAATGTCTACCCCAGACCAAGAAACTTCATTGTTGGTTTATCCATTAATTTTTAATTCAACCAGATATGAAAACTAAAAAATATAAATTCCTTTTCATTTCGCTGGTGACGCTGCCGTTCATGATGGGTTCCTGCTACAACGACCTGAATACGGTACCGTTAGATCCGGATGAAATAACTTCTGACGTCGTTTTCAGCAACGACAGTGCTTATGAGCAATTCATCGCTAAAATTTATGCAGGTTTATCCGTTTCAGGGCTTCAGGGTCCTGCCGGTCAACCCGATATCGTCGGTTTGGATGAAGGTAGCCAAGCGTCTTATCTGAGAATGCTTTGGAACCTTCAGGAGTTACCCACCGAAGAAGCTGCTTGTGCATGGAATGACCAGACCATCAAGGACTTTCACAGCATGAAATGGACTTCATCCGATGTGTTCATCAAGGGTTTTTACTACCGCTTGTATTATCAGATTACAGTAGCCAGCGAGTTCCTTCGTGAAACGACTGATGCGAAACTGAATGCTCGTGGTGTTTCCGATGCTTTGAAGGCTAAAATCAAGGAATATCGTGCTGAAGCTCGATTCCTTAGAGCGTTGTCCTATTACCATGTATTGGATCATTTCCGTCAGGGACCGTTTGTTACCGAAGCCTCCAAAATAGGTTCAATCCCCCCGGCAATGGCTACTGCTGAGCAGATTTTCAATTATGTGGAATCTGAACTGATTGCCATCGACGCTGACTTGAAGACTCCATGGATTGGCTATGATGCAAACAATTACGGTCGTGCAAACAAGGCTGCAGCCAAAACATTGTTGGCAAAATTGTATCTGAATGCAAAAACCTATGTGAATGCTGATAAATATACTGAATGCATTGCAGCCTGTAAGGATGTCATTGCTTACGGTTATACGCTGGAACCTGTTTATGCCAATCTTTTCAAGGCAGATAACAACAAATCCCACGAAATCATTTTCCCAATGGTGTACGATGCTGTCAATCTCCAATCTTGGGGAGGAATGATGTTCCTGATGTCATCGGCGGTCAATTCCGACCTTCAGGCTTCTATTGCTGCTCCTGGCGGTTGGCAGGGGAATCATGCCACCAAGAGTGTTTATACACGTTTTGCTGGTGTGGAATCTATGGATGAACGTTGTTCATTGCTTTACACGAGTTACAACAAGTTGGATATGAATGATGTAGGAGAATTCAAAGAAGGTGTTCAAGTAATCAAATACAGCAATTTCAACAGCGATGGAAGTAATTCTGGTGGTTCATTTCCAAATACGGATTTCCCGTTGTTCAGATTGGCTGATGTTTACTTGATGTATGCCGAAGCCGTTCTTCGTGGAGGCACAGGTGGCAGCACTACCACTGCTCTTGGTTACATTAATGCCATTCGTGACCGGGCTTATGTGGTGGATGCAGTGGGCGAACTTCCTGCATGGAGCAGTGTGACATTGAATTTCCTTTTGGAAGAACGTGGCCGTGAATTGTTGTGGGAAGCCCAACGCAGGACCGACTTGGTTCGTTTTGGCAAACTAACTTCCGCTGACTATTTGTGGGATTTCAAAGGTGGTGTAAAAGCTGGTGTTGGTGTAGATGCGAAATACAACATCTTCCCCATACCGTCCTCTGACATCAATGCCAATCCCAATTTGTCACAACTGGAAGATTATTGATAATACAAACCATTCAATCCTATAATAATTATGAAAAAAAATAATTTTTTGCTCACCCTGATGATTGGAGCAACATTGATGGCTTGCGATAACAGGGAGTTGGCTACTGTGGCTGACACCATCACTCCACCTGTCATGGACGCTGCTCCGGTTGCTTCACTCACCATGACTGAAGCACAAAAAGACAGCACGCTGACATTTAGCTGGCAAGCACCCAATTATGGGTATGATGCTGCGGTATCTTATACCTTAAAAATGGATATTGCCGGTGCTGCGTTTGCCAATGCAGTGGACATTGCTACGGTAACCACGACTTCTGCCGATGTAACTTACGATAAGATCAACACGGCATTGCTGACGCTTGGCGGTCTCGATGGTGTGGCTTCAAACGTTCAAATTAAAGTGGTTGCTAAAGTTACCGGATTGACGCCTGAAAAGATTTCATCCGATTCAGTTGCCATGACGTTGACTCCTTACGAAGTAATCATTGTATATCCGCACCTGAACTTGCCAGGTAGCTTCCAGCCATATGGTGCCGGAGCTTGGACGGGGGCTGGTACGGACTACAACCGCATTTATTCGCTTAAATCGGACGATGTGTACGAAGGCTACGTCAACATGGTTCGAGACGGAGACCCTGCCAATTATGTGGAATTCAAATTTACAAAAGTGGACTGGGGCAATGGCGAATACAGCTACAGCAGCGCTGGCAAACTGGTCGCTGGTGGCGGTGGAAACGTATCCTTGGCGACGGGTGGTTACTATAAGGTTAATGCTGATTTGGTTGCACTCACTTATTCCGTAACCAAGATTACGCGATGGGGTGTCATCGGAAGTGCCACAACAGGTGGTTGGGATTCCGACCAAGCGATGACCTATGATGCAGCAACCAATAAATGGACTGCAACCCTTGCGCTTTCTGTTGGTAAGATTAAGTTCCGCGCCAACAATGGTTGGGACATCAACTATGGTGATGATGGTGCTGATTTGAAGCTCAACGCAGGCGGAGCAGATATCGATGTCTCTGTAGCTGGTACTTACACCATTACGTTGGATTTGGTGGGCCCAGTTTACAAATACAAATTGCTTAAGAACTAATCGATTTACTTGATTATAATTGAAAGCTCGGCAGGCAAACTGTCTGCCGGGCTTTTTTTTCACCCTGTTAAATTCCCCGCCATGAAACGGTCTGGATTCCTAATAATAGCTCTGTTGCTGAATTTGTTTCTTCTTAAGGGTCAGGTGGTTACATCAATTCCTTCTTTTGTAACCGAGGCGGACAACTGTGTAATAACCTTCGATGCCACACAAGGCGACAAAGGCCTGTCCGGTTTTACTGGGGAACTTTGGGCTCATATTGGAGTCATCACCAATCTAAGTACCAGTAATTCTGACTGGAAGTATGTCAAATCTACCTGGGCAGTAAATATTGATGCAACCAAACTGACTTATGTCAGTGCCAACAAATGGACACTGACGCTTTCACCCAATCTTAGAAGCTATTTCGGCATTACTGATGCCAACGAGACCATTCAGAAAATAGCGATGGTCATTCGAAACACCGATGGATCCAAGACCGGTCGCGACGTTGGAGGTGCCGATATCTTTTTACCGGTGTATACTCCGGGTTTGAATTTGACGATGAATACCCCCCCTTCATCCATTTCATTGGTGAACATTTCATCTACTCTTACGCTGAAAGCAACTGCTTCACAGCCTTGTACTTTAAAGATGTATCTGAACAATACGCAAATAGGTACTACTCAAACCAATGCAACCACCATCTCGGTTGCACAAACATTTTCAACTTCCGGTTCCTTTTACATCATTGCCGAAGCAAGCAACGGGACAACAACCGTTCGTGATTCCTCCTACATTTGTGTTCGGCCATCTGCAGTACCTACAGCACCGCGCCCACAAGGTATTAATGACGGAATAAATTATGTCACTGATACTAAGGTAACCCTATCTCTGTTTGCCAAAGGGCATTCGTATGTATATTTACTGGGCGACTTTAACGATTGGAAACCCGATAACAATTATCAGTTAACCAAAGACGGTGATTATTTCTGGATTAACGTGAATGGTTTGACACCTGGAAAGGAATACGGTTTTCAGTATTTTGTGGACGGAACCATCCTTTGTGGTGACCCTTATTCTGAAAAAATATTGGATCCCTGGAACGATAAGTGGATCAATCAAAATGCATTAGTTTATCCAAACCTGAAACCCTATCCGACCGGACTGACAGAAGGGGTTGTTTCAGTATTTCAAACAGCCAAAACGGCTTTCAACTGGCAAGTTAATTCATTTACACCCCCAGCTTTTGGAAACTTAAGCATCTATGAGCTCCATCTTCGTGATTTCACACCCGAAGGCACTGTGCAAGCGGCAACGGCTAAACTAGATTATTTGCAGCATTTAGGAATTAATGCCATTGAATTGATGCCAATCAACGAATTTGACGGCAACGACAGTTGGGGGTACAATCCCAATTTCTGGATGGCCACCGACAAAGCTTATGGTACTTCAAATGACTACAAACACTTTATTGATGAATGTCACCGTAGAGGCATCGCAGTCATCCTGGACGTCGTGTTCAACCATTCCTGGGGCTTGAGCCCTATGGCTAAAATGTGGTGGGATGCAACCAACAATAGACCTTCGACTGCCAATCCGTATCTGTTCCCTATCGCCATGCATCCTTATAATGTAGGTTCAGATTTCAATCATTCCAGCATCTATACCCGCAATTATTTTAAAACCGTCATCAAGTATTGGTTGAATGAATTTAAAATTGATGGATACCGTTTTGACCTTTCCAAAGGTTTTACGCCCAGCACCTTCTACACGACCGATGTGGCCGTCTGGGGAAATTTCAACCAAGGCCGCATTGATATTCTTTGTGATTACAACAGAACGGTCAAAGCAACCAACCCTAGGGCCTATCTAATTCTGGAGCATTTCGGAGCTGATACGGAAGAAAAGGTGCTTGCTGATTCGGGCATGATGGTTTGGGGTAACATGAATTACGCTTTTTGTCAAACGGCCATGGCGGTGCAAACCGGTAGCGACTTTACGAGGCTGACGGCAGCAAGTAGGGGATGGGTCGCGCCCAGAGTGGTTGGGTACATGGAAAGTCATGACGAGGAAAGAATGGCGTATAAAGCTTTGACTTTTGGAACCAGCGGCATATCGAACGATAGTTTGCTTCGGATGAAACAGTTGGGTGCCAATGCTGCAATGTTTCTATTGACACCTGGCCCGAAAATGATCTGGCAATTCGGAGAATTGGGCTACGATGTGAATATCGATTTCAATGGCCGAACTGGAAAGAAGCCCGTCCGTTGGGATTATTTTGAAAGTATTCCCAGGCGGGCATTGTACGAAACGTACTCAAAATTGCTCAGTCTACGCAACCAACATCCATTGATGTTCTCACAACCGACCGCTTGGGACCTTAAAGCCGGCTTTGTAAATTGGACGGCCGGAAGGCGCGAATATCTATCTGATGGAACACTGTCAGCCATTGTAGTAGCCAATTATACAGGAGCAACCATTACCTGTTATCCCTATTTCACCAAGTCGGGGAATTGGTATGATTTGATGACTGGCGAAGCCTTGAATGTTTTGGATATTGCGATGCCATTGAGTTTGGAACCCGGTGAATTCAGAGTTTTTACCGATCAATTTGTCAATGAGCTATCGACTCAGACTTCAGAAAAAAATAGTATTTTGTATCCCAACCCTACTGTTGGCAAGATTGGTTTCAAGGGGCCTGAAGTGGTTTTAGCAGAGATTTTTTCCTTAAACGGAACGAAAATGCTACGATTGAAATTCAACAACCAAGAGGCTGATGTTTCAACTTTACCAGCAGGTCTTTATATTTGCCGAACGCATTTGAAAAATGGCAAAACGACCATCCATAAACTAACTAAATTATAGCACCTATGAATATTCGAAAACTGACAGTTCTCCTCTTCGCAGGGGGATTGTTTCTCCAAGTACAGGCAAAAGATGCACGTGACGGCCTGATCGCACCTGAAGTCGCCATCTTTTACCCTTCTGATTTCAGTGCGAAGGCTCATCTGCCTTCCTTCGCTCTAACACAGGAACCAACCGTTATTAATGCCATTCCAGAAGGCTGGTCGATGAAACCGTCCTTTTACAATAAAGATGGGAAATCGGTTATTTCCATCGCAGTGCCTAAAGATGCAAGCTTATATGGCACTGGTGAAGTGACCGGCCCGTTGAGAAGAAACGGACAGGACATCATTATCTGGAACACCGACAACTACACTTATCAAGATTATAATGGGAAAAGGCTTTACCAATCTCACCCTTGGGTGCTTGGTGTCAATGCAGACGGCTCGGCTTTTGGAGTCCTTTCGGATAATACTTGGCGTCAGGAATTGGTTTTGAACGACAGCATTACTTTTACTGCTCAATCTCCAGCTGCGCGGGTCATCATTATTCAAAAGAAATCCATCGAAGACGTGATGATGGCTCTAACAAATTTGGTTGGTAAAATGGAACTTCCCCCCCTGTGGAGTCTAGGCTATCAACAGAGTAGGTATTCGTATGAACCGGACAGTCGAGTATTGGGCGTAGCGCAAGAATTCAGAAACCGTAAAATTCCTTGTGATGTCATTTGGATGGACATTGATTATATGGATGGTTACCGGATTTTTACATTTGACAAGACCAAATTCCCCAATCCGAAAGCTGTTAATGACGATCTGCACAAAATCAATTTCAAAGGGGTATGGATGATTGACCCAGGAGTAAAACAGGATTCTAATTATTGGGTTTACCAACAGGGTCAGGAACGCGATGTCTGGGTGAAAGATTCCACCGGGAAGGATTTTGTCGGTGGTGTTTGGCCAGGCCCCTGCAAGTTCCCCGATTTTACAATGCCGGCTACTCGTGAGTGGTGGGCAGGTCTTTATAAAGATTATATGAATCAGCACATTGACGGTGTTTGGAATGACATGAATGAACCCGCAGTTTTTGATGTTCCGGATCACTCCATGCCTGCCAATAATTTCCATCGTGGAGGTGGTGATTTTGGTGCAGACTCGCATCTTCGCTATCATAATGTATATGGTATGTTGATGATCAGAGCCTCCAGAGAAGGCATAAAGGCAGTGAATCCTGATAAGCGTCCATTTATACTTTCTCGCTCCGGTTATTTGGGCAGTCACCGTTATGGCGCCACTTGGACGGGTGACAACAAGGGTACCTGGAAATATCTTGAACTTTCGATACCCATGGTTATCAACCTTGGACTTTCTGGTCAGGGTTTTTCGGGACCCGATATAGGTGGATTTGATGGAAATACGGAAGCAGACTTATACGCGCATTGGATTGCAATCGGTGCTTTTTATCCATTTTCCAGAGGGCATGCTTCCAAAGGAACAAACGAAAAGGAACCTTGGGCGTTTGGTTCCGAAGTGGAAAAAGTTGCCCAAGTTGCGATGAATCGCCGTTACAGGTTACTACCCTATACTTACACCTTATTTCACGACGCTTCCATTACAGGAATGCCAGTGATGAGACCACTGTTTTTTGCAGACCCAAAAGACACCAGTTTGCGCCGTGAAGAGAAAGCGTTCCTTCTTGGTTCCGATTTGATGATCGTTCCCAAATGGGCAGCTTCTCCCGCCAGACCTAAAGGCAATTGGAGAATTATCTCCATTAACGGAGAAAATAGCCAAACGGATAAATATCAACCAAATGTGAGTATTCGCGAAGGATCCATTGTACCACTGGGCAAAGTCATTCAAAGTACGGTGGAATACCGTGCAGATTCCCTGACATTGATGGTTTCTCTCAATAAGAAAGGGGAGGCCATTGGTAAACTTTATGAAGATGAAGGGGATGGCTATGGTTATAAACAAGGTCGATTTGCAGAATACACTTTTAAGGCCACTACCAAAAAAGGTTTGGTCTCATTCGAATGCCGTTTGATGAAAGGTATGTCACTGGTACCAGAGAAACGTTACAAGATTATGTTGATTGGCAACAAGGGTCAATCAGAAAGCGGTTGGATGAAAGGCCCATCCTTTTCGGTTAAAAAGAAATAGTAAGAATTCTAAAGAGGAATGAAAGCAACAGCAATTCTGATTGGTTGTTTATTGGTGCTGTTAATGGCTTGTGAGTCACACGGGCCGTTGAAAGGAATATGGAAAGCAGCCAATGAATCGTTGATGCCGTGTGTCACGTTCCAAAACGAGGTGGATACCTTGAATTTAACCAAACTGTTGCCTGGGAATGTTTGCCCTGATTCTGTTTTGGCAATGGGATTCTCCGTTTCTCAGTTAAATGAGGGTAAAAGTGTATATCAATTGATTCTGAAGAAATCGAGACGAAACCTGCATCCGATACATCTATGGAAAGATGGGAAAGAAATTACCATGATGAGCATTCATCAGAATTCTTTTGATACCTTGACCCAAAAAAATCTGACATCCAAAGGAATGTTGAATAACCGATTGCTCATAGATTGCTCCGGTCGCCCATCGGAATTGTATGTGCTTTGGCAGAACGTACAGCTTCCGAAGTCTTTTTTTGTCTTCACCAAAGAAGGATTTGCCACGCTTATTCCGGCAGAAGCAAAGACCATGGAAAACTCGACTTTGCGTATTTTTGCTGTCAACGATAGTATGATTTTATTTGATTCAAGAGTTAACTTATTGTACGGAAAGCCTAAATTACCGTAATATTTGCCCAATCATTTGATTAAAAACGAAATATGAAACGATCCCTCCTTCTTTTTGTCTTGCTGAGTATATTCTTTAACCTTACAGCAGCCATCCAAATTCGTAAAATGGAACCGTCTTTTTGGTGGGTGGGAATGAAAAATCCTGAACTCCAAATAATGGTTTACGGTGATCAAATAGGTGCTTCCAACGTTAAAGTGCTGAACCCTGAAATCAAAATCAACCGATTGGTTAAAGCGGATAGCCCCAATTATCTTTTCCTTTATTTGGACCTTCGCCAAGCTAAAGCGGGAATGATCAACATGGTGTTCACTCAAGGAAAAACGAAAAAGAAAGTGACTTATGAGCTGAAAACTCGAGAAGTGGATCCGGCGACCCGTATGGGGTTCGATCGTTCTGATGTTTTGTATTTAATGATGCCCGATCGTTTTGCCAATGGTAATCCTGCAAACGACAACTTGCCGATGCCGGTTTGTACGGTTCAAGTTGACCGCAACGAACCTAACGGACGTCATGGCGGGGATTTGGAGGGTATTTCTCAACATCTGGATTACATCACCGACTTAGGAGTAACTGCAATTTGGCTGAATCCTGTCTTGGAAAACGATATGCCAGGCGGTTCATACCATGGATATGCAACCACCGATTATTACAAAGTGGATGCCCGTTTTGGCACCAACGATGACTATGTGGCACTCATCCGAAAAGCTCATCAAAAAGGGCTCAAAGTAGTCATGGACATGATTTTCAATCATTGTGGAAGCGAACACGTTTGGGTCAAGGATATGCCATTCGCAGACTGGATCAATAACGGGGGGAAATACGTACAGACGAACCATGATAAATTCGTGAGTTTTGACCCCTATGCAACTGAAAAAGACACCAAAAATATGACCGATGGTTGGTTCGTGGAATCCATGCCCGACCTCAATCAACGAAATCCCCATCTGGCTACTTACCTAATACAAAATAGCACTTGGTGGGTGGAATATGCTGGCATCGACGGAATTCGCCAAGATACACATCCCTATGCCGATGAAAAGATGATGTCCGAATGGTGTCGGATTTTGATGGAGGAATACCCAAATTTTAACATTGTCGGAGAAACGTGGATCAACTACATTCCAGGTGTGGCATATTGGCAAGCTAATAGTCAACTGAATAAAACTGGAAATTCGCATTTAAAGTCGGTTATGGATTTCTCATTCATGTTGGAAGCGCACAACGCTTTCCACAAAAACACCGACTGGGACAACGGTCTGACACGAATCTATGAACTGTTGAGTTTTGATTTCCTCTATCCGGATATAAACAATTTGCTGGTTTTTCTTGAAAATCACGACACTGACCGTTTCCTGTTGGAAATTCCTACTGATTTGAACGTATTCAAGCAAGCCTATACTTTTTTACTCACCTGCAGAGGCATTCCTCAGATTTATTATGGTGGTGAAATCTTGATGAATGGAAATAAAAAAATAGCCGACGGGAATATACGCAAAGACTTCCCCGGAGGTTGGATAGGTGATGCAACGAACGCTTTTACGGCAGAAGGACGAACAGCCCTTCAAAACGAAGCTCACGACTTCCTTCGCAAACTATTGAACTGGCGGAAAGGTAATGAGGTCATTTCCAAGGGAAGTTTGAAACATTTTGTGCCCAGAAACGGAGCGTATGTGTATTGTCGCGAATATCAAGGTAAAAAAGTACTTGCAATTCTCAATGGTGTTGATAAAGAAAATACGATCGATTTGGATCAATATCAGGAAGTGTTTGGAGGCCAGGTAAGCGGCAAAGATGTATTAACTGGCAAAACCATTCTTCTGAACACGAGTCTGACCTTAAAGCCACGAGAAACATTGTTGTTGGAACTTTAACAAAAAAATTGGCACTAGCCGATGCCTATCTCGATTAATACGCTAATTTTGTATGAACCAAATTAAATCCATAGATAATCCCATGAAAAAAGTAGCAATCGGTGTTGATATAGGTGGAACCAATTCAGCAATAGGCGTAGTAGACGGAGAAGGTAACGTATTGGTAAAAGGGAACATACCCACACCATCACACGGTGACATCCATAAATACATCACCGACTTGGCAGAAGCCATCCGCGAATTGATTCATTCCGTCAGTTTGATGAATCCAGAATCGGAAATCCTCGGCATTGGAATCGGAGCTCCGAACGCTAATTATTACAACGGAACCATTGAGGAAGCGCCAAATCTCTCTTTTAAGGGCGTTGTTCCATTTGTCAAATTGCTACATGAAAAATTCCCTGAATATAAGGCCATTGCTCTAACAAACGATGCTAATGCAGCCGCTTTGGGTGAAATGATTTACGGTGGCGCGAAGGGAATGAAAAATTTTGTCATGTACACCCTCGGAACTGGTGTTGGAAGCGGTATTGTGGTCAATGGAGATTTGGTTTACGGTCATGATGGCTTTGCTGGCGAGTGCGGTCATACTACCCTGATTCCCAACGGACGCAATTGCGGTTGTGGTGGTAAGGGGCACCTGGAAGCCTATTGCTCTGCACCTGGCATGAAGCGCACAGCTTTTGAAATCATGGTTCGCGACAATGCCGTCAATAGCCTTCTGGCCAACAAATCGTTCAATGAACTAGACTCTAAAATGATTTTTGATGCTGCTGAAAGCGGGGACCCAGTTGCTTTGGAGGTGTTTGAGCAAACAGGCAAATGGCTTGGTCAAGGTTTTGCCGATACAGTACACCACACTAGCCCAGAAGCAATTTTTCTTTTTGGAGGTCCGACAGCTGCCGGTGAATACATCTTTAAACCGACACGCGAGAGTATGGAAGAGCATTTACTACCCATCTTTAAAAACAAGGTGAAAATTTTCCCTTCTCAGCTAAAAGCAGGTGATGCTGCCATTGTTGGTGCCAGTGCTTTGGTATATAAGGAATTGGGAAAATAAGAGCTATCCTCTTTTTCGAAGCTCTTCAGTAATTTGACAGCGCTTTTGGTGGAAATACCAGCAAAATCCTTAAGGGACATCAGCTGAAGTATAGATGGTAGATTGAATTCACCAGCTTGAATGATTAGCCGGTTGAAACTCCTGTTGTCACTACCATAGATGTATTGTTTGACAACTCCACTGATTAGAAACAGGATGTATAAAGCGAACGCACCTTGTTTTGTCAATGTATCTCCTTTACGAAAAAGAACTTGAGTCTTGCTCTTTCGGACCAATTCTATTCCTTCTTTTTACAGGTTCTTATACCGAATGGCAAGTACAACGGACAAAAACTAAAAAGGCTTGTCAGTAGGAAGAGCGCTGCGATAGCTAACAAGACGATTCCTAAAGTGCCTGATAGGACGTTGGTTAAATACAATACGACGAAGACAACAGCAAGTACGATGCGTACTATCCTGTCAATGGTTCCCATGTTTTTTTTCATAATTGAATTTTTAACAAATATAAGTCGGGTTTTAAACAATTATTCAAAAGGATTATAAAATATAACAATAAAAAACTTGAGATATTACAATTGATGCTGTAGAATAGTTGTTTAGAAAGCGATTATCTTTGCTTAAAATTTATTTAGACATGACTGAACAGGAAATTACAGAACGAACATTTCAGGCGGTGGAATATTTTAAAGAAGGATACAATTGTGCTCAAGCTGTTGTTATGGCATACGCGGACCGGTATGATGCTGATGTAGAGGCCCTGAAACAGATATCCGGTCCTTTTGGAGGCGGAATGGGTCGATTACGTGAGGTCTGCGGGGCAGCCACTGGTATGTTTATGATATTAGGATTGGAGCATCCTACCAACGATCCAACCAATAAGATTGCCAAGACAGAAAATTATGCTGCCGTGCAAAGAACTGCTCTTGCATTCAAGGAGAAGTTGGGCAGCTACATTTGTGCTGACCTGCTCAAGATAGGTAGGGAGCCGCAGTCTGTGACTCCAGATGACCGAAATTTCGAATACTATTCCAAACGACCATGCGCCTTGTGTGTGGCTGTTGGGGCTTCAATTCTAGGGAAAGAACTTAAGTAGATCACCGAACATGACTGATTTCAACAAAGCAGCCCGTAATTGGGATAGCAATAACATTCACGTGCAGCGTTCAGAAGCAATAGTCAAATTAATGCTTGATAGATTACCTTTTCGAACCGAGATGAAAGCTTTAGAGTTTGGTGCAGGAACAGGCATTCTTAGTTTCATGTTAGCCGAACGATTAGGCAGCATCACCATGATGGATTCTGCCTCTGAGATGGTGGCTGTCATGCAAGAAAAAGTGGATGCCACCGGTGATAGGAACCTAAAACCGGTACTGTTTGATTTAACTGTACAACCCTACCACTTAGAGAAGTTTGACTTGATATTCAGTCAGATGGCTTTACACCACGTGGCTGACATCCAAGCTTTATTTTATAGGTTCCATGAGTTGATGAACAACGACGGTTATTTGGCAATAGCCGATTTGTATACCGAGGACGGATCCTTTCATGGTGAAGGATTTGACGGGCATAAGGGCTTTGATGTAGCTGAATTGGAAGCACAATTGAAAAATGCAGGTTTTCACTCCATTCAGACTGAAACCTGTTTCTCCATGCAAAAAGGAGCAAACAGCTACCCTATTTTTTTAATGATTTCCCGCAATTAAAACATTACAATTGCGAGGCTGCCGCTTTATCCAATAACCAGGTAATATTCCCGGAAAATGGAAGTACACGAGCAGCAGGACAGACTACTTTTTCGGGTGAAAGTGCTATTTCTGCCACAATTTTTGCTTTGTTTGTGCCCGTCACCAGAAAGGCAACCTCTTCGGCATGGTTAATGACTGAGCCAGTCAACGTAATTCGTTGCTTTCCACTGATGGGATGGGTAGAAACCTCACACCATTTTTCAGTCTCAAACAAAGATTCGTCTCCTGGGAAGATGGAGGCGGTATGTCCGTCTTCGCCCAAGCCCAGAATAATCAGGTCGAACTTAGGATACCCATCGACAATGGGTAAATGTTCCGACAGTACTTGAGTATAGCGTTCCGCCTCTTTTGGAGGATATATTTCTCCACGAATGCGAAAGATGTGCTCCTGTGGAATGTCCAAAGGTATCAGAAAGCTTTTTTGCGCACTGCGAAAATTGCTTTCGGTATGTTCCGGTGGAACACAACGTTCATCGCCCCAAAATACCATAAGCTTATTCCAATCGACTGTTCCAGTATCGAGTTTGACGATGCTTTCAAAAAGCGCTTGCGGAGTGTTCCCCCCGGAAAGTGCGATTGAAACTGTTTCTCGTCCCTTTTCGGACGTTTTATCGGTCAACCATTGGAGTGCGTTGAGTGCCATTTCGTCCATGGTTTCAAAAACCAGAATTTGAGAATTTTCCATAGTTTTATAATTCACAGTATTGACCATCGTCAGCTAAGTTTTTACACGGATAACGCCATCCTTCGGGGCAACCCTTCATGAGCTCATCGGCATTTTCTGGTCCCCAGGTACCTGCTGGATAACCATGAATCTTTTGACTGGGATCCGATTCCCAAACCTTTTGAATGGGAGCAACGAACTTCCAGGCAGCTTCCACTGCATCTGCTCTGGCATAAAGCGTAGAATCACCAACCATTGCATCGTATAAAAGTCGTTCGTAGGCAGATGGCAAATGCTTGTTGGACAAATCTGAATAGTGGAAGTCCATGTTTACGGGCTTCACATTGAAACCGGCACCGGGTTGTTTCATGCCTATCTTGAGCAGAATTCCTTCGTCCGGCTGTATGCGAATAATCAATTGATTGCTGTGCTGGCAAACTTCGTCCTGATTGAAAAGTACATGCGGAGTTGGTTTGAAGTGAACCACCACCTCGGTAACACGAGTCGGAAGCCTTTTTCCCGTTCGAACATAAAATGGAACGCCTCCCCATCGCCAATTGTCAATGAAGAACTTCATGGCGACATAGGTTTCGGTTCGCGAATTCGGATTGACGCCAGGCTCATCGCGGTAACCAACTATCGCTTCCCCACGTACTTTGGAGGGTACGTATTGACCTCGTATAACATGAGTGGCCACGTCTTCTTCCTTTAATTGTTTGAGCGACTGAAGCACTTTCAACGTTTCGTTTCGGATGGCATTTGCATCCATTGAGGAAGGAGGTTCCATGGCCACAAAGCCTACAACTTGGAGTAAGTGGTTCTGCAACATATCCCGAAGGGCTCCAGAACCGTCATAATAACCTCCACGACCTTCCATCCCAATGCTTTCAGCCGAAGTGATTTCAATTCGGTCAACAAAATTGCGATTCCAGAGAGGTTCAAAAACGCCGTTGGAGAATCGCATCACCAGTAGGTTTTGTACAGTTTCTTTGCCTAAATAATGGTCTATACGGTAGATTTGTTCTTCTGCAAAGGCTTCGTGCAATTCAGCATCCAATTTCAATGCTGATTCTAGATCGTATCCAAAGGGTTTTTCAACGATGAGGCGCCTAAAAGTTACGTTGGAAGCTTGAAGCCCGGATGAAGCTAAATTTTTGGCTATCGGGCCAAAGGCACTTGGTAGTAGCGATAAATAAAATAAGTAGTTGGCCTCCGTTTGTTGCTTTTCGCACCAATCGTCCATGTGGTTTTTTAGACGTACGTACTCATTTGGATTGTAGACATCCATCGAAAAGTAGGAGAGGTGTTTGCTAAATGCTTGAATCTCTTCTTCTTTCAAGTGGTTGCTTTCAGAAAAATCTAGAATTCCAGCAGCCATCTTATTCCGAAAGGCAGATTCCTCCAACACAGTACGACCAATTCCGATAACTTGAAACTTTTCCGGCATCATGTTTTGATCAAACAGTGCATAAAGCGCAGGAATAAGCTTACGATAGGTCAGGTCGCCAGAGGCTCCGAAGATGACGATTATTTGGTCTTTTGGTTTCTTCATAATCAAAATTCACCTTAGTTCTGATTACGAAAATACACTATTTTTTCGATTTTGTGCATAAAAACAATCCCCACTGTCATTAAGACAGCAGGGATCGCCTAAATATCGATGGAATCGATTAGATTTGAGGACCTGAAGGAATCAAAGCAATAGCTGCGTCATTGTCGCAATATTGTTTGAAGTTCTCGATGTACATACCAGCCAACTTGGTGGCTTTGGTTTCCCATTCCTTGACATCGGAGTAAGTAGAACGTGGGTCCAAAATGTCTGAAACACCTTCCAACTTAACAGGTGCGGTCAAGTTCATGATTGGAATTACTTGACTTTCTGCTTTATCGATGCTGCCATCAATGATAGCGTCGATGATAGCGCGGGTATCTTTCAGGGAGATACGTTTGCCTGTACCGTTCCATCCAGTGTTTACCAAATAAGCTTTAGCGCCGTTTTCGTTCATTTTCTTAACCAGCGTGCTTGCATAAGCTGTTGGGTGCAAAGTCAGGAAGGCTTCGCCAAATGCTGGAGAGAAAGAAGGAACTGGTTCGGTGATACCACGTTCGGTACCAGCCAGTTTGGAAGTGAATCCGCACAGGAAGTGGTATTGAGCTTGGTTGTTATCAAGAATAGAGACTGGAGGCAAAACACCGAATGCGTCAGCTGATAAATAAATGATTTTCTTAGCATGACCAGCGCGTGAAGGAGAAACGATCTTGTTGATGTGATAGATCGGGTAAGAAACGCGGGTGTTTTCAGTAGCAGATTGGTCTGCATAGTCGATTTTTCCTTTATCATCCACCGTTACGTTTTCGAGAAGGGCGTCCCGACGGATGGCACGCCAAATGTCAGGTTCGTTTTCCTGGCTCAAGTTAATGACCTTGGCATAGCAACCACCTTCGTAATTGAATACGCCGTGATCATCCCAACCATGTTCATCGTCACCAATCAGATAACGTTTAGGGTCGGCTGAAAGGGTCGTTTTACCAGTGCCTGAAAGACCGAAGAATACAGCTACGTCGCCGTCTTTGCCTACATTGGCTGAGCAGTGCATGGATGCAATACCGCGTTGTGGCAAGTAAAAGTTCATCAGTGAGAAAATACCTTTTTTCATTTCGCCACCGTACCAAGTGCCACCGATAACCTGCATTTTTTTGGTCAAATCGAACAAAACAAAGTTTTCGGAGTTTAATCCTTGTTCTTTCCAGTTAGGATTGGTTGTCTTGGAACCGTTTAGACATACGAAATCAGGTTCGCCGTAGTTGGCCAGTTCAAAATGTGAAGGACGAATGAACATGTTGGTTACGAAATGAGCTTGCCATGCAACTTCCATGATGAAACGCACTTTCATGCGAGTGTCTTCGTTGGTTCCGCAGAAGGTGTCAACGACATACAGTTTGGGAGAAGACGAAAGCTGTTTGGTTACCAAACCTTTACAATGTTCAAAAACTTCACCACTCGTTGGGCGGTTGATGGTACCATCCCACCACATGGACTTATCTGTAACGGCATCCTTTACAAAGAATTTGTCTTTGGGTGAACGGCCTGTGAATTTACCGGTGTAAACTGCTGTAGCGCCGGTTTCAGTCAACTTGGCTTTTTCAAAACCTTCGTTAGCGGGGTTCATTTCATCCTGATACAACACTTCGTAAGAAGGATTGTGTACGATTTCGAAATTGCCCGAAATGCCGTACTTGCTCAAATCTAAATTTGCCATTTTTTAAATAATGAATTGATTTATACTGGTTTAACTATCTTATTGAAAACCTTCTTTTGGAAGGACAAAGATAGGGACAAAATTCCAAAAAAAAATGCTAATTAAAGAAATATTTCTTTATTGCACCAAATATTCATTTTTGTGCATTTTTATAAAATTTTTCTGAAATGAAAGAGGTCAGAAACCTTTTTTATACATTTGCAAAAATATTCAGATCTATGAGAGTCGTCAATCTTTCCGAGAACAATTCCCTGCTCAATCAATTCTTACTTGAAATCCGTAGTGTTGAAATTCAAAATGATCGCCTTCGATTTCGACGCAATGTTGAACGTATCGGTGAGATCATGGCTTATGAAATCAGCAAAGTCCTGTCTTATAGTGAAAAACAAGTAAATACCCCATTGGGAATTGCTCCTGTCAACACCATAGACGATCAAATTGTCTGTTCCACGATACTGCGTGCTGGCTTGCCCTTTCACCATGGTTTCCTCAGTTATTTCGACCAAGCTGAAAATGCATTTGTTTCTGCTTATCGCAAATATAAAGATGCCCTAAAATTCGAAATCAACATCGAGTACATCGCATCCCCTTGCATCGATGGGAAAACGCTGATCATCACCGACCCCATGTTGGCAACCGGAAGTTCCCTGGAACTTTCTTACGGCGCGTTGCTTACCAAGGGCACACCAGCCAAACTCCATCTGGCCACAGTTATTGCCAGTCAGGCAGGTGTGGACTACGTAAAAAATTGTTTTCCCGAAGACACGACACTTTGGTGTGGTGCCATCGACCCGGAACTGAACAGCCATTCCTATATTGTTCCAGGATTGGGCGATGCGGGCGATTTGGCATACGGCGTAAAAGAATAAGATTTAAATCCATAAAAAAAGAAGGGCAGTTCAAACGGACTGCCCTTCTTTGTTTCTGAAAAATAACGACTTACCTCCAGCGGGGATCGCCCACAGCTTTGGTGAACGCTCCGACGATCTTTAAATCCCCTGTAGAAAGATTTCTCCAGAGATTGGTCGAAGTGATACCAGCATCTGCAGCATCAATCAGGATACTTGTGGAAGTCGTTGTGGTAGTGAACCAAGTTGCATCCGTAGTCGTGTAATTATTGTCCATAATTTTTTCAGTAATGCTAAGGGACTTGATACCCATGGGGAACCCATTGCCTGGCCCCAACAAGCAGTTCTTAAAGGTGACACTCTTGATGTTTTTTCCACTGAAATCGAGGTAATGTGTACCTGATGTTGCAGTCGTTGCCGTTTTTGGAGTATTATAGAAGGTGCAATAGTCTACAAAAACTGTGGAGGTGTCCGTTTTTTGATTCTTCAAGAAGATATCGGTTCTGATCATGGTGGATTTCGTGACACTCATGTTTTTGATCTGAGCGCCTGTAGCATCTGTAGTTGCAATGCCATAACCACCAATGCTGTCCGTAATGCAATTGTCCATGATGAAATTGTTGATGAATGCACCGGTCGATTTGATCCGACATACGCCACGTAAGTATTTAATTGTACAGTTCACAAAGCTCAGAGATCCGATTGTTAAAGCTCTGCTACCATTGTAAACGTATGAACCACCATAGTTTGCGGTAGTCTTATTAGCTTCCACCCCAAAAATATTGACATTTTCAAAGCTCAGCGAGTTAATGTTTCCATACAAATCACAAGCATTTGACATTCTCAGAGTAGCCTTGCCAGCAAAGCTGTAACCGGTTACAAACTTGAGTGATCTGACAATGCTGTCGAGCGTCATGAAGTAATTCATTCCACCTTTCAGTACGATGGTTGTTACTCCATCGACTACAGGTAGAGAATTGATATACTTATCAGTCAGCATGGAATCCGCTGCTTCATCGTTTATGTTGCGCAAGTCAACGGGATTTTCAAACGATTGGGCAGCCTTGGTTGTGATTCTCTTTTTACCACAATAGACATTGTTAATGAACGCCTCAACTTTATACGGGGTTCCACCGGTTAAACCGCTGACAATCTTGAAGCCTTGAGCATATTCGGCAGGTGTGACCGCAACAGTATCGATTAAAGAGTCTGTCGGAGAATAAACCTTGAAGCTGGTGTAAGGAGAAGTGCCCGCAGTCCAACGCATGATGACTGAGTTATCAATGATGTCGTCTGAAGGCACATCCTTCAACAGCGTTGGGTAGTCTGCTACGACTACTTCGGAACATACAAAATAATCTGATTCGAGCGTGGTGCCAACTGCTTTGATGCGAACCTGATAGGTTTGGTCCCAATTCACATTTTGAATCAACAAGAAGCCATTGGCAGTGGTATCGATTCGATCGATCGTTGCGAAAGAGTCACGGCTGAGTTCCAGTTGATAATACTTGGCATCCGCATTTTTGTCCCACTGGGCCAGAATCCAGTTACCATCACTGCTCAGAACAGTGGAGCTGGGTCTGAACAGCCTCGGTGCAGTGCCCAAAAGGTCTTCTTCACCACAGCTTGTCAAACCGCCCAGGATGGCTGCCAGGGTGGACAATACAAAGATGTATTTTCTAATTTTTTTCATAGTTGTGTTGACATTATAAGTTTTTAAAACCATAACCGATGTTGTTGAGCGTATCACTGGCGTTGATAATGTCAATGCCGATTGGCAACAGATAGGACACTGGATAAATGGCGGCTTCCTCCTGCGTAATTACCTGTTGCGAGGAGTTCCCTTTTGTATAGCCGCGATACGACTGCGTAACAAAGGTGGAAGGAGTAATGGCAGTAGTGTCTTTTGTTTGGTCAGTATTGTTGACAACAGTAACTGCGACACCGTTGGTGGCCCAATTCAAGGCGACATATCCGGTTGGATTGGTATTGGTCAACGGATCAAAAATGGGAGGTGCAGTCACTTTCCAACGCATGTTGTAGAAAGAAAGCGTTGCACCATTCACATTGTCCACATTTCCGGAAAGCCATTTCCGATAGTATAATTTATCGGCATATCTGGAGTATTTGTTATACTTATCCATGGTGTAAAATTCAGGTTTACCCTTAGTGCCGTTTTCATCGGTATAAGCACTGTCCAAAATGGCAGAGCCTGGCAAGATATTGCGAGAAGCAAGACCCATACAGATAAGCCCTTGCTTTACATCTACGATTTTCTGACCGTATAAGTTCCAACGAACCAGGTCGAAGCGACGCAAACACTCTCCGCCGAATTCCCAAGAACGCTCATCTACCAAGGCATTGAAGAATGCATCGTGACCACCGGCAGCAACTGAATCCACATAATGTTCCACTTTATCGGCACGATCTGCAGCATCAAAAGCGCGATTACGAACACGTTTTAGGGCGGCGATAGCAGCATCGGTCGGTCCACCGTTCAATTCATTATCGGCTTCTGCCAGCATTAGTAAAACGTCCGAATAGCGCATGATTGGCCAATTGATTCCTGTACCCTTGGTGCTGGTGGAGCCCAATGGATTAGGTGTCCAGGCACGGCACCATTTGCCTGGAGTGGTTGCTCCAAAACCCAATGGATCCATAAAAACGGTCGAACCTGTAACATCGTTTATTTTATATTGTGCACAGGTAACCGGGAATCGAGTGTCTTTTTCGTCAAATGAATAGTAATAGGTCGCAGGAAATCCTACATAGGAACTTCCTGATCCATAAATACCGCCAGAAACAGTAACGCCGACGCACCAACCTACGTCACCACCTCCACCTTGAACAAAAGCGACTTCATACAAGACATCATCATCAACTGGAGTCAAGTTTCTACATTCGTTCAGGAATACCTGTTGGAAGCTCGGGTTCAATGGTCTATCCTTCAATGCAATAAGTTCTGCGCATGCATCTTTGGCTTTTTGATAATATTCCAAATAATCGTCTGCACGCTTCATGGTTCCGTCATACTGCATGGAATATCCAGCTCTGAATAATGACAGACGGGCAATCATGCCCAGGGCGAATTCACGGTTCATTCGTTCAATGCCACCGCTAAGGTCTGAAGCCCATTTCATGTCGGCTTCGTGCTCAACCAGACTTTTGATCAACTCGGTATAGATGGCATTTTTATCTGAACGTGGGTTGTCCAATTTCATGTCTGCTCTAGATGCCTGAAGTGCTGAAGGAACATCACCATAAAAATTGATGAGTAAGTAATACCAGTAAGCGCGCATGCAATAGGCTTCGCCCAACATTTGCTTCATGTTGGCATTACCGTCTTTATACAAGGTGCTTTTGGTGATGCCTTCGATGCATTGATTAGCACGGTCGATGGCCAGGTAACACATGTTCCAGCAGTTCTTCATATCAGAAAAACTTTGTTGAGGTTCCAATGACCAAACATCACGACGGGAACCATCTCTTGCAGCACTAACACCTGTCGCTTCAACGTCGGTATTCTGCATGAAAACACTGGACATACGAGAGGTGAAAGCATCGGTTGGGAAGCAGGCATAAGCAGATAGAAGTACTTTTAAAGCGTCATCTTCTGTCGTGAATACATAATCCGCATCGAACGATGACAAGGTGTCAACCGTTAGGAAATCGCTGCATGAGCTAAAAACCAATCCGATAAACAGGCTTAAGATTAAAAAATATTTTTTCATGATTCAGTTTTTAGAAGGGTTAGAATGTGACATTTAGTCCTAAGGTGGTGGAAAAACTCTTCGGGAACGAAGAATAATCAACCCCGGGAGTCAAGCCAGAATAGGAGCTGTTTCTGATCATGGTACTTACTTCGGGGTCATATCCGGAGTATTTGGTCCAGCAGAAGACATTATTCAAAGTACAATAAGCACGAAGTCTTTGAATGCCGTATTTCTTAGAAATGTTTTGGGGTAAGGTATATCCGGCAGTAACATTCTGCAAACGAAGGAAAGAACCATCTTCAATGGCCCATGAATGCGTAACGACGGTTGCGGAGCCAAAGGTGTGAGGAGACCAAAGCGCCTTCTTGTTCGAACCCGTTTCATTCATAGTTTTGAGTTGTTCCAAATCGGTTACCACTAAACCATTTTGATCCAAATAAGTGTAACGTTGGTCGGAACTCATGATGGAAAGCAAATTGGTATAGTTCGTACGGTAGTTCTGCGTGGATGCGATTTTATTGGCATTATAAACCTGGTTGCCATAAACCCAATTGAATAGGACATTCAAGTCAAAATCCTTCACTTGAGCAGTGAATCCGAAACCACCCGTATTTTTAGGTTGCGTTTTTCCTATGATTTTTCGGTCGTAGGTTGCGTCAATAACACCATCGGGAGTACCGTTCGGGCCACTGATATCTTTAAGTTTAAGCGAACCAGGACGAATGCCGATGACGCCTCCCAGTAAACTTCCTGGGGTGGCTACGCCAGTTTTTAGCGTATATGTTTTTCTGGCAGCATCGTATCCGCTGAAATCATCGGCTGTATAATATCCCTCTGTTACGAATCCATAGATCACCCCAATAGGTTGACCCACATAGACTCGGTAATCATCAGGACCTTTGTTGTCAGTGCCAGCCCATCCTGAATTGTAGGACTGTTCGGTTAGTCCTTCAGCAAGCGCGTCTACATTGGTACGATTTACACCAAGGTTAAAATTGAAATCAAAACGAAAATCCTCTTTGTTGATGAGGTTTCCATTTAACGTCAATTCAAAACCTTTACCGGAAGTCTGACCAATGTTCTTCTGCTGCGTGGTATAACCTGGAGCGGAAATATCGCTGGTGATCAACAAATCTCTAGTAACGTTTTGGTAGATATCCAACGTACCGTTGATAGCGTCTTTGAAGAAGCCAAAATCAAGACCAAGGTTGGTTGTTGTGGTAGTTTCCCATCTTAAGGAAGGGTTTGGTAACTGAGTATTGGTAGGCATGTAATAAGGATTCAGGATATCTCCCAAACCGTATGGCTTGCCTGTGCTATTGGATGATGCACTGCTGATTGCATAGTCTAATTTGTATAACCCAGTACCAATATCGTCATTTCCAGATTCACCGTAACTGAATCGAAGTTTAAGGTTTGAAACGTCGGATAGGTCGTACATGAAACTTTCTTCAGTCAAACGCCATGCCAATGAAGCTGCAGGGAAGAAACCCCATTGATTGCCTGGAGCGAATTTGCTTGATCCGTCTGAACGGAATGTAACAGAAGCCAAATACTTGTCCATATAGGAATAATTGGCACGACCAAAGAAGGAAGCTCTTTTCACAGGTACAAGAACTTTGCTGGAAGTAGATAAATTATTTACTCCCGTGCTCAACGACATGTTGGCGAAAATCTTTTCTGGAGTCAGGGTTTTAGAAAAATATTTAGCCTTGATGTAGTTCTGTTCACCTGTCGATGAGGAATATTCTTGCCCAACCATGACATCCATGTTCATGTTATCGGCCGGTTTGAAACGGTAGGTCCAAGTATTGGCGACGCGATATTTACCACCTTTGCTTTTGGTCCAATCGACTAATGGTAAATTGGAGCCTTCGTTGGAAGAAACGGAGGTTGTTCCACCCCAATAATTCTTAATGTCTCCAAAATTAAAATCATAACCACCTTCAAAGCGACCTGTCAAACCCTTGAATGCATTCCAGGTCAAAGCACCGGTTAAATTAAATACGTCTGTTGTGCGTTGCTTCCAATATTGCGCTGATTGTTCAGAAAGGGTCATGTGCGCTTCGAGATAGGCAGCCTGTTCTTCGTCGGTCATGTCATTGAAGTCTACAATCGTATTGTCCTCCAGACCATTAACCGGGCCTTTAGTCACTGCTTGAGTGGACCGTATTTTGTATGTACCACCTGAAGTACCTGAACCATTGATTTTTGAATCGGCCATGCGCATATTGAAATCCAGCAATAGCCGCTTGGATATTTCATGGTTCAATTTAAAATTCAAGTTCATTCGAGTGTAATCATTGTTTATCTGCAACCCACCATCGTAGTTATAAGTACCAGTCAATGCAAATTTGGTTTTATCATTACCACCAGTAATGCTGATGTTGTATTGTTTGGAAAGGACGTTGGCTCCGAAAAGGTCATCTTGCCAATTGGTTGGTTTTTGGTATTTATACAAATCCAAATCGTCATATACCCCAAACTTTCTAACAAAAGCCGTCATATCATCACTAGTAGCTCCCCTAAGTGCAGCAAATTCATAATTAAACATGACATATTCGTAGGGGTCCAAGACCGAAAGTCGGTTGGCAATCGTTTTATTTTGTAGGAACCCGTTAAAAGATACTTTTGTTTTTCCACCCTCTGCACTTTTCGTAGTGATGAGGATTACACCGTTTGCTCCTTGCGCACCATAAATGGCGGTCGATGAGGCATCCTTAAGAACGCTGATGCTCTCAATATCCGTTGGTGAAATGTCTGAAAGGCTGCCTACAGGGAAACCGTCCACGATATAGAGCGGTGAGTTGCTGCCTGTTACAGAATTCCCCCCACGCACTCGAATCACCATTTCAGCATCGGGCGAACCGTCGGTAGAAGTTACCTGTACCCCAGCCATACGACCTGCCATGGCTTGTGCCACGTTCCCTGTTGGAAGATTCTGAATTTCCTTGCTGGTAATGGAGGTTACCGTTCCAGTTAAATCTTTCTTCCTGACGGAACCGTATCCAACTACTACAATGTCTTCCAAACTGGTTGACGAATCTTCCATTTTGATGTTGAACTCTCTTTGTGCGCCAATGGTTATTTCTTGAGCCTTCATCCCAATAAAGGTAACAACTAAGATTTTTCCTTTAGGCGAAACATTAAGTTTGAATTTTCCATCCACGTTGGTTACCGCGGCATTGCTCGATCCTTTTTCGAGGATGGTGGCACCGATGATGGGTTCTCCCGAATTGTCCACGACACTACCGGTAATCTGTGTATTTTGGGCATACACTCCCAAAACCGACAACAGGAACAGCATCAGTGTACAAATGCGAACCCTGGTAAAGACTCTAAACTTGTTTTGCATGGTTCACTAAAAATTTAATGGATATTTGAATGGATTATCTAAGGTAATATCAGACAATATTAAACTTTCTTATGAAAAATAGGGTGAAAATTTAGACTTTTTACGTACAAGTGCCTTTATTTTTTTAAAATGTGGAATATTTGAGTCCAAAATATCTGTTTTTCCACATGGACACCGTTTTTAAGAAAAAAAGGTTGCGCCCCATTACGGGATGCAACCTCCTTTAAAAAATGATGTAAGCTGTTTACTGAATGAAAATGTAATTCAGAACAAACAGTATTGCCAAAATATACATGGCGACTGAAACTTTTTTAAACTTACCGCTAATCATGTTCAACAAAACGTAGCTTAACAATCCAAGAGAGATGCCTTCTGCGATGCTGTACATGAGTGGCATTGCAATGATGCAAATAAAGGCCGGAACGGATTCAGCATATTCATCCAGATCGATGTCCTTGATCGGTGACAGCATCATCAAACCAACCAGTATCAAAATGGGGGCGGTTGCTGCACCTGGAATGGACAGGAACAAGGGGGCAAAGAACAATGCCAAAGCAAAGCATATTGCAGTGACCAAAGCGGTCAATCCTGTACGACCACCTTCAGAAACACCTGCTGCACTTTCTACATAGGTGGTTACTGCACTGGTACCAAAAATTGCACCAGAAGTAGTACCGATGGCATCGGCATAAAATGCTTTCTTCACGTTTGGAATTTGTCCTTTGGAATCCAACATGTTGGCTTTTGAGCAAACTCCAATCAGCGTTCCAACGGTGTCAAACACGTCTACAAACAAGAACGTGAAGGTGACGATCAACATGTCAAAAGTGAAAAACTTGGAGAAGTCAAACTTGAAGAAAAGGGGTGCCGGAGAGGGTGGAACGTCCATAACACCAGAGAACGTAGTAATACCCATCGGGATACCAATCACTGATGTGGCTAGGATACCAATAAGCAACGCACCTTTTACCTTGCGGATAAGTAGGACTGCCGTGATGACAAGACCAATTAAGGCAAGCAAGGCGGTACCATGTGTGATTTCACCGATTTGAACCAGCGTGGCATCGTTGTTGACAACAATTCCTGAATTCTGAAGGCCGATAAATGCGATAAACAACCCAATACCCGCACTGATGGCGTTTTTAAGGGTCGTTGGTATAGCATTCACTATGGCTTCCCGAATGTTTAAAAGGTTCATGATGAAGAAGATAACGCCTTCGCACAAAATAGCTGTCAAGGCGAACTGCCATGAATAGCCCATGCCCAATACAACCGTAAATGCAAAGAAAGCGTTCATGCCCATGCCAGGAGCTTGAGCAAAAGGCAACTTGGCCAACAAAGCCATTGCCAGGGTTCCTACGATGGATGCTACTGCAGTTGCTGTAAAGAGGGCACTTTTATCCATTCCTGCGGCAGCCAGGATGTTGGGATTCACGGCCAAAATATAAGCCATGGTCAAGAACGTGGTAATCCCTGCCAGAATTTCCGTTTTAACGGTTGTACCGTTTGCTTTGAGTTGATAGAATTTTTCAAACATGGTTCTGTCGTATTAGAAGTTCCACTTGACAGCCAAGGTGGGATTCACCATGAAACCATGATTTCCGGCAAAGTTGCTGGACAATTCTACTTCGCTACCTGCAGAAAGGTTGCTGTTTATGTTATACCACAACTGGGGTTCACTGATAAAGGTGTAGCTTGTTTTTGAAAGGTCGAAATTGGTATTGTCTTCCAACCAGATATCTGCAAAACCGGTGAAACTGATTTTACGATTCAAAAAATGCATACCCCAAACTGCGGTGAACTGAGCGGATTCTTGTTTGCCTACAATGTGTTTGTAGAGGGCTTTCAAATTCAATGTTTTGGAGTAATCGGCATTGTGCATGAAGTAATCCACGCCGCCCAACCAAGCATTGTTGATGGCATAGGATCCACCTGGGAAACCACCAATACCTCCATTATACTCAACATGTGCGCTCAAAGGACCTCCCCAAGTGTTGATGCAGCGGGCAATTTCCATGTAAGACAAGCTGGGGTGTTTTTCAGCTCCATAATTGAAGTCGTAATCAACAAAGAAAAACGTATTCCCCCACTTGTCGGGCTTAAACATTTCCAGGGTTGTAGTAACATACTTACGGTTCTGACCAAAGTCATAATGAACCTGAAGGTTGGTTTGGGCCTGCGAGCCAACGGCAGCAAACAGTAATAAGCCAGTCAAGAGTTTTTTCATAAAACAGTCGTGGTTTTTGGGTTAGTATTAATATGCCTAAAGCAGGCTTTGAGATGCAAAATAAACAAAAAAAAGTTAATAATTGGGAATTTGAAAAAGTTAAAAAGGGTGTTGGCTACAGAACATTTCAATAGCGTAACAACGTTATTCAAGACTATTTAGTTTTTTTTAGTATGAAATTAACACCCCAAGTGTTTTCAGAAGGCTGTTTCCCTGACATAAATTCTTCGGCTTTAATTAATGCAAAACCAGTGAACTTTGCTATTAGCTCAATTTCAGGTATTGAGAAATGACGCATTGGATGTTTTTCCTCAAACTCAAGCCAATTTAAAGTGGTCTTATCTTTAACAAGTATGGAGTAATTTACATCTACAACATTTGAGTTAATATGAATTTCGGGTTCAGCAAAACGAATGACACTGATTTCCTCATTTTCCACTTTCTTTATTCGCGTTTCAGGCTTTAAAAAATATACTGCAGGTGAATACCAAACGTCGAATATAAATAGACCCTCTAGTTTTAGACATTTTGAAGCATTTTTAAATGTCGCTACTAGTGATTCATTATCGTTTAAGTAACTAATCACATGAAATAAAGCTACAACTACATCAAATTGGTTTTCTGATTTAAAATCTTTAATGTCGGCCTGCATACATGGATATCCATTTAGTATGGCTTTGTCGACCATTTGTCGGCTTCGCTCAATACCATAAATATCATACCCCATTTTCTTAAGAATTAATCCATGAATGCCAGTCCCTGAGCCGAATTCAAGAATTTTTTTAGCATCGGGATGATACTTATTTATACATTCTGAAATGTATTTCGCTTCTTCGTTATAATTTTTGGTAGAATATAGTAAATCGTAATATTTACTATAATAATTGAAATTTGTTTCCATTATGCGTGTTTAAGGTTTCAAACAAGGTCAAGTGATATTTTATGTAAACAAAGCTTCTAACTCGCGGGTCTTTCGTGCAATATCGTATTGTTCTGCTTTCAATTCCAACATGCTCATAGAGAAAGGTTCCTTAACCCCTTTTTCTATCAAAGTTGCAAATTCAACTATATCAACAAACGATTTAGATAAGTATCCGAATTTACCATACTCTAACAGGTCAAGCGCACCTTGAGTAGGCGTTGCGACGATGGTTTTACCCATAGCAAGGCTTTCAAGAATGACTGTTGGAAGTGCTTCAGAAAAAGAAGGTAGGATAACTGCAGAAGCCATTTTCAACACTGGGAACGGATTCGACATGGATTCTAAAAAATGGATTCTACTGTTCAGACTCAGATTTTCCGTTTTTTGCTTAAGAAGACTTATCATCGGTCCTTCACCCAAAATCACCAAATGAAGGTCAGTGTCCTTTAGATGCGCTAAATGGAATGAATCAATTAGGAAAGGCAAATTTTTAACTTCACCCAATCGTCCTAGAAACAATAGGAACTTTTCGGGAAGTTGAAAATCAAGATTTTCACCAGCCGCCTTTTTTAATTGATCAATGTTAATGGGGTTGTAGATAGTTTTTAATTTTGAACGATTTACATGCCTCGTCAAAAGCATCTCAGTAATGCCTTTCGATACCGAAATGATGCTATGAGCCTTGTTATAAAACAGACGAATAATCAGCGAGGACAGTAAGTGATGTTGTTCTATGTTGAAGTAATTATGATGCGAAATTATGACTTTTGTTTTGGATCTTGATAACTTGCAAAGTATTATACTCAAAGCATTCGGAATATCTGATCCTGTTATGAAGTAGTCAATAGAGCTTTTTTTAAAATAGCGGTAAAGTGGAATGATGGAATGCCTAAGCTTCCTGTTCCCCAATGAAACAACTTTTAATTCAGGCGGAAGAGCAGAATTGAAAGTTCCATCGTCTTTACAAATCACATAGGAGACCTCATATCCTTGCTGTATAAATGCCTCAGCATAGGTGATGAAAACACGTTCAATACCGCCTATCTTAAGCCCAGGTGTAAAAAAAGCAATTCTTAGCATTCGGTTTTATGGAATAGTTTTTGAGATATTGATTTATTTAGGACTCCTATGATTAAACACCAAACAATTAGTTTTGCTGGATGGGTATATGTTGTTCTAACTAGAAATACTGAATAGGACATCAAAGAAGCATATATAATCATATAATAGTAGTTTAACTTCTTGGCTTCAGCTTGGCTTTTATTGATAAAATAACCCAGTAAAAACATAAAAAGGATAACACCGAAAACGTCGAATGAAAGAAACAGATCTGCAATGATGTTAGTCCCCAGACCTACATAGGGATCTGGGCCAAGTGTGAAATCGGTTAACACCTCTGCTGAACCGAGTGACCTTGGGCTAACTCCAAAGACTGTCACCAAAACCCGTTCAAGCGAAGGGACCACCCCTATGAGCCCACCCGTCATATTCCTGCCCCAAGTATGGCCGTATTGCTCTATGTATTCCATGCAGGAATATGTACTTCTTGTCGGGATTGTAAAATCGCGAATCAATTCAGTACCTTTTTGGATGGATTCAACTTCTACTCCAACACGAGTGAACTGAATCAACCACATTAAAACAGTTGCAATCAATACGAAAATAAAAAATTTTAATTTTCCGATATCTTTGAAAAACATCGTATACAGTCCAATGATGGGCAACGCCAACTGGGAAGAAAATGTTCTGTTTCCGGCATACAACATCAGCAAAATGACAATGCTGATTGAAATGATCAGAACAGGACTGATTCGATGTCCCTTATCGATCAGTTTATTGAAAAACTCCGTTGCAATGGCCGTAACGGCAAAGGAATGAAGAAGTGACATGATTTGAAGTATCAATCCAGTTTCAGGGGCCGTATTTTTATAAAAATAAATTGACCGGTAAAACTGGACCCCACCAGATAAGATAAATGCAATACATAGTAAAATAACAATGATAGAAAGTGCTGTATTATTAATCGGTTCAATTTTTGGAAGATTCAACGCCTTTTCTTTCAATTTGTTCTCACGTATTGCAATGGAACCCCAATAATAAAATTGAATGCCAAGAGCAAAAAGAATCGATCCGGTAGGAATGAATTTGGTATCGAAAGATAAGCTAAATGCTATGCTGTAGGGTTCGTTTTCATCATAAATGAAGACAGAGTATGCAAAACCGATGACAGCATAAAGTAAAATGAACAGGGTGTCAAAATCAAAATAGTTCGTCTTTTTTTTGTAGCCATAATAGATAAAAGTGGAAAATAGAAAAATTGCAAAACAGCAATAGCTGTATGCCATGGATACTTCCATTGGTCGAAATAAATACAAGACTAATGACGTTAAGGTAAGTAATCCAAGGAACAGCAAACGGTAGAGTTGCTTTTGTTCCCCATCCACCTTTTCAGTAGGCAATTTGGTGTTATTGAATTCCATCTAAACGAATATTAAATCAAAATCTTTACAAGACTCTTCATGCTCAGAAAACGGAACTGAAACAGTGTTGAGTTGAAAAATCGAATCGCATTTTTTCTTTTAAAAGCAAAATTCAAAAAGCAATATAACCATTCTGAATATATTAATTGATCAACTAAAAAGGCGTTTGACGGATCCGTTTCTTTTAAAAAGGTTTTGGTTTTTATCAACAATTCTTCGGCGTCATTTAGTTGTGATTCTTGGATTAAGGGTTCCCTATTGGTTAGGCTGATCATCAATGATTTTTCATCTTCCGAAAAATAAAGACCTAATTTTTCAAGTACTCTTAAACGGATAGTACTAGCTACTGCGTTCTGACGCTGCTTCATAGTAGAACTGATCTGACTTTTAGAAACCCTATAACGGAGTAAGATGTTTTCTAAGTTAGCTAAAACAATATTGCAATTTAGCAACTTTTCCCAAAGCATATAATCTTGAGCATTAATATACTTTTCATCATATAATTGCTCAAAAGGTTCGATGACCGATTTCCTAAAAAAGGACGTCGAATGGATAAGGGGATTGTAAAATGGTAGTGCAGTTTGAATTTGACTTGGTGATAGCGGTACTTTATATACTTTTTGAGAAAATATATGAATATTTCCGAAAAATTGAGCCCAGCACCCACAAACGCCGATTTCTGGATTTGCTTCCATAAATTGGTATTGTGTTTCCAAGCGTTCTGTGAGTGAAATGTCATCAGCATCCATTCTTGCAATGTATGTGCCATGAGCTTCCTTAAATGCAATGTTGAGGGAACGGGTTAATCCAAGATTATCTGTATTTTCAATCAGTCGAATACGTGAATCGACTTCCATAAAGCCTCTTACTATCAAACCATTAAGCTCCCTTCCCGGATTATCATTGACGATGATAAACTCGATATTAGAAAATGTCTGATTTAATATAGATTCAATGGAATTCTTCAGCCATTTTTCTGGCTCGTTGTAAATACTCATTACAACTGAAATAATCGGTCTTTCCACGTTCAACTATTGCTTAAAGAGTTTTCGTTTTAAATTGTAGAGGAAGTTTTTTGAGAAGTAATAGTTAAACTTTACAAAAAGTTTTCGTCTCATACCGTGTAGGTAGAGTTTCTTTCTAAGACTCTGAACATTGTAAGTAGAAACATCAAGCTCTTCATCCGCATCCAAAATGGAGTGAATGCCGTCAATATAGGAAATGCCTCCCAACAATTTTACCTCGTTCCCAAGAATATGGTTCCATATTTCCAAATGTTTGAGCGTATAGTTCGTCCAGGTCCAGTTGCTTACCGAACGAATCCTTTTTGCTTTTTCCTCAAGAATATCATCAAATATTTTGAGCAAATCTTTGCTGTCAATGAAAGAGTGTGTAATACCGTCCTTAACATCTAAATGGTAACCTTGCGGTGTGACGATTGTTTTGCAACCGGCTGCTAACGCGTCTACAAATCCCATCTGGCCTTCGTCTAAACCTGTATAAAGGTAATAATCGATTTCGGACATTAGTTTTTTGTATTTTGACAAATCAAATTCTGGGATATAGTCCACTTCAAAACCTTTTGCGCGAAACAGATTGATTATCTTGTCCCAACCGCTTCCCATGAACTTGAATGCAAAGAATTGGTTGTCCAAATGGTAGGCCAAATCCCTTAGTAAATACTCCCTTTTACGACCGTCTGCATACCAACGGCTAGTATAGCCAACTTGAATTTTACGAGGCATAAAATCACCATCCTGTGCAGGATCCACATAACAGAGATGCTCTTTGGGAAGTCCAAGTGCAATTAGTTTCTGCATAGTATCTTTTGACATGCAGATACCATAAGAGACGTTGTTGATAACTGCTTTTAGATGATTTAACTTGTCAATGCTGTCTATGTGAGTGATCATCAACGTATCATGATTTGATTTGATTCCATCGAATTGTTCGTAGATGACGTGATGATTGATGTCAGCTGTAGGATCTGGGACCTTGGCTATATCCGCTTCAATGCCCATTTTGAGCAAATCCTCCCGCATTCTTAGTACAAATTTGCCAAGAATCCATTCGTTTACATCTTCGTAACTGATTAATCGAACCCGCATTGATAAGTAATTATTGAGAAAATTAGTTTTGATAATCTTTTATGATTCGGCAAATTTCGGTAATGGTTTCATTAGTCAGGTTACTTGCTGAAGGCAAGTAAAAGCCATTTTCTGTCAACCATTCTGAGATGGGATAACTCCCTGTGCAATCACATCCGAATTTTTTAAGAGCAGGTTGCTTGTGCATGCCTACAAAGAGCAATCGGGTGTCAATGTTGTTATTTTTTAATTCCCGAATCAGTTCGTCTCTAGTTCGACCATATATTTTCGGTTCAATGACCAGACTGTTCATCCAATGCACATTAAGTACATGTTCTTTGGTTTTTTGAAGTATTACTCCGGGAATGTCCATAAGGAGTTTTTCATATAGGCTTGCATTCCTAATTCTCATGTCGCGGTACTCATCCGCTTTTTCAACCTGCGCTAGACCGATAGCTGAGTGAATATTCGAGATGCGGTAATTGAAACCGATTTCATCGTGCATATAGTTTCTAGGAGCGTCCAACGGAAAACACATATTTTTATGGTAGCGGCAAAGATTGTACAGGTTTTCATCATTAGTAACAACCATGCCCCCTTCGCCAGTCGTCAGATTTTTGTTGGCAAAAAAGCTGAATGTAGTAATATCAGCCAAGTTCCCTGTCTTTTTCCCTTTGTATACTGCTCCGTGAGATTCGGCGGCATCCTCGAGAACTTTCAGCTGGTATTTGTCAGCAAGTGCCTGAATTTCATCCATATCGCAGGGGTGGCCATAAATGGAAACAGGCATGATGACTTTAGTTTTAGCTGTGATTTTCGCTTCAATTTGGTTTACATCAATATTCCAACTGTTTGATTCTGCATCTACAAAAACTGGTATTGCACCTGTGTAACAAACGGCAAATGCTGAGGCAATCATCGTGAAATTTGGGAGTATAACCTCGTCGCCTTTTTTGACACCCAATGCTACCAGAGCCAAATGCAATGCAACGGTTCCATTACAAACGCCCACCGCGTACTTTACACCACAATATTCGGCAAAGCTTTCTTCAAAAGCCTTGACGTATTTGCCTGCAGATGAAATCCAACCTGTTGTCAAACAATCATCCACATATACTTTTTCATTCCCGTTCAAATACGGTTCACATACAGGTACAAATTCCATATAATTTTATTTGATGACTATTTTTGACTCTTCCACTCCCTCAAACCGGATTTTATCCTGATCACCTGCATACGGACCTTGCTTTACTTCAATCATTTCCAGATTTTCCATTGCTAAAAAACCATGCCCTCCGGTAGAAAGTAGTATAACATCACCACCACTCAAAATCCTGCTTTCTAGATAATTCTGACTATCATCATAAAAGTCGACTCGTAATTTCCCTCTTTTGATGAAAAGCACTTCCTTGGTGTAATGTACTACTCTTTCCACTGGGTTATGCACATGTGGATGTATAATTTTACCTTTAGGATGCTTCATGTAAGCTAATTGTTGGGAGAAATCGCTTGGTGTAAAAAAAGCGACGCCATCTTTCGAAAAATCATTACGTACTATAATGGCCAAAATTTCATCGTTATATTTGATTTCTTCCAACATAATGGTTCTTTTAGTGATTTAGTAATTTTGATAATTTGGATTTAAGAAAGAGCATTTCTTCAATTTTAAGTAGAATTCCGACAAAATAGAAAGAGACTCCTCCCAAAAGTAAACTTACAATCAAAAATGCGAAATTCGCAGAGTCCGCAAAACGATTGTAGGTTAAATAAACTATAAAAAGACTTGCTCCGCTTGCAAGTAGGATTTTGAACAAATCATAAACCATTGATACCAAATTCATCGGAATAAGTCTCTTATGAATATATGCGATGGATAATAAGATGTTCATCATGCTTGAAACCGACAACGCGATGGACAAACCAACGAAGGAAATATGTTCAGATAGGAAAAATCCAATTGATATATAAAGCAATAGTTCAATACTTGCGATGATTGATATAGCAGTGGTTCTGTAAGTTATATAGAAGATTTTTGAAACTACAGTGCCGAGACCCTGAAAAATGAATGCCCCTGTCGACCATGCAAGAGCCCGACTTACAGAAAGTGTCACTTTATGGTCGAATGCCCCCCTTTCAAATACGATCTTGACAAAATCTTCCCCATAAAAAATGACTACAATTGATATTGGAACGGAAATCAATAATAAGATTCGTATTATTTTGGTGAAAAAAATATTGAATTCTGACTTTTTGTTCTCGGCCCACAATTTTGAAATAGTTGGGTAAATACTGACGCCTATGCCATTCGCGGTAAGGGTTCCCATGATCAATAGAATTTGACTGGTATACCCAAGAAACGAGATGCTGCCCTCTTCTAAGCCAGATGCAATGGAGCGCTCAAAAATGCTGGTGGAACGAAAAACGACGCCAGTTATGAGCAATGGTAAGAATGTTCGGATAAACATCAGAAACTCAGGATCCTTGAAATGGAAGAGAAATTGAATCTTGTATGTTTTTAAGATGGGCAGCAGATAGATGAACGATAGTATAGAACCTGCCAAAAAGCCCCATGCAAGACCGAAGATTCCAATAATATTGCTCAATAATACGACAAATAATAAACTGACCACAGATGTGATAATTGGAGCAAAGGCAGGATACAAGAATCGGTTCTGAATTTGATATAGCGAGCTTAACAAATTATTTAGAATGTTAAATACAAACGCTGGAAGAATGATGAATAAGATTTTAGAGGTGAAAACCGTTTGTACTTCATTAAAACCATTTGCAACAAACCCAAGGACGTTTTCAGAAAAAATTAAACATAAAATTCCAATTAAAGTTGAAAAAATTGTAATTCCCCAAAATACCGTGCTTAGAAAACGGGTCAATTCGTTCGGTCTGTCATTCTGGATTTTTACGACTTTTGGCAAAAAAACCATCCCAACAGAACCAGTGAAGATGGCCGCAAGATAGGTTGGAATCGTACTGGCAACGAAATAAGAGTCCCGTTCAAATTTTGCACCGAAAAAGTAAGCAATTATCAATTGTGATGCAAAGCTGATTACAATACCAAAAATGGAGCAAAAGGTAATGAGCAGCGTGGACTTTACAAGGCCTCCATTCTGATTTCCCATGAAATTGTATTCAAAAATAGTTTTTTGTTTTATACCCATTGTCCATAAGGAGTTTTTCTCCGCGGAACAAATGAATATCAGATTCAACCATTTCCTTGACAAGTTCCTCTACAGAGTATTTCGGAATCCATCCCAGCAAGGTTCTGGCTTTTGTCGCATCACCCAGCAAAAGGTCCACCTCGGTTGGGCGGAAATAGTAGGGATCTACTCCAACCACCATATCACCTAACGTCAAAGGACATTCAGGATTCATGCATGAGGCTACATAACCCTTTTCTTCAGCACCTTCGCCTTTGAATTCTAGCTCAACACCAATTTCATGGAAAGCAAGTCGAACAAAATCGCGTACTTCTGTTGTTTTTCCAGTGGCAATAACAAAATCTTCAGGCTTATCATGCTGAAGAACTCTCCACATGGCATCCACATAATCTTTGGCATGCCCCCAGTCGCGTTTTGAAGAAAGGTTTCCCAAAAAAAGATTTTTCTGCATACCTAATGCTATTTTTGCGACCGCTCTTGTTATTTTCCTAGTTACAAAAGTTTCTCCACGAACCGGACTTTCATGATTGAACAAGATTCCGTTACAGGCAAACATGTTATAAGCTTCCCTATAATTAACTGTAATCCAATATGCATATTGTTTGGCTACAGCATAGGGACTTCTTGGGTAAAAGGGCGTATCTTCGTTTTGTGGGATTTCACGCACTTTGCCATAAAGTTCGCTGGTTGAAGCTTGATAAATTCGTGTTTTGTCAACAAGATTCAACATTCTTACAGCCTCAAGCAGCCGTAGTGTGCCCAATCCATCTGCATTTCCAGTATATTCAGCGACCTCGAAGCTGACGTGCACGTGGCTCATGGCCGCTAGATTGTATATCTCATCAGGTTGAACTTCCTGCACTAGACGAATCATATTGGCTGAATCGGTCATATCCCCATGGTGGAGGTACATATTGGTTTTTTCTAGTAAAGGGTCCTTATATAAATGATCAATCCTCCCTGTATTCAACAACGAACTTCTCCGCTTGACACCGTGGACTTCGTATCCTTTACTCAGCAACAGTTCTGCCAAATAGGCTCCGTCCTGCCCAGTTATTCCAGTTATTAGTGCAGTTTTCATTTCAATTTTCTTTTTTGATGAAAAGGCCTCTTAAGTAAAGGCGTGCCAAAAGGAATATAACAATTAAGACTCCCCCGATTATTCCTCCGATTACCATTCCTTTTGCTTTGCCCAGACGATTTTTTTCCAATGGCAGAATTGGCGAATCAATAATCTGCACCAATGGGGTTTGACGTGCCAGGTCCAATTTAAGGGTTTCAAGGTTTTTTAATACTTCCGCATATACAGTTGCGTAAAGCTGTGCATTGTTTTCTTGTTTGATTCGCGGAACTGCTGCAGTCTGAATGGCTGCATTAATATTGAGCTGCGAATAGGATGCACCCTTAGATAAAGCCGATTCATACAAATGTTTGATGGAGTCTGCGGTAACTTCCATCATGTCAATGTTCGCCTTACTTTGAGACGTTCTTGTATCCTTATAGAACTTGTAGGTGACTTTCATAAGTGTTTCTACAAAAAGCTTCGAGAAATCCTCATCCTTGCTCGTAAAATCGACGTTTACAATACCTGTTTTTTTGTCTTTTTTGGCAACAGTCAGGGCGCCTGTTTCCACAATACCCCGATAGAATACATACATTACACTGTCCTGGGTCCTTGTAAAAGTTTCACGTTTTTGTCCAATAGGGAAAGTCAGATTCCTCAATTCTTTGTTCTTGGCATTTTTCCAAGCGTCATGCAGTTCATTATTATGAATGTAAACTTCGGCCAAATTCATTTGTTTAGTCTTATAATGGACTGGCGCTAGAAGCGTTTGTTCAATGGCATGTCTCGATTTTAGTATTTCTAGTAGGTTGTCACCGCTAAATGCATCATCGCTTGAACTTAGACCTCCAAATCCGAATGACGAAGCTAGCGCAGCAAGTCCTGATGATCCACCTGTGTTTTCAATCAATGCAAAAGTAAGATGCGCTTTGTAGTCTGGTTTTGAAATAAGGGATGCAATTAATCCTATTGCACTTCCACCTATGCCAAAAACAACAATGATAACCCATTTGCTCAATAGGTATTTCCATAACTTTTTTAGTACCTCTGCAGATATTATTAGTATTACTTCCAGGTCGGTCTGTTTATTTTTTCCTTTTTCAATCATCCTTTTTACTTTTTAAATACAGAAATGACTAGAACAGCGACGGTGGCAATGGAGCTCATTATTGAAGCTAGTTCTGCAGTTGAAATCTTATCTTTCAGTATGGTTGGTTTCTCAGGAACAACGATGTGTGAACCCGGTTTGATGGGTGGATACGTCCTGAAACCAAGAAAGTTGCTCGTGCTTTTAGCTGAACCGTTTGCATACAAAACGAAGGTTTTATCTTTCTGGGCGCGTTCTGAAAACCCACCGGCATTACTGATGTAATACCTCAAAGACTGGCCTTTGCCATAACTGACGTAAGTCGGAAACAACACTTCGCCCAAAACTCGGACGGTCTGCAGTTCGCGTGGTACATAAAGAATATCACCTTCTTCCAAGTAAAGGTCCTGATTGGAGCCTGGTTGAGCCATAATCTCTTTTAGGTTGATGCCGACAATGCCTTCCGTTTTTAACAATTGTTCAACAGACTTGGAACCAGAAAGCTCTTCTTTCATGTCGTTCAGATTTTCAACGCCACCAGTCTCCTTCAATAATTTCGCATCAATGCTGTTAGGTGATTGGGCCTGTAATTGACGTTTAGCATTGTCAACCATTTTTTGTCTGAGGATGCCCTCGACTCCACTTGTCTTTTCGGTACGTATAAGATATGCGCCAACAGGATATGCATATCGAGTGAGTCCACCGGCACGTTTCAATAGGTCCGAAATTCGTTCAGTTTTATTCAGGATATTGTATGACCCTGGTTGAAGTACTTCACCATCAACCTTGACCATTCGGATATCTTCGTAACCTGGGATGGTTCGAACAATGACTTGATCACCGTTTTGCAGGAGAAAATTCCCATCATTATCATTAAAATTCAAGTTCTTGTCCAATTTAAATTTAAGAACAATGGTTTTCTCATTTGTGCCCTTTAATATCTTTGGATCCTTAATGATTCGAATTAGTTCCACAGAGTCTGTAAAGGCCATCTCTGTGAATCCTTTAGCCTTAAAAATAAGCTCCTTGATAGAGAGCCGTTCGAGAAGTCTGTACGAACCGGGCGCTTTGACTGCACCTAGAATGGATACAGTTTCAGTTTGACGAAAGCTCAATAAAGAACTGATTCTGACGGAGTCATCTTTTTGCAACAAAATATCTGGTGCTTTGTCAGTTAATATGGCACCTAAATTGAAGCCTATGACCTCGGGAATAGAATGTTCCACTTTACGATAAATGACGGCCATGTTCAGGTAGGCATTTTCATCAAGTCCGTCCGCTTTGGCAATGAGTTGTTTGATCGTCATACCCGGTTCCAGTGCGTATGCGCCTTGTCGCATGACCGATCCAGTTAAGTAAACTCGATTGTCGAACTTATCGTACGTAGTGGTTACAAGGAATTGGTCTCCTGACTTCAACTCAAAAGTTGCAAATTGACTTTCTTTTACATCCACCACGGTTTTCTCACGATCTGTTAACCTGAAAGTAGTAACAATTAATTTGGATGCATTTTCAGTGAACCCTCCGGCAAACCGAATTAGATCCTGAAGGGTTTCTCCTGGTAATGCCTCAAAAATGGCGATGTGCTTGACTGCTCCAGTGATGGTAATCCGTTTCTGATAAGGTTCTATTTTGACGACATCTTCATCTTGTAGAGTGATGTTGTCGACAGCAACACCATCGACCAAAAACCGGTACATATCAATATTTGATAAGATTTTGCCACGTCTGATAACCTTGATGTCACGCATGGAACCCATTTCGCCTGGACCACCACAAGCATAAAGTGCATTAAATGCTGTTGCAAGGGATGGCAGAGTATAAGATCCTGGGTGAGTTGCTTCGCCGACTACCGTAATTCGTATGCTTCGGATATTTCCAAGTGAGATATTAATGTGTGTTTCACCAGAATTCACTCCCGAATATATTTTAGACATTCGGTTTCTTATATTGGAGGAAGCAACTTCAATCGTCTGCCCACTAACTTTAACCAATCCGATTGCAGGTATACGTACAGTTCCATCAGGTGATACTTTCAAACGATAATTGGCTTCATAGAGACCTGAAATATCTATAATCAGTTCATCGTTAGTTCCTAAAATATAGTTGGAGGGTGTAGGTATATTAAGTTTTGGTTCGAAAGTCAGCCTTTGGTCCTTAAAAAGATTTGCTCCAAAAACCTCGGGAGTTACTGGCATTTTTTTAGCCAATATTCTTTCCCTTGCAGCCCGTAATTCATCCAATGTTTTCATATCCAGGGAGTCAAGTTCTAGGGTTTGTAGATCTTTTTTCTCCTTCTTTGGCTGAATCGTTTCATCCGTTATTGTTCGTTCCGGATTTTCAGTTTCCTGTGTTGTTGCTGTTGAAATATTTGTACTTGTTGTTTGGGCTCCCTTGTATTTTTTATACAACTCGAGTTGCTCAGGAGTTAGGTTGTTAAGATTCTGAGCGCTCAGAAATCCTACCATTACCAAGGAAATTAAAGTTATAAAGAATCTCTTCATTTCAATTTAAATTTTCATGCGTAAATTATTAATGATAACATTTCTGCTATGCATCTATTTCACTTTCAATTAGGATAATACCAAAGGGAGTTCGCATCAGTTAAGGAATTCAAAGTAACATTCACGTGTAAAAATACGATTTTAAATTTATTGATACAATCAGGTTGTTGGAACTTTAGTCCGTAATCTCTTCCCATCTTTGGGTGGTTAGATTATATTTTTTTATTGGCTTAGCTGGAATTCCTACTGCAATCACATTGGGCGGTAGAGATTTGGTTACAACCGAATTGGCTCCGATAATAGTCCCTTTTCCAATGGTCACGCCTGGCAAAATTGAAACCGATTCTCCTATCCAAACGTTGTCTTCAATGACAACTTGTTTGGCTGTCAATGGCCGATCTCTGGGAGGTGTGTCGGGGTGATCGTGCTGAGCATTTCCACCATAAGCGCCATGAACGATATCTGAAATGAAAACTTTGCTGGCTATGAGTACATGATCACCAATTGTTACAGATGATATGGCTGCGATGTGTACAAAGTCGTTTATCTCAATATCCTTGCCTAATCGAATCAGTATATCCTTGGAAAAAAATGGAATTGCCTCTATTCTGCAGCCTTTGCCGGTTGTTAAGCCCTCTCCGAAATGGATGAACTTTTTACCTCTGATATCTATGGGGCGACGTATAATTCGAGCTTTTGGGTAAAATATTTTGGTGCAAAGTAGGGCCCAAAGCAACTTTAAAAATCCCCATAGACCGTATGTTTCTATTTTGTTGTATTTTTTATGCATTGTCGTTTGCTTTCAGGAGAAATTTAAAAATGGCATTCCAGTTTCTGGCATAAGGAGAATCAATTTCAATGGCGCTGTTCCCATCAAATTGTATGTTATTATCCAAGACTCCTTCCATTAGACCTGCTAACTGTATAGCATGATCAGGGTTGAAAAAAGACACCTTAGAATATTCTCCTACGGTTTCGTGTGCATAAGGTAAATCAGATGCAAGAATGATTTTGTTAAATTTTTTTGCTTCAGAAAGAGGTAAACCCCAGGTTTCAAGTTTTGAAGGAAAAACCAACGCTTCAGAGGTAGCCATTATGTCGAAGACTTGATTTCTTTTCAAGGATCCGATAAACTTAATGTTTTTCACAGATCCATAACGTTGTACTATTTCTTTTGAATATGGGTTTTCATGGCCAGAAATCGTAATGCACAATTCGAAGTCAGCGTTTGTTTTGTTCACAATTTTTGCTGCTTCGCATACGCATTCAATGTTTTTAAATACTCTTGGAAATGTAGGATAGAAGAACCGTCTTGTGTTATCTTGGGCAGATGCTGTTGCTTCAAAATCAGAAATAGCGATTTCTGGATTGGCAACAATTATTTTCGACACGGTATTGAACTTCTTTCTGAATTCTTTCCGAATCCAATCTTGTTGAACCACAATAAAGTCGTTTTTTGTGGTATTGATTCGGTATAGATATTTATAGAAAGCGTTAAAAAAACCAAGTTTTGGTTCCATCATGAATTCTTTCCACCTCAGTTTATAAAATGGACTCGGATTGTGGCAATAGACCGCTCTGATATCGGCTTTTACATTTGGCGTAATGTCATGAAATGAAAACCATAAATAAGGCTTGATTTTTTTAGACCGAAAATAAAACCAGAAATATTCGTAATAGAGCCTAAAAAGATAGTTTTTTCTAGATTTTGGCAATTCTATCAGTGTCAGCTTGTCTGAGTTTAAAATGCGTTTGTCATGGACAAAAACGATGATTTCGTATAAGTCGGAGTAATCTGAAATCAGAATATTTAAGCAATCTTCCAGGACGGAAAGGGCTCCCCCTTGAAAAATATTGATTGCTGAAATAACTATTTTTTTTTGCATCTGACTGAACCGTTTTCGTTGCATATGTTAACGGTAAATGGGGTTATTTCGTATATGAGTCTGGTTTTATAGATTTATTTCAATCAAAGTGCTTGATTAAATCATGTTGTAACTATGACATTGAAGAAGTCTTTCCATCGGCTTTCATTTTAGCGACTTTAAGAATATCTTCGTTGATACGGTGTCTTTCTTTATCAAAAACCCAACCCCACTTGTTAAAATACCGTATGGCAGATATTCCAAAAATTACAAAAAGTTTTAAACTTTTGGTTGCTCCTCTTTGATGTGAGTGTTCGATGACTACTTCAGGGAAATAGACCGTTTTATATCTGCTATGAATTCTTCTGGAAAGGTCGTCATCTTCAAAATACATAAAAAATCGCTCATCGTATAAGCCAATTTCGGATAAGACACTTACGCGGAACAAGCTGAAACAACCTGTGATGATTGGTAAATTCCATGTCCTATCCAGATGGTTTTTCATTGTGTAGTCTTCATATACGTTTTTGAAGATTTTACGAAGTGGCTTAAATGCGCTAAATAAAACATAAGTAGGAGTTGGAAGAAGCTTTGGTGAAAGTTGAACCGTGTGATCTTCATTTAAAACTTTTGGCATGATAATACCGATGGATTTATCTTCATCCATTTCCTTAATAAGCCGATCAATAATAGCTGCGTCAATCTTTAAGTCATAATTGATAACTAAATGATACGCCACTTGATCTTTTAAAGATTCTCGTATTGCTATATTGTGCCCAGCTCCAAATCCTACATTTTTTCCAACAAAAATATAACGAATGTGATCCCCTTTGAAATCTGTTGTTTCTGTACTAGAATTGTCGATTAAATATATTTTGTTGAGATGTGGGTTGACGGTCAAGGTGTCAATTAAAAACTGTACTTGAATGTGTGGTGCATGGTAAAGTACAATAGAAATGTTGATCATTTCACGAGATTATATGGTTGTTTCGACAAATGTACATTATACATCTCACCCTCATCAGTAGAGATGGTGAGTCATTTTTAAAAGTATAACGTAGAATACTTGAAAAAATTGCTCAGTTGTAATGCCCAATTGTTATAATTCGGGAAATTGAATTATTTTATTTCCCACGTCTCCAACGTCTTCAAATAATCACTGAGCTTGCGGTTGGGGAATTTGGCTTGGGCGTCTTTGACCTGTTGTTCGACCTCTTGATCGTAAACAGAACTATCCACATCGCGAATGACGCCTAAGGCTTTGGGCAGGTCTGTGCCGGTCATGTTGCCAAGCTTGAAATGAAGCGTGCGGTCCTCACAATGAGCATCGTGAACCAGAATGTCTTTTTCGGTGATACCATTTTCGCCAATCGTGACTGCTTTTAGGTTGAAGCCATCAATGATGAGGCCCTTGTCTTGATTCTTTCCGAATATCATGGGCTGGCCGTGGCGCAGAACAATGGTGCGATCGGCGCGGAAATCCTTATCGGAAATGCTTTTATGAGTTCCGTCGTTGAAAATGACACAATTAGTAAGTGCTTCAACCACTGAACATCCCTGGTGTTTGGCTGCTGCAAGCATGACATCAAAGGAGGTTTTTAAATCAACATCAATGGTTCTGGCAAAAAAGTCTCCACGAGCACCGAGTGCCAACTGAGCTGGCCGAAATGGCTCTTCGACAGTACCATAAGGAGACGTTTTCGACACGAAACCCATTTTGGAAGTGGGTGAATACTGGCCTTTGGTCAATCCGTAAATCTCGTTGTTGATCAGGATAATATTGATGTTTACGTTTCGGCGTACTGCATGAATGAAATGGTTCCCACCAATAGCCAGGCAATCACCATCACCGGTCACCATCCAAACCATCAGTTCAGGATTGGCGGTTTTCACACCAGTCGCAATAGCAGCAGCACGACCATGAATGGTATGCATACCATATGAATTGACATAATAGGGCAATCGACTTGAACAACCGATGCCAGAAATTACTGAAGTCATGTGCGGTGGAACGGCCAGTTCGGCCATGGCTTTTTGTATGCTGTTTAGTATGGCGTAATCTCCACAGCCTGGACACCAGCGTACTTCCTGGTCACTTTTAAATTCGGCTGGGATATAAGTCTTGTTTTCCATCATTTATGCATTGATAATTGATTTGATATATTCCTTGACTTCCTCGACCATGAAAGGTTGACCTTCCACTTTGTTGAGTTGAAGCGGAGCAATTCCTGAGATTTTCGCGCGGAGATAACCTGCAAACTGACCCAGATTAAGTTCGCAAACAACGACTTTCGGGTATTTTTTCAAGACAGCTTCCGTATTGCTCGGCAAGGGACTGATGTAATTAAAATGAGCCAGTGCAACTTTGTAACCTTCGGCAATGAGTTCTTCGACAGCGGAATACAAATGGCCAAAAGTGCCACCCCAACCAACAACCAATAATTCGGCATCGAGACTCCCCTGCACTTCGAGCTGAGGAATAACGTCTGCAATGCGGTCGATTTTAGCCTGACGCAAATCGGTCATGCGTTGGTGATTTTTGGCATCGGTCGAAATGGCTGATGTAAAGTGATCCTTTTCAAGACCTCCGATGCGGTGCTCAAAACCTTCCATGCCAGGAATTGCCCAATAACGAGATCCGTTGGAGGGATTTCTGAAGTATGGTTTCCAGGTTTCCTGCATATCTTTATGTACAAATGGAGGAACAATAACCGGATAATTATTCATTTCGGGCAAACGCCATGCAGAAGAGCCATTGGCTAGAAATCCGTCGGTTAACAAAATAACGGGTGTCATATGCTCGATGGCCAATTTTGAAGCCATAAATGCAAAATCAAAACAGTTGGCCGGAGTGCTGGCTGCTAAAACCACCAGAGGACTCTCGCCGTTGCGGCCGTAAAGCGCTTGATAAAGATCCGATTGCTCTGTTTTAGTAGGAAGCCCAGTGGAAGGACCTCCACGTTGAACATCCACTACTACCAATGGAAGTTCAGCCATGACGGCCAAGCCGATGGCTTCGGTCTTTAATGCCAATCCGGGGCCAGAAGTGGATGTTGCAGCAAGGTTTCCGGCAAAACTGGCGCCAATGGCAGTACAAACGCCTGCAATTTCGTCCTCAGCTTGAATGGTTTTTACCCCCATATCCTTGCGTGCAGCCAGTTCCTGCAGAATTTCAGTTGCAGGAGTAATGGGATAACTACCCAGAAAAAGGGGCAGCCCTGACTTCTCCGAGGCAGCGATAAGACCGTAAGCAGTAGCCTGATTCCCTTTGATGTCCGTATAGGTTCCCTTGGGCATTTCGGTCGCGTCCACGTGGTAGGTAGAAACGCTGGCGTGCGTGTTGTTACCGAAATTATAGCCATCCACCAAAACCTTGAGGTTGGCATTCAAGATGGCTGGTTTCTTTTTGAACTTGTTTTCGAGCAAGTGCATAGCCGCATCGACCGGAATATTGAACAGCCAGCAAAGTAGGCCCAAAGCAAACATATTCTTGCTTCGAAGAATGCTTTTATTGTCCATTTCACTATCTGAAAGGCTCGCTTTCACCATGGTTGAAATGGGGGCAGAAATGAGCTGAATGCCAGTCATTCCAAGTTCCAGAAAAGGATTCTCCGTTTTAAAATTAGCTTTGTTCAATCCTGCCTTGTCAAAAGCGTCCTCGTCAACAATGACGATGGCATTTGATTTGATGTGCTTTTTGTTGACCTTAAGCGCAGCAGGGTTCATGGCAATGAGTACGTCGGCCAAATCTCCAGGAGTATAAATCCGTGTGGAACCTACATGTACCTGATAACCAGAGACCCCACTCAAAGTACCTTGTGGAGCACGAATCTCGGCAGGATAATCTGGAAAAGTGGAAATTTCATTACCATAAATGGCGGAAAGGTTGGAAAAAAGGCTGCCGGTAAGCTGCATCCCATCACCAGAATCGCCTGAAAAGCGAATGACCACTTTCTCAAGTGAAGTCATTTTAGCAGTATCTGACATAGTTTTCTTTTAATCTTTTGAAGATGAAACAAGAAGTCTGATTGTAGAATAACAAAGGAACATAAAATCCTTTGTTATTGCAAGAAAATTACACATAATTCACTTTTGTGTGCATAAAAATACAGAATGAGTCGCCTTACTACAATTTGAACGATTCGCCTTTTTCTGGGATGACCACGTTACGGAAACCTTTTCGAATAATCCTTTCGCGGAATTCATCCTGAACTTCCGGCTCCCCATGCACAACGAAAACACGTTTGACATTTTCTGGATCCAGAATGGATAAGTATTGGCAAAGATCGTTGTAATCGGCATGTGCGGACATGGATTCAATCTGTCGGATGTCGGCCCTCACCTTGAAAACATCTCCGAAAATGCTCACTTCGGTCGGATGTTCCTTTAGTCTGGCTCCTAGCGTATTTTTGGCACAATAACCCACCATCAGGATGGTGTTTTTGGGATTTCCGATGCTATTGGCAATGTGGTGTTTTACCCGCCCAGCTTCGGCCATGCCCGATGCGGAAATGACGACGCAAGGGTCTTTAATGTCGTTAATAGCCTGAGAATCACGTTTGTCTTCTATAAAATGCAGCCCTCTGAAATCGAATGGGTCGTTGTCGAACTTTAATATCTTTTGAACAGCGCGGTTGAAACATTCGGGGTGTTTTTTCACTACGTTGGTAGCTGCAACGGATAACGGGCTGTCCACGAAATACTTAACATTCGGCAATCGATTGTTAAGTTCCAGTTCATTTAAGGCAAACAGCAGCTCTTGGGTCCGACCGACACTGAATGCAGGAATAATCAATTTTCCGCGTTTGTCGATGCAGGTTTCCACTATTAATTCCCGTAAGTGTTCCGGCGTTTCCTCAATCTTGTCGTGCAATCGGTTCCCATAAGTAGACTCAATGAGCATGTAATCCACCTGAGGAAATGTTTGAGGTGATCTCAAAATGGGGTCGTTGTACCTTCCCACGTCTCCGCTGAATCCGATTCGAGTGAGTTTGCCGTTTTCTGTGATTTTCAAGAATACCGTGGCGCTTCCAATAATGTGACCGGCATCGAACAATTCCACCTCAATATTTTCGTCGATTACAAAGGGCTTGTCATAGGGCAGAGGTTCAAAAAGCAGAACGGCATCGTCTACATCTTCTGTTGTATAAAGGGGTTCAACCAGATCACGGCCTTCTGCAAGGCGTTTCTTGTTCAAGAATTTGGTATCTGCCTCCTGAATGTGTGCAGAGTCTTTGAGAAGAATGGCTGTTAAGTCGAGCGTTGCTTCCGAACCGTATATTTTCCCGTTAAAACCATATTTTACCAACAAGGGAATTAAACCAGAATGGTCTATGTGCGCATGTGATAAAACCATGTAACTAACTTCCCGGGCATCGAAACCCAACTCCCTGTTCAACGGGTAAGTCTCTTTGCCCATGCCTTGAAACATGCCACAATCCAATAACAACTTCTTACCGTTATCCAATGTAATAAGGTGCTTGGATCCGGTTACGGTCCGAGCTGCTCCGTGGAAGGTGATTTTCATAGACGTAAGGATTTTGAGTTTACATTCGGTCGGGAACACGAACGCCAAGCAGATCCATGCCGGTGCGGATGACCTTTCCGGTCGTAGAAGCCAGCAATAATCGGAAACCGCGGAGCGATTCGTCGCTTTCCTTCAAAATAGTATAATCGTGATAGAACTGGTTGAATTCCTTTGCCAGCTCATAGATGTAATTGGCAATAATGGCGGGGCTGAATCCTTCTGCCGCATCTTTTACAGTTTGAGGGAAACTGTCGATGAGCTGAATTAGGAACAACTCCTTGTCCGAAAGGCTTCCTGCAACGTTCGGTTTTGTGTCAAAAGATAAACCTTGTTCTTCTGCCTTACGGAGCACCGATTTAATGCGAGCATGGGTATATTGAATGAACGGGCCTGTGTTTCCGTTGAAGTCAATGGATTCTTTCGGGTTGAAAGTCATGTTCTTACGAGGATCCACCTTCAAAATAAAGTATTTCAAGGCACCCATACCAACCATTTCGGCGATGTCTTCGGCTTCAGCTTCGGAAAGTCCATCGAGTTTGCCAAGTTCACGAGAGGTTTCACGGGCGGTGCCTACCATTTCATCCACCAAATCATCTGCATCGACTACCGTGCCTTCACGAGACTTCATTTTACCTTCTGGTAGCTCCACCATTCCATAAGAGAAGTGAACCAGATCTTTGCCCCAGGCAAAACCCACTTTGTCAAGCAGGATGGAAAGCACCTGGAAATGGTAATTCTGTTCGTTGCCAACTACATAAACCATCTTATCGATGGGATACTCGCTGAAACGTAAGCTAGCAGTACCAATATCCTGGGTCATGTAAACCGAAGTTCCATCTCCACGGAGCAATACTTTTTGATCCAGCCCGTCTGCAGTGAGGTCAGCCCAAACTGAACCGTCTTCTTGACGGTAAAATATTCCTTTTTCAAGGTTGTCGAGAACCACATCCTTACCCAGCAGGTACGTTTGAGATTCGTAATAAATCTTATCAAAACTGACCCCCAATTTATTATACGTTTCGTCAAAGCCGGCATAAACCCAACCGTTCATGGTTTCCCAAAGTTGACGAACTTCCGGATCGCCTGCTTCCCAAGCTAGCAACATTTCACGCGTTTCCGCCATTAGGGTTGAAGCCGCTTCCGCTTGCTCTTTGGTCATACCTTTGGCTTGAAGTTCAGCCAATTCTTCCAAATAATGTTGGTTGAATGCGACGTAATAATCACCAACCAAATGATCACCTTTTTTCCCAGAGGAAGCCGGTGTTTCGCCGTTCCCGTATTTTTTCCAGGCCAGCATGGATTTGCAGATATGGACTCCACGGTCGTTAACAATGTTGGTTTTAACAACCTTGTTGCCATTCGCTTCCAAAATGCGGCATAAGCTGTATCCGAGTAAATTGTTGCGGACATGCCCCAAGTGAAGGGGTTTGTTGGTATTGGGCGAGGAATATTCGACCATCACCAAAGGAGAATCGGCCCCTGCTTTAGTAAGGCCGAAATCGGTCGTGTTGGACGCTAGAACCAATTCGTTCAACCAATATGCGGGTGAAACCGTCAAATTAAGGAACCCTTTGATAACGTTGTAGCTGCTCAATTCTGGAGTCTTTTCGAGGAGCCATTTTCCCAGTTCTTCACCCGTTTCTTCCGGTTTCTTTTTAGATATTCGGAGCAAGGGAAAGGTAACCAATGTCAAGTCACCCTCGAACTCCTTTTTGGTCGATTGCAGTTGGATCTGGGAAACATCCACGGTTTGTCCGTAAAGATTTTCAATGGCCTGAAGGGCTTTTTTCTCAAGAAGTTGGCTGATGGTCATGGGACGAATGGTTTGCGAGTTGCAAAGTTACGGCAAAAAAGACACAAAAAAAAGCTACCCGGAATGAGTAGCTTTTTTATAATGTCATTTTAAGATATTAAATCTGACCGGCCAATTCAGCTCCAGCTTTGAATTTAACAACTTTCTTGGCAGCAATTTTGATGGGTTGCTTGGTAGCGGGATTGATTCCGGTACGAGCGGCTTTGCTAACTACTGAAAAAGTGCCGAATCCAACTAATGCGATTTTATCGCCAGCTTTCAACGTTTCGGCAACACTACCCAAGAATGCGTCCAGGGCTTTTTTTGAGTCCACTTTGCTCAAGCCGGATTTGTCGGCAATTGCACTGATAAGTTCTGCTTTGTTCATAGTACGATTAGAATATAAAGTTTAACAAAAGGGGTTGATGCAAAGATTGATAGAGTGTTAAATTCGAAAACACTGAAGCAAAAGTATGGTTAAATTTCATTATTGCAAGAAAAAATGAAGAAAAAAACATCCTAAGGGTCATTTTTTATTAAAAAGAATCAAAAAAGCTACGGTTTGTGCCTATTTTTATACCTTTGTCAATGTCAGAAGGCAGGTTCCATCGGCCTTCGCAATCAAACTAAATCCTTTATATGAGTAGTTTTCGATCTTCTTCAGGCTTCATGTCTTCCATTCCAATGGTCACAAAAAATCTGATCATCATCAATGCCTTGATGTGGGGAGCGACTTTTGTGCTTCGTCGCTTTAACATTCAACTTGACGATTTAATAGGTTTGCATTATATCGGCTCCGATCATTTTAATCTCAGCCAAATCATCACATACATGTTTATGCATGCACCTTTGAATCCGGCGCATTTGTTCTTCAACATGTTCGGTGTTTATATGTTTGGCCGAATTCTAGAGCAGGTCTGGGGCCCGAAGCGTTTTCTGTTGTTTTACATGGTGACCGGAATTGGCGCCGCTTTAATGCAAGAACTGACTTGGTACATCACCCTGCATCCATTGTTGGAAGCAACCGCAAATTTTGCGACCAATCCCGACATGGCACCATTCCTGAAATATTTTCCATCTGCACAAGGCATGGTTTTCAGTCCCGAACAGGCTGAACAGGCTAAGGATCAGATATTGAATTACTTAGTAACCATTGGAGCATCTGGAAGTGTGTTCGGTATCCTACTCGGTTTCGGAATGCTATTCCCGAATGCGCCTCTATTTCTCATGTTCATACCCATTCCAATCAAGGCTAAATACATGGTTATCGGTTACGGACTTTTGGAACTATTTTCAGGTGTGGCCAATTTCTCGGGGGACAACGTTGCCCACTTTGCCCACTTGGGAGGCATGCTTTTCGGCTATTTTTTAATACGTTATTGGAAAAAGAAAGGAATAGGCAATGGATTCTTTTTGGGATAAATTAAAGTTGAAATACAGCGAGGGCAACATCGTTACCAGACTAATTTTCATCAATACCGGCATTTTTCTGGTGTTGAGGTTGATTATGGTTTTGTTGGGACTTTTTAAGGTGGAAACATTTGGCTTCATGAATTATCTTCAAATGCCTTCTTCTCTTCCACAATTCCTGATAACTCCTTGGACAGCAATAACCTACATGTTTGTGCATCTGGATCTGATGCACATATTGTTCAATATGCTCTGGTTGTTTTTCTTCGGCGGTATGTTTCTGCGCTGGTTCACTCCAAGACAGTTGGGAGGACTTTACGTCATCGGCGGTCTTTCTGGCGCGCTGTTTTTTATCGTTTTTTACAATCTTTTTCCAGCGTTCGAAGGCGTAAATGCCAGCCTGATGGGTGCATCCGCCTCCATTCTCGCTCTTGGTATCGCGGTTGCATTTTATCGTCCAGATGAACCTGTCTCCTTATTTCTACTGGGCACTATCAAGTTGAAGTGGCTTGCCATCGTCATGATCGTGATGGACGTTTTGAGTTTGAACGGCAGTAACGCAGGTGGCAGCATGGCTCATTTGGGTGGTGCCGTGGCCGGGCTTTTGTTTGGCCTGACACTGAGACAAAACATCGATATCACGCACTGGATCAATCCTTTCATTGATGGTATTGCCAACCTTTTCCGTCCTAGACCAAAAATGAAAGTGACCTATCGACGCTCCAAATCGGAACAAACCTATAAAGCTCCCGATGTTGATCAAGAATACCGGGATCGGAAAAAGGCCGAAATGGCAAGATTGGACACGATTCTGGATAAAATCAAGAAGTCGGGTTACGATAGTTTGACCGCACAAGAAAAGCAACAACTTTTTGAATCAAGCAAAAACGGGCAAAACAAGTCATAAAAACGCATGAACGGCTTTTGGAAAATAGTGCATTCTTTCATCCTGACCATTACGTTCGGGGTAGTTGTGTTGCTGATCCTTTGTGGCCATGCTTATTTGATCAAGCCCGAACATTCGGTTCTTTTCTCTTTCTTGGGTTATGCCTTCCCCGTGCTTGCTTTGGTGAATCTTTTCTTCATTTTTTATTGGGGAGTTCGACTAAAACTTTGGATTATAGTCCCTTTACTTGGCTTCTTCCTAACATTGGATTCTGCTAAATCTTGGTTTCCGATACATTTCAATCAAGAAGAAGTCACTGGAAAAACAATTAAAGTACTTTCTTATAATGTTGAATTTCTTACCCATGCAGGTAAAAAATCAACTGAAAATCTGAATCCAATCGTGGCATACATTCGGGATTTGAATCCAGACATCGTCTGCCTGCAGGAGGTCGGTGCAGGGTTCATTCAGAAAGGCCGGTTCGACGAAAAAACGAGGGAAGCGTTAAAGGCATATCGATATTTTGCAACGGGCGAAAAAGAAGAACGATTCTCCGTCGTCTGTTTATCCAGATATCCCATTTTGCGTTTTCATCGAATTGAATACGAAAGCCAATCGAACTCATCTTGGGTTTACGATATCAAAATTGGAAAGGATACGGTTCGCGTTATAAACAATCACCTGGAATCCAATAAGTTGAATAGGGAAGAAAAAGACCAATACACCGAAATCATTCAAAAAAGGGAATCCGCTAAAATTACCAAAGTAGCCGGATTGCTCGGAAGCAAAGTCGGCAAGTCGACCCAAATTAGAGGCAATCAAGCAGATGCCGTGTTCAAAGTCATTCATGAATCTCCTTATAAAGTTATTGTTTGCGGCGATTTTAACGATGTTCCAGGTTCCTATACCTATCGAAAAATACGTTCCGACATCCTGGATTGTTGGGTGGAGAGAGGAAATGGTTGGGGACATACCTTCCATGAAAACCTGTTCTTGTTCCGCATCGACTACATTTTACACACACCCGATATCCGTTGTGTGAAATCCAAGGTGGAACATTTGCGTTATTCCGATCACTATCCCCTTTGGGCCAATTTCCTATTGCCATGACGACGCCGGTGGTTTTCGCCGACGTATTGCTCCCGCTGCCTCTGAACCAAACCTTTACGTATTCAGTGCCGCAGGAAATGTCCACATTTGCCCAGGTGGGCTGTCGAGTCATCGTTCCATTAGGTTCTCGAAAACTTTATACGGCCATCATCATGCGCCTTCACCAGGAGGCCCCCACCAATTATCAAACCAAACCGATTCTTAGTTTGCTGGATGAAATGCCTGTTTTGAGAGACCTGCAACTTCGATTTTGGGAATGGTTGTCCAACTATTATCTCTGTGCGCCTGGTGAAGTGATGAAAGCAGCCTTACCATCGGGTTTGAAGCTGGAAAGTGAAACAACGGTTGCTTTGAATCCGGACTTTGAATCTGAGCATCCCCTAAAGGATAAAGAGACGCAGATACTTCAGGCATTGATTCCGGGCAAAGATATGAACATACTGATGCTTAGCCGTATAACCGGAATATCGAACCCTTTGCCGCTGGTTCAGGAATTGGTCGAGAAAGGAGCGCTGACCGTTTCTGAAGGTTTACGGGAAACCTACAAAATCCGAACAAAGTCTTTTGTCCGACTCACTCCGACCTATCAATCGGATCCCGAACAATTGAAGCATTTTATGGAGGAATCCCATCGAGCCAAAAAACAAGTGGACATCCTGATGATTTACCTTCATCTTTCCGACTTTTTTCAAAATGCGACACCAAAATTAGTAGGCAAGAAAGAAATGTTGGAAGCGTCGGGAGCAACTGTGGCTGTATTACAAGCACTTATCAATAAAGGTGTTCTGGAAGTCTTTGACTTGGCGGTTGACCGATTGGAAGAGTCGACCGATACCGTTGTTCCCATTTCCACTTTAAGCGCGAAACAGCAGGAAGCTTTGGATGCCATTCAAACCTCCTTTCAACAAAAACCTGTTTGTCTTTTGCATGGACAGACCTCATCAGGTAAGACGGAGGTGTTCATCCATCTCATTCAAGAGTGCATACAAAGTGGGAAGCAAGTGCTTTACTTAGTTCCTGAAATAGCACTGACCACCCAACTATCAAACCGCTTGAAACGGGTATTCGGAAGCAAATTGGGGGTGTATCATTCCAAATTTCCGGATGCCCAACGGGTGGAACTCTGGAAGAAAATGTTGCTCGAGGAGGATTATCAAGTTATTCTGGGAGTGCGGTCTTCCATCTTTTTGCCTTTCCGGGATTTGGGCCTCATCATCATTGACGAAGAACACGAGACTAGTTACAAGCAACAAGATCCATCTCCCCGTTATCATGCCCGAAATGCCGCCTTGGTGCTAGCTTCCTTGCATGGGGCAAAAACCTTACTCGGTACAGCCACACCCAGTTTGGAAACGTATGCAAACTGCATGAGTGGGAAATACGGTCTGGTGGAACTCCAGGTAAGGCATTTCGACATGCAAATGCCCGAAATCATTGCCGTGAACACCAAAGAGTTGAAGAGGAAAAAGATCATGAAATCGTTATTTTCCCCATTTTTGACGTCGAAAATCGGAGATGCGATTGGCAGCGGTGGGCAAGCAATCTTATTCCAAAACCGTCGCGGATATGCCCCGTTGTTGGAATGCAAAGCTTGTGCATGGGTTCCAAAGTGCGAACGTTGCGATGTGTCGATGACTTATCACAAGTACCATCAGAAACTTACTTGTCACTATTGCGGTTTTGAGCGCGAAGTACCGAACCAATGCCCTTCTTGTGGTTCCGAAGATTTGACCCTATTGGGTTATGGAACAGAGAAAATCGAGGAAGAAGTTCGTAATCTGTTTCCCGAAGCGTTGGTTAGCAGAATGGACACGGATACAACCCGAAGCCGAAAATCATACGAACAAATCATTCGTGATTTTGAAACCAAGAAGACCAATATATTAATTGGAACTCAAATGGTTTCAAAAGGGCTCGATTTTGAACAGGTCCGCGTTGTGGGTATATTAAATGCCGACCAAATGTTGAATTTCCCCGATTTCAGAGCCCATGAACGATCTTTCCATTTGATGGTCCAAGTGAGCGGACGTGCAGGACGCCAGGGTGTTCGTGGTTTGGTCGTGCTTCAAACATCCGACCCCTATCAGCCCATCATTCAGGATGTCATTCACAATAATTTCAAAGGTTTTTACAAACGTGAAATGGCTTTGCGCGAGCAGTTTTTGTATCCGCCATACACCCGTCTCATTCAAATCCGATTAAAGCACAAAGATGCTTTGGTGGTACGTCGTGCGGCTCGTTATTTTGCCGAAATCGTGCGCCCCGTTCTGGGTCATCGTCTGTTGGGTCCCGACCAACCCTCCATCGCTCGAATCAATAATTATCATTATCAACAAATGCTTCTCAAGATTGAAGTTTCCATATCAATTTCCAAAATTCGCGAAGTTTTACTTTGGGCACAGGAGGTGCTTAAGAAGGAGCAAGATTATAAAAGTGTTCAGGTGCTTTTTGATGTAGATCCCTTTTAAACAGTATTTTTTTCCTACATTTGCAGAGCTTGGCACGCATTCGTGCTTTACGTTTAAAGTATGTAAATATGAAGTTTTCGATGAAATCATTCTTAATCTCTCTCCTCGTACTTTTGGGCTTGGTTGCTACTTCTTGTACAAAGGATGTGACAGTTACCATTAAGACCTATAGTGTTTATAATGTGAGCCTTGCGTCTGCTTCGGTAAACGGAACGGTCACAGTGGTAGGTGACGAAATCAAGGAATCTGGATTTCTGTTAACATCGAACCCGGCTCAAACGTACCTCATTTATAACAATGGTCGTAGGTTTCAAAGCACCGGTTCACTGACTGATGTAAGGGCTACTTTTAATGGATTGTCAGCTGATTCAAGCTATCGATACCGACTTTATGTCAAAACGGCCGATTCAACCTACTATGGCACCACCTATGAATTCTTGACTGGAGATGTGAGTATTCCGGTGGAAACTGTCAATGGTGGATTTTTTGCCATGGGCGGAACGCAAGAGCAAGACACGTTTGCTCGAAGTAACGAATTTCCCGTTCACTTTGTAACAGTCAGTTCATTTCAAATGGGTGCTACCGAGGTTACCAATGCTCAATTTTTAAAATTTCTGATCAGCAGAAAAATTGGTGGTGGGGGTTCCGGACTTACTGCAAGCGGTGGCAACAGAGCGATTATTGACCCTTACAATCAATTCGGGCTTAGTTACGATATGCGGAACGCCACATGGAAAATCAAACCAGGATTTGAAGACCATCCAGTGGTAAACGTCACGTGGTATGGAGCCAATGAATTTTGCCGATGGGCTGGCGGACGTCTTCCGACCGAAGCGGAGTGGGAATGGGCTGCTCGTGGTGGCGTTCCAAATAATGAGAACTTATTTAGTGGGTGCTCCTTGGCACAATTGTCCGATTATGCCTGGTATCAAGCGAATGTAAAAGTTTTGCCTATTGGCAGCAGAGATACTCAGCCAGTGATGACCAAAGCAGAGAACGACCTACACTTGTATGATATGAGTGGAAACGTTTGGGAATGGGTGGCTGATTGGTACAATTTATATTTGCCATTTACCCAAACGAATCCAAAAGGGATGAGCGATGCCGATGCGGTCGAGTCCGGAATAACTGATAAAGTTCGACGTGGTGGTGGTTGGGCAGATAGAGATGTCAATGCGTTGCGTGTTTCAAAACGCGATCACAACAATCCTGAACACAAATTAGGTTCCTGTGGTTTCCGCATTGCCAAAGACATTTGATACAAAAACGATAAAAAAAAGATCCGCAAACATTTAAGCTTGCGGATCTTTTTTCTGTAATTAGAATTGTGCCTTGATATCGTTGGCAATCTTTTCCATTTCTTCAGGTGAAAGTTTCAACTTGGGGTTCGAAAACAACATGTCTTTTTCTTTCTGTATCGGAATGAGATGGATATGCGCGTGAGGCACTTCCAGACCAATCACTGCAGAACCGATGCGTTGGCAAGGGATAGCTTTTCGAATGGCAAATGCCACTTTCTTGGCGAAAATATTGATTTCCGCAATTTCCTCATCGTTCAGGTCGTAAAGATAATCGACTTCCCTTTTGGGGATAACCAAGGTGTGACCGGGAGTTAGCGGACTAATGTCTAAAAAGGCCAAGTAACGCTCACTTTCCGCGATTTTATAGCAGGGTATTTCACCGGCAACGATTCGACTGAAAATGCTAGCCATGGGATGGATTATTTTGCTAATTCGATTTTACGGATTTCTAGACTGATGGCTCCTGCCGGAACATTTATTTCAGCAATTTCACCCACTTTTTTCCCCAACAAACCTTTGGCAATGGGGGTGCTGACGGAAATCTTTTTTTCCTTGGAGTTCGCTTCGGATTCTGATACGATGGTGTATTTGAATTCTTGGTTGGTACTCTTGTTGAAAAGAGTAACACTAGTCAAAATTTGTACGGTATCGGTATTGATTTTACTTTCATCCAAAATGCGAGCATTAAGGAAAAGCTCTTTTAACTGTGAGATTTTCATTTCCATCATACCCTGTGCCTCTTTGGCTGCATCGTATTCGGCATTTTCTGACAAATCACCTTTATCGCGGGCTTCTGCTATCTGTTGAGAAATCCTGGGACGTTCAACCGACTCCAGATGTTCAATTTCTTTTTCTAGTTTTTTGTAACCCTCAACGGTCATGTAGTTCACTGACATATCTCGTTTTTTTTAATATCAACTTGAATATATAAAACAAAAAGAATTCCGGCCGGAACCGGAACTCTCAATTAGTAAATGCAAATATATAAAACAATTAGGTAAATATCAAGTGGCGGCGTGTTGTTTTAAAACATGTTTTTATAATAGCTTCAGTATCTCTTTGTTCAAGTCGTTCACCATGGCGTCCCTAAGTGCGATGTCGCCATTTCGGTCTATTAAGAAATAGGTAGGGATGGATTGAACGTTGTACGTTCTAAGGTAACTGGATTGAGCGCTGTTATTGTCACGAACACATATCCAAGGAAGATTGTTGGCGCCGGTTTTCCAATATTGTTCATCGGCATCCAGGGATACTTGATAAATTTCAAAACCCTGTTCAGCATAATTGTGATAAAGCTCTCGGAAATATAAGTTTCTGGAGGGCGAAAAGTCAGCTTGAAAAACAGTGAAATCCAACAAGACAACTTTACCTTGTAAGGCGCTCAAAGGAATTATCTTGCCATAAACATTGGGCAATTTGATTTCAAGAAGCGCCTGTTTGGATTTTTCCTGAATATCGATTTTTCTGGCATCGCGGGATTGCCTGATTTCCTTCATCCCTTGAAGTGTCAGCAGCTTCAGGTGCTTGCTTCTAAGTGAATTTGGATAATATGTGTCCCAAGAAGTAGCAACGGCAGCGTAACTTTTGTTGTCGGCTGCATCGTAAGGGTCAAAAATCAAATAATTGTGCAAACGCTGGAACAAGGCAAAATAAGCAGCTGGAGACCGTGGGTTGTCATAAATGGTTTTTCTGGCCAGTTCACGGTGTCTATCGAACACTTGCAACATTTTTTCTTGGTAATCAGCCTGCAAAAGTTGTTTGGTATTGAGCAGGGCACTTAATGAGTCCACGCTCATGAGGGTCGCTCCCTGCAAGCGAGAAAGCATTCGAATGTCCTCACAACATTTGGAGCCACTGATTTTATAATCGTTTCCAAAATTAACGCCATCTGCATGCAACTTGATGATTGCAGCAGAGTCTGCACCAAGATGTATGAATCGATTGTCTATACGTAACCGGTAGAATTCTGGTGCTTCTGGCAAAATGGTCTTGAATTTGAAACGACCTGATTTGTCTAACTTGACAGAATCCAGCACTTGAGTTTTGTCAATCCCAAAAAGTTCGAAATAAAGTACTTTACCGTTTGCGTTTGTGATTTTTCCCTCGACTTCAAGCCTCGGGCTGCGAGTACATCCTATTAAAAGGAACAGTAGGCAGATACTTACAAATAAGGTCCGGTTTCTCATGGATTTCGGTGTATAAGCGACAAACCTACGGATTTCTGTCGTAAATGCCAAAAAGAGTATCGGTAGAAAGCAATATTTAACGTCCAATCCGAAAACAGCCGAACATTGAATTCTTCAAGAATCAATGTTCGGCTGCCTTTTGATTGTAAATTTTAATCAGTTAGCTTCACTAATTTTGAGCTAAGTGTTTTTCCGTCACTGTACCAATTCTTTTGGATGTAGAGGCCTTTGCGCAAACTGGCGAAATCATGACCCACAACCACACCGTTTAAATTCAAGTAAACCGTTTTGACGGGAACCGAATGAAGGGCCGGGGTTGAAAGACCTGTAGTGATAGGATTTACAGCAGGGGTTCCGGGTGCTGATATCGAAATGAGACGATATTGCAGGCCTGCATTGTTAACGATGGAGATTTGTCCTGCAGTAGTTACCGTAAAGACATTGACCACAGAGTCAACCGATAGGGCGGCGCCTGAAATACGTGTGGCATTTGCAACTGTCACTCCACGAGCAACGCCTGTGCTTCCAGTCTTGGCATATACGACCAACGTATCACCAACGGAGCAGTCGGGGACATTAATGATCAAGTTATTCCCATTCATAATGAGCCTATCAGGATTTGTTCCATAGTCAATTCGGAACTTGTCAGCAGCGAGTGAGCCAAATGTCAAGCCGTTGAGTTCAGCCACCACCACACCATTAGCCATAACGGTAGTTCCGGCTGCAATGGCCACTGCATTGCTAAATCGAGTTGCAGATGGGGCTGCCCAATTGGTGACATCCGTTGCCAAATTTGCTTTGGTTTCATTACTCCATTTCATAAAATTCCATGTTCTATTTACTGCATAGGTCATCGAATTAAAAGCAACTAAGGTAATGAGAGTCAAGAGTAGAAGTTTTTTCATACGAAAGTGTTTTAAGGTTTATGATGGTATATTTTGAGGACTTCCTCAAAGATATGTGGTTTTATAAAGATTTATCTAGTACGAAATCTGAAATTGTCTCATTTCGATAATAAGTCCACCAAATTGACAATTTTTCCACACAAGATGCGTGTAAATCAATCCGTTTCAGGCCATAAATTTTGAGATACAAGATTTTGGTACTGTTATTTTTACTAACTTTGCACGATTTTTAAAAGAAACAAAAAACGACAATTTTAAAAGACGCTTTTTTATGATTAACCCAATTGTCAAAACAATTGAAATGGTTGATGGAAGAACCATCACCATCGAAACCGGAAAACTGGCCAAACAAGCAGACGGATCTGTTATGGTTCGTATGGGCGACACGATGTTGCTTGCTACCGTTTGTTCAGCCCAAGATGCAACACCCGGTACTGATTTTATGCCCCTGCAGGTTGAATACAAAGAAAAATTCGCTGCCATCGGACGCTTCCCAGGAGGATTTACCAAACGCGAAGGTCGCGCAGGAGACTCCGAAATACTTATTTGCCGTCTGGTAGACCGTGCTTTACGCCCTCTTTTTCCTGATGATTATCACGCTGACACTATTGTTAATGTCATGCTTTTCTCAGCTGACGGTGTTGATATGCCTGATGCTTTGGCTGGTTTAGCTGCTTCAGCTGCCATTGCCGTCTCCGACATACCTTTCAATGGCCCAATGTCCGAATGCCGAGTAGCCCGCATCGACGGAAACTGGGTGATCAATCCTACTTTCCAACAGCTCGAACTGGCTGATATGGACATCATGGTTGGTGCCACCATGGAAAACATCATGATGGTCGAAGGCGAAATGAACGAAGTTCAGGAAGCCGATTTGCTCGAAGCGTTGAAAGTAGCGCACGAGTTCATTAAAATTCAATGTCAGGCACAGATCGAACTGACCGAAATGGTCGGCAAAACGGTCAAACGTACTTATTGCCACGAAGTAAACGACGAAGACCTGAAAAAGGACATTTGGGCCAAAACCTTTGACAAGGCTTACGCCATCGCCGTTTCAGGAAATACCGACAAGCATGCGCGCGTCGAAGGTTTCCACAATATTGTTAAAGAATATATTGATAGCATCGATCCAGAAGTGGCTGCGTCTAAAAAAGAGATGATTGGCCGCTACTACCACGCAGTTGAAAAAGAAGCCATGCGTCGTTCCATCCTTGACGAAGGCAAACGTCTCGATGGTCGTAAGACCACCGAAATTCGTCCCATTTGGAGCGAAGTGGATTACCTCCCAGGTTGCCACGGGTCCGCTATTTTCACCCGAGGTGAAACTCAGTCGCTGACCTCTGTCACATTGGGTACCAAACTGGATGAAAAACTCATCGATGATGTATTGGATCACGGCAAAACCCGTTTCCTGTTGCATTATAATTTCCCACCGTTCTCAACCGGTGAAGCCCGTGCGTCTCGCGGTGTCGGCCGTCGTGAAATCGGTCACGGCAACTTGGCTCACCGTGCCATTAAAGGCATGCTGCCCAAAGATTATCCCTACGTGGTTCGTATCGTTTCCGACATTCTTGAATCCAATGGTTCTTCGTCCATGGCAACTGTTTGCGCTGGTACGTTGGCTCTGATGGACGCTGGGGTGACCATCAAGAAACCGGTTTCCGGTATTGCCATGGGTTTGATTTCAGAAAAGAGCGGAACGAACTTCGCCGTATTGTCCGATATTCTTGGTGACGAAGACCATTTGGGTGACATGGACTTCAAGGTGACGGGTACCAAAGACGGTATCACCGCTACCCAAATGGACATCAAAGTAGACGGACTCAGCTATGAAATTTTGGAAACAGCGTTGTTGCAAGCACGTGAAGGTCGTTTGCACATATTGGGCAAAATCATGGAAACGTTGGAAGCTCCACGTCCTGACTTGAAACCCAATGCTCCTCGCATCGAAGTACTTTGGATTCCAAAAGAATTCATCGGCGCTGTCATTGGCCCTGGTGGTAAGATTATTCAAGGTATTCAAGAAGAAACGGGTGCCATTGTCACTATCGAGGAACTTGAAGGAAAAGGTCGCGTTGAAGTTTCTGCCAACAACAAAGCTGTCATTGACGCCGCCATGTTGAAGATCCGTTCCATCGTTGCGATTGCTGAACCGGGTGAAACCTATCGTGGCAAAATCCGCACCATCATGCCTTACGGAGCGTTCGTTGAATTCATGCCGGGTAAAGACGGTTTGCTGCACATTTCCGAATTTGATTGGAAACGTCTGGAAACGGTCGAAGAAGCTGGTTTCAAAGAAGGTGACGAAATCGAAGTGAAGTTGCTTGATATTGATCCTAAGACTGGCAAATACAAGCTTTCACGCAAAGTTTTGTTGCCCAAGCCCGAAGGTTATGTGGAACGCCCCGAACGGGAACGTGGTGAACGTCCCGACCGTGGAGATCGTCCCCACGGCGACCGTGGCCCACGCCCCGAACGTCCGAAACGTAAAGAAGAATAGTCTCAAACGATTATAAATTGGGAAGATCCCCGTAGGCCTTTGGTTTGCGGGGATTTTTTGTTGGATCCTTGCAGCTATTCGGCTAAAAACCACTATCTTTGCACTCCCTTTGGGAAAAAGGGGATGTCATCCATCAGGCTTTGCGAAAGGCCCTCATAATCAAGGTAAAAATGATCACAGTAAGCAATCTTCAGGTTCAATTCGGTAAGCGTATCTTATTTCAGGACGTTAATCTCAAATTCACTCCGGGCAATTGTTATGGCATTATCGGTGCCAACGGTGCCGGAAAATCAACTCTTCTCCGTGTTTTATCCGGAGATGTCGATCCCGTTCGCGGAACAGTTATTTTTGGCCCGGGTGAACGTTTGTCCGTTTTAAAACAAGATCACTTTGAATTCGATGCATTCACCGTTATGGATACGGTGCTGATGGGTCATGACAAACTCTGGGCTGTCAAAACTGAAAAGGACGAAATCTATATGAAGGAGGATTTCTCCGATGCCGACGGTATTCGTGCCTCCGAACTCGAAGAAGCCTTTGCTGAAATGGATGGCTGGAACGCCGAAAGTAATGCCGCATCATTGTTAAGTGGTTTGGGCATTAAGGAAGATTTGCATTATATGCTGATGGCCGATTTGGGCAACAAGGAAAAAGTTAGGGTGTTGCTCGCTCGTGCTCTTTTTGGCAAACCTGACAATCTTTTATTGGATGAACCGACCAATGACTTAGACGTCGATACCGTCATGTGGCTTGAAAATTATTTGGCTAACTATGAGAATACGGTATTGGTCGTTTCGCACGACCGTCACTTCCTAGACTCTGTTTCTACGCACACCATCGACATCGATTTCAATAAGATACAACAATTTGCAGGTAACTACAGTTTCTGGTACGAATCCAGCCAACTGGCACTCAGACAGCAACAAAACCAAAATAAAAAGGCCGAGGAAAAGAAAAAGGAACTCGAAGAATTCATTCGTCGTTTTTCTGCCAACGTGGCCAAATCTCGCCAAGCTACCAGCCGTCGAAAGATGTTGGACAAACTGAATTTGGACGACATTCAACCTTCAACCCGTCGTTATCCGGGAATCATCTTCACACCTGAACGTGAACCAGGCAACTCTGTGTTGGAAATCAGTGGTTTGGCAGCAAGTATGGATGGAGACATTTTGTTTAAGGACGTAAACTTCAATGTAGAAAAAGGGGACAAGATTTGTTTTGTTTCCCGGGATTCTAGAGCCATGACTGCATTTTTCGAAATCATCAATGGCGAGAAACATGCGCTTGAAGGTCATTATACCTGGGGCATCACCATCACACCAGCTTATCTGCCTGTTGACAACAATTCCTTTTTCAATTCGGACCTCAATTTAGTGGAATGGCTGGGTCAGTTCGCGGAAGATACCAGCGAAAGTTACATTCGTGGCTACCTAGGGAAAATGCTTTTCTCTGGCGAAGAAATTTATAAGAAAGTTTCCGTTTTGTCTGGGGGTGAAAAAATGCGATGCATGATCTCCAGAATGATGTTGAAGAGTGCCAATGTTTTGGTGCTCGATTCACCGGCCAATCACTTGGATCTGGAATCTATTCAGGCATTTAACAATACATTGATTGCCTTCAAGGGGAATGTTTTGATGGCATCTCATGACCGTGAATTCATCCAAACGGTATGCAACCGCATTATCGAACTGACTCCAAACGGTATCATCGATAAAATGACTGATTACGAAAGTTACATTCTCGATCCCTTGGTCAAGGAACAGCGTGAAAAAATGTACAAAGTTTAATCGCTGACTTCGTCCAAATCGCCCTGATCCCATATCTCCTCATCATCTTGGGCAGAATTCAGAAGTTCCATAAGCTCTTCTGCCTTTTCCCTGTCTTTTTGAAAAATATGGAGGCGTACGCCGAACAAACCACTCGAAAGTATTCCGCTTGGATAAGGGCTATTTTCGTTGCTTAGGAAACAGGGTATATTGTTGGACTCGAGGGCCCCTTTCACGATGGATGCTTCACCAGACGAAGTGAATTCCATGAAAACGATGGTCATATCTTGTTCCATAGTACGTATTTTTTTCAAATATAAGTCAAAAAACGCCCTTTTGGTCAAGACAATAGAATAAAAATTTACATTATCGTACGATTCTTTTTCCTTTAAATCCACCACCTTTACCCTTACGACCAAAACTGTTGCCGCGATTTTTGGAAGGAGCCCATTCAGGTCCGTCGCCAACTTCTATTGGCAAAGGAAGTCTGTAAATGGCTTTGCCTAAGAACTTCTCAATTTTTTCGAAAGATTCTTGTTCGTCTTCCGAAACGAAAGTGATGGCAAGACCATCTGCGCTTGCACGTGCGGTACGACCGATGCGGTGTACATAATCCTCGGCATCATTGGGCACGTCGTAGTTGATGATGACGCTGATGTCCTCAATGTCGATACCTCGGGAAACAATGTCTGTGGCCACCAAAATGTTCACTTGGCCGCTTTTGAACGCATGCATCGTCCTGTCACGTTCAGCTTGCTCCAGGTCAGAATGCATTTCGGCAACGGAGAGGTTCATCCCACGCAGGGTTCGGGTAACTTCTTTCACTTTAATTTTTGAACCGGCGAAAATAATGACTTTGTCGGGTAGTGTTTCCACAAAGAGCTGTTTGACCAACCAGGCTTTTTGACGCTCAAAGCAAATGTAAACAGATTGGACAATCTTTTCGTTGGGTTTGGAAACAGCCAACCGAATTTCTTCCGGGTTATTCAAAATTGTTTTTGCCAATTCCCGAATTTTGCCCGGCATGGTGGCAGAAAATAACATGGTTTGCCTTCTTCTGGGCAACTCGTTCACAATGAGCATGATATCATCGAAAAAGCCCATATCCAACATTCGGTCGGCTTCGTCCAGTATAAAATATTGCACCTGAGTCAGGTCAATCAAACCCAATTTTAAATACGATAAAAGCCGACCGGGTGTAGCAATTACAATGTCGACACCAGACTGCAGACCTTTTTTTTGCTGCTCCCAAAGTATACCATCGCTTCCACCATAAACGGCTACTGAAGAGACAGGCAAGTAATAGGCGAAACCCGCCACTTGTTGATCAATCTGTTGTGCGAGTTCACGAGTTGGAACCATAATGATCGCGTTGATGGCGTCTTCAGGATGATCTGATTTTACCAAATGGTTGAGGATGGGAAGCAAATAGGCTGCCGTTTTACCGGTGCCGGTCTGTGCGCATGCGATGAGGTCTTTCCCTTCTAGTAAAACCGGTATTGCAAGTTCCTGAACAGGAGTGCATTCCGTGAAGTTCATGGCCCACAAACCATCTAAAACCTCTTCTTCTAAATCTAAATCGTCAAATATCATAAATCAGTATTTTGATTGCAAACCAAGCTTGGTCGAAATCTGTTGCAAAGGAACAAAAAAATAAGGGATAGTCGGTATAAAAAGTTGGAATCTTCTTTATATTTGAGGTTTAGCTATGGTTTTGGGTACAGTTCGTCGCTATCAATTTCGTGCCATTTTTAGTAAGCAATATGTCATTTTTTCAAGTATTAACAATTTCTACTGATGTACTTTTGATATTGCTTTCAATAATGCCATGTCTGAATTTTATTATATTATGAACCCGACAAACAGGGAGCTAATTCGTCTGATTCTAATTCGGACAATACTTATACCCAACCAGCGATTTTAATTGATTTATTAACCGAACAGCGGTGTCGGTAGTGAATAATAGTCCTGAGTCTGAAATGTATCACCATAAAAATGCGAATATGAATTATAAGATTTTTTTGTGCCTCGTTTTAACTGTAATTTTCTATCAGTGCGATGATATGGGAAAATACTATGAAAGACCGAGTTGGTTGGAAAAACCAATTTATGAGGTATTACAACAAGAAGGTCGCTTTACAAAGTATCTGCAATGTGTAGATAAAACCGAATATGCTCTTGTATTGAAAGGAGCAGGTCTTTATACGGTATTTGCCCCCAACGATTCAGCTTTTACCGCCTATCTGAATAAAAAATCATATGCTTCTGTAGATGACATTCCAGTAGAGGAACTCAAAAATCTGGCCGCCTACTCCATCGTATACAGTAAATGGACCGGTGAACATTTGGGTGATTATTTGGATAAGAGGTTATACGTCACGGGCGCATTCAAACGGAAAACCAATTGTTATGCATTGCCTTATAAAGATTCAGAATTCGACGACAACTGGGTGTTTAATCAAACGACAGAAGGTGGGGTGACAACCTTTAGCACGAATTATCAGTATCGTTTGTCTGAAAACAATTACAAATACCTACCTGTTTTTACAGAAGCCTATTTTAAATCTTTTCCTGCCCCATTGGGTGCAACCGATTACAATACTTTTTTCCCAAATTCAACTTATACAGGTAAAAATGTTCAGGATGGAACCATCCTGACAGAGGATATTATTGCTGAAAACGGTGTCATACATGAAGTTTCATCCGTAAATGAACCGTTGAAGAACATGGATGAGATTTTGAGAGAGCCAACTTATTCTGAGTTTAAATCGCTGCTTGAATTCAAAGACAATAATGGACAAACCATTTTTAGAAAATATACAGAAGCCCCTGCCAATTTGCTCGACATGTATCGTAAATTGAGTCCTGGTGAAAGTATTGAAAAAATCTATCACAAGTCATACAGCTTACTATCATTTTCGCCCATTTTGGAGAATATCTTATCAGACGCTTCGGGTACTTACGAAACCGAAAGAACCGGTAATACGCTCTTTGTTCCAAAAAACGAAGCATTGCAAGCCTACCTCCAAAACAGATTGCTTAAATACTATACCAGCATTGACCAATTGCCTGATGAAGTCATATCAACCTTAATCAATACTCAAATGGTAAGAGGTTTGGTATGGCCCTCGCAATATCAAGGAAGCATGACTTCTACAGGTGAGTATGTCAATGGACAGGGAACCTATGGCAAAACATTCGAGAATGCAGGAATAACAGATAAAAAGATGGCTAGCAATGGTTTTGTCTACATGACGGACGATGTCATCAAAAGTAGATACTTTGAAACAGTCTATTCCGAAATTTTCCTGAATCCCACACATGCTTGGTTAAATCAGGCATATGTAAATTTTTATGGTACAGGATTGCGTGAAGATTTAATGAAGAGTATTTTAAATGGCTATCCGTCAGAGCGATATACGATCTTGAACTTCTCCGACGCTTTGCTGCGAGCCGATGGTTACACGCTGAATTCGACTGTTAGCCCGCCTTCATTTGTAAATTCTGAAGTGTCGCCTTCTGCTCTAACCGAAGAACGCATCAAGCGTCTTATGAGAATGCACATTTTCCCTGGATTGAATAATAATGAAGTGAATTCTGAGGTTACAGGATTTACAACAGCACCCATACCTAATTACGGTGGTTGGGGCTTTTTAGTAAATGCTTATGGTGATTTGGTTCGATATAAGAACAATCAATTGCAAGCGGCAGGAAATATCGAAGACGGTACGTTTGTCACTGTTACCAAAGTGAATGATACTTACAACAATGGGTCTGTTTACAACGTAGACAAGATGCTTCAATATTCACCCCGCGCAACCGCCATTGGAGAAGCCCGTTGGAAAGAATTGACGCTTTGGCAGTACCTTTTAAGAGCTAAGACTCAACATCCGGGTGTTTCGAAGTTTGTGGATTATGTTCAAGCTTGTTTGAAAAATCCGGACACCGACGATTTGGACGGTATCAAAACGGAAAATTTCTATACCGTGCTGATGGTCAACAATTCTGCAATTGATCAGGCTGTTGCCAGAGGCTTTCTTCCTGCATTGACGATTATTCAAGGAGGCGATTTAGCGGCTCGCGCCAAAGCAACTCAATTCCTGAATGCACACTTCCTGCAGGGAACGGTTCTTCCAGATGATGGTTTAAAATTCATTTATCCGGTGAACCCCATGTCTCCTACCCGTATTTTAGCACCTACCATTTTGAAGATAACAGACGAAAGGCTGGGATTGACCAGTGTGACCACTCGTATCGAAGTTAAAAAGGAAACGACAGGCCTTATTACATTTACCCCTCAAAATATTACGTTGGGAACGCAAATTTTGGACACTGCTGCTTTTGGATTGAGTTCAGTGATGCGTGTTCAGAGAGGTATCGTTACTGGAACTACGATACCGAACAATTTCAGAAGTAACAGGATAGCATGTAAAGCTGTGCTGCATGAAGTGAACAACTTCTTTATTTTCAAACTGAAACGCAATTAATAGAATAACCTTATATAATATAGCAACATGAGACGACTGGTCCTTAAATTATGCTTGTTGTACGGTATCCTGATATTTTCTGCTGCAAGTACGTATGCACAGGAAAAAATATTGGTGAGAGGTACGGTCATTTCTGCCAATGACAAGCAACCGATCATACAGGCTTCCATTATTGAATCAAATAAAGACAACCGGGTTGTGTCGAGCACGGTGACTAATTTAGACGGCAATTTCAGCTTGTACGTGACCGATGTCAAAAATAAATTGACCATCAGCAGCATCGGCTATAAAAAGGTTGTTGTTCCTATTGGAGAAAATACGGCCATCAAAGTTTCTTTGGTCGAAGACAATACCCTGAGTGAAGTGGTGGTAACGGCCAAACCAAAAAGAACCGTAGGAAGCATGACCATTGACGAGCGGGATATTTCCATGTCGATTTCCAAATTAGATGCTTCTGAAATTGCCGATTTACATGCCGCAACAGTGGACGAAATGATTCAAGGACGTCTTGCAGGTGTGGATATTACAGCCAATGCAGGTGATCCTGGTAGTGGGATGGCTATTCGAATTCGTGGTATCACTTCTTTTTCTGGAGACAACCAGCCTATGATCGTTGTTGATGGTGTGCCCTTGGAAACGGCCATCAGTTCTGATTTCGATTTTTCAACCGCAACGGAAGAAGAATTTTCCCAATTGTTGAATATTGCCCCTTCGGACATCAAGGAAATTATAGTTTTGAAAGATGCAGCAGCTACTGCCATCTGGGGTTCAAAGGCAGCCAATGGTGTTTTGCAAATTACAACCCAACGTGGTACGATTTCGCCTCCCAAGGTTTCATTCCGAGTAACCAATTCGTATTATCCAAAACCTTTGCACATACCAACCTTGAGCGGTAATGAATATACCTCGCTCATCCTGGAATCTCAATTGAACAGGGGTATCATTCTCAGCCCGTTGGAATACCCTCAATTTGCATACGACCCGAACAATCCCGAATATTACTACAACTATTCGCAAAATACGGATTGGGTAGACGCCGTTTCTCAAAATGGCTCTGCACAAGATTATTACTTATCGGTTCGTGGAGGTAGTTCTAAAGTACGATATGCCTTTTCAACCGGATATTACGACCAAATTGGAAACACGATTGAAACAGGATTGCAACGTATCAATACTCGTTTGAACCTCGACTATTTTGTTTCGGATAAGCTCCGATTCAGCGCAGACATGGCTTATACACATTCCGATATTCAAAGGAATTATGTTCCAAACAGCGGAGGTGCCGGTGCCGATGTTCGTTCACATGCTTATACCAAAGCGCCCAATCAGAGCATTTATTATTTTAACGAATTTGGAGAACGGACTCCTAATTATTTTACTCCGATAAATAATCCGCAGGGTAATTACCCCAACGTATTCAACCCGGTTGCAATGGCTAGAGACGGCCAGAACAACGTGCTCAGTGAAACGATCTTGCCTAAGCTTTCCATCCAGTATCAACCCAATTTGGTTTGGCGATATACCTTTGACGTGTCTTTTCAAGCACTCAACCAGAAAACGAAGAAATTTCTTCCTCAATCCGCAACTGGATTACCTTGGTCGAATGAGCAAACGAACAGTGCATCCGATAGTGATGGTGAAAGCTTTACCATCAATACGTTCAATAAGTTGTTTTTCACACCAAACTTTGCGAACTCAAACATTCACAGATTAATCGGTGTAGCCGGTGTTCATACGTACGAAGGAAGCAGCTACTCCTATAACGCCAATTCTGCGAATCTTGCAAATCCTCAGTTGCAGGACCCATCCATACCCTCTCGTATCTATCCTGCAGGGGGCGGAAGTTCTCCTTCCTCTCGCGAACGGTTGGTGGAATCATTTATTAATGTGAACTATACGTATTTAGACAAATATACCGTATACGGGAATTTAAATTACAACGGAAGCTCCCGTTTTGGTAGAAATCACCGTTTTGGTTTATTCCCCGCCATTTCCGGTCGTTACCGCATTTCTGGAGAAGAATTCATGAAAGGAATAAAATGGTTGGATGACTTTTCATTTCGTGCATCGTATGGTTTTTCTGGGAAAGCTCCCAGTAGAAATTATATGTACTTTAATAATTACGATACTTACGACTGGACTTACATGGGCGAAAATGCCACCTATCCGGTTAACCTAGAACTTAAAGACTTGCGTTGGGAAAAGAGTACGCAACAAAATTATGGTCTTAATTTCGTTGCGTTAGACTATAAGTTCAACCTCGAGTTCGACTATTTTATCAAAACAACCACCGATCAATTTACAGAAAACGTAAACATACCCAGTTCGTCTGGCTTCAATTCCATGAGTATGAACTTCGGTACCGTTGAAAACCGCGGTTGGGAATTAAGTCTTAATTATAAAGTGTTTAAAAATCGGGATTGGAATTTTGACCTCGCTTTCAACGTGGCCAAATATGAAAATGTCGTGAAAGAAGTACACGAGTATGCAAATCTGTATAGTGGAACATGGGATACGAATGGATCATATTTGACCCGCATCCTATTGAACCAACCTATCGGCTCTTTTTACGGATATAAATACGATGGAGTTTATCTAAACGAAGCTCAAACGATTGCCAAAGATCGCAACGGCCAGTCCATTTACACTGTTGACGACCAAGGAGCTCAGATTCCAGTATACATGAGATTCGGATACCCAACCGTTGACTATACCTTTAAACAAGGTGATGCCAAATATGTTGATTTGAATAACGATGGTAACATCAACTATCAGGATATTGCGTACTTAGGAGACTTCAACCCGCTATTTTATGGAGGACTGACTCCAAATATCAAGTATAAGCAATTCTCCCTGAACACCGTTTTACATTTCCGTTACGGCAACGATGTCATCAATATGACCCGTATGGAATTGGAAAAAATGTACAACTATGACAATCAGAGCAAAGCGGTTTTGAAACGTTGGCGTCATCCTTTCGATAATGCCAGCGAAGCCCCTGCTGACCTTTTGCCCAGAGCTTTGTATGGTGAAGGCTATAACTGGTTGGCTTCCGATCGCTTTGTCGAAGACGGTTCCTTCTTACGTTGGAAATCAGTCACCGTAAAGTATAATTTTGATAAGTCATGGCTTGTTAAACATAATGTTTCAGAACTTTATTTATATCTGACAGTTAACAACTTACATGTTTGGACCAATTATTCTGGTCAAGATCCCGAAGTTTCCTTGAGTTCCGGTAAAGATTATTCCCGAGCTCCTGTTGCCAAATCATACACTTTTGGCTTAAATATTTCATTCTGACCAATTTAACAAATAGAATTCATGAAAACTAAAATAAAATCTGGATTATTGCTTGTTATGGCATTGACATCATTATCGTCATGCTCCCAATGGCTTAACCTGGAACCTGAAGATGGTGTTATTAGAGACCGGTTTTGGAAAACGAAAGAGGAAGCCCATTCTGCCGTAAATGGTTGTTACACTTCGTTGATGGAAAATAACATGATGGAGCGTTATTTCATTTGGGGAGAATTACGTGCCGATATGGTCGTGCCAACTCCCTCTGCCAACGAAAACATCATCGCCATCAACAACGGTGAAATTGTCAGTTCAAACAGTTACACCGATTGGAGTTATTTTTATAAAACAATCAATCAATGCAATACGGTACTTGAATTAGCAAAGAAGGCTCAGGTTTTGGACATGTCTTTTTCCACCACTTTGTTAAAACAGTACGAAGCCGAAGTCACCTGCATCCGCAGTTTGGCTTACTTTTACTTGCTACGCACGTTTCGTGATGTTCCATACGTGACCAAAGCCAGTATTTACGATGACCAGAACTTTGCAGTTCCAGCCACTCCGCAAGCTCAAATTGTTGACTCTCTCATTGCTTCGCTTAGAAGGGTAGAAAACGACTTGCCATTTAGTTATAATGATATGGCTACCAACAAGGGGCATTTCAATGCCTTAAGTCTCAGAACGTTGCTTGCCGATATTTACCTATGGAAAGGTGATTACGATTATTGCATCGATTTGTGTTCGCAAGTAATTGGTTCGGGGCAATATTCATTAGTTCCAGTGGGAAGGCAACAAGTGCTGGTTGATGGTGCAACACCTGGCGTATCCGATACCGTATATTATGTTAACGAAGGTGACGTTTCCTCCTACTTTACGTCCATGTATGCTCAGGGCAATAGTGTCGAAAGCATCTTCGAATTGCAGTTCCAAACAGATAAGTCAAATCCATTTTGCAACTTATTCCTACCAGGTGGCTATGCAAAAATGCAAGCCAAAATGGAAAATTTAAGTTCAGAATATTTCATTACTTCAAATATCGATAGGGGATGGTTCGACATGCGCGGCGAAGGCGTTTCATATAAACAAGGTTATATTTGGAAATGGATTGGACTTTCCAAAGATGAATTCTCATACAGACCTGTTGCCAGTTCCTTCAGTAATTGGATTTTCTATCGTTTGGCTGATGTGATACTAATGAAGGCTGAGGCTTTGACACAGAAAGCCATTCTCGACAACAACAACCAAGAGTTGCTGACAGAGGCTAAAGAACTAGTCGGGGAGATTCGCACTAGAGCGAATGCACCAGAATCGACCGATATGTTTTATAAACAAGTTGGTTCGATGGAGGGTAGAACCATGGAAGAGTTTATTGTCAACGAAAGAGCCAGAGAGTTCGCATTTGAAGGCAAACGCTGGTTTGACGTTTTACGTCATGCAAAAAGAGATAATTACAGCGTTGAAAATGCGCATTATTTGACACGTTTGGCCATACTTGCTGCTCCACCGGAAAAAGCATATAGTTTGCTGAACAAGTGGACAAGCAACACTGGTAGCCATTATTTACCCATCAGCTTGGATGAGTTGGATACCAATAAAAAACTTGTACAAAATGAATTTTACAGATAATTCAAGGTCATATGAAAAATAATTTAGTTCAAAAAATAGTTCCTATTGCCCTCAGGATGATACTCCTGTTGGTTGGAACCGTGTGGATGACATCCTGCGACAACTTTTTCTCCAAAAGTATGGAAGGCAAGATCTATAAAGTTTACAGCGACGAAATGATTGATGAAATGATGAAGGATCAAGGCTTGACCTCCTTTTTATCAATCGTGGATAAAGCAGAATACACAGGAACAATTCATGCCTATGGTACTTATACATTGTTTGCTCCGACCAATGAAGCAGTGAACACCTATTTAGCTGAACGGAACATCACCGACATAAATGCTTTGACTAAGGAAGAAGCTGTGGACATTGTTAAATACCATCTTGTAAAAGATACACTGAGAACAACAGATTTTATCATTGGAAGGTTGGCTTCCCCGAATTTTGCAAAAAAATATCTGACCACAAAGGAAGACGGAGATTATTATGTAAACCGTCAAGCAAAGATTACCGTGAAAGATTTGAGAGGTGCCAATGGTATCTTGCAAGTTATTGACAAAGTTCTGACACCTCCTCAACAAACCATTACTGATGCTGTCAGGGCATTACCAAGCGATTATTCCATCATGAAAGAAGTGTTCGAACGTTCAGGAATGGCAGATTCGTTTGCAGTGGTACGGGATAATCTTTGGTATACGTTCTTTATCCAAGATGACAACGCATTTATTGATGCAGGAATCCATTCTGTGGATGAGTTATTGGCAGATCTTCGCAAGAATACACCAGCCATAGAAAATGCTGATACCTTATTGCGTAATTATATTGCCTATCATGGTGTCAATTCGCTGATGTATGTTGCAGACTTGCTCTACATTTCCAGTATGCAAACGGTAGCTCCCAAACAAGTCATTACATTCAAAAGAAATCTTGACGTCATCTTACTGAATGAATTGAATCAAGGAAAGATGGTTGAGGCTGGAATTCCATTAGACAGAACGAGCGACTTTACTGATTATAGTTGTTCAAATGGGGTGATTCATAAAATTAACGGAAACATCCAAATAAAAAATCGAACCGCCTATCGAATAGACTGGGATGTTGCCGAACAGCCCGAAATCATCGCCTTGAAAAATTTCCGCAAACCAGGAACCAGTGTCAACTTCGCACCTGGTGATTTGTCGGAAGTAACTTGGGGAGGGAGAGCGCCAACAACAATCAACTACTGGTCAAGCGGTTATCCAACTGTGTTGGATGAAAAATCACAGTATGTTTATGCAGATGCTTTGCGTTTCAATTTGTACAGTTTAACCAACCAATGGATAGAATTTAAAACGCCCGTTTTGATTGAAGGCAAGTATAAAGTCTGGTTGTGCTACCGTAGGGAATTAGAATTAAAGCTGAAATCTATATTCAAACAACAAGGTTACGACGACCAGGTTTTGCCGTATATTTTTGATATGTCAGCGTATATGCCTAATCCGTCAACGAGCGGTGAAGAAGCTATTGAGATTGACGGTTGGAAACAATATAACGCCAAAAAATACAATTCAGTTGTTTGCTCACATTTGCTCGGAATTATCGATGTACAATCAACGGGTCGTCATGTCATGCGTTTTGAGGCAACAACAGGTGGACGTGGATCCCAAGCTGGTAGCTGGGATTTGATACAGTTCATTCCAATTGAAGAAGATCAATTATGGCCTAAAGTGGACATTAAAGGCAACTGGGTAGGTCCTGAAGTTCCAAATTGTCAAATATTCCCAGAAAATGAATGTCCACCCGATACGACGATTGCTGGTTGATGGTGTTGAAAAAAAACTTTAAAACGATAATATGGAGTCACAGCCATATGACCTTAAAATAAATGTACGTATGAAACAATCATTGTTTAAAATCGGGCTTTTCATAGCAATTATTGCCTTGTTTTCAGCTTGTGATGCCTGGAAGAATGATATCCGGTTGAATGACGAAATGAGAGGCAAGAATTTATATGAGGCGATTGCTTCGAACACGGATTTGTCCGTTTTTGCCCAAATCCTGCAGCAGACCAGCTATGATAAATTCTTGCAGAATGAACAGGGTCTGACCGTTTTTGCCCCACAAAATAGCGTACTGGCAGGACTCAACCTCACGGATACGACGATGTTGAAGGAGTGGATTAAGAACTATATCGCTTATTATTCCTACTATGTCAACGAATCCGGCAATTTCGATACGGGATCAACAATTAGAATGATCAACGAAAAGAATGTCCCTGTCAACGCCGCAGGAATATCCGGCGCTGGATTGGTTAAATCCAACGTGGCTACTTCGAACGGAGTTCTGCACATCATTGACAACATGATTACCGATCGCAAGAATATTCTAGAGTATTTACTCGAACAAAACAATTTTGGTCAGATCGATTTCATTCGATCCGAAGATAGACTTGTCATGGATATGGATCGTAGTGTTCAGACTGGGGTTGATGCGAATGGTCAACCCACCTATGATAAGGTCATGAAAACTCAGAATGATTTCTTAACTGCATTTCCTTTAGGAGACGAATCATTGGCATTTAATGTAATACTGTTGGAACCCACTGCTTTAGATAAACTGAAGACCAAATATGCCAAATACATGCATCAAGACGATGCAGTGAAGCAAGCTAAAGAAATCATCAGTCAAATAACCAAAGACTTGATTTTGAATCCTGAGAACATTGATCATGTCGGTAGATATCTTTCGATGAATGGTGATTCTTTATTGGTCGATATCAATCCATCTGCCATCGTGGAAACCTATCAGGCATCAAATGGAAAGGTTTATAAAGTCAACGACATCGATATCAAGATGTATGAAAACAAAATCAAAACTAAAATCATTGAAGCAGAGGATTATACAGATCGTTGGGATGGCCAGGACGGTTGGGAAGTTCGCTATCGTTCATGGGCAAGAGGTGGTAAAGACGTGACGCTCAAAGGGCAGACGCGTTCGACGTTCACCTATTATAGATGGAATGTGGCTGGTGATTCAGTCCAAACCGTTACCGAAACAAGGACCTTTAATATGATTCATCGTTCTAACGAAGGTTTTGTAAGTAAAAGCAACAACGCTTACCTGAAATATGAACCTGAAATGTTTTCAGTTCCTTATGAAATATACTGGCGAACTTACGATGATAAATCCTCCCACATTTACTCTGTGACAGGCAAACTTTATGCAACTGGAGGAAAGAATGCTGTTCCACTTTTTACAGTTAACGGAACAGATACCATTCTATACACACAACGATTCCCCATGTTAATGGAACAGAAGATGTTGATTAGTTTTCCAGGCAAACCAGCATTGAGAAGAAATTCGAATGGAACCATTTCGAATAATTTTACAGCCTATTCAATGATGGCAAGCGAGTCTGTAGCAGGTGTGTCTGGTCAGATCCAACTAAAACGATATCGGACAGCAGCGATCGACAGTATGTTCATGTTGGCCACCTCTTTAACAGCTCCGTTATTACCCTATACATCAGCGGATGATTTTGGACAAAACAAAATCTTAAATTGCCCTGCCTACGGCAAAGCCACCATTTTTGTGTCCAATACCATCAGGGAAAAAGACACCAATGCTGGCGTCTTGTTTTTAGATTATATCCGATTGGTACCCTTGGTAGATCCAAACGATTAAATGCGTTTACAAATAATAGAACAATATGAATACAATTAAGATTGATAAATACATCGTTTGTTGGATATTTCTTTTATTCGGAATATTGACAATTCCTGTAAACGCACAGTCGGAAAAAAACAAGTTCCCGTTCACGATTACCGGTAAGGTCACGGAAGCACTTACTGGCAAACCGCTACCCGGCATTCATGTCGATGTGGTTGGAGTTTCGTCAGCTATTACAGAAGACAATGGAACGTATTCCCTCCTAATCCCCAATCGTAATGTCTTAATCAAAGTAAGTGGTTATGGCTTTGCGACGAAAGAAATTTCAGTCAGGGGACGCGACCGCATTGATGTGAATCTTTACGAAAATGATTACAAAGGGGCACAAAGGACCGTTAATACACCTACCGGCGATGTTTCCTCCACCATGATGGCCAATTCAGCGACTTCGATCTTAGAGAACAGCGATTTGAGTGTGGCTCTTTCACCAGACGAATTGATTCAAGGGTATGCCAGCGGTATAAATTCAAACTTTCGCTCTGGTATGCCAGGAGCGGGTGCCAATATGTTTTTGCATGGTTTCAACACCATGAACGCAGGTTCCATGCCCCTTTTCATTTTGGACGGTCTGCCTTACGAAAATTCCGTTTATGCCAATTCATTGGTTGGGAATTATACGACCAACCCATTGGCTTCCATCGATGTTAAGGATGTAGAAAGCATTACTGTTCTAAAAGACGGAACATCACTTTATGGTGTAAAAGGTGCAAATGGAGTGGTTCTTATCAAAACATTGAGAGCGAATCAACTAGAAACAAAAATCAATGTGCATGTCCATACCGGTATCAATTTTGAACCCGAGAAACTGCCCGTATTAAATGCAGCAGAACACCGTAATCTGCTTTCGGATCTCTTTCAAAGTCAAAATTTATCGCCTCTTTACGTAGAAAAGTTACCATTCTTCGATAGTGAATTGCCAGTCAAAAAACCTTGGGGTTACGATGGCAACGTTGATTACTACCGCTACAATCACGAAACTGATTGGCAAAAAATGATTTACGACAGCAAGTGGAGTCAAAACTATTATCTGAATGTGGCAGGTGGGGATGAAATCGCTAAATATGTACTATCTCTAGGCTTCTTGGATCAGCAAGGTAGTCTAAAAAACACCCATTTTCAGAGGTTTAACACACGTTTCAACTCGGAAGTCAGGTTGTCCCAAAAGGTGAATTTCATGTCCAATATGAGTTTCATCTATGGGAATAAGAATATGATGAATGAGGGTTCAAATAACAATCTCAACCCCATTTTGGCCTCTTTGTTTAAATCTCCTTTCACCACCTCTCACATTTACAATGAAGAAGGAAAGATGTCACCTAACGAGGAATCAGTGGACATCTTTGGAAACAGCAACCCCTATGTGCTGGCTAATAATCTTTTGTTGGCAAATATCAATTATCGATTCATGGGTACTTTTGAACTGGCTTGGAACATTAACCGGAAGCTCAGTTTAAACGGTTCCTTCGGTTTGAATTTCAGCAAAGAACGCGAAAGGATCTTTTATCCAAGCGTAGGTGTGGCTTTTGATCAGTCCGGTGATAATCTGATTACCAACGAAATGCAACATCGTACGGATCGTCTCTTTTCACTTTATGGTGACTTTCATGCCAATTACCACACATCCTTTGCATCCGACCAAAACTTAAATGTTCGCATTGGTTCCCGTTATCAGAACAACAAAGCTGAAAATGATTTCGGAAAAGCTTTCAACTCGAGTTCGGACGATTTCAAAACGATTGGGTACGGTATTCCGCTTTTGAGACAAATTGGAGGTAGTATTGGTAACTGGAACTGGCTATCATTCTATACAACAGCCGATTATGATTTTCAAAACAAATATTTCTTCAACTTTTCATTATCCTCCGATGCTTCTTCTCGTTATGGAAAAAATGCTCAGGCATTGTATACCTACCCTTCACTGGCTGGTGCGTGGTTGATAAGTGGTGAAGATTTCATGAAAGATGTTGCCGATATCGATTTGTTGAAATTCAGACTGAGCTACGGTTTATCTGGTAACGATGACATGGGTAATTACAATGGTATTCAATATTACAAACCTCAAAACTTTTTAGGCAGTTATGGTCTGATTAGAGGGAACCTGGTCAATACTTATTTGAAACCCGAAACGGTAGAACGCATCAACGCCGGACTGGATGTTTCCTTTTTCGATGAAAGGGTCAATATCAATGTAGACGTTTATTCGAACACCACCAAAGACATGATTTTGGTTACAACTCCAGAACGTATTTCAGGTTTTGAACATTACATCACCAATGCCGGTTCAATGCGCAATACTGGTGCAGATTTCAACTTGAACACTCGTATTCTGAATGGTACGTTGGTTTGGGATTTGGGCTTGATGGTTTCGACCTACCAAAATAAAGTGTTGGATTTGAATGGTGAAGAGTTTTTGACGCAAGCCTCGGGCGCCACCATACAAACCAAAGTGGGTCAACCCTTGGGACAATTCTATGGGTATAAAACGAATGGTGTCTATTCGACACAAGATCAGGCAAATACAGACAATTTGCACGTACTGCAAGGACTGGTTCCCGTTAAATTCGGAGCAGGTGATGTGCGTTTCGTCAATCAAAACACAGACAATCTTATTGATGAAAACGACCGTGTAGTTATTGGCGATCCAAATCCTGACGTATTCGGTTCGATTACCAATACGCTGAAATACGAAAAATGGTCGCTGAATACGTTGATGATATATTCTATCGGAAACGATGTCTATAATTATACGCGTGCTCAGCTTGAAAACACGTCCACCTACAACAATCAATCACAAGCGACTTTAAACAGATGGAGATACGAAGGAGATGTAACCAATATGCCAAAAGCGGTATATGGTGACCCAATGGGCAATGCACGTTTTTCCGATCGTTGGATTGAAAACGGTTCCTACATTCGGTTGAAATCATTGACATTGGCATACGATCTGAAATTAAAATCGAATTTTATTCAAGATTGTACTTTGTTTGCAACGGGTGAAAATCTATTGACTTTGACCAAATACAAAGGTCTGGATCCAGAATTCGGAATTGGCCAAAGCCCTCTATATTATGGTGTTGATCCATGCGTAGTTCCACAGCCACGTCGGATTTCCATAGGGATTAAAATCGCCTTGTAATTAATTAATAAATCAGCATATAATGAAAAAAATAGTGATACTTCTTTTTCCTGTGCTTCTCTTTTCAACATCCTGTGTTGATACCATACCGGAAGAAGTGATAGACCACAAGAATTTCTATGCCGGGGTGGATGATGCGGATAATGCCATTTTAGGCTTGTACGGTCAGTTTATGGATTTGGCCGGGCAAGTGGTCGTGCTGAATGAATTGCGTGCAGACTTACTGGATGTTACGCCCAATGCAACGCCTTATTTGCAGGAAATCAATTTGAACGCTCCCTCTCGTGAGAACCCATGGTCCAATGTAACCAAGTTTTACGGCGTCATTCAAACCTGTAACGATATGCTGTACAATTTTGACCGCATGTTGGAAAACAATCGATTGATTCAGGCTGAATACGACGAACGTTACTCCGACGTTGCAGCTTTGCGCACCTGGATCTATTTCCAGCTTGGCATCCAATTTGGCAAGATACCTTATATTACGCAGCCCTTGGTGACGATTGAAGATCTGAACAAGTATAAAGACAATGAATTGACATTGGACCAATTGATCCCTGAACTGATTCGTTGTATGGAAAACCTTCCCACCTTAGAGAATTACAAAGGATCCAAGTTGGTGCAACAAAGTTTGGATGGATATTCACTGGCTCCTTACTTTATTTCCAAACGGACTTTATTGGGTGATTTGTATCTTTTCAACAACAATTACGAACAGGCAGCTACTGCTTACCGTGAAGTAATGGCTTTTGGTGAGGACTTGGATCCGACAGACAGAAATTGCTTCCGTAAGAACCGACTATACACCTTTGCCTGGACCAGTGGAACGCCTGATTGGTATCAAATACTTTATCGAGACGGAAAAGTTGATGACTTCAATTCTTTATACAACGCATGGAAGAACATGTTCACGGCTACTACTACCGGTAGAACGGCTCTGGAAGAAATGATTTGGTTTATTGCTTACGATTCCAAATTCGAACCGAAATATCCATTCATTGAATTGTTCAACCCAACTGGAATCAATGGTGGAAAATACTATTTGAAACCCTCCAAATATGCCGTTGATTCAGTTTGGGGCAGTGAAACACAGAGAAATGGATTTCCTTTTGACGCCCGCGGTTTAACCGGTGCCTATCAGAAAATTGGCAACGAAAACTACGTTTCGAAGTATTCCTATTATGCAGAAACGCCAAGTGCCACACCAGGTTGGCCAAAAGGAAGTTGGTTCCTTTATCGTGCCGCTACCTTGCACCTGCGTTATGCTGAAGCCGCCAATCGTGCCGGATATCCTAAGTTGGCTTGGGCGTTTGTTAACGATGGGCTTTCAGGAAATACTTTTGTGTATACCAAACCAAATGGTTCGAACTATCCCGATGATTCTATTAAAATTACCGGAACAAGTCCCTTCGATCCATATCCATTCCCCTATTCTTTTGATGCACGGTATAAAACATCGGCTCCAAGAATTACGACTGCCTGGAGAAGCAACGGTGGAGTTCGTGGAAGAGCAAATCTGCCCAATAAGCCTTTCCCTGTTACTTGCACGACGTTACACGACTCCATCTTATTTGTTGAAAAGTTGATAATCAGTGAGTCAGCTAAGGAGTTGGGCTTTGAAGGGAACCGTTGGGAAGATTTGATTCGTGTCGCTCGTCGTTTAAATGATGAAACGCCAGGTGAAGGAAACCATTTCCTTTGGGATGAGAATATTAAAAAGAAGTATGAACTTTCTGGTGTTTCCGGCGTAGATATGAGCACGGAAGCAAACTGGTATTTACCGCTGTATAAGTAACGAATGAAAAGGATCATGGCACTTTTAATGCTTTTATCAAGCCTTTACGGATTTGCTGAAGCACAACAAATTCCCAATTATTCACCCAATATTCAAAAAGAAAATTTGGGGAGAGGATTGGTTGCATACCGTGATGGTGCCTACATGATCGACATTAGTTGGCGTTACCTTGAAACGGATAGCCTTCAAACGAGTTTCAACATCTATCGTGCCTCCATTAATGGAAGTACGGAGGGAACGCGGGTATTGGTGAACAGCTCACCGGTTAGCAAATCGACCTTTTATACGGCCTATCTTCCGATAGCTTCTTCCTTAAAGTTCTACTTGAGAGCGGTGCGAAACGGCGTGGAAGGCAATATCGATTTGGCTTCATATGTGCTTAAAAGTTCTTCTGAGGGTGGAGCAAACCCTTACTTGGAAATCCCAATGAAGCAAATTGATGGAGACCTAACCTGGAGATATTCGCCGAACGATGCCTCTTTTGCCGATTTGGACGGTGATGGTGAAATGGAAATCGTCATTCATCGGGCAGGTTCAGGTCAGGACAATTCCATTAGTGGCATAACCGATCCTCCTGTATTTCAAGCGTACGAACTTGATGGTACTTTTCTATGGGAAATAAACCTCGGAATAAACATTCGGGAGGGAGCCCATTACACGCAATTTATGCTCTATGATTTGGATGGGGACGGCAAAGCTGAATTTGTATGCAAAACGGCCGAAGGTGGTAAAGATGCTGCTGGTACCAACATTGGAGAGGCGTATTTCCCGACTTATAAAGCAAAATATAATTTCACCAACACCTACAATGCGAATGCGAATTATCGAAACTCTAGCGGTTATATTTTGTCAGGCCCCGAGTTTTTAACGGTATTCAATGGTCAAACCGGCAAGGAAATTGTTACGACGGAATACGACCCACCTCGATACAGTGATATTTATAATAACGGCAACGAAGTTCCTGTTCTTTATCCCAGTACTTCAAATATCAATACCCGATGGGGAGACAATTACGGAAATCGAGTGGATCGATTTTTAGCTTGTGTTGCCTATCTGGACGGGATTCACCCAAGCATTGTCATGTGCCGTGGATACTATACACGGACGGTTCTGGTTGCCTACGATTTTGCAGATGGAAAGTTGACAAAACGTTGGAAATTCGATACATACGGCGGACCAACGACAAGTCCTTGGGCTTCTTATGCCGGTCAAGGGAATCACAACCTGCGGGTGGGTGATGTCGACGGTGATGGATTCGACGAAATTATTTACGGTTCCTGTGCCATTGATCAAGACGGCAGAGGTTTTTATAACACCAGGTTGGGTCATGGAGATGCCCAACACTTGGCCGATTTTATTCCCGAACGTCCCGGGCTGGAGGTTCTGTCGGTTCATGAAAATAAAATTGATGGAACCACCTTACGTGAAGCTGCAACTGGAACGGTCATTTATCGGGTACCCTCTGGCGATGATGTCGGACGTGGTATGGGTTCTGATGTGACTGCCGATTTTAGAGGAATGGAATGGTGGTCGGCACGATCGGGTGGCGTTCGGAATTCAGTCAATGGTGAACCGATCAGCGATGGCGGCGTCTCCATGAATATGGCCTGTTGGTGGGATGGCGATCTTTTAAGGGAATTGCAAGATGGAACGAACGTGACGAAATATGAGAACGGTATTGCCACAACCTTGTTTTCTCCTATTGATGTCGCTTCCAACAACAGTACCAAAAGCAATCCATGCATTGTGGGAGACTTGATAGGGGATTGGAGAGAGGAAGTCGTATTGCGTGGAACCACGAATCGTTTCATCCGTGTTTATATGACCAACATCATGACCAACTATCGATTCCATAGCTTTTTGCAAGATCATATTTATCGCATGGGTATTGCCTATCAAAATGTGGCCTATAATCAACCGACTCATACTGGTTTTTATTTTGGAAGTGATCTGGAGGATATCATCGTACCGAAAAAAATTGAAACGGTAGAAGCACAATACGAACTCGATCCGGTTTTCAATGCCACTGGTTACAAGTGGTCTACTGGTGAAACTTCGAAAAAAATTATTTTGAAAAGTGAAGATTATCCCGATGAAAAGGCCTATCCCATCTTTTTGGATATGAATTATCAAGGTCATGTTTTTACAGATACCGTTTACGTGCAATTTACCCGGAATACGAACTTGGAATCAACTCACGATAAAAGAAAGCCTGTACAGCTGATAAATTCGAATATCTTAAATGATTTGTCTATTTATTTTGATAAGCCTGGGATGTACGATTGCCAATGTTATGATTTGAAAGGTGCTTTGCTTTTGAAATCAACGCTGGTGGTCAATGGCAAATCCATACAAACGCTGGATGTCTCGGGTTTACCTGCAGGATTAGGCCTGATTGTGATTAAGAATCATGTTGATTCGTACCGATATAAATACCTGAAAGTTCGATGAGTACAAAACTATACAATGAAAAAAAACCTTTACAGTAGTATCTAATCTTATTGTTTAATTTTAATTTTTTATATCATGAAGAAAATCTTTACACTTTTTTGGCTGCTTGTCTTTATGGCAGCGAACAGTATTAGCTTACTGAAAGCGCAGGTCCCCGCGGGGTACTATAAAAAGTATCATATCGACCAAAATTTCAATGGCTTAGAAGCTTTTCCGCTTGGTTGGGAAAAGCGTACGGCAGCAACCGCTATATTTAGAGGTGGAGATGCCCTCGTTGGAACCGATGTTCTGAAAACGTCAGGTAGTGGTTCGGGTAACAGAGGTGTCGATGTATTCTTTCCAAGTCCTCAAAGCAACACGATCATTGGCCAACCCGCTGATAGCATTTGGTATTTGGAAATGGATTGGGTCATCAATGGTGCTACTTTAGGTGCGAGAAATGCTTTGGGTTTGATGGTTTCAGGAAGCCATAACCAAAACATAAACGTTGATGCGACTTATTATGCAGATGCCATTTTCGGTTTATATGTTTTCGGTGATGGTTTCTTACATTACATGAACATCGATCAGCAAGGCCCTTTGAGATCAGAAATTCTTGGCACTGCGTGGACTGGAGATCCTACGGAACGCTACGGCCCTGCTATTTCTTCCGGAGCATTTCCTTCATTTAAAAGATCAAACACAAGTGCAACAGTATCGGCACAAATTAATGCTTCCACTTTGACAAGCGTTACTTATGCAGCTGGGAAAACGTATCACCTTACTGCCATCATGAATTTTTCCACACAAAAAGTGATGAAATTGATTATTGCAGATAAAGCAGATCCCTTGAATGCGGATACGATTGAGGATAAAGCATTTCTGGCACCAACCCTTGTCGGAACAGCTCCAACTATTCCAGTTGAACAAAGATTAGTAAAAGACGTTGCTATCATTTCTGGTATCAACACTCGTTCCAGTTATGCTGGCAATGGTAGCAATGCTAACCTCAATGTTTATTATGACAACATTCAAATCTATCGCCCTGAATTGTCCTTAGGTCAAGCAGACGTTACTATTAATTACAAAGATCGTTTGGGCAATCTTGCAAAAGCTCCAAGAGTCGTTCCAAGCCAGGAAATTTCAACTATTTACAGCTTGCTGATGTCCGATAAGGCCGGGTTCATTGAAGGAAGCGATTATTTTGCCTACGATGCAACAGCAACACATACGGCCAATGCCGGTAAAGGCAACAACGATGGGGAAAGTGTGGTGGTCAACACCAATGCAAGCATCGATGTGATCTTCAAAAAATCGCCGATGACTATTGGAACCTATACCTGGACTGGCGCAAACGGCTTCAATTGGAGTGAATTGGATGACAATTTCAGTGTTTCTGGAGGTGCTGCCCAAAGTTTCCAAAATGGTAATGGTGCTGCATTTTCAAACGTAGATGCAACCAACAAAGAAGTACAAATTCCTGCTAACCTTAATTTAGGAGTTGGCGACTTTGCAGTTTCTGCAGCTGGTTACTCCTTTAGTGGTACTGGCAGATTGGAAGGTACTGGCTCCTTATTGATTAGTGCTCCGACAACGATTGGTATTGACAATCGTTTGACTGGTGGTGCCATAATCAATACCGCAGAACCTGTACAAATCAACCACGCTTCGGCTGCTACAAAGTACGTCACCACATTGGGCAATGTTTATCTGAAATTGAACCCCAGTGCTGCATTTTCTGCTCCGATAACAGGTAATGGTGGTATTTTGAACATAGACGCCATGGCAGAGTATGTTTACTCATCGCCCATTACTAAATTCTCAACCGTTAACTTCAATTTGGCGAATGTCGGTAAAGCATCCAACAATAACTGGACGAATCCTATTACTTCCATTTTCACCGACTCCAATGTGGTTGTCAATGTAAGAGATATCAGCAACCAAGATACCTTGCCTATGACCTATGCTGTTGCACCAACTTCTGTTGCATTGGCAAAAGTTAATTTAGGTGATGATACACGGCTGATTCACAATGGTACTCCAGGAGCTGGTTCAACTATCAGTGTAAAAATCGGTGAATTGAGCGGAACAGCCAAATCATCTTTGGAAGGCAACTCTGTTGTATCTACCGACCGCACCATCGAATTTGCAATTGGCGGTTTGAATACAAATGCTGTTTTCAATGGAAGAATCTTGCCACAACGTACAAAATACCCATCCAGACACGCAGGAACCGAATTGGTTTTTGAACCCGAAACGACTCCCGGAGACACAACTTGGTACATTCCTTCTCCTTTGAAATTGAAGAAAGTGGGTAAAGGTTCATGGACTGTTAATGGAGAAATGCTTTTTGGTGGTGATATCAACGTAGTAGGTGGAACCTTGGTTCTTGGAAACAAAGTAGCACCCACTGTCACTCAGATTAAAGTGGATACAGCTGCCACTTTGGTTGTTAAGAACATCAAAGCCGAATCGATTATTTCGGTAAACATTGGAACCCTTTCAGGAGCGGTCAATGCAAACAGCATTTCATTGACTGGTTCAACATTAAAAATGAACGTCAATAGTTTTGCTGATGGCGATTACGATAAGATTGTCACTGTTGGTGATATGACAACGATTGCGGCTGTAAGTGCCAAGGATCTAAACATTCTTGACATTACTGTCAAGGCTGCTGCCCCCAATCAAAAAATCAAACTCATCGAAGTTCTGGGGAATGCAGATGTAACCTTTAACAAGATCTTTGTAAACGGTGAAGACATTACCTTAAACACTCCAGAAACAGTTGGCGCAAAATTTGTTTACAGTTGGAATGCAGCAACTGCTGCTGGCGAATTGACGAGTTTAACGACCATCGCTACTGGATTGGATCAGGTTGCAACTCAGAAAGCCATCAAATCTGTACAATATTTTAACGCTACTGGTAAAGTAGTAGGTATGGATGCTCAAGGATTCCTGATCAAGAAAACAACCTATGTTGACGGAACTCAGTCCATTCAGAAGATGATTCGATTCGATCGTTAATGGATTATGAATATTAAAAAGAGCTTGTTCGTCATTTACGGACAAGCTCTTTTTTTGTACCTTGCAACACATTTTAGATACATGAAAAACAACCTTCTAATCATTGGATTTTTACTGATTGCGATGCACCTTTCCGGGCAAAAATCGCTCAAATTTGATTTCGGATCGGGGGATTTGGAGAAAGGATACCTGAGAGTGGATCAAAAGACCTTGTATGCCAATGGACTGGGCTATGGCTTCGACTTTACTGCGCCTCCTAAAGCTATTAAATTTGGGAAAGATCCTTTAAAAGGTGATGCCTGTGTGAGCGATCACGGATTTTACTTTTCCATGGAGGTACCCGAAGGGAATTATCGGGTGAAACTGTTGCTTGGAAACGGTTCCAAACCCTCGCAAATTACGGTTAGGGGTGAATCCAGGCGGTTATTCATCGAAAATCAAATTCTTTCAAAGGGCCAATTCACGGAAGCGGTTTTTACCACGAATGTCCGCTATGTGGAAATCGATTCGACACAGAAAGTTCGGATTAAAGAGCGTGAGAAAAATAAAGCCAACTGGGACCACAAATTGACCATTGAATTTAATGGTGCAGCACCTTCTGTTTGTGCAATGGAAGTGGAAAAAATAGAGGACGCCGTGACGGTGTTCCTGTGTGGAAATTCAACGGTGGTGGATCAGGACAATGAGCCATGGTGTGGTTGGGGACAAATGATTCCACGATTTTTTGACGACAAGATTTGTTTTGCCAATTACGCGGAGTCGGGTGAAGCTGCCAATTCTTTTGCATCAGCGGGAAGGTTGAAGAAAATTTTGACCAAGATCAAACCCGGTGATTACGTATTTGTAGAATTCGGGCATAACGATCAAAAACAAAAAGGGCCGAACGATGGGCCTTGGGCATCTTACACCACCAACTTGAGGCGGTACATCACAGAAACACGTGCCCAGGGAGGCATTCCGGTTTTAGTCACTTCCATGCATCGACGCAATTTTGACGATCAAGGTAAGGTGGTCAATACTTTGGGTGAATACCCGGATGCAGTTCGGAAACTGGCTTCCGAAGAGCAGGTTGCATTGATTGATTTGAATGCGATGAGCAAAATTTTATACGAAGCCTGGGGACCCAAAGAGTCTATCAAGGCATTCGTACATTATCCTGCCAATACTTTCCCAAATCAACCTAAGGCATTGGCAGACAACACTCATTTCAATTCCTATGGCGGCTATGAGATAGCTAAATGCATCGTGGAAGGTATTAAAAAGGCATTACCCGAGCTATCGGTACACATTCGACTCGATTTTACCGATTTTGACCCAGCTCAACCAGATCCATCAGCCACTTTCACTATGCCAACCAGCCCCTTTATTGAATTTGAAAAGCCGGATGGCAATTAATTATAGATACAACCTATGAAAAACACAATTGCATACATTTTATTTATATGTTTAACGATTAGTGTGAGTGCCTCCAACACCAACAAGTATGTCCTTTGGTACGATGCGCCAGCAAAAAACTGGAACGAAGCTCTGCCCATCGGAAACGGTAGTCTTGGAGCCATGGTGTTCGGTTATCCAATTCAGGAACGATTGCAATTGAATGAAGAAACCCTTTGGACGGGTGGGCCTGCAGATCTGAACCCCAACCCGGAGGCGCCCAACTTTCTGGGAGAAGTCCGTTCATTGCTTTTTGCAGGAAAAAACGATCAAGCATCAAAGCTGTTGCATAAGATGCAAGGGCCTGACACTCAGATGTACCAACCGTTGGGTGATTTGATGCTTGCTCAGAAAAGTCAATCCCCGGTTACCGCATACTATAGGGATCTGAACATCGAAACAGCTATTTCCACAACCCGTTTTACGCAAGACGATGTCGAATTTACTCGTGAAATATTCTCCTCAGCACCCGACTCCGTGCTGGTTTTGCATTTGAAAGCCAATAAAAAAGGAGGACTGAATTTGGTTTTTAGAGCGACGCATCCCCTTGCTTTCACGACCGAGAAACAGGGCTCAGACTTGGTGCTAAAAGGCAAAGCACGCATTGGGTCGGATGAAAATCGACAGATGAAAGAGATCATTTTTGATGATGCAAAGGGTGACAAAGGCATGTACTTTCAATTCAGGGTGCGCGTCATTTCTTGCGATGGAATCGTTATGATTTCGGACAGCTTACTAGATATTCATGATGCAACGGATGCAGTCGTACTGGTTTCGGCAGCAACTTCGTTTAACGGATTCAGAACCTCACCGACCTTAGCCGGTAAGGATCCACAGGCTATTGCTATCGGGCGGTTGAACGAAGCTCAAAAAAAATCGTTCAACGAATTAAAATCGGCTCACATTAAAGATTATCAGCACTATTTCAAACGGGTTGAGTTGAGTCTAAGTAACGAAGAAGTGCCCGACCTCCCCACCGACAAACGCTTGGCGGCTTATAAAAATGGAGTTCCCGATTTACACTTGGAGGAACTCTATTTTCAGTTCGGCCGATATTTATTGATTTCTTGTTCCAGACCCGGTGGCATTGCCGCCAACTTGCAAGGTATTTGGTGCGAATCCATCCGTCCACCGTGGCGGAGCAATTACACCACCAACATTAATTTACAGATGAATTACTGGCCGGCCTTGCCACTCAACATGACGGAAATGTACGAACCGCTGCTCACGCAAATTGAGCACATGGCTAATAATGGTCGCTCTACCGCCCAGAATTATTACCACGCCAAAGGTTGGGCCGCTCATCACAACTCGGACATTTGGGCGCAAACCAACCCGGTAGGCGTGGGAAACGGTGATCCCAAATGGGCCAATTGGGCGTTGGGGAGTCCTTGGCTGTCACAGCATTTGTTTGAATATTACCGATTTACAATGGACAAAGAATTCCTCCGTGAAAAAGCATATCCCATCATGAAGGGTGCTGCCGATTTTTGCATGGATTGGTTGGTTGAAAAGGATGGCCATTTGGTAACCGCTCCATCCACTTCGCCCGAAAATGTTTATTTGGATAAAGATGGGAAGAAAATTGCCGTGACCATTGCTTCGACCATGGACATGGAAATTATTTGGGATTTGTTCACCAACGTGATGGAGGCTTCCAGGATTCTCGGCATCGATAAAGAGTATGCCACATTGCTGAAGGCTAAACGCGATAGCTTGCAACCGATTAAGGTTGGCAAAAAAGGGAATATTGTGGAGTGGTACGAGGATTTTGATGATGTTGAGCCCCAGCACCGGCATGTGTCCCATTTGTTTGGTTTGCATCCAGGCAGGGAAATCTCGCCATTGATCGATACTGTGCTTGGCAATGCTGCGCGTCGCACGCTTGAATTGCGCGGTGACGGCGGAACGGGCTGGAGCAAGGCCTGGAAAATCAATTTTTGGGCTCGTCTGTTGGATGGGGACCATGCCTATAAAATGTATCAGGAATTGTTGAAAACGTCGACCATGAACAACCTGCTCGACACCCATCCGCCCTTTCAGATTGACGGAAATTTTGGCTCCATTGCCGGTATCAGCGAGTTTTTTGTACAAAGTCATTTGGGTGAGATTCAATTGTTGCCAGCTTTGCCTAAAGTTTGGAAAGATGGTTCTATCACCGGCTTGAAAGCACGTGGAGCTTTTGAAATCAATTTAACCTGGAAAAATTCCCAGCTTTTGAATGCGGAGATTCTATCATTAAAAGGAACGACATGCGTGTTGAGAACGAAACAACCGCTAAAAATGGATGGTGTCCATTTCAAGCTGAAAAAAGTGATTTTTCAAGGTGAACGAAATTACATCTACACATTTACGACCAAAGTAGGCAGTCGTTATACCATCCATACATGATGAAAAAAAGTTTGTTTGCCCTTGCACTTTGGTGCTCATTGACCGCTCGAGCTGCCGAACCCAATTCGACCGTCCTGAGGATGGGCTCCGATCGAGTTGTTGTTCTCACGCAGAAAGGGACTGATTTTGGATTTTTCTCACCCGAAACGAGCGGTTACTTAAAGACCGGTTTGATGCTCGGAAATCAGAGCTTGTGGCTGAAAGATGCCAAAAGCCTCCAAAGTATATCCATTAATCGAGGTTGGGAATTGCTTGTCAAGGATCCCATTTTGGGAACTGGGGAACTCCGGTTTCAGGTTCAACCATTGACCGATTGCAATGGACTGATTTTGCAGGTAGTTGGAAAGAATTTACCGGTTGGTTTGAAACTACTTTGGGCATATGGTGGCGGATCGGCCGATACGTTGCCGGCTGAAAAAACCACCTTTTTACAGCCCGAACAATGCCGGGACAATGTGTTCAGCCGGGAAATCAATGCCTTTACCATGTATTACGGTACCACGGCCAGATTAAAGGTGATGATGGGCGTCATGCCCCTTCAAACGGAGACGAGACTTTCGGATGCCCGACAAATGACTTCTCCGTTTAATTTCTGGAATTCAGGAAAAAAAACAGACGCTCCAGCACTTGCCGGGAGTAATCTCCTTGTAAACAATGAGATTTACTACTATTGCATTTACCGTCAAAATAAGCTGGCCGATTATAATTATTACATGCTGCCTGCTTTATTCCAAAAAGAAGCTGCATTCAAAACCACACCTACGAATGAAAAAGAAAAGCCTCTTTCTAATTTCGGCCCTGATTTTCATCAGCAGTGAAGTTTTTGCGGGCTACAATGTCCGTGATTTTGGTGCCAAGGGCGACGGCAAGACCATCGATTCTCCAGCCATCAATAAGGCCATTCTAGCCGCTGCAGCTCAGGGAGGCGGAACCGTTGTTTTACCCGCTGGAACTTATCGAAGCTATTCGGTGCGACTAAAGGACAACATTGAATTGCATCTTGAAAACGGCGCGGTTTTGGAGGCGGCTCAACCAACGGAAAAAGAAGGATTTGATGCCCCTGAAGCCAGCGAATTCACTCAATTCCAAGATTTCGGCCACAGCCATTTTCAAAACAGCCTGATTTGGGGCATTGGTTTGAAAAACATCCGCATCACAGGCTTTGGGACAATCTCAGGTTATGGGTTAACCCGTGAAGAAAGCCGCATTATCGGCGTCGGCAACAAGACCATTGCCTTGAAGGAATGCATCAACGTGGACATCAAGGACATCACCCTGTTCCATGGTGGCCATTTTGCTTTGTTGGCTACTGGGGTGGAAAACATGACGCTGAGCAACATCAAAGTGGATACCAACCGGGATGGTTTCGACATCGACTGTTGTCGGAATGTCCGAGTTTCGGATTGTGCGGTGAATGCACCCTGGGACGATGCCATTGTGTTGAAAGCGAGCTACGCGCTTGGTCGTTTCAAAGATACAGAAAAGGTCACCATCACCAATTGCTTTGTAAGTGGGTACGATCAAGGTTCGATGTTGGACGGCACCTTTCAGACGGACGAACCACAAGCGCCCGACCAAGCGTACAATACCGGCCGCATAAAATTCGGAACTGAGTCCAGCGGAGGTTTCAAGAACATCACGATATCCAATTGTGTGTTCGAAAACTGTCGTGGGCTGGCTTTGGAAACTGTTGACGGCGGTTTGATGGAAGACATCAGCATCAGTAACATCACGATGCGGGACATCGTCAATTCGCCCATTTTTCTCAGGCTTGGTGCTCGTATGCGAAGCCCCCAAGGAACTCCGGTCGGTGCCATGCGTCGCATCGATATAAGTCACATAACCTGTTATGATGCCGACTCGCGCTTTGGCTGCGTGATCAGTGGATTGCCCGGAAATGCCATCGAAGACGTGACATTGAGTGACATCCGCATAGTTTATAAAGGTGGTTTCGGTGCCGAAATCGCTAAAATAGTACCCCCTGAGAACCCAAGACAATACCCCGAACCCTCTATGTTTGGATTGATTCCTTCCTCCGGATTTTTCCTGAGGCATGTGAAAAACATTGTCTTGAGGGATGTGCAACTGAGTTTTCAAAAACCAGATTTCCGCCCTGCATTTTATCTGGAAGATGTCAGTGGGGTCGATTTCCTACGTGTGAATGCGCCTCTCCAACCAGGAGTGGAACGCATGATCCAAAAGAATGTGAGTGGTTTGAAAGATTTGCAGTAATTACCGTTTCTCTTTTTCGAGCAGCTTTTCCACCTCTTTGTCAACCCCGTTGATTGTATTCCGAATCTTGGTCCACAAAATGTAGGTAATGGGCAGGATGGAGATGCTGTTCGAAAGGATTAGCGGAAAATCCTTCAGTAAAATGCCGTAAAGCAGCCAAAGGCTGGTTGCGAACCAAACCATGATGTACATCCAAAGTGAAAGGCTGTGAGTGTCTTTGCTACGGATGGTTTTATAAGCTTGCGGCAATTGGTTGATCGTGGAAACAATAGCGGCTAATACGCCGATGATTGAAATCGGGTTCATAAAACACTCCCTTCTTTCCAAATTAAAACATCTGTTGTTGACATGGGATTTTCACCAATTAAAATTTGAGCCTTACTTGAAAGTGGGAACACATAGTCTTGATCAGAGTAATTCATAGCTATGCCCAAACCGTTGCGGTATTCCACCAAAATGCCTTTGGGCAGGTCAAGAACGGGTACGTTGGCCAATTTGTAGACCTTACGCAAAACTTCTTTTTCAACTTCACCGGTTTTAGTATCGACACCCACATAAGTAACGGTTCCCTTACCATAAGTGCGGTGTAAGACTGCTGGTTTTCCGGTATAGAAATCGCCTTGATACGTTGCCCAAACTTCTGTTCCTTCGTAAGCCTTGAAAACTTCACCCCATGTGAACCATTCGTAATCCTTTTGACCGATGCGAACTTTGTCCGGACGGGATGGTTGAAGTAAATCAAAAAATTCCATTTCTCCACCAATCAGGTCAAACATTTTTCCTCCGAATTTCATTTCGAAAAGCCGACCGTTTCGATCCTTATGACCGGTTCGGCAGGTGAAAATGAGGTGCCCACCAGCATTGGCATAATCTTTCCAACGTTGAATCAATCGATCGTCCACCATTTGATAGGCAGGAACGATGACAAAAGGATACTTGGATAAATCGGTTTTTTCAGAAATAACATCCACTGGCGCTCCAAAAGATTTCAAGGCACCATAGTACCAGGCAATGTGATCGGAAGTGTTCCAATACATGTTCTGCTTTTGTCGATCGATGTTCCAAGCGTTCTCAAAGTTGTATAGGATGGCTGCTTTGCGCGCCAAATAAGCTGCCGGTTTTTGTTCCTTGGGTCGGAAGTCAGCCCGCAGAGACTTCAGTTCCCGCATGTATTGCTGAAACTCCTCACCACCTGAGGTAATGGTCACACCGTCCAGACCAACAATGCCATTGTGGTATTGCTCCATGCCGGCTAATGGTTGACGGAGGCGATAAGTGCACAAAAAATCGCTTCCACCGGCAAAAACATTCCAACACCAGAGCCTGACTGCTTTAGGTAGAGGTTGCGTGTTCACTTCGCCCCAATTTACTTGACCGGGCTGCAGTTCCATGACACCATAATATCCATCGATCGGACGGAAGAAGTCATTGGCAAAGCCTATGCGAAGGGGGTCTCCAACGCGATAACCTTTCAAACCAATGCCCTTTTGGTCACCAAAAACCATGTAACGGGTATAACTGTTGAAGTCAATGTTTTTGCATTGTCCAATGGTACCCTCATCGTAATTGGGTATAAAATTGGTCGTAACGAATTGTTTGTCAGCAATGTATTTGCGCAACATGGCTGCTTGTTGATCCAGAAACTGAACCGTTTGAAGTGCGGCAAAGCGACGATAATCCAAAATCTCATGTGGATTCATGAACATCATGTCTGTCCTGGGTAACGTTATTTCGTCAAAACTCCCATAAACCTGACTCCAAAAAGCAGTGCCCCATGCATTGTTCAAATCTTTGATGGTAGAGTATTTTGTCCTTAAGAATTGCCGAAAGAGTGTTACAGCGACTGGGCTGTAATCGAATTGAACGGCAGGTTCGTTGTCGAGTTGCCAGCCGATGACTCGTTTGTCTTGACCGTAATGCCGTCCAAGTTCAGCAATCATCCGCATCGACAAGTTCCGGTATAAGGGTGAAGTGAACGACGCATGCTGGCGGGCACCATGGTCGAGTTTGGTTCCGTTCAAGTTGGTAACAACAATGTCAGGGTATTTTCGGGTGAGCCATACCGGCGGAGTGGCTGTCGAAGTGCAAAGTACGCTTTTTAAATGATATTTGTCTGCCAATGCTAAGGCCTTATCCAACCATTCGAAGTTGTAAGTCCCTTCTGAAGGCTCCAATTGTGCCCATGCGAATTCTCCCATATGGACGAACTCAAATCCGACTTCGGCAATTTTTTTAAAATCTCTATCCCACTGACGCTCGTCCCAATGTTCTGGATAATAATATACTCCATTGATAGTCAGGTCTTTATCTTGAAAGTATTTTGACTCTTGTCCGACGGCTGTTAAGGCAATCAGCGCGAAGAAAAGGGTTAAAATGCGTTTTTTATCCATCGGGATGGGGATATTAAATTCTGTTTCTGTATTTTTGCGTGGTACCATGCACATTTTTACGTAGTGCTTTTTTTTGCAGGAATGACAAAAGTAAGCTATAGTTACCTTAGATACTTTGTAAAATTGATATAAAAACATACGAATTTGACCTTTGATTATGGCAACAAAAGATATCAACCATTTCAATTACCTGACTGTAAATGACAAGGACAGGGAATGGGGTTTGTATCTGACTACCTGCGGTTTCCAAAGCATTCCTCCGTCCAAGGTAAACCCATTCCTGAACATTCACCCCAGTTTATATGGTTTCAATACTCAAAGAGGCCGCATTTTGGATGAATTTCAATTATTATTCATTGTAAAGGGCTCAGGAACTTTTGAATCTGCGCATCATTCCAAAGTGCCGATTGATGCAGGTACCATCATTCTTTTGCTCCCTGGCGAATGGCACAATTACAGCTACAATCCAGACACTGGTTGGGATGAATATTGGGTTGGCTTTGATGGAATCAACGTGCAGAACATGATCAAATCCAGCTTTTTTACCGCTTCAAATCCCGTCTTTAAGATTGGCATCGACGACGAATTCATTTCCTTTTACAAATCCATCATTTCTTACGCTGAACAAGAAGCCATGGGCTACCAGCAGGTGGCATCCAGCATTGTGCGTCACATGATGGGCTTGCTTTATTTTAAAAATCAGAACAGCTTATTCTCCGACAAAGAAGTGGTGGAAAAGATCAATCAAGCTCGTATATTGATTCGCGACAACATATCCAATTCGGTTTCACCAGCTCAAATTGCTGAACAATTGGGCCTTGGATATTCTTGGTTCCGAAAAGCATTCAAAAAATATGCAGGGATTTCTCCCGCACAATTTCAACTCCAAATCCGACTTCAACGTGCAAAAGACCTTTTGCTGAATACGAACCAGTCGGTTTCTGAAATCGCCTACGAGCTGACCTTCGACACTCCTGGTCAGTTTTCGACCTTTTTTAGGCAGAAAGCCAACATGACTCCCAAAGAATTCAGAAGAACCGGACGCGCCAATGTCAATGCAGTGGAGTCCATCGATTAAACTATGAATAAACAAAGAAGCTTGTTGCTACTTGGTGTTTTTTTGTGTTTAAATGCCCAATGGTCTTTTTCACAGAAAAATTACAAAATTGATGTTACCACTGCGAATAATGAAGTGCTGAGGGGACATCTTGATTTAGGTGGCCGAAACCTGAAGGGTGACAGCATCGGAGTTACCAGTTACTACCTCGAACGCAACAGCCAACCATTCATCCCTCTGATCGGTGAGTTTCACTTTAGCCGATATCCTAATAAATTTTGGGACGAGGAGTTGAAAAAAATGAAAGCTGGTGGAATTACGACAGTGGCCACCTATGTGTTTTGGAACATGCATGAATTTAAGGAAGGGGTGTTTGACTGGACCGGTGATTTGGATTTGAGGCATTTCACTGAACTTTGTTACCAAAATGGCTTGAATGTGCTGATGCGCATTGGTCCCTTCGCCCATGGCGAAATCCGCAATGGCGGACTGCCAGACTGGTTGTATGGACGACCAATCGATGTTCGAAGCAATGACCAATCTTATTTATTTTATGCCAATCGGTTGTATCAGGAAATTGGTAAACAATTGAAGGGACTAATGTTTAAGGATGGTGGCCCTATAATTGGTGTTCAATTGGAAAACGAATATCAACATTCGTCTGGACCATGGGGTTTTACATATCAGGATGCGCCAAGCGAAAGAACGGTTGCTGGCCGCGACCGAAAAATCAATCAAGAGGGAGTCGGTATTAACGAACTCGGCAACGAGTTTGCCGATATGGGGCGTGACCACATGAAGACGCTCAAACAATTAGCAATGAAGGCAGGATTGGTGGCTCCAATTTACACAGCGACAGGTTGGGGATATGCCACCATTGTCGAGAAGGGATCAATACCCGTTATGGCGGGATATGCCTATCCTTTTTGGGTGCCGGGCAATAAGCCGAGTCCATTTTATTTGTTTAAAAATATTCATCAAAAACCCGACTATGCGCCGGTGAGTTACGATGTAAACCTGTATCCATCCTTAGCGGCTGAACTCGGAACTGGAATGGCCGTTACTTATTCGAGACGTCCCAGAGTGCCCGGAGAAAGCTTTCTGCCCATGATGGTTCGAACGGTTGGAAGTGGAACAAACGGTCTGGGTTTTTATATGTATCATGGTGGAACAACCCCTTCTATCGGTAATTTCTTCATGGCTGAAGGTGCCGGTTTGCAAAATAAAGGATATGATTATCAGGCCCCCATCGGTGAATATGGGGTGCCAAGCAGGGGCTATTACGAGCTAAAGCGAATCAATTATTTTTTAAAATGCTTTGGAAACGATTTGGCTCCTTTAAAGCCAGTTCTACCATCGACCAACGATGACATCAAGCCAGAGGATACCAAGACCTTACGTTATTCCGTAAGAAGTGATGGAACAACAGGTTATCTCTTTATGCACAATTTTCAAGATCATGTTCAAATGAGCGATTTGCAGGGTCTGAAAATCGACATCATTACAAAATCGGGAGTCCTTTCATTTCCTGAAACAGGGACGTTCAACTTAAAGGCAGGATCAAGCGCAATTTTACCCTTTAACGTGAGCTACGATGGTGTAAATGTTCATGCAGCAACCGTTCAACCCTTTTGTCGGTTTACAAATCAACATAAAATCTATTACGTCATGACTTCGATTGATGGCATTGCTCCGGAAATCGTATTCAAAGGCTATGTGAGAGTTGTTGGTAATGGTATTCAAATCACACATCGAAGCGGAAACACCGTGATATCTTGTAGGTTAGGAACACGAAACGAATTCAAAGTAAATAATGTTTCTTTTTTAGTTCTTTCCAGTCAGGATACTGAAAATGCCTACCTGGTAGGTAAGGAAGGGTCTGAAAACTTGATTATTAGCAAGGCGCTGGTTTTAGATAATCAGGATGATATTACTTTGATCAGTAATGATCAAGAACAAATCGAACTTGCCGTTTATCCCTCTTGTAGAAACGTTACATCCGCTGTAGGTGCTGTTGCTGCTGTAAAACCGATTTCAAAATTGGTGGGTGAATGGATGGTCTCTGTCCCCAAAGTTGAACCGGCACTCCAATTATTACAGACCGACAATGCTCATTTCGTGCTGAAAGCTGATCGCTTGGACTTATCCAAATTAAACGACGTCTTTATCACTTTCGATTACAAGGGTGACAGGGGTATTTGCATGATGAACGGCGAGTTGCAAACGGACGATTTATATACGAGCAAACCTTGGACAATTGGACTTAAACGCTATCAACAAGCGCTGAAAACCTGTGACATGTACTTTTATTTCGTCCCCATGCTCAAAGACGCGCCTTACTTGAGTTACCTGGATAAGGAAGTTTTACCAGATTTCAGCAATCAAAAAAGCGTCTTAGAGGTAAAAACACCTATCATATCCGTTGAATACAAGGTTTCAGTCAAACTTAACTAACGATACATCATCCACTTGGCAATTGGCGTTCGGATTGCCTTCAGCAATGAATCCAATTTCGATTGTACCGCCGAATACTGCGATGGACGGAATTCGGAAGGTTTGCCAGGTTGAATGCTCGCCTTTTATTTGGTAATTGAATTTTTTCCCGTTGCTAATCGCATATATTTCAAGATTTTTGAATCCTTTGCTGTTTTTCACCTTGGCCGTTAAGGTATATTTCCCATCAGATAGTTTCACGTATGGCGATGAGGCAATTGTTTGATAGACTTTTCGTTTAAAAGGATTTTTATCACTTATGTTGAGGCTTTTTTCACCTACGACAAGTTTTCGATCTAACGGGCTGTTGTAATAGTTTAAAACAGGCGAAGTAAGGCTGTCTAATCCAACTTGATTGCCTTCCATAACCTCTGTATACCAACCAGTCAGCTGTGTTTGAACAGGTTTGACCGGGCTGGGGATGTATTTGCGATCGGCTTCAAAACTTCCATTTTTTACGAAATTATTGGTTTGAGCAACAGTCCATAAACCGGTTTTAACATCCAAATTCCATGAACTTAAGGAATTAAAATAGGGAGTGGATCCTTCAAAGGAAAGCGGACACCATTGATTGTATCCCAATCCATTGCCTGCGAAATCAGACCAACGGTCGCCGCAAAAAACGACGGTTTCCTGCACGCTGCCTTTAACGTTAAAAAAGAAACCAGTTTGTGAAACGTGTGCGTAATCTTCTGAAGCGCCCCTCATCACTTGCATGTCATTGGTCGGCAAAAATGGCCCTCTGATGTCATCGGATACCAGATAATAGGCGTGTGAGGCATCCCATCCATAAATGTTTGAAGCCACCATGTAGTATTTGTTTCTGTACTTGAACATGCAGTTCCCCTCCCGGCTTTGACCGACAAAAACCTGTGTGCAGTCCAACAAACCGACTTTCCCATCTTTCATTCCAATTTCCGAAACGTAAATCTTGTTTCGACCTCTTCCATACGAATAAATCAGATACGATTTCCCGCTGTCTTCGTCCGTAAATACGGTTTGATCCCCAGTGTTTGAGGTGCCGATCATCGGCTGCATGTTGATTTTCTGATGCCAGGTAAAACGCCCCGTTGGAGAATCTGACAAAGCAAACAAAACTTGATTGCCATGCTGCACAATTAGGACATATTGATTGATTTCTTTGATGTAGGCAACCCCTAGTCGACCGACCCAGGTTTTCCCGGATTTATTTGTTTCGTCTTTGGTCAATACATCTCCCTCAAAAGTCCAATTAACCAAATCGCTTGAGGAATAACAAGTTACCGATTCAAAGGTGCATTGGTTGTACAACGTCGATGGATCGTTTCGATAACGCTCTGCTTCAAGGTAATGGACGCCGTACCAATAATATTTCTTGATGCCAGAAATTGGATCCATAAAGTTGAATATTCCACCACCCTGACTGTAAATGGGTTGTTTGTCCTGGGTATACCAGAAAGAGTCGTTATGAATGGTTGTAGACTGTGCCTCTGCAACGTTGGAAGAACCTAAATGCGTTGCACCAATCACTAAAAGGAGATAAGCAAAAGCTATTTTCGTAATCTGTTGCATTGGGTTCCAAGGATTTATGTTCGAATGCGTAGCCTCGCCGGGAATCGAACCCGAATCTAAAGTTTAGGAAACTTCCGTTCTATCCATTGAACTACAAGGCCTTCCGAATTTTAATCAGGAAAATGCTTTCTGTGGGAAAGTGCCGGCAAAAATAGCGTTTTTTTGCGTTACTTTGCATCATTAGAGTTTTAAAATATGAAACATTTCGGTATTGATGAGGCGGATTTGAAGAAAGTCCTGACAGCAGCGCTCGAGAAAGGTGGAGACTATGCAGACCTGTATTTTGAGCACGCCTTCAACAATTCTCTTGGTTTGCGAGACGGTGAAGTCAACTCCACCTTTTCCGGAATCGACTACGGTATGGGTGTTCGGGTGCTGTCGGGCGATCAAACCGGATATGCATACGTAGAAAGCACCAATATCGACGATATGTTGAAAGCCGCTCGGACGGCTGCGCGCATTGCCCATTCAACGGCAAGTGAGCACAAGTTGAACCTGAGTCATAAAATTGAACCCAAAAATTATTACCACATCAAGCAATCCTGGGAAGAAATCAGCCTCAAGCAACGGATTCCTTTTGTACAAAAACTAAACGACCGTATTTTCGAAATCGACGAACGGGTGGATAAAGTCATGGTCAATCTTTCGGACAGTTCCACCTATGTGCTTTTTGCGAATTCCCAAGGCGTTTGGTACGAAGATTTTCGCCCAATGGTTTCCCTGTCAGCTGTTTGTGTAATGAAGGAAAACGGGGTGTACGAGAATGGTCGCGCCGCTCGTTCATTCCGTTTGGGATTCGAGTTTCTCGATGATGCGTTGATAGAAGAACTGGCACAGGAAACCATCGCTGAAACCGTTGTTTTGTTTGATGCCATCAAGCCCAAGGGTGGAGAAATGGCCGTTGTTTTGGGAGCAGGCGGTTCAGGCATTTTTCTGCATGAAGCCATTGGTCATGCTTTTGAGGCCGACTTCAATCGAAAAGGTACTTCGATATTTTCCGACATGTTGCATAAAAAGATTTGTGCCGACTTCATCAATGTCATTGACGATGCGACCATTCCCCATAATCGAGGTTCTGTAAACATAGACGACGAAGGCGTTTTGGGACAGAAAACCTACATCGTGCGCAACGGGGTGCTTGATTCATACCTGCACGACCGCATCAGCGCCAAACATTACGGCATTCAACCGACAGGCAACGGCAGACGCGAATCGTTCCGTCATGCACCGCTTCCGAGAATGCGTGCTACCTATATGGAAAACGGTCATTCTACAGAAGAAGACATCATTGCCTCCGTGAAAAAAGGCGTGTTTGTAGACTCGTTCACCAACGGACAAGTTCAAATCGGTGCGGGCGACTTTACCTTTTTTGTCAAGTCTGGTCGCCTCATCGAAAACGGGAAACTCACGACGCCCATCAAAGATATCAACATCATCGGCAATGGGCCTAAAGCACTGGCTGACATAACGATGGTGGCTAGCAACTATAAAATGGACGATGGCACTTGGACCTGTGGCAAAGATGGTCAAAGTTGTCCTGTCACTTGTGGAATGCCTTCAGCTCTGATTCGTAAACTTACCGTCGGTGGCGACAATTAAATGTATGAACCCATGATATCCAAAGAGTATAAGGAACTGGCCCACTGGGCGATGGAAGAGTGCATGAGGCAGGGTTGCCAAGGCGTCCGGGTGATTATTTATTCCGGAACAAACACCGATTTTGAAGTCCGCGACAAGCAGCTTGATAAACTTCAGCAATCGTCCGAAAACCAATTGATTTTCAATCTCTATCTGGACAACCGTTTCGGCTCGTTTTCTACCAATCGGATGGAAAAAACCGAAATTGGCAAGTTCATCGAAAATGCAGTCGAATCCGTGCGATATTTGGCCGCCGATCCTTGCCGCCAATTGCCGGATGCTGCCCGATATTATAAAGGTGGCAAGCCCGACCTGGATCTTTGCGATAAAACCTTGAACGAGATTTCTCCTGATGAAAAATTGAAGTTGGCTCATGATGCTGCTGACGAAATACTTGGCTCAGACGAACGCATCCTTTCGGTGCAGTCTTCGTACAGCGATGGCGAATCGTTCAGTTATATGCTTGCCAGCAATGGTTTTGAGGGAGAAAGTGCCCACAGCTATTTTTCTCTTTCCGTCAGTGTTTCTGTAAAAGGTGATGGGGAAGCCCGCCCCGAATCATTTTGGTACGATCAGGCACTTTCCTGGAATGATCTTCAAAAAAAGGGAATCGGTAAAATTGCGTTGGAGCGTACCCTTCAAAAATTGGGTCAACAGAAAGTTGCTTCCGGTACGTATAACTTGTTGGTGGACAATTTGAATGCGGGTCGATTGCTCAGCCCGATACTTTCTGCACTGAATGGGGCGGCTTTGCAGCAAAAGAATTCGTTTTTGATGGATAAGCTTGGCGAGCAGGTCCTTTCCGAAAAAGTGACCATTATTGACAACCCCCATTTACCGCACAGTTTTGGAGCCAGTTATTTTGACCACGAAGGGGTGGCCACCCAAAAACGATTCATTTTTAACAAGGGAGTGCTCGAAACTTTTTTCATCGATACTTACAACGCTCATAAAATGCATGTGGAACCCACCGTCAGCAGCATTTCGCAGTTGGTTCTCGAAAAAGGGGAACGCTCCCTGGAAGAAATGGTATCAACCCTGGAGCGAGGTATTTTGGTTACCGGTTTCAACGGCGGAAACAGCAACAGCACTTCCGGCGACTTCTCGTTTGGTGTCGAAGGTTTCCTAATTGAGCATGGAAAAAGGGTTAAGCCGATATCCGAAATGAATGTGACGGGCAACATGCTGACACTCTGGCAAAAGCTGGCAGAAATTGGAAATGACCCCCGTCTGAACAACGCTTATCAAATTCCATCCCTATTATTCAATGATGTAGATTTCAGTGGATTATAAAAACTTATACCCCATGAGAATCCCTATTTTATTGATTTTGTTTTGCCTAACAACAACTGTTTTTGCCAACAGTAATGAATTTGTATTGGCTGCTAACCAAAAGGCTTGTCCGATTCTCCTTGTGAACCCAACCAATCCAGCGAGGCAAGCGGCATCGATGCTTGCCGGTGATGTTTTGGCGGTTGCTGGTGTAATACCGAATGTTTCGGAAGACTTGACCATGCTGAAAAAAGCCGATTATTCGGTGCTGGCAGGTATTCCCGGTACGAATAAGACGTTCGACACGCTGCTCAAAAAGCACAAAATCGAAGTGGTTAACCTAAAAGGTGCTTGGGAAGCCTATCGGATTCAATCGGTTTCGTACAGAAATAAAAATATTTTGTTTGTTGTCGGTTCCGATGCATTGGGTACTGCTTATGGATTATTGGAAATCTCTCGTCAAATAGGCGTTTCGCCATGGATTTGGTGGGCGGATGCCACTCCTGCGCAAAAATCCAGGGTGGCACTTCCTGCAGGATTTCAGAAAGAAGATAAGCCAGCCGTTCAGTTTCGTGGCATCTTTTTGAATGACGAAGATTGGGGACTGATGCCCTGGGCTACCGAAACGTTGGATCCAAAAAGCGCCAAGGGGGCCATTGGACCTGGAGCTTACGAGCGGATTTGCCAACTTTTGCTTCGTCTGAGAGCCAATATTGTTTGGCCGGCCATGCACGATTGCACTGCTGCTTTTTATACGGTGCCAGGTAATGCTGAGATGGCAGCCAAATACGGAATTTTTGTAGGAACCTCCCATTGTGAGCCATTGATGCGCAACAATGTAGGAGAATGGGATCATAGCTCCTTGGGTGAATACGATTATACCGTCAATGCAGCAAATGTGAAGCAGTATTGGGCCGATCGCGTGCAGGCCACCACGACTACTCCCTGTGTATATACAGTCGGAATGCGCGGCATCCACGATGGAAAGATGGAAGGTGCCAAAACCATCGCCGATCAACGAAATTTGCTGGAAAAAGTGTTTGAAGACCAACGTCAGATTTTGAGTTCCAAACTTAAGAAGCCCATTTACAAAATACCTCAAGTATTCATTCCCTATAAGGAAGTGATGGATGTGTATGACTCAGGTCTGAAAGTACCAGACGATGTGACTTTGATGTGGTGCGATGACAATTATGGCAACATGACTCGTTCCAGTAGTCTGGAAGAACAGAAGCGAAGCGGCGGAGCTGGTGTTTATTACCATCTTTCCTATTGGGGAAGGCCACACGATTATCTTTGGTTGTCCACGACTTCACCAGCCCAAATCCAATTCGAAATGTCCCGTGTTTGGGAGCAAAACGTTAGAAAAATTTGGATTGTCAATGTAGGTGATATCAAACCCTGTGAATACCTGTCCGAATACTACTTAGATATGGCCTGGAACATTGGCAAGCCTGCAAAACCTGCCGTGGCTTCCTTAAAGGAACCAGCTTATGCAGATCATTTGCAGTCCTTTATGCAACGAGAATTTAGTGCCGAATACGCGGTTCATCTTTCGCACATCTTGCAAACCTTTTACCATCTGGCCAACCAGCGTAAGCCAGAATTTATGGGTTGGAGCCGTGTGGAGGAAGCTGGAGCTCCAGGTGGCAAAACACCAGTCATTGATACCGAATTCAACAAAGAAGAAGCCGAAGCCCGCATTCAGGCATACGCCACCATCGAAGGCCAGGTGCGTTCCATCAACGAAACGTTGACAAGAGCAAAAAGAGCCTCGTTTTTCGAGTTGGTGTACTATCCGGTGGTGGCCGCATCCATGCACAATCAAAAGATCTTGTATGCCCAACTGGCAAGGCAAGCCGATGCCGCGAACCTGACTGAAACCGCTGCCACATACGCCGCTGCAAGCTTATATGCCTACCAAGAAATCAAAAAGTTGACTGCGATTTACAATACGCAGCTCAACGGCAAATGGAATAAGATCATGAGTGATCACCCTCGCGACTTGAATGTTTTCAAGGAACCCGTTCTGCCTGAGCGTCTTAGAAATGTCGAGCCAAAATCCATTTTGCAATCGAGTGTCGTTTTAAGGAATGCCACCACCACCAATTTGCAGGAAGCAAACCAGCGAGTCTCCTTTCCTGCCTCCATAGCCAGACCCGATGCGAGACCGTCTGGTTTGGGTCACAGTTTGTCCGCCATTCGGCTTAAAAAAGGTGACGAGCTGAACTATACCTTCACCACCATTTCGGGCGGTATTGCTGAACTTTGCATTTGCACACTGCCGAATTATGCTCTCGACGGCGGTGCCTTGCGTTATGAAATCGTTTTGAACGATGGAAACCCCATTCGAATAAACACCCAAACCCAAGGGCGGAGTGAAGCCTGGAAAATCCGGGTATTGCGCAACCAGTCGGTGGTACGTATCAAATTGAATGATTTGAAACCCGGGGTACAGCATATGAAATTGATTGCATTGGATGACGACGTTATGCCAGATCAAATCATGTTGGATTTCAACCCCGACCGCAAAAGTTATTTATTGCCAGGTATTCCTTTGATTCAGTAACAGATGGCACATTCAGACATACGAACCTATACGTTTGCCGAAGCCTCCGACCATCCCGACGGATTTCTGCTAAGGACACTAGAAGACGTTTACAATGGTCCCACATTGGAATCTGAACGCCCTCATCGACACGATTACTATGCCATCATGTTTATCGAAAAAGGCAACGGAATCCATTATGTGGATTTCCATGAATACCCAGTTTCCGATGGTTTGGTCTTTTTCCTGATGCCAGGCCAGATGCACCAATTGCTTTTTTTCGCTCAACCCAAGGGGCATCTCATTGCTTTTACAGAAGAGTTTCTGATTATCAATGCCATTTCGCAAAAGATGATCGACGACCTGTATTTGTTCAATGAATATGGGATTTCACCACCCCTGGCACTTAATGATTCACAACTGCCTGCTTATCAGAATGTTTTTGACCAAATGAAGTATTTTTCAGAAAGCATCGGGCGGTTCAATAGAGAAGCCATTGCTTCCTTGGTTCAATTGTTTCTGGTACTGAGCAACAATCATTGTTCCATTGTTAAGGATGACAATCCGCAACTGTTGGAAAGTGGAAACAGCCTCCTGCGTTCCTTCCGCAATCTATTGAACAAACGTTATGCATCCAACCATCAAGTTTCAGATTATGCCGACGAATTAGCCGTTACGGCCGATTATCTGAACAAGATTGTGAAAAGTTTGACAGGTGTTTCAGCCAAGGAGCACATTCAGAACAAGCTGGTTTTAGAAGCGAAAAGAGCTTTGGTCTTTACGGATACCAGCAACAAGGAACTGGCTTTCACGCTGGGTTTCGAGGAGGCAGCCCACTTCAACAACTTCTTTAAGAAAATGACGGGCATGTCTCCAGGCGAATTTCGTCTTGGAACGCGTTCCAACAGATAGATTTTACCGAATATCGGATTTTTGCATTGATTCCCCCGATTTCTTTACTTCCTTGGGAATTAGAGCGTTGTACTTTTGCATTACAAAATTAACGTACTGCAAAATGAAAACAATACTGCATACAGCCAATTCAAGGGGACATGCCAATCATGGTTGGTTGGATTCTCACCACACGTTCAGTTTTGCCAATTATTACAATCCCGAAAGGGTGCATTTTGGCATGCTACGAGTGTTGAATGATGACCAAGTGGTTGGAGGCGAAGGCTTTGGCCAGCATCCTCACGACAACATGGAGATTATTTCCATTCCATTGGAAGGGTCGATTGAGCATAAGGACAGTATGGGCAACGCTACCAAGTTGACAGTCGGTGAAATTCAAGTGATGAGTGCCGGAACAGGCATTTTTCACAGCGAATTCAATCCGGATCCCGTCCATTTGTCCAAATTCCTTCAAATTTGGGTTTTCCCTGCAAAGAGGAACACCAAACCGCGCTACAGCCAGATTTCCTTGGAAGGACTGGCAAAACCAGATACCTTGTATCAAATTGTTTCCCCCAACGCCGATGACGACGGAGCCTGGATTGGTCAGCAAGCCTGGTTTCATTTGGGTGACCTGTCCAAAGGTTGGGAGGGAAATTACGAACTGAAAGGTCAAAACACCGGTGTCTATGTTTTCGTTCTCGAAGGCAAAGTCAACGTCTCTGGGCAAGCTCTTGATCGTCGTGACGGCTTGGGCATATACGAAACAAAACAAATCGAAATCCATTCGAATGAACCCTCCAAAATTTTGTTAATGGAAGTTCCGATGGATGCAACTAACAACAAATAAACAATTTAACTTATGAAAGCAATTAAATCTTTTTTCGCAACGGATACGAAATCCACCGCTTTACTTTTAGTTCGTTTGGCACTTGGTGTCGTCATTCTACCACATGGCATGCAGAAAGCATTGGGTATGTTCGGAGGTTATGGCCTCGAAGGCACACTTGGTTTTTTCAGTTCCATGGGCATGCCCGTCTTACTCGGAGTCTTGGTCATTTTGGCTGAATTCGTTGGTCCTATCGGCCTTATTTTGGGACTTGGTACTCGTTTCATGGCAGCAGCCATCACCATTCAAATGGCAGGAGCCATGATCATTGGCGGTCACATCCACAATGGTTTCTTTATGAACTGGTTTGGAAACCAACCTGGAGAAGGCATTGAATATTTCATTCTGGTGCTTGGCGCAGGATTAGCTTTGGTACTTGGTGGTGCAGGAAGATGGGGTTTGGACAATGTCGTTTCCAAATACCTGAAGAAGTAATCATTCAAAGACTTCCTGCAGAACAGCCAGCGATTTGATGGTAGGAAATTCGGCCAGATGCATTCTGTAATAGTTCATCATTTGGTTTAGAATTTCCACCCGTTCGCGGTGGTCAAAACGAAAAGCCGCCAGATTTTCAAAAGTCATTCGCATCAATTGGGCGAAATCAACTGCCTGCTCAGGGCTGAGCCAGGCATTGTGTAAGGGCCGCATCTGAACGAAACAACCTCCTTGGAGGTCGAAATACCAGTTCGGACGCTGCCCTTCCGTATTGGGGTAAAATCCTAAGTATCGGGTCAGTTTGATGAGGAAAACGAGGTGAAAGTTCGCCAAACCTTTTTCGCACAAATCCAGAAACTGAATGGATCGCAACAAGTAATCAAACAGGGCTGGATTTTTTTCGGATTCTCGCAAAGATCGGTACAAGACTTCGGCCAGAAACAACGCCATGGAATTTTTATACGGATCGTTGGGTATGCCAGTGAACGGAAAAATGGAACGAATTTCTTTAATGCGCTGCAGCGAACGGTTCCCGTGGTGGTCTGCTTCGATTTCAACCAAGGACAAGGGTTGAAAAAAAGCGCCCCTCAAGGATGATTTTTTGCTGTGCGATTTGTTGACTAAATAACTGATACGACCGAATTCTTCAGTGTACAGGTGAACAATGGTTGTCGAATCGTTGTACGCCTGACAGTGCAGAACAATTGCTTTAGCCTTGACCAACATACGGATCAAAAGGAAACGGAACCGCCTACCAAAGCGGTAAAGCCGTGAACCGGATAGCCATAATAAACCTGATAGCGCTGATCGAGCAAGTTGTTCACGTGCATCAGGATGCCTACTTCTTTGCTAATCTTGTAATTGGCGCCGAAGCTGAGGTCGTTGATGGGATCCATCTTGCTGCTGAAAGTCGTGAGAGTAGGCGCATAGCGAAGAGCCTCCAACCGGTAATCTGCAAACACAGTCAGTTTATCCACCGGATGAACATCGGCTCGCAAGCGGGCTTCCACACCTGGCATATACCAGGCTTTCCGACCATTGGCGGCTAATAGATTGTCGACGTTCGTGTTTTCGCTACTATTCGTAAAAGTATTTGTCCGTATGCTGCCCAAAATCGTCAACAGGTTTTCGATGGAGTATTCACCATTGATTTCGACATGCAATTGGGTGGAAGTCATGTATTCCACGGCGAAAAGGTGTCCCTGGGCATTGTTAATACCCGCTGTCCAAGGTAGGGCATTGGTAAAAAACGGTGCGTCAATCAAGGTGTTCATTCCAAACTCCGCGCTGACTCTTAAATTTGAAATAGGCCTGAAGTCCAGATTGCCTTTCACGTCGTAGGGCTTCCAAACGGAACGTAAACGGATGGCTGGATCCAACCAAGGGTTCATGGAAATGCCTTCCCGATAGGACATTGGCTCCACGCCACCATCCAGGGTAAGGCTCAAAACCACTTTTCTTCCCAACGGTGTAATGGCTGAAGCAATCAAATTGGGGCGAACGGATTCGCTGATCAGAGAAGGTAATGAAAGCTTAAAACCACCCTTGAACCGCCAATTCCTATAAAAGAATGTGGCGTTGGGTGTTAGTTCTAAATAACCCCGGTCTTCGAATTGGGTTGCCAATGCAGCCTGGTTGGCATCAATTTTGTAACTCGCAGGCAGTCGATACGAAAAATTGCGAATTTTTGCGTCAACACCCAATTGGAGCAGGTTGCTCAGGTCGTAATTCAGAAATCCGGAAAGTTTGATTTCGTTTTCAGCTCCACCTTTATTGACGATTGGAATATTGGTAGAAGAGCTAACGCCGTTTCCCAGACGAAATAAATGTCCTTCGGATTTCACAGCCCAAGAAACGGGATTTTCCAAATCTTTTGACTTGAGGCCGATGGTGAAAGAACCATCCGTAGACCATTGACCACCGGGTATTTTCAGTGTATCCGCAACAGGTGCATTCCATTTCCCGTAATTGTTCCAAAAATTGAACCGTTCACCCAAACTGGCTTCCAAAACAGTTTTGTTCATCGAAGCCCTGTAATTCATACCAAAATTGTTTTCAGAATGATAGGCATCATTAATTTCCCCAGAAGGAAACAACACTTCACCAAATATGGAACGATGACTGAAGTTGACGTCGAACGACTGAGTGGATGCCCTAAGGAGGTTCAATTGAACATCACCCAAAAAGGCACGATGATTGCCAACGCCTAATCGAACATAACCAATTTGATGATTAGCAGGGAATTCCTGTTGAATACCGGCTGCTGGAAGCGGGTTATACTCGCCTTTGAGCGATGCTGGACTTTCCACGATGGAAAAAACCATTGTTTGCTTCGTTTCTTTCTGCTGTTCCAAGCCTGGAAGCACTAAAATGCGTTCCACGGGCACTAAAACGGGTTGGAATTTTCGATCTACCGATCCATCTGAATAAGGAACACTGTCCTTGACAACCGTTGTCGTTTTTGGCTTGGTTGTTTTGGCTGCCGTTGCTATCAGTGTGGCAAATAGCAAGCAGCCTGTCAGTGCGAATATCTTCGAGGTTCTCATAATCAATTGCGTCGTTGGGCTAAACTGTTCAGGCGACTGACTATCATTTCCTGCACATCATTTTTTACTGTGTAATTTTGTTTCAAGCTATTCAGATACTGTCTGGCTTGCACGTCGTTTCCGCGTTTGATGCAAATGTCCGCCATCAAAATGGACGAACGGGCCAACCAATACGATTGGGATGATCCTTCGGTTAGGAATTCCTGAATGGCTTTTTCGGAATCTTTATCGTTGCCTTCAGTGAATAGGCATTCTGCCAAACGAAACCGCGCTTCTGCTCCGTAAGCTGTTTGTGATTCAACACCCAGCGTTTGAAGATCGGCTTTTGCCTGTTCGTTCAAGCCATCATTCAAAAGGGACATGCCCCTAAAATATAAGGCTTCGCGCTGCATATCGGTACCCGGGTTCTCATCATTGAGCATTCTATTTGCTGCATCTACAGCCCCTTTGTACAATTCAAGGAAATAGGAGCAACGAATCACACCCATACTGGCGGTCAGTTGCGTCAAACGATCTGTTGCCAGGTTTTCCAGTTGTTGAAAAGCGCTTAACGCCAAGGCATAATCTTTCGCTGCATAACAACCCTCTGCCAATAATTTGGCCGCTGGAACTTGATATTGGTTTCCAGTTTTGGAAATGACAGAATCCAGTTCAATCATGCCTGCTTTGGTGTTGCCGGTGATGAACATCAACCGTCCCATCTGGTAATGGCTGTCTGTGCGAAAAGCTCCAGAAGGAAAATTCTGAAGGTAGAAAGCATAACCATCAATCGCCTCAGAGGGCTTGTTTGCTATCCGTGCTGCCTCAGCGGTTTGGAAAGCCAGGGAATCTTCTTCTCCGGTTTCAATTTTGACAATGCCGCGAAGTCCTGCCGTGTAACTCAGGTAATTGCTCACTGTGTTGTTGGTAATGAATATGGTTTTCAGCCCTTTGAGCGCAGCTTGCGCTTCTTCACTGCCCGGATACAGTTCGATGACTTTTTTATAGGAAGCGATGGCTTGGTCTGTTTTGCCTTGTGTAGCCAGAATGTCGGCCATTTGCAAACTTGCTTGACGGGATAGTGGAGATTCGCCACAAAGCTTCAGTAATTTGGTCAAGACGATGGCTGCCTGGTCCATTTGTTTGATTAAGACATATGTGCTGCCCAGTTCATAAAGGGCTTTATCCAAAAAGACCGATTGAGGATACTTCTTGTCAAAATCGTTCAGCATGTCTACCTTCCCTCTGTACAACTTTCGGGCGCCTTGACAAATAGCCAATTGATAGGTTGCGTAGTCGTTTCCAGCCGATTGACTCACCAACGCGGACTGGTAGGCTTTTTCAGCTTTGGCAATATCCTTGGCCTGGAAGTAACAGTCGCCGATGCGGTTTAATGCATCGGTGTATGTTTTTTCTTTTTTAACGCCTGTTTGTGCCGTGAATTTTTCGAACCAAGACTTGGCTTCAACAAACAATCCTTGATTGAAATAGGCGTAACCCAATTGGTAAGAAACAATGGGGTAGGCTTTTAACTTGAAGCTGCCTGGATCTTGTGCAAAAGTTTTGAAGTCTTCTGCCGCTTCTTTGAGGAATCCCAGCCGATAATTGCACTCGCCTTTCCAATACAGGATTTCATTCATGGGGAGGTTTAGTTCCATTGCCAAGACCGCCGATTTGGTAATCAATTGTTGAGCTTCCGTGAAATTTTGGTCGTTGTATTTTTCCATTCCTGACAGAAACAACAACCTGCATTTGGTTTGTAGCATTTTAGGCCCTGGATCCTGCAAAGCATCGATGGAAGCCAACGACCCGTCATAGTCTTTTGAAGATAGGTAAACCTCTGATAGAAAGTTGCTTACCATGGGAGAGAATTCAGAAGTCGGGAACTCCGTCAGAATCCGTTGAAAAGCTTTGGCTTGCTCGTTAAAAGGGGAATATGAATTTTGGTAGCATAAAAGTGCATAATTATACAGCGCCTTTTCCTGGGTTGGTTTGTCGTAAGTCGTTTGAGAAGCCTGTTCAAAACTCATTCTTGCCTGATCTTTCTTATCTTGTTTCAGATAGCAAAGTCCCATGTGATACGTTGCGCTTTGCGAAATGGCGTCATCCACACCCGAAGCCTGCGTCAGATAATTGATGGCCGAAGTGTAATTACGCTGAGAATAATAGTTGATTCCTATCCGATACAAGTCCGAACGATGCAACTCGGTGGTCATCGCCATGTATTCCTGATAGTATTGTAACGACAGACTGTAGCGCTTCTTGTCAAACCAGGCTGCACCTAATAGCCGAACCAGTTCCATTTTCTGTTCGGGTGTGGGTTTCATCCGAAGCATGGAGTCAGCTTTGACGGTCATTTCATCGAATTTGCCGTCGATGTATAAAAGTTGAAGTTTGAAGTAGTCGGTTACGTTTCGGTATTGTGCCTGATCGCTCACTTTCTCAAAGCCTTCTCGAGCTTCCAGAATTTTGCCGTCCGCATAATCCATGTATGCTAGGAAATAAGTAGCCGAGGGCACGTATCGATTTTCGCCTTGAGTGATTTTGGTGAACAGATTTCTGGCGGTTGCATAATCTTTCACTTGCAACGAAGCATATGCATAACGGAAGCGATATTCATCGACTTCGGCCAAGGTTAGAATCGATTCGGGGCATCGTTTGAAAAAACCCAACGCGTCCTCGAATTGCTCGGCATTAAGAGCGGTGCAACCCAAAAGGTAATAGGCTCTTGGCAGTTTTACCGACAAGGGAAAATCTTTGATGAATTGAATCAGCAACAGACTGGCATCCCGTTTGTCCAATTCCCAAGATACCGTTGCCAGCAGGAAACTGGCTTCTTCCAGCAATAATGGGTTTTTGGATTCGTTGAACCAATTGGAAATGGTTCGGTAGCACGCTGGATACTCATTTTCCCGGTATTGTTCATTGGCCAGGAAAAAAAGCTCATCGGGATCATCCTTTGCTCGGATTTTCTGTGAGTAGAGGGGACCCGCTGCTAAAATGAAAAGCAGCACTGCCCAAAAAATACGATTCATGTAGTTGCCTTTAAGAATGCAATAATACCCTTTTTTATTGAATCCAGCCCAAAGTCGGTAGGTGAAATAGTGTTAAGCTTCATGAAAAAAGCCTCCACCACATCGTCTGCGGCGTGTAACGGTGCCAAATCCTCGACTTTGGCGGTGAAAAGCAGGTCTAACGTATGGATGACCATGCCGGAGTATTCATAAAGATTAGGTATGGAGTTTAGGAAGTGGATATCAGTCAGCTCCAGGTTCAATTCTTCCTTTATTTCACGCTTGAGGGCTACTTCCGCCGATTCGTCCATGTCCACAAAACCTCCAGGCAAGTCCAATGTGCCTTTGGCCGGCTCTTTCGCACGTCGACAAACTAACAAGTCTCCTTCATCGTTCTGGATGAAACAAGCAACAGCCGCACTCGCATTGGCATAATACGTGAACCCGCAATCCGCGCAATGCTTCGATTTGAAATTGTTGATTTCCCAATGTGCCGAACCGCAGGCTGGGCAGAATTGGAATTTTTGGAGGGGGTGTGTTTCCATCGGTCAGTGGATTGAGACAAAAAAACCAGCATTGATGCTGGCGATTTCGCTCTTCAGGTAGGACTTGAACCTACGACCCTCTGATTAACAGTCAGATGCTCTAACCGACTGAGCTACTGAAGAATAAAATTAAAAAAAGTTGGCTCTTCAGGTAGGACTTGAACCTACGACCCTCTGATTAACAGTCAGATGCTCTAACCGACTGAGCTACTGAAGAGTGTAATGCACTTCTCTCAAAATGCGGGGCAAAAGTACACGTATTTCTCGAATAATGCAATATCTTTGCCAAAAATAAATGCTATGATACGTCTTTTAGGAATGGGAAATGCACTGACGGATGTGCATATGTCCATAAGCTCTGAAGAGCTACTCGCTGAATTGGGTTTACCCAAGGGTAGTATGCAGTTGATTGATTCAGAAAGGTTTAAAAAAATAATAGACCGAACTGCGGTTCTTCCCAAAAGCATTTCTTGCGGGGGTTCTGCTGCCAATACCATCACCGGAGCCGCCAAATTGGGCGTCCCATCTGCCTTTATTGGTAAGATCAACGAAAACGATGCGACTGGTTCCCTTTATCAGAAAGATATGGAATCGTATCAGGTCAAAGCCTTGATGCTCCGAGATCAGGAAGCTTCCGGCCAGGCCATCGCTTTTGTCACACCCGATGGGGAACGCACTTTCGCCACGTATCTGGGTGCTGCCGCCAATCTCCAAACAGAAGAGCTTCAAGACGACTTATTCAAGGGTTTCGACCTATTTTATATTGAGGGATATCTGGTTTACAATCAGAGTCTTATTCTTTCTGCTGTGAAAATGGCCAGGGAAAACGGATTGAAGGTTTCCCTCGACCTTGCCAGCTACAACGTGGTGGAGGATAATTTGGCATTCCTGACCGATCTGATTGAAAATTACGTGGATATCGTGTTCGCCAATGAAGAAGAAGCCAAAGCTTTGACCGGACTGGAGCCCGAAGCTGCGCTGGACTGGCTTGCCTCCAAAGTCGAAATCGCCGTGGTTAAGAATGGTGCCAAGGGTGCCCTTGCCAAACGCGGCACAGAAAAAGTACGGGTTCAGGCTATCAAGGCAAATTGCATCGATACGACGGGTGCTGGCGATCTTTTCGCCGCTGGGTTCATCTACGGCCTGCATCTGGGTCGAAGTTTAGAGGAATGCACTCGCTACGGAACCATTACGGCAGGTAAGGTCATCGAAGTGATGGGTCCCAAAATGAGCCCTGAAACTTGGAATGAGATTCTCTTAAACCTTTAAAATCACCGATTCAATAAATAGCTTCATGCGCAACAGCCTTTCAATTGTCCTGCTTTGGGTATTCCTGGCAGCCTTACCATTACCGCTATTAGCCGCTAATTCCGACGGAAAAAAGGATTTTGAGATTTCCAAGAATTTTGACATTCTGCATGCCTTATACAGGGAGCTGGATCAATTTTATGTGGACAGCGTCAAACCCGAAAAAGCTTTGAAGAATGCCATCAATGGGTTGATGGCGTCTTATGACCCCTACACCAATTATATGGCCGAAACCGAAACCGATGAGTTGAAGTTCCTCACCACCGGTGAATACGGTGGAGTAGGTGCCATGATCGGTCAGCGGGGTGGCAAAGTCATGGTGTTGGAACCCTACGAAGGGTTGCCTGCCCAAAAAGCAGGTCTGATGTATGGTGACATTTTGTTGGAAATCGGTGGTGTCAAGATGACCGGTGACAACATGACCAAAGCCAGTGAATTGCTGAAAGGACAACCAGGAACTACCGTCAAAGTGGTGTTTACACGGGAAGGTTTGAAAAAGCCTATTGAAAAGACGATTCTCAGAGATTTGGTGGTAATCAATCAAGTGACATGGCATGGCATGGTCGACGATAAGACCGGCTATATCAATCTGAGCGGATTCACCGGAAAGTCCAGCCAGGAAGTTCGTGCTGCATTGCTGGATCTCAAGAAGTTGGGTGCCGAAAAGCTAGTCATCGACCTTCGCGGCAACGGAGGTGGATTGCTTGATGAGGCTGTTTCCATTTGCAACCTATTCGTTCCTAAAGGGCAGGAAATTGTCAGCACCCGCGGCAAAGTGCATCAATGGGACAAAACCTACAAAACCACCCGTGAGCCGGTCGACACCGTAATGCCTCTCGTGGTGCTGGTAAACAGTGGTTCTGCTTCTTCGTCCGAAATCGTTGTCGGAGCCTTGCAGGATTTGGACCGAGCCGTTATCATGGGGACGCGTTCATTCGGTAAAGGATTGGTACAAACCACACGTAGCATACCTTACAACGGTTTGCTTAAAATTACGACCGCCAAATACTACATTCCCAGCGGACGCTGCATACAAGCCATCGATTATTCCAACCGCAACGAAGATGGCAGCGTGGGGCGAATCCCGGATAGCCTGACCAACGTGTTCAGCACCCGTGCAGGACGAAAAGTGCGTGACGGTGGGGGAATCATACCCGACATCGAGTGCAAGGATGAACGTGGAGCAGACATCACCTACGACTTGATGGATAGTCTTTACTTTTTTGAATACGCCAATCAATATTACCGCAAACACGATAAAATTGGTCCGGTGGCCGACTTCAAGATTTCAGAAGCTGATTACACTGATTTCCTAGCCTTTGTGAAAAGCCGCGGCTTCACATACATCAGTCCGAGCAAGAAGGTTTTGGAAAAACTCAAGGAAGCCATGCAGAAAGACAACTTCACCACTTCGGCCAAAGACGAGGTGGCTGCCTTGCAAGCTAAGTTGGACAGAAGCTTGGATGAGAATTTTGTAACCTTCCGGGAAGAAATTGAATTGATGCTCAGCACGGAAATTGTGAGTCGATATTACTTCCAAGCGGGTGAGTTGCAACAGTCCTTGAAGTTCGATCCTTGCCTGAAACGCTCCCTGGAGGTACTCAAGGACCTGGATTTATACCATAAAACGTTGCGTCCGGTCGCGACAACCAACTGATTATAAGGGCAACTTTCATCAGAGGATGGAAAAAACTCCTTTACTTGGATTTTTTTTACAGAAATCGTTTGCCAAAATAAAAAAGCATCCTATCTTTGCACCCGCTTTAATAACCAAGACCAACGGGTCATTTGCAGTGTTGAAGTGTAACAGGCTGGCCCATTCGTCTATCGGTTAGGACGCAAGATTTTCATTCTTGAAAGAGGGGTTCGACTCCCCTATGGGCTACAACAAATAACTAAAACTAAGATTAGTCGAGATGGCAAATCACAAATCATCCCTCAAAAGAATTCGTCAGACACTGACCAAGCGTCTGCTCAATCGTTATTATGCAAAAACTACTCGTAATGCTGTTCGCGACTTGCGTGCAACTACCGAGAAAGAAGCAGCTGCTGCATTGCTCCCAAAGGTATCTTCCATGCTGGACAGACTGGCTAAAAAGAATGTTATCCACAAGAACAAGGCTGCTAACTTGAAGTCTAAGCTCGCCCAAGGGGTCAACAAGCTTTAATTCAAACCCTACATATTTAAAAAGGGCTGTGTCGGAAGATGCGGCCTTTTTTTGTTGATTTATTGTGAAAAACTTTCTGGCCATGAAAAACTATGTACTGATGATCTCTGTAGCATGTGCACTTTTTTGTTCGCAGTCGATTTTCGCGCAACTTGGAAGTGGTTGGGTATCGTATTCACCTACTAAAAAAATTCATTTGAACGGCGATGGTGAGGGTACCACTGTACAAACATTCAATTGGACTACTTATCAATCCGTCGATACCCCGAAATCAGCCGATTATACTTACGATGCATCAACGGACACGGAAACATTTAAAATCTACGATAGTCGTTCCAACCGTTCTGAAATAAGGCTTTACAACGATTATTCCACGGGTAGCCGTCAATTCGAAGGCTATGTTACATTTAATGCACCCCTTGATGACGAAAGTCTCATGCAAGTATTCGGAAGCACTTCCGGAGCAACCCAATTAATGAATCGCGGCTATTCTGCCAATGGCGGCTCCATTACCGGCGGAGGGAAAACATTGATTACAAACTGTTATGGGGTGGAGGTTCGATTGAATGTGATTCACTTGCAAGAAGATGTCGGTAATAAGTTCCTCATTTATATCAATGGTGTTAAGATGACGGAATTTGCAGACAATGAGCCTGTAACAAATTATCACAAATATGGTTGTTATGGTACCATGAGAACGGGGACGGCTACCGTCAAATGGCGTAGGGCAAGATTCTTCAAAGATGGAGTACCTCCCGAAGGGAATGTTGAATTGAGTCCTGTTGCGCCTAGCGGGTTGATTTCAAGTGCAGAATCAGAAAACAGCATCTATTTGAATTGGACCGATAATTCCAGCAACGAAACCTCTTTTCAGGTGGAACGTTCTGTCAATCAGATAGATTGGGAGTTCTTAGGCACTGTTGGAGCAAACCAGACCTTTTTTTCAAACATAGGCCTTGATGCCAGTACCACCTTTTACTATAGGGTCTTGGCCTTGAACGCAACTGGCAATTCCGCTTACTCCAATGTGACTAGCAGCACGACGCAAAATAGCACCACTCCTTATAAAACCACCAATATTGTTTTAAATAAGCCGGTTACTGTCAGCAACTTTTACCAAAACAACGAATCGTACAATGGATCCAAAGCTTTAGATGGAGACTTCTCTACCCGTTGGGCAGTAGACAATACCTTAAACAATGCGACACTTGAAGTTGATTTGGGTGGCACCTACACATTTGGGCAGGCCGTTACAAGAGAATATAGTTCTCGAGTCTCGAGCTATAAAATTCAATATTGGAATGGTACTGAATGGGGTGATGCGTTTACAGGGACGACCATCGGTCCAAACGATAAGACGGATAATTTCCCTAGTGTGACAGGAAGCAAAGTACGGCTGAACATCCTTTCCTGTTCAGCCGGCGGACCAACAATCTATGAATTTGCAGTAAAAGGCTATGAGTCAACCTCCTCTGGGTTTAATAATCCAACCAAACGTACCGATGTCCATTTGTGGTACGCAGCCCATCCATCAACCATCGGGCTGCATTTGCAAAACCCCACTTCGTGTAAATTGTCGATTTTGGATATGCAAGGCAACGAAGTCAAACTTCTTGTGAATGGCTACGAACAAGCCGGAACAAAAACCTTCCACCTGAATACGTCCGAATTTCCGAATGGGGTCTATTTCGCTCGTCTGGTTACCAGCGAAAATTCGAAGACTGTAAAGCTGATAGTCAATAACTTATAGCAGTCACTTTCGCTACTTCTTAAAAACGTATTTACCAAGGATGGAGCCATCCAAATTCTTTAAAAGAGCTTCTTGCTTATCCTTGCTGATATTGACTCTGATATAGGCCACCCTTTTCTGATTGATGGGTGAACCGCCAATCATCACGGGATAATTGTCAACTCCTTTTTTGGGCAGCACAATGGAATAATGGTGGACATGGCCGGAAAGCATCAAATCTATTTTCGACTTATTGAGAATCGGTGCGAATTTGTTACTGCAGTCTGCTTCGCCCCCGGCTTTTTCTCCACCTTGCCCCAAAGTGGTAGGAATGTGTGCTAAAACCAGTTTGTATTTTGCCTTGGTAAAGTTTCTGGATTTAACGACGGCTTGCAGCCAGTCCGCCTCTGTCGAACGATATCGGCTAAAATCAGCCAAACCAAAATATTCCTTATTTTCATCAACTTTGTCCTCGCCAGTGTCCAGAATAATGAAGGACGCGTTGCCATATTGGTAGGTATAATAAAATTCGTCAGAGCCAGTATCAATAAAATCCTTCAGAATTCTTGCATACCTGCCTCTGGTCTCGTGATTGCCCCTAACCATTAGAAATGGTTTGTCTGTGGCAAAATATTGTGAGCAATTATTTAAGAACGTATTGACAATCATGCCGATAGAGTCGATGTCAACCACAATGTCTCCATTCAGAACAACAAAATCAAAATCCTTTTCGTTGGCCACGACTTCTTTTAAGTATTGTGGCTTATTGTGAAGATCATTGAATACTAAGAACGAAAAGGTTTCTTGATTGGCTGAGGGTGTTGTAAAGGAATGTACCGGGCTGTAAACCGTATCGCCATAAATTACCTGATAAGGTTTGAAAACCAGAATTTCTCTTGAAGCCGTTCGATAATAATATTTTTTACCCGACTCAAGTTTCTGAAGTCCAATCTTCTGAATCCTTTTGCCTGCATCAATCAAGCCTCCTTCAGCGTGATAAGCCTTTGAACCAAGTTCTGCCGTTTGGCCATACTCTACCCAGCTGCTACAGTCTTTGTTCATCAGCCACATAACCGAAATCGAATGCTCTGTCAGGTTTTGCAAATAGGGTTCACATCTGAAGCCAAAGGACTCTTGCACTTGCGCCTTTGAGCCTGTCACTGCTGCAAAAAACAACAAGGCAATAAACGTAATCTTTCTCATTTCGTAGGAATTCAATTTGGTGCGCCAAGATATGAAAAAGTCCTTTATTTTACGATAAAAGCATTCATTTACGAGGTCGATTTCCTATATTTGTTCAATCAATACCATAACATAAAACAAAATAAAAATGATTCGTCATCGTCAAACAATCTTAGCTGCATTATTGTGCGTTATCGCCGCGTTCACCTGCGAAAAAACAGAAGCAAAATCCATTGCAAAGGAAGCGTCATCTGAGGTGGTCCTTAAGCCCATCACTGGTCAGATCAAACCCGCTATTAAAAATGCAGGCTTCAAAATGGAAGGTTACATTCTTTGGTGTCCATCTGTCATGAAAGTGGGCAAAACGTATCACTTATTTGCCTCTCGCTGGCCTGAACAATATGGCTTGGGTGGATGGACAAAATACTCTGAAATCGTACGCGCTACCTCTGACAACTTATATGGTCCGTACACTTTTCAGGAAGTAGTTCTCCAAAAACGCGAAGGATACTGGGATAACGACAGAGCCCATAATCCGAAAATTGTCAAGTCTGGCGATACCTATATCTTGTACTATATTTCCTCTGCCAACGAAACCGGTTATGCCTGGTCCAAATCAATTACCGGGCCCTGGACTCGCTGCGACAACGTTGCCATGCCTTTCTCGAATCCCGCACCATTGGTAAAGGCTGACGGCAGCATTTATGTTTTTGGTCGTAAATCCATTAATAACATCCGTATTGCTCAGGTATATACCGCACCTTCTTTCAAGGCAAAGTACACCCTTTTGAACGAGGGTAAAAATTCACTTCCCGGAGAAAACGAATTAGAAGATCCGACCATCTGGTGGGCCAACAATCAATACAATGTCATCCTGAGCGACTTCGTCGGAAAAGCTACCGGCGTCAGTAAAAATGGTGCTCAATACGCTTCAAAGGACGGAATCAACTACACCCTGGTTTCAAAAGAACCTGTTTATACCAAAAAAGTGGACTACGATGACCAGACCTCTCAAACTTTCAGAAGAAGAGAACGTCCGTTTGTTTATGTCAATGAAAAGGGAGAGGTTATCGCTTTGTTCACAGCTTGCCTAACGCAAGATAAGGACGGAAAAGAGCAATCTTGGATCGTTGTAAACCCTGTCAGCAAGTAATTCGATAGACCGCCTGAAATCAAGCGCATTTTGATTTGATTCATAAAAAACCTTCCGAATCCTCTTGCTTAAATGGGGTAATTTTCATATATTTGTTCGATTTTCGCGGAAGGTCCCTTTGAGGTTCGATCCCGAATTACAGAGCTTTTATCAATTACGAAATAAAGAAATCCATTTATGAGCGACGAAGAAAAACTGGACGCCTCACAAAGCTATTCCGCGGACAGTATTCAGGTACTCGAAGGCTTAGAAGCCGTTCGCAAGCGCCCTTCCATGTATATTGGCGACACCGGTATCAAAGGTTTGCACCACCTGGTTTACGAAGTGGTGGACAACTCTATTGACGAAGCATTGGCCGGATATTGCACCCAAATCGATGTCATCATCAACGAGGATAATTCGATCACGGTGGTCGATAACGGTCGAGGTATTCCGGTGGGCATCATGGAAAAAGAACAACGCTCTGCATTGGAAGTTGTTCTGACAGTACTGCATGCCGGAGGTAAGTTCGACAAGGGTTCCTACAAGGTTTCCGGAGGGCTCCACGGAGTCGGTGTATCTTGCGTAAACGCTCTTTCTGAAAAATTGCATGTCGAAGTCTGCTTAGATGGAAAACGCCATGTTCAGGATTATGAACGGGGTAAACCACTTTACTCAGTCAAAGAAGCTGGTCCTTCAGAAACGACAGGAACATCTGTTACCTTCAAGCCCGATGGTGAAATTTTCTCAGTGCTCGAATACAAAGCCGAAATTCTAATGGGTCGCCTTCGCGAATTGGCATACCTGAACACAGGCATTACCCTCACCTTGACTGATCGCCGCAATGTGCTCGAAAATGGTGATTTCCAATCGGATACTTTCTTTTCTACCGATGGTCTGCGTGAATTTGTTCGTTTCCTGGACGCTTCCCGCGAACCTCTTATCGAGGATGTCATCCATATTTCTACCGACAAATCCGGTACACCGGTCGAAGTGGCCATGATGTACAACCAGTCGTACAACGAAAACATATTCTCATACGTCAACAACATCAACACCATCGAAGGAGGTACCCACTTGGCAGGTTTCAGACGTGGTCTGACCCGTACGCTCAAAAAATACGCCGAAGATTCGAAAATGTTGGACAAGTTAAAGATTGAAATTACCGGTGATGACTTTCGTGAAGGACTTACTGCTGTCATTTCGATTAAGGTGGCTGAACCTCAGTTCGAAGGTCAAACCAAAACCAAGCTTGGCAACAATGAAGTGATGGGTTCCGTCGATATGGCTATCAGCGAAGCGCTCGGCAATTATTTGGAAGAGCATCCAAAGGAAGCCAAGATCATTGTGGACAAGGTCATTCTTGCCGCTACTGCCCGTCATGCTGCCCGTCATGCCCGCGAATTGGTACAACGTAAAAACCCACTTTCCGGTGGCGGTCTGCCCGGCAAATTAGCCGACTGTTCCGACAAAGACCCTGCGGTTTGCGAATTCTTCATCGTCGAAGGAGACTCTGCCGGTGGTACTGCGAAACAAGGGCGTTCCCGTAAATTTCAAGCCATTTTGCCTATCCGTGGTAAGATCTTGAATGTGGAAAAGGCCATGACCCACAAAATTCTCGAAAACGAAGAAATTCGAAACATGTATACCGCTTTGGGGGTCAGCATAGGCACCGAAGAGGATAGCAAAGAGCTTAATATCAGCAAGCTAAGATATCACAAGATTATTATTATGACCGATGCCGATGTCGATGGCTCGCACATTGACACCTTGCTGATGACTTTCTTTTTCCGTCAGATGAAAGTTTTGATCGAAAAAGGATATTTATATATTGCCACGCCGCCCCTTTATCTTTGCAAAAAAGGTAAAGTCGAAGAATATTGCTGGAACGAATTGCAACGTCAGCAGTTTATCGAAAAATACGGTGGCGGAAACGAAAACGCTGTGCATACACAGCGCTACAAAGGTCTTGGTGAAATGAACGCCGAACAACTTTGGCACACCACCATGGATCCCGAGCATAGAACATTGCGCCAGGTGACCATCGAAAACGCCGCTGATTGCGACCACGTTTTCTCCATGCTCATGGGCGATGACGTAGCACCGCGCCGCCAATTCATTGAGGCGAATGCAACCTACGCCAACATTGATGCTTGATTGAATTTACAACGAATAGGATGAAAAAGGGGCAATCGCGAGGTTGCCCCTTTTCTTATCGACCGTAATCGCAATTGATGATGTCGTGAATGGTGATCAATCCGACAATGTCTGTAGTATCTTTCGGATTGTGAACGGCAATGGAAGTGATTTTGTTCGAAGTCATCAATTCCAAAGCATCGTTGATTTGTGCCGATGCCGAAATTTTCTTGAAACCATGAGTCATTACGTCAACCGCACGATAAGAAAGAATGTCGTCAAAACGTTGAATGGCACGCCGAATATCTCCATCGGTAATGATTCCGGTGATTACTCCCTCCTCGTTCAAAACCATGGTCATACCTTTGCGGCGATCGCTCACGACGTAAATCACATCTTTAAAATGATCTGATTCCTTGACAGTTGGAATGTCGCGGCTCATCAGGTCTTCCACTTGGGTCAACAGCCGTCTGCCCAAGGCTCCTCCTGGGTGGTAAACAGCATAATCCTCAATCTTGAAGCCGCGCCGTTTCATCAGGCAAACGGTCAAAGCATCCCCCATAACCAATGTCGCGGTAGTTGAAGTGGTTGGTGCGACACCAAGCGGGCAGGCTTCAGCAGTAACGGCCACATTCAGAATGAGATCGGCATCACGTCCAAGCGGTGATGTTGCATTGCCTGTCATGGCTACGATAGAGGCACCAATGCGACGGATGGGAGAAAGTATGTTTGTGATTTCCAGGGTGCTGCCACTGTTTGAAATGGCAATGACCACATCGTCCCGATGAACCATGCCCAAGTCACCGTGGATGGCATCGGTTGCGTTCATAAAAATGGCAGGCGTACCGGTAGAGGCCAAGGAAGCTGCAATTTTTTTACCAATAATGCCAGTTTTACCAATTCCGGTCACGACAACCTTTCCCGGGCATTCGTAAATAAGTTCCACCACTTCGCTCATTTCTTTGCCGATACGGGCACTGACCTTTTCTAATTCGGTGATTTCCTGATGAAATACGGAACGACTTATTTCGATATAGTTCATGATTTTAACTTAAAATTGTTTCACCAACGCATCGATAGCTTGTGCTTGCCTCAAAATCTCGCGAATACCGTCTAATCGGAGTTGATTGGGTCCGTCAGAAAAAGCATGATCTGGATCCGGATGAACTTCGGCAAATATAGCGTCTACCCCAGTGGCTAATGCTGCCCGCATCAAGGGTGGTACCATTTCACGGTTTCCGCCAGTGGAGGAACCCTGACCGCCCGGTTTTTGCACCGAATGGGTGGCGTCGAAAACGACAGGATAGCCGTAAGAACGCATATCCACCAGTCCGGTCATGTCAACAATCAGGTTGTTGTATCCAAACGAACTACCTCGTTCGCAAAGCAAAATCTGGTGATTGCCAGCTTCTTCGAGTTTAGTAATGACGTTTTTCATATCCCATGGCGCCATGAACTGACCTTTTTTGACATTGACAATCTTGCCGGTATGAGCTGCTGCCACCAACAAGTCGGTTTGGCGGGAAAGAAAGGCAGGAATCTGAATCATATCTACGACTTCACCGACGGGTTTGCATTGATAGGATTCGTGAACGTCCGTGACGATGGGCAGTTCCAGCTCACAACGTACTTTTTCCAATATGCGAAGTCCTTCATCGAGACCGACACCACGAGGAGCGTGAATGGAGGAACGGTTGGCCTTGTCGAAGGATGATTTGAATATGAGATGAATGCCAAGTTCGTTGCAGGTTTTTTTCAAAGTCTCCGCCACCGTCAGGGTCATTTCTTCACTTTCAATGGCGCAAGGGCCTGCAATCAAAACAAAAGGCAGCGTTCCGCCGAGATTGAACTTTCCCGAGACTGAAACTTCTTTGGTGGTTGTCATTGTTAATCGGATAGTTTTTTTTAAGGAGAAATCCCTGCCGGCCAGCGCTGAACTGCACTGATCCGGTGCTGATTTACCCCAGCAAAGGTATCCTTTCCTCTGAAAAAATTGGCTATCTTTACAACAAATTTTCAATTAGTAAGAGAATGAGCACCAACATACAAGAGATACTAAAACACCGGATCCTCATCTTGGACGGAGCAACCGGCACGATGATCCAGACTTTCAGCTTGACAGAAAAGGATTTTAGAGGCGACCGTTTTGCCGATTTCCCCAAAAATTTGAAAGGACACAACGATTTGCTTTGCCTAACCAAACCGGAGGTAATCAGCCAGATCCATACGACTTACCTGCAGGCAGGAGCCGACATCATCGAAACGAATTCATTCAATGCCAATGCCATTTCGCTTGCCGATTACGACATGAGCGATTTGGTTTATGAAATCAACTTCGCCGCTGCGAAACTGGCCAGAACAGCTGCCGATTTGCAAACGCAGTTGACTCCTGATAAACCACGCTTTGTGGCCGGTTCCATGGGCCCAACCAACAAAACCGCTTCCATGTCGGCAGATGTCTCTAATCCGGCAGCTCGCGGAGTGACTTTTGATGAATTGGTGGTGGCTTATCGGGAACAAGTCCGTGGACTTCGAGACGGTGGCGTGAACCTACTTTTGGTAGAAACGATTTTCGATACCCTTAATGCTAAAGCTGCCCTGTTTGCTATTGCCGAAGAAGCCGAAACCACTGGAATCAGCCTGCCAGTCATGATTTCTGTGACTGTGGCCGACCTAAGCGGTCGAACCCTTTCCGGTCAAACGTTGCAGGCTTTCTTGACCTCCGTTTCCCACGTTGACGTATTGAGCATCGGCATGAACTGCGGATTCGGTGCCACACAAATGCGACCTTATTTGGAAGAACTGGCCAGCTCCACCCATTTTCGGATAAGCCTTCACCCCAATGCCGGACTGCCCAATTCACTCGGTGAATATGACGAAACGGGAGAAACCATGGCTCATACGTTGGAAGAATACTTGCAGAAAGGTTGGATCAACATCATTGGCGGTTGTTGCGGCACAACGGCCGAACACATCGCCGCCATTTCAAAAACGGCCTCCAAATACAGCCCGCGCGTGCTTCCTGCCCGAAAACATGAAACCAAAGTGAGCGGTCTGGAAATGTTGGTCATTCGTCCGGAAAGCAATTTCGTGAACATTGGCGAACGCACCAACGTGTCTGGTTCCCGCAAATTTGCCCGCCTCATGAGGGAGGAAAAATTCGAGGAGGCCCTTTCCGTTGCACGGCAACAAGTGGAAAACGGCGCGCAGGTAATCGATATCTGCATGGACGATGCCATGTTGGACGCCCAAATTTCCATGGTTCAGTTCCTAAATTTAATAGCCTCTGAACCCGATATTTCCAAAGTGCCCATAATGATCGACTCCTCCAAATGGGAAGTCATTGAAGCGGGGCTGAAGTGTACGCAGGGCAAATCCATCGTGAATTCAGTCAGCCTCAAGGAAGGAGACGAGCCCTTTCTGCAGAAAGCCAAATTGGTGCATCGTTACGGCGCTGCCATGGTGGTGATGCTTTTCGACGAAGCCGGTCAAGCCGATTCGTTCGAACGCAAGATTTCTGTGGCCAAACGCAGTTACGACTTACTTGTCGCCAACGGATTCCCTGCCGAGGACATCATTTTCGACCCCAACGTACTGGCCATCGCAACCGGCATTTCGGAACACAATAATTATGGCGTGGATTTCATCAACGCCTGCACCTGGATCAAAGCCAACCTGCCTCATGCCAAAATAAGCGGTGGTATCAGCAACCTGTCCTTTTCCTTCCGTGGAAACGACATTGTGCGTGAAGCCATCCATTCGGTGTTCTTGTTTTATGCCATCAAGGCTGGGCTTGACATGGGTATTGTCAATGCCGGTCAAATGCAACCCTACGATCAAATTGATCCGAAACTGCTCCAACTGACGGAAGACGTGGTGCTGAACCGTCGCGCAGACGCTACGGAAGAAATGCTGGCTTACGCGGAAGAACTGAAAGCGAATGCCGGTGAATTTGGATCGGACAGTACTGCCTCCTCAACAAATGCCTGGCGTCAGCAACCCGTGGAAGAACGCCTCAAACACGCCCTGGTGCGCGGAATCGCTGATTTTTTAGTAGAAGACATCGAGGAATGCTTGAAATTGTATTCCGCCGCCATCGATATCATCGAACAGCCTCTGATGAATGGCATGAATGTGGTCGGCGACCTTTTCGGCAGTGGCAAGATGTTTCTTCCACAAGTGGTCAAAAGCGCACGTGTGATGAAAACCGCGGTAGCTTTGTTGGAACCGACCATTTTGGCACAGAAAAAAGAAACGACCACCAAACCGGTTAAGATTTTATTAGCCACGGTTAAAGGCGACGTCCACGACATCGGCAAGAACATCGTGAGCGTGGTGCTTTCCTGCAACGGATTCGACATCATCGACTTAGGGGTCATGGTTCCCGGTGATAAGATTATTGCCGAAGCCAAAGCTCAAAATGTGGATGCCATTGGACTGAGCGGCTTGATCACGCCTTCGCTCGATGAAATGAAGAAAGTTTGCATAGCCTTGAATGAACAAGGCTTCGATATTCCTGTATTGATTGGAGGTGCCACCACCAGTGAACTTCACACTTCCATTCGCATCGAGCCCGAATTCGAAGGTCACGTGTATCATGTCAAGGACGCCTCACGTGCTGCACCCGCGTTGAAAAATGTGACCGATCCTCTTTTGAGCGAAAGCTTCCGTGCCGAAACGAAGGCCCGTTACGACCTGGTTCGAAAACTTCATGAGCAGACCAAGCGCAAGTCCGATTACCTCAGTCTGGCCGAAGCGCGCAAAAACGCCTTCGTTATCGATTGGGCGGAGGAAAACATTGATGTACCCGCAAAACTGGGCATCCATACCTTGGAAGATTTCCCCATCGAGGAAATTATTCCCTACATCGATTGGACCTACTTTTTCTATACTTGGGACATGCGTGGAACATTTCCGGCTGTCTTGGATCATCCAGAAAAAGGGGTGGAAGCTCGAAAACTTTACAACGAAGCACGCGAATTACTCAACGAATTAGTCGTCGGTAAGAAGTTGAAAGCCAATGCCGTTTTTGGTCTTTTCGAAGCTAATTCCGTCAACGACGATATCGTCGTTACCTACCAAGGCAAGGAATGGCCGTTCTACCAACTTCGCGACCAACGCAAGCGTCAGGCAAGCGAAAACAACATTTGCCTCTCCGATTTCATTGCTCCCAAAGAATCCGGTGTTCAGGATTATCTGGGCACTTTTGCAGCATCCATTTCGCAGGAACCTTCCAATTTGTCCAAACTGGCTCGCGAGTCAGGCGACGACTATACCGCCCTGCTCATTGAAACCCTCTGCGATCGCTTGGTAGAAGCCTTTGCCGAACTTCTTCACCTGAAAGTCCGTCAAACCTACTGGGGCTATGCTCCCGACGAAATTGGTTTGCCCGAAGACCTCACAGCCGAAAGGTTCCGTGGCATCCGTCCGGCCATCGGCTATCCGTCTTGCCCGGATCACAGCGAAAAAGAACGACTCTTCAAATTGCTGGAAGTCGAAAAGCGCATCGGAACCACCCTGACCGACAGTTTCATGATGATGCCAGCTTCTTCCGTGAGCGGTTTTTACTTGGCCAATCCCCGCGCTAAATTCTACAACATCATCCACATCACCAAGGACCAAGCCGACGACTACTTCAAACGCAAGGGCCGAGTTTTTGAACCGATGAGGCAGTTGATACTATAAATTTCAGGAGATTGTTCTAAATATCTAACCAATAATATCCGAATGAGAATCAAAATTAAAAAGTTCATTGGTTTGTTGTTTTTTATCTGTTGGGGATTTTCTGCTTATGGAATGGATTCATTCAAACTGGAAAATCAATATTTATGCCGTGTAATTTCAACCCGAGATGGCATTTTAAAAACCATTCGGATTCAAAATAAACGAATCAAGAAAGATTTGAACCCTCTTTCGTGCAATGAATTCTCGCTGCGGATTTCAAAAGGTGTTGGAAGTGAAGGCACTGACCAAATTCTGACCAATAAGGATTTCTTGGTAAAGGACACTCAACATTACCAGCTTAAAGATTGTCAAGGAACTGGATACCTTGTCCGATTGAAAAATGAGTCCGAAAACATCACGTTGGAAGTCTATTATGAATTGGCAGAATCTGATTTCTACTGTCGCAAATATATTAAGGTGATTCCGGCATCTTCTTTGACATTGGAAAGAATTGACGTGGAAGATTTGGAAGCTGTTGATGCTTTGCAGCCCTATACGGTCAATAAGATTTACGCCCGTGGGGAATGGAAACCCAACCTTGGCCAACCTTTGTATACGAAGGAGTCGGCTCTATTTTTAGGAATTGAATTCCCCGCCGCGGTGAATACGGTTGTCGGAAACAGGATGCAGTGTGGTTATTTGGTAAGCAAGGATCTAAAACCTGGGGAAGCTTATTGCTCTTACAAATCCGTTATTGGAGTGGCGGACGATAAAGATTACATCGATGATGCATTTTTAGACTATATTGATTGCATTCGAAAACGTCCTTTAAGACTTCAGGTTCAATATAATTCATGGTTTGATTTTGGGCAAAAGGTTTCCAAAGCAAATTTTGCGCAAAGCGTAAGCAAGATTAACGATGAATTGGTCATCAAGAGAAGCTGTAAACCATTGAATGCCTATGTCATCGATGATGGATGGCAGGTGAATGACAGTGTGACGCAAGACACTATCTGGAGAATCAATAAAAAATTCGACAGAGGATTCTCCGGTACATTTAATTTGGTGCACGATGCCAAATCATCGTTGGGATTGTGGTTGAGCCCCGGGTGTTTTTTTGGAGCTAAACCCATGGTTGCTAAATTCCGCAATTTGGGACTTGAGGCGTTGGATAATTCGATGTCATTGACTGGCCCAAAGTATATGCAAAAGTTGGAGGACAGGGTGTTGGAATTAACCAAAATGGGCGTGGCATATTTCAAATTCGATGGAACTTTTGGTCATCTCCATATCCGCGACTTTGAACTGAAGGGTAGAGGAACTCCATACATGCCCCAGTTCGGTCTGCCAGATACGCTTTCCGCCAATTCTCCCTTGTTAAACGATTCCAAATACGATGAACTGAAAACCTATTATTTAACAAAAGGTACAGAAAGATTGATCCAGATCTTTGACAAAATGGCTGAAATTAACCCTGCCATTTATATCTCCATCACCAACGGTGCTTATCTAAGTCCTTGGTGGTTGCAATACATTGATGCGGTCTGGTTGATCAATGCAGGGGATGCCGCAGGCGGAGCTGACCGAACCGGAGAATTGGTCTATCGGGATAACGTTTATTATCAGATTTGGAAAAAGGAAAATACCAAATATCCCATCAACTCGATATTTAATCACGAGCCCAAAAAGAATGCCAAAAATAAGGAAGAGCCCGATGTGTTCAGGAATTATTTATTCATGAATTTAAGTCGTGGGACAGGGTTTATCGAATTGTATCTTAAAACGGATTCTTTGAAAACAGCAGACTGGGACGTACTTGCCGAGGGGTTGAAATGGTCCTATGAATTTTTTCCGGCGTTCCAACATGTTCGAATGGTTGGTGGAAATCCATCAGAAAAAGAAGTGTACGGATATGTTGGCTGGGGAAATAATAAGGGCTACCTCTCTCTTCATAACCCTTCCGACACGACAAAAACCTTTGAAATGAAATTGGATAGGGCTACTGGATTCTTTAAAAATGAGAAACCTGCAAAAGTTGTTTTTCAGCTTAGTGATCGCAAGGATGTTCCCTTGCAACTTACGAACGGGCAAATTGTCTCAATTAAATTGCAACCGAAAGAGATTTTAGTAATTGGGTATCAATTCTGAGAGATCACCCTCTTCCTGACTTTAGTACCATTTCCTTGATTTTTGCATTGAAAGTCTTGGCTTTCAACAATTGGTCAAGGGTGATGTGCATTCGGTAACGCCAGTAATGTTGAGGATTGGATGGTATATTGATGCGTTCAGCCAGCGGATCTGGATTGCGCAATTTTTTGTCGGTGGCCATCCAATCTTGCCAAGGTAGAATGACCCAAATAGCAGGAGTGGCTAAGTGATTTTCCACCACAATGGTTGCCAGTTCTGGGTTGCATTCCCATGGAGCTTCGCCCCCTTTCCACAATATCTGGTTGTAATATTGCTGAATGGTAGAACGATCTTCCAACCACCAAGCCCGAAGCGGACTCATATCGTGCGTCGAAGTGGTGCAGACCGATTGGTACGGAATGTTGTTCAGGTTTTCGAATAATGCACCCGTTGATTTGGGCATGCGCTGAATCTCAAGACTTAAGATTTTCAATTGATTCATAACATCGGCCACACAGGAAGGTACCATGCCCAAGTCTTCCCCGCAGGAAAGCATGCGGGTGGAATGAACCAACTCCGGTAATTTTTCTAAGGCTTTTTGTCTCCAGAATTCAACATTTCGAACATAGAAGAAATCGTTGTACAGACGACCGAAAGCATTTTTCTGATCATCATTCAGCCAACGGAAACGCTCGGTACCAAACGCTGAAATACGTGGATGGTAGAAGCCTGATTGATAAGGATCGGGAACAAACAACACTTCACTGCAGAGCGAATACAACTTATCGCGAAGTGCAACGACCTCAGGTTCCAACGGCCCTTCACCAAAATGAGCTTTAATCAATTGTTGGGTTTCGAATGCTGATTTAAGAAGATAAAACCCATCATGTTTCTTCTTTAGATACTTCTTAAAAATCGTAGGGGCATCTTTCCCAAATAAATTATTGATCAGATTTTCAGGAAGGAAAGGGGTAGCCATGTCTTTTGGTTCGAAATGGAAGCCATAATTCATCATATCCTGAGCCTGTAACGGTAAAGCGGGGTTGAAATAGCCCAAAAGCCCTTCTACAGAATGTGCCGGGATTTCCCAAATTCGAAAAAATCCCAATATGTGATCGATTCGGTATGCATCGAAATAATCGGCCATCTTGTTGAATCGACGTTTCCACCAACTGTATTGATCGCTTTTCATTCGATCCCAATTGTAAGATGGAAAACCCCAGTTTTGACCGGTCACCGAAAAATTGTCCGGGGGCGCACCAACCTGAGCATCCATGTTGAACAAAGAGCTTTCGGACCATGCTTCCACACTGTTGCGGCTGACTCCGATGGGTATATCGCCTTTCAATACAACCGAATGCTTGTGAGCGTACTCACGTGCCTCTGTCAACTGGATATGTAGCAAGTATTGAATGTAATAATGAATGGCGATTTCCGGATAGTGCGCTTCGTTGGGATTCGACAAAGCCAAAATCTTATCGATTTTGTACTCCGCCCATTCACCCCAGTTTCTGAAATCAGTTTGCCCCGTTTTCCAGCGTAAATAACAAAAAGCTGCGTACGGAATCAACCAATCTTTATTGCGATCAAAGAACGTCTTAAACTCGTTTGAAGCCAAGGTGACCAGACCTTCTTGATTAAACAGTTCCTTGAAATATTTCCACTTGAGTTGCAATACCTGCTCATAATCCAATTCGGGCAACTCGTTGAGTTTAACCCGAGCAGCTTCCAGCCCGTCCATCAATTTCTGATCCTTCAAATCAGGTAAATCGACCATCGAACAGTACATGGGATGCAACGCATAGTTTGAAATGGCGGAATAGGGGTAAGAGTCTCGCCAGGTTTCGGTCAAAGTGGTATCATTAACCGGCAACGTTTGAATAAGTTGCATGCCCGTTGAAACCGCCCAATCCGTCATCTTCCGAAGATCACCAAAATCACCACAACCCCAGCTATCGTCCGTTCGGAGAGAAAATATGGGAATTGCTACTCCAGCGCCCTTCCAGGGAGCTTCTTGAAAACGGAAGTACATGCCAGTGTGCTGAATCAATTTTTTCTCAGTATCTGAAGGTATGACCAGAATTCTGGGTTCCCCCCATTCAAAATGAAGAATTTTACCGCTGATTTTACCTAAAAGTACAAATTTATAATTGCTGGTTAAAGGTAGGCTGTTGGCATCCAGTGAGATAATCCATTCGGGAAAACGCTCCGAATGCATTCTCAAGGCCTTATCCGTTTTCCAGCCACCAAAAAGACCACAGTCTCCGGATATGCCCAAACATTGATTTTTACGTACAAAAGGAGCGTGAACTTTTAGAATGACCCGATTGGAGGCATAAACGATGTCGGACGTTTCGTGTTCCACTCGAAGCAAACTATCGGTAAAGGCAGAGGTATACAAGAAGCTTTTATCTGGTTCATCCTGCCAGGCATCGTAAACTGTGTAACTTTCCAACCCTGAAGGAATGACAACGCAACGATTTTCTCCCCACTCCCTACGTTCGGTTTGCCCATTGTTGCGAATCAGATATCGGTATTCCAAAACACCGGCCTCCGGTACGTCTAATTCAAGTTTCCAAACCCCATCCTCAGAGGGTTTCAAAGCAATCGCATCTTTCTCGTTGAACCGACCGGTCTGCGAAGAATTACCAATAAGCGACAATACTTGATTGCCGTATGTGATGTAATGGATGTTGAATTGTAACTTCATAGCCGTACATTTTAAATGTTGTTACTACCTCAGAAACCAAAGCTATCGACTTTCACCTCTTTTTTAGCATTGTCAACAAATGGTTGAGCTTTCCGATGAACTGGATTGCCTTCTACATAAATGGCTTTGGCTGGTTTTGCCGGACAAACATATTCACAACCGCCACAACCAACGCAAATAGCCGTATTGATTTGCGGAATGGTTAAATCGCCCTTGTAAGGAACCATCGAAACCGCTTGAGTTGGGCAGTGTTCCGAGCAAGCGCCACAAAACGTCTCGTCCGTATAAACCACACAATTCGTCTTGATAAAATTGACAAAACCCATTTGAGTGGAATGTTTTTCGTCCATTGTCAACTTTTTCAAGGCACCATTTGGGCAAACTTCTGTACACAACGTACAATCGAAATTGCAGAATCCATGGCTGAAGTCCATGACAGGTTGCATCATGCCTTCAACGCCATATTCCAAGAACGAGGGTTTCAAAATTCTGGAAGGACATTGCGCCACGCAAAGATGGCAAGCGGTGCAATGCGCATTCAAATGTTCTATGGAATGCGAACCCGGAGGGCTAAGCGGACTTTTGCGGACCCATGGTTTGTTGGTGCCCAAATGCATTCCCTTCGCCCAAACCTGGGTGCCGGCTGCAAGCATCGTTACACCGACGGTTGTCAAAAAACGGCGGCGGGAAGCTACCGATTCCTCTTCCGAAGGCATTTCTGTTTTTTGAGCAGGGCTGCTTTTTTTCCAACTGAATTCATATCGAATGGCTTTTTTGGTACAGACCGTGGTGCAATTGAAGCAGGTAACGCAGCGACTGTTGTCCACCGTTTCTGACTTGCTGTCGATGCAGGAAACTTTACAGCTCCTTGCGCATAGACCACATTGGTTGCAGGTGGCTTCGTTTACATTGAAACGAAACATAGAAAAACGAGAGACAAAACCAAGCACCGTTCCTACGGGACAAAGGGTGTTGCAAAATGTTCTACCGTATCTCCAGGCCAAATAGCCTATAATCACGAAAGTAAGTAATGCTACCACCAAAGAAGAGGTTCCAAGTAAGAAAACCTCCGCATTGTAAAATGAGTAGTTGCCGAAATGGTTGAAAACATCTGCAAGCAGGTTGTTGCCTGCCATGTAAATTGGTCGCAACAGGTGGGTGGCCATTCTTCCAAAGGCACTATAGGGTTCCAATAAGCTCAGAATGACTGACCAACCTGCGACGTAAGTTCCAACCACGGTCACCAAAGTTCCGTATCTGAGCCAACGTTTTTCTGGACTGTATTGGTATTTGCGCCTTTTCTTGAAAATTCTGGATACCCGCCCGGTCAAGTCTTGAAAAAGGCCCATTGGGCATAGAACGGAACAATAAATCCGACCAAACAACAACGTTAGCAAAAGCAATGCAGCTACCGTTCCGAAGGAAAGGGCCAACAGTGCCGGTAAAAATTGGATGTCTGCCAAGGGAATTTTTTCAGCGGGCAACAAACCAGCAAAATCGATAAATAGAAAGGTAAAAAGCAACAAGGAAATAATTCCGAGAATAAGCCGTAATCTTTTCAAAATCATAATTGAATCTTCTTCACTTTAAGTTTGCTGAGGTCCATGGTTCCCAAATTCAAATCTTGTGCATAGGCGATGTGTTTGACGCTTTCCAGTGGCATGGTAACTAGCTGTCCGAAGAATTTTGTCGCGGCTGTGTCAACAGCTACGATGTTGGACGAAACGAACATAGCTTTTGCGTTTGCCACATCACTCAGCGATCTTCCGCGAGGGCCGTTGGTTTTCAGCACACGGTAAGCATCAACAACATGCAATACAGCAGGTTTGTTCAACGTACAAATATCTGCGATGCATTGTTGTAAATCGTTGCGGTGAAAGAAGCCACGATCCCAAACAATACCCATGTGATTTTTCATGGAAATGGTCATCTGGGCACCTCCGTGATTTTTCAGAATGGGAACATTGATCCAAACGTCGCAATCCAGAATGGCCTGATGCACTTTGGCGGTTTTTAGTTTAACACCTCTGGGTAGGTTGATATCGCGGTAGTAGGAAACATCTTTTGGGGGCAGCATTTTAGCTCCAGCTGCAGTTGCTGCAGCTTCGATGCCACTGTTTTTGTACGATTTGCGCCAATCATCGCAAGAGTTATCAAAAACCACCACTTCGGAAGCGCCAGCCTTAACACATTGTCGAACGATTTCAGCAACCAGCTCGGGATTGGTGTTGCCGGCCAGTTCTGGTGTTTTGTCCCAGCCAATGTTCGGCTTGATACAGACTTTTTGTCCTTTTTTGACGTATTTGCCAATGCCACCGAGTTCAGCAATAGCTTTTTGAAACATTTTGGCTGGTTCACCACCCATGACGGCAACCAAGTCAGTGCCTCCGGCTTTTACAGCGTTTTTGACCGTTTTTTGGGCCATCAAGTCCATGCCGTCCGTTATTTTAAAAGTGGTAACCAAACCGGTCAAGGCGGCTGCCTTCAAGAAATCTCTGCGTTTCATAATTACAGGTGATTATAATTCAAGTATCCATGGGAAACGGAAACACAGTTCGTCAAAAATGCAATAGTCTGCTTTTCCGTTAACCGCAAATGTTTTTATGGTTTTTGCTCCTGCCTCTAGAAGCAAATTTTTGGCGAAATGGAGCGTATTACCCGTCTTGACACGATCTTCTACGAGCAAGATGGTTTTGTCCCGAACCTCAAAGTTGATTTGCTCCAACAAACGTGGCTTGTCGTAGATTTGGCGTTGTTGACTGTCTCGAAGATTGAGCTTAAGCAACTGAATATCAAGGCCGAGCCTTTGGTTCAACAATGCAGCTGGAACAATTCCGCCGTTGGCGATAGCAACAATCAGGTCGAACGATTCAGCAAAAGATACCTCTTCGAGCCGCTTTTTTATTGCTTCAAACGACTTATCGTTCATAGTTGGCCAAAGCTTTCAATACCATCCAGCCACCCAAGACCTGAATCATCAGACCGGGAAAACCGATGCGGAAATCTTGTACTCCAGCCATCAGGTTCTGCGCCAACAAACCTTCTACCACACCTCCGAGTACTTGATATCCAAGGACAACCAATGCAAGCAGGAGCACAGAAACAGATTTGCTACGCCGAGCAACCAAAGAAGCCACAACAGCCAGCAAAACCGATTTGGTCAGAATGATGGGCAACATGGCAACGATGGGCATGCCAAAAAGTAAACTGTTTACGAGTGGTGAGAAGACAGCGGTGAGCAGCCCGACTTTTAAACCAAACTTATAAGCAGCTATCAAAGTAAAGAAGTAAATGGGCAAAAGCATCAAACCTCCGTTCGGAACGAAGTGGCAAAGTTGTGGCAACAGTAGGTTTCCGACAATGAACAAAGTAGTGAAAATCCATGTTTTCAACTCTTTGACCGATAGGTTCAGTTGAATAAAAGGGGTAGAAAGTGTCATGATCAAAATGGTTTTTGAGTTTTCCCAAATGTAGCAACAAATCCGTTTACCAAAGCACTTCTGGGCCACAATTATTCAGAAAAATGTGTAATTTCGTTCACTAAATTTCTGCCATGAAAGCACCGTTCTCTAAAATGCAGTTGATGTTGACCATTTTATTGGTCTTACCTTTGCTTTGCGTATCCCAAACTCCATATTGGCACAACCAAGTACGTGAAATTCGATATCAACCTGTCGGTGAGGAATTCGTCAATGTGAACGGTGACAAGCGGTTCAGCAGAGCAATTTATGGAACAAACACAGGCTTTCGTTTTGAAACAAGTGATTTTCCTGAATTTGGATTGTATATGCCCAATTTGGGAGGTAGTGTGTATTTGGCTGTCAAAAGGGGAGATAAAGTGGTGTGGGCTAAAGATCTGGAATGGGTGGAGTCTCGTTTCGTATCCGGTAAGCGGGTTTATACCCTAAAGGATAAGAGCATGATGTCCAGTGGCTTACTAAAATTAACGGCATTAGCTCTCTCTGATGCCGACGGATTTATTTTGCAAACAGAAGCTAAGGGGCTGCCCTCCAATGTTCAGCTCCTTTGGATATATGGTGCTGCCAGTGATAAACGTTTTTCCAGAAACGGCGATATAGGTGCAGATCCGTCGGATTGTTTCTGGATTGCTGCTTCCAAATGCAATGGAAATCAATTTGATATTCAAGGGAATACTTTTTCAGTAAGCTATGGAAAAGGGAAAAAACTGAATGGGCTTTTCCCAAAGGGCAGCGTTCTTAAAAGGGCAGATGCTGCAAAAATTGATGACCTTGAGAAACTGTTGAACTCTGAAACGAGCGAAACACCTTTATTGATAGCATCACAACCTGTCCAAAAAGGAATCGGTTACACTGTTTTCTACAACCCGACTACGCACGCCATCTTTTCTGAACAGCAACTGAATCAGGCTTTTAATATGGCTGAAACGTTTCGTTCATCGATTGCTGATCGTGTAAAGATTGAAACGCCAGACCCTTATCTGAATACGTTGGGAGGAATTCTTTCAGGAGCGGAGGATGCCATTTGGGAAGCACCGTCCTACCTACACGGTGCCATTGGCTGGCGCGTTCCCCTCACTGGTTGGCGCGGTTCCTATCTGGCCGATGTGCTTGGTTTCCACGATAGAGCCAGAATGCATTTCGACGGATATGCCAAAGCCCAGGTGACCAATGTTCCGGTGATACTTCCGCCCACGCAAGACCCGCAAAGCAATTTGTCTCGTGCTGAAAAAACCTGGGGGACGCCCATGTACAGCAACGGGTATATCTGCCGTTACCCCAACAAGACCACAGAGATGAATCATTACGATATGAACTTGGTCTACATCGATGAACTGCTTTGGCATTTGAACTGGACAGGTGATTGGAAGTATGCTCGTCAGATATTTCCTGTCATTAAAAGGCATCTGGCTTGGGAAAAGTTGGTTTTCGACCCGGACAATGACGGTTTGTACGATGGTTATTGCTGCATTTGGGCTTCGGATGGTTTGCAATATAATGGTGGAGTAGCTACCCATTCGACCGCTTACAACTACCGAGCCAACCGTATGGCAGCCATGTTAGCAGAGAAACTTGGGGAAGATGCATCGCTTTATCGGTTGGAGGCTGAAAAAATTCTAAGGGCACTCAATCATACGTTATGGATTGGTAACAAAGGCTGGTGGGCTGAATTCAAGGACAATATGGGTGAAAAGATGCTTCACGAGGATGCCGCTGTATGGACGGTGTATCATGCCATCGATTCCGAAGTTCAAGATCCATTTCAGGCTTATGAAGCCACTCGATATGTCGATTCCAACATTCCTCATATACCAGTTTTGGCCAACAACTTGGAGGATAAATCCAACTATGTGATTTCCACCTCCGATTGGCAGACCTATAACTGGTCCATCAACAATGTGGCTTTGGCAGAAGTGACTCATACGGCCCTTGCTTTCTGGCAGGCTGGTCGTGAGGACGAAGCGTACAAAATGTACAAAGGAGCCTTACTGGATGCGATGTATATGGGTTCAGGCCCTGGAAACATCACCCAAATTTCCTTTTATGACGCCGCTCGAGGTGAAAGTTACCGCGATTTCGCCGATCCGGTGGCCACCACTGCAAGGGCCTTGGTTCAAGGGCTCTTTGGCATTCTGCCAGATCTGCTGAACCAAAAACTGATTGTTCGGCCTGGTTTTCCTACTGAATGGAATCACGCCTCGCTGCAAACCAAGAACATGCGTTTCAAATTCAACCGCAACCAAAACATCGATCATTATGAAATTGAGCCTAACTTACGGGTAAATGGGAACTTGACGTTGGAAGTGAACGCATTTAAAGATCAAATCCGTTCCATAACGGTCAATGGTAAAAAAGTTGATTACCACTTGAAAACGGAGGCGATTTCTTTACCTAAAATCGTCATTGAAGCTGGATTGGCTGCCGCTTACGATATTACAATCGTTTGGGGTGGAAATCCCATTTCGGATATTCCTGCAACTTGGGAAGTTCAACAAGGCAAGTCGTATCATCTCGATAGGGCTCAATTTAATAATAAAATATACGACCCCGAAGGAGTATTGAAAAATACGGTATTATCGGACAGTACGTTTACATGTACGATTCAAGGTACCCCCGGCCATCGGACCGTTTTTGCACAAGTTCGTCAGGGTGCGATGGAATATTGGAAGCCATTGGATTTTCATGTGGCTGATACAGCTTGGATTAGCTCGAGTTCAGATACTTTGCGAGATCTGACCAACGTCCATTTCGAAAAAGTAAATTTAACTCCCTTCTTCAATGACCGGGTGCGTGATATTTGGGCCTATGGGAAATATTTGTCACCCCGTTGGCCGTACACAACGCTGAATGTGCCTACCCAAGGGATGGGGGAATGGACGCACCCAGAAGACCTTTATAAGATAGACGACCGTGGAATTCGTACCAAAGCGGGTGCAATCAATGAGATAAGGATGCCGGGTGGAGTGCCTTTTTCCACTCCTGGTGATTTGGAATCCAACAACGTAGTGTTCACTACTTTATGGGATAATTACCCCAAGTCGGTGACCATCCCTTTAAGCGGAAGCGCATCGAAAATCTATCTTTTACTGGCCGCTTCCACGTATCATATGCAAAACCATGTATTGAACGGAACCATCACCGCCCATTATACGGACGGAACTTCTGACATTTTAAAACTTGTCCTGCCAGAAACGCTGCTACCCTTGGATCAGGACATTTACACCGATGGTTTTGCTTTTACCCTCAAAACGCCCCGCCCATACCGCATTCGACTGAAAACGGGAACCATCACGACGACACCGGCAGCGGACTTGTACCTGAAGCAAGGCAATGGTCCGCTACTCATTGACGGTGGTTTGGCAACCATGTCGGAACTCCGCTTGAATCCATTAAAAGAGTTGAAATCGCTTGAACTGAGAACCATCGCCAATGAGGTCATCATCGGACTGATGTCAGCCACCTTAGTGCGTTAGTTCTCGAATTATTTACCTCATTTAAAGCGTCTTGATTTCAGGGTGACTCTTAATGTATTCCATCCCGTCTTTGTATCCTTGCCTGTAAATGCGCTGGTAGGCATCGAACTTGAACTCATGGTATTTCTTAACAGCCTGACTGTCGATGACGTGGTCGCAAAGTAAGCGTCCTTCAGTGGAATTGACTTTCTGTATGCCGCGAATGGTATAAGCCATCACTTCGATGGGGCGTTTAAGATTGGTAGGGGGAGAATAAGGTAGCACATCCACTCCGATAATAGCCCGACAAACTGGTTTGAGTGGTTGAGCAGGCAAATTGTTGAGCACGCCTCCGTCCACATAATAAACGCCGTCCACCTTCTGCGATTCAAACACGCCGGGAATGCTGGCCGAAGCCGAAACCCAGGTGGCCAGGTTGTTACCACTGCTTTTGATCTCCCATTCCATCGAGTTCAAGTTGGTGACACAAATGAACATTTTCCGTTTCAGGCTTTTGAACGTATCTTGAGGAATAGTTTCGTGAATAAGCCTCTGAACGGTTCCGTGGGTAGAGAACCCCGATTTCCAGAATGTAGGCTTGAAAGTCATCAGTTTGGATACGGAATACAATCGATCCTCTTGTATCATCTGCATCATCTCCGTGGGGTAATATCCTGCAGCATAAAGTGTTCCAACGATGGCTCCCATGCTGGAACCAGAAACGACATCCGGCTCAATTCCATGGTCCAACAAAGCCTGCAAAACACCAATGTGTGCGATTCCGATAGCACCACCGCCTGATAAGCAAAGTCCCAAAGGTTTACGTATTTCCGTTTCCATAAAGGCTTAATTTATGCATACAATGATACTGATTTTTTTAGGAATTCGTATCTTTTCTATCGATTTTATCTATCAATTCATATTTTTGATAAACGAACTGATTTTCAATGTATTTTTGTAAAAAAACAAAGACTATGAAAAAGTTCATTCTTCGTTCCGCCATGTTAGTAATGGCACTCTCCGCCACGTTAACAGTCAGCGCGCAATCAAATAAATCCACTAATAAAGCAAAGAAAATGAGTATCTATTCTTTCAAAGTCGAAGACAGCAAGGGTCAAACCGTCCAGCTGAGTGATTACAAGGGCAAAACATTGTTGATTGTAAATGTTGCGAGCAAATGCGGCTTTACAAAACAGTATACTCCCCTGGAAGCAATGTATGAAAAATACAAAGAAAAAGGGTTCGTCATTTTGGGATTCCCCTGCAATCAATTTGCTGGACAAGAACCCGGTACAAATGAAGAAATACAACAATTCTGCTCGCTGAAATACAGCGTCACTTTCCCCGTTTTTGCAAAAATTAAAGTAAACGGCAGCGATGCGCACCCTTTGTATGTTTATCTGAAAGAACAAGCTGGTGGCGGTGCCATCAAGTGGAATTTCAACAAATTCCTGATCGATAAGAATGGTAAAATGGTGAAACGTTACGCATCCGGTGATTCATTGGAAGGCCTTGAAGCGGACATTCAATCCATTCTTTAAGACAGGAAACCAATCGCTGGTTTAGTCGCTTTCTGGATACAGATTCTTTAATGCCGACGATAGATCGGGAAATTGAAATGGGAAGCCGATTTCGACAAGTTTAGACGGAATTACCCGGCTTCCTTTAAGCAACAATTCACTGCGTTCGCCGAGAACCAATCGGATTAAAAATCCAGGAATGGGAATCGGCCAATACGGTTTATGAAAAAATGCAGCCAGGCTTTTGATGAAAGCCCGATTGGTGGTCAATTCAGGTGCAACAGCGTTGTAAGCTCCCGAGCAATTAGGGTCTTGTATTACCCTCAAATACAATTGGCACAAATCCTGAATATGAATCCAAGGGATGATCTGATTGCCAGTGCCGAACGCGGTGCCTAAACCCATGCGCACCGGCAGTGTCGTTTGAGGCAAAATGCCGCCTTCTGCAGCGAGCACGACTCCAGTCCGAATCTTGATGGTGCGAACGCCTGCTTGTTGAAACTGATCAGCAGCCTCTTCCCATTTTTTGCAAACATTTGCTAAAAATCCATTTCCGACAGAATCGGTTTCCGTAAAGGATACGCCTTGTCCGTAAAAGCCTACTGCTGAGGCGGTAACAAAGGTTTTGGGCAGGAGGTTCTTTTCCTGGCATTTCTGAAACAACCATTCACTACTCTTGACCCTACTGTTCAGAATTTCCGACTTATGGGCATCCGACCAAGGTTTTTCGCCAATGTTTGCACCAGCCAAGTGTACGATGTGGTCGGCCTGGTTCAATTCGCCAGCATCGATTAACTCATTTTTGGAATTTCGATGAATCGCCAAAACACGGTAGTCATTCTCTTTGAGCAACACAGACAAATGTCGACCAACGAGCCCAGACGCTCCTGTAATCAAAACGGTTTCATTCATAAGGCTTAGATATTAAGAGAGGCCGAACCCTTACGAGCCGGCCTCTTGAAAAAGATGGTCCAAAAAGAAAAGGCCGCTGTTACTTTTTGGCTGCGGGCTTGACAACTGCCTTTTTGGGAGTTGTTGCACTATTTGCTGCAGGAGCCTTTTCAGCCTTGGCAGCACTGCAACAAGGTTTTGCTTCGGCCTTGCAGCAGGATTTTGCTTCAGCTTTGGTGCAGGGAGTGGCACAAGCTGCTTTTGCTGGTGTTGCAGCCTTTTTGGGGGCTCCTTCAGCAAATCCAACGGTTGTAAAAGCGAATAGGGCCAAACCGGCCAGCAACATTTTTGTTTTCATACTGTTCAAATTTTTAATTTCAAATAACTTTTCGAGCCAAAGATAGAAAACTGTTTTTCCGATTTCACAACCAATTATGTTAATTGTTCTTATTTGCTGCATCAGTATACCATTATTAAATTTTAGGCAAACTTTTTAACAATAAGCATCAAGCAGGACTTGATGACACTCTTTACCTATAACTATCAATTGTAATCCCTCCAGACTGCCAAATAATTTACATTTAAAAACACAAAAGTTACAATTCATTGGCAAAATTTGAATTAGTTTTGAGTTGTTACAAATAATCTTAATCAAAGCCAAAACAACTCATTATGTATCGATTAATTAAGATCATCGCTCTTTTGCTGATTATCTGCCTACCAACTACCCAAGCTGGCATTATCAACGTTTCCTCCATTGCTGATTTAGTGACTGCCATTTCTGCGGCAAAACCAGGTGATGACATCGTTCTCGCTGATGGAACTTATACGACCAGCAGCGACATCGTCATTACGAAACAAGGAACAGCCACTTTACCAATTAGGATTTCAGCCAAAACCATTGGAGGTGTGATCTTAGCAGGAAGTGGAGGTTTTGTACTTGACAGCCCTGCCAAATACATCATTATCAAGGGTTTCAAATTCACAATTGCGAATGGACGAACCAAAATTTCGAGTGGAGCCACTTTTTGCACATTTACCCGAAATGTATTCGACAATCCCGTCACTGGCAGCGGATCCAAACCCTACCTGTCTGTGTCAGGAGATGATTGTGAGATAAGCTACAACACATTCCAGAATAAAGCATCCGAAGGTCAAATGATTTCGGTTCAGGGACCCGGAAGTTCAGGAATGGCTCAACGCACCTGGATACACCACAATTATTTCTATAATTTCCTTCCTAGCTCAAATAACTGTGCTGCTATTCAAATTGGGCTCAGTGGACGAAGCATGTCCGCGGCACATTGCTTAGTGGAATACAACCTGTTCAGCAAAACGGTCGGAGAAAACGAAGGTGCGGTTTGTCACAAAGCCTGTGAAAATGTTCTTCGATACAACACCATTTTGGAAGGAACCGAGGAGCTATCTTTAAGACATGGCAACAAAAGTGAAGTCTATGGTAATTTTTTCTTTGGAAGTACCGGTTTGCGTTTTAGCGGAGACGACCATAAAATCTATAGCAATCAATTTGTCAATTGCAGCAATGGCATCGTTTGCACCAATGGCGACGGTGAAGTTGCCGAAGGAAGTCTTCTGACTTGCCACGACAGAGCGGATCGAGTGCAAGTGGTCAACAACACCATGATCAATAGTGGAACAAACTTCCTAATGCCCTCCAGAACAGGCGGCTTGGGAGCAAGCAACATCGTCTTTGCAAACAACATCATTCAAGGTGGTGATGCGGTATCCATCAGAACCCCAGGGCCTTATGCCAACCCGGTTTGGGAGGGAAACCTCATTTTCAATACGACAGCCGGTAGTATGCCATCGGGCAGTTACATCATCGCCGACCCCAAATTGGTTCCAGATGAAAATCGTGTTTATCACCTTCAGGCAGGTAGCCCCGCCATTGGTTCAGGCGTTTCAAACTACTCCTATGTCACCATGGATATTGATGGACAACCTCGTATGAATACTTTGGACAAAGGAGCCGACCAGTTCACACAAATACCTGCCACGAACAGGCCTTTGAAAATTAGCGATGTCGGACCAAATGCTATAGCAGGTACACCTGTTGAACCCACCGGCCTGACAGCAACTTTGGTTTCCCCATCCAGAATTGATTTGACCTGGACGGATGCTTCATCCAACGAAGATTTTTTTAATATTGAAGTTTCCTATGACGGAAACATCTGGACCATGCTGAAACGCGTTCCGGCTGGTACGACTTCATTCGTTCATGAAGGACTTGCTACAGATAAGAAATTCTATTATCGGGTGGAAGCTTCGAACATTTACGGTTTTTCTGAACCTTCCAATTTGGCCAGCATGGTGACGACCGGTTTGCCTGGAGTCCCTTCCTACAACTCCAGAGAAAACTTGCTGGGTTATAATTTGAACAAGTCAAGTAATGAATTGTTAATCAATTATGTACTGCCCGATTTGACCTATGTTAACTTGGAGATTTTGGGTTTAAACGGCAATAAAGTTGCTACTCTTGTCAACCAGGTACAGCCTCAAGGTTCGCATCAAGCCAAATGGAACACCTTTGAAAGAAGAAACAGTCTTTATTTGGTACGATTGATTACCCAAAAAGGTAGTGAAGCAATGAAAATTCTTATTTAATCAATAAAATATCAGCCCGAGTGAAAAAGTTCATCCAAAACAGTCGAATTTTCCTGCTTGTAACGATTCTTGCCAGTTTATCAAGCAATTCCGTACTTGCCCAACTCTCCACCTGGGTATATTATAAAACTGACGGAAAATTGATGTATGTTCCTAACGCTAAGGGTAATACAGTTCCTGATTTTAGCGGCGTAGGGTATATGAACAGCGAGGCCGACATACCAGTGGATTTACCGATTGTTAAAACGGTTTATCCGGTTGATGGCGACAACACGTTGAATGTTCAATCAGCCATCAATGCCGTATCAGCCATGCCCATTGGCTCGAATGGTTTCCGTGGGGTTATACTTTTTAAAAGTGGTGTCTATCCCATAAATAAATCAATTAATCTGAATGCAAGTGGCATTGTTTTAAGAGGAGAAGGAGCAGATGCCGCCGGAACCAGATTCATAGCCACTGGTACTGTTCAATACGATTTGTTCAATATTAAAGGACTTTCGGGTATTACCACCAACGAAGCTACCGTAAAATCAATTACGGACACCTATGTGCCTGTTGGTGCCAAAAAAGTGAACGTTGCTTCAGGCCATACTTTCCAAGTGGGCGATTGGGTTTACTTCAGACGTTCTCCAACTCAAGCGTGGATTGATTTATTGGGAACGGCTCAATATGGATGGACCTATTCCGGATACAAAATGAATTACGAAAGGCGGGTTGTTGCGGTCGAAGGCAATTTGATCACGTTGGATGCACCAATTATGGACGTGGTCGACCCCGTTTATGCTCAAGGTTATTTGGTTGAATTCTCATCGGCGCGCATTCAAAATTGTGGCATTGAGAACATGCGAATCAGTTCAACATATACTTCAACCGAGGATGAATTGCATGGTTGGAATGCCGTATTTTTTGGTAAAATCATCAATGGATGGGCTCGCGACCTGGAGGTTTATTATTTCGGCTACGCTGCCGTAAATGTTGGTGACCAGGCTACCTGGGTAACCGTTGACAACTGCAAATGTTTGGATCCTATGTCTGTCACTACTGGTGGTCGCAAGTATTCGTTCAATGTGGATGGTCAGCGAAATTTGATCAAGAACTGTGTAACCAGAGGTGGTAGGCACGATTATGTAACCGGAAGTCAAACAGCGGGTCCCAATGTTTTTGTCAATTCGTCGTCTTCTCAAGTCCATGCCGATATTGGCCCTCATCATCGCTGGTCTACCGGTTTGTTATTCGACAACATTGTCAGTAATGGTCAAATCAATGTCCAAAACAGAGGTGAATCTGGTTCCGGACATGGATGGGCAGGGGCGCAAATCATGTTTTGGAACTGCACGGGCAGTCAGATTATTTGTCAAGATCCTCCGGGAGACCACATCAATTGGACGATGGGCGCCAAGGCTACTGTGACCAGCAAAGGGAATGTAGGTTCCAACACCACACAACCCCTTGGAATTGTTCAATCAACAGGAACATTTGTAACCCCCCAAAATTTATTCGAAGCGCAATTAATCGAACGCTTGGCTCCATCTGCGCCTTCTTCACCTTCCAATGTCACAGCAGAGATATTGTCAACCACTCAAGTAAAAATCACTTGGGTGGATGAATCGTACAACGAAGAGAACTTCCGGGTAGAACGTTCAGACAATAATGGAGTGGATTGGGTTTTGGTTGGTTCGGTCGGTGCAGGTTTAAAGAGCTACATCAATACAGGAGTAGCCGATAATGCAACCTATCTTTATAGGGTTTACGCAGAAAATGCAACCGGAAAATCAGGCTATTCGAACCTGGCAACGGCATCCAGTCACTTGGATGCAATACCCTCACCATGGTTGAGTAAAGATCTCGGTACGCTATCACCCGTAGGCAATTCCGGCTATTTCAACGGCCAGTTTACGCTTAACGGATCTGGTGCCGACATTTGGGGTGCATCCGATGAATGCCAGTTCATGTATCAACCCATGGATGGAGATGGATCCATTTCGGCACAAGTTTGGAGTGTTGCTCCGACAAATGCCTGGGCTAAATCAGGGGTAATGATTCGTGAATCACTTAACGCAAACGCTCCAAACGCTTTCATGTTGATTTCCGCTACCAGTGGCGCAGCTTTTCAACAACGATTGACAGCGGGTGCATCGACGACTTCTGTGAAATTTGCAGGTGGTGCGCCTTTCTGGGTTAAATTAACTCGAAAAGGGAATTTGTTTACCGCCTATCAATCGTCTGACGGCTACATTTGGACTTTGGCTGGAAGCGTAACCATCAATATGTCGACCAATGCTTACGTGGGTCTTGCTGTTTCAAGTCACACGACGGGCGTGCTTTGCCAATCAACATTCAATAATGTAGTTGTAAATTCAAGCACTTCGACCTCCAATAGTGTGTTAAAAGATAAAGATGTTGCCCCACTTCGAGCTTCAGTGTTTGGTGGAAAACTGAAAATAGATTACATTGTTCGTCAAAAAAACTTGGTTGAAATCGATTTAATTGATTCCCACGGGAGAAATGTCAAGAAACTCGTCAGAAACAATCAACAACCGGGCACTTTTTCTCAAATTTTTACGACGGGCACTCTCTCAAAAGGTCTATACTTAGTGAAAATGACCGTTGGAAATAAATCCAATGCAGTTAAAATAATGATTTAAAACCATCACTTATGAAAAACATTTTTTTTGCATGCTTGGTCTTGTTGTTTTGGGTTCATTCCAATACCACGTTTTCTCAACAGAAAGTCACCTTTAAGAACGACGATAACGGGAAAAAGATTCAAGTTTACTTAGGAGGTCAGTTTTTCACAGCATTCATTTATCCCTCTGATATGGAGAAGCAGACGCTTTATCCCATCGTCAGTGCTTCCGGCAAAACCATAACGCGCGGATACCCGTTGAATCCCAGACCTTTTGAACGTACGGATCACCCGCATCATGTTGGGCTTTGGTTCAATTTTGGCAATGTAAATGGGTTAGATTTCTGGAACAATTCCTTTGCCATTAAGCCAGAAGAAAAGAGCAAATACGGTTCCATCAAGTTTCAGAAAATTGTTTCACAAAATCCTAAAAAAGGCGAATTAGTAACCAGTTCCGATTGGGTGGACATTAACAATCAAGTTCTTATGAACGAAGTGTCCACTTTTATATTTTCTGGTAGCGATAAATTCCGTTCCATCGAAAGAACGGCCAAACTGTCGGCAGTCAAGCCTGTTACATTTACGGAAAATAAGGAAGGAATGCTTGGTTTAAGAGTCGATAGAGCCTTCGAAGAACCTGCAACCAAACCAGAGAAGTTTCTGGATGCGAACGGCAATGTAACCGAAGTTCCTGTATTGAATAACGAAGGAGTTAATGGCATCTATCGCAATGCCGAAGGTGTAAAAGGCGCCGAAGTCTGGGGTAAAAGAAGTCCTTGGGTAGCACTTCGAGCCAATAAAGATGGTGAAGTCATTACCATCGTACTTTTTGACAACCCCAAAAACCTCAACTATCCCGGTTGGTCACATGCTCGTGGTTATGGTTTGTTTGCTCATAACAATTTGGGAGGTCGGGTTTTTGATCCCAAAGCTGCCGAAGTAAAGGTCACCTTACAACCAAGTCAAAGCATCACCTTTAAATATAAGGTCGTGATTGGTGGTGATTTTTCAGATGCCGAAATTAATAAAATGGCCAAGTAATTGCTTAAAACCTTTATCTAACAAATATGGAAAACATCGAAAGTAATTCAAGAAGAAAGTTTTTGAAAACAGCTGCTGTAGGTGCTATACTTGCTTCTGTACCGACCATTCTCAATGGTAAAATCACGATGCCTACGGTCGTTCCGGCTGGAGCAAAAGGTGCAAATGACCGCATTCGAGTTGCCGTTTTAGGCGTAAATGGACGCGGAAAGTCTCATATCGAGGAACTGATGGGATTGGCTGAGAAGTCGAATGTAGAAGTTGCTGTATTGTGCGACCCCGATTTGGATTTGTTGCAAACCAGGGCAAAAGAGTTCGAAACGAAATATGGCAAAAAGGTCATGATCGAACAAGACTTCAGAAAAACCTACGATGATAAAAGCATTGATGCTGTAACGTTGGCTACGCCTAACCATTGGCATGCTTTGCAAACCATTTGGGCTTGTCAGGCTGGAAAAGATGTCTATGTTGAAAAACCAGCGACACATAACATCTACGAGGGCAAAAAAATGATTGAAGCCGCTTATAAATACAATCGCATCGTACAACATGGCGTGCAGCTGCGTAGCTCTGTTGCAATCAAAGAAGCGGTCAAACATCTGGAAGATGGCTTGATTGGTCGGGTTTATATGTCCCGCGGATTGGTTTATCGTTGGCGTCCGGATATCGGTAATAAAGGCATTTCGCAAACCCCTCCGGGACTGAATTACGATCTATGGTGTGGCCCGGCCCCCATGCGACCATTCTCCAGAAATCTGGTTCATTACAATTGGCATTGGCACTGGGATTACGGCAATGGTGATGTGGGTAACCAGGGCATTCACGAAACCGACCTCTGTATGTGGGGTTTAGGTTTACAGTCCTTGCCTGAACGTATCACCTCCATGGGCGGTAAATTTTTGTGGGATGATTGCAAGCAAGTTCCTGAAATTCAGACATCTATCTATCATTATCCTAAGGAAAAGAAAATCATTCAATTCGAAGTTCGGAACTGGTGTACCAACCTCGAAGATGGAGCAGGTGTCGGTAATATCTTTTATGGTGACAAAGGCTATTTGGTGGTCAAAGGATATGACACTTATGAGTCTTATTTGGGAGAAAAGCGTGAAAAGGGTCCCAGCAGAACTGAAAAAGGGGAACTGACCCTTCACTTTCAAAACTGGTTGGAAGCCATCCGTGCACGTGACATGAGTATTCAAAATGCACCGGTTCAGACTGGCCACTTATCCTCATCGTTGGCACATTTGGGGAACATTTCCTATCGAATGGGTCGTCAACTTGAATTTGATCCAGTTGCCGAACGTTTCATCGGTGATTCAGAAAATGAAGCAAACACCATGCTCACACGTGACTATCGTGCCCCTTATTTATTACCCGAAATCGTATGATTTTTTCAAAATGAGAAAGAACCCTTTTCGAGCCGCTGGTCGGTTGGAACGATATGCTCTTGTGCTTCTCGCGCCGTTTATCCTATCTTGGGGACCTGCTGGTCACGAACCCATCAACCGCGCGGCTGTCTTAGCACTTCCTGCACCTGTTCAAGGCTTTTTTTACAACCATATTGATTACATTACTCAAGAATCTACTGTTCCAGATGTTCGAAAATATGTCTTAAGTGACCCATGGGAAAAGTCCCGACATTTTATCGACATGGAAAACTTTGGAACCTACGACGATTTACCTGCTACACTAGCTGAGGCCAGAAAGAAATATGGTGATGATTTTCTCCAACAGAATGGGATTTTGCCTTGGTGTGTTCAAGAAATGATGGATAAGTTGACTAAGGCTTTTAAAGAAAAGAAAAAAGCGGAAATTCTGTTCTTGGCGGCCGACTTGGGTCATTACATCGGTGATGCACACATGCCCTTGCACACTTCAGCCAATTATGACGGTCAATTGACCAATCAAAAAGGTATTCATGCTTTTTTCGAATCTCAATTGCCGGAAATGTTCCTGGACACGTATCATTTCAATATTAAGGATGCTGTATACATACAAGATGTTTCCAAAGAAGTCGGTCGCATGGTCTCCGCCACTCATCTGCTGGTGGACACTTTATTGATTGCCGAAAGGGACTTGAACCGCCAATTCCCGACCGATAAAGTCTACCTGTTGGACCAGACTGGAAAAATACTCAAAACTAAATTCTACTCTTCGGTGCATTCTGAAGCGTATGCTCAACAATACCATCAGAAATTGAATGGAATGGTAGAAAAGCAATTGCGTCTGGCCATGACTGCCACTTCCAATTTTTGGTACACAGCATGGGTCAATGCTGGTAAACCCGATCTATCTGACTTGGACCCGGTTCAACAAACGGAAAGAAACAAATCGAACCTTAAACGGGAGCTGAAACTTTTTAAACAAGGGAAACTATTGGATGTAAAAAGCGAAATGGAATTTCAAAAGTTACTTCAACAGACCACCCATTAAGGGCTTTATTTCATATTGAATGCATAATCATCTGAAGCACAAAATAACCGTTTTATTACTGTTTTGCCTGTCGATTATGATGCCTACCAAGGCAGCAATGATCCATGTAACCAGTTCCACCACACTGAATACAGCGCTTTCTAATGTGAACCCGGGCGATTCCATCCTCTTATCTGATGGGAACTATGCGGGTTTCACCATCAGTAGAAAGGGGAGTTCTGCCAAAAAAATCACCATCATGGCGGTCAATCCCAGAAAAGCGGTTGTCAATTCGGGATTTGTCAGATTCAGTTCCACTTCCAACATTGTTGTAATAGGCCTGACCCTTACCACGCCAGGTAGCCTCTTGCCAATAACAGTCAATGGAGCCACCAATTATTATGCGGGGGTTTGGTTCGACCAGTCGGATTCCTGCAGGCTTACTCAATGCACGCTGCAACTCACGAATCAAGCTCGCTATACGCAATGGGTGTACCTGAGTGGCAACAGCAATTGGAACAGAATCGATCATTGCGAATTTGGACCGAATACAATTCAAGGTCATTTCATTTGGCCCCATGGAAACCAAACCATTGCTGGCATCACACCACCTGCCGACCGAAGCGGATGGGCAAATGGAAGTGGCCCGTACAACCCCAACATGGCCAGAAACACACAAATTGATTCGAATTATTTTCACGATCAGGCTCCAGGCACCGGCGAAATCATTGTCGTTGGCGGCATGGGAACCACCGGCGACTATCAGGATTTGAATACCGTCATTGAGAATAATCTATTGGTAAATTGCGATGGCGATGCCGAAATTATTGCCATCAAGGGTTCCAGCAATACCATTCGTTACAACACGGTCGTTACTTCATCGGGCATGATATCCTCACGAAGCGGAAATAAAAATACGATTCATGGTAATTTTATGCTTCAAGGCAAAAAACCCGGTGCAGGAGGCATCAAACTGTATGAAATGGATCATTCGATTTACAACAATTACATTGAGAATTGTGCCGAATATCCTATTCTTGTTGGTGGCGGCGATCCCTATTACGAGACCACGACGTTTGACCATGCGCAAGTTGTCAGAGCTAAAATCCTGAATAACACCATTGTTAATTGCGACCGACAGGTACGAATCGGACATGGTAGCCCTCTGCCGCCAGTCGATTTGATATTTTCCAACAACATCATTTCCAACACCTCATTCTCAGAAAGTTTGGTGCCTACCGGAGACAGCTATTACTCTGGGAATTTTATTTACCCTTACGATTTTACCAAGGCCGGTTTCAACAAATCAAATCCCAATTTGACGCTGCAAGGCGAATTGATGAAGTTGTCCTCTACAAGCCCTGCAATCAACAATGCCGATCAAAACTTCCGTACGATCATCACTGAAGATATAGATGGAGAATTGCGTTCAAGTTTGCTGGATGCCGGTGCTGACGAGTATAGCAACGCGACTACTTTTCCAAGAAAGATTTTGACCGCCAGTCAAGTGGGGCCAGGATCCATATTGGAACCCTCTGCTCCTGCTTTACCTGGAAACTTATCAGCTGCTGTTGTTTCGTCCAATCAAGTTCGACTAAATTGGGCGGATCATTCAAACAACGAGGATTTTTTTGTGATTGAATATTCATTGAACGGAACCAGTTGGTCTGAAGTAAAAAAAGTGTATGCCAGCAATGCGACAGCAACCATCTCCAATTTAAATTCACTTACGAATTATTATTTTCGGGTATATGCCATCAATGGTTTTGGGCGTTCAGACTTTTCAAACGTCGTAAATGTGACGGTTGGAGGTGCGATACCTTCCAATTGGACTAGTGCGGATATTGGCATCCCAACTATGGCGGGCGGTGCTACTTATGTAAACAACAGTTTCTCCATAAATGGATCAGGGGCCGACATTTGGGGCAAAACCGATCAGTTCCAGTTCGTTTATCAGGCAATCAATGCCGATTTCGGTATAACTGCCAAGGTTTTGAGCGTTGATAATACCAATAATTATTCCAAAGCTGGTCTAATGATTCGTCAATCGTTAAATGCCGATGCACCCAACGTCTGCATTAATGTTGGCCCTCTTAGAACCAGTCTGCAGAATAGACCTACGGCAGGGGCTAGCACCATTGCAAACAATGGCTCTAAGGTTACGCCGGTTTGGTTGCGTCTATTGCGTTTTGGCAATGTGATTTCTGGCTATGAGTCCTCCGATGGAGTGAATTGGACTCAGTTGGGCCCGTCCATCAATTTGATCTTGACTGGCACCGCTTATGCCGGTTTGGCTGTAACCAGTCATAACACGGCTGCTTTGTGCAATGCGCAATTCGAGAGTGTCACCTATACGACCACGCCTACCGCTTTGAAATTGACCACGCAAGAGGAATTGGGTTTGGACTATTTCATCAATTCCAACGAAAAGAACGTCTATTTTTCGTACCACATACCCAAGAAGTCAAAGGTTAACATCTTGGCTTATAGTATTGAAGGTAAAATTATTCCAATTCTGAACGACCAATTATTGGACGAAGGCGCCCATCAATCGGTTTGGAATTACGCAGGTTTCGAACCAGGCATCTATTTTATTCGATTGATTTCGGACGGTTACATAAAAACAGTCAAGGTTGGTCTGTTCTAAAAATGAAGCCCATTATCTCATCCACTTCTTTTGCCATTCCGGGTATTTGTCCAACACTTGTTGAGGGTCGTAAACGTACCAACCATAGCCATCACGTCTTTCGCGAGAGACCTCACTTAGAGAATAAACAACCTTGCCGTCTCGGTTGCAGAAGATTGGCTTGTGGGTTTTAAGTTCGTAAAAACGTGCCCAAATGGGTGGTGCTGTCGTATCGTATACGGCCACTTTGTCGGTTTCGGAGATGCGGAAAGGGGTGATGGTCCGTTCAGCTGGTACGGTTTTTACCCGTGTATTGTAAATCCTTGATTCCTGAAACCAAAGTACAGCATTCTGAATCGCATCTATGATTTCTTTGTTTGGACGTTCAATACTCATTAAAAATAAGACCAAGTCGGCACTTTCTTTATTACAGATGCTAGGCGGTTCGAATTTCCTGGCCCAGGCAGGCTGCAGGTCGATTTCATTGTATTGTTGGCACCAAGCAGTGGGTTTACCGGCATCATTAATTTGCGTTTTCAGAATGCAGTTCAGTCCCTTCAAATACGCTTTTTCCAATTCCTTCCGAAGTGAATCATCAATGAAAGAATAGTACGGATTTCCGTCCGAAATCGATTTCAACAATTCCATAATGCCTTTCATAGCGCCATCATTGAAGGTGATACATCGGCTGTAATTCGATTCCAGTGGATAATATTGTGGCCAACCACCATTTTTGTATTGCGATTGGAGAATAAAATTCAACCCTTTAAGCGCTCCAATTCTATATTTATCCACTTTTGTGACTGAATATACTAAAGACAAAGCCGCGATCTGATTGTAGGTGCTCCCGTTGTCGAAAGTCGTGTTTGTTGCCCCTGCTGAAGCCTTCACACTATCTTTCTGCGCAGTTGTCAGAATGGCGAATACATCGTAGTTCTTGGGCCAACCTCCGTTCGTTTTCTGAAAAAGTAGGATGTTATCGGCAATGGAAGTTAATTCATATGGCTTGAACTGTGGCCTTCCGGGCATAGGGTTAACCACATTGCCTTTTTCGAAAATGTCATACCAATGGTGGGAATTGTCCGCAAAGGGTGCTGGGTCAATTTGTATGGATTTTTGAATGGGAGTTGAATCCTGTGCCCGCAAAAAGGGAAGGATGAACAAGAGTGCAACAAGCAAGTAGGTTTTCTGAAACTGAGATGCTTCTGACTGATTTGACGGATGTTCCATGAGTCGAAGATTGTTTATAAGTATTTGTGAATAAACTCTATGAAAACGTCCCAATCTTCCGGAATTACACCATGGCCGCCCTTGTGCAGGTAATATCCCAATGGATTCAGCAGGTTTTTGTCACCCGGTTCTGGGTAGACGTTGCCTGGGCCATTTTCCTCAAATAAATTGTAAACAGAGGTTGCTTTTTGAGCAGCTAAAAATTCCCCATTCGGATCAGACCAGAAATCGACATCGCCCGTTTGCAGGAGCAAAGGTCTTGGAGCCATCAACGCCAAAAGCATGTGAGAATCAAAAGGCATGCGGTCAACTTTATTGGCAAATTTGGAATAATTGGTTGCAAACTGGTAAAGGTATCGGGTAGAATCCGTCAAATGCTTGATGCTCTCTCCATAATTACGCTTGCTAAGTGCAGCCCCTCCCTCACCAGAACAACTGGCAATGATCATTTTGAATCTGGTGTCACGAGCACCAGTCCACAATACGGTTTTTCCCAAACGGGAAGTACCCTGCAGTGCAATGCGTTTGGCATCAATCTGCTTATCTGTTTCGAAATAGTCCATGGCGCGGCTTAAACCCCAAGCCCATGCCGCAATGGCGCCCCACTCATCCGGTGCCGGTTTTGTCCCCGGTTTCAAGTAATGTCCACGTATTCCATAGTTGATCCCATCTTTGAAATCCGGTTCAATGTCTCCATAGTAAACGGTCGCAAAGCCAATCCCTTGGGAAATGAATTTTTCCACAGGCAACTTGCCAAATGGAGACATTCTTGAAGTAGTCACTTTTTTCTTGTCACGCGACCACACTTCGCTCAAAACTACCCCTGAGTCATTGACGACAGAAGCATTGGCTCCAAAATTCACCGTGAGAAGAAGAGGCACCGGCTTATATAATTGGGTGGGCAAGTAGATCAGTACGTTCATTTTGAAAACCGAAGTGTCTTTTGTAAAATACACTGCCACTTGCTTGCGGATGGCCTTGCCATCAAACACCAATGACCCTTTATCAAAAACGTGAAACGACATTTCTGAAGGCCTGGGAGGCATCTTTCCAAATTGGCTCGTTTCCAAAAGTTCAAGTACCTCCGGCCTACGTTTTTCGAGCCAGGTCGTAGCGCTCGTCACCTTTTTACCATTTTGAAGCATCAGCAAGTCTGGAAGTGTATATCTGCCGACAGAGTCTTCTTCGTAGTTGACAGGAATGCCGGCAACCATTCTATTCAGCTTTTCTTTCTGTCCAAAAACCGAAACAAAGCCAACTTCAAATATCATCCACAAAATCAGGAATTTCGTTAATTTTTGCATACGATTCAAATTATAAAAACGCTCGGATAGCTTCTTCTATTGGTTGCTAAATTTACTAAAAAAAACACTTTTATGCTTTGACAATCAATCTATCGACAAATTTTTTAACTCAAAACCTACAGTTCAGAACCTGGGTCAAAACCACGTATCAGTCGTACAACGGCAAAATAGAAAGTGCCGTTATAGGAGAAGTAAAATGAATATGGTATTATCATTCATATGCCAAAACGATGTAAATGAAAAAGCACCTGCTCGAATGAACGTGCAGGTGCTTTGTTTTTAAAGGGGTGGGCCCAACAGGGCTTGAACCTGTGACCCCCTGATTATGAGTCAGGTGCTACTAACCAACTGAGCTATAGGCCCGTTTCGGCAAGGATGCCGAAAGCGGTTGCAATATTACGGAAATTTTGGGAAATGGGCAAGAGTTTTATAGTCCACTTCTTAATGAGAGGCACTTTTTACCAAAGCATCGATGACTTTCATGTTATTGACGGCATCTTGCAAACCCGGTTGAATGGTGGTATCGTTCAATATGGCTAGAGAAAAATAATCTCCTTGCAACGTATACTGATTGATGGGCTCTATGCGGATTTCCTCCGATTGATCTTTCGTATGAATCCAGACATGTGTCGGTTTATCGAGAGGTGCGTTTACTGGGATCTCAATTTCTATACGTGCTTCTGTCCCAAGAATGTTGACTCGCTGATAGGGCATCATTTGCGTGGAACAGGTGAAGATGGACTTCCCTGTAGAAAAATCCAGGATTCCGGAAGTGATGCGGTCTGTTTTGAAAACGGGGTCTCGATCCATGGAACCCATGACGTTGCAGGGTTCTTCATTGAATAGAAAACGAGCAAACGAAATGCAATAACAACCTATGTCCATTAAAGCGCCGCCATGAGCTTCCATCGAATTGCGGATATTTTTTGGCTCCACATTGTAATAGGAGAAGTGGGATTGAACCATTTTCAAGGTGCCAATTTTGCCTTCTTCGACTAACCTTTTGACCAATTGCCATTGAGGGTGGAAACGATACATGAACGCTTCCATCATTTTCAGGTTTGGTTTTTGTTGTGAAACGTTCAGAAGCTGTTCTGCCTGTTCTGCCGAAATTCCGATCGGTTTTTCACACAACACATGTTTGCCTGCTTCCAACGCTTTAATAGCCCATTCTACATGGAGATGATTCGGAAGAGGTATGTAAACTGCCTCAATATCAGGATCATTCAATAATTCTTCGTAGGAACTGTAGGCTTTTGAAATGTTTAATTGTTTAGCAGTCATTTCTGCCTGCTCCAAATTTCTGGAAGCGATGGCCCTGACGTCGCAATAAAGACTTGCCTGTAAGGCGGGAATAACTTTTTCTCGGCCTATCTTGGCAGTGCTCAGCACTCCCCAGCGAATTTTTCTCATTTTATTTCTTGTTTTTAGCCATTTCCAACGCCTGAGTGGTTGTGAAATATTTGGCAATCATGTTTGGCACTTCCCAAGTGGGAATGTTACCATTTTTAAGGTAATCCAAGAATCGGTTAGTCACCTGAGCAAAGTGAGCCTCATGACCAACTTTGTATTTTTCAGGAATAACGACTTCCCAAATAGCAGAACCCTTCTTCAACTCTATACCGGGATACTTTGCTTCCAGGCTCTTAAACGTTTCAAGCAAAGTTTGAGTGTAAGATTCCGTATTTCCTCCCGCAATCGGTTCAATGTAAAGTGTGGGCTTGTAGTTTTGTTCGGCGCCTTGTTTAATGATCAGATTCGACTTGCTGCCTTTCAAGATGGAATAGTGGTTGTCCCCTCCGGCAGTGGCTTTATAATCCCACAAAGCTTTGATTTTCACATAAGTGCCAAACAGTTTGTAATCAATTTCTCCGTTTACGTATAGCTGAAGAACCTGATTCTTATCCAAGGCTGATTTTAGATATTCCGGAAAAGCTGACAATTTTGTAATGGCAGAAAATTGATCAAGGGTCATGGGTGTACTCCATCGATTGGCACCAACTAGCTGAATATCTTTTTGATAATCAATGGTTTTATCCGGGAAGCACTCCCATTGAACTAAATCTACCAAATGCGTGGCAACATCCGTGATGCCTTCACCTTGTTGAGCAACATCCATAAACCAAGCTGGCCTGATCAACGTGCTACCAGAAACCGATTTATAGAAGTAATGCACACTAACCATTTCAACAGCAGGGTTCTCTGGAGTGCCTTTTTGTAGCTGACCAAACACTTCCGGCAAGGCGGCCAATTCCCGTTGGAGCGTATTAGTAATTTCAGAACGCTCCGTCATGATATCGTAAAGCAACACCTTTTTCTCGGCAGCGGTGGCAAAGGTTTTCTTCAAGATCTCGAAGTTTTTCTGATCGATGGCCATAGGTTTATCTGCCAAAACATTGAAACCGGCTTCCACCGACTTTTGAATATATTCGGTCTTTCGACGATTATTGCCCGAAATGATGACCGCATTACCCTTTTTTTCTGCCAGCATTTTATCCAGAAAGTCACTGCCGGTATAAACCTCTTCATTCCATTGCGTTGGATTTAGGCTGTCGTGATTGTAAGCATCTATCTTTTTAAGGTGTTGATTCAATTCTTCCCCAGCAGGAGCGTAGACATAGACGGTTGAATCCACCCCTTCGTACATCGATTTTTGAACCAGGGCTGCATGAAAATGACCTGGATCCAAAGTGATCAATCTGACGACGGAATTATTTCCTGTTTTGGAGTTTGTGCAGGATGTTGCCAATAACGCCAATAACAAACTGCTTAAAATGAAATGTTTCATCCTTGATATTTTGATGGTATGTTCAATAAATTAGGTGACGAAATTAATATTTAAATTTCGATCGGTTTCATTTTTTTAGTCAACAAATGAATGATGAGCCAAGCAAACAAATAAGCACAACCGGCAATGATGAATAAAATATTGTAACCGGCTGAAATGTGTCCTGTATTTTTATAAAAAGCCAACAGTGCACCGACCAACAATGGGAAAAGGGTGGAGGCAACCGACCCAGCCATGCCGCCAATGCCAACCACGGAACTGACGGCCTTTTTCGGTACGATATCGGAAACAATCGTAAAGATGTTGGCGCTCCAGGCTTGATGCGCAGCCATGGCGATGCTGATGATGGCTACGGCCACCCAGATATTAGTGGCGAATTGTGCAAGAAGTACAGGTGTTACCACCAAAGCTGCAATGAGCAAGGTGGCTTTCCTGGCTTTCAAGAAAGGCCAGCCATGTTTGATCAGATAAGAGGACAAATAACCACCACCGATGCTTCCAAAAGTGGATGCCGCATAAACGACCGCCAATTGTAGACTTGGTTTTGTAAGGTCTAATTTGAAGGTGTCCGCAAAATAGGCTGGTAGCCAGAACAAGAAAAACCACCAAATAGGATCAGTGAGCACTTTACCAAGAATAAACACCCAAGTTTGCTTTAAGCCCAGCAGTTTGGTCCATTTAATCTTGACTTTTGTTTCCGGAACAGCAGTTTCATCGAAGTCACTGTTGATGAAATCCAATTCGGGCTGTTTCAGACGTTTTTGCCTCGTGGGGATTTCGTAGAAAATGATCCAGAAAATCATCCAGACAAAACCCAATGCTCCAGTAATCAGGAAGGCAGCCTTCCAACCATATAAACCGAGGATCAGTGGAACCAAGAGCGGTGCGATAACTGCTCCGATACTGGTTCCAGAATTGAAGATTCCTGTAGCAAAGGCGCGCTCTTTTTTAGGAAACCATTCTGCGACGGCTTTGACGCCTGCCGGAAAGTTACCGGCTTGTGAAAGACCCAAAAGTCCCCTGACCATACCAAAACCCAAGGTGCTTTTGACGAAGGCGTGCAACATGGCGGCAATACTCCAGACGACTACCGAAACACCGTATCCAACCTTAGATCCGACCTTGTCGATGAAATTTCCAAAAAATAGATACCCCAGGGCATACATGGCGGCAAAAGCCATCACGATGTAGCTGTAATCTACTTCCGACCACTGGAACTTGACTTCCAGGATAGGTTTTAACAAGCCAATTGCCTGTCTGTCAATGTAATTGATGGTTGTTGCAAAAAACAACATACCACAAATCACCCACCGATAATTACCAACTTTTGGTGTTTCCATAAAGAGTTGTTTTTATAAAATGGTGACGGGCACTTCTGCACCGTTCTTTTCTGCCGATAAATAAGCGGCGTAAATGGTAGAGATGACGTCCGAAGCCAACTTGCTGTTGCTTTCGATCGGGTCACCATAAGCGGAAGAACGATAAAAGGCGTCCATTTCGTGCTGATATCCGTTGAACCAACCTTCGTCTGGCGAAATGTTTGACCACCCTTGCTTGGTGCCTGTTTTTTCAACCACATAAATATCCTTAAAGTTCTCATCAACTGGATTATAGGTCTGCATGGCATTGTTTGGCGTAATGTTGCAAATGGTTCGGTGATTGTTGGCATGGACTTCAACGAAGTTCTTGACTCCTCCATGCAATAGCTCACTGGCTACCACATCGGCGATGGTACCATCCTCAAAAACAAGATGCGTGTAAGCGTAGTCTTCCACATCGGTGTACGTGTCCTTCAGGTGGCCTTCATTCCTGAAATTGTCCATGCGGGTAATGGCGTGTGTTCTGCAGGATATGGATTTTGGTCGGATGGGTGTACCATTCAGAACCTTTCCTTCCACATGTTTCAAGTAAATGGTTGCGGCAATGGGATGACAACCTTTACCCATCAAGGAACCACCGCCAGCCAACCGCCATTTCCCATAATCGAGAGAATGTGATCCGGAATGCGATTGTTGAGCCTGAATCCATAAAATCTGAGCGTGCGTTTTTTCGATCACTTCCCTTTCTTTTTGAACGGCAGGAGCATACACCCAATTTTCGGCATACATGATGGAGCCTTTACTTGCTTTTTCGGCATCCAACAAACGTTGAATACTTTCGACCGCTTTTTTAAAACCTACTTCGCGAGGAAAGGTGTCCCCGCAAAATTCGCTGGTGCCATCACCAAAATAGCCGGTAAACGGTTTTTCGATGATCACATCTTTATCTTGCTTCAGAACAGCGATAGCGATAGGTTCATGCGTGACCGGTGGCGTACAAACATGCAAAATGTCCGAAGCGGCGATCAGCTCTTCCATCGAATCAAAAATCTGAATGCCTCTTGTTGTAGCAAAATCCAACAATTCATCCGGACTTTTGGAGTAAACGCCAACTATTTCGACCTTTGTGTTATAGACATGTTGTAAGGCATCGTAGTGGAACCTCGCAGCGAAGCCGGAACCGATAATACCGGCACGAACAACTTTTTTTTCCATCGGGCTCATTTATTTTGATGCTTTGTATTCGTTAGCAATGGCTGTTTTTAATTCTTTTAGCAATGCCGGAACCATTTGGTCGGCATCGTAAGGTCTAAAGGGGAAAGCCGGCTTGGGTTGACCTTTTAACACTTTGTCACCCAAGGTTTCGATGGGTAAATAACCTCTGTATCCGCTGTTGCTGATGATTCTCAGCAGGCGAGGCATATCAGTCCGAACACGACTGAGCACGCCGAATGGGCTTTCCTTGACCTGATAGTTTACGGCGTAAGGCATAATCTTTTCAATATCGAGATAAGGATCTGGGGTGATAAAGTAACCAACATCGACAATGGCACCCAACCAATCCGAATTCACCATTTTGATCAGTTTTATGGTTTCATCCGCTGTTTTCAAGAAGTCACCGTGATTTTGAACCCCGACCAATACGCCCTTGAGCTTTCCATAATCGGCACATTCCTTTAAGCTGGCAGCCATATACGTGCAAATCTCATCCCATTTGTTTTCGTAACCGGCAGGAATTGGGCCAGCAAAGACTCTGACTACCGGAGCGCCCAGTTTTACAGCCACATCGATCCATTCTTTGACATGTTTGACATCGGCTGCTCTTTTAGCAGGATCCGGATCGGCAAAATTGTTTCTCACACCGGTTCCGCTGATGTCGATACCCATTTTGAAAGCATGTCTTTTCAGGTTGTTGATGTATTCATCGCTCGGAATGGCGGGATAATCCGGGAAATAATAACCGGTGAGGTCAACTGCGTCAAAACCATGGGTTGCAGCGTAGTCAATCAAATCAGTTAGTGACATTTCATTGCTGTTTAGCTTTTTAGCAAACGAGAAGGCGTTCAAACTCGTTTTTACTGCCGAATTGGTCTGTTTTTTTGTCAAATCTTGATTGGTTTTGTCCAAAGCGGCTGAATTGTTTGCAAGATCTTGAATGACAATGTTTTTCCAATATACCTTCATCGGCTTGGGGGCATTGGTTGCATGTACCTGCAGCCCGATAAAGCCGGAGGGAGTCATGTCGTCAAACAGTGCAGAAGCCAAAACCCCATTAATCCACGTATACATTCTGTATCCCGTTGCTTCAATTCTAAAATGGTTCCATTCACCGGGTTTAAACGCTTTTCTGGCTGCTTCATTGTGCGTCAGATCGTTCAACCAACCACGACGTTTTTCATCGTAAATACCTCCAGTCCAGCTTCTTGGCTCTGTGCCCGGAGCCACAACCTCTCCATTGTCCTTGTAGTTTTTCGGATCTTTGGAATAAAGTTCTTTTTGTGCAGGGTCAATTTCTACCTGATAACCATGGACAATACCGTCTTTGTAGTTTTTGTCGGTAGTACTCCTGAACTGAATGCCGGAATTCAAGCCTTCGTCAACCTTAAAATCCAACTCAAGGACGAAGTCTCCGTATAGTTTTTTAGTGACTAAGAAACTGTTGGGTGAACCCTTTACCGTAGTTCCTACAATCATTCCGTCTATGACTTCGTACTTGGCTGTTCCTTGAATTTGTTGCCAACCATCCAAGGTTTTACCGTCAAAAAGATTCTCGAATTTAATGGGATCTTGTGCAAAACTGACGTTCAGGGAGGCTGCTAAAAAGAACAGCGAAAATCCCGCTAAGGTGCGTGTATGTTTTTTCATTTGAATGATATTTATTATTTAAATGCTTGTTTATGAGCCTCTTTGACCTTCTTTAAAAACGCAGGTACGGTGACATAGGGGTCGTAAGTGGGCTTTTGATTGTTCAAATCGGTGCTGTTCGATTGGTTTTTATTTTTATTGCCACCTAAAGGTGAAAGCGTTTCGAGCGGTAAATAACCACGATAACCTGTCCTTTTAATTATCGACATAATGCGATTCAAGTCCGTTTTTATGGGACTGGCGGCTCCAAAAACACTTTCCTTCAATTGAAAGTTGACGGCATAGGGCATCACTTTTTCGATGTCGACGTAGGGGTCTGGAGTAATGAAATAACCCGCATCGACAATAACGCCGAACCAATCTGAGTTCACCATTTTAACCAATTTGATTGTTTGGTCGGCAGTTTTCAGGAAATCTCCATGATTCTGCACACCGATCAAAACGCCATGTTGTTTTCCATAATCGGCGCATTCTTTTAAACTCGCAGCCATGTACGTACAGATTTCATCCCATTTATTCTCGTAACCGGCTGGGATGGGACCTGAAAAAACCCGAATGACCGGTGCGCCCAATTTTTCGGCAACATCAATCCATTCCTTGACATGTTTGACGTCGGCAGCCCTTTTGGCTGGATCAGGGTTTGCAAAATCGTTACGAACACCGGTACCACTGATATCCAGGCCAAGTTGAAAGGCATGCCTTTTCAAATCATTGATATAGTTGTCGTTGGGAACGGCTGGATATCCAGGGAAAAAATAGGCAGTCAAGTCGACAGCGTCAAAGCCTTGTTCGGCTGCCCAATCCATCATTTCAAACAGGGACATGGTCGGTCCATTGGCTCTCCCTTTGGAGTAATTCAAAAGGGGTTTAGTAAAGGAATAGGCGTTCAGGCTTATTTTAACTTCAGCCTTTCCTACACGCACTACTTCCAACTTGTTTTGCGCAAACAAAGTCGTTCCGTAAGAAGCCAACAACAGTAGAGTGAAAAATAGGTTCTTCATGTTTATATTATTGATTGTATTCTGCATTAATGGCTGCTTTTACTTCCTTTAAAAATTGGGGAACCAGAACGTAGGGGTTATATGGAATGTCAGGAACTGGCCTTGGATCTCCCTTGATCTGCAAGGTTTCTATGGGTAAATAGCCTCTATACCCGCTTTTCTTGATAATTTTCATCAATCTTGGAAGGTCTGTCTTTACCGTGCTGCGAGGGCCGAACGGGCTTTCTTTCAATTGAAAGTTTACTGCATAGGGCATTGTTTTTTCAATATCTACGTAAGGATCTTCTGTAAGGAATTTACCAGTATCAACGATTAAACCAAACCAATCCGAGTGAACACGGTTGATCATATCGATGCATTGTTCTGCAGTCTGTAAAAAATCGCCATGATTCTGGACACCGACCAATACGCCGCGAAGCTTTCCATATTCGGCGCATTCTTTCAAACTGGCAGCCATGTAGGTAGCCACTTCCTCTCTCTTGTTTTCGTAACCTTGAGGGATTTCACCGGCAAAAACCCGAATCACGGGAGCCCCTAATTTCACAGCGACATCAATCCAATCTTTAACTAATTGAACATCGGCAGCCCTTTTGGCAGGGTCGGGATTTGCAAAATCATTTTTAACTCCTGTTCCACTGATGTCCAATCCCAATTGAAAGGCTCTTTTTTTCACTGCGTAAATAAATTCATCGCTGGGGACCTTTGGGTAACCGGGGAAAAAATAGCCCGTCAAATCGACGGCATCAAAATTCTGAATGGCCGAAAAATCAAGAAGCTGGAAAATTGACATGCCTTTGTCCTTGTCTTTCAATCCATTCGTCAGCAATTCATTAAAGGAATAAGCGTTCAAACTCGTTTTTACGTAAGGTGCGCCTTTTCTCAAAATTGGTTTTTGAGCGGCAACGGTGGTGCTGAAAAAACAAATCAACACCGCTGCGATCAAAACCAATAATGTATTTTTTAGGAAGAATCTGGAATAGTCTTTCATAATGATTGGAAGTTATTAGTTAAACGCAACATTCATGGCTGAACGCACTTCTTTTAAGAAAGCAGGAACCACCGTGAAAGGGTCATAAAGGGTCTTCGTTTGGTTGGGTTGAGCATTGTCTTTGGAAGGCGTCTTGGTCGAAAGGGTTTCGATGGGCATGTAGCCTCGGAAACCGCTATCCTTTAATATTTTCATGATTTTTTTCAAATCAATGTTTTCATTACTGCTGGTCGGAACCGTCCGCTCTTTGAGCAAGAAATTGACCGCATAAGGCATGACTTTTGCAATATCGACATATGGATCTTCGGTAAGAAAATAACCGGTATCTACCGTGAGACCTACATTGGAAGCATGAATCATTTTCAACAGTTTGATCGTTTCATCCGCCGTTTTGAGAAAATCGCCATGATTCTGAATGGCCAGTTTAATTCCTTTGGTCTTTGCATAATCGGCACATTCTTTGATACTTGCAGCCATATATCGCGCAACTTCATCCCATTTGTTTTCATAACCAACAGGTAGGGCGCCCGAAAAAATACGAACTACAGGAGCACCCAGTTTTACAGCGACATCAATCCAATCTTTAACCAACTTAACGTCGGCAGCTCTTTTTTCCGGATCCGGATTCCCAAAATCATTCCGTACTCCCGTTCCACAAATATCCAAACCCAAATCAGCCGCTTTTTTACGGATGCTGGCAATGTATTCGTCGCTTGGTACATTTGGATAACCTGGGAAATAATAGCCCGTAAGGTTGACCGCATCAAAATTATTATTGGCACTGAATTCCAAAAAATCAAACAATGATATGCCTTTAGATTCGTCTTTGATCCTGTCGTTCAGTAGCTTAGCAAATGAATAACTTTCTAAAGCGACTTTAATGCCGGAGGTTGTTTTTTTCTGAATTCCTACAGCTCCCATTTCTCCATGCGTCAATGTTTCCCAAACCATGTGATGATTGGCGTCTGTGGGACGATTGGTAGGTATGACCAGTGCCATTTTAGGTAAGCTGAAACCCATTCGGTTGTGGAAATGGTTGTAGGCGATTTCCCAGGTGGGATTGAGGGCGAACTGCAAATTGGCAGGAGCTGGAACGTTGTTCGGGCTTAAATATTGAGCTTCAAATTCCAAGGCGGCCATCATGCGCTTTCCTTGTTCCGCATAGAGATCAACCCCTTGTTGATAGGCCGTTTCAGCACCGTTAGTCATGGATGCGAAAGCCATCCAGGCATGATGAGTGTCCCGAGCCGTTTCTTGCAAAAGCCCGTCCACGAATTCAGGGGTCAAACCCTTATTACCCCAAATGGCAGTCCCACATCCGGGAGGTTCAATTGGGGTAGGGCCGTCCGATTTCAGATAGATGTAAGCGGGAGTACGTCCACGCCACATTTTTAATCCTAAATCGAAAACGGCACGGTCGTCATTAAAGACTCCAATATTAATAAGCGCCTCACACATAGCAAGTTCCTTATTTCCGTTTTCGCAATTCCCATGAATGATGGAGGGAAGATATTGTGTCCTCAAAAAGTTCTGAAATTTCAGAATGTCGGCACCAGACCATCCTTTATATGTATATCGAATGATTTCGGCTGCTCTCGGCCATACCGAACCGCACCAAGCGGCTTGAATGGGTCCGTTGGCATAATTATGTCCTTCAACCAGTGTGGTCGACCATGCATTCATAATTTTGATGGCATTTTCAGCATAAACCTTATTGCCTGTGATGTACCACAACAAGGCTTGAGTGTACGCAGCAGCACAATCGGCCTGTTCGACTTTGCAACCCAAATCAGGGTTTGAACGAGGTCCGCATGAAACGATCTCCACTGGATCTGCAGCGTAATCAATGGCTCCCAAAGTGCTGGCTTTCATTTTTTCGAAAGCTGTTTTTTGAGGTTCAACGCCGTTAGCCACCCGGTTTTTTATTTCGTTGAGCTGATCGAGATTCAATAAAACGCCGGGATGGGTAAAACCAGCTGACGGAGCGGGTTCCTGACCTGGAAAGGCTGTTAGTTGAACAGTAGTGGCTGCATAAGCAGGATTGCTTTCCTCGGCATAAGTGGATTCAATTTTTTTTCCTCCGCCATTTTTCCCACCAGTTTTTTTCCCACCAGTTTTGGTACCACTTTTTTTAACCTCGGTACTGTTGTCTGTTTCGACAGTCGTTTCATCCACTTTTGTCTGATATGCTTCCGTACCCTTCAACGTTTTGTCAATGACCCAAATGTTTCTGAACTGGTAAGAAGCACCATGTTCCTGTAAGTAAATTGGACCGACCCCAGCTTCTCCCAATCGACCGGTTGAACCTTTGACACCCTTCAACTCAACATTTTCGTAAATGGTCACACCATTGTGAACCACTGTAATACGCGCGTTTTCTGTCTTTTTGGTGCCCGTAGCATCAAATCTGGGTGCTCTGAAATCAATATCGAATGTTTGCCATTCCATCGGAGGGAATGCTGGGTTAACGGCAGGATATAAGTCTTTTGGGTCTGAAATGTTTCCAAAACCAATCGGCGTACCTCCAACTGCACCATAAGCATCCTTGATATTCAGTTCATAACGTGACTGAAGGTAAACTCCTCCGTTAGTAACTTCGCCAAGAAGTCGAAACTCCAAATGAATTTTAACATCCCCAAATTTCTGTTTGGTGATGACTGACTCGTATTGACCTGCCGGATGGGGTTCCACTTGCAGGATGCCTCCCGGAAGTATTTTCCAGTTGTCCACCGGAGTGCCTCCAGTCAACCAATCTTTTTCAAGTACTTTGGTCCAGGCATCCAGGTTTTTGCCATTGAACAAAACGATTGCATTCTTGGGAGGTGCGGCGTTCATAGTGGGAGAACGGCGATAAAAGTGTTTCATATCCAGAACTTTGCCTGCTTTTTCGATATGAAGATTTCCTTTTTCAATTTTCCCTTCCCATCCTTCTCCTCGGAGAATCAATTGATTTCCGTCTGATTTTGTTCCATCAAGAACCGCTTCCGGAGCGTTTCGCGAAGTAAGGTCAGTGGTTAAGTTCACTTTGTAGTTACCTTCTTTTGATAGATAGACTTGTGCAAAATACGTTCCCCCTTTCACTTGCCAATCACCTGCAAACGAATCGATTTTATCAACTTTTTGGGCAAATCCATTCCAGCTGAATGTCATTAAAAGAAGTGCAATAACTAATTTTTTCATTAGGATAAACGATCAGTATTTATAATTTCATTATTTGTCAGAAACATCCCCGTAAATAGCTAAACCACGCGTGTTGGTTCCGCCCTTGATTCCCCATTTGGCAACGGCATTGGTGTTGACAGGCACAATTCGGAAAGTAACCGTAGAGCCTTCTACCACAGTCTTTAATGCCGGGAACTTACCAATATTGATAGTGTCTGCAACACCAGAGGCTTCCACTTTGTTGTTGATTTCAGTGAATGTAGTACCGTCCAATGAATATTGAACACTAACTTCCGAATCTCCGCCATTTGTTCGGCAAACAAGGTCTAAACCGCTTAAATGCAGTATCTTACCTGCTGAAACCTTTAAAGAGAACGTGACATACCGTGAGGGTGCGGTAAGCTTATTCGCCGCAGTGTTTGCGTCACAACCGGTTGTACCAAGGTCTGTTGTCCATTTTGTCGTTGTTGATGAACCATTGAAGTTGGTAGCGACCAAACTGGAGGCTGTAATGGCCGGATTGGTGTTGGTTTTAAAAGGAATGGTCGTAGCATAATTGCTGGTAGAAACATCCCAGGTTGCTTCGAAATTCCCAATGACCGGTAATTCGGGTTTCACAACCGTAGCTGTGACCGTATTTGTCGTCAAATAAGTGTCGAATCCATTGATTGTGAACGAGATGAGGCCTTCGACCGAAGGAGTGCCTGTTACAGCGAGCACTAACGACCCTGTACCACCACCGATAGTGGGATTGTTAAGTGTAGCGAAGCTCAATCCAGTAGATGCATCACCACTTGCAGATACCGTTATGGATGCATTGATCGTGCTGTTGTCTCCATTCCTATACGGTATGGAAATGTAACACGTGGAGGCTTCCCCAAGAGTCAAGACACCATTGAATACAGGGCTCAGAAATCGAAGTTCGAGCATCGAAGCAAACCGGGTGTTGGTTAATCCGGCCACATCGGAAGCCACACGAGGACTCAAAAGGTAGCCAATCAAACCAGGAGCGACGATGCCTTTCAAAGTGCCACTTCCGGTTCGTACTGCATCGCCTGCAAAAGTTGACGTTGATGGCAGTTGCATTAAGTAGGATTCTTCGCTGTCCAAGACCTCCATGGTAAACACTGTATTGCCCCAGGACGGATAAGTCGTGCTGTTTTGGTATGCTTTTGTAACCTGTGTATTTTCGACGGCTACGTACATGGCCAAATAATTCGATAGATTGGTGTGGGCCACCGTGACTGGTATCAGTGTTTGCCCTGTGGAATTGGTTTTGATGTATTTGACATCTTGAATCGCCAACAAGGGATTTCCATTGGTGTTTGATAAAAGGGACCCCTTAGTACGAATGGTCAGCACGTCTCCCACTTTATAGACGCCCAAAGTGCTCACGTTTGAAGGAATCGTGGAAGTAATGCCATAATTGGCAACACTTTTGTTTGCAGCCACATCAGCCGAACAATTGGCATCGACTAATGATAGAGTAATGGTATTGGCCGACTCAACCACATTCGAAACGACCACGTCGATGTATTCACTTTGGGTTAACGTCAGTGAACCACCGACAGACAAGGCTTTGCCACGAGCAACCAGATCCTTCACTGCCAAATGTACAGGAATTGCGTCCGTTTTGAATGTTTTCTCTTCACCGTAATACGTTTCACCGGTCGAAGTCTTAACATAAGCCTTGTATAAATAATTGGTTTCACTGCTCAAACTCGATATGATGCCAGCAAAATTACCTTGAACAATCGAATCCCTTACCAAATTATAATCCTGATAAGTACCTGTCGAAGCTGGTGCAACGCTAAAACCGACATGGGTCACTTCAATCTCACCCGAATAATACCAACTACCTGTCAACGTGGCATTGGCTTCATCGATATCGATTGCATCTGCCGTCATGACGATGGGTTTGCCCGACTGCATGATTGGAATTTCCTTGCCAGCGGCCGAACTGTTTAAAATTAAAATCGCTTGACGGAAATCTCCGTCCAAAGCAGTGACGGTGACCGTTATTTTTTTGTTGCCAGCTTTCCCGCTGACCGTAGAAAGCGTACACCATGTAGAGTCATTCTTGTTGAGAAGTTTCGCAGTCCATTCTCTGTTTACGTTGAATTCGATTGTCTTGCTTCCACCCTCCAATCCGAACACCAAAAACTCCGTGTCGGTTTCCAAAGTGGGTTTTTCAGGCAAATCGGACACATTATCGCAAGACCAAATACCTAAAAGGCCTACCAACATTGAAAGCAACATCCACTTCCTTGAAATTGTCAGTACTAACTGTTTCATAATAGTTCGATTATTGTGTTATTCATAGTTCATTCCATATTTTCGACAGAATCCACGAACTTTGGCCAAAGCCGCGTCGTACTGTTCGATCGAAGTGGTACCACCAAATTTTCCGCCTGAGCTCATGTGTGGTTCCAAAGTCAAGAATCCTTCATATTTTTCTGCTGCCAGTTCCTTGATGAGTGGCTCAATTTGAGCATCACCGTTGCCAGGCAGACTGCCAATATCCAGGCTTCCTAAGATCCAATCTTTTATATGAACATGATTGACCCAAGGTTTCATGATGCTCCAACACGTGTTGATGCTATCGACTTCTTTTTCACCAAAAACAAAATTTGCCGGGTCGTAGGTTAAATAAAAAGCAGGAGAATGGACTGCCTGAATCAACTCTACACATTTGGAAGCGCTGTGGCCATAAGTCCACGTATCATTCTCCTGAGTCAGGATGACGCCTTCCTTTTCGGCCAGGGCAGCCATTTGTTTTATTCTGTCTACGACTTCGTCTTTGTAATCGTCGATGGATCCATTTTCTGGTGAGAAGAAGCTAAACATGCGTATAAGCTTTGTATCCAGATACTTGGCGATTTCAACAGCACGCCGAAACTTTGTAAAGTGAGGAGCAAAATCTGCATCCAGAGCGTATTTTCCAATCGGTGAGGCAAGTGCGCTGACTTTGATGTCAAACGACTTAAGCATGGATTTTACTTCAGCCAATTTTTCATCAGACAAGTCGATGCAATTTTCTCCATTCAAAAATCGAATTTCAATCCACCCTATGCCAGATGATTGTAAAAACTCCAACTGTTCTTTGAAATCGTTGGAAACTTCATCAGCAAATGCACTTATTTTAACCACGTATTTTTCCTCCTATCATTAATCAATAATTTCAATTAGCTTGGTACAAAAAGCCTGGATTTTGTTCCATTGGAATGGTGACATTGGCATCGATTACGCTTTGTGGAATGGGATAGAGCGTGTCTCTAAGAGCCATGTTTTTGTCTCTTCCATTGCGGGATGTAATCCATTCAACAAACTCAGTTCCGGGTAAGGTCCGAATCAATGTGTAACGACGTTGTTCTTCGCCCATCAATTCACGGGCGCGTTCTTCGAGTATCAGATTCATGGTCACATCTGACTCTGAAACCGGAAGCGCGTGTGCACGTCCACGGAGTTCATTGATATCGTCTTTTGCCTGAATTTTGTTGCCAATTTTCAAAGCTGCTTCAGCGCGCAATAAATACGTTTCGGCCAAACGCATATAAACCTGGTCTTGATGAGATTCGTTGTTTTTCGGGTATCCGACATCGCAAAAGTTGTACTTCAACGTGTAGGGCCAGTTGCTGTTATCTCCTTCGGAAGCTCCTGACTTGAGGTTCAGGAATCCAAAAATAGTACCTTGGTTACGATCCCAGCAGGAAGAAATTTGCGGACAACCAATCCAAACCGTGTCACCAACTGCCCAAGGCTTGTTTGTCAAGCCATTTGTGCCTGAAAACGTATCGTAGCTACCCAAAATGTAATATTTGGCAATGGCGAATTCTGAACCACGATCATCCACAATACCTCTTGTATAATCACTGGATGAATTGTACAAACTCAAAGACCATTTGGTCAATGCGGTACGTGCAAAACCGCGTCCGCCACGAGTTTCGTCTCCATATGAAATGGTCAGCGTCGGACCGATTTTTCCTGCCACGTCGAATTTTGGACGAAGCGAGAACCGCATCAGATTAGCTCCACCACCAGTTACATTCTTTTCCCACTGCATCACCCACAAGGCTTCGCTGTTGCCAGCTTCCATATTGACGGAGTTTGGATTGAACATATCCATGAAAGCACAACCTTTGCCTGTGCCCAAACGGTTCTTAACCAATAAATATGGGCCTTCCGTGATGCATTTATTTGAATATGAATAGGCTGAATCCAACATCGCCCTATTGTAACTTCCTTCCACTTTACCGGCTTCTGCGAGGTACATTTCAGCAAGGTACGTCAACACAACCCCTTTAGACGCACGGCCATTTTGGGAAGGTGTCCAATCCATCCGAGATTCGGCATAGAGCAAGTCTTCAATGATCTGACGACGAATTTTCTGAACATCGTCACGCACATAATCTGTCCTGAATGAATCACCAGTCACTTCAGAAGTTACCAAAGGCACTTTACCCCATAAATAGGTCAAATGACGATAAGCCCAAGCACGAATGAAACGGGCTTCAGCTATGATTCTTTCTTTGGTGGCCTCATCTGTCCATTTTACATTCGGATTATCGGAACGAGTGATGATGGTGTTTGCAGCTAAAACAGTCTGGTACAACCAAGAGAAAACACTTTTCAAACTTCTGTCAGTCGAAACGTTGGCCGTTGCCCAATCTTTGCTGATAGCCGTGAACTCGCCCGAAGCGCCAGCACCACAGTTAAAAACGTCAGTTCCGCTCATATTCATCAAAGCCCGTAAACCCGTATCTCCAAACGATGCGGTGTTGCTGTATCCTTCACGTTCCTGGCGAGCCAAAGCATAAAGACCGTTCAGTCCTGATTCAAATCCGGATTCTGAGGCAAATAATTGGTCAGCCGTAAGAAAGGAGTCGGGATGTTCGTCAAGCAGATCGGTACTACAACCTGAGAAAGTTATTGTGGCTGCCAACACACTGAATATCGTAAATAGCTTTTTCATTTCTTTATTTCTATTTGTGTTATACCATTGAATTAGTAAGTGAAGTTCAAACCTACGATGAACTCACGTTGAAGCGGTATTGCACGCTGATCACCAAGTTCCGGATCCATGCCTGTATACGAAGTGAAGGTCAAAAGATTCTTGCCGGTCACATAGATCTTTGCTTCCTTAAATCCAATTTTCGCAAGTGGCTTTTTTGCCAGTTTGTACGAAAGGGTAACATCCTTGATTCGCCAGAAGTCTGCCTTTTGAAAAAAGGTTGGGGTAATCGTCTTTGCGGCGATGTACTGGTTGGCATTGGCATCCGTTGACCAACAGTCGTTGGTTGGATTGTTGACGGTCCAGAAATTCTGGGAGACGTAGTAATTTTTTCCAAAGAATGGATTTGCTTTTACCACGCCCGTAGTTCCATAAAGATAGACAATGAGTTGAAACTGCTTCCAATCAATTATGTTATTGAAACTCCAAGTAAAGTTCGGCTCGGTCGAACCGATAATTTGGCGATCTCCGGCATCATAAACGCCATTATTGTTTTTGTCATCGTACTTTGCATAACCCGGTTGGGCGCCATATTGAGCTGCGATATTTGCTTCATCCTTCTGCCAAACCCCTGTGATGTAATAATCGTAATTCACTTTGATTGGATAACCGATGAACCAATTGTTATCGATGTCATCACGACCGTCTCCATACAAATCACGAATATCGGTACGTATTAAGGTCATATTCAAAGCACTTTTCCAACCAAAATCCTTTTTGCGCACATTATCTGTCACAAGTGCGAACTCAACACCTTGGTTGCGTGTTCTGCCGATGTTTTGGAAAATGGAAGTGATGCCATTGACAGCCGAAATGCTGCGTTTGAGCAACAAATCTCGGGTGTCGTTCTGATAAATATTGAACTCGCCGGTGATGCGGGAATTTAAAAACCCGAAATCAATCCCTATGTTCCGGGCAAGCGTTGTTTCCCAGGTGAGGCTGGGCGTGCCCAATGAAGATGGGATGTACCCGGCTACCAAGTTGCTACCATTCAGATAGTTGTTGTTGCCGAGTTCCGAAATGGTTTGAAAAGCCGAAATGGCTTGATTCCCGTTTTCGCCATACGATAAACGCAACTTGAAGGTGTTCATTATATTGGCACAGGGTTTGAAAAACTCTTCGTTTGCTATATTCCAACCCAATGCCAACGATGGAAATACACCATATTTATTGTTCGCTCCAAATCCGGAGTAACCGTCACGCCTTACCGTACCTGTAATCAGATATCGACTGTCGTACGAGTAGTTTGCACGGAACATCTGAGAAATCAAAGCGGTTTTTGAGTTCGAGTAAGAATTATCGACCAATCCGGCTTGAGACATACCCCAATAGGAGAGTAAATCATTGGGAAAGTTTTCACCAACTTGGCCTCTTTCTCTGGACACTCCTTCTTCGTAGGAATAGAGGGCAGTGATAAATAGGTGGTGTTTGTCAAAGTCACGTTGGTAATTCAGAATGTTCTCCATGGTATAGGAATATTCCAATTCGCTTTCCATCATAGCCCAACCATTTACACTTTTCTTGGCACCCGTGTTTAAACCCTGGTACTGATTGTGGTCGCCATTGCTGTACTGAACATCGGCGTTTAGGGTATAGGTCAAGCCTTTCATTACGTCGGCAATCAAGGACGTGTTGGATGAGACGCTGTATCCGACATTGTAATCTTTGTAAAGCAAGCACTCAATTGGATTGTACCGTTTTTCGTTGCTGGCATCGGGAACAATGTTGATGGATCCGTCCGGATTGAACGGCCGCATCAGCGGTGATTTGTTGAAAACATCCACAAAACTTGGTTTCGCACCGCTTTTATCTTTCCAAGTCAGCATGTTGCTGGTAGTCATATTCAACCACTTCGTAATCTTTACCGAAAGGTTTGCCCGAGTCGTTGCACGTTTGTATTGGTCGTTAATGACAATTCCCCTTGTATCTAATAAACTGGAAGAAATGTTGAATTTGATATCTTTGGTTCCTCCAGAAACAGACACATTGTGCCTGGTACTTTGGCCGGTTTGGGTAATCAAATCTCTCCATGTCCAATCTCTCCAGCTCCCATCTTGATATACAGCACGTTCCGAATCGGAGAGTCCGTTCAACGCTTCGTCTGGGTCTTCAAAATCGGTCCAGTTGTTTTTATAAGCCAAGTATTCGGCTCCATTCATAATGTGTGGAAAGTTGGCTACATTTTGAATGGAGTAGAATCCATCGTATTTTACAGCCGTCTTGCCTTCCATTCCTTTCTTCGTGGTAATGAGAATAACACCGTTCGATCCGCGTGAACCATAAATAGCTGATGATGAAGCATCTTTCAACACTTCGATGGATGCCACGTCGCTGGGTGAAATGTCTGAAATGGAACCACGATAGGGAATTCCATCTAAAACTAAAAGTGGTGAATTGCTTGCTGAAATAGAGTTCCTACCTCGTATCAACATGACACCGCTTTGTCCGTCGGGGTCAGCACCTGCTGCAGTCGCCATGACTGTCAAACCCGGGACCGAACCTTGAATCATTTGAGCAATATCGGTGGTAACCATGTTGTCGATGCGATCTTTGGCGACGGAACCTACGGCACCGGTTATGTCACTTTTTCGTTGAGAACCGTAACCAACGACAACGACTTCATCGAGCGATTTGACCGACTCAGAAAGCATAATGGCAATGACCGATTCTTGTTTCCATTGGTAAATCAGTTTTTGATATCCGATAAACGAAAAGGAAATTTCTTTGTCCTTGCCCGGTGTCAGGGTTAAGGAAAAATTACCATTTCTATCGGTCATGGTTCCTTTTCGCGAGCCTAACACTGAGATAGTCACGCCAGGGATAGGTTCCTTGGTTGCTTCGTCTACGACGGATCCTTTTACATTCAAGTCATTCACATTAGCCATGACGGATTCAACGTTACCAATCATGAAAGCCAACGTCAACAAAACTGCGAAGGCATAATAGCCAAAACGATACAGCCCATTTTGCATTCGGCAGCAAGGTTTGTTAGTAGAAGTTTTCATAAACAAGAATTGGTTAATATTTAAGGTTTATTGCTTTTTTCAGGTGTGTTTCCAATAAAATTGATGAAAATGCACGGATATTACTTGTTTCTTATTGCATTTAAAGATTGTAATATGCTTATAATAATCTGTATATTAGATATATATATGTTTCTTTAAGGCCGTGGACGTACACAATTCGACATCAAATATACCAAAGATTCAGGTAAAATCAAATACAAGAGCCCGAATTTTTATTTGGAATAACGAACGTTGTGATTTACGGTATATAATATTACTTTTACGCTCATTATTAAATGATAGCAGAGGTATGTCATCAAAGATGAGAATTAAGGATATAGCGGAAATGGCTGGTGTTTCACCAGGGACGGTCGACCGTGTGTTACACAATAGAGGCGATGTGTCCCAAGCCAGTAAAGAAGCGGTTGAACTCGCTATCAGCAAAGTGAATTATCATCCAAACATCCATCTATCAGCCATTTCGTTAAAAAGAAAATTCAAAATTGTTGTTGCAATACCCAAATCGTACAAAGGGGAATACTGGGGAGGTGCACGGGATGGTATCCTGAGAGCGGTGGAAGAGTATCACAACCTGAACATCACCTGCAAGTTTTGCTACTACAATCAATTCTCTTTAGACTCTTGTCGCACTACTTTCGAGACGGTCATACAACTTAATCCGGATGCTGTTATTATCGGACCGACCTTTAAAGATGAAACGATTGTTCTTGCTAATAGGCTAAAAGATAACAATATACCATTCGTTTATATTGATTCCATGGTCGAAGGAACGTTGCCTTTGGCTTTTTTCTCAACCAATTTGTTTTCTTGCGGATATTTAATGGCGAAATTAATCGCAAGCATTACTCCTGCCGATTCTGACTACGTTTTGTTTCAAGCCATCCGCGTAGGTGATGAAAGTGCCAATACGACCATTGCTCGCAAAGCTGGATTCATGGCTTATTTTGATGAACATCAAATGAGCGACCGTGTACACCGTGTATCGTTCTCGGTGCTGGAACCCGAACGAAATGAAACCTTGATAAAGGACTATTTTGAGCAAAATCCAAATACACGTGGAGTGGTGGTACTCAATTCACGCGGATACGTCATCTCCAATTACTTCAAAAGGCATAAAATTGAACACGTCAAACTGATCTGCTCCGATCTCACTGAGAAAAATGAGCACGAAATTAAGAATGGACACATAGATTTTGTTTTATCACAACGCCCAGAGATGCAAGGGGTTAGTGCAATGAAAACGTTGATTCAGCACCTGACATTCGGTACTGTTCCCAAAATGGAGAATTTCATGCCCTTGGATATCATTACCAAGGAAAACCTCGATTATTACGTAGAGACTTGTGAAACGTCGACTTCGTTCAGATAAGGGTAATTCTTTGTATCTTTGCCAAACAGAGCAAATCCGTCTTATGGTTCGTTTAAAAGGGATTAAAAACATTATTTTTGATTTTGGTGGGGTGTTGGTGGATTTGAATCCGCAAGCCTGTTTGGATGCATTTGCAGCACTGGGATTACCGCAAGTAGCAGATTATCTGACACCTTACGGCCATCAGGGGCCTTTCGGCAAAGTCGAAAATGGAGACATCGATTTGCATCAGTTCCGCAATGAGATTCGTGAAACTTTCAAGGTCGATTTGACCGACCGGCAAATTGAAGATGCCTGGGGTGCCTTTTTATTGCATACTCCGCTGAACAAAATCAAAATGGTACACGAATTGGCCAAAACCTACCGTGTCTTTTTGCTGAGCAATACCAATCCAATACACATCCGAAAACTTAAGGAGTTTGATGAGGCTGGTTATCCCATCAGCGAATGTTTTGAGAAACTCTACCTTTCGTATGAGGTGGGTATGTCCAAGCCAGGTCGTGCAATTTTTGAGCATGTGTTGAGCGATGCAGGAATCGTACCCGAGGAAACCTTATTGGTAGACGATGCGCCTTTGAATTGTCGAACCGCTGCTGAACTGGGCATTCATACGTTTCAACCCAAACCCTTTGAAGATTTCACCGGTGAGTTACTTCAACCCAAAGCTTGTGTCGCAACAATGGGTTTTTTTGATGGTGTTCATTTGGGACATCGTTTTTTAATTGACGAAACCATTCGTGTTGCTGCCCAAGTGGGACTGCCTTCCATGGTCATTAGTTTCTGGCCCCATCCCAGGACAGTCTTGCAAACCAATTATTGTCCGCAACTCCTCACGGACCGATTCGAAAAAGAAGAAAAGCTCGTTAAAACCGGAGCCGATTACATACGAACGTTGACCTTTGATAAAACGTTGTCCGAAATGCCTGCCCGACAATTCATGGAGGAAATCTTACAACAGGAACTCCACGTGAAGACTTTAGTTATTGGCTTCGATCACCGTTTTGGAAACAACCGTACCGACGATTTTGAATCGTATCGCCGATGGGGAAAGGAAATTGGAATGGAAGTTTTGCAAGCTACTCCGTTTACCTTGGGCAATTCAGACCAGGAGACCATCAGTTCCTCATACATACGCCGCAACCTTTTGGCAGGTAAAATGGCCGAAGCCAATGCTGCTTTGGGTTATATTTATGAAGTGAGGGGTACCGTGGTGGGTGGACACCAGATTGGTCGTCAACTCGGCTTCCCAACCGCCAATATTGAACCACTCGACTCGTTTAAGCTTTTACCCGCCTTCGGTGTCTATGCCGTTTGGGTCCATGTCAAGGGAAAGCGATTCAAGGGCATGCTGGACATTGGGCGTCGTCCGACGTTGCACAAAGACTCCGATGTGACCATTGAAGTGCACATTCTGAATTTTGAAGGTGACTTGTATCAACAAGTGATCACTGTGGGTTTTGTTGAACGGTTCCGAGCCGACGTGGCTTTTCCGGATGTCGAAGCCTTGGTCGCACAGCTTGTGGACGACCGAAAATACGTGGATAAGCTCTTGAAACTCTAGAGCTCGATCGGAATGTGACGCTTGATGGATTGTTCCAGCGATATAAGCGTTTCAGTAGCTGTCACTCCTGGAATTTCCTGAATTTTGCGGTTCAAAAGATCCATCAGATGCTCGTTGTCCCTACAATGCAGTTTCACTAAAACGGTGTATGGGCCAGTGCAGAAGTGGCATTCGATGATTTCCGGTATTTTTTCAAGGGAAGGCACGACTTCCTTGTACATGGAACCACGTTCGAGTTTTACCCCAATATAGGTGCAGGTTTGATAGCCCAATGTTTTTGGGTTGATGGTATAGCCTGAACCGGTGATGACACCCATATCGATTAAACGCTGCACGCGTTGATGAATGGCTGCGCGGGAAACTCCGCATTCAGCAGCAACATCTTTAAAAGGTACACGTGCGTTTTGGGTAATGATCTCCAGAATCTGACGATCCAAAGCATCTATTTTTTCCATGGGGAAAGTGGTGTTCATAATGTAACAATTTATAGTGCAAGCATTCTAACGTGCAAAGTAAAGGTTTTTTACCAATAAAGCCAATATTGATTAACAAAAGTACTATTTTTGGCCGTTTTTTTCAAATTATGACACAAAAAAAGAGGTCAGCCCTCAAATTCTGGGAGCTGACCTCTTTAAAAGATATGCTTCAAATATTATTTCGCAGCGGGGGTTGTAGCAGCAGGTTCAGGAGTAGTACCCTTGATGCTCAGTAGTTCCACTTCGAAAATCAACAATGAACCCGGTTTGATCTGACCACCGGCACCATTGTCGCCGTAACCCAGTTCAGCAGGAATCCAGAATTTGTATTTGGAACCAACGCTCATCAATTGGATACCTTCCGTCCAACCTTTGATGACGCGATTCAAGGGGAATTCAGCAGGAGTACCGCGGTCAACGGAGCTGTCGAATACGGTGCCGTCCAACAAAGTACCATGGTAATGAACGCTTACTGTGGAAGAATCGGTTGGTTTAGGACCGGCACCTTCTTTGATGACCATATACTGAAGACCGGAAGGAGTAGTTTTAACACCGTCAACCTTAGCGTTCTTTTCGAGGAATTTTTTTGCTTCTTCTTTTACAGCTACAGCTGCTTCTTTTTGTGCAGTAGCCAAACAACGTTGGAATACTTCGTAAGCTTGTTGAGGAGTGATGGCCAATTTGGCGGTGTCACCTTTCAAAGCCTTTTCGAAAACAGCGAGGAACAAGTCAACATTCAGTTTGGCAGGAAATTGTTGTAAGTTTTGAGCCAGGTTGGTACCCATACCAACACCATAAGCGTAACTCAAGCTGTCAACAGCGGTTTTCATTTTGCTTCCGGATGTCTTGCTGCAGGAAGCGAAGCTCATACCCATAACGAGCATGGCAGCGGTTAAAAGAATACTCAGTTTTTTCATTTTTTGATTATTTGTTTGAGGATATGGAATCATTCAAAAGTGTCGCAAAAGTAATAGAAATATCAGATATAAATACCTAATTAAAATTAAAAATGTTTTAATGATAGCCTTAAAGAGCAAAAAAACAGGATTTAAAGAGCCTTGCAAAGCTATAATTTCGTATTTTTAAGGTCTTGAATTGCAACGATCGAACTATGGGAAAAACAATCCGAATTCTTTGTGTGAACACTAACCAATACGAGCAATTTCCGTTAGGTAGCACAGTAAAGGACGTCTATGAAAAAATGGCTTCCGAGGTGGTGCCGAATGCCATCGCAGCTCGAGTCAACAATAAGACTGTCAGTTTACAATATGAACTGTACAAACCCAAACAAATCGAATTCATCAATACGAATAGCAGCTCAGGAATGCGGGCTTACGTACGTACCCTGACATTTGTACTTTCATCGGCAGTTTCTGAACTGTACCCTGGTTGCCAATTCAAGTTGGAACATCCCGTTTCCAAAGGATATTTTTGTGCTCTGGACTTGGGTCGTCCCCTTCAAACAGACGACTTGGCCGCTATCAAGAATCGTGCTCAAGAACTGATTCGAGCCGATTATCCCATCGAATTTGTCGAAGAGGAAACACCTGTTGTTGTTGAAATGTTCCGGAAACGGGGCAGGATGGACATCGTGGATTTGCTGACCACTCAGGGTTCCTTGTACAGCGGCTACTTCCGAATGGGCGAACACATCGATTATTATTATGGTGCATTGGCCATCACCAGCGGATGTCTCAACCTGTTCGACATCTCTCTTTATTTTGATGGGATATTGCTTCAGATTCCCAACAGAAGCAATCCGTCCATATTGCAAGATATTGAATATCAGCCCAAATTATTGGGCGTTTTTAAGGAATACCTGAACTGGAACCACATCATGTCGCTTAACAATGTCGGCGACTTGAACAAAGCTTGTCTGAACGGAGAATCCACCAATCTCATCAACATTTCAGAGTCGCTGCAAGAAAAGAAAATGGCTCAAATTGCTGATTCCATTTATCAGCTTGAAAAGGTTCGCATGGTTTTGATTTCGGGTCCATCCTCTTCGGGTAAAACAACCTTTGCCAAACGTTTAGCCATTCAGTTGATGGTTTTGGGAATCAAGCCGGTAGCGATTTCCTTGGATAATTATTTTGTAGACAGGGAACAAACGCCCCGTGATAAAAAGGGCGATTACGATTTTGAATCTCTTTACGCACTTGACCTGGATCTCTTCAATCGGCAACTGAAATCCTTGATTCAAGGGGAGGAAGTTGAAACGCCTGTTTTCAACTTTGCACTGGGTAAAAAAGAATATAAAGGAGACAAGCTCAAATTGACGGATCAAACGGTTTTGATTCTGGAAGGCATTCATGCCTTGAATCCCAATTTGTTACCTGACATACCCAAAGAAGTGCAATATAAAGTGTATGTTTCGGCACTGACTTCCATGTCTTTAGACGATCATAATTGGATCCCAACCACCGATAATCGGCTGTTGCGAAGGATTATACGAGATTTTAGATATCGAGGATATTCAGCCCGGGAAACCATTTCCCGATGGGAAAGTGTTCGGGAGGGTGAGGATAAATGGATTTTTCCGTATCAGGAAAATGCAGACTCCATGTTCAATTCAGCACTAATTTTTGAATTCTCGGTTTTACGTAGTCATGCTGAACCAATATTGAGGCAAGTTCCTCAAAACTGCCCGGAGTACGCCGAAGCACATCGTTTGCTTCGCTTTGTGGAATATTTTCTGCCGATCTCTGACCCCGAAATTCCACCCACGTCTTTGTTACGAGAGTTTCTTGGAGGAAGTAGTTTCCGCTATTAGCGTTAGGCGTTACTTGTATTTTTCGTATTTTTGTATTCAATATAATTCGCATGTTACGACAGACCCTTACGCAAAAGATGCAGCAGAAGTTATCACCGCTGCAGATTCAGCAAGTGAAGCTACTGGAGGTTACCACTCTGGAGATGGCTGAGCGTATCATGCGTGAAGTGGACGAAAATCCGGCTTTGGAAATTGGATTGGATCCTGAATTGAAACAGGAGGAAGACCTGACGTTTGACAATCCTGAAAGCGACAACGAAGATTTTTCCTTGGGCGATTATGCCACCGACGACGATATTCCCGAATACCGTACTCGTTTGGATCGACCGTCACCAGAGGAACGCCGCGAATTTGTCCCTGTATCTGTCAATACTTCCTTACATGACTATCTTAAGGAACAACTTGATTTGCAAGAGTTTGACGAATCTCTTAAAATTGCTGCGGACTATGTGGTCGGCAGCATTGACGATGACGGCTATTTGCGCCGCAATGCCGAACTTCTCTCTGACGATTTGGCCATTCAACTTGGCCTTGAAATACCTGTTCCCTCTATTCAAGAAATTATCCACGTTGTGCAGGCTTTTGACCCACCCGGCGTGGCCGCATGCGATTTGCAGGAATGTTTGTTGATTCAACTACGTCGTAAACCTCATTCAAATTTAGTCGAGAAAGCCATTCGGTTGCTTGAAACTTGCTTTGATGATTTTTCCCGCAAACATTATGACGTAATTCTCAAGCGCATGGATTTGAGTAACGAGGAGCTGAAGGAAATCATTCAGGAAATCGTCAGGCTGAACCCCAAACCAGGCAGCATGTACGGTTCGTCCTTACAAGAATCCATGGAGGAAATCACACCCGATTTTTTGCTTGAAAACGAAGATGGCGTGTTGAACCTCATGCTGAACAACAGCTCCATCCCTGAACTTCACGTCAGCCCCGATTACAACTTGATGTTGAAAGACTATCAGAGCAATTCGAAAAATCAAACGCGCGAGGCGCGAGAAGCCATCCAATTCGCCCGTCAAAAAGTTGAAGCAGCCAGATGGTTCATCGATGCCGTTCGAACACGCCAAGAAACGCTGATGCGTACGATGCAGTCTATAGTGGACTATCAGTACGACTTTTTTTTGGATGGTGATGAAAAAAGCCTTCGGCCGATGATTTTGAAAGATATTGCCCAACGGACCGGGTATGACATATCGACCATTTCGAGGGTAAGCAACAGCAAATACATCCAAACCGAATTCGGAATTTACCCAGTGAAATTCTTTTTCTCCGAAGGCATGCAAACCGATTCGGGCGAGGAAGTTTCTTCTTTGGAAATCAAAAACATACTTCGTTCCAGTATTGAAGACGAAGACAAACAAAAACCATTGACCGATGAGCAACTCTGTGAGATACTTGAATCGTTTGGTTATCAGATAGCCCGAAGGACTGTTGCCAAATACAGAGATCAATTGGAGATACCTGTCGCCAGATTAAGACGTGAACTTTAAGACTAAACCATGCATAAAACTCAACAAATCATTTCTGGCATTCTGCATCCGCTGACTTTGCCTTTTTTTGGAACAATTTTGCTCCTGAACATTGGCATATTCGGCGAACTGCCGATGAGCTATCGACTCTATGTAGAAGGTATCGTTTTGCTGAATATGGGATTGTTTCCTGCATTGGGTATCTTTCTGCTCTTAAAGGGTGGACATATTTCGGATCTGGATGTTTCGAAACGTACTGAACGGATTTTTCCATACCTGATCGTGCTCATTTCTTCAGCAATTGGTTGTTATTTACTTTATCGGGTTCAAATGCCCTGGTGGGTCATCAAGCTGTTCTTGGGCTCCATTTTCTCAACCATTTTGGCATTCTTCATCACCTTGAAATGGAAAGTGAGTGCACATACCATGGCCTTCGGTTGTCTAATCGGTTCAGCTATTTTGATTTGCATTCAAGAAGCCATCAATCCGCTGCTTATCATGTCGATCTTGTTTTTGTTGGCAGGTGTGCAAGCATCCAGTCGACTGTACTTGAAGGCACATACGTTGGGTCAGGTTTCCTGCGGATTTTTGCTAGGCGTATTCTCCGTAACCACCATTTACTTTTTAATTCCTTGAAATATTTTCTTTACACACATAAAAAACTAAAAAAATGAACGTACCTGCTAACTTGTTATTCACCAAGGACCACGAATGGATTAAAATTGAAGGAAGTGAAGCCTTGATTGGCATTACGGACTATGCGCAGAGCGAATTGGGTGAAATTGTTTATGTCGAACTCCCTAAAACAGGTGATTCTGTAGCAATGGAAGGCACATTTGGTACCGTTGAGGCAGTTAAAGCTGTTTCCGATTTGTTCATGCCAGTCTCAGGAGAAGTTATTGAAATCAATCCAGTGCTGGAAGACAAGCCCGAACTGATCAACGAAGATCCTTACGGTGAAGGTTGGATGATTCGCATCAAAGTCAACAACGTTGCCGAATTGAGTCATCTTCTTACACCAGAAGCCTACACACAGCTTATTCAGTAAAGTCACATGCAAGCAGTAGTCAGCATCATCATGGGTAGCACTTCCGACTATAAAGTCATGGAAAAAGCTGCCGAATTACTGAACGATTTCCAAATACCGTTCGAAATCAACGCATTGTCCGCACACCGTACACCAGGAGAAGTGGAGGATTTTGCCAAGAATGCTGCGAGCCGCGGTATAAAAGTCATTATTGCTGCTGCCGGCATGGCTGCTCATCTTTGCGGAGTCATTGCTGCCAACACCACGTTGCCGGTTATAGGTGTGCCCATCAGTGCCAGTCTGGCAGGCATGGATGCACTTTTGGCCATCGTGCAAATGCCTCCGGGAATACCCGTCGCTACTGTGGGAATCAATGGTTCATTGAATGCTGGCATCTTGGCCGTTCAGTTTTTAGCGGTTGGAGATTCCTCGTTACAAAAAAAACTAGCCGACTACAAAGAAGGACTTAAAAAGAAAATCGTAAAGGCCAACGAAGAGCTTTCTGCCATTAAATTCGATTTCAAGACCAACTAATATGTATTGCCCCAATCTGTTTCAGTACAACCGCCGCAAGACGACTCTGGTTAACATTGGTAACAAGCCCCTTGGTGGAGACCATCCCATCCGGATTCAATCCATGACCAATACGTCGACCATGGACACCGAGGGAAGTGTAGCACAATGCAAGCGGATTATCGATGCAGGAGCAGATTATGTTCGTCTGACAGCACAAGGTGTACGGGAAGCTGAGAATCTGGCAAACATTCGAACTGCCTTACTTACAGAGGATTACGATACGCCTTTGATCGCTGATATCCATTTTAACCCGAAAGCAGCCCATGCCGCCGCTTTGACGGTTCAGAAGGTTCGTATCAATCCAGGTAATTATGTTGATCCTTCTAAGTCTTTTGCACATTATGAATATACGGAGGAAGCTTATGCTCTGGAGCTTCAAAAGATCCGAGACCGCTTTATCCCCTTTATTCAATTGTGTCGCGAAAACGGAACAGCTATTCGTATTGGGGTGAACCACGGTTCGTTATCCGATCGAATTCTCAGTCGTTATGGAGATACCCCGGCGGGCATGGTGGAATCTTGTATGGAATTTCTTCGACTTTGTATGGAGGAAAACTTTACCGATGTTGCTATTTCGATGAAGTCCTCCAATGTATTGGTTATGGTTCAAGCCGTTCGACTTCTTGTTGAACGGATGAATGCCGAGGATATTCATTTCCCGTTACATTTAGGTGTGACAGAAGCCGGAGATGGTGAAGCTGCAAGAATCAAATCATCAGTCGGTATCGGATCTTTGTTGATGGACGGCATTGGTGATACCATTCGTGTTTCGCTCAGCGAAGATCCGGAACTGGAAGTGCCAGTTGCAAGGCAATTGGTTCAATTAGTGGAAGCTCGTTCCAAAGGGGCTGAAATCGATGTTAACCCCCATCCGGGTTTCGATCCGTTTTCTTTTCATCGTAGAGAAACAGATGCAGTTGGTCCATTCGGTGGGGGGCAAGTGCCCGTTGTCGTAGCCGATGTCACTTCAACTGATTTCGATTTTTCCAAGGCAAGCCTCAAGCCAGACTTCGTCTATGTGGGCGAAAACGTTACATCCCGAACCGACGGAATAGTGCAACTGTGTGAAGCAAAGGTTTGGCAGGGACAATCTAATGTTATGCCTATTTATGATACATCTGAGCGCAAATTACTTGAAACAGCTCAAGCCCCATTGAAATTCTTAAGAATTTCGTTGGATGAGTTTTCAACTCCTTTCATACAACATCTTAAAACCATCCCCAACTTGGTCTTGATGCTCCAAAGCGAACATACAAACACGGTAGCCGAGTTGAGGGCCGCTTTTCATGCCTTGTTGAACGAAGATTGTCGAATTCCGGTTTTACTTTTTCTGCAATCCAATGCGAAAGATTCGGAAGAAGAACAATTATTGGCCGGATTGTTATTTGGTTCCTTACTCATTGATGGCTTTGGAGATGGTGTTTATTGGACCACTGCACCTGCGAATCACTTTCTCAGTAAATTGACCGATCAAGTATCAGTTATGTTTGGTGTTTTGCAATCAACTAGAATGCGCATCAGTAAAACCGAGTACATTTCTTGTCCAAGTTGTGGGCGAACCTTGTTCGACTTGCAGAAAGTCATTGCACAGATCAAGGAGCGCACCTCACATCTAAAAGGATTGAAAATCGGAATTATGGGTTGCATTGTAAATGGACCTGGTGAAATGGCGGATGCCGATTATGGTTATGTTGGAGCTGGGAGAGGGCATGTTTCTCTCTACAAAGGCCAAAATTGTGTGGAGCGCTCCATTCCTACAGAGCAAGCGCTCGACAAACTTATTGAATTAATTAAAGCCCATGGTGACTGGAAAGACCCAGAAAACTAATCTTTATTTGCTCATAAAAAATGGGGACTCTCGAAATTGAGAGTCCCCATTTTTTTATGGTTAAGTAGGTCTTATTGCAAAAGAGCAGCTACAGCAGGATCAGTCGCGAATTTGGAGAATTCCAGGTCGGTGAGTGCTTTCTTAGCGTAGCTCTTGTCAGCTTTGATCGCGCTGGTCAAACCGCTAACAACAAGGTCTTTATTATTGGTGCGGGCGCCAACGATTGCCTTTAGGTAGCTGGTTTCAGCTGTTGGGCTGGGTACTGCATCCAAGGTGGATTTAGCTTTGCTATAATCTTTGGTCAGCAATTGAGCCAATGCAGCGTTGTTGGATTTTACATCACCGAAAGCTTGAACAGCTTTAGCATACAAACCTTTTTTCAAGTACTGTACACCCATGGTTTCGTTGGAGCCATCAGAACCACCGGCAGCACCAAGGTAAGAATCAATAGTAGCAGCTGGAGCACCAACGGCAATCGAGTAGATAGCTAAATTGTTATTGACATCAGCAGTCTTGCTCAAAGCGTAGGCCTTGTCTAAATTGCTTTTAGCAGTTGTCAGATTGCCTGCTTTCAAAGCGAGAGCACCCAAGTTGTTGAATGCACGGTAGTCGTTGGGGAATTGGTTGGCAGCAGCCGTATACACTTTCGTTTGATCTGCTCCATTTAATAAGCTTGCTGCGAAAAGCAGTTCTTCCAGGTTCAAGGTTGATGGATTGTTCAGTGCCAGGTTTTTCAGTTGTTCATCGGTTTTGCCGATAATGTCAACATTCAAAGTCATTTTTGAACGACGCAGTTGAGGAAGGATTTCTTCAGCCAAAACTTTGAAAACAGAAGACATGTTTTTGATTTGTTCTTCACGTTGTTCCGGATCGTTGTACATGGAAAGTACGCGGAGAATCAAATCTTTGTCTTGAATGTCAGATTTGCTGACCAAGTCTTTGAAACCTTCCCAGTCTTCAGCGGTGAACTTAGCATCGATTGCGCTGTTTGCTTTTGCCTTTTTCAAGGTTTTTTCCAAGAAGGCAACCGTGGCTTTTTCACGTTCGCCGGCCAATTTTTCATTCAGTTGAACGGTACCGTCGGGAGAAGCATAAGAAGAAACTTCAATACCTGAAATCTTGCGGGTGGAATCTTTTGCGGATTCAGCAATTTTGGCATTTAAAGCAGCAACGGACAAACCTTTCAATTCGGATTCACGAATCTTGGCTTGTTCAATAAGGAACAGAATGCTGGCATCCTGAGCTTCCTTGATATTGCGTTGGAATTTGTCGGTAGCAATAGAAGGTTTGCCAGTCAATGCGTTAGCTAAGGTTTCAGTTGAAATGACTCCATCGGCTACCTTGATTTCAGGAACTGCAACTGTTTTCTTGCCAATAGTCGTCGTGAAGCGAACAAACAATTCCGATTTGGCCATAGCCGGGATGTAATTGAATACGGAACTGACACTGAACGTACCACCAGTTTTGGCGATGACTTTGTTGTTGCCTTTTACTTTTTCACCTTGAAGGGTGATGGGTGTTCCCAAAGCTTCACCACCGTTATATTTCAAAACCGGGGTGATGGTAACGATAGCGGTAGTAGGAAATGCTTTTGCAGGAAAATTACCGTCAACCGTTGCGTTGACTTTGCCACCTTCAGAAACAAGCACTTGTGGAGTTACTGTAAAATAATCGCTGGTCGGAATAAATTTACCGGCGCAGGAAGTCAGCAACAGCATGCTTGTCAGAAGAATTGACAGGGAGATTTTTTTGTTCATGTGTTCTTTTATTTTTGAGGTTGTTTGAAATCGAGTAGCAAATGTATATAAATTTTTACAAAATACAGGAGGAAGAATTAATAAAAATCCGTGTGAAAAGAATAATTTATAATAAGTTAAGTAATTCCATGCTACTTATTCGAAACCTATCAAACACTTTAGTGTAACAACCGTTTTACCGTTGTTGAGTCTGATTAGAATCACTCTCGGAGAGTGATCGTTCAAATGGATGGAACCGATGGGTGGAGTGAGTATGGTTCGAAGATGGACTTTGCCAGATAAGTCAATAACTTCGGCTGTTGTTTTTTCTGTCCATTGGTTTGGGAATGCAATCTTGATTTTAGATTCAGATGCTGACCAAAAAATAATTGGCCGTCGAGTGTTGATGATGGTTGTGTCCCTTTTTTCAGAAGTCGTACCCATTGCGATGACTGGTTCGATCCAAAGTGAAGTGTTCATCGGGTCGATGGGATGGAGCGAATAGGGCACCCAATTTTGACCTTGTTTGAAGAACGCAGTATTCAATTCATTGTTTCGCAACGCACCATAAAGTAAAAAGGTGTCTTCGACCGCCGTAATAGGGTATTTTATTTCGTAACCGATGTAAAAATCTGAGCTGACAATGATCGGATTGTAGAATCGAACGTAGTTCTCCCTGTTTGAAAAATAAAAGTTTGAATTGGTAATGAATCGGTCATTGACAAAGTCGATGTAATTAGGATTCAACACCATTTTGGCCAGCTCTTTTCCCGGTGTATCGCCTCCGTCATAAACTGTAACGATGATTGGACTTTTGGAATTCCTCGTTCCTTTGCCTACGACCAGATAAGTTCCCAAAATCATACAGGAATCATGGACGGTGAAATGTTCCGCAAAAAAGGAAGTCTTAAGGTTGTTGTGCCCAAAAGTCGAACCCCACCCTCTTGAAAGGTAGACCTTATCCAAGGAGTCTGATTTTTGAATATTGCTGATGCGTATAGCCGGAGTTTTAGCATAAGGGTCCATGCCGTCTAGTGACCTGACGGTCGAAGGTAAACTGTCCGGTGTGATTGGGTCCAACCAGTGTTTTAATTGTTTGGTGGAGTCTGAAAATTGATTCCACGCCCTGCTGAATCTAAAATAATAATCACCCTCAGTGTATGCATTGCAACCGGTCAGCCCTCCTGAAGCCCCGCCCGTCAATCCACCTCTGAATTTCCAGTTCTTGTCAAAAATCGCACTGCCGGAAGATCCATTCCATGTGCCCCCAATTTCCCAATGATTGATGTACCAATGATTCCCAGGTGCGATGCCATCTGAATGAGATGGCCAATCACCTGGGACAATTGCGTCATCTTCAACGCTGTATTTTTTAGTGCTCCCATTTGGATGATGGATGCCAACAAAAGGCTTATCATTCGTTGTTTCCTCACTGAGAGACCATCCAGCAAGCCAGGGTCGATAATCGGAAGGTGGCATTTCCTGCAATTCGATCAAAGCAAAATCGATTTCGGTGCTAAAAGCTCTGCAAACACTGCCCGACACGGAAAATTCTTCGGAGCCTCGAATGCGCTTGTCACAATGTGGAGAGTCGTAATTAAAAAAAGCGACAATGCGACTGCCATAATCGGCATTGTTTGATAAGCAATGTGAAGTGGTGATCAGATACGGCTTTCCGTTTTTGGCCGTATTGTTCAACAGGGTGCCCGTGCAATAATTGGTTCCATTGATGATGAGTAAGCAAACGCTTCTGTTTATCGTGTCCAAAGCCGAATTACATGAAACATCGGGTAGGCAAGGCATATCCACGGGGTCGTATATCGGAGACAAACGCAAAACGCCTCGATAATCGTGATTAACTTCTGTAATTCGAATTTTACCAATGAATGTCGCATCGGATGGTTCATGGTATTCAATGACCAATTCGTCTCCATCTATCGGGGCAACAGAAAATTCACCACCGTTCGGTCGGTTCGTTCGGGTAAAAGGCCCTTTAACCATGGATCGGTCAGAATTGTACAAAAAAAGCGTGGCGCCTTCAGGTATATTGAATTCATTAAACAAGACATTCAGGCTGAAGGCTCCGTTGGAACGAATGCCAACTTTCCAGATTTTGCTTCCATCCTCGGCGGTGAAAACGATGCCAGAATTCTCGGGTGAAAGGTTGGTGAAAAAGGTGTGGGCAAATCGTAAGCCGCCAATTCGGTTCCCTGGCAAATCATCGATGTATCGGGCGGAATCGGTATCCAGTGAGGGCATTTCCACAAAATAATCCACCATGGAATGAATTTTGGAAGATTTCTCTGCTCCAAAGGGCAGTGGTTTGGATGTACCATGAGGAATCTGACCGTGCAGTTGCAAGGCTAACAACAGAAACAAAGAAGTCAGCCAGGGTTGCTTCTGCACGATTTTCTTCCACTTATTGTTCATCGTCATCGACAATGACTCGTTCGGATTTTCGGACGTAAGACTGAACTGGCCACCAGGTGGATGGAATGCTAATGATTGCCACCGTAACCAATACCAAAAGCAAGTCCTTGATCATCAATCTGACTGGGTATGCATCCACGATAAAATTTCCACCACCACCCAGTTTTAGTAAGCCATAGTGTTGTTGAAGCAAGCACAAAATCGTGCCCAAAAGAATGCCCAGGAATGCACCACTTAAGGTAATCAACCAGCCTTCCAGCAGAAAAATGCGGCGCACGGTTTTTTGGTTTGCACCAAGCTGGCTTAAAGTCGTCGCATCCCTTTTTTTCTCTAAAATCAACATCGATAAAGAACCAATGACATTAAACAAAGCAATCAATAATATAAAGGACAAAATGAGGTAAGTCATCCATTTCTCGATGCGATTGATGCGATAAAAATCTGCCTTTTGCTCGGCTATGCCCTGCACGCTGTATTTTTTACCCAATATTTTAGAGAACTTGCTGACGATTCGTTCCGGGTCGAAGCCATCTTTAAGCCGAATCTCCACTGCAGTGACTTCGTCCGTGTATTCAAAAAGATTTCTGGCAAAAGAAATAGGCACCAACATCAGGTTGTTGTCATAATCGGGTTGGTTGATGCCGAAGGTTCCACTGATCAGGATGTCTGCGGTTGTGAAAGAGGCGGCCGGATTAGCCAGGTTGATGGCCCCGATTCGCTTGGGTGCATTGATGGTAACCGGGTCAATAAAGGAGTTGCCCGTTCCTAAGATTCCAGCCAAGCCAACCCCCAGAACTGCATAATTGAAGTTGGCATCGTGAAGGGTGAAGTTCCCTGCCGACATGAGTTTTTCTATCTTGGTTAGTTTTCCAAAATTGTCGGAAACGCCTTTGATGGTGGCACTTGTTTGTGCATTCTTATATTGTACCAATGCGTTTTCTTCCAACGACTCACAAAAAACCGCCACCGAAGGGTCCTTTCGTATGGTATTGAAGTCGGCTGAATTGGTTACGAAGGTTTTGCCTTCCAGTACTTTGATCTTGATTTGAGGATCAAAACTGCTGTACATATCGCCAAGCAGTTTCTGAAAACCATTGTAAACGGATAGAACACAGACCAGAGCAGCCACCGCGATAGCCACTCCCAACACAGAAACCAATGAAACGATGTTGATGGCGTTATGCGTTTTCCGGGAAAATAAATAACGTCTGGCAATATGAAGCGGCAGGTTCACGAGCAATTATTTTTTGAGCAGCGCGTCAATGTTTTCAGCGTAATCGAGCGAATCGTCCAAATAAAAATACAATTCAGGAATTTTTCTTAGTTGAAAACGGACTTTAGCCGCCAAATCGTAACGAATTTCTCGAGTATTGTCTTGAATGTTTTTGATGAGTTCAGGGCCTTTTTCTGGCGGGAAAATACTCAAATATGCTTTTGCGACACCCAAATCGGGACTTACCCGAACCTGGCTGACAGAAATCATGACGCCGGGCATGCCTTTTGCCTGAATCAGGAAAGCATCGCTTAATTCTTTTTGCAACAAGCGATTTATCTTATTTTGTCTGGTGGTATCCATAGTCTAAAGTATTATGGGCAGTTTTTTGTGAATAATGGTCAGCCCATCCCTTAATGGAAGGAGCACTTTTTCTACCCTCGAATCGTTCGCAAGGTAATCGTTAAATTCAATAATAGCAAGACTCTGGGCGTCATTCGGCTCTATTTCAGAGAGGATTTTTCCGCCCCAAAGCGTGTTGTCGGCTAAGATGAAACCACCGGGTCTGATTTTTGGCAGAACGGTTTCGTAACACGCCTTATAATCTCTTTTGTCAGCATCGATAAAGGCAAGGTCAAAAGTTTCGTCCATTAGAGGAATCAGCTTGAGCGCATCTCCGATATGTAGTCGAATCTTATGCCCGAGAGCCGATCGATTGAACCAATATCGGGCTTGATCTTCCAGCTCATCATTGATTTCGAAAGTGTGAATTTCTGCATCTTCCGAAGTCCCTTCAGCAAAACAAAGTGCCGAATAACCAGTAAAAGTGCCCAGTTCGAGCACTTTTTGGGGTTGAATCATCTGGCAGAGCATAACTAACAACCGACCCTGCAGGTGCCCTGAAACCATTCGGCTGTTCAGAAACCTGACGTGCGTGTCACGGCTTAGTTCCTGCAACAGTGCAGGTTCAGGATCCGTGTGGTCTAGCAAGTATTGCTCCAACTCGGCATTCATGCGATGGTGAATCAGGATTCGGCAGGGAAATTCGGAAGCAGAAAATGATCGGCGTTGTTGATGATCGTATCCACGTGGTTAATTTCCAGAAACGTTGTGCCACCTGCCACTCCGAAGCTGCTGCTCAGGTAAATAACCATTTCGTTTCCTTTCAAAAAAGATTTCTGAATCAGCATTTTCAATGCTGCAACCAGATAAACCCGGGTGCTTTTTCGGATTTCCTGATAAATCGGGAAAACACCGTATGAAAGCGCCAACTGACGAACCGTACGTTCCTTGTAGCAAATGGCATAAACCGGATTTTTACCACGGAATGCAGCCAAATAGCGTGCAGTTGTGCCCGTGTAGGAATCGGTGATGATGGCTTCGGCGTTTAGGGACGTAGCTCCCCTGACAGATTGTTGTGCAAGAAACGAGGTGGCATCCATATTGGTTTCTGGCATCGGCACCAGAATATCATTGGCGCTGACTTTGGTTTTTTCAGCTTCCTCTGCGATTTTAGACATGGTCTTTACCGCTTCCACCGGGTATTTCCCATAAGCAGTTTCACCACTGAGCATCAGCGCATCCGTGCGATAGTAAATGGCGTTGGCCACGTCGGTGACTTCAGCACGAGTGGGACGCGGGTTCTGAATCATCGTGTGCAACATTTGCGTTGCAACGATAACAGGTTTTTTGGCTTCCACACATTTGCGGATAAGCATGCGTTGAATGCCGGGTATTTTTTCCTGGGCCACTTCAATTCCCAAATCACCGCGTGCAATCATTACTCCATAGGCTGCTTCGAGAATTTCATCGATGTTGTCCACACCTTCCTGATTCTCGATTTTGGCAATGATTTTGATGGGGCTGATGTTTTCGTCCAAGATCTCTTGAATGGCTAGAATGTCTTTCTTGTTACGAACAAAAGAATGGGCAATAAAGTCCAGGTCGTATTTAATGGCTAATTGAATATTTACTTTATCTTTTTCGGTCAGTGAAGGTAAATTGATGCGAACACCTGGAATGTTCACGCTTTTACGACTTCCGAGTTTGCCATCGTTCAACGCCTCGCAAACCACATAGTCAGCCGCTTTTTCTATGACTTTCAAATCGATTTCACCATCGTCGATGAGTAAATCGGTACCAACTGAAAGGTCATTGACCAAATTTGGGTAGGAACAATAAATGATTTCAGAAGTGGTTATTCCGTTAGGGTTGCCAGCAATGCGAATGTGGTCACCGGTATGAATGGACAGGTCCATATCATCGATGTTGGTCGTCGTACGGATTTCGGGACCTTTCGTATCCATCAAAATGCCTATTTCGTTCGAAACGGTCCGAACGTTGGTGATGATCTTATTGAAACCCTCTTCTCCCAAATGGGCTGAATTCATTCGTACGACATTCATTCCGGATTCGTATAATTCACGGATGAAATCCACTTCACAGCGTCTGTCTGAAATTGTCGCTACAATTTTGGTGCGTTTTGTCATAAATCTTTTTTATTATTAAAAATCAGAAAATCAAATGCTTGCGAGGATGGCGTCCACCCCCATGCGGTAGGAATCCATGCCGAATCCTGCGAAAGTATGCTTGCAGGCAGCTTCTATCATCGAAACATGGCGAAAGGCTTCACGTTTACGAATATCCGAAATATGCACTTCGATCACTGGTGTTGTCACAGCTTTGATGCAATCGTGCAAAGCAATGGAAGTATGTGTATAACCCCCGGCGTTCAGTATAATCCCATCGTATTCAAAACCCAGTTCCTGAATTTTGTCAATTAGTGAACCCTCATGGTTGGATTGATAATACAAAAAATCCACCTGGGGAAAGAGACCTTTTAGATCGGCCAGATAGTCTTCGAAAGACTGATTCCCGTAAATGCCAGGTTCTCTTTTTCCCAATAAATTGAGGTTGGGACCGTTAATGATGGCAATCTTAAGCATGGTTACACCGGATTTTCGTATATTCGTGTGCAGAAAAAACAACCCACGATACAAAGGTACTATTTATTTTTAATTTGTAGGCTTTTCAATGGAAACAGCGCATCCGATCGTCCGAAAATACCTCACTTTCTTAAAATTGGAGAAGTCGCTTTCGAACCTTTCCGTCGAGGCTTATCTTTCTGATTTGCAAAAGCTGATTGATTATGCCGGAGGCGTTGAAAAGCTGCTGTTGTTGAATGCTGCCGACCTGGAGGAATTTTTGTGCCAATTACGCGATTGCAACATACAAGCCCGTTCACAAGCTAGGATTCTATCAGGAATCAAATCTTTTTACAGATTTCTGCTCATTGAGGATTTCTTGCAGGTTGATCCGACTGAACTCGTCGATGCACCTAAGTTAGGACGTCATTTGCCTGAAGTTTTGAGTGTGGAAGAAATTGACAAAATCATCGGATGCATCGATTTATCCACCAAAGAGGGTCAACGCAACAAAGCCATGCTTGAAACCCTCTATAGCTGCGGCCTTCGAGTGTCCGAACTGTTGACATTGAAGCTTTCAAACTGTTATTTCGAGGAAGAATACTTGATGGTGGAAGGCAAAGGAAACAAACAACGGCTGGTTCCAATTTCGCAGAAAGCGATTCGTGAAATCATGCTTTGGTTGCCTGATCGATCTGCTTTGGAGGTCAAAAAAGGTCAGGAAGATTTTGTATTTCTAAATCGACGAGGATCCGGATTGAGCCGATCCATGGTGTTCCGAATCATACAAGAATTGGCTGGTACTGCTGGTATCACCAAAACCATCAGTCCCCATACCTTCCGACATTCTTTTGCCACGCATTTGTTGGAGGGGGGAGCCAATCTTCGTTTTATTCAACAAATGCTTGGTCACGAAAGTATCCAGACAACCGAAATATACACACACATGGATAAAACCTACCTCAGAGATCAAATATTACGTTTTCATCCTAGAAACAATTGAAATAATGAAAAACATTACCCGTTTTTTGTCCGGCATCGTTTTGCTGGCATTTTGTTCCTGCTCCTCCAGTCAGAAATTAACTCGTATTTTTATCGCAGGTGACTCTACCGCACAGGGTTACGATACAACTCGTACGTTGCAACGTGGTTGGGGACAATATTTAGGCAACTATTTCGACTCCTCTGTCGAAGTGGTGAATCTGGCCAAGGCAGGCCGAAGCTCTGGTTCCTACATCAACGAAGGACGATGGGATTCACTCATCGTAAAGGTGCATAAAGGCGATTGGGTGCTCATTCAATTCGGCCACAACGATACATCCACCAAACCGGAACGACACGTTTCACCATCGGATTATCAAAAGAACATTATTCGTTTTTGTGACGAGGTACGTGCCAAGAAAGCACACCCTATCATCCTCACTTCCATTGTGATGCGTGAGTTTAAGGATAATGTATTGGTTTCTCTGAGACCGCATTTCACAGAATACGTTGGTTTGGCTCGAGAAGCCGCTAAAACCGCAAAAGCACCTGTCATTGACCTGTATCAGAAAACTTCCGATTTGGTTCGTGGTTTAGGTGACGAACCCTCCAAGAAACTATATTTCTGGGTAACTGCCGGAGAGTCACCCAATCTGGCCGAAGTCAAACAAGATGACACTCACTTAAAACAAGAGGGTGCTTATCGGTACGCAGGATTTGTGGTCGAAGGCATCAAGGAACAAAATCTGAAACCCTTGGTCAAACATTTGAAAAAATAAAAGCTTGAGTTAAAATACGAGAGCATTGATTCTTTTTTCAGATTCGATATTATATTTGTGTCAATATTGTTTAACCCTTAATACCCGTATAAAATGAAGAAAACACTATTTTTCTTAGCACTTACAGCTATCTTGTTTATTGGATGCGGTAAATCTGCTCAAAAGTCTGAAGCCTCCGCAGTTGACAGTACAGTAGTTAATGACACGACTCATGCCGTGATTCAAGAAATTGATTCTGCTTCTCAAGTTGCGGATGAAAAAGTCAATGCTCTTTAAAACATACTACAATGGAAAAAACATTCAAATTATTATTGATGGTCGTAATGACCTTGGCAATAGCTTTGGGACAAGTTGGTTATGCTTCCGCTCAAACAGAAAATGAAGTTGCCAAAAAGGATGTGAAGGCTAAAAAGGAAGTGGTTCAAAAAGCCAAAAATCTGAAAGGTCAAGCTGCTGAAAAGATCAAATCTGAAGCTAAAGACAAAGGAGAAAAAGAAGATAATGTTGAAAAAGAAGATAATGACGGAAAATCCAATGCTTATGGCAAAGATAAAGGTGATATCAAAGGTAATGAATTCGGGCAGAAAAGAGCTGCAGAAGCTAAAGCAATGAACCACGATGTTGCTGACAAAGTTTTGAAGAAAGCAGACGAAGGCGATCAGAAAGTAAAAGATGCCCGTGCCAAAATTAAAGAAAAACGGTCTCAACTCGAAAAGGGCAAGTCAACAATGAAAAAGGCTGAATTCGATCAACAAAAAGCCAAAATCGATGAAGCCGAGAAGGCTGTAAACGGTTTGGATGAACGGGTTCAAAAGGCCAAAGAACTTGGTAAAGCAGCCAAGGAAGTAGTTGAACCAACTGAAGACAAATAAAGGGGATCACAACCTTACTTAACAAACAAAGCCGAATTTAACCGTTCGGCTTTGTTTGTTTTGTTGATGTGTGGCTAAAAAACAAGATAAAAACCACAGTCAAAATAAGGGAAATAATGCTCAACCACCAGGTCTGATCCATCCCCCAGCGATCCGGATTTTCTGACAAGATACCCCTGTTTTGGCCAAAAATGGTAAGCGTAGAAAGGGCATTGTTTGTGAAATGTGCCAGTACCGGAACCCAAACGGAGCCAGTCCACCATAATAAGTAGCCAAACCAGGCACCGATGATCATTCTGGGAAAAAAACCAAAAAATTGCATGTGAATGGCACTGAACAAAATGGCTATCGTCCAAATGGAGACATGCATCACCCACGGCTTCAAGCTGGTCCCATTTTTAGTTTTCAAAGCATCAGACAGTATGCTCATCAGCAATCCTCTGAAAAAGAATTCCTCACCAATGCCTGCCAATACGGCAACAACGATCAAGTTTAGTGTTAGATCCAACATCGTTGTCCCTACCATCAGTTTATCGGTTAATATTTTGGCTGCATTTTCGGAAGTGCGCATCCAGCTTTCCAAATCGTGAAACGCATCGGGCAACCGCAACCCTTCATTCCAGGCGACCAGGACGTTGAGAAGAGGCATCATTGCTACAATGCTCAAAATGCCCATTAAGGCCGATTTCCAATTTGGAATCTTAAGTGAAAGGAATTGTTTGGACGAAACGCCATACATTTCACAAAGTACAAAGGGAGGAATGATGAAAATGCAGAAGGTCTGCAAGGTCTGAATGATGCGAATTTGAGAATCACTGGTGGTTAAATCAGCCAAACTCCGACTAATGGATTCAGTGTCTAAACCGACCTGAAAGACCAAAACCAGTAAATAAATCAAAAAGGTTGCAAATAAACCCAACAACAGTACAAAGAACAAAGATAGGATTCGGATTAAGAAGGTCTTGATTGTCGAAGGTGTGTTTCCCATCATTTTTTTTTGCAAATATAACACTTATGCAAATGTTTTGCCAATTCAAAGAATAAGACTAATTTTGCGGCTCAAAAATTTCACAAAATGAATGTAGATAAACAAGTTATTGATTCGGTCAATGCCGTTGTAAAGATTCAGCTGATGAAAGCTGATTATAAGGAAAAGGTAGAGAATACCCTCAAAAATTATCGTAAAAAAGCCAATGTTCCTGGTTTCCGTCCAGGCATGGTTCCTGCAGGGCTCATTCAGAAGATGTATGGAAAATCAGTATTGGCAGAAGCCGTACAAGATGCAGTTTCCGAAGCTTTGTACAACTACATCCGCGACAATAAGCTCAATATCTTGGGTGAACCTCTTCCAAGCGAATCTCAACCCATGGTTGATTTCGACAGCCAGGAAGATTTTGAATTTGCATTCGATATCGCTTTATCTCCCGAACTCGATTTCACGCTTAATAAAAAGGACAGCATACCTTATTATTCCATCACGGTTACCGTCGAAATGGTTGCTGAACAAGCCAAGAATCTTGCTGCTCGCAACGGCTCATACGTAAAGGCGGAATCATCGGAAGAAGGTGATGTTTTGAAAGGTTTGCTCATCGAAGTTCAGCCGGACGGAACCATCGGTTTGGAAGGTATTTCTGTTGAAGACGCTGTTTTGATGCCCAAATATTTCAAAAACGACGAAGAAAAGGCCAAACTGATTGGACTTGGAGTTGGTGACACGGTTGTTTTCAACCCTGGCATTGCCTACGATCACGCTGAAACCGAATTGGCTTCCTTGCTTAAACTTCCCAAGGAAGTTGCCAGCACTGTTTCGACCGATTTTACGTTCGAAGTGAAGGAAATTACCCGTTACGAAGAAGGCGAAATGAATCAAGTGCTTTTTGACCAACTTTATGGCGAAGGCGTTGTGAACTCCGAAGAAGAATTCAAGGCAAAAATCAAAGAACAATTGGAAGCACAGTTTGCTCCTGAAAGCGATTTCCGCTTTATGGTCGATGCTGAAAAAATATTATTGAAGAAGGCGGCAGACTTGGTTTTCCCAGTCGAATTCCTGAAGCGTTGGATGCTGGAAACGCAGAAACGTACCGAAGACAAGATCGATGAAGAAATGCCTAAGATGATTGAAGATCTGAAATGGCATTTGATGAAGGAAAAAATCGTGACTGACAACAATTTGACAGTTTCTGAAGAAGAATTGCTCGAAACTGCCAAAAAAATTACTCGCGCTCAATTTGCCCAATACGGCATGATGAATGTTCCCGAAGACCTGTTAAACGGTTATGCAGCTGATATGCTGAAGAAAGAAGATTCAAAACGCAACATCATCGACCAGTCAATGAGCGCAGCAGTTGCTGGGTTCTTGAAAAATACTGTAAAAGTCAACGAAAAGAAGATCAGCGTCGAAGATTTTAACAAGTTATTCGAATAATTAACTGGCAAAACGCACAAATTTGTGCGATTCTATCCCATTTTGCCACGAACTAAAAATAGGACTGTGAAATAAGAATCACAGACCTATTTTTTTTGTTGCGTAACTAAATTTATTTATACATTTGTTCTAAGACTAAAATCGGTCTTTAATATGTTAACTTAAATGATTATGAACGATTTCCGTAAATTCGCCACAGGCCACCTCCGCATGAACGGGGGCACGTTGGATGATTATATGAAGATTACCAGCAACTACATTTCTCCGACCATCATCGAGGAACGTCAATTGAATGTAGCTCAAATGGATGTTTTTTCCCGTTTGATGATGGATCGCATCATCTTCTTGGGGACTCAGGTAGACGACTACACCGCAAATGTCGTACAAGCTCAGCTGTTGTACCTGGACTCTTCCGATCCGGGCAAAGACATCTCGCTTTATTTGAACTCGCCAGGTGGCGGCGTATATGCCGGATTAGGCATCTACGATACCATGCAGTTCATCACCAGCGATGTCTCTACCATTTGCACAGGAATGGCTGCTTCAATGGCCGCTGTATTGTTGACTGCGGGTGCCACTGGCAAGCGTTTTGCACTTAAACATTCCAGAGTGATGATTCATCAACCGATGGGTGGTGCTCAAGGACAGGCTTCCGACATTGAAATTACAGCTCGTGAAATTCAAAAACTTAAAAAAGAACTTTACCAGATCATTGCAGATCACACCGGCAAACCTTTCGAAGATATCGAAAAAGATTCCGATCGTGATTATTGGATGACGGCAATCGAAGCCAAAGAATACGGCATGATTGATGAAGTCATGATCAGAAACAAATAAGCATGGCGAAAACAACCGATAAATGTAGTTTCTGTGGACGGAACCGAGATCAGGTCGAACTACTCATTTCCGGAACAACTGGCAACATCTGCAGTGATTGTGCAGGTCGAGCTTGGGAAATGGTGTCCGAAATTGAAAAAAAAGATACTAAAAAAAATAAGAACGGATTTGACCTGAAAAAGGAAGATCTGCCAAAACCCAAGGAGATTAAGGAGTTTCTGGATGAATACGTCATCGGTCAGGAAGATGCCAAAAAGTATCTTTCAGTTTCGGTGTACAACCATTACAAACGCTTGATGCAAAAAGACAGCGGTGATGATGTAGAAATTGAAAAATCAAACATCATCATGGTAGGACCAACCGGTACAGGTAAGACACTGTTAGCCAGAACCATTGCTCGGCGTTTGCATGTGCCGTTCGCCATTGTTGATGCAACTGTTTTAACCGAAGCCGGTTATGTGGGAGAGGACATCGAAAGCATTTTGACTCGACTTTTGCAAGTTGCTGACTATGACGTGCCTACAGCTGAACGCGGCATCGTGTTTATCGATGAGATTGACAAGATTGCCCGCAAAGGCGATAATCCATCCATCACCCGCGATGTTAGTGGCGAAGGAGTTCAACAGGGATTGTTGAAATTGTTGGAAGGCTCGGTGGTCAATGTCCCGCCCCAAGGTGGCCGTAAGCATCCCGACCAGAAAATGATTGCAGTCAATACCAAAAACATCCTCTTTATTTGTGGAGGAGCGTTTGATGGCATCGAAAAAAAGATTGCTGCCCGACTAAATACGAAAGTTGTTGGGTATAGCGCGACCAATGAAACGCTGCATATTGACCGTTCCAATTTTCTTCAGTACATCGCACCTCAAGATTTGAAATCATTTGGGTTGATACCTGAAATCATTGGACGTCTTCCGGTTTTGACCTATCTGAATCCGCTCGATCGCAATGCATTGAGGCTCATTTTGACAGAACCGAAGAATTCAATCATTCGCCAGTATGTCAAACTGTTCGAAATGGATGATGTGCAATTGAGTTTTGAACCAACGGTTTTTGATTATATTGTTGACAAAGCAGTTGAATTCAAGCTTGGTGCACGCGGGCTTCGAGCCATCTCGGAAACCATCATCATGGATTCCATGTACGAAGTACCTTCGGGAGGTAAAGATTCGTTGTGCATTACGTTGGAGTATGCCAAATCGAAAGTGGAGACTTTGACTCATACAAGACTGATCAGCGCTTGATCCACCAATAAAGCCATTAATGGGGATGTCTGATGAATTAACCAGTTGCCTGAAGACTTATTTTGGATTTGACCAGTTCAAAGGAAGTCAGGAAGCCATCATTCGAAATGTGATGGAGGGGAAAGATACGTTCGTGCTGATGCCGACAGGAGGAGGAAAGTCCTTGTGTTATCAGCTCCCGTCTCTCTTGATGAAAGGCACTGCTGTCGTCGTCTCACCGTTAATAGCACTGATGAAAAATCAAGTGGATGCCATGCGCAATTTCAGCGATGAAGACGGTGTGGCTCATTTCATAAATTCATCCCTGAACAAGGCCGCTATTGACCAGGTTAAGAGCGACATTCTTTCGGGGAAAACCAAGCTGTTGTATGTTGCACCTGAGTCGCTGACCAAAGAGGAGAATGTTGAGTTTCTAAGACAAATTCCCATTTCCCTTTTTGCAGTCGATGAGGCTCATTGTATTTCTGAATGGGGACATGATTTCCGTCCGGAATATCGCCGTATTCGTCCACTGATCAATGAAATAGGCCGTGCGCCCATCATTGCATTGACCGCTACGGCAACGCCAAAAGTGCAACACGACATCCAAAAGAACCTCGGAATGATTGGAGCTACGGTGTTCAAATCCTCGTTCAACCGCCCCAACCTTTATTATGAAGTTCGACCCAAAACGACAAACATCGACCGGGATATCATACGTTACATCAAGGGAAATCCAGGGAAATCCGGCATTATATATTGCCTTAGCCGTAAAAAAGTGGAAGAACTGGCCGAAACCCTAGTGGTTAACGGCATCAATGCCAGAGCATACCATGCTGGCATGGAGTCTTCCCAACGCACGGAGAATCAGGATGCTTTCCTGATGGAAAAAATTGATGTGATTGTTGCCACGATTGCCTTTGGAATGGGCATTGATAAACCAGACGTTCGTTTCGTCATACATTATGATATCCCCAAAAGTCTGGAAGGTTATTATCAGGAAACAGGTCGCGCTGGTCGCGATGATGGCGAAGGATATTGCATAACTTTCTATACCAACAAGGATCTTCAGAAACTTGAAAAATTCATGCAGGGTAAACCTGTTGCCGAACAGGAAATCGGAAAAGAGCTTTTACTGGAAACCGCAGCTTATGCTGAATCATCGGTTTGCCGACGAAAATTGCTCCTGCATTATTTCGGAGAAGTATATACGCAGGATAACTGCGGTAGCTGTGATAATTGTTCAAACCCAAAAAAACAGGTGGAAGCAAAAGAATTATTGTGTACGGTTCTGGAAACGATCCTTGCACTGAAAGAAAAATTTAAGACCGATCATGTCATTGATGTAATGCTGGGAAAGGAAACCTCAGAAGTTGTTTCTTATCAGCACGATGATCTGGAAGTCTTCGGGGGCGGTAGCGATGAGGACGAAAAGACATGGAACGCTGTCATCCGACAAGCTTTGATTAGTCGTTATATCGACAAGGAAATCGAGAATTATGGGGTGCTCAAAATTACTCCTGCGGGTCGTGAATATATTAAAAACCCAGTCAGCTTTAAAGTGACGGAAGACACCGATTACGAGGAACCGGAAGAAGAAGTTCCAGTTCGTGGAGGAGCCGCATGTGCAGTCGATCCGGGTTTGTATTCCATGCTCAAGGACTTGCGCAAGCGGGTATCCAAAAAGCTGAATTTGCCACCCTATGTCATTTTCCAGGATCCCTCCCTGGAAGCGATGGCCACGACATACCCCGTCAACATGGACGAATTGCAGAACATCCCTGGTGTCGGTGCGGGAAAGGCTAAACGATACGGTGAAGATTTTCTGTCTCTTATTCGCAAACACGTCAAAGAAAACGAAATTGAACGTCCGGAAGACCTTCGGGTTCGTACAGTTGCCAACAAGTCCAAGTTAAAGGTTTCCATCATTCAGGCCATCGACCGAAAAATCGCACTGGATGATGTCGCTATGACCAAAGGTCTCGATTTCACGGAACTTTTGGATGAAATTGAAGCCATTGTTTATTCAGGAACCAAAATCAACATCGATTACTTCTTGAATGAAATCATGGATTCAGACCATATTGACGAAATCATGGACTATTTCAAAGAGTCTTCCACCGATAGCATTTTGGATGCTTTGAGTGAGTTGGGAGGTGAATTTACTGAGGAAGAAGCAAGGCTGGTACGAATCAAGTTTATTTCCGAAATGGGTAATTAATCCAAGCGGAATGCTTATATTTGCACGCAATAATTTTAAAACATAACCAGTATGTCTTTTATTGCAGATCGGGTCGCTTTTGACGGACTGACTTTCGACGACGTCCTGTTGGTCCCTGATTATTCAGAGGTGCTTCCACGGATCGTGAATTTGTCCACCCACTTTTCCCGCAACATTGAGTTGAAAATTCCCTTTGTCTCTGCAGCCATGGATACGGTTACTGAGTCTAAACTGGCTATCGCCATAGCTAGAGAAGGTGGAATCGGTGTGATTCACAAAAATATGTCCATTGCTGAACAGGCTAAGCAGGTTCAAACCGTGAAACGTGCCGAAAATGGCATGATTTACGATCCGGTCAGCATCAAAATTGGATCTACGGTTCGCCAATGTCTCAAATTGATGGCTGAATACCACATCGGCGGCATTCCGGTAGTCGATGATAAAAATATTCTTTTAGGTATCGTCACCAACCGTGATTTGCGTTTTGAACGTGATATGAACAAGTTGGTCGATGAAGTGATGACCAAAGAAGGTTTGGTGACTGCCAAACAAACCACCGATTTGGAAAAAGCAGTTGACATTCTCCAAAAGTATAAGATTGAAAAGTTGCCCGTAATTGATAACGACGGTCATTTAATTGGCTTGGTAACCTATAAGGATATTACCAAAGCAAAAGATAAACCCGAGGCATGCAAAGATTCTAAAGGAAGGCTGCGTGTAGCAGCCGGCGTCGGAGTAACCGGAGATTCCAATTTGCGCATCAAGGCGTTGGTGGAAGCCGGTGTGGATGCAATTGTCATCGATACTGCACACGGCCATTCCAAAGGAGTCATCGATATGTTGCGTAAAGTCAAGGAAAAATACCCCCATATTGATGTTGTAGTTGGCAACATTGCCACAGGTGATGCTGCCAAAATGTTGGTAGAAGCCGGTGCAGACGGTGTCAAGGTAGGAATTGGTCCGGGCTCCATTTGTACAACCCGCGTTATTGCAGGAGTCGGAGTTCCTCAACTTTCAGCCATTTATGATGTGGCCATTGCCTTGAAAGGTACCGGTGTACCTTTGATTGCAGATGGTGGTTTGAGGTATTCAGGAGATATCGTCAAAGCTTTAGCTGCAGGTGCTCATAGTGTTATGATGGGTGGCTTGCTGGCCGGAGTGGAAGAATCTCCAGGCGAAACCATCATTTTCAATGGTCGTAAATTTAAGTCTTACCGTGGCATGGGTTCGCTCGAAGCGATGGAAAAAGGATCTAAAGACCGTTATTTTCAGGATGGCGAAACCGATGCCAAGAAGCTGGTTCCAGAAGGAATTGCCGCCCGTGTTCCATACAAGGGGAGCTTGTTTGAAGTTGTTTATCAAATGGTTGGAGGGCTTCGTGCCGGAATGGGTTATTGCGGAGCTGCCACCATTGAATCATTGCATAAAGCCAAATTCACTCGCATCACCAACGCTGGTGTAGCCGAAAGCCATCCACACGACGTTGCTATTACGAGTGAAGCTCCAAACTACAGTAGAGGAGATTAGTTTTACGGTGGTACAATTTTATTGCATTTAATACGTTTAGGACTTGCGGATTCTTCTTGCGAGTCCTTAAACGTTAACCCTGTTTGTAAATTAATTAATTATGAAGAAAGTAGTTACATGGATGTTTTTTTCCGCCTTCCTAACGGTTTGCTTAGCCCAAAACAACGATCCGGTTTTAATGAACATTGCCGGCAAGGATGTAACCAAATCAGAATTTGAGTACATCTGGAACAAAAACAATTCGAATGCGGCCTCCGATTCAAAATCGTTGAATGATTACGTAGACCTATTCATTAATTTCAAATTAAAAGTTGCAGAAGCTGAATCACAGGGAATTGACACCACACAAGCATTCATTACTGAATTGAGTGGTTACCGCAAACAACTCATCACTCCGTACTTGACCGACAAGGATGCTGAAGAAGCGATGATTAAACTTTGTTATGATCGCATTCGAGAATATACAGAACTTAGCCACATCTTATTGACCGTACCAAACGACGCCTCGCCGGAAGACACCTTGAAAGTGTATCAAAAAGCAATGCTTCTTTACAAAAGAGCTCTGAAGGGTGAAGATTTTGCCAAGTTGGCTAGGGAAAACACGGAAGATGAAGGTAGTAAAGCGGCAGGTGGATATTTAGGCTATTCAACAGGCTTGCGTTACGTCCTTCCTTTTGAGAATGTAGCCTATTCTACTCCCGTGGGGAAGGTTGCCCCTCCCGTTCGTACACAGTTTGGTTACCATATTATCAAAGTCATCAACCGAGTTCCAGCCGGTGGAAAATATCGTTCCGGTCACATCATGAAAGCGGTTGCTGAAACGGCTACACCTGAAGAAAAGGCTAACGCCAAAGACTCCATCTACCTGATATACAAAGCATTACAGGCAGGCGAGGATTTCACAAAACTTGCTACTACTCAATCGGACGATCGAGGTGCTGCCGGACGTGGTGGCGAATATGGACTGATGTTCTGTGGATCACTTCCTTATGAATACGAAAGCAATGTATATAAACTCAAAGTAGGTGAGTATTCTGCTCCTTTCCAGTCAAAATATGGTTGGCACATCGTGAAAGCGTTGGAATTCCAGCCCTATCCGCCCATGGAAGAAATGCGCAACGATCTGACCGGTTACATTGCGCAAGATGAAGCCCGTACGCAAGTGGCTAAAAAATCATTCATCGAACGCATCAAAAAAGAAGATGGATATTTACTCAACAAGGATAGTTACAATCAATTCGTCAATGCCTACGACCTTGCTCGTACAAAAGGTGATACAACGTTGGTCAATGCATTGTCACAAAGCACGAATCCCTTGTTTGTTTTGGACGGTAAGAATTTTAGTCAGAAAGGATTTGCCCAGGCACTTGCTAAGAATAAACAAGTCAACAATATAAGTGTCGCTTTTGATAACTATGTTGGGGAGCAAGTGGTTGCCTACGAAGATCAAAACCTCGAAAAGAAATATCCTGAATTCGGGCATTTGATGCAAGAATACCGCGATGGAATACTCTTGTTCGAAATCAGCAACCGTGAAGTTTGGGACAAAGCCTCACAAGACACCAAAGGTTTGGAAAAATTCTTTAAAGATTCAGTTGGCAAATATAATTGGGCAAAGCCACATTACAAAGGATTCATCATTTCATGTGCCAATCCTGATGTTGCAGCCAGGGCTAAAAAAATGATCAAGAAATTAGCAGTTGATTCTGTATCGATCGTATTGAAACGAGCGTTCAATACCGATTCGACCTCACTGATCAAAGTGGAACAAGGTTTGTTTTCCAAAGGAGAAAACGCTACCGTGGATTTCCTCACTTTTAAAGGGACAAAACCCGAATCCGATAAAAAGTACCCTGTTGTTTTCTTGAGCGGCAAGGTGCTCGCCAAGGGTCCAGAGTCTTATACAGACGTTCGCGGATTAGTGATTTCCGATTACCAGAATTTTTTGGAAGAGAGTTGGATTAAGTCCCTCAGAGCCAAATACAAGGTAATTGTGAATAAAGAGGTACTAAATACGGTTAATAAAAATTAAGTCTGTCCCCTTTAACGGCTTTTTCAGTATCTTTACGTCTCTTTAAAAGGGACCTATTGGAATGAAAACATTCATGTATCTGATGCTTATACCGCTCTTGTTCAAGATGTGCACGAGTGGCGTTGCGTCTGACGACCGCGTTCTGTTGGCAAAGGTCGGCACGAATGAAATTTATTTGGATGAAGCCATCGAAGGGATGCCCCAGGGACTATCGACAAAAGACAGTAGCCTTTACGTCAGCCAATTTTTGAAAAACCGCATCAAAGAACTGTTGATTTATGACAAAGCGGTAAAGAATATTCCTCAGGGACAAGACATTGACGAATTGGTTGAGAACTACAGGCGTTCCCTCATCATCTATGCTTATCAGCAACAAGTTCTGAACGAAAAGATGCAGAACGACATTACTGATACCGAGGTTCAGGTTTTTTATGAAAATAACCGCGATCGGTTTAGTGCTGGACACGATTTGATTAAAGGCATTTTTATCAAGATTCCGAAAACGGCTCCCGGTTTGGCGAAATTAAAAAGTCTGTATAAGAATTCGTCGAACGAAGCGTTCAGCAAGATTGAGAATTATTGTGTGCAGAACGGAGGTCAGTTTGAGTATTTTTATGATCACTGGGTCATTTTAGATGATATCCTGGATCAGATTTCGTACGATACCGGCAAAAACGCTGATTTCTTGAAAACCCATTCGACGTTTGATGTGGTGGTGGGTGAATTTGAATACCTGCTTTATGTGGACGATTACGTATTGGCTGGTTCCACCGCTCCGTTGGAATATGTCAAGGATGAAGTTCGTGACATTGTAGCCAATACCCGTAAAACCGAGTTTATCCATCGGTTTGAACAGGATCTGCTCCGTGAAGCAGAGAAAAAAGGAAGGATTACTTATTATAATGTAAAATCTCAACCCTCCAAAAAATGAGCATACGCAATTCTCTTATGATCCTGTTTTTGTTTTGCCTGACCGTTGTTTCAGCGCAAGATAATGTAATTGACGAAATTGTATGGGTGGTCGGGGATGAACCCATTCTACGATCTGAAGTAGAAGCACAACGTCTTCAAGCACAAGCTCAGGGAGTCAAGTTTTCGGGTGATCCTTATTGTGTTATTCCCGAACAGTTGGCTATTCAGAAACTCTTTCTTCACCAGGCAGATTTGGACAGCATCATTGTTTCTGACAACGATGTGATGGCCGATGTGGATCGTCGAATCAACAGCGACATCAATCAAATCGGTTCCAAGGAAAAACTCGAAGAATATTATGGGAAACCCCTTTCAAGAATTCGTGAAATGTACCGGGACCAGGCTCGCAACAGTCAATTGGTTTCGACCGTCCAACGTAATCTGGTTGGTGGAATTACAGTGACTCCTGCTGAAATTCGTCAATATTACAACAGTTTGAAGGTAGACAGCATTCCGATGGTACCTGCTGAAGTGGAAGTAGAAATCATCACCGCTGAGCCACAGTATGATCCAGTAGAAATTACCGATATCAAGGAAAGACTTCGTGACTTTACTGACCGTGTGAACAAAGGAGCCAATTTCTCCACACTGGCTGTCATGTACTCTGACGACCGTAACAGCGCCAAAGTTGGTGGTGAACTCGGTTTTATGGGAAAAGGAGAATTGTTGCCCGAATTCGCCAATGTTGCCTTTTCGCTCAATGACCCCAAGAAAGTTTCTAAGATTGTCGAAACAGAATACGGTTTTCACATCATCCAGCTGATCGAAAAGCGTGGTGACCGTATCAATTGCCGACATATTTTGCTCAAACCACACATTACTGCATCCGAACGAAATCAAGCGTTGCTTCGTCTTGACAGTATTGCCGATCTCATTCGCAATCAGAAACTGACGTTTCAGGCAGCTGCCCAATATTATTCTTACGATAAGGATACTCGCAACAATGGAGGATTGATGGTCAATGCAAAAACCGGAAACCCCAGGTATCAGTTGGAGGACCTGCCTGCCGAAATTGGTAAATTGGTCTACACCATGAATGTTGGTGAAATTTCCAAACCCTTCACTTTTATCAATCAAAAAGACAAAGAAGTTTGTGCCATCATTCGGGTCAAATCTAAAACTAAGGCGCACAAGGCTAACTTGACCGACGATTTCCAATTGCTCAAGCAAATGGTACAAAGCTCTAAAAGTGAGAAAATCATTGCCGACTGGATTGTCATGAAACAAAAGAAAACATACGTTCGAATTGACGAAAAGTGGAGTAATTGCGAGTTTATACATCCAGGTTGGATCAAGAAGTAAACATGAGTCAAAAGGCATCGTTCAACATTTTGTGGCATAAGGGGCTAATAACAAGCCTCTTTTGCCTTTTTTCGCTGATGGCTGTTGGACAAACGCATGGTAAGAAAACTCCGGTTCCGACCAGCAAGGAGGTTTATTCCGCTCCGGCAAAAATTGAAATGCACATTCCGAACATGACTCGGAATGCGGCCAAGAAACAGGCTGCAGCAACATCTAAACCGGTAACCAATAAAAATGTTTCGCAGATACCCATGACGCAGAAATACATTCAATCGGGATTAATGAGAATTCCTTTAATGAATGTTCCGGTCAAGAAAAAGCGAACAGGTAAAAAGATTAAACTGGAATATGCCGATGTCATGTCGTTCGATGCCTTTCTGCATCCTGATTATCAATTACTGACCGGCTCCGTACGATTTCGACACGAAGGCGCAGAATTGTTTTGTGATTCAGCACATTACTTTCAAAAAACGAATTCACTTTACGCCTATGGAAACGTGCATATGGAGCAAGGCGATACGCTATTTCTTTATGGTGCCTGGCTTTATTACGATGGAACCAACAAATTAGCGCAAGTCCGCGAAAAGGTTCGCCTGGAAAATCGAAATGTCACGCTGTTTACCGATAGTCTGAATTTCGACCGAAGCTCCAATGTAGGTTATTTCTTTGATGGAGGTCTTTTGGTAGATGAAAAAAACGAACTGTCCTCAGAATATGGTCAATACAGTCCCGATACCAAGATTGCCAATTTTAGGAACGATGTCAAGTTGGTGCATCCCAAGTTTGTGATGACCAATAAAGAGCTCACTTACAATACGAATACTAAGATTGCCGATATTCATGTGCCCACGGATATTGTTTCTGATAGCGGTTATGTTTATACGACCAAAGGGAATTACAATACTTCCACCGATAAAAGTGTTTTGTATAACCGTTCATATGTAATCAGTGATCATCGAAGGTTGACGGGAGATACCGTTTTTTACGATCAGAAAAACTCCATCGGCGAAGCGTTTGGAAATGTGGTCTTGATTGATACCGTTCAACAAATCACCATGATTGGCGGATATGGTTATAGCGAAGAAAAAACCGGTCTTGGCCTGATGGCCCGATCTCCATTGCTAATAGAGCATTCCGAACAAGATACCTTGTGGTTGCATGCGGATACTTTGATGACGCAACAGGATTCCATTTATAAATCGATTAAGGCGTTCCATGGTGTTCGTTTCTTTAGAAATGATTTTCAAGGACTTTGTGATTCCATGTATTATTCGACGCGCGATTCCATCCTTTCTTTTTACCAAAATCCTGTACTTTGGTCTGCCGAACAGCAAATTTCCGGCGATTTCATACAAATGCATACCAAAAACAACAAACCGGAAATGCTCCACATTCAACGAGCGGCCATGCTGATCTCTTTCGAGGGGGATTCTTTGTACGACCAATCTTCGGGCAAAGATCTCAAAGCCTATTTCGATTCGAGTCAGGTGGTTAAAGTTGAGATTCGCGGAAATGCAGAAACGGTGTACCTGCCCAGGGACAAGGAAGATCAAATCATGGGGTTGAACCGATTGGAAGGCAGTTCTTTGGACTTGTACCGACACGATGAAAAAGTTAAGAAGGTCGTGGTTTGGCCTGAACCAAAAGGAAAGTTTTATCCTTTGAACATGTTGGATCCCGAAGCTAGATTTTTACAAAACTTTGCCTGGTATTCAGAAGCGAGACCTACTTCGCCCGAAGATATTTTCAGAGTTTATAAAATCCAAGACAAATCCACTTTAAAGAAACGGACACCTCCTGCAGAACGAAAATAGGGCAAGAATGCTTATTTTTGCTTGACCGAAACCCAATTCAATGGAAAATATCATCCACCTTTTGCCAGATTCCGTCGCCAATCAGATTGCCGCAGGTGAAGTGATCCAACGCCCTGCGTCGGTGGTTAAGGAATTGGTCGAAAATGCCATTGACGCTGGTGCTACACAAATTGATATTTTCCTCAAAGAGGCCGGTCGTAATTTGATCCGCGTCATTGACAATGGTAAAGGGATGTCGCCCGAGGACGCCAAACTGGCATTCGAACGCCATGCCACCTCCAAGATTCGGCAAGCTACCGACTTGTTTCACTTACATACGATGGGTTTCAGAGGGGAAGCTTTGGCCTCCATTGCATCCGTGGCGCAGGTGGAATTGGTTACCCGTCGGTCCGATGATGAATTAGCTTGGAAAGTAGAAATTGAAGGATCTGTCATTTCTAACGAGGAACCCACCTTGGCGGCACAAGGTTCTCGTTTCACCGTGCGAAATCTGTTTTACAACATTCCTGCACGTCGAAAATTTTTGGGAGACAATACCAAGGAATTGAAGGCCATTCGTGATGAGTTCATCCAATTGGCATTGGTGAACCCCAACTTGCAATTCTCACTGACCCATAACGACGAAAATCTTTATACCCTGTTGCCGTCCAACCTCAAGCAGCGGGTAATCCAGATTTTTGGCAAACGCAATGCCGGTCAGTTGCCTAAGCAGTTGTATCCGGTAGATGTCAATACCCAATTGATCAGAATCACTGGTTTTGTGGGAGACCCTGCTGCAGCCTGCCTTCGCGATCAGATGCAATATTTTTTCGTCAACAACCGTTTTATCAAGCACAAAGGCTTTCGTAGTGCTGTTTTGAAGGCGTATGAACTTTTGATTCCACATGGCCAGCAGCCTACGTTTTTTTTATATTTGGAAGTCGACCCTGAGACACTCGATGTCAATATCCATCCAACAAAGACCGAGGTTAAATTCGAACACGAACAAGCCATTTGGCCGATTCTCCATGCAACCGTTCGTGAAGCTTTGGGAAAATCGAATGCCATCCCTTCCATAGACTTCGATCGAGACGATGCACCCGAAATTCGTGTGTTCACCGGCGACCGCGAAGTATCATCTCCTTCGGTTCGATTTGACCCAAGTTACAACCCCTTTAAAGGACAATCAACCTCTTCGGCAAAAACTCCTCAAAATTGGGATTTGCTTTTCCAAGGATTCGAAAAGCAAAAAGACGAATTGAGTTCTCAGGACAACATCTGGGAGTCACCCCTAAAGACAACGGACTCAGTTGGTGAATTTGCGACTCCATCCGAAACACTTCCAGCTAATCCCTTGTTCACGATAGAAGACGTGAATCACGAGTCGACCAAATTTCAATTGTTTACCTCGTACATCGTTCTCCAACAATCACATTCACTTCTATTTATTGATCAACATCGAGCACACATTCGGATCCTTTTCGACCGATATTTGAACATGGTCAAAACTGGGAAATCCTTCTCACAGGCTTTATTGTTCCCCGAAATGCTGAACTTGGATGCAGTGCAACGAATTGCATTGCTCGAGGTAATGGACGACCTGAATGGGTTTGGATTTGATGTGCAATGTTCTGGTAATGAATTTACAATCGTGGCTGTTCCGCCCGATTTGAAAGGCGCTCCGCCTGTTGAACTGCTTGAAGATTTGCTTCAATCCTTGAACGAACCCGGAGAAACTCAAATGCAAGATCGACGTCGCAAACTGGCATTACGTCTGGCAAAGGCTGCCGCAATTCCTTACGGGCAAAAAATGAGCGAAGCTGAAATGAATGACTTAGTGGAGCGCTTGTTCAGTTCGAAAGAAAACAAGTACACCCCCGATGGAAAGCCCATCCTGATGCCCTTTACAGAAGAAGAACTTTCAAAACGCTTTTAGTTATGAACCACGGAATTTTGTCATTGCCAGTTTTACCGATTCGATCGGAACCTTCCGAACGGGCCGAAATGACAACGCAGCTGCTATTCGGTGAACAAGTTGAAATACTCGAAGTGCATGAGAACTGGCTGTTGGTGCGCAATCAGGCCGATGGATACGAAGGTTGGGCTACCGAAAAAATGCTGACAAAGGTTTCCGAGGAGTCGTTGAAAACACTGAATCAACAAAAATCCCTTTTATTAAGAGATCCCATCACTGTTTTTCAAAGTGTGGATTCTGGCGTTTTGCATTTACCTGCCGGGAGTCGATTGTTTATCAAGAACAAACACTTTCTTACACCCTTGAATACTGAAATTTTCCCAGAAAAAGAAATTGAAAAACTTGCCTATACCAAGGCACTGCCTGATCGAATTCTCCAAACAGCCTATCAGTTTGTCAATGCACCTTATCTTTGGGGAGGTAAAACCATATTTGGGATAGACTGTTCTGGGTTAACGCAAGTCGCTGCATCGGTCAATGGTTTTCAAATACCTCGCGATGCCTGTGACCAGGCTTTGTTGGGCGAAGAGGAGTTTCTAAGTCTGTCATTGCCTGGTGATTTGGCCTTTTTTGCTAATTCAGAAGGTAGAATTGTACACGTTGGCATCGTTTGCGGCCAAAACAAAATTCTGCATGCCTCCGGAAGTGTTCATGTGGATGACCTGGATGAACAAGGAATCTACAGTAGGGAATTAAAAACCTATACACATCGGTTGCATAGCATCAAACGCATTTTTTATTCCTAGAGGGTAAAAACTTGCTCTAAAAAGAACCTTACATTCATTTTAGGTCGAATATTTTCCTTAAAGGAAAAACATTAAACTTGAACGTTGGTGTGTTTTTCTTTGTCATAGGGTAATTTCGTTTGTATAACGAATACCTGGTCAAGATGGCATCAAAGGCGATAAACAAAGATCTGAACAAACAAATAGGAGCAAAGTTGCACCGAGTTAGGTTGCGTTCGGGCCAATCCCAGTTTCATGTAGCCATCGACCTGAACTTTTCGACCACCACTTATTCCAAACATGAAAACGGTAAAGTCGATTTCACGGTGACCAAGCTTAAACAATTGGCCGATCACTTTGGGGTGAACGTCTGTGATTTTTTGGACGAAAACATTGAAATACCTCGATTCTTAAAAGATTTGAAAGCCCCTGAAGACTACAAAACCCTAGAAGCAAAATACGAATTGCTACGGGAACTTTGGGATTCGCAAAATCAAAACAAATGATCAGAACGATTTGAAACCCATGATTTCACGTACGTCAACCAGTGTTTTCTGTGCGTTGAATCGGGCTTTTTCGGCACCTTCCGTTACCACTTTATGGAGGTAAGCCTCATCGTTGTAAATTGCAAGATAGCGTTCGCGAATGGGATTGGTAACTTTGATGATGTCTTCGGCCAACTGCTTTTTTAAATCACCATAGCGTATTTCGCAAGAATTCCACTTATCATCGAAATATTGATAGGTATCCGGAGTGGAAACCACTTTCAGAATCGTAAATAAGTTCTGAATGCATTCTGGCTTTTCTGAATTCAGTGATGTCGGACCTGCATCGGTCAGGGCACGTTTCACTTTTTTCTCAATTATTTTGGGATCTTCGGTCAAGTAAACGCAATTGCCTTCCGACTTGCCCATCTTACCGCTGCCGTCTAATCCAGGAATTTTAATCAAATCTTCTCCAAAATTATAAGCCTGTGGTTCCTTGAAGAAATCGACACCGTAAAAGTTATTAAAGCGGCGTGCAAATTTGCGCGTCATTTCCAGATGTTGCTCCTGATCCTTTCCCACAGGCACCTTGTCGGCTTTGTGCAAAAGAATGTCCGCCGCCATCAAGGTTGGGTAGGTGAGCAATCCAGCATTAACATTTTCAGGTTGTTTGCGAGCTTTTTCCTTGAAGGATGTCGTCTTGGCCAATTCACCCAAGTAAGCATGCATATTAAGCATCAGATACAGTTCAATCACTTCCTTCACATCGCTTTGTACGTAAATGGTGGCAATGTTCGGGTCAATACCGGCAGCCAAATATTCGCACAAAACGCTCTTAACATTTGCGTGCAAATCCTTCGGATCCGGATGAGTGGTTAGCGAATGATAGTCGGCAATAAAGAAATAACAGTTATTCTCATGTTGCATGCGGATGAAATTACGCAGTGCACCATAATAATTTCCAAGGTGAAGGTTGCCGGTGGAGCGAATGCCGCTCAGGACTGTATCCATAGTTCAATTGATTTAAAAACGAATGCAAAGGTAGGCCTTTTTTACAGGCTTTCCAAAATCCGTTTGATCACTGTTTGTGCCGAAATCTCTCTGTTGGCCGCTTCAGGAATCACGATACTGCGAGGGCCCTCGATGACGTCGTCGGTAACAATCATGTTGCGGCGCACGGGTAGGCAATGCATGAAGCGAGCATCCTTGGTCACAGCCATTTGTCGGTCGCTGACGGTCCACTGACGGTCTTTACTTAGAATTTTGCCGTAGTTTGGGTCTTGATAGGCCGCCCAGTTTTTGGCATAGACGAAATCGGCACCTTCGAATGCCCTCATTTGGTCGTATTCCACACGGGCGTTGCGTACGAATTGAGGAGCCAGTTCGTAACCTTCCGGATGGGTAATGACAAAGTCCACGTCGGCTTCATTCATGAAATCGGCGAAGCTGTTGGGTACGGCTTGAGGGAGAGCCATCGGGTGCGGAGCCCATGTCAACACCACCTTTGGACGTGCCGTTTCCTTGTATTCCTCAATGGTAATGAGGTCGGCAAAACTTTGCAACGGATGGCCGGTGGCGGCTTCCATGCTGAAAACCGGTCTGCCTGAGTGCTTAATGAATTGGTTCAGAATGGTTTCCTCATAGTCGAACTGTTTGCTTTCGAATTTGGCGAAAGCACGTACGCCGATGACGTCGCAGTAGCTACCCATCACCGGAATGGCTTCCAAAATATGTTCGGGCTTGTCCCCGTCCATGATGACGCCACGTTCCGTCTCCAATTTCCAGGCACCTTGATTGATGTCGAGCACCATGGTGTTCATGCCCAGGTTCATTCCAGCTTTTTGAGTGCTGAGTCGGGTACGCAAGCTGGAGTTGAAAAACACCATCATCAGCGTCTTATTTTCGCCCAAATGCTTGTAGGCATAACGGTTCTTCTTGATTTCCAGCGCTTCTTGCACGGCGGCGTTCAAGTCGCCCAGATCCTTGACATTGGTGAAATTTCTCATATTCTTAGTCTTGTAAAAGTTTATTCATTCTGAACAGAGGTTTTTCGTGACTCGGCATAGTCGAAGCAAGCTTCGTCTCTGCACTCGCTACTCTAAACATTCTTTAATCATAGCAAAGGCATTCAATGTGGCCAAATCGACGTTGCGTTTACGATTTTGCCCAAATTGGAACCGACGGGTAATGTTCTTTTCTTGTGAACAAACACATATCCAAACAGTTCCGACCGGTTTGCCATCGGTGGAACCGGTGGGCCCGGCTATACCGCTCACACCCACGCCAATATCTGTTTTCAATTTTTTACGAATTCCTTCCGCCATTTCCTCAACGGTTTTTTGGCTCACGGCACCAAAGTTTCGAAGCGTGTCGGGTGAAACGCCCAATTCCTGTATTTTCAATTCGTTTTGATAAGCAACGATTGCACCTGCGAAATAGGACGAACTGCCTGATACATTGGTTATTTGCTTGGCAATGTTGCCACCCGTACAACTTTCGGCCGTGGCTATCCAAAGGCCTTTTTCTTTTAGCAGCCGTCCAATAATTTCTTCAACTGGTGCATCTTCTTCAGCCAGTATGGCATTTTCAAGCAAGACTCGAAGCTTAACCAGTTCCGACTCAATGATGGTTTCCAGTTGCTTTCGGTCGGCAAGGAAACCGCTCAAGCGGAGTTTGACCATGCCTGGAGAAGGTAAATAAGCCAATTTGAGGCAAGCGTTAAGCTCATTTTCCCAATCGGTCAGTTTCATTGCCAAAGTGGATTCAGCAATTCCCACAACCAAAACCGTTTTGTGCAAAAGCGTTGGCGTATTGAATTTGGCACGAAGCCTGGGCAGAACCTCATTGCTCATCACCCATTCCATTTCGAAGGGAACGCCAGGCATGGAAACCAGCACCTTGCCTTTTTTGTCAAACCACGTAACGGGCGCGCTGCCACGTTTATTCTGTATGATGGTTGCCGAAGCCGGTACCATGGCTTGACCCAATGTCAGTGGGTTCAGTACGTTTCCGCGGTGAGCGAACACTTCCTGAATGTTATTTACAACATCTTGATTGTGAATGAGATGTGTTTTGAAATAGCGGCAAAGCGTTTGCAAAGTGATGTCATCTTTGGTCGGGCCGAGCCCGCCAGTCATCAACACAATGTCTGCACGACCAAAAGCGCCTTCAACGGCTTTCAAAATGTGCGATTCATCGTCGGAAACCGTCGTAATCTGATGCACTCGAAAACCATCTTTGTTCAGTTCGCGGGCCATCCAAGCGGAATTGGTATCAACAATCTGTCCGATCAGAATTTCATCGCCTATGGTAATAATTTCTACCAAAGGACCTTGCGTTTCGTTTGTTTTCATTAATTGCGAATTTGTCCATTACCACGTACCAGCCACTTGTAGGTGGTCAGTTCCTCGAGGGCCATTGGACCGCGAGCGTGCAGTTTTTGGGTGCTGATGCCGATTTCGGCACCTAATCCAAATTGAGCTCCATCTGTAAAAGCGGTAGAGACATTGGTATAGACGCAAGCGGCATCAACGGAGCGTTCAAAAATGGCACAGGTCTCCGCATTTTCGCTGACAATGCATTCACTGTGTTGGGAGCTGTTCCGCGCAATATGTTTCAAAGCGTCCTGCAAATTGGAAACCGTTTTGACAGCCATCTTGTAATCGAGGAATTCTGTTCCGAAGCTTTCTTCAGTGGCCTTTTCGAGCAATGCAGCCGGATAATGGTCTTTTAGAACCGTGTAAGACTTCGGATCTGCGTAAATTAGGACATTGGAGGAAGCCAATGGGGCACAAAGTGTAGGAAGGTCGTTCAACCGATTCTCACTGATCAACAGGCAATCCAAGGCGTTGCAAACACTGACCCTGCGGGTTTTGGCATTGTTAATGATGGCCGTTCCCTTCACCAAGTCACCGTCCGAATCAAAGTAGGTATGGCAGATGCCGGCGCCCGTTTCAATGACTGGAATGCGCGCATTTTCTCGCACAAAATTGATGAGGTTGGCACTGCCTCTGGGTATAATCAAATCCACCAAACCTCTGGCATTCAAGAGTTCAGTCGTGGCTTCCCTTTCGGCTGGAAGCAGTGTGCAGACAGCAGGATTGACACCATGTTTTTGGAGAACCTGATGAATGATGGCTACGAGGACCAAATTGGAGTGGTGTGCATCCTTGCTCCCTTTGAGCAGACAGGCATTACCCGATTTCAGGCAAAGGGAAAAGACGTCAAAACTCACGTTCGGCCTTGATTCATAGATGATGCCGATGACACCGAAAGCAACTGAAATCTTGCTTAAGTGCATGCCGTTGGGACGGGTGGTTTCGGTAAGGATTCTGCCTAATGGAGAAGGTAAACCTGCCACCGCACGCATGTCCGACGCAATGCCGGCGATGCGTTCCGCAGTCAACTTAAGACGATCGTATTTCGGATCTTTGGGATCCATGAGGTCCAAATCCTTTTTGTTTTCAATCAGGATGGTATTGGAACTGGCTTCTGCAACATTAGCTACTTCCAATAAAATATCATTGATTTGACTGTCGCTCAAGAAAGCCAAATTGCGGCTTGCCTCGCGGACAGATTCAAAAGTCATGTTCAGTTCCATATTAGTCCAAAAAGAGGTAATCGTAATGAATCAAAGGTCTTTCACCCTTTTTACCGATGACATCGCGTGCTGTCACCGAACTATATTGTGCTTTGCCGACACCAACTTGATTGCCTGATGCATCAAAGATGCTGACGATGTCTCCTCGTTCAAAATTGCCTTCGATCCGGGTGATGCCCACAGGTAAAACGCTGGTGGCTTTTTGGTTCAACGCGAAAAGACAACCTTCATTGATGTGAATTTCCCCTTTGGCGAAACCATCGGAGTGTGCTATCCATTTTTTAACGGCCGAAGCCTTCTTGGTTGGCAGGAAGCGAGTACAGACGACATCCTGTGATTCGTCCAACAAATCGGTCAGAATGTTCTCCTTTTTTCCGTTGGCAATGATGACTGGAATGCCTTCTTCCGCCACTTTTCGGGCAATGTTGCATTTGGTCAACATGCCGCCACGACCAAAAGAGGACTTCTCATCTACAATGTATTGCTTGATGTCAACCTCAGGCCTAATTTCACGAATGACCTGTGCTTTGGGATCGCTTGGTACTCCGTTGTAAATACCGTCGATGTTGCTCAAAATGAACAGCGCTTCCACATCCATCATCGTGGCGATTAAGCCGGAAAGTTCATCGTTGTCGGTGAACATCAGTTCAGTCACCGAGATGGTGTCGTTTTCGTTGACCACTGGGATGACGCCGTTTTCCAACATCACGGTCATACAATTTTTTTGGTTCAGGTAATGCCGACGGCTGCTGAAACTTTCCTTGGTAGTCAACACTTGGCCACAGGTTAACCCTTTTTGATGGAACAGATGGTAATATCGATTGATCAAAATGACCTGTCCAACAGCCGAAAACAATTGACGTTGATCCACCGCATCCAATTTACGTGAAGTCTTTACCAAGCTTTTGCCCGATGCCACGGCTCCAGACGAAATCAAGATGACTTCGATGCCCGCTTTCTGCAATAGGACGACCTGATCCACGATAGCAGACATTCGTGTCAAATCTAACGTGCCATCCTTTTGGGTCAACACATTGCTGCCTACCTTTACGGCGATTCGTTTGTAGCGATAGGTGGTCATTCTTCTATGTTCTTGTAAGCCTTTCGGTTATACGTTTTTTTATTTATATGGACCTTCACCTTGGCCGCCCATCCGGGTCGAAAGGATTGTTCCAAATCACGATCGGCAATCTTGATGGCCTTGACGTAGTCTTCAACGGTGATTTGTGGGTTCAACGATTTTTTTCTATTCTTTTTCATCCCAAATGACTCGCCTTCAGTCCACGAATAACGGCCGAAGTAAATCCGGCATGTTCCATTTCATTTAGCCCTTTTATCGTAACACCCCCTGCAGTTGTCACTTTATCGATTTCAACTTCAGGATGATTCCCAGTTCCTTCCAGCAGAGCAACTGCTCCTTTTAACGTTTGCAACACGACCTCCTGGGCCACATTTGGGTAAATGCCCATTTCTACTCCGCCCTCTGTTGCCGCACGAATGTAGCGGAGGGCGTAAGCTATACCGCAAGATGACAGTGACATAAAGGCATTCAGTTGGGATTCAGGTACTAACATCGCTTTGCCGAGCTCGTCGAATATCTTTACAATTTGTTCTTCCTGATCTTGGGTAGCATTCCATGAAGAAATGCAAGAAAAGCTTTCCATAGCATCGATAGCAGTATTTGGTATCATGCGGAAAAGAGTCGGGACTTGATCATCCGATCCTGAAAACAAAGTTCGTAGTTTTTCCAAAGGTACCCCGGCAGCGATGGAGATTATGATTTGACTGTTGTAATTGAGCAAGTCTCTGATTTCTGCAGCAATAGAGTCCACTAGCCAAGGTTTTACTGCAAGCACTACAATTTCAGCACCATGGACGCATGCTCTGTTGGAGTCCGTACAATTGATGCCAACATTCAAATCAAGGATTTTTTGCAAATTCACCTGATTGATATCACTGATGGTTATGTCACTTCCACTAAAGAAACTACCCTTGCTCAATCCACGTGCAATGGCACCACCCATGTTCCCTGCTCCGATAATGCTGATTTTCATAATTGTATGATGTAAATGAAGGTCGAAGATACGTATTGTTTAACTCAACTCCGATAACGTTTCCTTGAATTTCCCTATAAAAAGGGCCGCTTCCTGCAAGGTCAAAGTCAATGGAGGCAGCAATCGAATCACATTGGTGCCGCTCACTCCGGTGAAAATATGTTTTTCGTACAAGAGTTTTCGACGAATGTCCTTGATGGGTGTTTCGAATTCGATGCCGATCATCAGTCCAAGTCCACGAACTTCTTTGATGCCTTGGATTTTATTCAGTTCCTCCATCAAGTAAGCTCCAACAACGGCTGCATTTTGGACAAGCAGTTCTTTCTCCATAATATCCAGAACCGCCAAACCCGCTGCGCAAGCCAAATGGTTGCCTCCGAAAGTGGTGCCTAACATACCGTGAACGGCCGTGAATAGTGGGCTGATAAGCAAACCACCCATGGGGAATCCATTCCCAATGCCTTTGGCCACCGTAATCAGGTCGGGCTTGATGCCGAAATGCTGATGTGCGAAGAACTTTCCGCTACGACCATAACCCGACTGGATTTCATCCAAAATCAGAATGGTACCCGTTTCGGTACAAACCTTGCGTAAATCTTGCATAAATATTGAATCCGGAACCTGTATCCCTCCAATACCGACAATGCCTTCAATGATGACGGCACAGACGTCGTTTTTGGAAAGCGTTTCACGCACCGCCTTTATGTCGTTTAATGGAAGGAAGCTCACTTCAAAACCTTCGTTGATGGGAGCAACAATTTTTGAATTGTCAGTCACCCGCACAGCCGCCGAAGTACGACCATGAAACCCTTTCTTAAATGCCACGACTTTTTTTCGGCCGTTGTGGAAAGAAGCTAACTTTAAAGCGTTTTCATTGGCTTCCGCTCCCGAATTGATAAAGAATAAGTGGTAATCTTCGTACCCGCAGGCCTTTCCCAATTTGGTGGCGAATTCCTCCTGAAGCTTGTTTTGAACCGAGTTGGAATAAAAACCAAGTTTGGAAACCTGTTCTGAAATCATCCGTACATAGGTCGGATGAGAATGTCCAACTGAAATGACGGCATGACCGCCATACAGGTCGAGGTATTCAGTGCCCTTATCATCGTATGTGTGGCAACCTTTGCCCGCAACGATGTTGATGTCGAACAAAGGATATACGTCAAATAACTTCATAATATTCTTAAAATGCGACCGGTTTTAGACCCAGTCCTGTTTTCTCATCCAGTCCGAACATCAGGTTCATATTGTGAACCGCTTGTCCAGATGCGCCTTTCAGCAAATTGTCGATCACCGAAAGTACCAACAGTTTCTTACCGTGTTTTTCCAAATGCAACACACACTTGTTGGTGTTGATCACTTGCTTGAGGTCCACGTTTTTTTTGGAAACAAAGGTGAACGCAGCATCCTTGTAATAGTCCTCGTAAAGTGTTTCCGCTTCTTCCAAGCTACCTACAAAGTCCGTATACATACTGGCAAAAATGCCTCTTGCAAAGTCTCCACGGACGGGTATGAAGTTAATGTCCTGATTGAAGCCCATTTGCAATCCACGAAGCGATTGTCCGATTTCCTGCAGATGTTGGTGATTAAATGCCTTGTAAACCGAAATATTGTCGTTTCTCCAACTGAAATGAGAAGTCGAACTGGGTTTCACGCCAGCTCCCGTCGAACCCGTTATGGCATTCACATGGATTTCGGCTTTAAGGAGGTTGTTGGCAGCCAATGGCAACAAGGCCAGCTGAATACAGGTAGCGAAACATCCGGGATTGGCTACATGCACTGCCTTGACAATCTGCTGCTTATTCATTTCTGGCAAACCATAAACGAAATCGTGGTCTGATCTTGATTCACGGAAGTCGGTGGAAAGGTCGATGATCTTCACCCAGGCAGGAACCTCGTTTTCATCCAAGAACTTCTTGCTGTCACCATGCGCAGAACAGAGGAACAGCACGTCCACTTGATCAACGGGCAGTGCATCGGTAAACACCAGGTCGCATTCACCAATCAATCCACCGTGCACATCGGTGACGGCATTGCCGGCGTTGCTGCTGCTGTTCACAAACACCACCTCAGCTTGAGGATGGTTCAGCAAAATTCTCAAGAGTTCACCAGCTGTATAGCCTGCTCCTCCGATAATACCTGTGCGAATCATTTACTTACCGTTTTTCTTTTGTACTGCATGGAAAATCTTGGTGGAATTTCCTAAAATCTTGGTGAAGCCTTTGGCGTCTTCGGCAGTGAAAGCCGTTTGAGTTTCCCCGTATTCACCGAATTCCGATTTCATCAAGTCGAACGGACTTTCGATGCCTACCAATACATAATGGTATGGACGCAGGCTCACATAAACCTTACCGCTAACATTTTCTTGAGTGCTTTGCAAAAAAGCCTCGCAATCGCGCATAACGGGTTCCAAGTATTGAGCTTCGTGAAGGAACATGCCATACCAGGTACCGATTTGATCCTTCCAATACTGCTGCCATTTGGTCAATGTATGCTTTTCAAGCATTTTGTGTGCGTTGATGATGACCATCGGACCTGCAGCTTCGAAACCAACTCGACCCTTAATGCCGATTATTGTGTCACCGATGTGCATGTCACGACCGACAGCGTATCGACAGGCAATTTCTTCCACTTTTTGAATGGCTTCTACCTTGTCGGAATAAGTCACACCGTTCACGCCACAAATTTCGCCTTTCTCGAATTCAATGGTGAGCATTTCTTCACCCTTGGCGGTCAACTGGGAAGGATAGGCTTCTTCGGGCAGAGTTTGATCGGATTTTAGCGTTTCCTTTCCGCCAATGGATGTGCCCCATAAGCCTTTATTAATGGAGTATTCCATTTTTTTGAAATCGGCTTCAAAACCATGTTCCTTCAAGTAGTTGATTTCATACTCACGGGTCAGGATCATATCGCGGGTAGGCGTTAAAATCTTGATGTTTGGAGCCATAACGTTGAATGTCAAATCAAAACGAATCTGATCGTTGCCTGCTCCTGTGGAGCCGTGTGCGACATATTCAGCACCAATTTCCTTGGCATATTCAATGATAGCGATGGCTTGAAAGATGCGCTCGGAACTTACGGAAATAGGGTAAGTTCCATTTCGCAACACATTGCCGAATACCATATATTTGATGCTCTTCTCGTAATATTCTTTGGTAACGTCGAGTGCAACGTGCTTGACCGCGCCTAATTTATATGCGTTAGCTTCAATTCGTTTTAAGTCTTCATCGCTGAAACCACCTGTGTTGGCCACGGCGGTGTAAACTTCATATCCTTTGTCTTCCGACAAATATTTGGCACAAAACGAGGTGTCCAAACCTCCACTAAATGCCAAAACAACTTTTTCTTTCATGATTCTATGCTTTATTTTTTCTCGTGTTCTTTCGGATCGTACAACATGGCCGTGCACATGCAGAACCGTCGGTTCTGGCGTTGCAAGATGTCGTAGTTCACGCAACTTTGGCAGCCTTTCCAAAAGGCCTCGTCATCGGTCAATTCTGCATACGTGACAGGACGATATCCCAATTCATAATTGATTTTCATGACAGCAGCTCCTGTGGTTAAGCCAAACAACTTTGCATCCGGGAACCTACTGGTGGACAATTCAAAAGCCTTGTGTTTGATTCGCTTAGCCAAGCCTTGTCCACGAAATTTTTCAACCACAATCAAGCCGGAGTTGGCTACAAATTGCTTGTTTCCCCATGTTTCAATATAGCAGAAACCTGCAAATTCGTCTCCATTCAGAGCGATTATGGCTTTGCCCTCCATGATTTTTTGAGTGACATAATCAGGAGAACGTCTGGCAATACCCGTTCCTCTCACTTTCGCAGCGGCGGAAATGGTATTCAATATGGTGTCAACGTATTTTACGTGTGATTCATTTGCAATCAGCACATCAATAACTGCGTCCATTTCAATAATTAAGAATTTATTTTTCAAATGTCAAATCGCCCCGGTGAAATCAAGGGGGTGTTAGGCGTTAACGATCACAGCGTGTTTTAAATGGGAAGGACTTCAGACAATGTACGAAGCAAGTCTGCCCGGGAGAGGTGTTCGCGGGGGATAATTAGAATGGTATCGTCACCAGCTATCGTTCCCAAAATCTCGGATGAAATTTTTTGATCCAGATCGGCAGCAATGCCTCCAGAGTAACCGGGTTTGGTTTTGATAACTGCAAAAACACCACAGAAATCGATGGAGAGAAAACCATTGGCGACATAAGACGCTTCCTGATTCTTGGACCAAGAAGATTTGATAGAATTCGGCCCATCCGGTAAGACGTAAACGTACCCGCCTTCATAATCGGGCATCTTGGCCACCTTCAATTGCTTCAGATCTCTGGAAAGCGTTGCTTGAGTAAGGTCAAAATTGCTCTTCTTCAGCAAGTTCAGGAGTTCTTCCTGACTGCCGATCTTATTACTTTTAATAATGTCTTTGATTAAAAGCAGCCTGTTTGATTTGTCTTTCATATGGAGACCTATTTGTCACAAAAGTAGGTATCTTGTATGGATTAGCCAAACAAAACATGCATTAAGTTTCAGAAAAATTGCAAATATGCAAAATTCAGGGGCCAAAAATCCGAATTATGTGAAAATATATGCAAAATTGCCTATACCGTTTTCCAACCCTGAGCAATCAGGTCAAATTCAGTTCCATCTCGGGTGATGAGTCGCCTTCCCAAATCCTTTGGACAGATGTGACCGATGACACGGACCTCTTTCAAGGCACTGATTTGGTCGTGCATTGCCAAAGGAACAGTGAACAGCAATTCATAGTCTTCTCCACCGTTTAAAGCAGCGGTACTTAAATTCATATTAAGTTCTTCTGCCATGGCTGCGGTTTGATAATCGATGGGAATTTTATCTTCAAATACCCTACATCCGCAATCGCTTTTTTCACAAATGTGAAGCAATTCAGAGGAAAGGCCGTCTGAAATATCAATCATCGAAGTGGGTAAAATGCCTTTCTCAGCCAAAAGGTCGACAATATCTTTTCTAGCCTCTGGACGAAGTTGACGTTGCAAGATGTACTCTTTTCCAGTAAAGTCAGGTTGAATGTCTGGTTCGTCCGAGAATACTTTCTTTTCCCGCTCCAATAATTGAAGACCCATATAAGCTGCTCCAAGATCACCAGAAACACATATCAAATCGTTTGCTTGAGCTCCTTGGCGAAGCACAACTTTTCCTTTTTCACCTTCACCGATGCAGGTGATGCTGATCAGAAAACCGGTCAAAGAAGCTGACGTGTCACCACCAACCAAATCCACTCCATAAATGTCACAGGCTGTTTTAAGTCCCTCATAAAATTCATCGATATGTTCCACGGAAAATTTGCGCGAAATCCCGATTGAAACAATCAGTTGTTTGGGTAGTCCGTTCATAGCACAAATATCCGAGAAATTGACTACCGCAGCTTTATAGCCTAAGTGTCTAAGCGGAGTATAAGTCAGGTCGAAATGAATGCCTTCCAATAATAAATCGGTGGTAACAAGCACTTCTTTCTCTGAATAATCCAAGACAGCGGCATCGTCACCAACGCCTACCTTGCTGGATGCATTTTTTAATTCAATTTTGTCCGTGAGACGATGAATCAGGCCGAATTCGCCCAATTCACTTATTTCAGTACGTTCAGCCATGATCAAGATCTTTTGATGATTTCACGCATGATGGTCGTCATTTTCGGTTGTGCCGCCAATGCTGCCAATTGGACGTCTTCATGAGAGACTTCCACAATTTTACCTTCCAAACCGATGTCAGTTATGACCGATATGGCAAAGCATTCAAGTTGAGCGTGTCTTGCAACAATTACTTCAGGTACCGTCGACATTCCGACAGCATCACCACCAATGATTTTGAAATACTTATACTCCGCAGGTGTTTCAAAAGTAGGGCCAGATGTTCCCACATAAACTCCCTGATGTAGTCGAATTCCCTTTTCAGCAGCAATTTCAAGCGCCATGATACAAAGACGAGGCGAATAGGCATCGCTCATATCCGGGAAGCGAGTGCCCAATTCATTGTGATTTTTACCACGCAACGGATGTTCCGGAAAATGATTGATGTGGTCGGTAATCATCATCAAATCACCCACTTCGAATGCTTCATTCATACCACCGGCTGCGTTCGAAAGAAAAAGTGTTTTGATGCCGATGGCCTTCATGACTCGGATTGGGAATGTAACTTGCTCCATGGAATAGCCTTCATAATAGTGAAAACGACCCTGCATGGCCATGATGTCCTTGCCACCCATCTTACCGAAAATCAACTTTCCACTGTGACCTTCCACCGTAGAAACAGGAAAATGAGGTATTTCTTCGTATGGAATTTCCAATTCAATGTTGATGTCTTTTACCAACTCTCCCAACCCAGTCCCAAGTATGATGGCAGTTTGAGGGCTGGTGTTCATTCTAGTTTTAAGATAGTTTGCGGTGTCTTTTATTAATCCTAACATAATCGGTTATTTTTTGTTCAAAAGTTCTGTCTTGACCTTCCAAAAATTGGATTTCAAGTGTGGGATAATACATATTTGGTGCCAGGAGCTGCATGAACGGATTGTTTCGAATGCGGGTGGCATCTTTTTCGGTGGTCAGGATAATGCCACCAACTTCTTTGATTTTTTCAAATTCCATGCTGATTTTTCGGGCATCCCTTTTGCTGAATTCGTGATGATCGGCAAAATGCATGGCTTTTACCTCAGGTGCAAAAAGACGCACATGACTTTCCAGACTCATCGGTGTGGCAATGCCAGTCAGTAGTAATATCGGAATCCGTTGTTCCTTGATTTGCTCAAACGAATTCAATTGGCCTCTGGTGGGCACTTCTTGCGCAACCGCTTCCGTATCTATAAATTCATCGTTGGTATCAAGTGCCTTTGGCTTTTCAATGGAAGGAATTGAAATCAATTTTTCAATCGGGCCATAGTTCAAAGTCGTAAAATATAAGGACTGATAGGGTAGAACGTTAATTTTGGTACTTAGAATTCGCACGTCCATAGGTTTCAAATCTTTTGGACATTTGCTGACAATAACCATTTGAGCCCTTTTCGATTGACCAGCCGGTTCACGAAGATTCCCAACTGGGAGTAGAAAATCTTCACGAATCAAACGGTTGTAGTCTATCAGAAGGATGGAAATACTAGGAGATACATATCGGTGTTGATAGGCATCGTCCAAAATGATTACGTCGATAAAGGGTTGCATTTTTGGGTTCATCAGCACTTCGATGCCTCTACGTCGATTTTCATCCACCGCAACAATCAGATTTGGAAACTTCCGCTTCATTTGAAGCGGCTCATCACCCAAATCCTCAATGCCAGAATTTTCATCTGACAAGACAAAGCCTTTGCTTTTTCGTTTGTATCCACGGCTAAGTACAGCAACCTGATATTCTTTGTTCAATACACGAATCAAATATTCAGTCAGTGGAGTTTTCCCTGTTCCACCAACCGTGATGTTACCCACCGAAATAATGGGCATGTCATAACTTTTTGAAGGCAGTATTTCTGCATTGAACAAGACATTTCGAATCCATACGCCAATACCGTATAAGATCGAAAAGGGAAACAACAAGAATCGAAACGAAGAGTGAGTCACGTTTATAATGGTTGGATCATTGAATATCAAACTTATCCAAACGAGTCATAATGCCTGTTTGAATCTTGGATGTCTTAAGCTTTAATAAAGGTGCGTATTCTTCGCCAAGAAATGCAGCAGTCATTTTCATTTTGGTATTGCCAGAGAATTCTTCCATCAATTCAGCCAAGAATTCTTTCTTCTCTGGATAATAAACCATACGGTAGTTAGTTACTTTGCCCAATTTAGCTGCTATTTGAATGGCTTTGTTCAAATCTCCAATTTCATCGACCAAACCAATTTCTTTTGCTTGAGTACCGGTCCAGATTCTACCTTCTGCAATTTTGCGAATGTCCTCATCCTTCATTTTACGTCCTTCTGCACAACGTTTTACAAATAAATCATAACCCCGGTTCACATAGGATTGAATTTTCATCTTTTCTGTCACCGTCATGGGCCGTGTTGCATTTCCTAAATCAGACAAATCGTTGGTTTTGACTACGTCATAACTTAAACCAATTTTCCTGGACAGTTCATCCATGACAAAATACATGCCAAAAATGCCGATGGAGCCTGTAATGGTATTCGGTGTGGCAACTATTTTGTTTGCATTGCAAGAAATATAATAACCGCCAGAAGCTGCGTAATCCCCCATGGAAACCACCACCGGTTTTTTTGCTTTCAAGTCAGTCATGGCTTTCCAAATTTGTTCGGAAGCATAAGCACTGCCTCCAAGAGAGTTGACTCGAAAGACAACGGCCTTAATCATCGTATCCTTTTGAATTTTCAGGATTTCCTCGATTATATCTTTTGAAACGACCCCTTCAGAACCCTTATCGAAAATTTCACCATCTGCATAAAGCACTGCGACCTTTGCTTTTTCAAAATGTGACGTTTCATCAGGAGCAGTCAATAAATCTTTTACACTTAGTAACTGAAGATCGTCAACATCGGTAATGCCCACTTTGGCAGAAAGGTATTTCATCATGTCAGGTTGATACAACATGCTATCAATCAACTTGCTTTTGACCAGATCTGATGTTGCTTCGAACAGCATGTTTTGATTGGCAAGCTGATTCAAATTATCCTTGTCGATTTTACGTGATACCGAAATATTCCCAAGCATGTTGTTCCAAATTCCGTTTAATGTTTCTTGTGTTTGCTTGCGATTGGCTTCGCTCATTTCGGTACAAATAAACGGTTCTACAGCCGATTTAAAAGTGCCGACACGGAAAATCTCTGGTTTGACTCCAATTTTTTCGAGGGTTCCTTTAAAGAATACGGGAGTTGCAGCTAAACCGTGAAAGTTGAGCATGCCTTCTGGGTTGAACATGATTTTGTTTGCCACAGAAACAATGTAGTATTCCTTTTGATCCATCAATTCGCCGTAGGCGAAAATGAATTTCCCTGATTTCTTAAAGTCTAAAAGTGCATTACGAATTTCTTCAGCTGTAGCCATGCCGGTTTGCAAAGTGCTCGCAGTTATGTAAATACCCTTGATGTTGTCGTTGTTTTTGGCTTTTTTGATGGCTGTTAAGAGGTCATCAAGGCCTTGATTCCCGATTTTGGTGTCTACAGGCAAGCCGGGAATGGTAAAGTCAAACGGATTGTTCAACGATTGTTCCTGTATGACACCTTCCAAATTTAAATGCAGTACGCTGTTTTCTTTGATGGTAATGGATTTTTCAGAACTTGAAACCGCACCAACGATGCCCATGAGAATCAGAAAAATTAGAACCAATGCGATAAAAACTCCTAGCATCGATGCCAAGGTAAACTTTAAAAACTGCTTCATAAATTGGTTTTTAATTGAACGAACAAAGATGATTCAAAATACCGGATAAAAAAAGGATTTCTCAAAAGCGACCGGTTAATATTGTGGAGGAATTTCATCCGATACAGGAACTTCTTCCGTTTCCTCTTCGTCTATAACCTCTTTGACAGGACGACGACTGAGTGGAATGCTAACTCCAAGTTGAATATTGGTGGTAAGCTTACTTAAAGGAGCAAATGCATTCGGAATCTTACCAAAGCGAGTCGGTACGTAATCACATGCAAGGAAGATGTTTACGATTCCTGGAACGAATCCAAGGGCAAATCCGAATGTTTCTTTTTGACCATTCACGAATGAATAACTACCTGATAGGTTAAACCATCTGAAAGGCTTCAAGTTGAGTGATGCCATGTATTCCGTGTAGCGTTCATTATTATCCAATAATCTGGTGGAATACAGCCCCCCAATGCTCACACGGTTACTCATCAATCCAAGTTCGAGCCCAGCATTGATCGTAGGATTCAATTTTTGAATGAAATCTTCGGCTACCGTCTGTTCTCTAAATTTGGTCACTTCCATCAAGCTGGTTTTAATGGCATTGAATTGATCGCCAATTTGTGAAATACTGTCGAATTGGACATTGGATTTTCCTGAATAATTAGCGGTACCAAACGAAGTGGCAGACTTGGAGTTTTCCTTATTCCATTTAATACTACCAAAATCAACGACGGCGACTGAAAGTTTAAAATTCTGAATGGGAGCCCATTCCATGCCAAAATCAAATGCAGTACCCATGCCACCAAGACCTGGACTTTCGATTTTCGTTTTTGGAAGGTCAAGAACCTCGTCAGCGTCCTTTACAAAAGTTACGCCCTTTCCGTAAACGTCGAGCTGTCCCTGGGTGGTAACAGACCAATTGTCCGGAGTCATCGTGAGATCCATCTGCTTGAGGCCAGCTTTTAAATAGGCACCACCTGCAAGGAATTTCCCTTTTACACCAATGCGTATTGCATCGGTCAGATTGAGCGAATATCCCAAAGCGCCTTCACCAATGACACTTGAATTGACCATCAAATTGCCCATGTGGTAAGTATTACCTGCCGAACTGGACATCCCGATTTTGGCAAAACCAAATAGATCTTCGGGAAGATTCACGGAAACATTGATTCTTGTACCAACATCGAACGTCAGAAATCCAGAGTTTCCGATCCATCTGCCATAGGACAGTAAACTGGTACGGATATCTGTTCGCAGGAACTGATCTCCTTCAAGTGATTCCATGAAATCGGCACTATTTACGGATCGATTCAGAAACGTAACGGGTTTACCTCCCGAAGTTGAAGTGGCTGGGTAGATGAAATTGGTCAACTTGATGTTAGATTCCGTACCTATATATAGTTCTCCTGCAACGGGAATGCTCAAATATCCGCGAGTTGGTGCCAGAGCCGGGTTCATCAGGTGCCTGTGCGTGGAATTTTCCACGAAATAGCTTGTTTTGGAGACTGTTTGCGCTGCAGCATTTTGGCCTGCCAGGCAGAGGATCAGTGTCAATCCAAGAAGTCTGTTTATGCGTTTCATGGTCTTCATCGTTTATTTGTTGAGCAGTTTTTCAATATTGATGCCACCGTCTACACGAACCTTTAAATCTGCCTTAATAAAATTCTCTGATTTTATTGGAGTGCCTGCAACCGTTTCATTCGAACTCGCTGAGAAGATCAATCTAAATGCACGAAGATCTTTCAGTAACCCCTCCGGATCCTTCAACTTCAGGGTAAGATTAGAGGTGACAGCACTGCCGTCATATGCACCAGCACTGATGATTTGTTTAACTGTATCAATAGGTATCCGGTTGTTGTCTTCATCAAGTGGAATGAGGGCCAATTCCAATTCCAACGGAATGGAATTCTGTATACTGCCTAAAACCTCAATACCGCCTACCGCCTTCGCTTTTTCGCCTATCTGAGGATCAATGCCTGAAATATCTTTAGTGATCTTTATTTTAAGCTCTTCACCAAAAGCAAGCGGAACGGTCACATCATAAAATAAATTGAAAAAGTATGAAGCCGTCAGATCAAAGAAGTGCTGTTTTGTTTTATCAACATTGATTTCGGAAACCATCGTGATGTTTTCAGGTATCGTTCTGAATAGATTCTGAATATTGGTTTTGATAAAATCAGAACCAGTAGGCATACCAGCACTGTCTGGTGAAATCCAGAACAATTTGTTCGACGCATTCAGCGGGCTCTCTGCTTTTGGAATATTCACTGTAAATGTCTGAATGGCACTTGAAAGAGGACTTCCTCCAATGTTTGGCGTCAAAGTTACCTTTGCATTGATGGGGATACCCAAATTGCTTTCAGTGCGAACGGAAATTACCGGTTTAGTGATGTCCAAAACGGCCTCTACATTATTTTCCTGAAGCGTTTTGTAGGTCGATTCCAGCGGAATGGTCGAAGGTTGAGGTGCCAAATCTGGATTTAACTCCCCATACACTGATTTGAATGCAATGTTTGCAATTTTTGCCTTCACGTTGATGTTGATAACTTTCCCAATAAGCTCATCGCTATTGACAGTTGGGGAATTAACGCTTACCCCAGCCGAGTATTTTAATTGTTTGTCAATTTTCAACACCCCGTTCAGATCACTGCCATCGAACTTCATGCCTCGAAGTTTGATAGTTTTATTAAGCTTTCCATCCACAATGGCTTCATGCATAATCAACTGATTTTTGGCATTCACTTCACCTGGAACAAATAGGAGCATGTCCGGAAAATCCACTACCAAATCCACATTCAGGGGAGACCCGAAATTTGGCATGTTCGAAATGTCTACCGCCAACTGAACATAGGCATTGTCCTTTAGAAGAACACTGTCTAACGAAGTCAGCAAACTTGGAATGTTTCCAAATTCAAAATTAAGCGGAATCGAATCAGCTGTATTGAAAGCAAGGTCTTTTAATTGAATGCTGGTTGAAGTTATTCCAATTTCGGAAGTGCTTACATCGACTGTCATGGTTTTGCCAGCAAGAGACTCAATTTGCGAACTGTTCACGTTGCCCGGCATTAAGTCTACACCACCTGATACACTGATGTTTGCATTTAAATTAAGCTGACCGTTGGTCAGATCCTTATTGATGTTCAATGCATCCAAAACCAAAACAATGGAGTCTTCCAAAGAACCATTCAAAACCAATTTGTTTTCAATTAAAGGTGGATTAAAGCTAAACTCGCTGGGGAATGTAACTTGCAAGTTGTTGGCAGACAAGGTCAATGGCAAGGTCGGTTTCGTCAAGTCTACACGAATCAACGTGTTTGGTTTCATTTTAATGACACCTAAGCTTTTTACCTTATCCGAGATGTCAGTACTCAAAGGAATTGATAAATTAACGGTCGGTACATTGACCGAAATCTTGTTGGTGGTCACTTCCGCCGAATTAAATACAATGGACGAGCCAAATTGTACCTTCATTTTTGCATCGCTGCTCGTTGTGGGTATATTCTTGCTGTTTATCCGACCGCTAAAGGAAACCTGCCCGTTATAGCTAATGGATCCATTCCATGCAAGAACTCCGCCGACAATCGGTATGCTGCTCATATTCAATTCCTTCAGCGTCAATTGTATGGTGCGGCCTGTAGTCGTGTTGAACACTTCGTTTGAAATGGTGAACGTATTGTTTGACAAACCAGCCATGGGCTCAAAGACAAATTGTTCGGGGAAATGGATGGAAAGATTGTCAATCATAATCGTGCTCGATTTCATGACGGGCATGTCTTCCGTAGACAAGGTAATGGTTATGGTAGCCGGATCGTTGAACAAGACTTTATTCAATTTCTGTATTTGGTCAGGAATGGTATTGTTGATGTTCAAGCTGGTACTCGCTGGAGCAATATCGGCATTCAATGTTGGAATATCGAATTCCATAGAGTTGATTTCCACATTCTTCACAGAAACAGTAACCAACATGTCCATTTCGCCTACCTGGCTCAATCGATCGGAACGAACGACTGCATTTTTTAGGCTCATGCCTCCACTGGCAGTTATATTTTTAGTGACTTGCAATTTGCCGGCAACGGGGTTCCCCTCTATGTTAATCATGCTGATGGGTAAAGACTTCGTTACACTATATCCGTTCACTTTAGTCAAAGAGTCACTAGTCGAAAAAGTGATTTTTGTACCCGCTGGCGAACCTGTAAAAACAAAAAGATCCTTAGGGTCAATGGTGATATCAGGAACCACTGATCCGGCAGTAAGCGTGTTGCTTGCACCACTTAACTCAATAGTCACTTCGAAGGTGGCTCCGTTCTTAAGTTCAACATTACTGATGTTTGAAACCCCTGCTGGAACTGATACAGAATAATTTATATCTTTATTGGTGCTGACCGTTACTGGATCCTGATTTGCAATAGGTAATTCAGTCGTGCCAACACCGGGATCGGGAGGAAGGGTAATACCAGACAACAGGTTCATTTGATTGGCATTTACAATAAGGTCTGCAATGGTAGGTGTAGAGAGTCCATAGCCCGACATGCCGGCATTGGCTGTCGTGCTTGATGAGATGGACGGAATTTGAAAGTTCCCCAAAGAATACGTGCTTAAACCCAAATTGACACTGGTGGATTTTGAAACTCCTGGAATCTTGAATTTATCAAGCGAGAGATCTCCAAAGTCAACTGGTTTGTTGATGGAATCAATCCGGTCATCAATTCTCAACTTGGATTGGTCGATTTCAGCAATAGGTTGCTTCATGGAATCACTCATGGTAATAGCATACCCTCCATCTTCCATGGCTTTTAGCATCTCTTGAGTAGAAAGATCCAGAAAATCTTTTAACATGATCGTGTCCGTCGATCCAATCGGTATTGCCAAAGAGTCACCACCCAACTGCATATCCATGGAGATGCCTTTGCTTAGGTCGTATAAAGGATCGATACAGGAATACACTGAAAGGAAGATTGTGCTGAGTGTCAACCCAACACCTGCCGATTTAAGGAATCTGTTTTTCTGTGTCATGACCAAGGATGTTTACGTAATATGTTACGAAGTTATAAAAATATATGAAAATCGCAGTGGGCGTACCTATTATTTTGCGAATCCGGTTTACCATAATGAAAATAACTCTCATTTTGGAACCAATTATCCTCCTATTTCTATGCAGAGAGTTGGTAGGTCCTATGATCAAAAGAGAGAAATCAGTTTTTTTACAGTTTTTTTTTGAAAGCTAACCTCCGCATTGCAAGGTGTTTGTGTTTTTTCGCAAAAAAAGATTGTGATTTCTTTTGATTTTATTTGGATGGTATGGTAAAAGGTTCTACTTTTGCACCCGCTTTCCAAGAGAACAA
>DASTGN010000003.1:0-271173 GCA_035719105.1 Bacteroidales bacterium | reverse complement strand
GGACAAGGCAAGAATGGTTACAACCTGAATCAAATCCGAGCCAAACTATCCTCAACCTCAATGAGTTGGATAGCAGCCATCATATTTGTAATGAATATTATCCGATATACCAGGGATTTTCCTGGCTCCATACTGAAATGGCTTTATGCTAATGTGATGAGAATGAGAGAAGAAATAAAATTAACATTCATGCCAGCCCTAAGAAATTTGGAGCTGATTTGAATTATTCAGTGCACCCTAATTATATATTATTGGTATGTGTGGTATTTGTGGCGTTATCGATTTTAATACAAATAGTGATGTTGAAGTTTTAGATAAAATGGTTTCATCATTACATCACAGAGGTCCAAATGACAGAGGTAGTAATGTCTATTATTTTAATGAAAGTTCTGTTGGTTTAGGGCACACTCGCTTATCAATACTGGATCTTTCACCGGCAGGCCACCAGCCAATGCACTTTGAGCATTTAAGTATTGTGTTTAATGGTGAGATATATAACTTTAATGAAATCAAAAAAGATCTTTTAAAGGTGGGTCATATATTCAAATCTGAGACTGATACTGAGGTAATCTTGCATGCATTTTCGGAGTGGGGTAACAATTGTGTATCCAAATTCATTGGAATGTTTGTATTTGCAATATTGAATAAAAAAACACTTGAAGTCACTATTGTAAGGGATAGAGCTGGAATAAAACCCTTGTTTTACTATTGGAAAGATGGTTTATTTCTGTTTGCTTCTGAATTGAAAGCATTTCATGAACACACAAAGTTTGAAAAAAAAATAAATGGAAATGCAGTTCATCAATTTATGGATTATGGGTATGTTCCTTCTCCATATTGTATTTTTGAGCATTGTGGGAAGTTAGATCCCGGCCATATACTTACTTTTAGCATTACTAAGAAATCCTTTGAAATTAAAAAATATTGGGATGTAAACGATTACTATCGTTTACCCAAATTAAATATTTCATATAATGATGCACAAGAAGAAGTTGAAAAATTGCTTATTTCTGCCTTTGAATATCGAATGATTTCAGATGTACCGGTAGGAGTTTTTCTAAGTGGAGGTTATGATTCTACTGCTGTTACGGCTTTGTTACAGAAAAAAAGGTCTGAAAAACTGAAAACATTCACAATAGGTTTTGAAGAAGGGAATAATGAAGCTCCCTTTGCAAAAGAGATAGCAAACTATATTGGTACGGATCATACGGAATATTATTGTACTACGAAAGAAGCACAGGAGATAATTCCTGATTTGCCATTTAATTATGATGAGCCATTTGCTGATAGCTCAGCTATTCCTACTACACTTGTAAGTAAACTGGCAAGAGAAAGTGTTACCGTAGCTTTATCGGCGGATGCAGGAGATGAGATATTTGCCGGATATAATATTTACAGCACTTTCTTGACCAATTTAGCCCTTATAAGTAGAATTCCTGAAACTGCCAGAGGTACGGTAGGTCACTTTTCCAGATTGGGAAGTATTATAACGCCAAATATTAAATTGAAAAATAAATTGGATGTTTTGTCTAAAATATTAAAAGCTGATAAAGAATACACTCCCCAGATACTGTACCAGAGTTATTTTACATGCAGTAGAAAACATATAAATGAGCTTTTTAATTTTTCAACACAGCATCAAAAAACCTCTTTTGATAATAATTTTAAGAGTTTTAAAGATAGTTTGTCAATAGCACTTGCAGCGGATTATAGCATGTACTTACAAAATGATATCCTTACAAAAGTAGATAGAGCAACAATGTCTGTTTCGCTTGAAGGTCGAGAGCCTTTTTTGGATCATAGAATAATTGAATATGCTGCTCAATTACCAACTGAATACAAATACGGTGCAACTAAGAAAATGATCTTGAAAGATATTGTTCATAAATATATCCCAAAACAATTAATGGAAAGACCTAAAACAGGTTTTACCGTACCGGTCTATTCATGGTTGAAATCTGATTTACTATTTCTATTGGATGAGAATCTTAATCAGCAAAGTATAGAAAATTCGGGACTTTTTAATTGGACCTACGTGCAAAAATTGAAACAAGATTTTCTTAAAGATAAATTATATGATCCTACTATAATCTGGAAGTTATTACAATTTCAGATATGGTATAATAAATGGATGTGATATTACTAAATCTAACTTTTCCAGATATCAATAATTGAATTTATTGCGTAAAAATGATTAGACGCCTTCAAAAATACACGCTTTATCTTTATTGTTTCTCTATAAATTTTGAAACATGGGATCCATTTCATACGGGTGTTGACTTTTTAATCACAAAAGTGACAGTTTTGTTGTATCTATCTGCCACAATACTTAATTATAAATCATTTTATTCATTTAAAGGCATAAAATACTTTATCTATCCAATTTTATTATTTTTTTCTCTATTGACTTTTATGAGTTTAAAGAATAGAACTTCCGAATACTCTACTTTTTTGGATATTTCATTTTTTCTAAATTTGACCGTACTATTAATTGCAATAAACCACGAAAAAAGAGAACCTAAAATTCTATTAAAATGTTTATATGTATTTTCATTTAGTACAATGTTAATAACAATTATGTTTTTTTTCAATATTGATACAAGCTATGCTTTAGATAATAGAATTACGATTTTTAAAGCTAATGCAAATGAAATTGGTGTTGTATTGAGTATTACGATGTTAGCTTTACTCTCAATTATACATGAAAATAAATTGAGATTAGGTAAATCGAGGTATTTATTATATATAACCTTTCCATTTATGTTTGTTTTCTTAGTACAAACAGGTTCTCGACTTGCTTTTATTTCTTTGTTGTTAGGCACATTGGTTTTTCTATTTTTAAATAAATCAAAAATTAGCATAAAGAAATTAATTTCAATATTTTCTGTGTTAATTATTCTATTTGTAATTTGGGCCTTTTTTTTAAAAAACAGCTTTATAACTGAACGTTTAACATCTTCTATAACGGAAGGTGACTTATCTCAAAGGGACGTTTTATGGCTGTCAGCTTTAGAACTTATTCCAAAACATTTAATTTGGGGTCAGGGTGAAACCGGATATGCATTTAATATCACTATTTTTTCAGGAAGATATAGCAGTCCTCATAATGTAATAATCGAAATCCTCTCTTATACAGGGGTAGTGGGCTTAATACTATTCTTAACTTTTTTAGTAAGAATTAATATTTGTGCAATCAGAATATTTAAAATTAACAAAGAAGTCTTGCCAATATTATTATTAATTCCAATATTAGGAATGATTTTCTCTGCCCAAATTCTTGGGAATAAAATTGCCTGGTTTATATTTTCTTACATAATTGCCAATTCACTTTCAAAATCATTTGACCAAAGAATTGGAAAATGTGATAGTTTTATAATTAAAAAGAATCATAATTTAAACACATAAATAATTTAACACTTGAAAATACTATTTTTTATAGAGAGCCTTCGTTCAGGAGGAAGAGAAAGGCGAATGGTAGAGCTTATTAGAGTATTATCCAAATTTCAAGATTATGAATGCAAGATAATAACTATGGATTCAGATACATATTTTAAAAAAGACATTCCTGATAATATTGAGATAGTAATTCTTAAAAGACGATATTTTAAAAAAGATTTAAGTATTATATATAAATTTATAAGTTTATGTTACAAGTATTCTCCAGATATAATTCATGTTTGGGGGAAAATGGCGGCTATTTATGCAATTCCAGCAAAAATTTTATTTCACATTCCCATAATAAATAGCCAAATATCTGATGCAATACCTTTGCAACCTTTTTATAATAAAATAGCTTTTATATTTTCAAATTTTATTATTGCGAATAGTCATGCCGGATTAAATGTATACCATTCTCCAGCGAATAAAAGTACTGTAATTTATAATGGATTTGATTTTTCCAGATTAACCAATTTGAAATCAGTAGAAATAATTAAATCTAATTTTGGTATTAAATCCAAATATGTAGTTGGAATGGTGGCTTCATTTTCAAATTTAAAAGATCATACTACCTTTATTAAAGCAGCATTTATCATCTTAAATGATTTTCCTGATACAACTTTTTTATGTATTGGGGAAGGCAATAAAGCAAAATATAAGAATTTAATACCAGATCATTTTTCAACGAATTTTTTATTTCTAGATTCACAAAATGATATCGAATCAATTATCAACATATTTGATATTGGTGTTTTAGCAACATTTACCGAAGGTATATCTAATTCTATTATTGAATATATGGCACTTGAAAAACCCGTTGTTGCAACTGCAGGTGGTGGAACAATAGAATTAATTATTGAAAATGAAACTGGGTTTTTGGTACCTCAGAAAAATGAAAATATTCTGGCAGAAAGGATCATTCTACTTCTATGTGATGATATTAAAAGGAGGATAATGGGGAAAAAAGGAAGAGATCGTATTAAAGCTGTTTTCTCAATTGACAGTATGGTTAGTAAACACATTGATATATATAATAATTTTTCAAAGTAACTATACATGAACATTTTGATACTTAATTCAGTTTTGTACACTTCTGAAAGTAAGGTTATACCAAAAGTAGAAAGTATAAAGGATTGTATGATTTACAATTTAGCTTTAGGTTTTAAAGAATTGGGGCATTCAGTTACACTCGTTGCGGCTTCTGAATATATGCCTATTAGAAAGGTTTATGATTTTAAAGTTGTTTTCATCAAATCACATTTAAAAAAAATATTTTTACCCAATATCCTGCCATTACAATTGGGTATTATTCCTTTTTTGATTAAATCAAGAAAGCAATATGATTTAATTATATCTAGTGAAGTTTTTGCTTTTCCATCATTATTTGCTTCAGTTATTTCTCCAAAAAAAACTTTAATTTGGCAAGAAATGGCTGCACATAATAAAAAAATGAAGAATATTCCTTCATATATCTGGAATGGTATAATTGCTACATCATTTATGAAAAAACCTTTAATTGTACCTCGATCAAAAGGTGCAAAGGAATTCATATCACATTATTTAAAGAATGTTTCTGAAATAGTTGTTGAACATGGAATAAACCTAAATAAATTTCATTTTTCGGTTAATAAGAACAAACAATTCGTAGTGGTTAGTCAACTTATAGAAAGGAAAAATATACAAAGTATAATTCTAAAATTTAAGGAGTTTCTAAAACTTGAGTTATACTCGCAATTTAAATTATTAATTATTGGAAGAGGAGAACTTGAAGATGAATTAAAAAGTCTAGTTAGTAGTAAAGGCTTACAAAATAATGTTGAATTTCTTGGCTATATGTCTCATTTTGAACTCAATAAAATAGTATCTAATTCTATGGCTTTACTTGTTGATACAAAAAAAGATCTTAATATGGTTTCTGTCCCGGAAGCAATTGTTAGTGGAACTCCAGTATTGACGAATCTTATACCCCTTACTTTTCATTTGATTAGAGAGAATAATCTTGGAATTGCTAAAATGAATTGGAATGAAGATGATTTAAGAGATATAGTAGAAAATAATGCTCTTTACTTGGAAAATTGTGTAAAGTTTAGAAATGAACTATCTACGTTAAGAGTTGCACAAAAATTAATTGATTGTTTTAATAATAATAGATTAAAAAAAAAATGAGTTAGTTTCAAATATTCAAATGCTTAATATTTATTATGCTTACAAATATGCAACTCTGATACAAGCCCCGTGGTATTAAACTGAGTTTGTTTCATAAACATATTAGTTTCTGACCATTTGGTCGGGGTATTGAACCACATTATTAATAAAATAGATGAAAATACTTCAAATAAATAATTGTCATTATAGTCGAGGTGGTGCTGATATTGTTTATCTTAATACAGGAAAATTACTTGAAGATCATGGACATCAAGTGTTCTATTTTTCTCAAAAGAATCAAAAAAATATTTATGCAGCAACATCTAATTATTTTGTAAATGAAACAAACTATTTTAGGAACTCTTTTTTTGAGAAGTTATTTTCAATACCTAGATTTTTCTATTCTTTAGAAGCTAGGAAGAAGATTTCAAAATTGATTATTGATTTGCACCCGGATGTTGCTCATTTTCATTTATATAAGGCCGTTCTTACTCCATCAATTTTAATGGAATTGAAAAAGCATAAAATTCCAACAATAATTACGTTGCATGATTATGGATTTTTATGCCCTCATAATTCCATGTTAAATGGTAAATTAAATATTTGTAGCAGATGTGTTAAGGGCTCTGCTTTGAACTGTATTGTTCATAAATGTAACCGAAATAATATATTCTTAAGTAGTATTTCTGCATTTGAGTATCTTTTTCAAAGAACGTTCTTCCCATTTGAAAAGTATTTTGATCATATTATTTCAGTCAGTAAATTTGGACAAAAATTACATCAAAACTCAGGTTATTTTAAACGAAGTGTAGACCATCTTTACAATTATTATCCGAAAATAGAAACTACTGAACCCAATTGTACGAAAGGTAATTATTTCCTTTTTCTGGGCCGACTGTCTGTAGAGAAAGGGATTAAAACATTATTTTCAGCTTGGTTAAATACTGACAGAAATTCAATGTTAAAAGTAGTCGGAACTGGTGAAATGTTTGACGAGTTAAATCAAATGTCAAAAGATAATCACAATATCCAATTGTTGGGTTTTAAATCTGGTAATGACTTAGATGTATTAATTAGAGAGGCATCTTTTATTATTGTTCCATCTGAATGGAATGAGAATAATCCCTTGACAATAATTGAGGCATACGCAAATGGAAAGCCTGTAATTGGTTCTAATGCAGGAGGTATACCTGAAATAATTCAGAATGGAAAAACAGGATTTCTTTTTGAAATGAAATCAGTTAAGGAGTTGTCTGATATAATTGATTTTGCTGAGAAAACTAATGAACAAGAATACTCTCGCTTATCAGCGAATGCAAGACAATTTGCAGTAGACAATTTTGCAGAAGATAAACATTACAATTCATTGATGAGTATATATAATAACCTATTAAAGTAAATCATTATGAATTTTGGGTTAGTAAATAAAATTATTCAAAAATTAGGACGTTCTGGATATACAATAGATAATGCCATTTCTACAAGAAATATATATATAATTCTAATAAATAAGTTTTTTGAATTATTCAGAGGTTTTTTTTTAAGGATATTATTCAAAAAGACAACAGGCCTTGTATTTATAGGTAAACGAACTAGTATAAAACATTGCAATCTCATTAGTACCGGCAAAACTCTTTATATAGGAGATAATGTTATAATAAATGCACTTTCCCTAAATGGCATTCAATTTGGAAATAATGTTTCAATACATAATAACACAATAATCGATTGCACAGGAGGAATACGATCTGTAGGTGAAGGATTGAGAATTGGCAATAATGTAGGCTTTTCACCTTTTTGTTTTATTCAGGTAAGAGGTAATGTGAAAATTGGAAATAATGTAATATTTGGTCCTGGAGTGAAATTATTTTCAGAATCTCATAATATTGACGATCCTGATAAATTTATTAACGAGCAAGGTGAATCAAGAAAAGGGGTAATTATTGAAGATGGAGTTTGGGTAGGATCCGATGTTACTATTCTTGATGGTGTTACAATTGGAAATAATGCTGTAGTTGCCGCCAAAAGTTTAGTTAATAAAAATGTGCCTCCATTTTCTATAGTGGCTGGCATACCTGCCAAAATTATTAAATACAGAAAAGTCGATATATGAAAAAATCACTCAAAATAAAGTTCTCGGTTATCAGTTTTTTTGCACGAATAATTCAGAAAATCAGAATTAAAATATACAAGTTAAAGGGATATGATTTCGATAATTCAGTAATAATTGAAAGAGGACTTAATTTAGATAGAATTTATCCTCAAGGCATACACATTAAAGCTAATACATTAATTGCGTCAAAAGTGACCATTATGAGTCACGATCACTGTAAAAGGATTGACAATCAACCACTTTTAGCTGATGTATGTATCGGCGAAAATTGTTTTATTGCTGTTGGCTCCATTATCCTTCCAGGTGTAACAATTGGTGATGAAACAATTGTTGGTGCAGGGGCAGTTGTTACAAAAAATATACCTTCAAACTGTATAGTAGTTGGTAATCCTGCAAGAATAATTAGGACAGGTATAACCATGAATAACAGAGCAGAATGGACAAATTGGGTTCCAAAAAATAATTAATATTCAAAAAATAAAATGTTGAAGAAAAAAATTTATATTGCTGGTTGTGGAGGCATGCTTGGTGAAGCATTTTACAATCAATTTAAAGATTCTTATGAAATTAAATGTACTGATAAGGACGTAAATGAAAAATGGTTGAGCTTTTTGGATTTCAGGGAATTGGATATTTACCGTAAAGATGTTTTAGAGTTCAACCCAGATTATCTGTTTCACTTAGGCGCGTATACCGATTTGGAATTCTGCGAACAAAATGCTGACGAAACATATCGTACAAATACGATGTCCGTTGAAAATGCCGTATATATTGCCAATGAGTTAGATATTCCTTTGCTTTATATTTGCACCGCCGGAATTTTTGATGGAAAGAAAGAATTGTATGACGATTGGGATATGCCTAATCCGCTCGGTGTATATGCACGTTCAAAATACATGGCTGAAAGATTTGTAAGTGAGAACGCCAAGCGTTTTTTGATATGTCGTGCAGGTTGGATGATGGGGGCGGGTCCCAATAAAGATAAAAAATTCATCCAAAAATTGATGAAGCAATTAAAGGATGGGAAAAAAGAACTATTCATTGTAAATGATAAGGACGGAACTCCAACATATACACATGATTTTGCAAAAAATGTAAAATACTTGATTGAAAAGGAATATTGGGGTCTTTACAATATGGTTTGTGGTGGCCAAACGAGTCGGCTTGAAGTGACAGAAGAGTTATTAGAAATTCTTGGTTTGAAAGATCAGATTAAGTTAAATGTAGTGACCAGCGATTATTTTAAGGACATTTATTTTGCGGAAAGACCACCTTGTGAGCGACTAGATAATAGAAAATTGAAAATTCGGGAGGCGAATTTGATGAGAGACTGGAAAGTCGCTTTAAAAGAATACATTAGCAATTATTATCAAGGATATTTAGACTAATAATGAGTAGCAAAACAAAAGTCTCTTTAATAGGAACAAATGGAATTCCAGCTCGTTATGGTGGTTTTGAGACATTAACAGAATACCTTTCTAAGAATTTAAATTCGGATTACGACCTCTATTGCTATTGTGCGAAAACACCAAAAGATAAAAGGTTAAAAGTATATCAGAACACTAAATTGATTTATCTTCCATTCAAAGCGAATGGTTGGCAATCAATGGTTTATGATGCACTTTCAATCATTGATTCTTTATTTAAGCATAATGTGCTTGTCATTTTAGGATTTTCTGGTGTTTTTGCATTTCCTTTAAAATTTATTTTTAGGAAAAAAATTATTTTTAATATAGGCGGAATTGAATGGCAGAAGGTAAGAGGCCATAAAATGACCGCAGCTTTGGAAGTGGTTGCAAAAAAATGGTTCGAATGGATTTGTGTACATTCTTCTGATGTAGTCATTGTTGATAATCAGGTCTTGTATGATTATGTGATGTCAAAATACAACATCAAGTCAGTCTTAGCGGAATATGGTGGTGATCACGCAGTTTTTGAGGCTATTGATAAGGATATATTAATAAAACATCCATTCTTAGCTTCACCGTACGACCTCACAATATCGAGAGCACAAGAAGACATGAATATTCATCTAGTTATTGAAGCTTATAAATCAATTCCAAATAGGACATTGGTGATAGTTTCAAATTGGGAAATATCCGAGTATGGAATTGAATTAAAGAAGAAGTTCAAGTACAAATTCGACAATATTATTCTTTTGGATTCTATTTATGATTTGAAAGAATTAAATACTATTCGTGGAAATTGTCAAATTTACCTACATACGCATTCGTTATGTGGTACAGCACCCTCGTTAACAGAGGCAATGTCTTTGAAATTGCCAGTTCTTTGTTTTGATGTCCCAACAAATAGGGCAAGTACAGAAGAGAAATCCTTTTACTTTAAAGATGAAGACTCCTTAAAATTTATTCTTGATTCAATGAATCTGGATAAAATTGAAAAACTTAGAAACGATATGTTTGAAATTGCATCCAGAAGGTATACTTGGGAAAAAATAGTTGGTTTATATAAGAAATGTATTGAAATATATGGATAAAATAAGATTAGGCATAGTTGGTATGGGGCGAATGGGGATTACACATTTTTCCATCATTAACAGCCATCCTCAAGTAGAAATAGTTGCTGTTGCAGATACATCAAAAATGACTTTGGATATTTTGAAAAAATATGTTCCAGGTTTGCAAGTTTTTAAAGACTACAAAGAGTTGATTGACGAAGCAAAACCAGATGCAATTATCGTATGTACTCCTCCAAATCTCCATTATGAAGTTGGAATGTATGCATTGGATCGCAATATTCATGCATTTATTGAGAAGCCGTTCACTAATGATGTTCTTAAAGCAAAAGAGCTGAAGGAGAAGTTTGAGTTAAAGGGTTTGATCAATCAATGTGGATATGTGAATCGATTTAATGATGTGTTTATGACCGTTAAAAAATATGTGAATCAAGACCTTATTGGAGATGTCATTCGCTTTCGATCGGAAATGTTCAGTTGCACGGTTACGAAAAAAGAGGAAACCGAAAGTTGGAGATCGTTCCGTGAGAATGGTGGGGGAGCCGTTTATGAAATTGCGGCTCATGCAATAGATTTGGTCAATTACATTATTGGAACGCCCGACAAGATTGTTGGAACCAGTATGAATCAAATCTATTCAAAACATGTTGAGGATATTGTTTCATCTACTTTCACATATAAAAACGGTTGCTCAGGTACGTTGTATGTAAATTGGTGCGATACTAGTTTTCGTAAGCCAGCAAATAAATTGGAACTTTTTGGTGCAAAAGGTAAGATATTGGCAGATCAACATGGTCTAAAAGTGTTTTTGAATGCCGACGATGATAAATTCGAATATAAAAAAGGTTGGAATACAGTGTATATAACAGACATCTTTACACCTGTGCAATTTTATGTTCGTGGTAACGAGTTCACCCGACAACTTTATCATTTTGCAGATAGCATATTAGGTAAAGATACTACCAAAATATGCACATTTAAAGATGGTTACGACGCTCAAAACATCATGCACCATATGTTTGTGGATGCTAAAAACAATGAATAATTAGTTATGGAAAAAATAGATAAGGTTGTTTTTGGTGATAACCAGTTTTTTGGTATAAATCACATGTCTCAGGAAAAAGCCCAACAGTTGTCTGAAAAGTTTTATGATACAAAAAATATTTTCAAGATTTATGATTTAGCATTTAAGCACGGAATTAATGCAATAATGCTGAATAGTAATGATAGAGCCAAGGAAATTTGCAGTCATTTTCGCTCGAACAAATCACAATATGGTGACCTAGTATGGTATCCCTCCATTCCGTATCCGCACAAATATGCCAATATGGTTAATGAGAAAGGCATATTCCCTGCGATAAACGAAGTGCTTTTCAGCAATAATTCTGCATTGGGTGTTTTGGGTATGGTTGCAAAAGGGGGCATGGCAGTATTAAATAAAGATGCCATTGAGTTGATGAAGATGTTGGTTGATGTTGAAGTTAAAATATACAAAGGGTTGAATGTTAAAGTTATATTTCTTCAAAATATAATTGTAGACTTGATTTTGGGTTATGGTATGAAGGATATATTTTACGAATATTGCCAATACATACGGAATAAATACCATGCGTTGCCAGGTTTAATCACTCAGAATCTACCCTATTTAAAGGCCAAACTAGAAGAATGGGGTATTGAAGAAGTAGTAATTTGTACCTCAATAAATAAAATCGGATATTTGATGTCCCCTAATGTGCCGTCATATTTGGAATGTATTCAAAATAACGATCCTGACAAATATCAAATCATGGCCATGTCAACTTTAGCATCTGGAGCAATAAAGGCAACGGATGCATATGATTTTATAAATGGTTTAAATCTTCAATCTGTCGTTTTTGGTGCTTCCTCAGATCGAAACATTAAAGAAACGGTTAGCCTGATTCATATCTGATGAATATTCTGATTACAGGTGTCCATGGTTTTGTCGGTGGAAATTTAATTAAATCACTTTCCTCTGTAAATTGTTTGTACGGATTGGATATTGTCTCACCAGAAAAAGAAGGAATTAAGAAAACATTTTCTTGGAAAGATTTGGAGTCTGGGACTTTGCCTAATATCGATGCTATCATACACCTTGCAGGCAAAGCGCACGATACCAAAAACCAGTCTGAAGCCAGTGTTTACTTTGACATTAATACGGGACTGACCAAAAAAATCTACGACTTCTATTTAAAATCGTCGGCAACCAAATTTATTTTCTTTAGTTCGGTGAAAGCAGCTGCTGATAGCGTGCAGGGAGCGGAGTTGACAGAAGAGGTCGTTCCTTCGCCGAAGGGGCCGTATGGTGAGTCTAAGATGGCTGCAGAGGCATACATTCAAGCGAATATGCCTACAGATCCAAGTAAATCGGTCTATATATTGCGTCCCTGTATGATCCATGGGCCTGGTAACAAGGGCAATTTGAATTTGTTGTATAAGGTGGTCAGTAAGGGGTTTCCGTGGCCATTGGGGGCGTTTGAGAACAGACGTTCATTTACTTCGATCGATGATTTGTGTTATGTCATTGAAAAGTTGATTTCGAAAGATATCCCTTCTGGCATTTACAACATGGGAGACGATGAAGCGCTTTCGACCAATGAGTTGATAGAGGTGATGTGTAAATCGATGAACAAGAAAGGTAGGATTTGGAAGATAAACCGCAGATTGATTGAAGGTTGTGCAAGGATAGGAACTATAATACACTTTCCATTGAACAGTGAACGTTTGAGGAAATTGACAGAAAATTACGTGGTTTCGAATGAGAAAATTAAAAAGGCGCTTCAGATAGAAAAGATGCCCATTACAGCGAAGGAGGGCCTTGAAAAGACCTTTCGGAGCTTTCAACATTAAGTTTGACGTTTATGATATATGTTGTTTCATTACTCATTTTGTTGGTTGCTGAGCTTGGTTATTTTAAGTTGGCCGAGAAATTGAATATCATTGACAAGCCCAATTTGAGGAGTTCACATTCAGATGTAACTTTAAGGGGTGGAGGCATTGTGTTTTTCTTTGGGGTATTGCTTTATTTCTTTCTGTTTCAGTTTCAGTATCCCTATTTTTTTGCGGGTTTGACGTTGATTACCATTATTAGTTTTATGGATGACCTAAAGCCTAGGCCTTCGTGGATGCGGTTGTGTTTCCATTTTGTTGCTATGGGATTGATGTTTTATGAATGGGGATTGTTTGGATTGCCTTGGTTCTACACATTGATTTCGTTGGTGTTTTGTACGGGGGTGTTGAATGCGTTTAATTTTATGGACGGCATCAACGGGATAACAGGTGGTTATAGTTTGGTGGTGATTGGTGCTCTATGGTACATCAATGCCTATGTTTCGCCTTTTGTGGATTCCGATTTTCTGGATATGATCCTAATTGCCCTGATGGTATTTAATTTCTTCAATTTCAGGAAGAAAGCCAAGTGTTTTGCTGGGGATGTGGGGGCGGTTTCGATGGCGTTCATCGTGGTTTTTTTGCTAGGGTTGCTTATTATCAAGACGGGAGATTTCAGCTACATTTTGTTGTTGGCACTATACGGAGTGGATAGTATTTTGACGATTGTTCATCGTTTGATGCTGAAGGAAAATATTTTTAAAGCGCACCGGAAGCATTTGTATCAAATCATGGCTAACGAATTAAAGATGCCTCATGTAGTGGTTTCGGCAATTTATATGACTTTACAAGCGTTGATTTCGGTTGGACTAATTATTTCGACTAGCCATGTTGTATATGCACTTGGTATTATACTTTTGTTTTCTTTAGGCTATGCGTTGTTTATAAAGAAATATTTTCGGCTACACAGCCTCTAATAATATGTAAAGCAAAAGTCTAATATTTTGTAAACTATAATATTGGCTTCGCTTGGAAAATAGAATGTTATGGAACTAACCATGGACAAAAAAATCTCATGAATCTATTAATTACAGGTGTTCACAGCATTGTTGGGGCTTTTCTGGTGGAGAAGCTTAGCCCGTACCATACGGTGTATGGAATGGATGATACATTGGTGGCAATGGAGGGGGTGAGCCAAGTGTTCACGTGTAATGAGTTCTCGCAAATGCCAGAAGTGGATGCGGTGATTCATTTGGCGGGTAAGGATGCGGACACGATAGATTTGGCCAGATCGCTCGAGTATATGGAGAACAATGTAGGGCTTACGCGGTGCATCTTTGAATGGTTCAAAAAATCGAATGCGAAGCAATTTTATTACTTGAGTTCCATCAAGGTGATTGGAAATAGAACGAATGACGAGGATTTGACTGAGGAAATGATACCGATGCCTTTTGGACCATTGGGAGAAAGTAAGTACATGGTAGAGCAGTATTTACAAGATACATGGTTGCTCGATAAGAAGGTCTATATTTTGCGAACGGCCTTTATACATGGCAGGGGACTTTTATGTAATGAGAATTCCATACGAATTTTTAATTGGGTACGTAAGGGGATTCCGTATGTTTTTGGTAGCTTTGAATGCAGAAGATCGTTTACATCGTTGGACAATCTGCATTTTGTCTTGGTACAAATGTTGGAAAAGGATGTTCCCGGTGGGGTGTATCATTTGACGGATGATGGATCGATGACTTCGACGGATTATTTTAAACTCATTGGACAGGCCACGGGCAAGAAAGTGCGTGTTTGGCGTTTGGGAAAAAGCTTTTTCAAGGTTGCTGCTGTAGTGACTGGATGGTTTCATGGATATTTCAACAAATTCGAATACTTGAAACTTTCGAAGAATTTTGTGGCCAGCAATCAAAAATTGAAAAAAGCGCTTGGTGTGAAATCGATGCCGTTTCAACTCAGGGAAGGGTTGATTAAATCGGTTCAAGAATATGTTGAAAATTATGATTGAATTTCAAGAATTGGTTGGTCGAATCATTCGGCGGTTGATGAGGTTCTCATTGGTAAACCGCTGGTTGGTCTATGTCATCGATTTGGTGTTGTGTGCTGCTGCGTTTTCGCTGGCGGTGTTAAATAGGATACGGATATTGGGGAACGAGGCGGTACCCGACTACCATTGGTTGGGTTTGACCTTCGTCGTGTTCTGTGCCATTGGTTTTGCCGCCTTTAAATCGCATCGTGGTTTGGTGCGACATTCCAATTTCCAGGAAATGTGGCGCTTGTTTGTGGCTGACGTGTTGGCTTCCGTTGCGTTATACTTTGTTCTGTTGGTTTTCGAATCATCGATGCACGGTCGTATGTCTTTCATTCAGAACGTGTTTCTCTTCAGTTTGGTTTCCATGTTGTTTGTGCGGTTTTGGATTCTTGTCATATACAATTACGCCATGAAGCCCATTAACAAACGAACCAAAAAAATGTTGATCTATGGCATTGGAGTACACAGCATTGCCTTATCTCAATGGATCAAGCGGAGCGGTAAGAACAACCAGCAGGTGATGGGTTTCCTTACCAGAAACAGGGATGCCTTCAAAACACGCATTCAGGGTTTGGAAGTCTATGGCATTGATTTGGAGCATATTGAAAGTTTTTTTGCGCAGAACGATATTTCCATTGTCTTGTTTCCCGATTATAAAAGCGTTCGCAAGGAACAAGATTTGATTGCCAAATGCAGGGAATTGCAGGTGGCGGTGTTGGTATCGCCGCCTTTCGAAGGGGTGAGTGCCACTGGACAAACGCAGTTTCAAATGAAGCCCATTCAGTTCGAAGATTTGTTGGGTCGCGATGAAATCAAGATTGATATGAACCGAATTGCGGGTCAACTCCAAGGCAAAGTCATATTGATTACTGGTGCGGCTGGTTCCATCGGTAGTGAATTGGTGCGCCAGTTGGCCGTCTTTCAACCTAAAATGCTTTTGTTGTACGATATGGCGGAAACACCTTTGCACAATTTGCGTTTGGAAATGGAGCGGTTGTTTCCCAAACTGAAGATTCTGCCCATCATTGGCGATGTTCGAAACAAGCATCGGTTGGAGCATGTTTTTTCCAAATATCGTCCGGAAGTGGTGTATCATGCGGCTGCTTACAAGCATGTGCCCATGATGGAGGAGAATCCTTGCGAAGCGGCTTTGGTCAATATTTCGGGTACCTTCAATGTGGCGAACTATGCGGTGAAGTATGGTTGCGAGGGCTTTGTGATGATTTCCACGGACAAGGCGGTGAATCCAACCAACGTGATGGGTGCCTCCAAGCGTATTGCCGAAATTTACGTGCAGGCTTTGGCAAAACATTGTTCCAATATGGGCAATCCCATTCGGTTTGTGACAACGCGGTTTGGTAATGTATTGGGTTCCAACGGTTCAGTAATTCCGCATTTTAAGGAACAGATAGAAAAAGGCGGGCCGGTTACGGTGACGCATAAGGACATCATCCGCTATTTTATGACCATACCTGAGGCTTGTCGTTTGGTGTTGGAAGCGGCTTCGTTCGGTAAAACGGGCGAAATTTACGTGTTCGACATGGGTGATCCGGTCAAGATTGTGGATTTGGCCAAAAGGATGATCGAGTTGGCTGGTTTGGTGCCGGATAAGGACATCATGATTGAATTCATCGGGTTGCGTCCTGGTGAAAAATTGTACGAGGAATTGCTGAACGATAAGGAAGTGACCAAGCCGACGGTTCACGAGAAGATAACGGTGGCCAAGGTACGACAATACGAATTGGAGAAGGTGGATGTGGCTGTGAAGACCATTGTGGATGCCGCCACGGAAGTGAACGTGCCGTCCACCGTGATGGCCATGAAGCGTATGGTTCCTGAATTTATCAGTCAAAATTCGCCGTATGAGGCTTTAGACAAAACGAAATAATGCAAAAACAATTTCATTCACTTTTTCCGGATGCCGTTAAGTCGGAGATTCGTCACGTTTATAGTCCGTACAGGGTGTGCCCGGTGGGAGCGCACATTGACCATCAGCACGGCCATGTGACGGGTTTTGCGTTGGATCACGGTGTGGATTTGCTGTACATCCCGACAGAAACGGGGGTGATCAACATGTTTAGTACGAATTTTGAGGGACAGGTTCTGTTTCCATTGGAATCGGTGCCTGCCAAATACAAACATTGGGGAGTATACGTGCAGGCTGCCATTTTCGCACTGTCTAAACGAATGAAGTTGGAAGTGGGTATTCAGGGCTTGATTCATGGTTCCTTGCCCATTGGAGGTCTCTCGTCTTCGGCAGCCGTTTTGCTTTGCTACATCATGGCTTTGGCCGATGTGAACGATTTGGAGCTCACCAAGGAGGAATTGATTCAGATTGCATTTGAGGCGGAGCATGAATACATCGGGTTGAATCTGGGAACGTTGGATCAGAGCTGCGAGGTGTTGTGCAAGAAAGATCATTTGTTGTATTTGGATACCAAGGATGGTTCGTACAAACTGGTGCCGGCGCCTTCGTCCATGCCGGATTTTGATATTTTGATCTTTTTTAGCGGGCTCACGCGCTCGCTGATCAATACGGGCTACAACACGCGTACCGACGAATGCAAGGTGGCCGCATTCAATTTGTTGGCGTATGAAGGCTTGCCTTATGGTGCTTTGGCGGAAACTCGGTTGAGGGATGTGGAACCGGCTGTTTTTGAAAAATGGAAGCATCTTTTGCCGGCTTCGTTGGCCAAGCGGGCGACTCACTACATGACGGAGTTCAGTCGGGTGGAAAAGGCTGTGGAAGCATACCGTCAGGGTGACATCAAGACGTTGGGTGCAGTGATGTTCGCTTCTGGTTTGAGCTCCATTCAAAAATGGGAATCGGGTTGTCCGGAGATGATTACCTTGTACGACATCATGACCGAAACGCCTGGTATTTATGGTGGCCGCTTCAGTGGGGCAGGGTTCAAAGGTTGCTGCATAGCGATTTCGGATCCGTCTCAACGGGAGTCGATTCTGGCTTCGGTGTCGAAACGCTATTTGGAGAGTTTTCCAGAATTAAAAGGTCAGTTTTCGGCCCATGTGTGTAAAACGGCGGATGGAGCCAGGAAGTTGATACACCAATAGAATGAAAAATTTTTCTAAAGGTTGGCTTTTTTTGTTTGCGATGGCATTCATTGCGTGTAATCAGAATACAGATTCCATCGACACTGATGAAGCCCTTTTAGATCCGACAGTTACAACTGACGGAGTAGCCAATGTGACACAATACACCGCCACCTGTTCAGGGGAGGTTGCCTTCAGTAGTGAGGTTGAAGGAATTTCATATGGGGTTTGTTGGAGTAGTAAGCCGCATCCAACCGTCAAAGACAAGTGCTCTGATTATACGTATCTTAAAAAAGAGACCAATATTAAGAGGCCGGACGTATTTTTATGTCCGATAGATAGCTTGGTTGGAGAGACTACCTATTATGTAAGAGCGTTTGCGACAAACTTACATTCGTTTTCGAGTGGTTACGGGTATTATTCAATTGGGGAAACGGCTTATGGTGAAGAATTTAGTTTTACGACAGATGCCAGAACTCCAACGGTCTCTGATGTGGACGGAAATGTGTACCATACCGTGCAAATTGGTACACAATTATGGATATTGGAAAATTTGAGAACAACCAAGTATAATGATGGCACGAATATTCCAACAGTAAAAGGGGAGATGGGTGAAAAGATCAATTTGTATTCACCGCTTTATTTTGATTATTGGTACAACTCCTCCAGCAAATGGTATAATCCGTTGAATAAAAATGCATTGGGTATTTTGTATAATGGATATGCAGTAGCTACTGGTATATTGGCACCAACCGGTTGGCATGTACCGAGCATGGAGGATTGGATTAAACTCTCCGATTATCTTGGAGGTGATTCTATATCGGGTGGCAAGATGAAATCGGTCAAGAGCTTTGTGTTAGCCAATCAGATCGAATTCTTGTATGAGGGGAATTGGGTCGGTCCAAATGTTGGAGGAACCAATTCAAGTGGTTTTTCAGCCTTGCCGAGCGGTTATTACAATTACACTAAGGACATTCTTGACTATAACGTCAACAATCCAAATACTTTTGGTTTTTCGGGGAATGGGTATTTTGGACATTGGTGGAGTTCGACTGAGGTTACTTCATCGCAAAACACCTTATTATCAATAGCTTTGGATTACAGTAAGGCAAGTACCTACTTTACGAATGCAAATACTGCACATGGCAAGCGGTTTGGATTTAGTGTTCGCTGTTTAAAAGATTAATCAATATCTGTGGACGCATGAATATATTGATAACAGGCGTACGTAGCATTGGTTATTTAATCCATCCTGAAATTTGGTAGGTCCAATCGGCAAGAAAAGATGGCAGGCATAGCAGGCCTTCATTCATTTTCAAATTATTTAATGAATATCGAATCTTCAACTGGGGTCCGAATTTGGAAGTGTAAACGGACAGGCTTTTTCCACTGATTCGATTTTCGGCTTTGACTTCCACCGGAATGACATGGAAACCTTGTTGCAAAATAAAATCGACTTCCGCCCTGTTCTCTGAACTCCAATAATAGGGCAATCCATCCGACTGTGGAACAAGGGCCTGTAGAATCGCATTTTCGGCTAATGCGCCTTTAAACTCTACGTATCCGGCGTTGCCTGATAGAATGACTTCAGGGGATAGTTTGGCCAAACGTCTTAATATACCACAATCGAAGGCGTATACCTTAAAGGCAGAAAGATCTTGATAGGCACTTAATGGGATGCCAGGCTTGGAAACATTGTAGACGCGATAGATCAATCCTGCTTCTTCCAACCAAAGCAACGCATCTTCATACTCTCGGGCACGCGCACCGGTTTTAATGACTTTATAAATGAATTTCCGATTTTCTTTAGCCAACTGGGAGGGAAGGGAGTTCCATAAATTATTGATTCTCGGAATATCGGTAGGGGTTGCATACTTTGCAAAATCGAGCGTGTAAAGATCTAAAATGTTTTGCAAAACGTCTTCTACCCTTTGCATACCTTCGTTGCCAAGTAGGGCTGTTACTGATTCGGGCATTCCACCACAAACGAGGTAGCGCCTGTATTCCACTTCCAATTTATGGAGTATGATTTCAGGTAGGAGTTCTATCTGACTCAAGTTGTGAACATACGAATAGGTTTGAAGATCGGATGCACGAAGAAATTCCTTGAAGGTGACTGGGTAAGTCTGAAGAATCTGTACTTTGCCTACCGGAACGGACATCTTTTTTTTACGTATGGCCACTCCCAATAGCGAACCTGCCGCAATGAGGTGGTATTGAGGCGCATCTTCACAAAAATACTTTAGGCTGTTGAGTGCGCCTTCACACGCTTGTATCTCATCAAAAATGATTAGCGTTTTTCCAGGTTCGATGGGTACATTGGTGAATAAAGTTAGCTCCTTTAGTATTCGCTGTATGTCTTTAGTTTTTTCAAAGATGCTCGCTAGTTCTGTTGTTTTATCAAAATTGAATTCGGCTACGTAGTCAAAACATTGCTTGCCGAATTCTTCCATAATCCATGTCTTTCCTGTCTGACGTGCTCCTTTCAAGAGGATTGGTTTGCGTTCAAGAGCGTTTTTCCATCCCTTGAGCGAATCTATTAAGTCTCGCTGAATTTTCATGTTTTCACTTTTTCACGTTTTACGTGCGGATTATGTGTTTATTATCACATATTCTGCATGAAATATTGGCAAAGTTAGTATAATTTCGTTTATGACGGCACAAATAATTTGATTATTTTAAGCGAATGTACTACAAATAAGGTAAATTTTCTTGTTTGTGTGGGTAAAATGTTCTATATTTGTATGGATTAGCAAATGGAACCTAGGAAATAATAGAAGGTGAAAGAATACAAGCCGTCCAATTCAGAGCAGGAGCAAACGTTTAGGTTGAACGATGCTGAAGTGGTTTATGCGTTGATGAACAACCAAGTAGACTCGGAGAGTTTGAGAACGCTCAAAGAAGAAACAGGCGTAAGCGGTGAGCTGCTGTCTGGTTGGTTGCACGTGACGCCTAAAACCTTGAGAAGTTATTTAGCTCGAAAATCGGTACTTTCCGAAACCTTGGGCGAACAGGTTTTGCTCCTGAAGACTTTGTTTAAGCATGGTGCATCCGTTTTTGGTTCTTCCAAGGAGTTCGAAGCCTGGTTGGATAGAGAGAATCTGATGCTTGATCGAATGAAGCCAAAAGATTTTTTGGGCACTATTTCTGGCATTCGGTTCATTGATAGCAGTTTGTATGGCATGGAATACGGAGATAATGCTTAGCCGATGCTTAGCTATCGAATATGCCGTGCTGAATATGCCGCAGATCTAAAAGCTTCAGGTTCTGCCGGGAGGTGGAACCACGATGGGCAGTGGATTTTATATTCAAGCGCCACGCGGTCTTTAGCGGCGTTGGAGATGTTGGCTAGACGGAGTGGACAGTTCCTAAATAATCCGTATAAGGTGATGGTGTTGGAAGTTCCCGTCGATTCTTGTCAATTGCTCCTCCCAGAGTCTTTGCCCGACCATTGGAAACAGATTTCTAGTTTTGGACATTTGAGAGAAATAGGTGCGGAATGGTATCGGCGGAGTGAGTCATTGGTTTTGAGCGTTCCTTCAGTATTAATTCCTCAGGAACGTAATTATTTGATAAACACACAACATCCGGATTTTGGCGAGATGATTCGGTTGGTAGAGGTGGAGGAATTTGATTGGGATGGAAGACTGGTTTTGTAGATTATCGTTAGTATGATAGCAATATTTGAGGTAAAAATGCTACTATTGTAGTGATAATAAAATATTCGTTTTTAAGATATGAAGGCACTGATTTTAGCGGCAGGATATGCGACGCGGTTGTATCCTTTGACACAGAATTTTCCGAAGCCGTTGCTCGTAATCGGTGGCATCAGCATCTTGGATCGTTTACTTGGGGATCTGGAAAAAATTGATGCGATTGATGAACATATTGTAGTAACAAATGCCACCTTTTCAATCGTTTTCCAAAACTGGCTGAAAAACAAAGCGTTTATCAAACCGGTTCGGATTGTGAACGACGGCACCACCACCAACGACAACCGCTTGGGCGCCGTAAAAGATATTTTGTTTGTGCTGGACAGCCTCCACATCAAAGACGATTTGCTGGTTTTGGCCGGCGACAATGTGGTGGATTTCTCGTTCGCGCCTTTTGTCCGGTTTGCCGTGGAGAAGGGTAGGAGCTGCCTGACCTGCCACGAGGAGCCTTCGATCAAGGCTTTGCAAAAAACGGGCGTTTTGGAGGCGGACCAAAACATGCGGGTGATCGCCATGCATGAGAAACCGCAGCTGCCGCCTTCGCATTGGGCGGTACCGCCGTTTTACTTTTACCGCAAGGACGATTTGCCCTTGGTTCGCCAAGCGTTGGAAAACGGTTGCGGAGCCGATGCTCCTGGAAACCTGATGGCTTGGCTCTGCAAGCAGACGGAAGTGTACGCCTGGCCGTTGCCCGGCAAACGCTTCGATATTGGAGATTTGGCTTCGTACGAGGCTGTGAATGAACTTTTTACAACAGGAAAGTGATACAAAACAAGACGATTTTGGTGACTGGTGGTGCCGGTTTCATCGGTTTCTGGCTTTCGGAACGTTTGTTGGCTGAGGGCTGGCAAGTGGTGGGACTGGATAACATCAACGATTATTACGACGTTCGATTGAAGTACGCGCGATTGGCGGAGTTGGGCGTTACTGAGGAGGCTATTCAATGGAACAAACTGACTCCCAGCGCAAAACACAAGGGCTATCGGTTCATCCGGATAAAAATGGAGGACAGTGAAAACTTGGCTTCCTTGTTCGAGGAGATTGCCTTCGGGGTGGTTTGCAACCTGGGTGCGCAGGCTGGCGTGCGGTACTCCATCGAGAATCCGATGGCCTACGTAAACAGCAACATCGTGGGTTTCACCAATATTTTGGAACAATCGCGGAAGCATCGGGTGGAACATTTGGTGTATGCCAGTTCGAGCAGCGTTTATGGGCTGAACGGGCACATGCCGTTTTCCACGCACGAATCAGTGAACCATCCGGTTTCGTTTTATGCGGCCACCAAGAAGAGCAACGAGTTGATGGCGCATGTGTTTTCGAAACTGTATCAGATGCCCACTACGGGTTTGCGGTTTTTTACGGTTTATGGGCCGTGGGGCAGGCCGGACATGTCGCCGATGCTTTTTGCCGATGCCATCTTGCACGGCAAAACGCTCAAGGTTTTCAATAAGGGGGACATGGGCAGGGATTTCACCTACATTGCGGATATCATTGAGGGGGTGGTTCGGGTCATCAACAAGCCGGCCACGGCTGCAGCGGATTGGAATGCGCAGGCGCCTGATCCGGCGACTTCGTCGGAGCCATACCGAATATACAACATTGGAAGCTCGGCTCCTGTCCGTTTGATGGATTACATCGAAACGCTGGAGCAAGCACTTGGAAAAGAGGCTGTCAAGGAGTTTTTACCCATGCAGCCAGGGGATGTTTTGAATACGTATTGCGATGTTTCGGACTTGGAAAAGGAGTTCGGTTACAAACCTTCGACGACCCTGAAGGAGGGTTTGGAGGCCTTTGCTCAGTGGTATGTCGCTTGGGATAAAATATAATTTGTAATAAATTGATATTAAAGTAATTAATGGCCGTTTCATTTTGGAACGGCTTTTTTTTTGAACAATTCTTTGATAAACCGCTATAGAAGTAAACTTTTTGTTATTTTTGTATGTTTCATGCTACCTGACTAATGAATGAAATTCAAAATGTTCTAAGAAGATTTTTCACGAAACTCATGGGTAAATCCATGTTCAATCGTTGGATAATTTATTCGATTGATTTGTTTTTATGTACTGCTGCGTATTTTGGTGCGGTGTACATTCGATCCAAAGTGGACGCCGACCATCAAATTCCAAACGTTCTCGTATGGTGTTTCATTTATTTGATAGTTAATGCGGTTTCCTTCTACTTTTTCAAGTCATATCGCGGACTGATTCGTCATTCCAACCTGCAGGAATTGTGGCGGGTATTCCTCGCTCTGTTTTCATCCAATGTGGTTTTCTTGGGTTTGATCGTAGCGATGCAGTTGGATGTTCCCTACCGCTTGTTTTTGGTGCAAAACCTGATGATTTATTCGCTCTCTTTGATGTTGTCCATGCGGCTCATCGTGGTTTTTTTGTATTTCTACACCATGAGCTATTCGGGCAAGAAGGGCAAGAACACGTTAGTGTACGGTATCGGCGGACACAGCTTGGCCTTGGCTCAATGGATCAACAAAAGCCCGAGGAACAACCATTTGGTGCAGGGTTTTTTGGTACGTGACGGCAAATCACGCAGCATGCGCATCCACGATTTGCCTGTGTACGATTTGGAAAGCGACAATATGGATGTGTTTTTGCGTAAGAATCAGATATTGACCATTTTATTTCCCGATTACATATCAGCTCGCCAAGAAGAGGCTTTTATCTCCACCTGTTTGGAAAAAGGGTTGGAGGTGATGGTATCACCACCGTTCGAGGGTGTGGATAGCCCCGGTCAAATGCATGTTCAGATGAAGCCTATTCAGTTCGAGGATTTGTTGGGTAGGGAGGAAATTCGCATCGATATGGAGCGTATTGAGAGCCAGGTTCGCAACAAGGTGATTCTCATTACGGGTGCTGCCGGTTCCATTGGTAGTGAATTGGTTCGCCAACTGGCTCAGTTCAGACCGCAGTCGCTTGTTTTGTTCGACTTGGCTGAAACCCCGCTTCACAACCTTCGTTTGGAGTTGGAGTTGATTTACCCGGATCTCGTTTTTGAAACGGTGATTGGTGATGTCCGCAGTGTGAACCGCTTGGGCTTTGTGTTCCGCAAGTTTAGGCCGCAGGTTGTCTACCATGCTGCTGCCTACAAGCATGTGCCGATGATGGAGGAAAATCCTTGCGAGGCTATTTTGGTCAATGTGCTTGGTACCAAGAATTTAAGTAGCTTCTCTGCCCAATACGGTGTGGAGCGTTTCGTCATGATTTCCACCGACAAGGCTGTGAACCCTACCAATGTGATGGGTGCTTCCAAACGCATGGCCGAAATCTACGTTCAGACCTTGGCCAAGGAAGCTGCCCGAATGGGGAATCCGATTCAATTCGTAACCACTCGTTTCGGCAATGTGTTGGGTTCCAACGGTTCCGTGATTCCGCACTTCAAATCGCAGATTGAACGTGGTGGTCCGGTTACGGTGACTCACCCCGATATTATCCGCTATTTCATGACCATTCCCGAAGCCTGCCGCTTGGTTCTGGAAGCCGCTTCGTTTGGCAAATCGGGTGAAATCTACGTCTTTGACATGGGTGAACCCGTCAAGATCATCGATTTGGCCAGAAAAATGATCGAATTGGCCGGTTTGCTGCCCGATGTCGACATCAAGATTCAAATTACCGGCCTGAGACCCGGCGAAAAACTCTACGAGGAACTGCTGAATGACAAGGAAACGACCCTGCCCACAGAGCACGAAAAGATTACCGTTGCGAAGGTGCGTCAGTACGATTTCGATGATGTCTGCAATAAACTAACAAAGGCTATCGATTGCGCCTACATCGTGGATATTCCTTGTACGATTCGAGCTATGAAGGAACTGATTCCCGAGTTTAAAAGCCAAAACTCTCCTTTCGAAATATACGACGAAGTCTCGGAAGTTGGTTGATTCACGTGGTTCCCGTTGGTTCTCGTTGGTTCACATTAATACCTTTATATATGCAAGTCATCGATAATGCTTTGTTAGATCGAATCTCGGATGAAGCCAAACTCTCGTCTCGCCTTCGCATGAATTTCAATTTCCATTCCAGCGCCGATTCCCCCTCTCAACGCATGCTTAACGCCCTGGAACCCGGCACTCTATTGCCCATCCACCGCCACCCCGCCACTCAAGAAACCTATGTCCTCCTCCGCGGCCGCATCCGTGTCCTGTTTTACAACGCCGATGGCACCGTCTCAGAAGACCTGATCCTGGACCCCCTGCAAGGCCTTTATGGCGTCAACATCCCCGCAGGCCAATGGCACAACATCGAAGTGCTGGAGCCTGGCAGCACCATTTTCGAATGCAAGGATGGGCCGTATGAGCCGCTTGGAGCAGCGGATTTGCTTTAGTTTTTTCCTTTGACTCGGCTTGCTTGGTTTCGTTTCATTTCATTTCATTTTGCGTGGCTTCGGCTTTCGTGGCTTCGGCTTGCGTACCTTCGGCTTTGGTGGCTTCGGCTTGCGTAGCTTCGGTTTGATTTTCTTTGTATGGCATTGAGTGGTTTGACTTGCCCTTTCGTAATGTGACTCACCCTTTCGTGGCTTGCCTTTGCTCAGCTTGCCCTTTCGTGGCATAACTCACCCTTTCGTGTCTTAACTCACCCTTTCGTGTCTTAACTAACCTTGTTTTTAGTGGTTTTTTATTATCGTTACTTTAGTAGCGAAAAGAGCGGCAAAATCGCCCACCTGATAGCAGTAATTTGAATTGCTACCCTGATAGCGATAATTTGAATTGCTACCCTGATAGCGATAATATGAACTACTACTACTTATACTTCTTCTTCTTCTTCTTCTTATACTACTATTTCTACTACATTTAGGGCAATTTTAACTGCTATTCTGGTAACGGTAATTTGAATTGCTTTAGGAATTAGGGCTGACACACTTTTCTGAATACTTCCCAATTTTTCTCAGAATCAATTTTGAACTAATTAAACTAACCGCTCCCAACTACCTCCAAAGACTCATAACTACCTCCAACTACCCATAATCACCTCCAATTACTCAAAACTACCTCCAACTACTCAAAACTACCTCCAACTACTCATAACTACCTCCAACTACTAATAACTACCTCCAAATACTCATAACCACCTCCAAATACTCATAACCACCTCCAACCACATCCACCAACCCTAAAAAGTAAAATCCTATTATCGTTTCCCCAGTAGCGAAAAGGGCGGCAAAATCGCCCTCCTGGTAGCGATAATTTGAATTGCTACCCTGATAGTGATAATAAAATTCTCACTTTTGTATAGGCAGACTGCGCAAACGAAGTTTTGCAAGTTTTGGGTCGCAGTTTAATGGATGAAGGATGTGTTTTTAAAAACACAGAAACGAAGCAATGGAAAGGCATATTATCGTTACTCCAGTAGCGAAAAGAGCGGCAAAATTGCTACCCTGATAGAGATAATAAAAATCTCACTTTTGTATAGGCAGACTGCGCAAACGAAGTTTTGCAAGTTTTGGGTCGCAGTTAAGTGAATGAAGGATGTGTTTTTAAAAACACAGAAACGAAGCAATGGAAAGGCATATTATCGTTACTCCAGTAGCGAAAAGGTCGGCAAAATTGCCCTCCTGATGGCGATAATAAAAATCTCACTTTTGTAATAGGCAGACACAGTATAAAGAAGTTCTGCAAATTTTGGGTCGCAGTTAAGTGAATGAGGGATGTTTTTAAAAACACAGAAACGAAGCAATGGAAAGGCATATTATCGTTACTCCAGTAGCGAAAAGAGCGGCAAAATTGCCCTCCTGATGGCGATAATAAAAATCTCACTTTTGTAATAGGCAGACACAGTATAAAGAAGTTCTGCAAATAAAGGGTCGCAGGCAAAAGGATTCTGGGCGTAGCTCTTAGCGTGGAGGTTGCAGAAAATGGATCAAAGTATCTGGATCTAACGGCTAAGGGCCAATTTTCAAAAATGCAGAAAGGAAACAAGAGAAAAGCAAATTATCGTTACTACTGTAGAAGTAAATCAGCAAAGATTTCGGCAACTGTTTCTTCGTGACGAATGGAGCCGGCAGACTGGCCAATCTCCAGTTCGCCATCGGTGAGGTTGCCTTCGAAAATACCGAGTTTGGGGCGGCCGTGACCAAGGAGAGAGCGGAGTTCCTCGGGTGAGGCACCGCGATTTTCGGCTTCCAAGACGGTTTGTGAAAATGGATTATCGACTAATCGGGTGGGTGCTAGCTTTTTAAGTAGGAGTTTGGTGTCGCCTTCGTTTAATGAACGGCAGCGAGCCTTGAAGAGAGGGTGGGCGGAGCTTTCGGTGCTCAAAGCGAAGCGGGTTCCCATTTGAACGGCGTCTGCGCCGAGAATAAAGGCGGCTTGATAGCTGGGGCGAGAGGAAATGCCGCCTGCTGCGATAAGGGGTAGGGTGGTGGCTTGGCGCACTAGGGGTATGAGGCAGAAGGTGGTCGTTTCTTCGCGGCCGTTGTGACCGCCTGCTTCAAAGCCTTCGGCTACGATGGCGTCGACGCCGGCTTCGGCGCTTTTGCGGGCAAAAAGGGTGTTTGAAACGACGTGAGCGACTAAAATGCCGTGTTCGTGTAAAAATGGGGTCCAGGTTTTGGGGCCGCCTGCAGAGGTGAAGACGATGGGGACGTGCTCATCTACAACGATTTGCATGATGTCCTGGATTTGTGGGTACATCAAGGGGATATTGACACCGAAGGGTTTTGAAGTGGCGGCACGGCACTTTTGGATGTGTTCGCGTAGCACTTCGGGATGCATGGAGCCGGCGCCGATGAGTCCGAGCCCACCGGCGTTGCTTACTGCTGAAGCGAGGCGCCAACCGCTACACCAAACCATTCCGCCCTGGATGATGGGGTACTGGATGTTGAAGAGTTTACAAACTGGATTTTGATTCATGGCGGAATTGAACGCTGAGACTTAGAACGAGAGTCTGCAGCATCAATGAATGCTACTCGTGATGTCCTTCCCGGGTACGAATTTTACAAATTTTTTGGCGGGGATGTTCATGGGTTTCAGGGTTTTCGGGTTGATGCCTACCCTGGGTGCGCGTTCCACCACGTTGAATGATCCAAATCCGGTAAGCAATACTTTTTCGCCTTTTGACAGGCCTTTGTTTAGTGCTGCTACGGTAGCTTCAAGCACTTTTTTCACGTCGGATTTGCTCATGTCGCTCATTTCAGAAACGAGGCTGATTAAACTGGCTTTGTTCATGGTTGTTTTTTTAACGGGTACATTAATAAGAACCTAGAAAGACAATATCCATAATAGCAAAAATAACAAAAATTGTGTAAGATTGTATGTACGAATCAAAAATATGTTTATATTTGCAAATAATTTCAATAGGAAAATATTCTTAGTAGATAATATTTGTTTGAAAATCAACTAATTTATAGCATTATGCAGTGTCCGATTTATTTGCGAAAGCATCGTTTGACCATTCTTGGAGGTATTCTGGGTGGCGTCGGTGGCTATTTATATTATCATTTTGTGGGTTGTACCAGCGGTACATGTCCCATTACTTCCAACCCAATCATGAGTTCCATTTGGGGGGTATTGGTCGGTGGACTATTATTTAATACCTTTGAGAAGAAGCCGGTTGCCAATAAACCGTCCGACACAGACGAAATTCCCGAATAATATGTCGAACGAAGCTATCAATCAACGTTATACGCTTTTAAGCAAGGATGATTCCTGCTGTTTGTCCTGTGGGGGTGCTGTATTTCATGCAGAGGCTCTGTTGGGGGATGTTTGTGTGGATTTAGGCAGCGGCAGAGGCAACGACGTGATGCGACTGGCTGAAAAGGTCGGTCCCAAGGGCCATGTTTATGGCATTGATCTGTCTGAGGGCATGGTGGCCAAAGCCAAGGCGAATCTCGAAAAGTTCGCGATTACCAATGCCACCATCCTCAAGGCTGAACTCGAACATCTACCTTTGCAAGATGGAACGGTCGATTTGGTTATTTCCAATTGTACTATCAATCACAGCGCTGATAAACAGGGAGTTTGGAACGAAGTGTTCCGTATTTTGCGTACGGGTGGGCGGTTCGTGGTGAGCGATATTTACGCCACGCAGCCCATTCCCGAGGAGTACCGAAACGATCCTGAAGCAGTGGCTGAATGCTGGGCTGGTTCGGTTACCAAGCCCGAATACCTGCAAATGCTGTTGACAGCCGGATTCAAAGAAATCCGTATTTTGGAAGAATCGCAACCTTATGCAAAAGGGAAGGCCGAAGTCTGCAGTTTCACCATTTCTGGCGTAAAACGGTCGACTGGCTGTTGTTGTTGCTAAATTAAAACGAGCATGTTCGTTCATCGTTGGTTTTGGTTTACATGCGAACCGAACCGTACTAAATTCACTTTCTGATGAAAAGTTTAGTTAAGAAAAGCTGCTGTAACAGCGGCAAATCCACGAAAAAAGTGGCACAATGCTGTGCCAAGGTTTCCGTGACCATTGCTGGTTGTCACGACTGAGCATGGATTTTAGGGCTGTGTCGGTATGGAATTCATATGGACGCAGCCCTTTTAAAATCAAATAGTTAGCTTATGAAATCCAAACACAATATTGTTGCTCCAGTGGCGGATGCCCCGGGGGAGTTTCTCATCGTCAATCCATTGTACGGCAGTGCCGACTTGATTTCGAAAACGGAGAGAGATCGATACCTTAAGGAAATCGATCCCGAAGGTGCGTTTGCCGAAAAAGGCTATCTGACACAGGAATTCGACGAGCAATCTGCGTTTCGGAATGCGTATCTGGATTTTTTGGATCGCCGCGAATTAGACGAGGTCCAGTTGTTTTTTGTGCCCAATTATTCCTGCAATTTTGCCTGCACGTATTGTTATCAAGAAGGCTATGAGCCTGTGAAACAGGTGCTTTCGACCGAGGTGATCGATTCCTTTTTCGATTATGTGAAGGTGCATTTTGCTGGTAAACGTAAATATGTGACCGTTTTTGGCGGTGAACCCTTGCTGCCCGGTAAAAATCAGCGTCTTTTGCTGACGCATTTTTTGAACAAAGCTACGGAAGCTGGTTTGGAAGTGGCTTTTGTAACCAACGGCTATACGTTGGCTTCGTACCTGGATTTGTTGTCGAAGCACCGAATTCGGGAGGTTCAAGTAACGCTGGACGGCACCGAAGAAGTGCACGATGCGCGTCGGTACCTGCTTGGCAAGCAGCCTACTTTCAAAAGAATCGTAGAGGGCATCGATGCTAGCCTGAAAGCTGGTATCTCCGTGAATTTGAGGATGGTGGCCGATAAGGACAACCTGAGCAACCTGCCTGCCTTGTCGCGTTTTGCCATCGATAAAGGCTGGACGTCGAATCCAATTTTCAAGACGCAAATTGGTCGAAATTACGAGCTTCACCATTGCAACAGCACGCCAGACCGGTTGTACGACCGTGCTTCGCTTTACGGTGCGATGTATGAACTGCTGAAAGAACATCCCTACATTGCCGAATTCTACAAACCTGCGTTCTCCATTGCCAAATTCATCTCTGAGAACGACGAGCTACCACAACCTTTGTTCGATTCTTGTCCTGCTTGCAAGACGGAATGGGCGTTTGACTATACCGGCACCATTTATTCCTGCACGGCAACCGTCGGGAAACAAGGGGAGGAACTGGGCACTTTTTATCCGACCGTTACGCTGAACACCGAAGCGGTGGAAGCGTGGCAGGACAGGGACATCACTTCCATTTTGGAATGCAAGGACTGTTCGTTGGCGTTGGCATGCGGAGGAGGTTGTGCGTCGGTTGCCAAGAATAAAAACGGCTCGGTAGCTTCTCCAGATTGCCGTCCAATCAAGGAATTGCTTTCGTTGGGAGCTTCCTACTACTTCAAGTAAAAGTTTAATTATAGTATCGTATTATATTGATTATCAGATGAAAGAAATTGAATCAAAAGATTTTGAAAAAGAGGTTTTGAACGGTGGAAAAGTTGTTTTGGATTTTTATTCGACCGAGTGTCCTCCGTGTGAAGCGTTGGCTCCGAAGTTCGAAGAAATGGCTGAACTGTACGGTTCGAACCTGAAGTTTTTGAAGATTTTCCGTCAGGCGAACCGAGAATTGGCAACTCAGCTTGGGGTGACTTCCTCACCGACGGTCTTGTTTTTTGATCAGGGCAAGCAGGTTACAGAGTTCGTCAGTGGTGCCATTCGCAAATCGCAGTTGATGGAGAAATTGGACGGGATGCTTTCGCCCGAAGAGGTTTCGAAGGTGCATGCTGCTCGCAAACCAATGGTGTCGGATTACGATGTGGTGATTTTGGGTGGTGGCCCTGCAGGTCTGACTGCTGGAATTTATCTGGGTCAGGCCAAAATCAAGACGGTTTTGATTGATCCTGCGTTGCCGGGCGGTTATATGGCCATCACGCATCAGGTTTCAAATTATCCGGGTTTTCAAGAGCCGCAACCGGGATACCTGTTGGCGCACAACATGGGCGAACAGGCCAAGCATTCGGGCATTGACATGAAGCTGGCGGTGGATGTCACTTCGGTGGATTTGGTTAAAAAAGAGATTGTCATTGACGAATTGGAGACGATTCGTTTCAAAAAAATCATATTAGCCACGGGAACAACACCCAACACGATGAACGCGCCTGGGGAATCGGAATTCAAGGGCAAGGGCATCTCATATTGCGCCACCTGCGATGCCAAATATTTTGAAGGCAAGGAAGTGGTGGTGATTGGCGGTGGGAACTCCGCTGTGGAAGAAGCGTTGTTCATTTCCAAATTTGCTTCAAAGATTACGATGGTGCATCAGTTTGACAAGCTGACAGCCAACCAGACGGCGGTGGATGCGTTGTTGGCCGATCCCAAGATTTCAGTCATTTACGATTCGGAACCAAGGCTTTTTGAAAAATTGGAAGGTCAGATGGTTGCGACGATAGAAAATGTGTTGACGCATGAGTTCACGAAATTGGTTTCGGACGGAGTGTTTGTGTTCATTGGATTTAAGGCCAACGTTTCGATGCTCGGATCGGTTCTCCCATCTTTGGACAAGTGGGGGTATATTTTGGTGGACGAGGATCGTCAGACGACCTTACCGGACGTTTATGCTGCCGGAGACGTGGTGAGCAAGAAATACAGGCAGATCACGACAGCGGTTTCGGACGGTACGATTGCGGCTATCGACTGTTCGAAAAAATTGATGAACTGATTGTTGGAATTTTGAATGGTCGATGCGTATATTTGCTACCTAATTTAAATAGACATCAAGATGAAGAATATGGTTATCTCGCTGAACTTCAACGGATTTACTGAAGAAGCGTTCAATTTTTATAAGAAAGTTTTCAAGACGGAATTCCGTATGATGCAGTATTTCAAGGATATGCCTCCCATGGAGGGTTTTCCGCCTGTTCCGGATTCCTTAAAGAATAAAGTTTTACATGTGGAATTGCCGATAGGTGGCAATGCGATGCTTTTTGGCAGCGATAGTTTACCCGAAATGGGCCGCGGAACTACCGCTGGAGATAATTTTGCCATTTCACTGGATGCTTCGTCCAAGGAGGAAGCGGATGCTCTTTTTAATGGCTTGGCTGAGGGAGGCAAGGCAGAGATGCCGATGGCCATGATGTTCTGGGGCGCGTACCACGGTATGTTGACCGACCGTTTTGGTATTCGTTGGACCATCAGTTTTCAGTAAGGTTTTTAGGTAATTACGTCGCTTGGCGGCGTAATTACTTGTTCCAATTCATGACGTTTGCCGGTGAACGTTCAAAGCGCAATTCATTGGCCATGAACTCCATATAAGGTTTTGTATGTTTCCAAAAAGCGGTGTAACCTTCGCATAGATAATTTAGTCCGGGTTCTCCGGTCGAAGTATTGATTATTCGGTTTTTAGGGCATTCGCCGTTGCAAAGTTTCTTGTATTCACATTGGAGACATTGCGACGGCAACATGTCACGCTTATCTGCTCCAAATCGCAATTGCTTTTGAGAAAAGACCATTTCAAAAATGGTATGGGTTTTGATGTTTCCCAATTTATATTCGGGATAAACAAAATGGTCACAGGCGTATACATCTCCGTTAAACTCCATCGCGGTGGCATGTCCACAGGTTTCTCCAAAAATGCAAACGCCTGGCTGTTCTCCGACCGTTCCGGCCAACGTCGCATCGAATAGCTGGATAAAATACCTTCCGACATCCTTTCGAACCCATTCGTCAAAAATGGATATATAAAATTGACCGAATTTCTTGGCGTCCACTGTCCAGGGAGCTAAAACGGTTTCTGTATTGGAATCGGTTCCGGCATTGGATTCTATATTGGCATTAAAGTCGGGTGGCAGTAGGTTCAAACCATCGGGTCGTACATTCGACAATCGCTCTACAATGGGTGAGAACTGCATGTATTGACTTCCAATTTCTTTAAAGAAATGATACGTTTCGAGCGGAAAATCGACATTGTAATTATTGATTACGGAGAGCGTATTAAAGTCTACCTGATGCTTTTGTAGCAATTCGACGCCTCGCATCACTTGTCGGAATGTGCCGTCTCCTCCTTTGTTTTTTCGATATTTATCGTGGCAATGTTCCGGTCCATCTAAGGATATTCCAATCAGAAAATTAGCGTCCTTAAAGAACCTACACCAATCGTCATTCAATAATACGCCATTGGTTTGCAGTGAGTTATCTATTCTTCGTCCGCGGCCGTATTTTTTTTGAAGGGCAAGCACCTTTCGATAAAAGGAAAGATCCCGCAACAAGGTCTCTCCTCCGTGCCAGGAAAACAAGACATCGGGTACTGGCTGAGCTTGAATATAACTTTCAATGTATTTTTCGAGCGTATCGTCGCTCATGATAAAGTTCTTACGATTTTCGTATAATTTCGCCTTTTCAAGATAATAGCAATAGGCGCAGTTCAGGTTGCAACTGGAACCAATTGGTTTTGCCATTACATAGGTTGGTATGGTGAGTGGATTGTAGGCTATCGTTTTCATGAAAGAGGGGTTTTATTATTTGACGAATTTACGAATGATTTTTTCATTAAAATCATTTATCATGGTCATGAAATAAACTACTTTAGAAATGAAGTAAATATTTTGAAATCCCTCGTTCGGGTTATGGGTCAAGTGATGGTTTTATAAGTAGAAAGGTCACCAATTGAACCAATTCGAGAGGTTCGACGTAACTTGGGTTGTATGCTATCTTTTGACGTCAACGGTTTTGCTTAGCGTTTCTGTCGGGCATGCAAATACATAAAAACCCAAACTGTTTGGGGATTATTCTTCTGAAAGTTTCTTTAGTCGGGTTTGATAAGCTTGCCAATAATTCCGTTTAATACTTTCGTTGAGGAAGGATGCATTTATCAGTTTCTCAACTTCTGCTGATTTTGAGAGCAAGAGTTTCATGATTCCATTGAATATGGTTTCACTGATTCCTGCATTTTCAGCAAGTATTGCAAATTGATGACTAACCTTGCCCTGTGTTTTGTTTCTGGGTAATAGTCCATCATCCAGTGCAAAATCTCTATCCTCAATGTGAATACGACTGTTTATCAGGTCGTAGGCCGGACTTAATCTGTAGTCGCCCATTGGGGTCTCCAGTATCGAAAAGTTTTTGAAGTGTGCATCGCCATTAGAAAACAGATAATTGAAAATCAGCAGTTTCAATAGTTTGGGTACTTCCAATTTATAGGTTGGCAAATGCTTCTGCATCAATTCAAACAACTCAAAATAATTTCCCAAATACTTGTAATGTTCTCCATGTGTCTGCGGTGTCCGGCCAGCTAGTGACGCAAAATCTTCCTGCGCCAGTTTTGAACCGTCGTTTTTTACATCAAAGCGTTTGGTAATGTAAGCCGGAGCTCCGTTTTTGAAGAAAATCAATGCATTTTCGGCTGTTTCAATGTTATATACCTGACGAGCAATTTGCATCGTTAGGTGTTCGTTGGCTGGCATCTGATTGGGATTTTTACCTACTCCAGGAATTGGTTTCAGAATATATGTGCCACGTTCGCCCTCTTCGATTAGCCTCAATTTATTTTTTTCGAGCAGTACCGAGAATTTTTCCTGGACACCGGAGATAGACATGCGTTTTCTGTTTTGATCGAAAAGGTTGTCTGTTTCTGAATTGGAAGCAGGCGAGTCGTATGGCAATATGCAATGCACCGCCTTGCCTTGAAAAACTCGTTTCAGACATGTTCTACTATAAGCATTAAAACCTTCAGCTAAGGTGCCGGGACAATGAGTAATTGGATGTTGAATATTATTTTCTAATCTTTTTTTCATTGTTCTGCGGTGTTATTACCAATGATTTCCATGAGGGTTACTGCACCGATACTATCCGTTTTTGCGGTAGTCATCAGTAAGCCAAAATAATCTTTTGTATCAATCCTGTTTAATTTGCAGACGACTTGTTTGTTTGAACCTTCTGGTAGCATGTTGAAAAAAAACGGGAATAGAAATGGTGAATGAAAGGATTGTTCACTTTTAGGCAACGTGAGACTGATTGCTGGTTTGTTGTTGTCGGCTAACCATGCATCATTGTAGCTGAATGTAAATGATCCATCGTTGTGCTGGGTTAATACTCCTGCTTCCTGGTCTTTGAATAATACTTTTACCTGTCTCATCTATTTCCAGATAAATTTTTGACGGTGAGTGTTAGTTCTAATCCCAACACATCGGCTATCTTTTGTAAAGTAAGTAGTGTCGGGTTTCCTTTTCCACTTTCGAACTGTTTGAGTGTGCGTAACCCAACACCCGATAGTTCCGCCACGGTTTCCTGTGTTACCTGTAAGGCTTCCCGGCGGTCTTTTATTGTTTTTATTAACTCTGAATAGTGCATTATACGGCTCATTTATCTGCAAATATACAATTAAATTTATTATATGCAACGAAAAGAGCTATAAAATGCACTTTTTTGATATTTTTTGTTGGCTTAACTGCCAAATGGGACGAATAGTGCGGTATGTTGCCCATTTTTGAAAAGATTTTAGGGTAACTTTGTTCTTGTTAGTTGTTTCGAACATGTTTAAAGCGCTTAAATTCAGCACATTAATTTTCTAAAAAAATTTGAAGCTGCTAATTTATATTGCTGATAATCAATATATTAAATTATATTTATTGGTACTAAAGGATGAGCGCTGGACAACATTTTCGTGGAACGCTTCTGGCGGAGCGTAAGTACGGATGCGTAAATCTGGACATACCTGAAAATGTTTATCATGCAGCAGCATGATTCTGGAAAAAGGAATAATTTGATTTCAAGTGAGTTTGATGTATATTCAGGTACCCGAAAGGGTCTCTTAAAGTCTGATATTTTTTCAATATTTTGGTTGTATCTAAAAAAATAAAAGCCCGTAAATCATTGATTTTACGGGCTTTTACTGTTTTTTGTTTTTGTATTTGCGGAGAGATAGGGATTCGAACCCCAGGAACATTGCTGTTCAACGGTTTTCAAGACCGCCGCAATCGACCACTCTGCCATCTCTCCAAAGTGGAGTCCGTAGAAAAAGGACTCCTTAAATATTATTCAGCGTCTGGAGCAACGTGAGGAACTTTTTCCTCAGCTACTTCTTCGGCTTCTTCAGCTGCAGGAGCTTCAGCGACGGGTGCTTCTTCAACGGGAGCATTGGCAGCAGCTTCTTCGGCGCGGAGAGCAGCTTGTTTAGCGGCTACTTCTTCGGCTTTAGCTTTGTTGACAGCTACCTCAGCTTCTAAACGAGCTTTAGCATCGGCGCGGGCGGCATCTTTAAGGGAAACCTTGGCGGCGTTGATAGAAGCATCTTTGCTTTGTTTCCATGCATTGAATTTTACTTCAGCTTCTTCGGCGTTGAAAGCGCCTCTTTTGACACCTTCCAAGAGGTGTTTCATCATCAGTACGCCTTCGGTGGAAAGTACTGTACGAGCGGTGTCGGTGGGTTGTGCACCGGTTGATACCCAATACAAGGCGCGTTCGAAATTCAAATCTATTGTAGCAGGATTTGTGTTCGGGTTGTACGAACCTAATCTCTCAATAAATTTACCATCTCGTGGTGCCCTGCTGTCTGCGACTACAACGTGGTAAAATGCATACCCTTTGCGGCCGTGTCTTTGCAATCTGATTTTAGTTGCCATTTGTTTGAATTGAATTTATAAATGTACTTGCATTAAGCGGGCACAAAGGTAAAAAGAATATTTGGAAGATTTTGAGTGTTGACCGACTTTTTTCAGTCATTTTTAGCAGAATAAACCCATGCGGAAGCATATTCAGAATGACTCGCGGTAAACTTATTAAGGTAAGTGGAAGCTTCGGTTGAGTTCAAACAGTGCTTCACAAAGACTCTGGCGCGTCCGTCGGAAACTAAAATGCGGGCATCCTTCAAAATCGGTTCCCTTTCGTGTTCTTTGAGCCAACGTTGAGCAGTCTCTTTTTGAACAAAGGTGCTCACGATGATGTAAAAGCCTTTGAGTGAGGCTGGTGCATCGATGGAGGCAATAGAAGCTTGAATCGTTGAATCTTTTTGTACACTGGGAATTGGAACCGCCTCACGAGTTTCGGTGGGTAATACTGGCTTAACAACCGTCGGAGTGATATCGGAATTGTTTTGAACAACGGCAGAAAGGTAATTGTGCATCATGCCGGCTTCTTGACTCTCGGAAAAATTTCCGGCAGGTTTGGATAAGAAGACGAAAAACAAGAGAACAGCAACGCTTGCGGTCAATTGACGGGCTCTGCTGCGGCTTAAACGAAGGTGAATGAATTCATCCTTGGACGATCTTGATTCCGTTTTCTTTTGTCGAACAATCGTTTTCTTCAATTCTGACGATTCTTTTGGAGTTTCTGCAACCGGGGTTGAAGCTTCCTGCATGGGTGCGTCCTTTTTAAGCAATGGGAATGTAAATGGAGTAAGTCCGTATGCTTCCGGATAAAAATGGTTGTGATGGTCTGGTCGAAAAACGGGTTGCTGTTCTACCAGGAATAACGTTCCTATGCGCCCCAAGCGGATAAATTTGCCTGCATTCAGTTTCTCATGAATTTCATGAACCGCCTTTTGAATCTCAGTATTGGCTTCTTCAAAACTTAAACCATTGGTTTCCTGATAAGATTGTGCCAACAAGCCATCGTTGAATTTGAGGCGATGGTTGAACCCGATTTCTTTGGAAGCGGGGTAAAATAATCTGGCTCCCGGCTGAATGCGTGCCTGAACCTCGTTCTGAACGAAGCCGCCTAACCCGGGAACGACTACGCAGTCGTGCTCGGGCAGCAGGTTTTCGATGTGTTGGACGAGGATCTTCATGTTTTATTGCATGTTGATGACGGCTTCCAAATTCCGATCAATTTCTTCCTGAGAAAGTTCGAAGTTTTTCAGGTCGTCGGATAAATAATTGTCGTAAGCAGTCATGTCGATGAGCCCATGACCAGATAGATTGAACAGGATGGTTTTGCCAACACCTTCTTCTTTGCATTTGAGTGCTTCATTGATGGTGGCGGCGATAGCATGAGCAGATTCGGGAGCTGGTATGATTCCTTCGGATTTGGCAAAGGTCATGGCGGCTGCAAAACTGTCCAACTGTTTGATGTCTACTGCTTCCATGATTTTATCATCCATTAGCTGACTAACGATGGTGCCGGCTCCGTGGTAGCGAAGTCCGCCTGCGTGAATGTGAGCTGGTGCGAAGTTGTGGCCTAATGTGTACATGCGAAGAAGTGGAGTGTAACCGGCTTCGTCACCGAAATCGTAAAGCAATTTGCCACGGGTCAATTTGGGACAAGAAGCTGGTTCAGCAGCGATATAACGAGTTTTGGTTCCTTTGGTCAAGGTTTCCTGTATGAAAGGAAAGGAAAGTCCGCTGAAGTTGGATCCGCCGCCAAAGCAACCAATCACGATATCAGGATATTCGCCGGCCATTTCCATTTGCTTTTTGGCTTCTTGCCCGATAATGGTTTGGTGCAAGGAGACGTGGTTGAGCACGCTACCCAAAGCATAACGGCAATTGGGGGTCGTGGTGGCCAGTTCAATGGCTTCTGAAATGGCTGTTCCTAAACTTCCCTGATAATTGGGATGTTTGGTGATGATATCTTTGCCGGCGCGGGTTGACATGGACGGAGAAGCGATGACGGTAGCACCGTAGCTTTGCATGATGGAGCGGCGATACGGTTTTTGTTCATAGCTGATTTTAACCATGTAGACGGCAAGCTCGAGCCCAAAAAACTGACAGGCGTAGGAGAGGGCTGCTCCCCATTGGCCGGCGCCAGTTTCGGTCGTCAGGTTGGTAATACCTTGTTTTTTATTATAATAGGCCTGAGGAATGGCTGAATTCAATTTGTGCGAGCCAACCGGGCTGACACTTTCGTTCTTGAAATAGATGTGTGCCGGTGTGTCCAAAGCTTTTTCCAAGCCATAAGCGCGAACCAGCGGGGTGGGCCGGTAGTTCATGTACACATTGCGAACTTCTTCTGGAATATCGATGTAGGTGTCCGTCAGGTTCAATTCCTGTTTGCAGAGTTCTTCTGCAAAAATGGGGGATAAATCAGCGACTGTCAGCGGTTGACGGGTTCCGGGATGCAAAGGCAAGGCCGGTTTGTTTTTCATGTCGGCACATATGTTGTACCATTGCGTGGGAATCTCTTTTTCGCTGAGAAGGAATTTCTTCGTATCCATTAGTTTCGGTGTGTTTTTACTAATGCAAAGAAACTTAAAATTTTTTGAATTTACCTCCTGAAGTGCTAAGGATTTTTTTTGTATTTTTGTTTTCAACCTTACCCAAAATCGATACTGTATGAAACGCATCTACCTAATGCTTCTCACCGTTCTATTGTCTATCGGCTGGTCGTTTGCATCCAAGACAAAGACCGATGTTTTCTATCGGAGCCCTGATAAGAAGGTGGCTCTTCAAATTTTGAATCAACAAGGCCGGTTTTATTTCAAAGTTTTTTACAAAGAGAACTTGGTTGTGCGTCAATCCCCGCTTGGTTTGGAAACGTCATTGGGCTCCTTTGGTGAGGAACTCAAACAAACCCGAAAAAATTCGGAACAGGTTAAATATGAAAACTATACGCAACCCATTGGTAAAAAGTCTCAAATTTCTGTGGCATACAGGGAGGTGCAAGTCTATTTAAAAAATGCTCAATCGAGAGCCATGGATTTGATTTTCAGGGTTTCTAACGATGGGGTGGCTTATCGATATAAATTGCACGGCTCTGGCTCCTGCACCATCAATCGGGAGCTAGGTGGCTATCGTTTTCCGGGCAATGCTACAGCGTTTATGACTCCGCTTTCTCAAGCGCACACCGGTTTCGCACGTACCAATCCAAGTTACGAAGAACATTACCAACAAAACATTCCTGTCGGAACGCCTTCCACATTGGGTTGTGGTTGGTCGTATCCGGCTTTGTTCAATATTCCCGGTGCCGGTTGGGTATTGATTAGCGAAACAGGTACCACTGGCACGTATTGTGGCACTCATTTGGCACATTTGTCGACCGACAGTCTTTATCGGATTGAATTCCCGAATGTTGCTGAAGGTCTGCCCGGACAACACTCCAAGGCCATGATGTCGCTACCCTACGAAACCCCTTGGAGAATGATGATTGTGGGGGACGCGCCAACGGCCATTGCCCAGTCGACCATGGCAACAGACCTCGTAAAGCCAATGTACAAAGCCAAAGGGATTTACAAACCAGGCAAAGCGACCTGGAGTTGGTTGGTTTTGAAAGACGACAGCATTACGTATGACGTGACTCGTAAGTTCATCGATTTGGCCGATACCTTGAATTTCGATTATTGCCTGATCGATGCCCCTTGGGATGTTCAGATTGGTAGGGAAAATATTAGCACCCTGGCGGTTTATGCTGATATTAAGGGTGTTGGATTGTTGCTTTGGTACAATTCAAACGGAAAATGGAACGATGCGCCTCAAACGCCTAAAAACTGCATGGATAACCAGGAAATTCGAAGAGCTGAAATGAAATGGATGCAAAGTATTGGCATAAAGGGGATTAAGGTTGATTTTTTTGGCAGTGACAAGCAATTTTTCATGCAATATTACGAGGATATTTTAAAGGATGCCAACGATTTCGGATTGACTGTCAACTTTCATGGAACAACCTTGCCCAGAGGGTGGGAGCGTATTTATCCCAATTTTGTGACGGACGAGTCGGTCAAAGGAATGGAATTCGTGACATTCAGCCAATACGATGCGGACAGAGAACCCCAACATTGCGCTACGTTGCCATTTCTTCGCAATGTCGTTGGCCCTATGGATTTTACCCCCATCATTCTTAACGAACGGCTAGGGGCAGACAGAAAAAGTGGCCCCATTCGCAGAACGACTATGGCTTTCGAATTGGCACTTCCAGTGGTGTTTTTTTCTGGTGTACAACACTTTGGATTGATACCCGAAAACCTGTCTCAATTGCCTGCTGAGGTGATCAACTATTTGAAGGATATACCCACGGTTTGGGATGAAACACGATTTTTGGCAGGTTATCCGGGTAAAGATTGTGTCGTGGCCAGGCGTTCTGGTAAAACGTGGTATGTTGCTGGCATTAATGGAGAAAACGTAGCTAAAACCCTTTCGTTTGATACGAGTACCTTATCTGAAAAAGATTTGAAGGGTTTTTTGATTCAGGATCAGCAAGATTCCAACAATGCAGTGGTTTGTGGAGAGCTGCCCCGAACTGCCGAAACCGCTTCTTCGTCCACCATGGAACAAATATCGGTTAAGGGAAATGGAGGTTTTGTGCTGATATTCAATGAAATAGAATAGAGCAATTTACTATCTGGATTTGTAAACACTCAAACCTGCATTCAGAAATTCTATATACGATTTGGTGTCTTCGTCGTAAGCACGGCTAGGACCAAGCAGATTGGCGTCACGATCCAACAATACGTAAAACGGTTGGGCGTTGGCGCCAAACTTGTATTGTTGCAGGTAGCTCCACTTGTCCCCAATGGTTCGTAGCGTACGTTTTTTGCCATTGACAACAATTTCCAACGGTTTATCGAGCGAAGTTTTGTCGTCAACCATCAGCGTAATGAGTACATAATCGTTTTTCAGGATGTTTTTGACGCGTTCGTCTTGCCAAACTGAGTTTTCCATTTTGCGGCAATTGACACAACCGAAGCCCGAAAAGTCAATCATAACGGGCTTATTGGTGGATTTGGCATAAGCCATGCCTGCTTCGTAATCGGTAAATGCAGCGTGAACTTGTGTCTGGTAGAGTTTACTGTCTTTGGCGGTGGCGGGTGGTGCAAAGGCACTGATGGAAGCAAGCGGGGCACCCCAGAGTCCTGTTGCCATCCAACCGGAAAAGGTCAGTGAAACCAATCCGAGCAAGAGACGAATCGTACTGAATTTTCGAACTTTAAAAATAAGCCACAAGCCCATGATGCCGAAATTGGCAATCCACAGGATGAGGAAGGTTTGACGGCTGAGTATGCCCCAGCCATAGGCCAGGTCAGCCACTGAAAGGAATTTAAGTGCAAATGCGAGTTCAAGGAAACCTAGAACTACTTTAACCGTTTGGAGCCAGCCTCCCGATTTGGGCATGCGTTGAAGCAAATTCGGGAAAAGAGCAAATAGGGCAAAGGGAATCGCTAAGGCGGTGGCGAAACCAAACATACCCAGAGCAGGGCCTAGAACGGAGCCTGTCGTAGCGGCTTCGACCAGCAAGGTACCAATGATGGGGCCAGTGCAGGAAAATGATACAAGAGCCAGGGTAAAGGCCATAAAGAAAATGCTCAGCAAACCGGATGTGGAGTCGGCTTTTTGGTCCATTTTATTGGTCCAGGAAGAAGGTAGAACCATCTCGAAGGCTCCGAAAAACGAAATCGCAAAAACGACAAGAAGTGCAAAAAATAAAAGATTGAAGAAAGCATTGGTGGAAAGGCTGTTCAAGGCGCTGGATCCAAACAATAAGGTAATTCCGATGCCTAGAATTAGGTAAATGACGATGATGGAAAGGCCATAAAGAATGGCTTCCCGAACGGCTTTTCGTCGGTCTTTGTTGCGTTTGAGAAAGAAGCTGACGGTCATTGGGATGATGGGCCAGACGCAGGGTGTCAACAAGGCCAATAAGCCTCCCAAAAAACCTGACAAAAGTAAGAACCACCAGGAAGTTCCGTGTTGGTGGGACGAAGCGTCGTTGTTGAGCCTTTTCAGCTCGGCAATGACGGGCTTCCAAAGGGGATTCGCAGTTAGTTCCGATGAAGTCTGCAATGTATCGGTGGACCAAGCGGCAACTGGTAAAGTTTCAGCTGTAGTGTCTGTTTTTGCCTTTTCGGTCGTTTTGGTTGCGCTTCCCGTATTTTTAGTTAAATCGCTTGGTGTAAACTCGAAATCAAACGGAGTAGGAGGTAGGCAGCTTTCATCATTACAAGCCATGTATTGGACATGCCCTTTCAAATGGAAAGTTTTGGGATTGGAAATGTTGATTTTTTGTAGGAAGATGGCTTCGCGTACAAACCAACTCAAAACCATGTCAAATTGCACATCCTTTTTGACGACGGGTTTGCTGGTGGCGAGAGTCTTTCCGTCCAAAGTCAAACCTTGTTTGACCTCTATTTCGAAAGAAGTGGAAACGGGACCTCCTTCGGGTAAGTCCATATTATATAGGTGCCAGCCATCGTCGATGGTTGCTAGAAAAACAATCTGATAGTTCGTATTGTCGATGGGCTTCAAACGGACGTCCCAGTGAATGGGATCCAGTATTTGAGCGTGTACTGCCAAGCTGAGGAACAGTAAAAAGAAAAGATATAATCCCCGTTTCATATAGTTACCGGTTATATATTTTATTTTGTAAATAGTTTCTACTGGCAAATATATGCAACATTTCGAAAAATACCAATGGTCTTAGGGAATTAAATTCAATATTGTTCTTGGTCGCTCGGGAATTCGCGGTTCTTGACATCGTTCACGTAGTCGTTGACAGAATGGATGATGGTTTCTTGCAAATTGGCGTAGCGACGAAGAAAGCGGGGAGAGAATTCCTGCGTGATACCCAACATGTCGTGCATCACCAGCACTTGACCGTCCACGCCGTTGCCGGCTCCGATGCCAATGACGGGGATGTCGATTTCCTTAGCTATTTTTGCGCCTACGGCTGCCGGTATTTTTTCAAGCACAATGCCGAAACAACCGACCTCTTGCAACAAATGGGCATCTTCCAGTAATTTTTTAGCTTCGGCTTCATCTTTTGCTCGAACCGTGTAAGTACCGTATTTATTGATGGATTGAGGCATCAGGCCCAAATGACCCATGACGGGAAGACCAGCATCAATGATTTTTTTGATATCGGCAATGATTTCTTTGCCACCTTCAATCTTGAGCGCGTCCGCACCGGTTTCCTTCATGATGCGAATGGCTGCATTGAGCGATTCCAAGGGGTTTCCGGAACAGGTTCCAAAGGGCATGTCCACCACGACAAGTGCCCGAGTGACAGCGCGAACAACCGATTTTCCGTGGTAAATCATTTGATCGAGGGTGATGGGAAGTGTGGTGATGTTGCCCCCAATGACGTTCGAAGCAGAATCTCCTACCAAAATGACATCCATCCCTGCCTGGTCGATGAGTTTGGCCATGGAATAGTCGTAAGCAGTAAGCATGGCAATTTTTTCGCCACGTTGCTTCATTTCTACCAACCGATGGGTGGTTACTTTTCGGGAATCTTCTTGATGTACGGACATATGTATTGTTTTTTGCCGAATAATCGGGATTTGTAGTGCAAAGGTAAGGCAAAATTCCTTTCTTAAAACAGGAAAATTCTTACATTTGCAACGGAGAGCACAAAAAACCTTAAGTCCAATCACATAGAACGGATATGCATAACAAGAAGTGGAAATTCATCCTTTTTTACATAGCCCTGATCGTTGTGTTCGGAGGATTGACATTTGTCTTGTTCAAGAATGGTTCGATTCGGTTTGAATCTGATGGAAACAGTCATTTGTCTTCGGTTGTTTCAACCAATATGGATTCGAATTGGCTGGTGTTTCTAAAATCGCTGCTGTTGAGCGTTGGTGAACCTGCTGCCATGCTTTTGTTGCAAATTATTTCCATTCTTATTTGTTCCCGCATGTTTGGATGGCTTTTTGCCAAAATCGGTCAACCGACGGTTATAGGTGAAATATTAGCTGGGATCGTGTTGGGGCCGTCCTTATTGGGTAATTTCTTTCCAGGTGCCTTCCATTTTCTTTTTGCTCCTGGCTCTTTAAATAACTTATACATTCTTAGTCAGTTAGGGCTGATATTATTCATGTTTACCATCGGTATGGAATTGAACATGAAGGCACTTAGGGACAAGATTGGTGAAACCTGGGTAATCAGCCACGCCAGTATCATCATTCCTTTCTTTCTTGGGATGGTGGTGGCCTATTATTTATATGGTGAATTCGCAGTCGGTAAAACGGATTTTGTCTCGTTTGCCTTGTTCATGGGTATTTCGATGAGTATAACGGCTTTCCCTGTATTGGCTAGAATAGTTCAGGAAAAGGGCCTGACACGAACCCATTTGGGAACATTGGCTTTGGCTAGTGCGGCGATTGGGGATGTCACTGCCTGGTGTTTGCTCGCTGCAGTCATAGCCATTGCCAAAACAGGTAGTTTGGCCAGTTCGATCTATACGATTGGGGCGGCTGTCGCTTATATTATTTTCATGATTTTTGTATTAAGACCTTTTTTAAAGAAAATTGGTGAGATTTACCAAAATGCAGAGGTTCTGAACAAAAGCATCGTTGCGTTTTTTCTGCTCGTATTGGTTTGTTCGGCGCTTGCCACACAAATCATTGGAATTCATGCCCTTTTTGGTGCCTTTTTGGCAGGTGTCATCATGCCTCCCTTGCCCAATTTCCGGAAAATGATGATAGACAAGGTGGAGGACCTTTCGGTTACTCTTTTGTTACCGCTTTTTTTCGTATTTACTGGACTTAGAACGGAAATTGGCTTGTTGAATACTCCTCATTTGTGGGCAGTTTGTGCGTTGATTATTTTGGTGGCTATCGTTGGAAAATTCGGTGGCAGTTCTCTATCGTCCCGATTCTTGGGTGAAAGCAAGCGGGATAGCCTAGCATTGGGTATTCTAATGAATACCAGAGGGTTGATGGAACTGATCGTGCTCAACATCGGTTATGAAATGGGCATTCTGCCACCTGCCATCTTTGTGATGTTGGTTATTATGGCTCTGTTCACCACCTTTATGACGACGCCTGCCATGAACCTGATTGAATTCCTGTATCCTTTGCGGAACATTGCTGAGGAACGAAACCGTCAAAAAGCGTTGGGTATTTTCAATGCCTTGGTAGCCTGTGGTAACCCGGAAAATGGCAAATACTTGTTAAACGTGGCGAAAACGGTGCTGGACGGCGCTAAAAACAGTCTGTCAGTGACGGTGTTGCACATCACGGTGGGAACTGATGTGAACCCCATTCATGGTGAGGAATATTCTGTGGACAGTTTCAAAAAAATCCGTGAAGAAGCTGCTCTATTGAATCTTCCCATCGACACGCGCTACAAAGTGACCGATAATATTGGTCATGAAATTGTCCATACGGTTAATCACGAAGGTTTTGATTTCTTATTGGTGGGAGCCGGAGTTACCTTACCGAGTAGATCATTTTTCAGGAAAGATTTTTTCTATCCCGGATCATTAATAAAGGATAAAACGAGGTTTTTTATCGAAAATTCCAATTGCAGCGTTGGTGTTTTTGTGAATAGAAATTTTTCAAGAATTACCAAAACATTGGTTTTTATTGATAAACCAGAGGATGAGTTTCTATTGCGTTATGCCAGACGATTGTTGCGCAACAACGGTGAAGTGACCATCCGCATTATGGACGTGCATAGACTGACTGAAACCGATTCCGTAATTGGTGAAGGTATTGCTGCCTTGAAGGAAGAATTCCCGACGGCTGTGAAAGTGAGTAAAAACATGCATGTTTCTTCCACGTATGTTTCAAATTATAGTTTCCTGCTCATCAGTTACGCAGCATGGAATCATTATTCCACTTCGCAGGATCGGGTGTTGGAAAACATTCCTTCTACATTGATCATTAGCAAAAAAACAAGTCGATTTCATGCAACTGAACAAACAGGCAAAGACTAAGGACAATTTTCGAGTTATAACGGTGCTGGTTATTTTATTGGTTTTGGTATTTGGCATCTACCAAATTAGAAGGGTTATCCAAGCGAACAAGGATCAATATGCTGAAGTTAAGCAAATTGCATTGACGGCCGCTGCTATGATGCATTATAATGACCTGATCAATTTGAATGCGGTTTCTGAAGATACGTTGAAAATCGAATATGCGGTCATAAAAAAAATGTTGGCTGACATCACTTCGGTCAATTCTTCAGCGGTTTATTCTTATGTGTTCACCAAGAGGAATGGGAAAATGTATGTCATGGCCGATTCTGAACCCAACGAAAGCCCAAATTACGCTTCTGCCGGTGAGGAATTGAAGGGAGTGACGATAATGGATCATCAGTTAATGGACAATGGAAGCATTCCCATGGTAGTATATTCGAAAAATCGCTGGGGAGACTGGGTTAGTGTGTTGATACCACTCCAGCATCCGATTACACATCAGAATTTTGCCGTTTTTGGAATGGATTTCAACGCCAAGGTTTGGAAATCTAAAAGAAACAAGGACTTGTTTCTGATTGTCCTGGTGATTTTGCTTTCGATGATGGTGGTCATCGCCATATTCAGAATCATCAGCAACAGCCAAAAACTTAAAAAAGACTTCATGCTTTTGAAAAAGGCTGAAGCTGATTTATTGATTTCAAAAGAAAAAGCGGAAGAAAGCGACCGGTTGAAAACTTCTTTTCTGAAAAACATCAGTCATGAAATCAGAACTCCGATGAACTCCATTTTGGGTTTTGCCGGCTTGCTAAAGGAACAAAACTTGTCTGCCCAATACAAGCAGCTGTATTTGCAGAACATGATCAATTCCGGGCAACGAATGCTGAATACCATTAACGACATCATCGATTTGTCCAGGGTTCAATCCGGGCAGATTTCTGCAACGATAGTCCGTACCAACATGGCAGAGCAATTGTATCGATTGCAGGATCGATTCTCGGGCATTGCTAGCGAAAAGGGATTGGAATATAGATGCAACATTGCCCAGGATGACATGAACCTCAATTTTTATACGGATTCGGAATTGTTGCATACGATATTAGAAAAATTAACCTGGAATGCCTTTAAATTTACTCCTAAGGGTTTTGTGGAAATCGGATATCGGTCTACTGGCAGCCATCTTGAATTTTACGTCAAGGATTCTGGAGTGGGCGTCAACGATGTGCAGAAATCGTTTATTTTTGAATATTTCCGGCAGGGAAATGATTCCATGACCAGGGACCACGAGGGTAACGGCCTAGGTTTGACCATCGCCAAAGCCTATGTTGAGTTACTTGGTGGTGAAATTTGGGTGGAAAGCAACGAAGGAGAGGGATCCATCTTTAAATTTACAGTACCATTTTGCTTGCATGAGCATGATTTTCAGAATGGTTGATGCAATTCCTTTTAAATTCACGTGATTTATCTCAATTATTGCACATTTTTGTTACTTTTGTGCAATTAATAGGTCACAATGAATTTCAAGCAATAAGGAATGAACAAAAACGAGGTTTTTGAGCAACGATTAAAAACGTTGCAGGATTTAGAGGACAATGCAGCCACCCGACAACATATAAAAGGGAAACTTACCGCGCGAGAACGTTTGAATGTTTTGTTCGACGAGGGTACTTTTTTCGAATTTGATGCTTTTGTGATGCCTTCACAAACACCCATGAGCAGCAGACAAACCAACTTTGGTGATGGGGTCGTCGTTGGTCGCGGATTGGTTCAGGGTCGAAGCGTATTTGCCTATGCACAAGACTTTACGGTCTTGGGTGGTTCGCTGGGCTACGCACACGGCATGAAAATTGCCAAGGTGCAGGAAATGGCGTTGAAATTGGGTGCTCCGATTGTCGGTCTTATGGATTCGGGAGGAGCACGCATTCAAGAAGGTGTCAAAAGCTTATCGGCTTATGCCACCATTTTTCGAAACAATGTTCGTTCGTCAGGCATTATTCCTCAGATATCGGCCATTCTTGGGCCTGCTGCAGGTGGTGCGGTTTATTCTCCAGCATTGACAGATTTTATTTTCATGACGAATCAAACCTCGTACATGTTCGTTACTGGCCCGGATGTGGTCAAAGAAGTTTTGAACGAAGATGTGGATATGGAAAGTCTGGGTGGAGGTGCCATTCATGCCAGTAAAAGTGGTGTGGCACATTTTGTATCTGATGATGAGGAACATACCATCATGTTGATTCGCAAACTATTGTCTTACATCCCTTCCAATAATTACGAGCCACACCCGGTTTCCAACTTGGTGAGCAGCTACCATACGCGCCAAGAGTTTCTGAATCAAATTATTCCTGACGATCCAAACCGTCCATACGACATGAGGGAAATCATCAACATTTTGGTCGATAAGGATTCCTTCTTTGAAGTACACGAAAATTTTGCCCAAAACATTTTAGTGGGTTTTTCACGCATTGATGGTAAGACCATTGGCATTGTCGCCAACCAGCCCAAAGTGATGGCAGGTACGCTTGACATCAACGCTAGTGTGAAAGGAGCGCGTTTTGTAAGGTTTTGCGACGCGTTCAACATTCCATTGCTTATTTTGGAAGATGTGCCTGGATTTCTTCCCGGTTTGGAACAGGAACACAATGGTATTATTCGAAACGGAGCCAAACTTTTGTACGCTTTTTGCGAAGCGACGGTACCTAAAATCACCATCATCACCCGAAAAGCGTATGGTGGTGCATACATTGTGATGAGCAGCTTGAATACCGGTGGTGACTTTAATTTTGCCTGGCCTACTGCAGAAATTGCTGTCATGGGGCCGGCAGGAGCCATTAAAATCGTTAACAAGCACGAACTATCGAAAGCTGAGAACAAGGAGGAACTCGAAAAAATTCTCACCGATAAATACAAGGACGAAGTGGCCAACCCTTATAAGGCAGAAGAGTTCTCCTTGATTGACGAAGTGATTCAGCCCTCTTCGACTCGTCAAATATTGATCACAACTTTTGACATTCTTTCGAACAAACAATACATGAAACCAGCACGTAAACATGGAAACATCCCCCTATAAATACATTAATCAAGGTAAAATGAAGAAACGTCTATTAATAGCCAATCGGGGAGAAATCGCAATTCGTCTCATCCGTTCAGCGCACAAGCTAGGGCTTTTGGCAGTAGTTTTTCAAAGCGACCGCGAACCGGATGCTTTTTATTTGAAATTTGCGGATGAAATCATCCAGGCAGGGGATGCAAAAAACGAGAAACCCATTTTTCTGGATCAGGAACGCATTGTGAAATTGGCACTTGAGAATGCCATTGACTTGATTCACCCTGGATATGGATTCTTGTCTGAAAATCCTGATTTTGCACAATTATGCGTCGATAAGGGTATCAATTTTATTGGTCCGTCTCCTCAATTGATTCGTGACATGGGTTTGAAGACAGTTGCCAAAAGCATGGCAATCAAAGCAGGCTTGCCACTCGTTCCTGGTAGTGATGGTCCGGTACGAGATGCCTTGGCGGCAAAAACGTTTGCGGACAAAATTGGATATCCCGTGATTCTGAAAGCTTCAGCAGGAGGAGGTGGTCGCGGGATGCGCATCGTCGAGAAATCGGATAGCATCGAACGAAACTTCAAATCGGCTTCCAAAGAGGCATTGGCTGCTTTCGGAAACGGTGACATGTTCATCGAAAAATACTTACAGAATCCGAAACACCTTGAGTTTCAAATCATGGGTGACAAACACGGAAACGTGGTTCACCTGGGTGAAAGGGAATGCTCCTTGCAACGCAAGCATCAAAAATTAGTCGAAGAAGCACCTTCAGCCAGCATAAGTCCTGAGACTCGAGCTGAAATGGGTGACCTGGCGGTTCGTTTTGCAAAAGCCATCGGTTACTATTCGGCCGGAACGATTGAATTTATTTTGGATGAAGACGGTTCGTATTACTTTATGGAGATGAATACGCGTATACAGGTGGAACATCCTGTTACAGAAATGGTTACAGGTGTGGATTTGGTTGATTGGCAAATTCGGGTGGCGTTGGGTGAAACATTGACCTTGCGACAAGAAGACATTAAGATTAATGGTTGGGCCATTGAATGCCGGGTTAATGCTGAAGATCCGCAAAATCGATTTGCTCCTCAAACGGGATTCATCGATCGGATTTATTTTCCACAAGATCCATCCATTCGCATCGAAACAGGGGTTCAGGACGGTTCTATCATTACGCCTTATTTTGACTCCATGGTAGCCAAAATTATTGTGCATGCAGAAAGTCGCGAGACGGTCATCGAAAAAACGTTGAAGGCTTTGTACGATTTCAGCCTGATCGGTTTGAAAACCACGGTTCCGTTTTGCCGCATTGTTTTGCAGCATCCGGCCTTTGTGAATGCCACGTACACGACCCGTTGGGTGGATTCTGTCTATACGCCTGAAATGCTCGAAAACGATGATGACGAAATGATCGGCGCATTGGCTGCAACAATCATGTACGCTTCCGAATACCTGCAATTATCGTCTGACCTGCCTTCGTACAAAAGCGATTCGCTGAATGTGTGGGTTTTGAATAAAAGATTGAATTACTGACCTGAAAATCAAGAAAAATGGGAACCACCTACAAATACAATCGTGACGCTTCACGCTTATTTATTGCATTGCGTGAAAATGGCAAACGGTATAAAATTTATATTCCGAAGGAAACCAAACCGATTATTGACAGTCAGGAACAAGACATCGATTTTGTGGAACAGGAAGATTTTCATTATACATTCGACTGGAAAGGCAAACGTTTTCATTGCGAGCTGGTTTCGCACAACCAAAACAAGGCTGTAGTGAAAGTAAATGGTGTGGAATACCGCTTCAGCATTGACTCTTTGTTCTCTTATATTCGACGCGGCATGATCAATTCCGATTCGAACAAGATTAATGAAAACAACATCATTGCTCCCATACCAGGCAAAATAACGGATATATTCTTGGCTGAAGGTGATTTGGTGAACAAAGGGGAACCGATCCTTAGTCTGGAAGCGATGAAGATGCAAAATGAAATTGCAGCGACTTGCAACGGGGTCATTCGTAAAATCAAGGTACAGCAGGGGCAATCGGTTATGAAGGACGAGTTGCTGGTGGAAATCAGTTCAATTGACGAATAGCGGAAGTCTGTATCCGAATGAGAATTCTATGAAATCGGCGTGCAGCTTGAATGTATGAAGTTGCACTCCTGCATAGATGTTGTCCGAAAGCGCATATTTCAAGCCGAATTTTCCAAAAAAATCGGGTTTTTTAAACGTTGTCTCGTGCTTGTACACCGTAAAACAGGGTTGCAAGACCAAGGCGATTCGATCGTAGTTCAGTTCCAAGGAGGGTATGATACCAAGATTTAGGTTTTCCGCGTTAAAGCTTAAGTCGGCAACTGTTTGTCCATCTGCTTGGCGGTAGCGGGTGTTTTTGGAGGAATCGTATCCCACGTGCAAGCCCATGCCCATCGTTATGACATAGCTGATGTTACGGTTCAGCACTGCCGTCAGCCCGAATTGGGGGTAATGAAAGCCAAAGAAATTGTGTGCCGTATCCAAGTCGCATTCGGGATAGGGCAGTTCTTTTTCACCTCCATAGACGGCCAAATCCAGAAAGGTGCTTTTTACGTATTTTGGCAGGGTACGCTTTATTTTCTTTTGCTCTGAATGAACTGGAAGATAAGTGACTGATACTCTTGGAGCGAGCATGTTGATTCCGAAGTTCGGAATCTGCATCGCCCCATTCGAGAAATGGGTGAAAGCGCCACCGATGCCTGCTTCGAAATGGGCGCTGACTTTATAATTCAATTGCAGTCCAACATCGACGTGTGAAGTGAAATCCCCAGCCAACGTGGTGTTAAAATTGTTTTTAGCTGGGTCGTAATGGTTCCAGTTACCAATTATTCCTGCCCAAATGCAATAATTCAAGCAAAATCGGTTCCATTCAAGAATGGGACCCATAAAAACACCATACATGCCCAAAGGTCTACTTAGATAGGTGTCTCTGAAATATTTACCTGCATAAATCCCAATGCCGTATCTTGGAAAGTGAAAAATCTGCTCGATGGGTTTCTCTCCGTAGGTCTGTTTCAAGATTTGAAACGAAAGGCTGTTGAAATCGCCAAACTCCTCACCATCCGTTCTATACTTCTCGCGCATGAAACTCCAAGTGGGCATTAATTGGCCTGATTGTGCCAGAACTGAATACAGATAGGTGTTTTTGTGGTGAGTGGAATCGACTTCTGCTAGGGTGGCAGATGTAGCTGTCTGAATGAAAATCAGTGACAATAAGGTGATGCAGACACTGGCTTTTTTCATAGTGACTGTCCTGAGAACAAACAAATGTACCTATTTCAAAAGATAATTCACCTCATTTTTTGTAAATGTCTTGCAAAATTAAGCCGGCCAGTGTAAATCCGAAAATGGCGGTGATGTGAGCCATCGATCCATTGATGGCCGCTTTGAGGCTACACCATTCATGATCGGCCAACTCTGGGTCGCCTTCCAACTCCTTGTTTTTGGGACAAAGGCATTTTTCCGTTCCGCATGATTGATTGGCACCCAAATTGGGGAGGACTTCGTCGCTATAGACACAAAGGAATTTTTTTGCAGGCATTTCCCCTTTACGAATGTTACGGCGCATGGCTGCGGCTAATGGGTCGCCCTTGATTTTCCAGAATTCATCGACACGAATGCGAGTGGGGTCTACCTTGAGAGCTGCCCCCATGGATGAAAAAAGGACGGCGTTTGTTTTTGCAGCTGTGCGTATGAGGTCTGCTTTATTGCTCAGGCTGTCAATGGCATCGAGAATGTAATCGTAATCGCCCAATTTGAATGAATCTCTGCTCTCGGCATTGTATATCTTCTGTAGGGCGGTGATTTTAGCTTTTGGGTTGATTTCAAGCAAACGCTTTTTTAGCGCTTCCGTTTTAACTTCACCAACTGTGAGCGTGGTGGCATGAAGTTGCCTATTGATGTTCGTTACACAGATGCGGTCCGAATCTACGATGGTGAGGTGTTTGATGCCGCTTCTGACCAGGCTTTCGGCTGCCCAACTTCCAACTCCGCCTATACCAAAGATGATAACTTTTGCTTCTTTTATTTGTTTCATTTTTTCTGAACCGTATAATAATTCGGTCCGATTAAAAATGACTTTTTCCAATCCCATAAGTCTGTTTTTTTAGAAGTGCAAATATCGGTTTTTTTGTCTTTGCATGCAAGAAGATGAAACAATAAACCCCTGCAATTATTTCAATCACAGGGGTTTATTTAACAGTTAATCAAATCTTTACTTCGAAGCTTCTTCTACCGCCACGGCTACAGCCACGGTTGCACCAACCATGGGATTGTTGCCCATGCCTAAGAAACCCATCATTTCCACGTGAGCGGGAACGGATGATGAACCGGCGAACTGAGCGTCGGAGTGCATGCGGCCCATGGTGTCGGTCATACCATAAGAGGCAGGACCAGCGGCCATGTTGTCGGGGTGCAGGGTACGACCCGTTCCACCACCGGAAGCTACGGAGAAGTACTTCTTGCCCAATTCGTTGCATTCCTTCTTATAAGTGCCTGCAACAGGATGTTGGAAACGGGTTGGGTTGGTGGAATTGCCCGTGATGGACACGTCAACACCTTCCTTGTGCATCACCGCAACGCCTTCACGAACGTCGTCGCAACCATAGCATTTCACTTTGGAACGAAGACCCGTGGAGTAGGGGATTTCTTTAACTACAGCCAAGTCGCTGGTGTAGTAATCGAATTGAGTTTGTACGTAGGTGAAGCCATTGATGCGGGAAATAATCATAGCAGCATCCTTGCCCAAACCGTTCAGAATCACGCGAAGCGGTTCTTTGCGAACTTTGTTGGCTTTTTCTGCGATTTTGATGGCGCCTTCAGCGGCAGCAAACGATTCGTGACCGGCAAGGAAAGCGAAGCATTTGGTTTCTTCGCGAAGCAACATGGCAGCCAGGTTACCGTGACCCAATCCAACCTTGCGGTCGTCGGCGACAGAACCCTTGATGCAAAATGCCTGCAGACCGATACCAATGACTTCAGCAGCTTTGGCAGCATTGGTCACACCAGTTTTAATAGCGATGGCAGCACCCATCACATAAGCCCATTTCGCATTTTCAAAGGCGATGGGTTGAGTTTCTTCACAAATTTTGTAAGGGTCGATGCCCTTGGCGTCGCAAATGGTTTTTGCTTCTTCCAGGCTGGAAATGCCGTATTGGTTCAATACCGCGTTGATCGTTTCGATTCTGCGGTCGTAGCTTTCAAATAATGCCATTGTATGTTTCCTCCTATATTATTCGTGACGCGGATCGATGTATTTAACTCCTTCGGCAAAGCGACCATAGCTCGAGGTTGCTTTTTTCAATGCTTCGTTGGCATCAACGCCTTTCTTGATTGAATCCATGAATTTGCCTAAGTGGACGAATTCATAACCAATAACCAAATCTTCAGCATCGAGAGCCATGCGGGAGCAGTAGCCTTCGGCCATTTCAAGGTAACGGGTGCCTTTGGCAACGGTTCCGTACATGGTGCCTACCTGGCTGCGAAGGCCTTTACCTAGGTCTTCCAAACCGGCGCCGATGGGCAGTCCGCCTTCAGAAAATGCAGATTGAGTACGTCCGTATACGATCTGCAAAAACAGTTCGCGCATGGCTGTATTGATGGCATCGCAAACCAAGTCAGTATTCAGTGCTTCCAAAATGGTCTTGCCGGGAAGGATTTCAGAAGCCATGGCAGCTGAATGGGTCATGCCGGAGCAACCGATGGTTTCCACCAAGGCTTCCTGAATGATACCGTCCTTCACGTTGAGGGTGAGCTTACAAGCGCCCTGTTGAGGGGCACACCAGCCTACTCCGTGCGTGAGGCCGGAGATGTCTGACACTTCTTTGGCTCTTACCCACTTTCCTTCTTCAGGAATCGGAGCACTCGCATGATTGGCTCCTTTTTGTACGCAACACATTTGTTGCACTTCGTGTGAATAAATCATTTTTCTAGATTTTGTGTGAGAGATTGTATGTAACCTTATATTAACTCGTTGATTGGTTGCAGTTTAAAACTAATGGTTGCCCGATTTGAAAAACCATGCAATAGTACTAAAAAAAGGGCACTCCTGCAAGGCATTTTGTTTGAGTATTTGAAAAAAAATGACGAAATTTGCACCGTTTTTCAGGATATCTCAGAACAATCATATAACCAATCAAATATACGATTACACTATGACAAAAAGTGCCTTGCAGATTGCGCGCGCTGCGTATCAGCCAAAAATGCCGCAGGCTTTGACCGGAAACGTTAAAATGAGCGAAGGGGAAGCCACCCAGTCGGTTGCCGATCAGGATGCCATCAAAGCATTATTCCCCAATACCTACGGAATGCCGTTGGTATCGTTTGAACCCAGTAATGAAGTAGTCCCATTTGAACCCATCAACGTGGGCGTCATTCTTTCCGGTGGACAGGCTCCCGGTGGTCACAACGTCATTGCTGGAATCTTCGACGGTATCAAACATTTGAACAAAGCTTCCAAATTGTATGGTTTCATTCTTGGCCCTGGAGGTCTGGTGGATCACAATTATATGGAGCTGACTTCTGATATCATCGATGAATACCGCAACACCGGTGGTTTTGACATTATTGGTTCAGGTCGTACCAAACTCGAAACACACGAACAATTTGATAAGGGACTCGTTATTCTGAAAGCATTGGACATCAAAGCCTTGGTTATCATTGGCGGTGATGATTCTAATACAAATGCTTGTGTATTAGCTGAATACTATGCAAGTATTAAAGCAGGAGTTCAAGTGATCGGTTGTCCAAAAACCATTGATGGTGACCTCAAAAACAGCATGATTGAAGCCTCTTTTGGTTTTGATACGGCTTGCAAGGTTTATTCAGAAGTCATTGGCAACATCCAACGCGACTGTAATTCTGCTCGTAAATACTGGCACTTTATCAAACTGATGGGCCGTTCTGCCTCGCACATCGCTTTGGAATGTGCTCTGCAAGTACAACCCAATTATTGCATTATTTCCGAAGAAGTCGAAGCAAATAATTTGACCTTGGATGACGTGGTAACCGGTATCGCCAAAGCTGTAGCCCAGCGAGCAGAAAACGGAGCCAACTTCGGTACCGTGCTGATCCCAGAAGGCCTGATTGAATTTATTCCTTCCATTAAAAAGCTCATTTCTGAACTGAATGATTTCTTAGCTTCCCATCAGGAAGAATTCAATTTAATTCGCAACAGAGACAAACGCCAATACATCATCAAAATGATCAGCCCGGAGAACTCAGCGATCTATGAGTCTCTGCCTGAGGGCGTTGCCAAACAATTAACCTTGGATCGTGATCCACATGGTAATGTACAGGTTTCCCTCATTGAAACAGAAAAGATGTTGGCCGAAATGGTTGCCCATAAATTAGATGAATGGAAAAGTGCAGGTAAATACGCTGGCAAATTTGCAACTCAAGTACACTTCTTTGGTTACGAAGGTCGTTGTGCCGCTCCTTCCAATTACGATGCCGACTATTGTTACTCTTTAGGTTATACTGCCTCACAGCTCATTGCTTCGGGTAAGACCGGCTACATGTCTTCCGTACGCAATACGACTGCTCCGGCTGCTGAATGGATAGCAGGAGGAGTACCCATCACCATGATGATGAACATGGAACGCCGTCATGGAGAAATGAAGCCTGTCATTCAAAAGGCATTGGTTGAACTGGATGGCAAACCCTTCAAGGCATTTGCCGCCAAACGTGCTGCATGGGCCATTCACACTGATTATGTATATCCAGGTCCTATTCAATATTTTGGTCCAACGGAAGTTTGCGATCAACCCACTAAAACACTGGTGTTGGAACAGGCATGATAAACTTTCCATAAAAAAACCAGCCCCAAAATAACTTTCAAGTTGCTTTGGGGCTGGTTTTTTTGTGGAGATGCGATTCTTATTGGGCTTCGATACTGATTTCTGAACCTTTTAAATTCTCTGATGAAGCCTTAAGTAAGATTTTGCCGGCTGTTTTATTGCTTTGAATCAACACCATGCAATAGCCATTGAAAGCTAAACGTTGACTGGCTTTATCCGGTTCGTGACTGCTTGGATTACCATTTCCGGTACCGATAATTTTACCTGGACCATCAATCGAAAAGGTCACTAAGTTGTTGGCAATGGGAACAATCCGACCTTTGGCGTCCTTGATTGCAATTCTGACTACAGCAACATCACATCCATCTGCTTTTAAGGTATAGGTATCACTGCTTAGAGCAAGTTGGGCTGGCGCGGAGGTCGTTTCAACCACTTCCTTAGTGGCAACTTTTCCTTGGTTATACCCTTTTATTTCAACTTTGCCAGGTTTGTAAATAACTGTCCAATCGGTTGCATTATAGGGTATTACAGTTTTCTTACCCGCACTTTTACCGTTTACAAACAATTCCACTTCTTCGCAATTGCTGTATGCACGCATCAATATGCTTTTCCCTTCTTTGCCCGGCAAGGTCCAATGAGGAAAGACGTGAACAACTGGAACAGAGGTCCAAGCAGCTTTGTATGCATAATAGCCATCTTTTGGGAAACCGCACAAATCCATGATGCCAAAATGAGACGTCACATTGGGCCATTGATACGGCGTTGGTTCACCACGATAATCGAAACCGGTCCATGCAAAGGTGCCGCTCAAAAAGGGGTTTTGAACGATTTGCTCCCAATCTTTGCCGGGATTACAACCCCAACTGATACCTTTCCCGAGATTTGAAACGTAGCATTTTACAGCATCGTCCTCGTATTCGCCGCGAGTGGACACATAACTGGTAGATTCCGTCACGAGCATCTTTCGTTTTGGAAATTGCTCATGGTCTTTGATATACCTCGATCCACGTTGACCATAATTATAACCTACCACATCCACTTTGTCACTGTATCCACCATCATTCCAACCGTGATTCATGGCTGCGGTTGTAAGTCGGGTTGGGTCGATTCCGTGAGCGACTTCAACCATTTTTTCAAGAATGCGTGCACCCATTTCGGTACCTTCCAACGACTCCTCGTTTTCCATATTCCACATAAAAACGGAGGGATGATTGCGGTCTCTGTGCATTAATGTGGTCAAATCCTTTAGACCATCTTCGGTATTGGACAACAATCGGTTTTCGTCCAAAACCAACATCCCAAGCCGATCGCAGGCATCAAGCAATTCCGGTGTCGGAGGATTGTGAGCGCAGCGATAGCCATTGCAGCCCATTTCCTTTAACAATTTTATCCGATATTCATTCAGTTTGTCTGGTAGAGCAACCCCCACACCTGCGAAATCCTGATGATTGGCTGTACCTTTGATTGGGTAAAGTTTACCATTCAGAAAGAAACCATCGGTAGTCAAGTTGATGGTTCGAACGCCAAAAGTCGTTTGATACCTATCGATAATCACTCCATTATCAACAACTTCCGTTAATACCTGATATAAGTTGGGGAATTCTGGTGACCAAAGCAGCGGTTTTTGAATCGTTCCATTTTGAGTCATTTCAATTTGGCTGGAGGGTTTCAGTGTTTGGGCTGTCGTTTTTGTATCGAGTACAACGCCATTTTTATCGATGATTTTAGAAATCAGCTGAATGTTTTTTTCAATCGGATATTCATTTTTCAGCGTTGTTTTCATTTGGATGGCAGCTTCTTGCTCAGAAACGGTTGGCGTGCTGACAAAGGTGCCAAAGCGTGCCACATGCAGTTTGTTGGTCTTGGTCAACCAAGCATGTCTATATATACCAGCCCCTTCGTACCACCAACCTTCGAAATCCGTGGCATCAACCTTGACAAGAACAACGTTTTTGCCTTCTTTGCCGTAACGCAAAACGGTGGATAAATCATACCAGGAGGGCACATAACCACTTAAATGATTGCCCATCAAGTGTCCGTTTACCCATACGGTACTGTTTCTGAAAATTCCGTCAAATTCTAGCGAAATGACACTCCCTTTGTCGGTTTCAGGTATTTCAAATTCTTTTCTGTAAAACCCGATGCCACCAGGCAAATAACCATTGGATCCAGCCCGACTTCCTATGCTATTGTCGTTTACAAAAGCTTGTTCGACCATCCAGTCGTGCGGAAGCGTTATTGCCTGCCAGTCGCTTGGCTTGAAAGCAGCGGTTTTATTTTTATCGGTATAGGCTATAAGTGTTTCTTCACCTGTCACCACCTTGACATTGGTATCGGTAAGACCTCCTTGTTTACCGGCCTTGATCGCTCTTTTAAAAACAATATCCCCCTTATGAAATTGCCAGTCAGCATCAAAGCATTCTTTGACCCGAACAACTGGTTCTAGCTTTGAGATGTTTTGGGATTTAACTGATAGAGGTAGCGAAGTCAATAATAAGGATAGTAAAAAAGGAGCAAGGGTGTTTTTTCTAGATTTCAGATGCATGAGATTTCAGGATAATGTTATTTATTTTTTTTCGAAACGAACGGCAACCCAGTTGTTTTTCATCGAGTGACCATGGTAAGTCAAGCCCAAACTTTCGGCCATTTGGCGAATGACAGGAATATCGGTTTGATAGAAGCCACTCATAAATAGGAGGGAACCAGTATGCATTTTGGCAGTGTATGCTGCCATATCGGCTAATAAAATATTGCGGTTGATGTTTGCGAAAATAACATCGAACGAACGCGTATGCTCCAATAATTCAGCACCGCCGGTAAGTATTTCGATGGACGAGGTGTTGTTCATTTGAATGTTTTCCAGCGCATTGTTCGTTGCCCATTGGTCAATGTCAATGCCCAATACGTGAACAGCACCCTTCATTGAGGCAAGGATGGCCAACACGGCCGTTCCGCAACCCATGTCCAGAAATGATTTGTTTTTCACATCGAGTTTGAGCAATTCCTCGAGCATCAAACTGGTCGTTTCGTGATGACCGGTTCCGAAAGCCATTTTCGGGTCAATGAGTATGTCAAATTCGGCTTCAGGAATATTGGTGTGAAAGGAACTGTGAATAACACAATCTTTTCCGATCACAATGGGTTGGAAGTAATTCTTTTCCCAAGTTTCGTTCCAATTTTGACCAGGAATATCTTTTTCAAAGAATTCCAAGATGGAGCCATACATTTCGGCAGGTATCGTTTTTCTTATTGCTTCTTTATTGTAAAGGGCTGATGAAACATAAGCCAGCATGCCATCTTCCGTTTCACTGAAACTTTCAAAACCGATTTCGGCCAAGTCGACAGCAAGTAAATCGTTGATAATGGTGTTGATTGGGGTAATTTTGATGTGAAATTCAATATAATCCATGTTTGGTCTGTTAAATTCGGTTATTGCAGTAAACGTTTTTACAAAAAAAGTATCTTTGTATTAAAGGATTTTAGGCAAATGCTACGGCAGTACACAAAAATACGCCTTTTATTCTGAAATAACATTAAAACACCCGCATTATGAAAACGAAATGGATGATACTGATGACCCTGGCATTGATGCTGACGGGACTCGCTCAGGCTCAAAACTTCGAGGATGACCTGTATTACAATCCTAAAACGGCGAAAGCGGAAGCCAAGACACATCCTCAAAAGGAAGTAAGTGAACCGGTTCAAAACGATCAGGTGCGGGTATATGACAACACCGGTACCCTAAAGACCTACGAATTGCGCAATGTAGACGAATACAATCGTCGGCCGAATACTACCGATGATACAGCTACGTACACCGAAAACAATGATACGACCGAATTGGATGAAAACGGCCAACCGTTTGAATATTCCGAACGTATACGTCGTTTTCACAATCCCAAATTCACGAAGCAAATTACGGATGACGAATATCTCAGCATTTATATCGAAGATGGCGCCAACGTAAACGTTTACTATATGGATGGGGCTTCCAATATGTTCATGAGTCCTTTTTATTATGATAATTATTGGTACCCGTACTATGGATATGGATGGAACCATCGTTTTGGAAGCAGATGGGGTATGTATTACGACCCATGGAGATATTCTGGTTGGGGGTATTATGATCCTTGGTATTCAGGCTATTATGGGTATGGCTACGGTAGTTGGTACGATCCTTGGTGGGGCTATAATGGATATGGCTATGGTGGCTATTACGGTGGATTCTATGGCGGATACTATGGATATTATGGGTACAACGATTATTACGGCTACGGTGGCGGTTGGTATGGAGGTGGCAACTATGGAAACCTCGGAAGCAACGCCTTTTCCAGAAATCGTCATACCTTATCCAACAATCAACGAGACTTCCTTTCCAATGTCGGTTCTGGACGATATAGTACCAGTCGGCCAACAAATAGCTCGACGCGTACAAGTTCCGCTGTCAGAAATACAAATTTTGGAACCAGGGCAGGAATGGTTGAAACAGGTACAACCCGCAGAAGTAATTCAACCGGTACGACCAGAACATTTAGCACCACCACTCGTGAAAGCATGAATTCAGCCATTCGCAGTTCTGTGCCAACAACCAGAAGTTCCACCTATTATGGTACCAGCCGTAGCGATTACAACAGTACGACACCTTCGACGCAAACTCAGACTCAGAATCGTTCGTACCAGACAACAACTCGAAACGCACCAAGTTCTACAGGAAATTACAGAAGTGAAAGAACCAGTACGCCAGGTTCATCAAATTCCGTCAGATCGACTCCGACAACAACTACTCAATATCGTCAAACAGTCAATACGAATTCAAACTATACGCCATCTTACAACTCATCCAACAGTTCCAATTCATCAGGCTCTTCCTATACACCATCGACCAGATCCAGTTCCAGCTCCAATTCAAATTCAAATTCTAATTCCAGTTCTAATTCGAGCAGTTCAAGAGGAAGTAGTGGTTCTTTTGGTGGAGGACGCAGATAAATATAAATACGGATTCATATGAAAAAATACATTTTAATGGTGTTCATGTCGGTTTGCGGACTTACTGTTTTTGCGCAAGCTGAATTTGATGCCCTCAGGTTGTCTCAAACTGATATTATCGGCACCGCTCGCTATGTTTCCATGTCCGGAGCCTTTGGAGCCCTGGGCGGCGATATGAGCGCCATCGGCCTGAATCCTGCAGGCATAGGCATTTATAGAAGCTCAGAAGTTTCTTTTTCACCTTCTCTGCAACAAGATTTTTCGAAAGCCGATTTTAATGGCAAATTGGCAGAGGCCAATCGATTGAAGGTGCTGATGAATGGTTTTGGTTATGTAGGTTCCTTCCGAACCTACGATGAATCAGCCATTTCCAATTTCAATTTTGGCATTTCGTACCAAACTGTGGCCGATTTCAACCGGAACACCAATGTCCTTGGAGTGGATAGACCAACCTCTTTGCTCGACAGGATCGTAGCTGTAGAAAATACCATGTGGAATGACAATGGTACGCATCCTTATCACAGCAATTTCTACAGTTTTGTAAATGGAGTCCACGTTATTGAACAATTTGTCAATGACAACAATGAAAACCGTTATAGACCGAGACTTGACAATGGGGAACTGGTTAGCCTGAGCAACATGAAAATGCAGGAAACCGGCGGAATCAATTCTTGGAACTTTACGTTGGGGGCGAATTACAACCATAACTTGTATTTGGGTATCGGCATCGGTATTCAAAGTGTTCTTTACGAGAAATCCACTATTTTTTCCGAAGAATATCAATTGGGTGGCGGAACGGAATTGCGCAATGCCATGACGACCACCGGTAGCGGTATAGATTTCAAAGCTGGAGTTATTTACAGGCCCGTGCCTGAACTCAGACTGGGTGTTTCCTATCGTTCGGGTACCTATTATACACTGACTGATGTTTTTAACGCTTCTATGGCTTCGTGGAATTTCAGGGATCCCATTACGGATGTTCTGTACAATCCAGATCCAAAGGTCATCGGCAATGAACAAACCAATGACTATATGTTGAAAACGCCTTGGCAATTGACTTTGAGTGCAGCTTATCAATTCGAAAACAAAGGATTGTTCAGCGTAGATTTCGAATGTGTTGACAGCAGAAGCACCGATTTGAAAAGCGGTGATGGATTCGAAATGGAAGACATCAACTATTACATGGAAAATGATTTCAAATTGAGTTACAACGTACGGGTAGGAGGTGAAATGCGTTTGACAGACAATGTCAGTGCTCGACTGGGCGCAGCTTATTACATGTCGCCTTTGGTTTCCCAAGTCGAAACCTACGATATTGCAACGGCATATACAAGCCCTGAATACAGCGTGGTCAAAAGCACCTGGTATGGTTCGATGGGTTTAGGTTATCGATCAGGAGCCTTTTTTGCAGATGCAGCCTTGCAAGAACGCGTCAGCAATGAACACTTCTATAATTTCTGCGATATGAGCAACATCAACGTACCCAAGTTTGCCGATTTGTCTCGTCGCAAAATGAATTTGGTATTGACCGCTGGATTCAAATTTTAAGCTTTTATTTTGGCGAATTGGATAGGAGTTCCTCCAGTTTGAGAACTTCGTCCCGGTATTGAGCGGCTTCGAGAAAATCGAGCCGCTTTGCCGCTTCTTGCATAGCTTTACGGGTTTTGTCAATCGTCTTCTGCAACTGTGAGGAGCTCATGTGTGAAAGGATGGGATCTGCCACCAAGCTGGACCTTTCCGGTTCAATATAGGCTTGAGGTTCGGTAGAGCGGGCCAATTGACCCAGTCCAGAGGTTTTTTCCTTAACGATGGCAGTAGGAGTGATGCCATGCGCTTCGTTGTATGTTTTTTGCTTTTCGCGTCTTCGGTTGGTTTCATCGATGGTGATACGCATGCTTGCCGTCACCTTATCGGCGTACATGATGACTTTACCCTCGAGATGGCGTGCAGCACGGCCTGCAGTTTGCGTTAATGAACGATGGTTCCTTAAGAATCCTTCTTTGTCAGCATCCAAAATAGCCACCAAAGAGACTTCAGGCAAATCCAGCCCTTCACGAAGCAGGTTGACACCAACCAAAACATCGTAAACGCCCAGTCGCAAATCCTCCATGATTTTAACGCGATCCAGGGTGTCTACATCGGAATGTATGTAACTGCACTTGATGCCTAAACCTTCCATATAAGAGGTCAACTCTTCGGCCATGCGCTTGGTCAGCGTGGTGACCAGCACACGCTCGTTCTTAATGGAACGGATATGGATTTCTTCCATCAGGTCGTCCACTTGATTCTTGCTTGGTCGGACGGAAATCTCTGGATCAAGCAGCCCCGTTGGACGTATAACCTGTTCTATGAAAATACCTTCCGATTTTTCCAATTCATAATCACCTGGAGTCGCACTGACATAAACCACTTGTTTTTTTACCCCTTCGAACTCTGCGAAGCTGAGTGGTCTGTTGTCGATGGCAGCCGGCAGTCTAAAACCGTATTCCACGAGGTTGGATTTTCTAGCCCGGTCGCCACCCCACATGGCACGTACCTGCGGTAAGGTAACATGACTTTCGTCAATGACCATCAGAAAGTTATCGGGAAAGAAGTCCAACAAACAGAAGGGCTTTTCTCCGGGTTGCCTTCCGTCAAAATAACGGGAGTAGTTTTCAATGCCAGAACAATGCCCCAATTCACGAATCATTTCTACATCGTAACTGACTCGTTCTTGTAATCGCTTGGCTTCGAATGGTTTACCAACTGAATTAAAAAAGGCAACTTGCTTCTCAAGGTCGAACTGAATCTGTTCAAGTGCCATGGTAATGTTTTCCTTACTGGTTACAAAAAGATTAGCAGGGAAAATACGAAACTCAGTCGAAGTGGAAAGGGTTCGACCATTCAAGGGATCGATGGTTGAGATGCTGTCAATTTCATTCCCCCAAAAAACAACCCGTAAAATGTAGTCGGCGTAAGCAAGGAAAATGTCGACCGTATCCCCTTTGACCCTAAAATTGCCACGTTCGAGCTCCACTTCGTTTCTGGAATAGAGAATATCCACCAATTTTCGAAGAAAAACATTCCGATCCAGCATTTGTCCCTGATGGATGTCAACGACGGTCTTTTTGAAATCTTCAGGGTTCCCGATTCCATAAATGCAGGAAACCGATGAAACGATGAGCACGTCTTGTCTTCCAGATAACAACGCGGAAGTAGCTGAAAGCCTGAGTTTTTCGATTTCAGCATTGATGGCCAGGTCTTTTTCAATATAGGTATCGGAAGTTGGCAAATAAGCTTCCGGTTGGTAGTAATCGTAGTAGGACACATAATATTCTACTGCATTGTCCGGGAAGAAACTCTTGAATTCGCCGTATAATTGAGCGGCCAACGTCTTATTGTGGCTGAGTACCAAGGTGGGGCGTTGAATTTCTTTCACCACGTTCGCCATCGTAAATGTTTTTCCCGAACCAGTCACACCGAGTAGGGTCTGAAAGGGCATTTCCTGCCGGATGCCCTCACACAACTGTCGGATGGCTTCAGGCTGATCGCCAGTGGGAACGTATGGTGAAACTAGGTTGAACATAGACTATTTTAGAAGGTACAAATATAGCTGATTTGGGCGGAAAATCAGGAAATATTGATTTACTTTGCAGTAGTGGACGGCAACTAGTGGAAAGTGCATGTACGACTACCAAAACGACTGATTCTTATACTTTATATATTATGATTTGGAACGAAAGCTACGAGTGCATGGGGCACGAGGAACTGCGTGAGGTGCAAAGCAAAAGGCTTCGCACCACCGTTGAGTGTGTTTACCATAATTCGCCCTTTTATAGGACCAAGATGCAAGAACTCGGCATCACCCCAAATGACATTGAAACAATCGACGATATCGTAAAACTGCCTTTCACTACAAAGACTGACCTTCGCGACCAATATCCTTTCGGTTTGTTCTCCGCACCGATGTCGGAAATAGTTCGATTGCACGCTTCGTCCGGAACTACTGGAAAACCCATAGTAGCAGGGTATACCCGAAAGGATTTGAATATTTGGGCCGAAGTGATGGCCAGAACGTTTACATCAGGTGGATGCACTCGTAATGACATTTTCCAAATTGCTTACGGCTATGGTTTGTTCACCGGTGGGCTTGGTGCACATTATGGTGCAGAAAACATCGGTGCTTCTGTCATTCCGATTTCATCAGGAAATACGGAAAAACAAATACAATTGATGACCGATTTTGGTTCCACAGCCCTTTGCTGCACCCCTTCTTACGCTTTGTATTTAGCAGAAGCTGTACACGACATGGGCGTTCAGGATAAATTGAAACTCAAAGTAGGTTTTTTCGGCGCCGAACCTTGGACGGAAGAAATGCGTAAGGAAATTGAAGAGAAACTCGGTCTGAAAGCGTATGACATTTTTGGCTTGACCGAGGTCATTGGCCCGGGAGTGGCATACGATTGCAGCGCTCAACACGGCATGCACATCAACGAAGACCATTTTTTCCCAGAAATCATTAATCCCAAAACACTGAAACCAGTTAAGAAGGGCGAAATAGGGGAGTTGGTATTCACCACCATTACAAAAGAAGGCATGCCCGTATTGCGATATCGTACCAAAGACTTGACTTCCTTGATTTATGAAACTTGCTCTTGCGGCCGTACATCCGTCCGAATGCACAAGATTATGGGACGTAGCGATGACATGCTGATCATTCGAGGGGTGAACGTATTCCCATCTCAAATTGAAAGCGTCCTGCTGGAGTTTGGTGAAACTGCTCCTCATTACCATTTATATGTTGATCGCATGAACAATACGGATACTTTTGATGTCCATGTGGAATTGCGTCCTGAAAACTTTAAAGACGATATGAGTATGATGCTTGGGCTGGCCAAACGCATCGAACAACGTATTCTGAGCGTGGTCGGAATCCATGCTCATGTCAAATTGGTGGAACCTAGGTCTATTGAACGTTCCACCGGAAAAGCCAAACGTGTAACTGACAAACGTAATTTGTATTGAATATGAGCGAACCATTGATTATCAAGCAGCTATCCATCTTTTTGGAAAATAAGACTGGACGTTTGACGGAAGTTACCCGCTTATTGGGACAGGCAGGCATCAATTTATCAGCCTTCAGCATGGCTGAATCCTCCGATTTCGGTATCATGCGGGTTGTTCTATCTGATCCACAGGCAGCTAAGAAATTGCTTACAGCCAACGGATTTACTGTTACTTTAAGCGATGTGGTCTGCTTGTTCGTGCCCAATACACCCGGTACTTTATCGGATGCGTTGCTCACTCTTTCTGAACACAACGTATCGGTAGATTACATGTATGCCTTTGCAATGGACGATGTGGCCAGAGTAGTGATTCGACCCAGCGACATTGCCAAATGTGTGGAAGTATTGCAAAATTCAAACCTGAAACTGATTAAAGCCAGTGAAATGTATTATTTTTAACGCTTACCAATAGGCTTTTCAGTTAAATTATGCTGTTTTTTTCGCATATTGAAAGGGAAATGTTACCTTTGTGCAACTTTTCATACATCTTGAAAAGTGTGAGAATCGTAACGGTATGAAGTGGAAATTTCTAATTATTATCTTGCTGGGTATCAACCTGGTTTCCTGTTCTGACTATCAGAAATTGCTGAAAAGTACCGATTATGAATTGAAGTGGAAAAAAGCCAACGAATATTACGAACAGAAGAAATATCTGCGCGCAATAGAGTTGTTGGAAGAACTTCAACCCATCCATAAGGGTACAGACAGGGCAGAACAGACCTTGTTCATGTTGGCCAATTCCTATTATAACAGAAAAGACTATTTTTCTGCTTCGGGCTTTTTTGAGACCTATTATAAGACTTATCCCAAAGGTGTGTTCACGGAAGATTGCCGGTTTTTAGCCGGGAAAGCTGCTTACCTGAATTCTCCGGATCCAAGGCTGACTCAAGAGGAAACCATCAAAGCGATGGACCAACTCAATGTTTTCCTGGATTACTATCCGGAAAGTGACCGAAAGGAGGAAGTAGTAAGTATGCTGAACGATTTACAGGACAAATTAGTTTACAAACAATTGCTGGCCAGTAAGTTGTATTTTGATTTGGGTGATTACATGGGCAATAACTATCAGTCTTGTATCATCACCGCCAATAATGCACTGATGGATTATCCCGTCTCAAAATACCGGGAAGAATTGGCTTTTCTGATCTTGAAGTCGAGGTTCCAGTTGGCAGTACAAAGTGTGGAAAACCTAAAGTTGGATCGTTTCCGGGCTACGCAGGATGAATATTTCAGTTTCTTGAATGAATTTCCTGCCAGTAAGTATCTCAAAGAAGCGGAATCCATCCTCAAAGAATGTAAAAAAGTAATCAAAGAATAAAAAACTGAAAAATGGAGTACAAAAAATCAATTCCGAATTCAACCGTAACGCGCGACATGAATGCTTTGTGTGAAGACACCGGCAACGTCTACGAAACCGTTAAAATCATTGCCAAACGTTCCAATCAGATTGGCGTGGAAATGAAATCGGAGCTCGAAAAGAAATTGCAGGAATTCGCTTCTTATACCGATAATTTGGAAGAAGTGTTCGAAAACCGCGAACAAATCGAGATTTCTCGTTTCTATGAAAAATTGCCTAAAGCAACCTTAATTGCTGCTCAGGAATACATGGACGGAAAAATCTATCATAAGAATCCCGCTCGCGAGAAATTGAAAAAATAAGATGATACAGCGTATTCAAAGTCTTTGGTTGTTGTTGGCCGCTGTCGCTTTGATTGCTGTATGCTTCTTTCCTGTCGGTAAATTCATCATGCCGCAGGGTTTGTATGAATGCTCGGCTTTCAAAATAATTCAAACGGGCGAGTTGCCGTTGCTCAATCTTCCGGTTTGGATCTTTGGACTTCTTGCTGGATTTGCTGGCTTTTTCTCCTTCTTAGCCATTTTCCACTTTAAAAAACGCAGCCGACAAATCAGACTGACTGGTATAGCACTTGTTTTTAAAACAGTGCTTGCTGTGTCTATGGTCTGCATGTTTTTGTATATCAAATATCTAATGCAACCTGAAATCGTTTACGGCGCTTCAGCATGGTTGCCTTTCATCGGTATCATTTTCGATCTGTTGGCCATCAATGGTATTCGAAAAGACGATGCTTTGGTGAAATCGTTGGACAGAATTCGTTGATTCCATACGATACCAATTTTTAAAACCGATTCAGTAGAGTCGGTTTTATTTTTTTCCTGAAAGTTGGAAAAGAAGGTACAAGTTCAAAGTGATCACTTGCAAATCGGAGGTAACGTAATCTTCCCCGATTGCATCTTTGAAAAGGTTGGATAGATTGTAACAATAACGTCCTTCCAAACCCAAAACGGTAGGCCCTATATGAACTTCAACCCCACCACCTCCCAGAATTCCGTATTGGAAAGGCCGTTCTACTAATTTTCCGTGATCCAGTTGAGGAATGGTTGCCCGATTGGTCTCCGACTCTGACAAGAGATAACTGAATTTAGGGCCAATGTTTAGAAAGAAACGAGTTGCTCCAACCGACGAATAGGTATGCATCAAGAATGGAACCTCAACAAATTGTAATTGTCTCGAATACGAATATTGTTTTGGGTCTTTGAAACCCAACTGATCCTCCAACCAACCCGATTCCAGGAAATTGCATTCCAACTGTAGGCCAAAATGACTTTCGCTGACGTATCGCATAGTCAAACCCCCGTTTTTACCCAACGTGTACATTTTGTCTACAAAGTTGGGGGACAGGGTGATGGTGGAAGCCGAAACACCAGCTGAAGGCCCCACATACCATTCCCTCAGCGTATTATATTGTGCTGAAAGTGAAAAGCTTATAAATGACAAAAGGACAGTAAGCTGTATTTTGAAGAAATTCATGGGACTTATTTTCAATTAATGCATAACCTTAACTTCCACCTCGTTTTCGGGGGTGTAACGAATGATGAAGAAGCTTTGGTTGCTGGCACCGCTCAAGGCATTGGTGGTACCGAATTTAAATTCGCTTTGAAGCGGGCTGAGATAACGAACGGTATCAGACACCTCCGATTTTTCAAATACCATTCTAGGAATGAAATATCCGGCAATGTCGTAGCCCATCATGCCATATTTGGGATAAGTGTTCATCAAATTTTGATCGTAGGTTTGATTGAACAAAATCTGAAAATCACGGACATTTTTTTGTTGAGTATCCGCATAAAAATTGGAATAAATGATGGTATTCAAGTCGTATAGGTACTTTTGGTAACCTTTGTTGATGGCCATCCAATCCGGATAACCTACCAAGACCATCTGAAAGTTTGGATTTGCCTTGTGAAAGGCACCCAATCGAGTCAGTAAATTATTGGTCTCCTGCATATTCAAAGGTGTAGGCATGATTTGGTTCAACTTGGTTTCTGAAAGCGCCTTGGACAATAATTCCAGATTCTCGTCATCAGCAACTTCGATATAAGGAATACCCAACCGTTTGAATTTCGCCTGAACTCTTGGAATGAGTTGTGCACGAATGTCGGATTCATCAGTGCTGGCTTTCAGGAAAATAACATTGGTGTCCCCAACGCGTTGGGCTGCATAATCGGCCAAACGGTCGAACATATAAAGGTGTGGCGTATTGGTTTGAAACAAATAAGGGTTGCTTTCCATTTCAGGAATTCTGGAGCTGAAGGGGAAAATCAAATAGCGATGATTTTTTTTTGCCCATTCCGAAAGTAGAGAAATTTGTTCGGGAGTGGTTCCTCCAATGCAATAATCGGTTTCATCCAATTGACCGTTATCGATGAGTTTGGAAATCGTTGCAGCATCGTGTCCACATTCAAGCGCCTGAACCTCAAATGATAGTCCCAGGCTTTTTAAACTGTCGACGGCTAAAAGAAGACCTTCGTAAAATTCGATGTAACGTTCGTTTGAACCGGCCACATTGGTAGGAGCAAAGGGGAGTAAAACGGTTATGCGAGGTCTATCGGTTGAGATGAAGAGCGTATTCTTGCGTTTTTCTGACCCCATTGCTGTTCGGACAGTCGTATCGTTCGATTTGATGAGGGGTGCTACAACTACTTGATCGGCTTCTTTTTTCTCCAAATCGTGTGCGGGGATAAGCAATACTTGCCCTTTTTTCAATCCGGCCGAAACCGTAGGATTCAAGCTCTGAAGCTCTTCGGGAGTCGTATTGAAACGCTTGCAAAGGGAATAAATGGTCTCCTTTGCCTTGACTTCGTATTTGTAATACGTTTTTTCAAAAAGTATGACCGTTGGGACGCCTTTAATCTGACAAAAACCATTCACAGAGCAGGCGAACACGATCAGCAACAAAAAAATCAAACGTTTTGACATGGCCATCCGGTTTTTGGAGTAACAAAAATACGGCAATTTTCGGTAAGAAATCGTATCTTTGATGGATTTTTCGATGAATTGGAAACAATGAAAAAAATTACGCTCCTACTTTTGGTTGTTTGCTTCACCGCATCGTTTTGTGCGGCTCAGTTTTCTGCGTCTGGTGATGTGAATGGGGCACCATACGATGAGCACGGATTACCCAATTCTGGTTTGGAAAATATTTACATCTATAAAGACGCGAGTCGAGCTGTCTTGCATTTTGCCGATTCGAATCCATTGAACTGGACTTGGTACCGTTATGAGCAGAATCCAGCTAATTCAGTAGCCGTTTCAACTTCAGATGTGCATACAAATACGACTGAAACAGTACTTGAGAATGTCCAGGCCGGATATGGATATTATGTTCAATCCAGCGACGGAACTGTTCGACATTATTGTTTCGTAGTCGCTTATTTGCCCGTTTCAATCAGTGACATCACGTTTACGACGGAAGGGGATGTCTGCAACAATTTAACCCTGAAAGTCACATCATCTGTTGATAACATGCCCTATTATACGACTTCTGGAAGGCTTTTATCATTGATTCGAACATTCAACCTGACCTGGAAGAGTTTGGAATGGAATTCGACCGAAAAAAAATACATCCAAAAAACGATGAACTCGACTTCCACCAATTTAAATCTAAATTGGTCAGTTTCTGCACCGCTTTGTGATACTTATTTTACATTGAGTGGAGACCAATTCGCCACTTATTTCGGTTCATCGATTTCGTTTACCAGTGCCTTGTACACGGCTGTTGCAGTAAAAGCCAATGCTTTGGCAGTACCACAGATACGAGATGGCGCCAATGAGCTGGATAAAACCACGGCTGGTGAATATCCGGACGGTTCGGCTCCTTCAGGTCCGGCACCGCTGAACATAGATTTCTACAGTAATCCCAGCGAAGCTGTAAAATGGGTGACGTGGTACGTTTATGATTCAGAAATTGCCTCTGGCACACCAAAACGTTATACGGACGAAAATCTGAATCAGCCTTTTTTAGAAAGTGGAAAATCGTTGGTTAAGTTGTTTGTTTACAACCTAAACAGTACTTGTTCGGATTCTGCTTCGTTCACTCCAACCGTTTCGGAATCCAAATTAGATTGTCCGAATTTTTTTACACCTCGCTCCACTCCGGGAGAAAACGATGAATTCAGAGTGGCATACCGTTCCATCATCAAGTTTAAAGGCACCATCATCAATCGTTGGGGCAATGTGCTGTTTGAATGGTCGGATCCTTCCAAAGGTTGGAATGGTACGTACAAGGGAATGGCCGTTTCGCCGGGTGTCTATTTTTATTTGATTGATGCTAAAGGTTCGGACGGAATTGTTTATAAAAAAAAGGGTGATATTAACTTATTAGAATAGCATGTTTATGATTAAAGGAAAAGGTTTGCTGATGGTTTCCATCTTTTTATTCGTACTGGCGGTAGTCGTGTATGGTGAAACAGAAGCGAACGCAAAAAAACCGAAGAAAGCGGTTGTCGAGAAAGTGGCTTCTCCATTGGAAGTAGTCAATGATGTACCAAATGCAATGGATGAAAACGTACCATTCATCGCGATTGCGCCGGAAGTACCCGACGAAATTGAATTCTGCGGCAATAAAATTGATTTGACGCGAATCGATATGAGGGAGCGTTTTGACCGGGAACTGATGGCCATGGTTTACATGCATACCTCCTCGCTGACCCTGTTGAAGCGTGCCAATCGATATTTTCCGATGATTGAGCCCATTCTCAAAGACAGCGGAATTCCTGACGATATCAAATATCTGGCATGCATTGAAAGCACGCTGAGCCCCATTGCCATCTCCTCAGCAAAAGCGGTGGGGTTGTGGCAGTTCATGCCCGAAACGGCGAAACAATATGGTTTGGAAGTGTCTGGAGATGTGGACGAACGATATAATGTGAAAAAGGAAACTGCCGCTGCATGTAAGTATTTAAAGGATGCTTATGCAAAATATAGTGACTGGCCTTCCGCTTGCGCATCTTATAATATTGGTACCAATCGGATTACCTTAGAATTGCAACGACAAGGTGTTGCTACTGGTTTGGATTTGTGGCTGGTGGAGGAAACCTCCCGTTACGTTTTCCGCATTTTGGCCTGCAAGGAATTTTTAACCCATCCCAAAAAGTATGGCTACTACATCCGTAAAGATCAGTTGTACCAACCCATTGAATGCAAGGATACGGTTATTACAGGCAGAGTTCCAAACTGGATCGATTTTGCCAAACAGCAGGGAATTAATTTTTACGACCTAAAATATTGCAACTCCTGGATTCGCAACGATAGTCTGCCCAATTTGGAAATGAAATCGTACAACGTTTCCATTCCATTGAAGGAGAGTTTGAATTTTAATAAAAAGAAGCTGACCGTTCACCAGGATGCTTGGGTGATCGATCCGAATTGAATATGCAAGAACAAGAATTGGTTAGTGTGTATGGTGCCCGTGTACACAACCTAAAAAATATTGATGTTCAAATTCCAAGGGATTCTTTGGTTGTCATTACCGGTTTAAGCGGTAGCGGCAAGTCCTCCCTGGCTTTTGACACCATCTATGCCGAAGGGCAACGACGGTACATTGAGACGTTTTCGTCCTACGCCCGAAATTTCCTGGGTGGGCTGGAACGACCAGATGTAGACAAGATTACTGGTCTTAGTCCCGTCATTTCCATCGAGCAGAAAACGACCAATAAAAATCCACGATCGACGGTCGGTACCAGTACCGAAATCTATGATTACTTGCGTTTGCTTTATGCCAGGGCGGGAGAGGCGTATTCGTATGTGACCGGAGAGAAAATGGTCAAATACACTGAAGATAAAATCCTGGATCTGATTTTAAACGATTACGAAGGGCAGAGGATTTTTCTTCTTGCCCCCGTCGTTCGCACCAGAAAGGGCCATTACAAAGAACTCTTTGAGACCTTACGCAGAAAGGGTTACCTCAATGTGCGAGTAGACGGTGAATTGCGCGAAATCACGCACGGCATGAAATTGGACCGTTACAAAAACCACGATGTGGAAGTGGTCATCGACAAGCTTCAAATTGCCGAAAAGGAACTCAAACGCATCAAACAAAGTCTTCAAATAGCCATGAGGCAGGGAGATGGGATCGTGATGGTTTTAAATAAAGACGGTTCCAATCTTCGCCATTTCAGCAAACGATTGATGTGCCCGACCAGCGGCATTTCGTACAATGAACCGGCACCGAACAATTTTTCATTCAACTCGCCACAAGGCATGTGCCCTCGATGCAAGGGAATCGGAACCGTCAATTTGGTGGATATCGATTTGATCATTCCAGACAGGGAACAAAACATTCACAACGGTGGCATCATTCCGCTCGGCAAATACAGGGACTCCTTGTTGTTCTGGCAAATAGAAGCCATAGGCAGCAAATGGGGCTTTACATTGAAAACACCCATCAAAGATATTCCAGAAGAAGCCATCGACGAAATTTTGAATGGCACGGAAGAAAGCTTGCACATACACAACCGCTCCCTCGGAAATTCAAATTATTACGTTGATTTTGATGGCGTTATCAAATTCATCACCATGCAACAGGATGAGGAATCGTCCACCGAAGCACAAAAATGGGCCCAACAGTTCATTCGTACAGGATCTTGCCCCGAATGTGGTGGACAACGCTTGAACAAGGAAGCTTTACATTTCAAGCTGCACGACAAGAATATAGCGGAATTGTCTAAAATGGACATTTCGGAACTTGCTGATTTCCTTGAACATATAGAGGAGCATCTATCCGAAAAACAGCAACTCATCGCGGTCGAAATTCTAAAAGAAATCCGATCCAGACTGGTTTTCTTGCTCAACGTCGGGTTGGATTATTTATCACTCAATCGCGCATCCGCTTCGCTTTCGGGTGGCGAGAATCAACGGATCCGGTTGGCTACCCAAATTGGTTCTCAATTGGTAAACGTGATGTACATTCTTGATGAACCCAGTATTGGCTTGCATCAACGCGACAACAACCGTCTGATCAGCTCCCTGAAAACCCTGCGCGACAGCGGAAATTCCGTGATCGTTGTGGAACATGACAAAGATATGATGCTGGCCTCCGATTACATCGTGGATTTGGGCCCAAGAGCCGGAAGACATGGGGGTGAAGTGGTATTTTCGGGTACGCCAGAAGAAATGATGCAGGCTGATACGTTGACTTCCAGATATTTGAATGGACATCAAAAAATTGAAGTTCCTGCCGTCCGACGAGCTGGAAACGGTCACAAAATTGTTTTGAAAGGCTGCACAGGCAATAATTTGAAAAATGTGGATGTCGAATTTCCCTTAGGAAAATTGATTTTGATCACCGGAGTTTCCGGTAGCGGAAAGTCCACGTTAATCAATGACACTTTGCAACCCATTCTGAGTCAGCACTATTATCATTCTTTGGAAGAACCGTTGCCTTACGAGTCGGTTTCAGGCATCGAGCTGATCGACAAGATTGTAAGCGTTGATCAATCCCCATTGGGACGCAGTCCACGGTCTAATCCAGCCACCTACACAGGCGTCTATTCCGACATCAGAAACTTATTTGTAAACATGCCCGAAGCCAAGATTCGGGGGTACAAACCCGGGCGGTTTTCGTTCAATGTCACGGGTGGTCGGTGCGAAACCTGCCGTGGCAACGGGTACAAAACCATTGAAATGAAATTCCTGCCCGAAGTGTTGGTTCCTTGCGAAGATTGCCAGGGGAAACGGTTCAACAGGGAAACGTTGGAAGTTCGATTCAAGGGTAAATCCATTGCAGATGTGTTGGATATGACCATTCATGTTGCCGTCGAATTCTTTGAGAATCAGCCACAAATCTTGCAAAAAATCAAAACGCTGCAGGATGTGGGTCTGGGTTATATCCGATTGGGACAACCTTCGACTACGCTTTCGGGCGGTGAAAACCAACGTGTTAAGCTGGCTAAGGAGCTTGCAAAACGAGACACGGGTAAAACCTTGTATGTTTTGGATGAACCCACCACAGGGTTGCATTTCGATGATATTCGTGTGCTGATGAGTGTTTTGAATCGGTTGGTGGATAAGGGGAACACCATTATTGTCATCGAGCACAATCTGGACGTCATCAAAATGGCCGATCACATCATCGATATTGGACCAGAAGGTGGTCGTGGCGGCGGCAAAATCCTATTTACCGGAACGCCAGAGGACCTGGTAAAATGCAAGCAAAGCTTTACCGGAAACTTTTTAAAACCCGAATTAGACGCATAATGGCCAATCCCATCGCATTTCTGCAGGTTGAAGGACTTACCAAATCGTTTGGAGACCTGTTGCTTTATAAAAATTTATCCTTTGGTATTTCCGAAGGTCAACGTGTGGCCTTGATTGCCAAAAACGGAACCGGTAAGACCACGTTGTTGAACATTTTGGCCGGGTTGGAAGATTACGAAGGTGGTTCCGTCGTGTTCAGACGCGACCTCCGGGTTAGTTATTTGCAACAAGAACCAAGTTTCCAAGGGGATTTGACCGTTTTGGAGGCTTGTTTTCAGTCGGACAACATCATTATTCGAACAATAGCTGATTACGAGGCTTTTATCATCCGAGAAGAACATCATCATCCACATCCCGAAGGTGAAAAATTGGAAGATCACTTGCACTTGATGGATTATCACAAGGCATGGGATTATGAGGTAAGGGTGAAACAAATTCTTTCGCAGCTCAAAATCAAGGACTTTGAACAACCCATCTCACAATTGTCTGGTGGACAGCTTAAAAGGGTCGCATTGGCCAACGCTCTGATCACCGAACCCGATTTGCTCATTTTGGACGAACCAACCAATCATTTGGATTTGGAAATGATTGAATGGCTTGAGAATTATTTAATTAAATCGGGCATCAGTTTGTTGATGGTAACGCACGATCGGTACTTTCTGGACCGAGTCTGCAATTTGATCTTAGAAATTGATCACGGTCAAATCTTCAGTTATTCAGGCAATTACACCTATTATTTAGAGAAACATCAGGAACGCATCGAAGTCTTCAATGCCGAACTGGATCGTGCCAACAACCTGTTTAGAAAGGAATTGGATTGGATGCGACGGATGCCGCAAGCTCGTGCAACCAAAGCCAAAGCGAGACAGGATGCTTTTTACGATTTGGAAGAAAAGGTCAGTGTCCGACGGGTGGACGATGCGGTCAGTCTGAATGTCAAAGCTTCGTATCTGGGTTCCAAGATTTTTGAAGCCAAGTACATTTCCAAAGCCTTTGGAGAGACCGTTCTGCTGAAAGATTTCTATTACAATTTCGCACGATACGAAAAGGTTGGAATTGTCGGAAAGAACGGTACCGGCAAAACCACTTTCTTAAGAATGTTGATGGGGCAGGAGCAGCCTGACAGCGGTGCTTTCGACATTGGCGAAACCGTCCGCTTTGCCTATTACAGCCAGGATGGTTTGAAATTCAACGAACAGATGAAAGTTATCGATGTGGTTCGTGAAATTGCAGAAGAAATCAGCCTGGGGGATGGGAAAAAATTGTCTGCCTCTCAATTTTTGCAACATTTTCTTTTTACACCAGAAACGCAACATAATTTTGTTTTCAAGCTTTCTGGTGGTGAGAAACGTAGGTTACACCTGTGTACCGTTTTGATGCAAAATCCGAATTTCTTGGTATTGGATGAACCAACCAACGACCTGGATATCATGACGATGAATATTTTGGAGGATTACTTGCAAAACTTCAAGGGCTGTGTGTTGGTGGTTTCTCACGACCGTTATTTCATGGACAAAATCGTTGACCATCTATTGGTTTTCGAAGGTCAGGGAAAGGTTAAAGATTATCCGGGCAACTATACTCAATATCGTCAGTGGCAGGAGCAATTGGATCTCGAAGATAAGAACAGGAAGAAAACAAGCAAGCCTGTTGTACAAGCTGTTGCAGTGAAGGAACGCCCCCGAAAGCTATCCTATAAGGAACAAAAAGAATTTGAGGCGCTTGAACAAGAGATCGAAACACTTGAAGTGGAAAAGGCTGCCCTAGAGAAAGCCTTGAGCTCGGGTGCACATACCGGACCTGAAATCGAGAAACTTTCCATGCAATTCTCCGATCTGGACAGGCAAATTGAAGAAAAGACGCTTCGCTGGATGGAATTGAGCGAATTGGCTGGTTAGTTTCCCAAATTTTAATTTATTTTGTCGACCATATATATTTTACTATGAGAAGTTTCGCATCAGATAACAATTCCGGGGTTCATCCCATCGTACTTGAAGCATTGCAACAAGCCAATGACGGTCACGCTGTTGGTTATGGAGACGATCCATGGACACAAGAAGCGCTTCGACTATTTAAAGATACGTTTGGACCCTTGAGCGAATCTTTCATTGTTTTGAACGGCACTGGTGCCAATATTGCCTCCTTGCAGCTCACCACCAAACCGTTCAACTCCATTATCTGTTCCGATACGGCACATATTTTAGTGGATGAATGTGGTGCTCCTGTCAAAAGTACAGGTTGCCCCATTTTTTCAATTCCAACTCCTGATGGAAAGCTGACTCCAGCGATGATCAAAGAAAGGTTGCATGGTTTTGGAGATCAACATCATTCTCAACCTGGTGTGGTTTATATTTCGCAATGTACCGAATTAGGTACCGTTTATACACCGGCAGAAATTCGCGATATCACCGCATTGGCCCATCAATACGGACTATATGTGCATATGGATGGTGCTCGGATTGCCAATGCAGCAGCTGCCTTGAATTGTTCACTTAGAGCATTGACCACGGATTGCGGAATTGACATTCTAAGCTTTGGCGGAACCAAAAATGGCTTGATGATGGGAGAAAGCGTGGTCATTTTGAATCCTGAACTCATCAAGAACGCTTTGTTCATCCGTAAGCAATCTGCTCAGTTAGCTTCAAAAATGCGCTACCTGTCTGTACAATTCACTACCTATCTTAAAAATGATTTTTGGTTGACCAACGCAAGTCATGCCAATGAAATGGCCATGTTGCTGTATCATAAACTAAGTAATTATCCCGAAGTCCGTTTCACCCAAAAACCGGAAACGAATGCATTGTTCTTAACCTTGCCAAGACCCGTTATTGACGAACTTCTTAAGAAATGGTTCTTTTATTTTTGGAACGAACCGAACAACGAAATTCGATTGGTTTGTTCTTTCGATACAACCAATGAAGATGTTCAATCTTTTTTGTCTGATTTAGAAAAAGCATTTATAAATTACTCATTATGAAAAAGATATTATTACTTATCTGTACTATTGGTTTAAGTGTTGGAATATCTGCTAAAGGAGAACTTCCATGCATTTCCGGAACCATTAAAGGTTTTGCAAACGATACAGTTTTCGTACGTCAAGTCGTATTGTCCAAACCAACCGTAAAGTTGACGGATACGATATTTGCCGTCAAAGATCGCTTCAGCTATTCTAAAAATGTGACCGAAGCAACGGAATTCACGCTCTATTCGAATCACAGTTATCTGAAACGTTTCAACGGCCGTTTATATTTGCCTGAAACCAGAATGATCAAATTGATCATCAAACCTGGTGGAACGGTCATATTGAGCGGGGTACTCGATAACAAGGTGCTGAACTATACAGCCAAAGGAGACGCGTTTAATGAAACATTCAGTATTCGCAGAGCAAACAGCCTGAAAGTCAAGGCCGACCTTGTCCGCAGGGAGTTACAAATTGATTCCATGGCTTACAGCGGTGGGGATGAAAAAATAGTGGATCAATTGGATGAAGCGCTTCAAGCCGAACGCATCAAATCGCAACAAGCTGATTTGGAATATATTAAAGCTAATCCTAAACAAGATTTATCAGCTTATTACCTGAATTCAATGCCCATGGATACTTTCCTCCTTTATGTGGGCAAGCTTGACCCATCTGTTCGTAATGGCATGTTGTCCAAAGGTTTGAATATGCAAGAGCAACAGGCTAAAACATTCAAGGCCGTGGAAGAAGCTCAAAAAAGGGTCAGCGTCGGAAGTATTGCTCCCGATTTCGAATTGAAATCATTGGCTGGAAATAAAGTGAAACTCTCGGATTATAAAGGAAAATACTTGGTTCTCGATTTCTGGGGCGCTTGGTGCATCTGGTGTATGCGGGGAGTTCCTCAAATGAAGGAATACTATGCCAAATACAAAGATAAAGTTGAATTTATCGGCGTGGACGTTCGAGACAAAGAAGAGGTTTGGAAATCGACCGTTGCCAAGAATGAAATGAATTGGGTGCATGTGATTAATCTAACAACTGCCGATGTACCAGTGCTTTATGGGGTTTCCGGTTATCCGACCAAATTCATTTTGGATCCTGAATTGCACATCGTTGCCCGCATCATTGGAGAAAGCCCGGAATTTTACCAAAAGTTGGATGAATTGCTGAAATAAGGCTCTGTTTGCTTTAATAAAGCGATTTTCGTAGACCGTTGGCTTCACAATAATCGGCTATGATAGATAAAATTGGCACGCCGAATTGTTGTACTTTTTTGTCGCCCAAACCTTTTATATTGCGAAGTTCTTGCATGGTCTGAGGCAAAGTGTTGACAATTTCTGTCATCGACTTATGAGGCAAAATCAGGTAGACAGGTCGTTGTTGTTCGGCTGCTTTTTGATTTCGCCATTGTTTCATCAATTGGAATAGATCTGGGTGCAGAATTTCTGTGGAGACTGCTTCCTCAAGGTTTTGAATTGTTTTGGATGGCTTCTTGCTTGTTTTCGGAGCCGCCATCGATTTATCAATACCTGCTCTTGCCTTGATGTCTAAGAAGGCTGCCACTTCAAAGCCATCCCGAATCGCATTTAGACAAGTCAATTTGAACCGCAGTTCGTCGTCTATTTTTTCAGCAACATCCAATATGCTTTTACGAACTGCCTTGTTGTCGCATTCCAATGTAAAATGGTCGAAAAAGGTGGAGGAAACGGCCTGCACTTTTTCCGAAAAATAGATACAACCTTTCGTCAGCCGCCCTTGCAATTCCATATTGGAGGATGTGTCCGGATTTTTAACTAAAAGCCTATCAATCTGCAAACTGAAACTTCTGGATACATCCATGACATCCTCACGAAGCCTGTCGGTTGTGTCTCTACACACGCGATGGGGATTTCCTTGCAAAATCTCAGCATTATCCCGAACCAATTTGGTACAATAATCCAGACGCTGTCTTATGGCGGTGAAATCGAACAACTCGTGCAAAAGTTCCCGTTCGAAAGCACGACGTGCCTCCTGAAGGTCTTGTTCGTTGGGTGGTTTGGATTCAACCGTTTGAAGAAACGATTGGATGTGGTTGTCGGTTTTCAATCGGCGAGCATCGATGGGAGTTCGTAAAACCATGCCTTCCAGGTTTCTACAACGGCTGAGCGCCACGTATACCTGCCCATGAGCAAAAGCAGCATTGGCATCGATGATGGCCTTGTCAAACGTCAATCCTTGACTTTTATGGATGGTGATGGCCCAGGCGAGCTTTAGTGGTATTTGTTTGAATGTTCCAATGAGATTTTCACGAATTTCTTCCGTTTCCGGATCGATGGTATACGTGTAATTGTGCCATTCCACTGCTTCAGTGAGGATTTCCTCGCCTCCAGCGCAAGTAACCGTGATCTGCTCGTCCTCTATATTGGTGATGGTGCCGATTTTACCGTTGTAGAACCGTTTCTCTCGACTGACATCGTTGCGTGCGAACATGACTTGGGCTCCAGTCTTCAACAATAATCTGGATTCAGTGGGGTAGGAGTACTCTGGAAAGTTACCGGTCACTTCAGCTTTGAACTCAAAAGATGGAGCATGGATTTCAGCCATTTTCAGATCGTTGATCTTGTTGGCCTGTAGATTGTGGGTGGTCAGCGTAATGTAACCATCGTCCGAACCGGGTTCGAGATCGGGCATGCATCGGCTGTTCAACAATTCGAGGCCTGCTTTGTCCAATTTGTTCTCACGAATTTGATTCAACAAATCAATAAAACGTTGGTCGCTTTGGCGAAAGATGTGTTGCAGTTCAATCGTAACGAACTGGGTTTTCACCAAGGCTTGACTGCTGAAGAAAAAAGGCGTTTCATAATGGTCTTTTAGCAATGTCCAATCGTCCTCTTTGACGACAGGCGCCAATTGCTGCAAATCCCCAATCATCAGCAATTGAACCCCACCAAAGGGTTTGTAGCGGTGTTTGTAACGTCTCAGAACCCTGTCAATGGCATCCAGCAAGTCGGCTCTGACCATGCTGATTTCGTCAATGACCAACAAATCCAGGCTTCGGATGATATTTATTTTTTCGCGGCTGAATTTGTTCATGTCCACCGTGCGATGGTTACCAGATTCGGCAGACTGCTTGGTCATGATTTGTGGCCCGAAAGGCAACTGGAAAAAAGAGTGGATGGTTACTCCACCGGCATTGATGGCAGCTACACCGGTTGGTGCTGTCACGACCATCCGTTTAGGTGATCGTTCCCTCAGGCGTTTTAAAAAGGTGGTTTTCCCTGTACCTGCTTTACCGGTCAGAAACAGATTCGTTCCTGTATATTGGATGAAATCGTGTGCCAACCGTAGTTGTCCTGTTTCGGAGAAGTCATTTTCGGAAACCATCATTTTATATTTAATATTACATTAATATGAATACAAAGTTAATCATAGAAATGTATACTGCAATACAAAGCTACTTAAACCCAAATAAAAAACCTATTTTTCTTTTCGCATAGCCGATTTTTTTTGGTAGTTTTGAGTGCACATTAATAAATCCAGTCCATGAAATTTTTAGGAATCATACCTGCCCGCTATGCATCCACTCGTTTTCCAGGGAAACCTTTGGCGGATATTGGTGGTAAATCGATGATACAGCGCGTGTATGAACAAGTTAAGACGTGTTTGGACGATGTCTATGTGGCAACAGATGACGAGCGCATCGCATCGGCGGTTCGAGGTTTCGGCGGCAAAGTCGTCATGACTTCCGATCAGCACCGAAGTGGCACCGATCGTTGCTTGGAAGCGGTTCAAATCATCCAGGGAGATTTTGACGTGATTATCAACATTCAGGGTGACGAACCATTTATACAAGCTTCTCAAATTCAGGCACTCAAAGATTGTTTCCTGCAGGATTCATCCACCGAGCTGGCCACCTTGGTCAAAGCATTTACTCCTGCAGACGGCCTCGAAGCATTGAGGAATCCCAATTCTCCCAAAGTAGCACTGAATATAAAAGGTGAAGCCATATATTTCAGCCGTTCCGTCATTCCCTATTTCAGAGGGGTTGAACCCAGTCAATGGCTTCAGCTGAAAACGTTTTACAAGCACATTGGCATTTATGCCTATCGAACCAAAACCCTGGGTGAAATTGCTTTGTTGCCACAATCACCTTTGGAACTAACCGAATCGCTGGAGCAACTGCGCTGGCTTGAAAACGGATACAAGATCAAGACCGCCGTCACCGACATTGAAAATCTGGCGGTAGACACCCCAGAGGACTTGGAACGGATTAGGCAATATCTGACTGAAAAAACCGTTTGATTCAAGAAGTAAACCGACCATGACTGAACGCAACTCCCATTTGCTTCCGCTGCCTCGAATTTTCGATGACAGGGGCAATTTGTCCTTTATCGAGGCACAGCGTCATGTACCCTTCAAAATTGCCCGTGCATATTGGATATACGACGTTCCCGGAGGCGAGAAGCGAGGAGGGCATGCCTACAGAACGGGGGAGGAATTCCTTATCGCTTTGTCCGGCAGTTTCGACGTAGAGATCGACAACGGGACTGATGTTGTCCGTTATCCGCTAAACCGTTCGTACATGGGCATTTATGTTCCTGCCAAGCATTGGCGGACCTTAGATAATTTTTCCACCAATTCACTGTGTTTGGTCTTGGCTTCAACTCCATACGATGAAGCAGATTACCTGTATGAGTACACCGACTTCAAAGAATTTCTAAAATGAATAGATTCCCGCACGTTGACGATTGTCTATTGATGGATCTGCCCAAAGTCAAGGACAGAGCTGGCAACTTGACACCGGTGCATTCGGAGTTGGAAGTTCCCTTTGAAATAAACCGCGTCTTTTACATCTATGACGTACCCGGTGGTGAAGACCGTGGAGCCCATGCCCACAAAGTCTGCCATCAGTTCATCGTGGCGGCTTCAGGTGCTTTTGAAGTGGAACTTAGAGATGGTACAAACGTTCGAAAAGTACTGTTGAACAGGCCCTATCATGGTTTGTACGTACCTCCTGGAATTTGGGCTCAAGAACAAGGATTCTCTTCGGGTTCCGTCTGCTTGGTCTTTGCTTCGCATTATTTTGACGAAAGCGACTACATTCGTGATTTTGATGCCTATAAAACCTACGTCCATGATCATCGTTGAAACAAACCCGAGAGCCTTTGATGGTTTGTTTGCCGGGACAAATCCATGTTTTAACACCGCAGCTTTTGCAGAAATGAATAAAAGCCGTTGTGATGCCTTGTTTTATCTTCTTTTTATGGATAAAAAGGTGCGTCTGGGCCTCATTTTAGCGCGAAAGGGTGATTTTTGGATCAGTCCGTTTTCGGCACCGTTCGGTGGATTTGTGATTAAATCGCATCAGCCTACCATTGAGCACGTTGAACAGGCGGTCGATGCCTTGAAGGACTTTCTGCAGTCCCAAAATGCAAGGGGGTTCCGAATCACCTTGCCTCCCTTGTTTTATCAACCCAGCTTGCTGACAAAAATTCAACACGTTTGCATGAATAAGGGATTTGTTGTTACTGATTGGGACCTGAACTACAATTTTCCGACTGCCCTTTTTGAACAAGACTACATTCATCGACATATGACTCGGAATGCAAGACGTAACTGGTTGACAGCCTGTGAGAATGATTTAAAATTTCTGGTGCTTGAGGGAGTACAAGGTCTAAGCAGAGCGTATGCGATTATTCGCGAAAACAGGGACTTCAAAGGCTATTATCTGAGCATGACCGAAAACGATATGTTGAAGACTTCAAACCTCATTAAAACTGATTCGTTTGTGGTATCCGTTGATAATCAGGATATTGCATCAGCCATTGTTTTCCATACAGCACCTGGTGTCGTTCAGGTGATTTATTGGGGGGATCTTGCCGAATCCAAACCCATGAAAGCCATGCACTTTTTGGCCTATCATCTATTTGGTTATTACTACGAGTGCGGCATTCCCATGGTCGATGTGGGGCCGGCCATGATTGACAATAAACCCAATTACGGACTCTGTGAATTCAAGGAATCCATCGGATGCGAAATACAACCAAAACTGACTCTGGAATGGAAACCCAAGTAAAATACCTTGATTTAAAACCACTTAACGATTCCTTTGAACCGGAACTTACGCATGCGATTCAACGCGTGCTGAAGGCTGGCTGGTATTTGCTTGGCTCTGAAAATGAAGCATTTGAAAAAGAATTTGCCAATTATTGTGGTGTGAAGCATTGTATCGGCGTGGCCAACGGGCTGGATGCATTGACCTTGGTGATGAATGCCTGGAAGGAAATGAGCGTTCTGCAGGAAGGGGATGAAGTCATCGTTCCTGCCAACACTTACATTGCCACCATTTTGAGCATCACACGAAACGGTTTAAAGCCCATTCTGGTAGAGCCCGATTCAAAAACGTTCAATTTGGATCCTACATTAATTGAAGCTTCCTTGACCAAAAGAACCAAGATGATATTACCAGTGCATTTGTATGGACAATGTGCTGATATGGAGCCAATTAAAACCATTGCATTAAAGTACGGCTTGAAGGTTCTGGAAGATGCTGCTCAAGGTCACGGTTCGATCTATAAAGGCAAACGAACCGGTAATTTAGGGGATGCGGCAGGTTTTAGTTTTTATCCGGCCAAGAACCTCGGATGCCTTGGAGACGGTGGTTGTGTAACGACAAACGATGCTGAACTGGCCGAATGTGTCCGCATACTGGCCAATTACGGTTCTAGCGAGAAATACATTAATCGGTACAAAGGAATCAATTCAAGATTGGATGAATTGCAAGCAGCCGTTTTGCGTACCAAATTGAAACGATTGGATGTTGACAACGATCAAAGAAGGAACATTGCCCGCAGCTATTTGGCCGGAATTCGACATAAGGGCATACAACTTCCTAAAATACAAGATTTTAATGCAACGAATTTCCACGTTTTTTCAATTTTATGTGATCAACGTGATTCATTACAAACTTATTTAAGCTCCAGAAACATCCAGTCATTGATTCATTATCCGGTTCCTCCACACCGACAGGAGGCGTATAAAGAGTGGAATCATCAATCTTATCCGCTAACGGAATCGATTCACCAAAGAATACTCAGTTTGCCAATTTCTCCCATGCAGACTCAGGAGGAAACCGATTATGTCATTCATTGCATCAATCAATTCAAGCCATGAGCATACCGACCCGCCTCCACGCTTGCTTACGCAGGTTCTATTACAAAAGGCTTTCAGGTGGTTACAAACAGTTGAAAGGCAAACCAATATTGAATCAGCCCATCATGATAAAAGGATATGGAGCTCTTTATGTGGGCGAAAAGGTGCAAATTGGTTACGAATCTTCCGCATCTTTCTGGAGCACCTATGCTTATTTTGACCTTCGTGGAAAGGGATTCATTCGTATTGGAGATCGCGTCATCATCAACAACAATGCTGCATTGACGGCCGATGACGCTTCAATCGAAATTGGCAAGGATACGGTTATTGGAATCAACTTTACGGTGATGACCAGCAACGGGCATGCTTTAGACTCTGCACACCGGCACGATGGAACTCATCCATGTCTGCCTGTCCAAATTGGGGAAAACGTTTTTATCGGTGATAACGTGACCATCCTGAAAGGTGTGAAAATTGGGAGAAATGCGGTGATTGGAGCGAATTCATTGGTAATTAAAGATATACCAGATAATGCAGTGGCGACCGGAAATCCTTGTCGCGTTTTACGGCTTTTATAAAGATGGACACGGACGAAACATCCTACAGGCAGATTGCTAAATCGACGAGTATTTTCGGTGGTTCGCAACTTGCAAACATCTTGATCGGCATTGTTCGCACCAAGGTGTTGGCAGTCTTGCTCGGTACCACTGGAGTAGGGTTGAACAGTATGTTCCAATCCATCGTCGAATTGGTGCGTTCCTTCACAGGATTGGGGCTTGGGTTCAGCTCTGTCAAAGAGATAGCGGAAGCCAAACAGAGTGGGGATAGCGAACGCATCGGCCATACGGTCACCATGCTCCACCGTTGGCTTTGGTTGACCGGAATAATCGGATTGCTCTTGACCATTGGTTTGTCTCCATGGATCAGCGAGTATGTTTTTGGTGATCGAAACCATCTGATTTCCATTTGTCTGATTTCGTTCAGTGTGCTTGCCGGAACCGTTTCCTCCGGACAACTGGCTTTGTTGCAGGGGATGCGTAAAATCGCCTCCATGGCCAAAGCCTCCTTGTATGGCGCCATTGGAGGACTGTTGACCGCTGTTCCGCTTTATTGGATTTTTGGCCTGAAGGGCATCGTCCCGGCATTATTGGCAGTATCGTTCATCGGATTGTTTTTTACTTGGTTTTTTGCTCGTCGCATCAAGGTGGAAAAGGTGGTGCAAACGTATCGAGAAAGCCTCAAGCGAGGTGGTGGAATGGTTCACCTTGGCATTTACACGGTTGTTTCAGGCTTGGTTTCCACCTTGACGCTTTTTTTGTTGCGAAGTTTTATCCTCCAAAGCGATGGAGTGGGGCATGTTGGGCTGTTTCAGGCGGTATGGTCGGTTTCGAACATGTACATGGGAGGCATCATGACCGCCATGGCCGTCGATTATTTTCCACGATTATGCAGCATGAATGGAGACGATCCCAACACCGTACGGTTTACCAACGAACAAACCCGGTTTGTATTGATTGTAGCCACGCCACTCATCGTTTTGATGCTTCTGGTGGCTCCACCAATACTAAACTTATTGTATTCCAATGGATTCAATGCTGCATCATCGTTGTTGCGTTGGCAAATTTTCGGAACCTTTCTCAAAGTGATCATTTGGCCCTTGGGATTCATCTTGCTTTCAAAAGGTAAAGGCGCCCGTTTTTTAATCGTTGAATCTACCTGGTTCATAGCCTATTACATTGCCACCAGACTGCTTTGGCCCCATTATGGACTGGATGCTGCCGGAATTGCCTATGTGATAGCCTATGTGATTTACATACCTTTGGTTTATCTCTTGGTTCAACCGCTTTGCAATTTCCATTTTGGCATTCGCAATAAGGTCCTAATATTCTTGTTTGGATTGTTTGCTGTTGGGACATTCCTTTCGACGCTCAAATTGGATGGCATTAACCTGAGAGTTATCGGCACCATCTTGTTTTTAACATGCTCCATCTGGGCCGCATTCGAACTAAATAAGATCATACCTTTTACCGAATGGTCTGACAAAATAGCCAAACTCTTCAAACTCCGTCGGTCATGAACAAGCCCCCATTGGTATCTGTTTTGATCACACCTTACAATCAGAAGGATTACATTCGACAAACGTTGGATAGTATTTTGATGCAAAAGACCCAATTTGATTTTGAAGTGGTTATCGGGGAGGATTGTTCCACGGACGGAACGCGGGAAATTTGCCAAGAATACGCACAGGCTTATCCCCAACAAATTGTACTTTGTCTGAACGAACGCAATAAAGGCTTTATTAACAACTACTTTGATGTCTTCTTGAAGGCTAAAGGCGTTTATATCGCCGATTGTGGCGGTGATGATTATTGGTTGACCGAAACAAAATTGCAGGAGCAAGTCGATCTTCTTGAAGCTCACCAAGAAGTGAGTTTGGTTGCCGGAAACTGGCAATTGTACGATCAAAAAAGGAACTTGCTCCGTCAATCGGATTCCTGGATCCATCAGGATTGGTTTCAACCGGAAGGATTTGGAGAAAAAGCGGTAGCAAACTATTTGAATTTGAACGATATACCAAGAATTGTCTTGGCGGCATCCTGTTTTCGGGGAGATTGGGCAAGGGAAGCTTATCATAACAATCCAGATTTGTTTAGGGGCCAGGACGTTGTTTGCGAAGATTTGCCCCTGACGATGGGACTTTTAATGAAAGGGCCTTTTTTTATAAGCAAGAATAACTGGTTGGTATACAGAGTGTTGGAAAAATCGCTCAGTCATTCCCCCAATCAAGATGAATACCTGAAGGGCTTTGCGTTCTCCGCTTTTAAACAGACTGTATGTTTGGTTGCCAAATTAGGAATTCCAATGTCTGCCATCCAATCTTATTTGTTGGACAAAATCGGTGAGTTTGTTGTACATACCGTATTAAAGGAGGATATAGACTTCTCCAGTCGACTACAAGCGTTTTGTAAGGAACAGCGTATCAACGTAGGACTTAAAAGCCGAATCCTATTTTATTGCTTGAAGCAACCACTGTTATCAAAATGTTTGCGAGCATTTTACAGAAAACGTTATAAACACGCGTAAGTCCATGCAAGATCCTTATTTCAAGAACCTGCTGTTTATTTGCGCCAACTATCCAAAACCGGGTGGTGTGGAAACCGTTACAGGCATGCTGGTCGACTTTTTTTTGTCAAAAGGATCGATTGTTTATTTGATGGTTTCCAAGGATCCGGATAATCCAATTCCTCCAGACCATAGACACTTCAACAATATTATTGAAATGCCTGATCCTCAGAACTCTTTACAGAATCTGTCTTTTATCGAGCATTTTATTCGAACACATTCGATCACCTGTGTATTCAACCAAGGAGTATTTTCACAGATTTACACAAAGTCCTCCAATCATCCGAACACCTTGTTTATCAATACTTTGCATTCGATGCCTTTTTGGGAAATTGACAAATTTGTGAACAGCAAATGCTCGGACGTGCTCAGACCGCAAAAAGGGGTTGTCAATAAAGCCAAAATCCTGTTGCGCTATGCGTTGGGATACCTGCACCCGGAATTTAGTCACCCGAATATCCGGCGGTTTTATCGACATCAGATTGAATGCGCAGACTGGTTTGTTGTTTTGGATAAGTCTTTTAAAACAACCTTGGAAAACAAGCTTTACCATGGATTGCCCCATCCCAAAATACAGGTTATTCCAAATCCGTTGAAAAGCCGTGCAATCGTGCCGTTCAATAAGCAAAAACAGGTGCTTTATGTGGGCAGACTCACAGCAGAACCTAAGCGTGTGGATCGCTTGTTGCGTATTTGGAGTCTCATTGAATCGCAAGTGCCAGACTGGAACTTACAAATAGTCGGCGACGGAGATCAACGGGGCTATCTGGAACAATTAGGCAAGGATTTGAAACTTAAGAATGTCGTTTTCAGAGGATTTCAAGATCCTACAACCTTTTACGCATCGGCATCCATACTTTGTTTGACCTCCACCTACGAAGGCGCCCCCATGGTCATTTCCGAAGCCCAAAGCTACGGCACCGTTCCCATTGTTTTTGGTTCGGTCGACTCGATATACAGTCTGATTGACAACAACCTGAACGGCATCATTGTTCCTCCATTTGATGAGAAAGCATTCGCCAACGATTTACTCAAGCTGATTCAGGATGAAGCAAATTTAAAGCGCCTATCTGAAGGAGCCCTGAAAAAAGTAAAAGATTTGGATGTGGAAAATATCGGTCGACAGTGGCTGAAACTACATCAGCACACGCGCTAGTCGCCACAATCCACGACCTCCCAGACCCTCGTAAAAAAACTGAAACCGCAACAAGAGCTTTCCCCTTTTGTTAAACCGCTTTGGCATCTGTAACAAAGCCTTTTCCAGATACTTACGACCCAACGCTTTATTTTTTTCCCGACGCAGTAGGGAAGCAATGGTTCCGATTTTGTAGCACAGGGCACGTTGAAGTCTGAATTTATCTAAGGAATCGGGTTGTTTTTCGATGGTGGCCCGTATTTTCATCAACGATGTGTACAATTTCTCGTGATCGTCCGTATAGCTGCTTCCACTGATGGAATTTTTGTGAAAGTTTACCTCGTAGAGCGGTTTTCCGGTAATCCAGGCCAAGTCGTTGGTTAATAACAATACTCGAAATCCAAACTCCAAATCCTGCCAACGTTGCAAATCTTCCACCCAAGTTCCGGTTTTCTCAGGCAAGGTGCGTTTCAAACAAACATTATGAGTACAAATCAGAATATCAAACAGTTGGTCAGCTGGATTGGCTGAATAATAATGCGGTCTACGACCCCGGTTGCCATTTGGGAAAACAACAGTATAAGGAAAAGCGATGGCTTTGGGGTAGTTGTTCAAGGTCAACTGAGTTACAATTCGGGCAATGCAATCCGGATACATCAAATCATCGGAATCGAAAAACATCAGGTAGTCACCGGAAGCCAACGATAAACCACGATTTCGGGCAGCATTGGCGCCCTTGTTCATCTCCTGATAAACCTCCGTACGAAAAAATTCGTTGTTGTTGTTCGCTTGGAATTGATGACAAAGCGCCATGGACGAATCTTCTGAATTATTATCCACCAGAATGAGTTCCAAAGGTCTGTAAGTCTGTTCAACAATGCTTTGAAGTGTGTTCAGCAATACATCCTCGCGGTTGAACACTGGTACGATGATGGAGATTAAAGGTGACTTGCTGAACTTTTCCATGGGTGACGATTTTCCTTTCAACAAAAATACGATATTTAAGTAGAATGTGCTGCTTTTGGAGATTATATGTTACTTTTGAATCAAACAAATCAACGCTTCATGACCCTTCAATGGCTGATATCGACCTATGGAGACGGCATAAAAAAGGTAGAAAACCTATTGCTGAACCCTGAACCTGGAATTTCCTACCTAATCTCCCATCAGGATCCTTTCGAAGCCTTTCCGGAGTTTCCACCGAAATTGATTCGAAACGATGTTCAGATTTTCGTACAACGGGAATCAGGGCTTTCTAAAAACAGAAACCATGCGTTACGCCACGCCACAGCCGATATTTTGGTTGTTGCAGACGATGACATCGGATTGAACCCCAACTATCCGCGACACATTCTCAGAGCCTTTCAGAAACATCCTGAAGTAGATGTGGCTTGTTTTCAAATTCGTACACCCTTGGACCAGCCAGCCTATAAAAAGTATCCGAAAAAGGCTAAGATGCTGACTCGGCTGAACCAGATGAAGGCGGTCAGTTCCATTGAAATTGCCTTTCGACGGAAATCGGTTCAAGAAAGTCAAATTTGGTTTGACGAACGCTTTGGGCTAGGGGCAACAGCCAGCAGCGGTGAAGAATTTCTTTTTTTAGCTGAATGTCTTCGTAAGAATCTAAAAATCATGTTCTTCCCGATATATATCGTGGAGCATCCCTACGAAAGCAGCGTCAAGAATCGATCTTTTTATGATAAGCAACAACTTTTTTCCACTGGTGCACAATGCTATGTGCTTTTCAAGGATTTAGCCTATCTGCGAAATGTCATCGCTGCTTGTAGGCGGTATCCGACCTATCGGAAAGCCGGTGTGACCTTCAAACAATTCTTAAAAGCCAAGAATGAAGGAAGCGACTATGCTAAAAAGGCTAGTAAAGGACCTGCCAGTGGCCTTTAGAGCTGAGTTTTCCTGCGCGAGCGAGCTTCCCGGCACAAGTATCCCAAACGATAGAAATCGAACGAGAAAAGCGACGGATGAGGGCCTGTCAGATTCCTATGCAACAACTTTTCAAGAATCTTGAATTTCCAAGCGATCACCGCCTCCATCCCTAATCGTTTAATGAACCGATAGACCCGAAAGAGCTTGATTTCCTGAACAAGTTCATCGGTCTGGAAAACCGGTAAATCCAAGAATTTTATTGCAGCCGTCAAGCTTTTGGCCAGAAACTGTTCGCTTTGTTCGATTCCTAAATGAAGGAGTGGATTGTCAATGTTTAAAATCGTAAAGCCCTGACTTTTCATGCGATAGCCCAAAAGGGTATCTTCATGACCATAATTCTTGAATTGTTCATCAAAAGGAATCAATTCATGGACAGACTTTTCCATTAAGATGTTGGAAGAGAAAAACGAATGCCAGGGATGCTTGTTTCGGACTTCAGCTGATAGACATTCTCTATTACGACTGTATTTCCATCGAAGCATTCGATCAGCAGCGGGTTTCTCAGGGCTGTTGATTATGCCCCCGACCAATACGTTTGCCTGCCCCAAGACTTCCAGATAACGTCGGATAAAATGAATGTCCACCACCTGCAAGTCGCTGTCCAAGAAGAGCAACCACGGAAATCTGGCTCTTTTGGCCAAGCTATTCCTACAGCTTGCCTGACTCATATTCACTTCGTTTTTAAAAAAAATGCAACCGGTAATAAAATGCAGATCAAGGTTTTCCTTCTTAAAATCGGGGGAGGCATCGTCCAAGACCAAGATTTCGTAATCAATCCTTTCCTGAAGGCATTGATCGGCCAGATCTCGTACCAAACGGGTACAATCACAATTATATTCAGGGATTAGTATGGAGAGCATGCGGCAAAGGGTTTGTAAAAGCAAAGATAGCATTTACTCAAAAAAAACAGTAATTTTGTTTCCTATACATTTAGCCTATGCCTCTTTTTGAAAATATGCAGCTTCGGGACAAACATACGTTCCATTTGGAAGCTACAACACAATATTGGGCCGATTACGAATCGGTGGACGAACTTCGTAACTTATTGCAGGACAATCGGTTTGACAATATCTCCAAATTTTCGATAGGAGGGGGGAGCAACTTGCTCTTCACCAAAGACTTTCGCGGTTTGCTGCTGCATTCTGCTATTAAAACCATTGAACCAACCGAGCAAAACAATCATGTTTCCCTTCGCGTCGGATCTGGCGTGGCTTGGGACGATCTGGTCGCTTATACCGTCGATCACGACTGGAGTGGCTTGGAAAATCTTTCCGGAATACCTGGTGATGTGGGTGCCAGCCCGGTACAGAACATCGGTGCCTATGGTTCAGAAGCAAAAGATTGCATTGAGTTGGTGGAAGCCTTGAATCTGGAAACTCTTGAATATGTAACGCTTACCAATGCCGACTGTCGGTTTGGATATAGAGACAGTGTTTTCAAGAAAGAATTAAAGAATAAGTTTATAGTATGCTATGTAACATACTTACTATCAAAAGATTTTACACCTAATTTAAAATATGGCGGATTGAATGATCGGATGGAAGCAGCCGGTGGCATTAATTTGAAAAACCTTAGGAAGGCCGTTCTTGAAATTCGAGGTTCCAAATTGCCAGATCCAAATTTGATTGGCAACGCTGGAAGTTTTTTCATGAATCCCGAAATTACTGTCCATCAATTTGAATCACTGAAAGCACGTTATCCAGAGGTTCCATCCTGGCCTCTGGAAAGTGGCTTGGTTAAGATTTCTGCGGCTTGGTGCATTGACAAAGCCGGCTGGAAAGGCAAAGCGCTTGGCAATGCAGCAGTTCATGACAAGCAAGCCTTGGTGTTGGTCAATCCCGGCAATGCCGTTGCAGCTGACATTCTGAATTTGAGCAAACACATCATTTCAGATGTTGAATCCCAGTTTGGCATTACCTTGCACCCGGAGGTTATTTTCATATAATACCCTGTCAATCATGAAACTGACTTTCTTAGGAACAGGCACTTCCACTGGCAATCCAGTCTTGCTCTGCAGCTGTGCGACCTGCATGTCAAAAGATCCGAGAGACCGCCGTTTGCGTTCCTCCATATTGATTGAAGATCAAGGAGTATCGATACTGATCGACTGTGGACCAGATTTTCGGGAACAAGCTCTCAGAGCCAATATCCGTCAGGTCAGCGCGGTATTGATCACACACGAACATTACGACCATATGGGTGGATTGGACGATCTGAGACCCTTTTGTTCCTACAGTGAAATGCCGCTATATGCGGTTCCTCGCATCCTCAGCCATTTGAAGGTCGCCATGCCCTATAGTTTTCGTGAGAACCCCTACCCGGGGGTACCTTTGTTCGATCTTAGACCGGTAAATTTGAGTAAATTCAAGTTTAAACACCTGGAAATCATACCGATCGAAGTCTTTCACCATAAGTTGCCCGTCATGGGTTACCGAATTGGTGATTTGACCTACCTGACCGACTTCAACCATATTTCTCCCAAAGAATTGGAAAAAGTAATGGGCAGCAAAGTCTTGATTGTTGATGCCTTGAGATCTCAGGAGCACATTTCTCACAATACCTTGCAACAAGCCTTGGATGTGATTGCTGCCGTAAGTCCTGAACGCTCATACCTCATCCACATGAGCCATGACATGGGGCTTCAGGCGGAAGTGGAACCCACCTTGCCTAGCGGAGTATTTTTTTCGTACGACGGGCTGGTGCTGACCCTTTGATTTCCTAAGTCAAGTCCCTGTTTCAAAAGGGTTTGCAAATCATTTCCAAAAGATCCTAAAAAAATCGACAGGGCGGTTATTCTATACCATTTTTTTCGTATTTTTGTGCAACACTATGTAAAAAATCCCTAAAAAATATCGTATGAAATTCATCGCATCAAGCTCTGCTTTACTGAGCCACCTCCAGGCCATCAGCCGTGTCATCAATTCCAAGAACACGCTGCCGATACTCGAATGTTTTCTATTGAAAATCGAAGGACTGAAGATGACGGCAACGGCATCGGATACGGAAACGACATTAGTGACCACCCTTGACCTGATCGAATCCGACAGCGACGGTTGCTACGCCATTCCTTCCAAAACCATGCTGGATTCCTTGCGTGAACTTTCTGAACAACCGCTGACAGTCGAAATCAATGAAAACAGCCTGGAAGTAACCATTTGGTACCAAAACGGCAAATACAAATTTGTAGCTCAAAGCGGTGACGAATTCCCCAAATTGAAAGAATTGAAGGAAGCCAACAATACGCTCGAAGTGCCTGCAAACGTATTGCTGAACGGGATCAACTCGACACTCTTCGCTGCTGCCGACGATGAACTTCGTCCGGTTATGAACGGAGTCGTCATGGACATTACCACCGAGAACGTCACTTTTGTAGCCTCCGATGCTCACAAATTGGTTCGCCTCCGCAATTCATCCATCAAAGGTGAACAGAACGCCATGCTCATCATTCCAAAGAAACCAGCCGTACTGCTACGAGCCATACTACCTAAGGAAACCGGGGCCGTTCTCATCTCATTTGACGACAGCAATGTTGTTTTCAGACTATCCAGTTATACCATCTACTGCCGCTTGGTAGAAGGTCGTTTCCCGAATTACAATGCTGTCATTCCGCAGAACAATCCTTATAAAGTATTGGTAGACAGGGTTTCATTCCTGAACACCCTGAAACGAGTCTCCATCTTTGCCAATCAGGCCAGCAGCCTGGTCAAATTGGTTATTGCCAACAACAACATCGAATTAACCACGCAAGACATTGATTTCTCAACTTCTGCCGAAGAAACCATACCTTGCCAATATGAAGGGGAACGCATCAATATCGGCTTTAAAGCTCAATACATCATCGATATTGTTTCCAATTTGGAAACTCAGGAAATTGTGCTCGAACTGGCCGACCCATCCAGAGCTGGTTTGTTCCTGCCGCTCGTAAACGATCCCGACGAGGATTTATTGATGTTGTTGATGCCCATGCTTTTGAACGACTAAATTTATCTCATGCAACTGAACCTCAAAAATCCGATCGTATTTTTTGACCTCGAAACTACCGGAGTCAATGCAAACACGGATCGGATTGTCGAAATAGCTTACCTCAAGGTTTATCCAAACGGAAACGAGGAAACCAAAACATTCAGGGTAAACCCGGGAATGCCAATACCCAAAGAAGCTTCGGACATACATCACATTACAGATGAAGATGTTGCCGATGCACCGACATTCAAGGAAATCGGCAAGAATATTGCCAAGGACATTGAAGGTTGCGATTTGGCAGGCTTTAATTCCAATCGATTCGATGTGCCCATGTTAGCCGAGGAATTCCTTAGAAACGACATCGACATCGATTTAAGCAAACGCAAACTCATTGATGTTCAGGTTATTTTCCATAAAATGGAACAACGTACCCTGAGCGCCGCCTACAAATTTTACTGCAACGCAGAGTTGGAAGGTGCTCATGGAGCTGAAGCCGATGCCAAGGCTACTTACGAAGTATTGAAATCACAATTGGATCGCTATCCAGACTTAGCCAACGATGTTCAATACCTTTCTGAATTTTCCTCGTTCAATCGAAACGTGGATTTTGCCGGAAAAATCGTGTTGAACGACAAGGATCAGGAAGTTTTCAATTTTGGTAAATACAAAGATCAACCGGTGGAAGATGTTCTTAAAAAAGACACTGGTTATTATGGTTGGATGATGCAAGGGGATTTTGCACTGAACACTAAAAATGTACTGACCCGCATCCGTTTGCGGTCCTTGACCAAATAAAATGCTTAAAGGTAAACGCATATTGTTGGGAATATCGGGCGGCATTGCTGCTTATAAAACCCCGGAACTAATTCGTTTGTTCGTCAAAGCAGGCGCCGAAGTGAAAGTTATCACGACGCAACATGCTTTGGAATTTGTTACGCGCTTAACGTTGCAAACCGTTTCCAAAAATGCTGTTTATACCAATGCGTTCGAAGAATCGAACGAGTACACTACAGAGCACATCGCCCTGAACGACTGGGCTGACATCCTGTTAATTGCACCCGCCACAGCCAATATCATCGGAAAGTTTGCCGGTGGCATAGCCGACGATGCACTTTCAACTACCTACCTCGCTTTTGAAAAGCCAGTATTTGTCGCTCCTGCTATGAATTGCAAGATGTGGGCGCACCCCGCTGTTCAGGAAAACATGACGAAGTTGCTCAATCTGGGCGTCCATTTCATAGAATCAACTGAAGGCGAACTTGCCTGTGGCGATGTTGGTAAGGGTAGGATGGAGGAACCCATCGTGATTTTCCGCATGATTTCTGAATTTTTTGCTCAAAAATTACCTTGGTCGGGTAAAACGATTTTAATCACTGCAGGACCGACTTACGAAAAAATTGATCCCGTCCGTTTCATCGGGAACTATTCATCCGGAAAAATGGGTTTCGCATTGGCTGAAGCCTGTGCCAACAGAGGGGCCCATGTGAAATTGATTGCTGGCCCTGTCAACCTCAAAACGGCACATCCTCATATTGAACGCATTGATGTGGAATCTGCCTCCGACATGTTATCAAAGGCCACCACCATCTTTCCTGCTGTCGATGCAGCTATCCTATGTGCTGCAGTTGCCGATTTTACACCCGTTCAGCCTGCTGACTCCAAAAAAAAGCGTGGAGAAGAAGATTTGGTCTTGCAGTTGAAGCCAACCCGCGACATTGCAGCTACCCTCGGTCAACTCAAAAGAAAGCCGCAAATTCTGGTTGGTTTTGCCTTGGAAACCGAGGCCGAAATTCAAAATGCACAGTCCAAACTAGAACGTAAGAATTTGGACTTCATAGTTTTGAATTCCTTGCGAAATCCTGGTGCCGGATTCCAACACGATACCAACCAAATAACAATCCTGAAGAGAGAAGGTGGTGAGTACACGTTTCCGCTTAAATCAAAAAAAGAAGTTGCGGAGGATATATTGAATGAGTTGAATAATTATTTTATTAATACATAATTAATACTATATTTGCATTCAAAATGTCGATCATGTTTTTTCGGACATATAAACCCCTTTTATTGCTAATCCTCCTGCTTACAGGGGGATTGTCCGTCTTTGCACAAGAACTCAACTGTAAGATTCAAGTAAATACGGAGCAAATTTCTGGAACAGACAAAGCGGTTTATGAAAATTTCAAATCAGTGGTTCAGGAATATATGAACACCACGCGTTTTTCCAATGCTCAACTTGGAAACGTAGAAAAAGTAGACTGCTCCATTTTATTTATTTTCAAATCGCGGGAAGCCAACACGCATACCTGTGACTTTCAGATTCAAAGTTCCCGTCCGGTTTATGGATCCAATTATACCACAACGCTACTGAATTTCAGGGAACAGCTTATTTTTGAATTTCAAGAAAATCAGACGCTGACGTTTAATGAAACTACCATCACAGACAACCTGACAGCCACTTTGGATTTCTGGGCGTATGTCATTTTAGGTTTGGATTTCGATAGTTTTTCCAAATTGGGCGGCAGTCCCTTCTTTCAACGGGCACAGGAAATCACTTCCATGGCTCAAGGCTCCATGGGTGATAACTGGAAGGCCCAAGTCGATAAAAACCATTGGGGTTGGTCCAATGTTCTGAGCAACGAAAATCAACCTGAAATGCGCTTGCTTTCCTATCAATACCACCGTCTTGGATTGGACGTCATGTACGATAAGCCACAAGAGGGCAGGGAACAGATCATCTCGTCCCTGGATTATTTGAAACCAGCCAAACAATTCAAACCAGGTTCCCCGTTGTTGTCAAATTTCATTGAAACAAAGGCCGATGAGCTCATCAACATTTGCAGTAAATCGAGTACCCAGGAAAAAACCGCGGTGTACGACTTGCTGAGCAATATTTATCCGGCTTCAACCAACAGGTTGCAAGGCATAAAAACCAAAAAGTGACATGCTTCGAAACCTCCACATAGAAAATTATGCACTCATAGATAAGTTGGACTTGACTTTTGACGAGGGTCTTTCGGTCATCACCGGAGAAACAGGGGCTGGTAAATCCATTTTATTGGGCGCGCTCTCCCTGATTTTGGGTCAACGTGCAGACAACAGAGTCATCCTTGAGAATGCTGAGAAATGTGTAACCGAGGCTACTTTCCTAATCAAAAGCTACGGTTTGCAATCTTTTTTCGAAGAAAATGATCTGGAATTCGATCTGGAAAGTTGTATCATCCGTAGGGAGTTATTCAACAATGGAAAGAGTCGTGCCTTTGTGAACGATTCTCCCGTTTCGCTCAACATTTTAAAAGAACTAAGCAGCAGACTCATCGACATCCATTCCCAACATCAGAATTTACTGCTCGGCAACGATGCCTATCAACGCGAAATTGTTGATGCCGTTGCAGGTAACAATTTATTAGTCAGTAATTATCGGGAAGCATTCGGATGTTATAAAGAACTTCAGACCAATCTTAAAAAATTGGAAGACAAAGCGTTGAAAGCTCGGGAAGAAGAAGATTACTTGCGTTTTCAGCTGGAGCAATTGGAAGGAGCAGGGCTCGAAATTGGAGAACAGGAAGCCTTGGAGGCGGAATGGGAGATGTTGACCCACGCTGAAGAAATAAAAATGGGTCTCGCCAAAATCTTTTCTTTGTTGGACGAGGAAGAGCATGGAATAAACACTTCTTTAAAAACTGCTCTGAATCAGTCGGATCATTTGTTAAAGGTCTTTCCGAAATTGCAGGAGGCTGGTGAACGCATCCGAACCAGCTACTTAGACCTGAAAGACTTGTCCAGAGAACTCGAAGTTCTTTTGCACGATGTGGACGTGAATCCAACTCGAATGGATCAAATTTCACAACGATTGAATTTGTTGTTCACCCTTCAACAGAAACATCACTCTAAGAACTCGACCGAATTGATTGCATTGCGTGACGAATTTGCCGGAAAATTGAACTTCATCGAATCGTTTGATACCAATATCGAAGATTTAAAAAAGGAACTTGCTGCTTCAGAGGTAGTTGTTAAGGAACTCGCCGCGGAATTGACCAAAAAGCGTCGTAGTGTCCTGCAAACCATTGAAAAGCACTTGATCGGCCAATTGGTTCAATTAGGCATTCCAAAAGCTGTTTTAAAGATTGAATGCGAACCAAAAGCACTGGATTCAGACGGTCAGGATTCAATTTCATTTTTGTTTACCGCCAATGCTCAGACCCAACCCCAAGCCATCGAACGCATTGCCTCCGGGGGTGAAATATCTCGCATTATGCTATGCATCAAATCGTTAATTGCCGAGTTCAGCAACTTGCCGACTTTATTGTTTGATGAAATCGACACCGGCGTTTCCGGTGAAATTGCCTACAAGATGGGGGAAATTATGAAAGGCATCGCTGAAAATCGGCAGGTGTTGTGTATCACCCACTTACCACAAATTGCCGTGAAAGGCAAAAACCATTTCAAAGTTTTAAAGACCGAATTGAACGGCAAGACTTTTACAAAAGTGAATGCTTTGAATCCGGATGAGCGCTTGACAGAAATCGCACTGATGCTTAGCGGCGCGAATCTGACGGATGCTGCCATTCGAAACGCACGCCAGCTGATGCTGGAAAACTCCATTTAAATTAAAAAAAAATGTATACTAAAAGACCCTTTGTCCGTAAGCCAAGTGAGCAAAAATCCGAATTTATTTTCGGTATTCGAGCCGTGTTGGAAGCCGTTTTGGCCGGGAAGGACATCGATAAAATTTTACTCCGCAAAGACCTTGAATCGGAGCTTTCAAAAGAATTGTTCGACGCTTTGAAAGGCACACGAATTCCTGTACAACGAGTTCCTGTTGAAAAACTGAATCGAGTCACCATGAAAAACCATCAAGGCGTGGTGGCATTTGTTTCTGAAGTGACCTATCAACGATTGGAAGACATCCTGCCGACGCTCTATGAAGAAGGCAAGAGCCCTTTCATCGTTTTGCTGGACGGAATTACCGACGTTCGCAATTTTGGTGCTATCGCTCGTACCTGCGAATGCGCCGACGTACATGCCATCGTTATTCCCATGACTGACAGCGTGAGTGTCAATGCAGATGCTGTGAAAACATCTGCAGGTGCCTTGCACACGTTGCCGGTTTGCAGGGAGAAATCCATCCGAGAATCCATTCTCCTACTTAAGAATTCTGGAGTGAAAGTCATCGCTGCATCCGAAAAGGCATCAACCAGTTATGTCAATGTTGATTACACAGGCCCTGTCGCTATTGTCATGGGTGCGGAAGACACCGGTATAGCCAATGAAAACTTGCGTATTTGTGATGAATTGGTAAAAATCCCCATTTTGGGTAAAATTGGATCGCTCAACGTTTCCGTTGCTGCCGGAATACTTATGTACGAAGCCGTTAAACACCGGTTGGAATCCGGAATTTAACCATCATGGTCGAAATCTTTACAGACGTTTTTCGCAATACCTTGATGATCTCATGCTTCGTTATTGTGATCATGCTCTTTATTGAGTTGACAAATGTGTTGACCCAAGGTAGTTGGACGCGTTGGCTGGGAAAATATCCTTCACTTCAGGTGGTTTTGGCTGCCTTATTGGGTTTGATTCCAGGCTGTTTCGGAGGTTTTGCCGTGGTCGGTATGTGGACACACGGTGTCGTCAGTTTCGGAGCCCTCTTGGCTGCCATGATTTCCAGTGTTGGGGACGAAGCCTTTGTCATGCTGGTGCAAATGCCCGATAAAGCAATCATGCTATTCGGAATCTTGTTCGTTATAGCTCTTGTGGTCGGGATTTTGGTTGATAAGCTCGGTTGGAAGGTTGTTCATCCCAAGAACATGGAGCGACATCTGGTCGTCCACAACCACGAACATATAGGTCATCAACACTTTATTCAAAGCATCAAGGAAAATTTCCGAAACCCGTCTTTCACACGGATTTTGTTGATTACTGGTCTTGGTTTATTTATATTGGGGATGAGTACCGGTTTTTTTGGACATGAACACGGAGATGCCGCAAACGAATCAGCTACAGGGAATCTGACTTTTCCCATTGATGAAGCTTGGTTCAATGGTATTTTCTTAGTAATGGCTTCGATGATGTTGATTACCTTCTTCTTTGTAGACGATCACTTCTTGCAAGAGCATCTCTGGAAACACATCATCCGCCAACACGTACCCAAGATTTTCTTGTGGACCTTTGGTGCGTTAACCTTGATTCATTTTTTGATGCACTCAGTAGAAATGACTAATTGGGTATCCAACAACCAGTTGTGGGTATTGCTTTTAGCCGTTTTAATCGGAATCATACCAGAATCGGGGCCGCACTTAGTCTTTATTTCACTATTTTTGAGTGGACAAATTCCCTTCAGCATACTTTTGGCCAATTCCATTACGCAAGATGGTCATTCCACCTTACCTTTGCTGGCAGAATCCAAACGTGGATTTCTCAGCGTTAAGGCCATTAATGGTCTTTTGGGGCTGTTGGCGGGAACAGCCGGCTATTTCTTAGGTTTTTAAACCAATACGTTCAATTTTATGAAAACTATCGTCAAAACATCCCAGGCACCCGCAGCAATCGGGCCCTACAATCAAGCTATCCGTGCCGGAAACCTTGTATTCGTTTCCGGACAGATTCCAATAGATCCCCGAAGTGGAAACATTGAATCGATCGACATTGTCGGTCAAACCAACCAATGCTTTAAAAACCTCAAGGCTATTTTATCAGAAGCAGGCTGTCAAATGGAACATGTGGTGAAAGTCACTGTATTCTTGACAGACATGAATCTATTTGCGGACATGAATAAAGTCTACGAATCACAGTTCGAAGGCACCTTTCCGGCTCGTTCGGCAGTGGCTGTAAAGGGTTTACCCAAGGGCGCGCTCGTTGAGATCGAGGCCATCGCTTCCCTCATTTAAGTCAACCGTAGCGGCGGGTTCCGCTGCTACAGGTTCTTTTCGTACGGCACGCTTGACTAAAAGCACCACATTCTCCACATGTTGCGTATGGGGAAATAGGTCGACGGGCTGTACTTTCACGACTTCATAATCGCTGTCCAACAATGACAGGTCGCGTGCCTGTGTAGCCGGATTGCAGCTTACATACACCACTCGTTCTGGTGCAGCAAATGCAATGGCTTTAACGACATCCGTGTGCATACCAGCACGGGGAGGGTCGGTTATCAGCACGTCAGGATGCCCGTAAGTGGTGATAAAGTCCTGATTTAGAATATCTTTCATATCACCTGCAAAAAACAAAGTATTTTCCAAGCCATTGAGTTCGGCATTCAATCTTGCATCAACAATGGCTTCGGGCACGTATTCGATACCAATCACTTTGCGGCAATCCTTTGCAATGAACTGCGCGATTGTGCCTGTTCCAGTATATAAGTCATACACCAGTTCATTCCCCTTCAGTCCGGCAAAAGCTTTGGCCACCTTATATAATTCCAGGGCTTGTTCTGAATTGGTCTGATAAAATGATTTCGGACCTATTTTAAAGCGAAGACCTTCCATTTCTTCGAATATGTGATCTTGACCTTTGTAAACATGAATGTCCTGATCACCGATCGTATCGTTGGCTTTCTGATTGATAATATATACCAACGATGTGATTTCTGGAAAGTTAGATGCTATTTCTTTAAGTAACGCTTCATGTTTTGCGGCATCCTCTTCGAAAAAGACGACGATAACCATCAGTTCGCCTGTGGAGGAAGTTCGGACCTGCAGGTTTCGCATCAAACCAACTTGATTTCGCAAATTAAAGAAGGTGTAGCCGTTTTTCAGACAAAAGTCACGTACAAACAGTCGGATTCGGTTTGAAACGTCGTCCTGAAGCCAACATTTCTCAATATCAAGCACTTTATCGAAAGCACCTGGTATGTGAAAACCAAGAGCGTCCATGTTTTCGAATGTAACGCCCGAAGCAACTTCTTCATTAGTCATCCAACGTTTGTCCGAAAACGTGAATTCCAGCTTGTTACGGTAAAAAGCCGTTTTTTTGGAACCAAAAATCGGATAGAAAGCGTTTTTGCTGTAATCCACCTTTTCCACTTGTGAAGCGGAAACCGAATTCGAATCAGAGGCAAAAAAAGGAGGCAAATCAACTTTTCCAATACGAGTTAAGGCATCAAAGACTTGTTTCTGCTTGAATTTCAGTTGGTCAGGGTAAGTCAAATGTTGCCATTTGCAACCACCACACACTCCAAAATGCTGACACATAGGAACTTCTCTATTTTTGGAGAGAGCGTGAATCTTGACAACTTTCCCTTCAGCATAATTTCTTTTTCTACGATGCAACTCAAGGTCAACCACATCGCCAGGTGCCACGAAAGGTACAAATACAACCATTTCGCCAACTCTGGCCAATGCTTTTCCTTCTGAGGCTACATCGGTGATGGTAACGGCTTCCAATACCGGAAGCACTTTTCTATTTCTTGCCAAAATGCTACAATTTGAGGGTGTTAATAACGTTTATTCGGCTATGCCTATCCGAATTAGGCTGCAAAAATACGAAATTACAGTCAGATTTCTTTTTCAATCTGTTTTTTAGCGTATTTTTCGTTTTATTTTTAGCACGTTCAAAAGCTTTTTTTTTACATTTGCGTATCTCACAATTACAATTCATTATTTATCACATAAATCTAAGACACGAATGACAACAAAAAGAGTCTACACCTTTGGAAACGGGCATGCCGAAGGTAAAGCAACCATGAAAAACCTTCTAGGAGGTAAAGGTGCCAATTTGGCTGAAATGAATTTGATCGGAGTTCCCGTTCCTCCGGGCTTTACCATCACCACCGATGTTTGTTCCGAATACTATAATGTTGGAAAACAGGAAGTTATTGCCCTTTTAAAGGCAGAAGTCGAGTCAGCCATTCAAGGAGTGGAAGTACTGATGAATTCTAAATTCGGCGATGTTGAAAATCCACTTTTGGTTTCCGTTCGTTCCGGTGCACGTGCATCCATGCCCGGTATGATGGACACCATTTTAAATCTGGGTTTGAATGATGCTGTTGTTGAAGGACTTACACGTAAAACAGGCAATGCTCGCTTTGCCTGGGATTCTTATCGCCGCTTTGTTCAAATGTATGGTGACGTGGTATTAGGCATGAAGCCTGAAAATAAAAACGATATGGATCCTTTTGAAGAAATCATTGAACACATCAAGAAAGAAAAAGGGGTTCAATTGGATACCGAATTGTCTGTGGATGATTTGAAAGTCATGGTAACTAAATTCAAAGCTGCAGTTAAGAAGCAAACCGGCCACGATTTTCCGGAAAGTTCCTACGATCAGCTTTGGGGAGCCGTTTGCTCCGTCTTTGACAGTTGGATGAACGAACGTGCCATTCTTTATCGCAAGATGGAAGGCATTCCTGCTGAATGGGGTACAGCCGTAACCGTTCAAGCCATGGTCTTCGGCAATATGGGACAAACCTCTGCCACTGGTGTTTGCTTTTCTCGCGACGCAGCCACGGGCGAAGACCTGTTCATCGGCGAATACCTTATCAATGCACAAGGTGAGGATGTTGTAGCCGGTATTCGCACCCCCCAGCAAATTACCAAAGAAGGTTCACAACGTTGGGCTAAATTGGCCGGTGTCAGTGAAGAAGTTCGCTTAGCCAGCTATCCATCAATGGAAGAAGCCATGCCTTCTATTTATAAGGAACTGGATGCCATTCAAACCAGACTGGAAAACCATTACAAAGACATGCAGGACATGGAATTCACCGTCCAGGAAGGCAAACTGTGGTTCCTACAAACCCGTAATGGCAAACGTACCGGTTCAGCTATGGTGAAAATTGCCATGGATATGTTGCATCAGGGCATGATCGACGAAAAGACAGCCGTATTGCGTGTCGAACCCAATAAATTGGACGAATTGTTGCATCCGGTGTTTGACAAAAACGCCATTAAGGGAGCCAAAGTCATTGCCAAAGGGCTGGCAGCATCTCCAGGTGCTGCTTCCGGAAAAATCGTTTTCAACGCAGATGATGCTTCTGAATGGGCCGCACGTGGAGAAAAAGTCATCATGGTCCGCATCGAAACTTCACCAGAAGACTTAGCCGGTATGGCTGCCGCACAAGGTATTCTAACGGCAAGAGGAGGTATGACCTCACACGCAGCCGTTGTGGCTCGTGGAATGGGCAAATGCTGCGTTTCAGGTGCAGGAACCCTGAAAATCGATTACAGCACAAAATCCATCGAAGTGGGCGACCTTGTATTGAAAGAAGGTGACGCAATTTCTTTAAATGGTTCAACCGGTGATATTTACTTAGGTGCCGTTGGAACAATGGAAGCAGAAGTAGATCATGATTTCGCTGAATTGATGGCTCTGGCTGACAAATACACCCGTATGAGCGTTCGCACCAATGCAGATACGCCTCACGACGCTGAAGTAGCGCGTAAGTTCGGTGCCAAAGGCATTGGCTTGACTCGTACAGAACACATGTTCTTTGAGGGTGAAAAGATTAAAGCCATGCGTGAAATGATTTTGGCTGAAACCGTTGAAGGACGCACGATTGCACTGGCTAAAATTTTACCTTATCAAAAAGCCGATTTCAAGGGCATTTTCAAAGTCATGCACGACTTGCCGGTGACCGTACGCTTGCTCGATCCACCCTTGCACGAGTTTGTTCCCCACGAAGAAAGAGAACAAGCAGAATTGGCTAAGATCATGAATATTCCTTTAAAGAAAATCCAACAGCGCATCGAATCGCTCAAGGAACAGAATCCCATGTTGGGCCATCGTGGCTGTCGTTTGGGCAATACGTTCCCTGAAATCACCGAAATGCAGACTCGCGCCATCCTTGGTGCAGCATTGGAACTTCATTCCGAAGGTATTACCGCTATTCCAGAAATCATGGTTCCTTTGACCGGTATTCTATATGAATTCCTGGAACAAGAAAAAATTATTCGTGCCACCGCAGAAAAACTGTTTGCTGAAACTGGCAAACGTATTGATTATAAAGTTGGTACGATGATTGAAATTCCTCGTGCAGCTCTAACTGCCGACCGGATTGCCAGCGCTGCCGAATTCTTCTCCTTTGGTACGAACGACTTGACCCAAATGACGTTTGGTTACAGCCGTGACGACATCGCCTCATTCTTGCCGACCTATCTGGAAAAGAAAATTCTGAAAGTCGATCCGTTCCAGGTTCTCGACCAAAAAGGAGTTGGACAATTGGTTCAAATGGCAGTGGATAAAGGCCGTGCCATTCGTCCCGAACTGAAGTGTGGTATTTGCGGAGAGCACGGTGGCGAACCATCCTCTGTTGAATTCTGTCACCGCGTAGGGTTGAATTACGTAAGTTGTTCACCTTTCCGCGTACCTATTGCACGCTTGGCAGCCGCACAAGCCGCTCTGCGATAAACGTTCAAGGGGAAGTCAACAACTTGACTTTCAACTGAAAATCGAATATATTGTAAAGGGATCATCTCAAAAAATGCTTTTGGGATGATTCTTTTTTTGTTTGCAAAATGTTGGAATAATGCTTAATTTTGGCTGATATAGCTGCAACCACTTAAAATTCATCGTTTTGAAAAACAAAGATCTTGTTCAGAGAATTCAGCAATCGGTTCCGACCACAGCCAATCGAGCCAGTGAACTGCTTGACCTAACCTCGGCACTCATCGCAAAAATACTTGCTGATGGTGATAGCATGTCTATTCAAGGCTTCGGAACTTTTGAGGTTAAAAAGAAGGAAGAACGCATCTCGGTCAACCCGTCAACAGGCAGCCGGTGGATCATTCCTCCAAAATACGTCGCCAGTTTCAAGGCAGGAACCACCATGAAAGAAAAAATTAAAAACTACACCGTTCATGAACAATAAATTGCTACTTCAGGATTTGACCGACAAGCTGGCTGAAGCTGGCAAATTGAAGAAGAAAGATGCCGATGAGTTCCTCAGAGCTTTTTTCAAAATAGCAGAAGACGGGCTTTTTGAAGATGGCATCTTAAAAATCAACGGCTTAGGTACTTTAAAACTTGTTTTGGTAGAAGCCCGAAAAAGTGTGAATGTTTCTACCGGTGAGGAATTTGAGATTGGTGAACACTTCAAAGTTTCCTTCATTCCGGACGCTGATCTTAAAAATGCTGTCAATCAGCCTTATGCCCACCTTGAACCCGTGGAGTTGGAAAGTGGTAAAGAAATAAAAGTCGCAACAAACAAAGTACATATGCCTTTATCTGAAGAAAAACCGGAATCGAAACGGCCAAAAAAGATCAATCGCTCCACCATCATGTGGGTTTTATTCTTTGTGTTAATTGCCGTGTTGGGAATTTGGTCATGGATGTCCAACAACCAACGAATGCGTGAAAATGCTGCTAAAATCAATGAAATTGAATTGATTGATTCACTGGAAGCCGACGCGACGTTGCAACAGGATTTGGCTGCCTTGAACGAGGAAAAGGATTCTGTAGGGAAAAGCACCGACACTCCCGATGATTCCTTGGAAGCCGTCATTAAAACTGTTGCGAACGAAAAAGGAACGGTCGCTCCAGCAGCAGCTCCGATTAAAGCTAAGGCAGTTACTCCGCCAAAAACTCCAACTGCTGCTCCAGTCACAGGTGACCTCGCAACGGTGGTTCTCCAACCTGGAAGCCGTTTAACCTTGTTGTCGCTAAAATATTATGGACACAAAGCTTTTTGGGTTTACATTTACCAAGCCAACAAAAGCGTCATTAAAAATCCGGACAACGTACCAACAGGAACTACCATTCGGATTCCAAAACCCGATCCAAAGATTATCGATGCACAGAATCCTGCCTTGATAGCCAAAGCTAAAGCCCTTCAGCTTCAAATACTGGGAGCAAAATAGCGGATCAACACTTATTATTTCTACATTATTGGGATAGGCTTAATTATTTTTAACGGGTCTGACTGTTAAAATGAAGTCTATCCTTTTTAATTTTGCAGTGCTTAAATAAAAACGCAAGTATCATTAATCAATAATTACAGTTACATGAGTCAAACCATAGACATTCGGGAACTGAACGCACTGATCGAAAAGAAAAGTTCGTTTGTAGACATGATCAATCTTGGAATGGAGAAAGTCATTGTCGGTCAAAAACATTTGGTGGAATCGTTGTTAATCGGCTTGCTGTCAGACGGTCATATTTTGTTGGAAGGGGTTCCCGGACTTGCAAAAACATTGGCCATCAAGAGCTTGGCATCCCTCATTGATGCTAAATACAGCCGTATTCAGTTCACTCCCGACTTATTGCCTGCCGACGTAGTAGGAACCATGATTTATAGCCAGAAGAAAGAAGAATTCGCTGTCAAGAAAGGGCCTATTTTTGCCAATTTCATTTTGGCGGATGAAATCAACCGTGCCCCAGCCAAAGTACAGAGTGCTCTGCTCGAAGCCATGCAGGAACGCCAGGTCACCATCAGCAACAATACCTACGATTTGGATGCACCCTTTTTGGTCATGGCTACACAAAACCCCATCGAACAAGAGGGAACCTATCCTTTGCCCGAAGCTCAGGTGGACCGATTCATGTTGAAAGTCGTTATCGGCTACCCTAAAAAGGAAGAGGAAACGCTGATTATCCGTCAAAACATTGGGGAAAAACTGCCTCCAATTATGCCAATTTTGAAACCTGAAGAAATTCTTGAAGCCCGCAAAGTGGTTCGACAGGTTTATATGGACGAGAAAATAGAACGTTACATTGTAGACATCGTTTTTGCTACCCGATACCCAGCTGAATACGGTTTGAAAAACCTGCAGGACATGATTTCCTTTGGTGGTTCTCCCCGCGCTTCCATCAATTTGGCGTTGGCTGCCCGTTCCTATGCATTCATCAAGCGTCGTGGCTACGTCATTCCAGAAGATGTACGTGCGGTTTGCCACGATGTTCTGCGCCATCGAATTGGTTTAAGTTACGAAGCCGAAGCCAACAACCTGACGAGTGAAGAAATCATCAGCGAAATTTTGAATGCGGTCGAAGTACCCTAATTGTTGAGCATGGAAACCAGCGATCTACTGAAACGCGTCCGACGGATAGAAATTAAAAGCCGAGGTCTTTCTCAAAACATTTTCGCCGGCCAATACCACACTGCCTTTAAAGGTAAAGGGATGGCCTTTTCGGAAGTACGGGAATACCAGTTCGGCGATGATATCCGTAGCATAGACTGGAACGTGACGGCACGCTTCAACCATCCTTATGTCAAAATTTTTGAAGAAGAACGAGAAATGACCGTGATGTTGTTGATTGACGTGTCGGGCAGCCGCATGTTTGGCTCCAATCATCAATTAAAACAAAGCATGATAACAGAAATGGCAGCTACACTGGCCTTTTCTGCCATCCAAAACAATGATAAAATCGGTGTCATCTTTTTTTCGGATAAACTGGAGAAATTCATTCCGCCTAAGAAAGGAAAGAAACATATCTTGTTCATTATTCGTGAACTGATTGATTTTCAGCCCGAAAATTCGAAAACCGATTTAAGCGGCGCCTTGAAATACATGACCAGCGTCATCAAAAAACGCTGTACTGCCTTTGTATTGTCCGACTTTATCGATTCGAAAAGTTTTCAGACCGACCTGACCATCGCCAATCGAAAACACGACATCGTGGCCATTCAGGTTTATGACAAACGTGAAACGGATTTACCTTCTGTCGGATTAATTCAAATCAAGGATGCAGAAACAGGGGAGGAGCGTCAAGTCGACACTTCCTCAGCCAAAGTTCGTGCTACATACCGCCGTTGGTGGGAAAAACAGCAAGAAGCCCTACTGGATACTTTTCAAAAAAGCAATGTAGATTCGATTTCCGTTTCTACCGATCAGGACTATGTTAAAGCTCTGATGAACCTGTTCAATCTCCGAAATTAATATGTTTAAGAAAACGCTCGTATTGCTGGGAATGATCCTGACGCTTACTGCGCTTCAGGCGCAACAACGGGTCAGCGTGAGAACCACCATTGATTCCAGTTCCTTGATGATCGGTGAGCAAACCCTTTACCACGTTGAGGTTTCAGGGCCGGTTTCGATGCGGTATGTTTTACCGACTTTTCCTGGAGACACGTTGGTAAATGGATTGGAAATTCTAAATCGTGGAAAATTAGATACCATCAGCATCAATAACGAACGAATAGAATTGAAAACCGATTATTTGGTTACTTCGTTCGATACAGGTCTATACTATATTCCTCCAGTTAAAATTTTGGCAGGAAACGATACCGTCGAAAGTAATAATTTGGCTATCAAAATATTGACCTATGAAGTGGACACCACCAAGTTGGAGTTTTTCGACATAAAAGGCGTTCAACAACCACCGCTTGTACTCAGCGACTATTTGTTTGAAACCATTCTGTTTCTTTTGCTTTATGGATTGATTTTGCTGATCATATGGTTTTACCTTCGTAAGAAGTACCCGAGGTTAAAAGAATCATCCATTTCGTCTGAATTGTTATTGCCACCTCATGTGGTAGCCATCATGGAACTCGATCGTCTGAAAGCAGAAAAAATCTGGAAATCCGGTAAAAACAAAAAGTATTACACCGAATTGACAGACATTCTACGAAAATACATTGAGCGCCGATTCCAGTTCAATGCATTGGAAATGACCACGGAAGAAATACTGACGCTGTTCAAACGAGACAAATCAACCCAATCCGTCTATCAGAATCTGAGTCAGATCCTACGACTGGCTGACTTGGTCAAATTTGCCAAGATCGAACCGTTGGAAAGCGAGAATGAACTCAGCATCATGAACTCCTATTTGTTTGTCAATCAAACCAAGTTGGAAGAAGTGAAGACTCTTGATGAGCAAAAAGAAGAATTGATCAAGGATGCCCCTGAAAACGAGCACGAATCACAGGTTGATGATTCGAGTGACCTCCATAAATACATGCCCAAATGACGTTAGCCAATCCATATTATCTGTATTTGCTGCTGTTGATCATACCGGCAGTTGCTTGGTATGTCCTTCGCAGAAAAAACCGCCATGCCACCTTACAGGTATCCAATAGTTTTGCATTCGAAGGGTTGAAACGCTCTTGGAAGAATCGACTGGAACATGTTCCCTTTGCCCTAAGGATGTTGGTTTTTGCATTGCTGGTAATCGTTCTTTGCAGACCCCAATCGTCCAATAGCTTTCAGAATGTTACCACCGAAGGAATCGACATTGTCATCGCGTTGGATATTTCCAGCAGTATGTTGGCCGAAGACCTTCGACCCAATCGGTTGGAAGCAGCTAAGAAAGTGGCATCCAATTTTATATCCGGTCGTCCAAACGACAACATTGGCTTGGTTTTGTTTTCGGCTGAAAGTTTTACGCAATGTCCCTTGACTACTGACCATACTGTGTTGCTCAACCTTTTTGGCAGTATTAAAAGTGGGTTGATCGAAGATGGAACAGCCATCGGTCTTGGCTTAGCCAACGCTGTAAACCGGATCAAGGATTCCCAAGCCAAATCCAAAGTCATCATCTTATTGACTGATGGTTCCAACAATAGGGGTGACATCGATCCCATCACTGCAGCCGAAATAGCTAAAACATTCGGAATACGCGTGTATACCATTGGTGTAGGTCGTAAAGGGAAAGCACCGTATCCTTTCCAAACAGCTTATGGTGTGCAATATCAAAACATTGATGTTGATATTGATGAGCCACCACTTCGTCAAATTGCCCAAACAACAGGAGGCGAGTTCTATCGGGCAACCAGTACAAACAGCCTGAGCAGCATCTATCAAAAAATTGACCAGTTGGAAAAAACGAAGATGAATGTGCACGAATATAGTAAAAAACATGAGGAATATAGGGTATTCGCAATTGGAGCACTCTTGTTGTTGCTCCTTGAAATCTTATTAAGAAACACCATCTTACGTCGTCTTCCATAAAATATAACGAACCATGTTTCGATTTTCGAATCCAGAATATCTCTATTTGTTGCTCTTAATACCGATCATCGTGTTGGTATACATCCTTATCGGCATCAGGCAGCAGAAACGATTGAAAGCCTTTGGTGATCCGACTTTGCTGGCACAGCTCATGCCGGATGTCTCGCACCGAAGACCATTGCTCAAATTCATTTTACAACTATCGGCCATAGCCATCACCATGATCATGATTTCTGGTCCTGAATTCGGCTCCAAGCTTGAAAAGTCCAAACGACAGGGCGCTGAGTTGATGATAGCTCTGGACGTTTCCAATTCGATGCTTGCTGAAGACATTCAGCCCAATCGATTGGCTAAAGCCAAACAGATTTTATCCAAATTGGTCGATAAACTGAAGGATGACAAAATTGGATTGGTAGTCTTTGCAGGCGACGCTTTTACTCAGCTGCCCATTACCTCCGATTATGTTTCTGCCAAGATGTTCATGAACACGATTTCACCCGAACTGGTTCCAACTCAGGGAACTGCCATCGGCGAAGCCATCAATCTGTGTATGAAATCTTTCCCACCTAAGGGAGAGGCTGAACGCGCCATTATCGTCATCACCGACGGTGAGAACTTCGAAGATGATGCCACCGAAGCAGCCAAAGAAGCTCAAAAAGAAGGAGTTAAGGTTCATGTAGTGGGTCTTGGGCTAGAACAGGGTTCACCCATTCCTCTGCCAAATAGCAGTGATTTCCGAAAGGATAAAGATGGTAACGTCGTCATTACCAAGTTGAATGAAAAAATGTGTCAGGACATTGCTGCTGCAGGAAACGGCATTTATGTGCGTTCGGACAATTCAAATGCTGCGCTAAAGATCCTCGAAGCTCAATTGGACAAAATGACCAAAGCCAATCTTGAATCGGCTGTATATAGTGAATACGATGAACAATTCAGTGGTTTGACATGGATCGCTTTGGTCTTGTTGATTGCAGACCTGCTCATTTTACAACGTAAAAACAAGCATTTACGCAATGTCAGATTGTTTTGATATGAAAAAGACTCCATATATACTACTCGCAACGTTGATTCTGGCAACCTTCTCAGCCTTTGCTCAAAAGGCTGAACGAAGCGATGTCCGAAAAGGAAACCGTCAATACGAAAAGAAAAAATTCACGGAAGCAGAAATACAGTACCGTAAAGCATTGGAAGTCAACCCACATTCCAAAGAAGGCACGTATAACCTCGGTAATGCGCTATATAAGCAAAATAAACCGAACGAAGCCATGGATCAGTATCAGGCCGCTTTGAACCTTCAAAATGACCCTAAAAAGAAATCGGAGATTTTTCATAATGCAGGAAATGTCCAAATGACCTTGAAGCAATATGACAAGGCCGTGGATTTATATAAAAACTCCTTGAAAATCAACCCTGGAGACAATGAAACTCGCTATAATTTAGCATTGGCACAATCTTTGTTGAAAAAGCAACAACAGCAACAAAAACAGAACAAAGACAAAAAAAAGGATCAAAAAGACGATCAGAAGGACAAGCAGCAACAGCAGCAAAAACAGGATGATCAGGAGAAAAAACAAAACCAGAATAAAAAGCAGGATCAACAACAACAGCAACAAGAGCAAGTTTCCAAGGAGAAAGCCCGTCAATTGTTGGATGCTTTAAGCCAAGACGAAAAAGACACGCAAGAGAAGGTCAAAAAGCTACAAATGCAACAAAGCAAATCCCGCAAAACAGACAAAGACTGGTAATAAAAAGTAATTTTACAAATTGTAAAAGCATATTGAAATGAGGAACAAATTGATACTGGCATTCGTCCTGATGTTGAGCGGAGCAAGCCTTCAACTGATGGCGGCAGAGGCAGTGACATTGACAGGCGAGGCACCCAAACAGGTCATCATGGGGCAGTATTTCAACTTAGTCTATTCTGCGAATGCCGAAGTGGATGATTTACGAATCGCAGAACTCAGCGAATTCTTTGAAATATTGTACGGCCCATCCACTTCGATGAGTTCGTCAACCACCATTGTGAACGGGAAATACCAGTCTTCCACATCCTATGGTTTTACCTATGTGCTCCGTCCCAAAAAAACCGGAACGTTCACCATCCCTTCGGCTACGGCTTCCGTCAATGGCACCAAGATTAAAAGCAATACCTTGTCAATCAAGGTTTTACCTGCAGACCAACAGAGTGGGGGAGGTCAAACTCAGCAACACTCTTCTTCTGCTGGTTCGACAGCCAATCAAAATACCGGATCTTCTCAATCCGTTTCAAACGACCAGGTTTTTATCCGTGCCATCCCTTCAAAAACGCAAGTCCGCGAACAAGAAGGACTTCTGGTAACGTATAAAATTTATACCAGAGTAGACATTTCAGGTATGCAGAATCCTAAATTCCCCGAATTCAAGGGTTTTATGGCTCAAGAAATTGAAGTTCCCCAAAATCGTCAATGGGATTTGGAAAATTACAACGGTGCAAATTATCAAACCACCATTTTAAAGCAAACCGTTCTTTACCCTCGTGAAACGGGAGTCTTGACCATCGATAAAGGTTCGTTCGACCTGATTATTCGAGTCAAAAATCGAAATGCCAGAGCAAGAAGCCTTTTTGACGACTTCTTTGATACCTATTCTGAAGTGAATAAAACGGTCTATTGCAACAGCGTCAAGATTAATGTGACTCCACTACCCGCTGGAAAACCCGCCGATTTTTGCGGGGTGAGCGGTAATTTGAATATGACGTCCTCCATCAGCAGTCAGAAAGTGAAAGCCAACGAGGCGGTGACCATACGCATTAAAATTTCTGGTAATGGTAATCTAAAGATGATTCCGACCCCTGAATTGACCTTTCCTGCCGATTTTGACCCTTACGATCCCAAGGTTGACAATGCCTTTAAAAACACCACGAGTGGCGTAAGTGGCACTAAGACAATCGAATATTTAGTTATACCAAGGTTCCCGGGTACGTTTGAAATTCCTGCCACCAGCATCAGTTTTTATGATTTGGCAACCCGCCAGTATAAAAGGTTGACTACTCAACCCTATACGATCGAAGTAGGTAAAGGAGATGGCAATGTTACCAACATCAGCGGTAAATTTTCCAACCAAGAACAGCTTCGATTATTAGGTTCCGACATTCGTTACCTGAAAACCAATATTAAGCTGCAAAAACAGCCCCGACTGTTCTTTGCAACCACCGCTTTCTGGTTAGCTTATCTATTACCCTTGTTTTTCTTTGGCATCATGTTGTTGATTAATCGAAAAAAACTGAAAGACAACGCCGATATTGCCAGAGTTCGCAACCGCAAAGCCAATCAGGTAGCCGTAAAACGCCTCAAACAGGCTTCCATATTCTTGAAAGAAGGCAAAAAGGATTTCTTCTACGACGAATTATTGAAAGCACTTTGGGGGTACACCAGCGATAAATTGAACATTCCGCTATCGAAACTTGATAAGGAAACCATTGAAGCTCAACTTACTGAAAGTAAAGTAGGAGAGGATATCCGCCAGGAATTCATCAACATCCTTCAAACTTGTGAATATGCTCGATTTGCACCCGGAGATGCTGCATCTGCAATGGATAAGCTGTATGAACAGACCATGGATGTCATCAACAAAATGGAAAATACGATTAAACGATAAGACGATGCGCAAACTACTGAGTACTCTTTTTCTCGTCCTGTTCGTAGTCGCAGCTACGGCACAAACGAGCCCTGCTGATTCCACTCAACAAAGCAAAGAAGTTTCACACAAGCTGGCTTTGACCGGTCGAGAATCCCCCGGCGAATTAATTGAAATGGCTGCTGTCAGCTACTCTAATGGTCGTTATAACGATGCGGTCAATTTGTACGAGACCATTTTAAAAAATCACGGAATTTCGTACAAAATCTATTACAATCTGGGGAATGCATATTATAAATGTGACCGATTAGCACCAGCTATTTTGAATTTCGAACGCGCACTTCGCCTAAATCCAAGTGATGCAGATGCCCGTTTTAATCTGGAAATGTGTCAAGCTCGTATTGTTGATAAAATTGATCCGATTGGTATGTTCCTGATTGCCAGGTGGTATCACTCTTTAGGAAATCTTTTCGACAGCAACGGTTGGGCTTTTGTCAGCATTTTCTTCTATATATTATTTGTAGGATGCTTGTTTTCCTATTTCTTTGCCAGAAGACGTTGGCTAAAGAAATTGGGCTTTTTCGCCGGAGTAGTCTTATTATCAATGAGTTCATTATCTTTGATTTATTCCGCTCAAGCCAGTCACCGTCTTACCAACCCCGACGAAGCAATTTTGTTCACCCCTTCGGTGACCGTCAAAAGTTCTCCAGATAAAAGTGGAACCGATTTGTTTGTGATCCACGAAGGTTGCAAAATGAAAATTCGGAGTACACTGGGTCATTGGAGTGAAATTGAGTTGGAAGACGGTAATGTTGGTTGGCTCCTTTCCAAAGAAATTCAAATTATTTGACATGGACCTATTCGAAAGACTTCTTACCTGGGATCGGGATCTGTTTTTAACCTTAAACGGCTTGCATTCAAGCTGGATGGATCATTTCATGTGGTTAATGTCTGAAACGGTCGTTTGGTTGCCTTTCTTTTTGGTTTTTTTATATCAACTCATCCGCAACAAAAAATCTAAAAGCTTGTGGTTGATTCTTACCTTTGCTTTGCTCATCACGTTTACAGACCAAATTGCTTCCAGTGTTTTCAAACCACTGATTGAGCGGCTTCGTCCAACCCATGATCCCGATATGGTGGGTTTGGTACACATAGTCAATCATTATAAGGGAGGACATTATGGGTTTTTCTCAAGCCATGCAGCCAATGTATTTGCATTTGCTGGTTTAAGTTTGCTATTCGTCCGAAATTGGTCCTACACGGTGTGCATTCTGATTTGGGCCTCAATCATTTCTTATTCAAGAATTTATCTGGGCGTTCATTTTCCTTTGGATATATTAACCGGTGCTGCCTTCGGAATGTTGTCATCCATTGGTTTTTATTTCCTCTACCAATTGTTGAATAAGGGCAAGTCGTCCAAACGTGTCAGTAGGGAAAAAAGGCGTCGCAAATCGGTTGATGGATTTCCCAAAAACGAAGTTCTTCAATTGAATGCAGTTTTATCTATTGTATTGATTGTTTGCATGTTAACATCGTATTATTTGGCATGGTAAAGGTATGTGCCAACGTTACTTAATGGTAATAAAAAAAAGAGTTCAATTATTTTATTTTTCCGTATAATTCATTACATTTAGAGCAGTTTTAATCAAAAAAACATAGTATTAATCTCTTTAAAAAATACGGCCATGGTAAAAACAATCACATTTAACGAACTCCGTAAAATCAAAGACAGTTTACCTTCCGGAAGTTCTCAACACATTGCAGACCAATTAGGCATCTCCGTTGAAACTGTCCGGAATTATTTTGGGGGTTCGAATTATCGAGATGGTAAAAGTGCTGGTGTACACATAGAACCCGGCCCAGATGGTGGCTTGGTCATGTTGGACGACACCATTATTTTAGATTTGGCAATGGAAATACTCGAAAAGCACAAATCCTAACTATTAAAAATAATATTAAAAGACCACTCAGATTTGAAGTGGTCTTTTTTCATTTTTCATTTTTTCTTTTGATTAAATATTATTTCGTTTAAAGAAATTATATATCCTAAAACGCCATAAACTTGATGCTTCCTTTCCGTACATTTGTCAGGCCTTCACCGTATCCATTTTATTAATTGACCTAAATTTAATATTAATGGAACAAACGAATCAAGGAGTGTACTTAGTTTACGCACTCAACCTCAACAAATCGGAGCACACTTCTATCCAACCTGGTAAGCCGCTTTATTTCTCAAATCGAGAAAAAGCGGAAGATGTCATTCGACACTATCAGGAAATTTACCATTATTTATACGATGCACATGCTGAATCCAGCGTCTATTGTTTGGTTTTGGAAAAATACGCGATGGATACCACTTTTAGATATCAATTGTCAACTTGGGTGTATTCTGCAGAAGGAATTTTCTTATCCGACTGTGTCGTACCTGATGACGGCCCTTTTTTTGGCAGGCAGAAAAGCGGCATCTGCCACGAAATCGGGGATATCGTCGAAATTCCTTACGGGGAGCGTTTAGTATTCGGAATCGTTGTAGAGCAGCCGCTTTGCTTAAACGAAGAAAATCAAATCGATTACGGCTTCACTGCCTCGGATGATTGTTATACGGTCATCAAGTATCCGGAAAATGAAATTCATTATGCCCATTCTCCAATGGTTTTCAAACCCACCACCTCCATTTCAGAGCATGTGCGGGATGAACTGCAAACAGCATTTCAATACATCATGCAAGAGAAGTTGAAAGAATGATGGGATTCGAAGTTACGCTGCGCTTCACTTCGTTCTTCCGACCATTACAATCCCTCCCGACCTCCCTTTGAAAAGGGAGGAGGAAGACAGGGGGTCGTGGGATTGCAAAAAAATAACCTGCTACTATTGTAACAGGCTATTTGCTCTAAACGTCGGGGTAGCGGGATTCGAACCCACGACCCCCTGGTCCCAAACCAGGTGCGCTAACCGGACTGCGCTACACCCCGTTTTCAAGTCGGGTGCAAATGTAGTCTTTTTTTCTGAATCTGCAACTGCACCGCTTGTCTATTGTGAAAAAAAAGTCGATATTTGTATCATTAACACCCCAAAATACATGTACAGAACTCATACTTGCGGTGAACTCCGCATCAACGACATCAATAATACCGTAACCCTTGCCGGTTGGGTTCAACGCAGCCGTAAAATGGGAGGCATGACCTTTGTAGACATTCGTGACCGTTACGGAATCACTCAGTTGGTTTTTAATCAAGTTGTCGATGCCAATCTTTGCGATCTGTCCAATAAACTCGGACGCGAATGGGTTATTCAAGCGGTCGGAACAGTTGCTCAACGTTCCAATAAAAATCCCAATATGCCAACTGGTGACATCGAGATCATTGTCAATCAGTTGAATATACTTAACGCAGCAGAAACGCCTCCCTTCACCATCGAAGACGATACCGATGGAGGTGATGATATTCGAATGAAATATCGATACTTGGATTTGCGAAGAAACGCTGTTCGAAAGAATCTTGAATTGCGTCATAAGATGACCATCTTGATTCGTAACTTTTTAGACAAGCATGAATTCATAGAAGTAGAAACGCCCATTCTAATTGGTTCAACTCCAGAGGGAGCACGTGATTTCGTAGTGCCATCCCGCATGAATCCCAATGAATTTTATGCTTTGCCTCAGTCGCCACAATTATTCAAACAGTTGTTGATGGTTGGCGGATTCGACCGTTACTTCCAGATTGCCAAGTGTTTCCGTGACGAAGACCTTCGAGCCGATCGTCAACCTGAATTCACTCAAATTGACTGTGAAATGTCCTTTGTGGAACAGGAAGACGTGATTCTGACTTTTGAAGGTATGTCCAAATTCCTTTTCAAGGAAATAAAAGGAATTGAGTTCGAGGGAAACTATCCCAGAATGACCTGGCATGATGCCATGAAATATTATGGAAGCGACAAACCAGACATTCGCTTTGAGATGAAGTTTGTGGAACTCAAGGAACACACTACCGAAGGTTTATTCACCGTTTTCGACAGCGCTGAATACATCGGAGCCATCTGTGCCGAAGGTTGTGCCAGCTATACCCGCAAACAACTCGATGAACTGACCGATTTTGTCAAGCGCCCTCAAATTGGTGCCAAGGGTATGGTTTATATGCGCTATGAATCCGACGGAACTTTAAAATCATCCGTCGATAAATTTTACGATCAAACTCAATTGAAAGCCTGGGCTGAAGCCTGTCAAGCCAAACCTGGCGACCTTATACTGATGTTGAGTGGAGAAAAAGTCAAAACGCAGAAAGCACTTTGCGAATTACGTCTTGAAATGGGCACCAGAATGGGTCTTCGCAACAAAAACGTATTTGCTCCACTTTGGGTCATTGACTTCCCCATGTTTGAATGGGACGAAGAAACGCAACGTTATTTTGCCATGCATCATCCGTTCACCTCACCCAAACCAGAAGATATTCCCTTGCTGGATAGCAACCCTGGTCTGGTTCGAGCGAATGCTTACGATATGGTTATCAATGGTGTCGAGTTGGGTGGGGGATCCATCCGTATTTTCGACAGTGAACTGCAAGCCAAGGCCTTTGACATCATGGGTTTCACTCGTGAAAAAGCGCAAAGCCAGTTTGGTTTCCTGATGAGTGCCTTCAAATTTGGTGCACCTCCACACGGTGGTCTGGCTTTTGGATTGGATCGCTTCGTTTCCATGCTCGCAGGATTGGATACAATCCGGGATTGCATCGCCTTTCCCAAAAACAATTCTGGTAGGGATGTAATGTGCGACGCTCCGTCAAAAATTGATCCGGCACAATTGGAAGAATTGTACCTTGATTTGAAACAACCCGAAAGCAAGCAATGAAAACCATCGGTGACGTCTGTGCAGTTCTGGAATCGTTTGCACCATTGTCGTTGCAAGAGTCATACGATAATGCCGGCCTGATTCTGGGAAACAAAGCGCAGGTAGTCACTGGCGTTTTAATTGCATTGGATGCTACTTTGGAAGTGATTGACGAAGCCATCCGGTTGGGCTTCAACCTTATTGTGACTCATCATCCATTTATTTTCAAGGGTTTAAAGACGATTACCGGAAAAAATCATACGGAAAATTGCCTGATCAAAGCGATTCGGAACGACGTTGCCATTTATGCAGGACACACCAATGTGGATGCTGTCCGAGGTGGAGTAAACGAGCGGATGGCCGAAAAGTTGGGCTTGACCAACACCTGTATTTTGGTGCCTTCTACGCAGCATGACTGCGATTGCGGACTCGGAATGGTTGGTTCCTTGCAAAAAAGCATCTCTGAAGCCGATTTTTTGCAATTAGTCAAGACCACCTTTCATTGTGAACGCATTCGTTTTTCCGCTCTGAGAGGTAGATCCATTCAAAAAGTTGCGTTGTGTGGAGGGTCGGGGAGTGAGTTCCTCGAAAATGCATTGGCCAATGGTGCTGATGCTTTTTTGACCGGTGAAGCCAAGTATCACGAATTCTTCACTCATGCCTCTGAAATCCTGCTTGTCGATGCTGGTCATTACGAAACTGAACAGTTTACAAAAGACATTTTTTTCGATTTACTTTCAGAAAATTTTTCTACCTTTGCCGTTCGGATTTCAGTTGTTGAAACCAACCCTGTCCATTATTTGTAAGTAATTACTAAACAAGATATTATATCTATGAGCGCTGAAAATTCTAAAGCAGATACCAAAGAAATAACCGTCAAAGAAAAGCTGAAAGCTTTGTACGATTTGCAGATGGTTGTTTCTGAAATTGACAAAATCAAAACTCTACGTGGCGAATTGCCGCTGGAAGTGCAAGACTTGGAAGATGAAATTGCTGGTCTTGAAACACGTATTGATAATTTTCGTGCTGAACTCAAGGAATGTGAAGACATCATTTCCGGTCGTAAATTGGATATTGAGAATTCAAAAGCTCTGACTATCAAATACAAAGAGCAGCAAGACAACGTCCGCAACAACCGCGAATTCGATTACCTCAGCAAAGAACTGGAGTTCCAGGGCCTTGAAATTGAGTTTGCAGAAAAGAAAATCCGCGAAGCGCAGGCCGTTGCTAAAGCCAAAACCGAAGAAATGGAAGGTGCTGAAGATCACCTTTCAGAACGTCGCAAAGACCTCGAATTGAAAAAGCAGGAATTGGAAGAAATTATTTCCGAAACCAGAACGGAAGAAGATACTCTTCGCGAAAAGGCTAAACAAATAGAAACATTGATCGAACCACGCTTGTTGGCCGCATTCAAACGCATCCGAAAAAGTGCACGCAATGGTCTGTCAGTGGTTTCCGTACAACGTGACGCTTGTGGTGGTTGCTTCAATAAGATTCCACCCCAACGCCAAATGGACATCCGTATGGGTAAGAAAATCATCGTTTGCGAATATTGCGGACGTATCATGATCGATTCTGACATGACTGCAGAAGCCTGATCGTTCAAAATCATTTAAAAGCCGGCCCCTTTAAAGGTCGGCTTTTTTTTATAGTTCCGCGTAGGTAGGAATGTTGGGTATAAAGACGACCCGATGCTTCTCATAGTCCATTTTGCAACAGAAATGATTCATTCCATTACTGACAATCAAGTAATTGACATGGAGTGCAAAATTATAAGCAGCAATTTGATCAAAAACTTTTTGAGTAATTGCCACATCCGGAGCTTTGAGTTCAACCAAAACCAAGGGTTGAAGAGATGCATCGTAAATCACGGCATCACAACGTTTTTTTCTTCCGTTGTATGGTATAGATGCTTCCAGAACCGTCCTGCCTGCTGGATATCCCTTTTCTTCAATCAAATAATGGGCGAAATGTTGTCGAACCCATTCTTCTGGTGTAAGGGCCACGAACTTATGTCTTAGAAAATCGAATATCTCGTTTTTTCCGTTTACCGTACGTATTTTGTGGTCGTATGCTGGTAAGTTTAACTCAAACATTTCGTATTTTTGTTTTCGAAGGATAAAGATAAATAAATACCATGAAGACCAAAAAGGAAATTGTTGACAATTGGTTGCCACGTTATACCAAGCGTCCATTGGATGGTTTCGGCAAGCACATTCTGCTTACTAATTTCAATCAATACGTTCAGCTTTTTGCTGATAAATTTGGAGTGGAAGTTCTTGGAAAAGACGGGAATATGCCCAATGCGACGGCAAATGGCATTACCATCATTAATTTTGGGATGGGCAGTGCCAATGCAGCAACCATTATGGATTTATTATCAGCAATTCAACCAAATGCCGTTCTTTTTCTCGGCAAATGTGGTGTGTTAAAAGACGGTTCGACCTTGGGTGATTTTGTTTTGCCCATTGCAGCCATTCGCGGTGAGGGTACTTCGAACGACTATTTTCCACCCGAAGTACCATCCTTGCCAGCTTTCAGCCTTCAACGTGCTGTGTCAACCACCATTCGAGATTATCAAAAGGATTATTATACGGGAACTGTCTATACCACGAATCGCAGAGTGTGGGAATTTGACGAACAATTCAAAGATTATTTGCACCGAATTCGTGCCATGGCGGTGGATATGGAAACAGCGACCTTGTTTTCAGTCGGATTTTACAACAGCATCCCCACTGGAGCTTTATTGTTGATATCTGACCAACCCTTTATTTCAACCGGGGTCAAAACAGATAAAAGCGACCAACATGTTAATGAATTATTTGTTAACGATCATTTGAACATTGGTATTACTGCTTTGGACATTCTAATCCGTAACGGACGTTCTGTTAAGCATTTACGTTTCTAGTATGGCAAAATCCGCACATACTCCTTCATCTATTCTGGCCGAAGTCAAAGCTGCGAATCTGAAACCTGTTTATTTTTTGATGGGTGAAGAATCCTATTACATCGACTTGATTACAGAGTCCTTGTTGGAGCAGTTATTAACTGAGTCGGAAAAAGAATTCGATTTAGCCGTGGTTTATGGCAAGGATACCGACATGCGCCAGGTCATCAGTTTGGCCAGGCAGTATCCGATGTTAGCCAAACACCGGGTCGTTTTGGTTAAAGAAGCCCAAGACGTCAAGGATATGGACAATTTGTCCATTTATTTGGAGAAGCCGATGCCAACGACCATTCTGATCGTCAACCATAAAAACGGCAGCTTGGACAAACGCAAAAAACTCGCTTCCGAATTGGATAAAGCGGGTGTTTTATATGAATCCAAGAAACTTTATGAAAATGAGCTACCGGGTTGGATCATCAATTTTGCCAAAACCAAGGGTTTAGGGATAGACGATCGCACAGCAGAGCTTTTAGCCGAATACCTGGGTAGTGATTTAGGTCGTATAGTGAGTGAACTCGAAAAACTGACCATCACCATACCCAAGGGAGAAACTCGTATTACTCCAGCTTTGGTGGAACAAAATATCGGTATCAGTAAAGAATACAACGATTTTGAACTTCAAAGTGCCATTGTAACCAAAAACATACTCAAAGCGAACAAGATTGCAGTTTATTATGGAAAAAATCCAAAAGCCAATCCGATCGTCAAAACGATTGCATTGCTATCAGGATATTTCAGCAATCTGATGTATTATCATTATCTGGTTGATAAGTCACCTAGCTCCGTTGCAAGTGAATTAGGTATCGCACCTTTTCGTGTACGTGAGTTTATAGAAGGAGCTAAGTACTACAATGCATTAAAAACGATGAACATCATCAGTATGTTTAGAGCTTATGATGCAAAAGCCAAAGGATTTGAAAGTAAAAATATCCCGGATGCAGAACTCCTAAAAGAGTTACTTTATAAAATCATGCATTAAACGGATCTTTTGGTCCGTTTTTTTATTGATAACACTGATTTTCAGTCATTTAAATACCACATTTGATTTTATTGTTCTAATATGATCCAGAATTCAATATTTTGGGCCATTACTCGTGTTCAAAAAAAATATCGAATTCTCAGCGATTTGAATGTAATTGTAGAAAACAATCGTTCACAAAGTGTATGGGTGTTGATAAACTGTTCATAGGTATTCTTGTTAATTTACAGAAGTTAATAGCTATGTTGTGAATTCGTAATATCATAATGTAAATTAATCAAAGGAATCATCCAATGGGTAAGGTTTGAATTTTTGAATCATTCAACCTTTCAAACGTCAAGTTACAAATGTTTTGTATACAGATGAAAACAGTTTTTTATAGGCTAAATATAGGCTTATTATAACTATATAGCTCACATAACCATACACTTATACAAATATTATAAAGTAATGGTTTATAATATTTATCATTCGAATAATAAAAGTGACGAAACAAGTACTTAAGGCACTATATTTACACACTTAATACATTATATATCAGCCATATATAGCATTTATATAAAGTCGTTACTTTAATTATTGACAACTCGTTTCATTCTGTAAATTTGTAGTACTTCACTTTTGTAACATTTCACAAGTCCGACTTGTTACAAATGGCAATTATCACGTAAATTGTTTTCTGTAAACTTCGTTTGCGAATGTAAATTATACTTATTACATTTGTGTACATCCTATGATGAACTGAAATTGTTATAAACAGGGTACTAAACATGACCTTTTGGAAAATTCATAAACGATGAAAGATCGAATTCAAAAAATCATTGAAGACAAAAATTTATCCCCTTCCAATTTTGCTGACGAAGTCGGTTTGAACCGTGCAGTAGTTTCGCACATACTGCATGGAAGAAACAAACCCGGTCTGGAAAATCTTCAACGAATTCTATCCACCTACCCCGACATTAATCCAGGTTGGCTGATCTCTGGAATTGGATCTATGTATATAGATGGTAAAGGAGACCCAAAAGCACCCACTTTATTCGATGAGGATGCAGAATTTCCGACCAATACTCCAGATAAATTGGAATATACGAGGGAAATCGAGTCAAAACCGGTCATTGATACCCCTAAACAGCCAGTCAATCAGCAGGTTAATGTGAAAATACAAGCATCTGTAAAAGTAAAGAAGATAGCTGTTTTTTACTCTGACAATACTTACGAGGAGTTTGTGCCCAACAATAAAGACTAAAATCCATCTATAAAACGAAACCCATCCGTTTGCATGCATTCGATTGAAACCGTATCTTTGTAACTACGTAAGATACTGCAAGAATATGCAAAATATAAAAAGTTTCATTTTGGATTTGGAATTGGTCGAAACCAAGACTTTGAATGCACAATATGTCTTGATGAAATTTCACCAGTCCAGTCCATTGCCAGTCATGAAACCAGGACAATTCGTCCAGGTTCGAGTGGATGGTTCTCCCAATACATATTTAAGAAGACCCATATCAATCAACTTTGTCGATACCCAAAAAAATCAACTTTGGTTGCTGATTCAGATGGTCGGTGATGGAACCAAAACGTTGGCTGCCACACCTATTGGTCACAAAATCAATATGATATTGCCCTTGGGAAATCAGTTCAGCAAACCCGAAACAAGCGATCAAGTGTTGCTTATTGGAGGAGGAGTTGGCGTTGCACCACTTCTCATGTTGGGCAAAGAAATCAAAGAACAAGGACTTGAAGTTTCCTTTCTACTTGGTGCCAGATCGTCCCAGGACCTATTGGAACTCAATGAATTTGAGAAATACGGAAATGTTTACACTACTACCGAAGATGCGAGTGCCGGTGAAAAGGGATTTGTGACCCAACACAGCATTCTAAATTTAAAAAAGTTTACTAAAATATACACGTGTGGACCTAAGCCGATGATGCAGGCAGTAGCCAATTATGCCCGACAAAAAGACATAGAATGTGAAGTGTCATTGGAGAACTCCATGGCATGTGGCATTGGCGCTTGCCTTTGTTGTGTGGAAGATACGGTTGACGGTCATGTTTGCACTTGCACGACAGGCCCTGTTTTCAATATAAAGAAATTAAAATGGTAGACCAGAGCATCAATTTGAACGGTTTAAAGCTTAGGAATCCAGTAATGACCGCTTCCGGCACTTTTGGCTTTGGCGAAGAGTTCACCGATTTTGTGGATCTTGCGCGAATAGGTGGCATTGTCGTTAAGGGAACTACTCTTCGTCATCGAGAAGGAAACCCATATCCCCGCATGGCAGAAACTCCCATGGGGATGTTAAATGCTGTGGGACTGCAAAATAAGGGTGTTCATTATTTCAAGGATACCATCTATCCTCGCATCATGAACTTTAACACGAACATACTTGTCAATGTATCGGGTTCAACCATTGAGGATTATGTAGAAACCGCTGAAATCATCAATGAACTAGTTCATATTCCAGGCATCGAGCTGAATATTTCCTGTCCAAATGTGAAAGAAGGAGGAATGGCCTTCGGAACATCGACTCAAGGGGCTTCCCGTGTCGTCGAAGCCGTTCGAAAAGTTTATAAAAAGCACTTGATGGTGAAGTTATCGCCTAACGTTACCGATATTACCGAAATTGCAAGAGCTGTGGAAGCAACGGGTGCTGATTCCGTTTCAATGATCAACACCTTATTAGGTATGGCCATCAACGCCGAAAAACGAAAACCAGTACTTTCAACCGTAACAGGTGGATTATCTGGAGCCTGCGTCAAACCCATCGCGTTACGAATGGTTTGGCAAACTTCAAAAGCAGTCAACATTCCAATTGTCGGTTTGGGTGGTATATCCTCGGCGACCGATGCCATTGAGTTTATGCTGGCAGGCGCATCTGCCATACAAGTTGGCACAGCCAATTTCATTGATCCGGCAATTACGCCGAAAATTGCAGACGGCATCGTCGAATATTGTAAACATCACGGGTTTGCCAATGTTCGAGACTTGATTGGAGCGCTTGAAACCATTGACCAACAGCCTACTACTTGTCAAACGGATCAAGAATGTTCTTAAATTTATTTCAGTAAGTCTGGACGAAGCACCTTCGTGCGTTCAACAGCTTGCTGATGTTCCCATTCCTCAATTTTGCGTTGATGGCCCGAAAGCAAAATTTCAGGTACGTCCCAACCTTTGTAAGAGGCAGGTCTGGTGTAAACGGGCGGTGCCAATAAGTTGTCTTGAAAAGAATCGGATAGTGCTGATTGTTCGTCAGAAATGGCTCCTGGAATGACACGAACAACCGCATCGGCAATGATGGCTGCTGCCAGTTCACCACCGGTCAAAACATAATCTCCTATAGATATTTCCTTGGTAATGAAGTGCTCACGAATACGGTGATCAATGCCTTTGTAATGTCCGCATAGGATAATGATGTTTTCCAACATGGATATCCGATTGGCCATGGGTTGATTAAACATCTCACCGTCCGGAGAAGTATAAATGACTTCGTCGTAGGCTCGTTCACTTTTCAACTGCGTTAGAATTCGATCAATCGGTTCAATCTGCAGTACCATTCCAGCAGAAAAGCCAAAGGCATAATCATCTACGCGACGATGTTTGAGATCTGTGGAATATTCGCGGAGATTATGCACCTTGATTTGGGCAATACCGTTGTCCTGAGCACGTTTCAAGATGGAGCAATTCAACGGGCCTTCCAATAAATCGGGTAATACAGTAATAATGTCAATACGCATTAAAATACAAATAAAGTATACTTATACCATTCTGTAAATTCAGAATACACAAAAATACTCAAAATTGATGAGGGAGGCAAACTCAATAAATAGTTGAGGTCCGGAAACCTATTGGTACCGGACCTCGAGTTGCCGAAGCAACGCAGGAAGAGTTCTCTCTTGGCAGATAGCTGTCTTTTCCTTATTTCTTTTCTTCGTAAACGATGTTGTCGATACAGAAGTAGGTCGGCGTATTCAACCATTCGCCAAATTTATCGGATGAATCGAATGAAAAAGTGAGTGTCGAAACCTGACCGAGTGATTCAAGAGAAATTTTGGTCCAGTCGCTGCAAATGTAGGATTGACCATTCCTGAATTCTGCCAATGGAATAATCACTTTACCAGATTGAACGTGGGTGGAATCGAATCCGGTTACTGTGACGTTGAAATAATCGCCAGCCTTGAATTTTGTCACATATCCAGCACCATCCTTACCCTCTTTCAAAGCCCAATAATTATAGGTTGAATTGTTCACCATCAGGCTTTTAAGGATAATAGGCTGACGGAAAGAACACGAAGCTCCATCCGATCCGATCAAAGCGAATTTTTCCGATCCGTTTGCACCAGAATGAGCGTAAACACTGTATTGGTTAGCCAAACCGATGCTGTCCATATTCGTGTGATTGGAACAGGCGATACCAAGCCACCAAGTGGATGCATAAGTTTTATTTTCGTTGAAAGTGGTACGACAGGTCATGATGCCTGAATCAAATCCACCCTCGTAGGTGTAAATGGAGTCACCCCAATCAGACATCGATTTGGTTAACGAACCGGAACGGTCGCTACCGTTCCAATAACCGTTAGCATTCAATGTCACGTCTTCAAACGTGATTACACCGTTCTTAACATCCGTCTCCGGTTCACAAGCCGTAAAGGCAAAACTTAAGCCAGCTACCATAAAAGCAGCATTCATCAAACGAAATTTTTTTTTCATCTAATTGATAATTAGTTGGTTAATAAAATGGGCAGCCAACCAATGATACCTAATTTCGGATCCAGAAGGGTAGTCATTCATTTAGCTTTTTCTCCCGAAAGCATGAAAAATATCTGGCAGGTTTTCTGACTCAGTTCGCCCCGATTGACCTTCCCATTCTAAATGAACAGTGGTAATGTAGCATCAGGGTTGTTTTGAACTATACAGCAGCGGGTACTGTTCCGGGATTTGACCGGATTCCCTTTTATGCGGATGATTGAATTTCACCGCATCACCAAAACATGACAAAGTTGCAAAAAAATAGGCAGTCTTCCAAAAAAAACTGCCTGATTTTATAATTGGTTTTATAGATTATTCCACAATTTCCATACCCTTGATCAGAGCTTCCTCATTCATAGGCAATAAGTGATGGTGACGAGAGGGAAGTGACTTTTTGAGACCTTTTAAAACGCTTTCAATCGTAACCACCGGTTTTACTTTGATGTATGCACCCAATACAATCATGTTGTATGTTTTGCTGTTGTTCATTTCGAACGTGGTTTCCATGGCATTCACTTTGTAAACCTTGATATCGGTTCGAGTGGGAGGAGTTTTAATACCATGTGGGTCGTAAATCAAGATTCCGCCTGGCTTTACCTGACTTTCGAACTTATTGAGCGACTGTTGGTTAAGGATGATGGCAGTGTCAAATTGGTTCAAAATGGGTGAACTGATTCGACTTTCACTTAAAATTACTGTGACATTTGCTGTACCTCCACGTTGTTCGGGCCCATAAGCCGGCATCCAAGAGATTTCCAGATCACTGGCCATTCCAGCATATGCGATAATTTTACCCATGGACAAAACACCTTGTCCACCAAAACCTGCAATGATTATTTCTTCCTTCATGTTTATTTGTCTTTCAAATCGCCCAATGGGTAATAGGGGAACATATTTTCTACCATCCAGTTATTCGCTTCAACGGGTGTCATCTTCCAACCGGAATTACAAGTTGAAACGATTTCAACAATACTGGTACCTTTACCCTGCATCGAGTTTTCCAATGCTTTACGGATGGCTTTCTTAGTTTTCTTGACACTTGCAACGTTGTGGACAGACTGTCTGGTTGCGTAACAAACGCCTTCCAGTTGTGCCAGCAACTCTGTGATTTTCAACGGATGACCATTGAGCGCTTCGTTTCTTCCCATGGGACAGGTTGAAGTAATCATGCCAGGAAGTGTCGTCGGTGCCATTTGACCTCCAGTCATACCGTAGATGCCGTTGTTGATGAAAATGATGGCAATATTTTCACCACGGTTGGCTGCATGAATGGTTTCGGCAGTTCCGATGGCAGCCAGGTCGCCGTCACCTTGATAAGTAAATACCAATCGATTCGGATTCAAACGTTTAATGGCAGTTGCCAACGCAGGAGCACGACCATGAGCCGCTTCGGCGAAATCGATGTTGAGGTAGTTGTACATAAATACAGCACAACCAACTGGAGCCACTCCGATGGTGTTTTCTTGCATGCCCATTTCTTCAATGACGGTCGCTAACACCTGATGTGCCGTACCGTGGCTGCAACCTGGGCAATAATGCATGGTGTTGTCCAGCATCACACTGGATTTTTGATACACCAGATTATCGGGATTGATTATAGTATTTGACATAACATTCAAAATTTCAATAACTTACATTTGTTTTTTTAATGCTTCGTAGATTTCTTCCGGAGCAGGAACCACACCACCAAGTCGACCATAATGGAAAACCGGAACTTTCCCGTTGACAGCAAGCCGAACATCCTCGATCATCTGACCTGCGTTCAATTCCACCGTCAACATGGATTTCACATTTTCAGCATATTTAGCAAGTACTTTGGTAGGGAAGGGCCATAAGGTAATGGGGCGCAACAAGCCTACTTTGATGCCTTCCTCACGAAGCATTTCTACCGATTTTAAACTGATACGAGCCGCTGAACCAAAAGCAACAATCAAGTAATCAGCATCTTTGCACATAAATTCTTCATATCGAACTTCGGTAGCTTCAACCAAACGATAGCGCTCTTGACGTTCATCGTTTTTCTTTTCCATTCGATAAGGGTCCAAATCGAGGGAGGAAACAACGTTTCTCAAGCGATGAGCTGGTTTTCCATAAGCTGCCCAAGGGCATTCGGCGGCAACTTCCGCTTCGGTTCGACGAGGTTTGAACGGGGGTAAAACCACTTTTTCCATCATTTGACCGATGACGCCATCCGTCAAAATCATTGCCGGGATGCGGTATTTGAACGAAAGATCGAACCCAAGGCTCACAAAATCAGCCATTTCCTGTACTGAGTTGGGAGCCAAGACAATCAGTTTGTAATCACCATGACCGCCTCCTTTAACCGATTGAAAATAATCGGATTGACTTGGTTGAATGGTTCCAAGGCCAGGCCCGCCACGCATGACATTGACCAACAGCATCGGTAAGTCTGCACCGACTGCAAAGGAAACGCCTTCCTGCATTAAACTGACACCTGGACTGGAGGATGAGGTCATGCATTTTTTACCGGTAGCTGCACCTCCAAAAACCATTTGAATGGAAGCGATTTCACTTTCGGCCTGCAAAACCACCATGCCGGTCGATTCCCAAGGTCTTTGTTCCATCAACGTTTCCATGATTTCAGACTGCGGTGTGATGGGATAGCCGAAATAGCCGTCCGCTCCGCATCGTATCGAGGCATGAGCTATCGCTTCATTACCTTTCATCAATACTATTTCTTTCATTCTTTTTCTTCTTTTACACGATACACCTGGATGCATCCATCCGGACAAACGTAACCACAACTGGCACATCCGGTGCAGTTATCCGGATTCAGCATATACGAATAGGTATAGCCCTTGGTATTAACGTCTTTCGATAATCGCAGAACATCGAATGGGCAGCTGTTCACACAAACATCACAACCCTTGCAACGCTCCAGGTCGACTACGATCGCTCCTTTGAATTTTGCCATTATTTTACAAGTATATAGACAGTTTAATCATTTACTAATTCAACATTTCACTCCAATAAAAACAACCGGGGAAATCTGCACGCAGATTGACTGCAGACTTGAAAAGTCCATAAACGGATGAGCCACTGCCAGACATGGATGCATAGACGGCTCCCTTTTGATAGAGCATCTCTTTGATTGCTCCAATTGCAGAATATTTTGAAAAAACAGATCGTTCAAAATCATTGATTACATTTTCTCTCCACGTTTCGATGGGATTTCCAATCCATTCTTTCAGGGATTTTGTCGGTTGAACGGGATGAACCAAAGAATAGGCTTCGGCAGTAGAAACATGGATGTCAGGCTTGATTAAAACCAAGAAATAACCACGCAAATTCAGCGAAACTTCTTCAAAATCGGTTCCAATACCGGTTGCAAATATCGGTTTATTTTTGATAAAAAATGCACAGTCTGCACCTATTTGTGCAGAATAAAGTTCCAAATCACGATCGGAAAGCCCTAAACCATTCATCAGATTAATGATTCTCAAGGCGTTAGCTGCATCGGAAGAGCCACCACCGAGACCAGCTCCGGTTGGAATTCCTTTTTTGAGAAAAAAGGCAGCGGGTTTAAGTTGGTGATGTTTTTCCAACAATCGAAAGGCTTTGGTTACGATGTTGTTCTCATCGTTCATACCCAAGTCGGCCACATCCAGAGCTTTGACATCCAACGAATACGATTTTCCGTCCGATAGTGGTACTACCTCCAACGCATCTTTCAAACCTATAGGGTAAAACACCGTTTCCAGGTTATGGTACCCGTCAGGTCGTTTTTCGGTCACCCGTAAACCCAAATTGATTTTGGCGTTTGGAAAACAAATCATCCTCTCGAAATTTCGGTGTGCAACTATGAATTGTTCCACAAAGATACAACTATTCGTCTAACAGGGCAAGTTATCAACAGGCCTGTTGAAAGCTTTTTTAATGGAATGTGTTTTTCTTATGTACCTTTGGAAGCGTAAGAAAAAAAACATGGAAGAACGTAAGAATTTTCGTCAGGGTAGGGCTAAATCCAACCCCGTTTACCTAAACGATGCCGGCAAGCGACCACCCGAAGCTAGGGAACTGGAAGAAGCCGTTTTGGGGGCATTAATGTTGGAAAAGGATGCCTATTCCATTGTGAGTGACATCTTAAAGCCACAAAGCTTTTACGAGCATTCCCACGAGGTTATTTTCACAGCCATTCAGAATTTGGCCATTCTGCAACGCCCGGTGGACATGTTGACGGTGCAGGAGCAGCTTAAAAAGGAAGGAACCCTGGACGAAGCAGGTGGTCCATATTATTTGGCGCAACTTACCGGCAAGGTCGTTTCAACCGCTCACCTGGAATTTCATGCCCGGATCGTAGCGCAAAAATTTCTCGCCCGGGAACTGATCCGCTTTACTTCTGAAATCTCAGGCAAAGCCTTTGATGAAACCATGGATGTCGATGATTTGATGCAGGATGCTGAAGCCAGCTTGTTTGAAATTTCGCAGCGGAACATGAAAAAGGATGTGACGCAAATCAATCCGATTATCGAAGAAGCCATCAAACTATTAAACATCGCAGCGGAACGAAAGGATGGCTTGAGCGGTCTTCCCTCCGGTTTTTCAGGGTTGGACAAAATAACTTCGGGTTGGCAGAAATCCGACTTGGTCATCATTGCCGCTCGTCCTGCCATGGGTAAAACAGCCTTTGTACTTTCCATGGCCAAAAATATTGCGGTCAATTATAAGAAACCAGTGGCTGTGTTTTCCCTTGAAATGTCCAACGTTCAGCTAGTTAATCGTTTGATTATCAATGTTTGCGAAATTGAAGGTGAAAAAATCAGAAATGGTCAATTGTTGGAACACGAATGGCATCAACTGGATTATAAAATCAAGGATCTATACGATGCCCCTTTATATATTGACGATACTCCCAGTTTGTCCATTTTTGAATTCCGAACCAAAGCCAGAAGATTGGTTCGTGAACATCACGTCGAAATCATTATCATTGACTATTTGCAGCTGATGAACGCCAGTGGTTCTTCCTTTGGCAGCCGCGAACAAGAAGTTTCTATGATTTCCAGATCTTTAAAAGGTCTGGCCAAGGAATTGAACATCCCCATCATTGCCTTGTCACAGTTGAATCGTGGTGTAGAAAACCGGTCGGGTAATGGGGCAGACTCCAAAAGACCTCAATTGGCCGACTTGCGTGAATCGGGTGCCATTGAGCAAGATGCCGATATGGTTTGTTTCATTCACCGCCCCGAATATTATAAAATTTTGGAGGATACACAAGGTAACAGTTTGGTAGGGATGGCAGAAATCATCATTGCCAAGCATCGTAATGGATCGGTAGGGGATGTCCGCCTAAGATTTAAAGGCCAATTTGCAAAATTCTGTAATCCTGAAGAGGACCTTGAACCCAGCCTTGGGTCCAACATTTTGGCATCTCGAATCAATAGAGAATCGAGTTTTGCAGGTGCTCCACCAGTCAACGGAGCCAATCCTTATGAGAATGGAGATGGTGGCGACAACGTCATGCCTTTCTAAACCTGTTGATATTGAGTTGTTAAGCGAACATAAGCAAAAATTATCAAAAAAATCACTCCCAGGGTTTGTCAATTCGCCAAAACACGCTATATTTGCACTCGCAATAACGCAATGGCTACGTAGCTCAACTGAATAGAGCATCTGACTACGGATCAGAAGGTTATAGGTTTGAATCCTATCGTGGTCACTTAGTAAAAAGCCGAACTATCCCTTCTGTTTATGAAACAGGAGGGATTTTCATTTACAGACTATTCGATGAATTTTTTGGGGAAAAGCAGAAATCCTAAATTCACTCCAAAATTCCAATTTCCTTTTGGAAAACTGTATCGATTCAGATACATACTGATGTTGGTTATGGGCAAACGATACACCAATGCCACTTCTGACAAGTTTTGAACGTGTGACCAGGAGGATTCCTTGAAGGCCAAGCCATTTGGACCGTCATACAGTGTTTGTATTGGAAAAAATCCATAAAACTCACCACGAAGCGACAGAGAAGGACGGATGTTCCAAATAGGTAAAATACCGACTCCCACATATTGATTGGACCGAAAGGCTTCGTTGAAGCTGGTCATGCTGTGTGGTGTTGGTGTAAAGGCAGGGGCTTGTATAATGCTGGAAGTATAATTGTCGAGAATTCGTTTGTTGTTGAAAAGAAATTCGCCTTTTGCACCCAGAATGAATTGATTACTAATTGGATGGTAAAATTCATAACCCCCTGAAAATTGAAAATAGTTCAGTGAGTTTGCAGCCTTGACGATGTGATTGGTCGTATCTCCATATTGATAACGCTCGATACCCGAAATGAACTGCCCGATGGCAAAGGCACGCTTCCCGGAAGTTGCGTATTGTTTGTTGTCCAAGGTATTTTGTTCATACCGCATGGTAAAGGAACCAAAACCGTACATGCTCTTGTCGTAAGAGTTTGACGTTACAGAACTTAACTGGTTTTGAACGTACGTATCAAGCATATACGCACCACCTAAGGACCATTCGACTTTGCCGTTTTTATGCAGTGGAAATCCATAACGGAACTTTAGAAAGGTTTCCAATTGATTGACAAAGGCAGGCAGGCTGTTTTGATAAAACAGCTTTTCATCTTGAAAATAGTTGTAATACTGGGTGGAAAACTGCAACGCCAAATATTGGGGCAATTTTTTACCGTTGAAATTAAATCGCGAGGTCAATGTAAAAGCATTCAGAAACTTACCCATATAGGTATCGGCTGAATAAAGTTGAGAATAATCATTCAAAATCTGATAATTGACCCCCAAATACAATTGGTTGGAAACGGAAGAGGAGATGTTGGCTCCAATGGCAATATTGATGTTATCGTCCATTTCCACATCCAAAATAAGTTTAAAGGATTGATCGGCTTCCTGGTATACAGCATGTGGAATTATTTCTTTTATCTTGCTGTTCTCCAGCATTTTAAAATATGCCACCTTAAAATCTTCCAAAGTAAAGTATTTACTTCCGTCCTGATCGAGAACACTGAACAGAAAGTCTCGCTGAACATCGGTAACACCATTGATTTGGATCTCTTTAAAACGCAATCCAGGAGCTTGACTTTTAAAATAAAAACGTTTTAACTGGAGTGCAAAAGGATCGACACGTCTGGAAATCATATTTTTGATGGAATCCATTTTTTCCAAAGCACCAACATATCCGATTCTGTATGCGGCATCCACTTGGTTGAAATCCAATAAGGCGACCTCATCGAGGTTCAGATTCAATTGAATACCCATTCCGGGCGAAATGGAATCCGTCGTGGAGTGCAAAATCATATTCTTCAATTGCCCCATCATGTCGTAATCATCGGGCATCTTGTCCAGATTGTCCACCACGCATCCAATCATTAGATCGGGATGGAAGTCGCTTTTCATCACATTGACCGGGTAATTGTTATATATAGCCCCATCGTATAGGAGGACACCATTTACTTTAATCGCTTTGAAAACAAAAGGAAAAGTCATGGAGGCTCGTATGGCATCGCCCAAATCTCCATTTCTAAAAACATACGATTTGCGACTATAGACGTTGGAGGCTACGCTTCGGAAGGGTACGAACAACCGATCGAAATTACCCTGACATTGACCAGTTGCCTGCGTACAAAGTTTCAAAAAAGCATAATTCAACTGAATTGGATTAAGTAAACTGTTGGGCAACAGCTTTTTGGGATTAATGATGGAATCTCTCAACGAAATGGAGGTCACTAATATTTCAGGAGTGGGATCTGGTCTTCTGAAGAAGTCATTGTATTGATTCTCAACTGTACCATCTTTCCAATTCGTGAATTCCTTCGATTTGACGAGTTCCAGCATTTCGGCAGGGGAATATCCCATGGCATATAAGCCGCCAATCACAGCACCGATGGACGTTCCGGTGATGTAATCAATTGGAATGCCGTTTTCTTCCAACGCTTGCAGCAAACCAATATGAGCAATGCCCTTGGCTCCGCCACCACTCAGCACCAAACCAATTTTTTGGGCAGAGGCAGCTTGCAACTGCGCAAAAACAAGAAAGAAAACCAACAATCTTTTCATAGTCTATAACATAAAAAAAGTGCTTCAGTGTAGTAAATACTCCGAAGCACTTTATATTATCGGAATACGTAGTCAAAGATACATTAATCCTTTGATTTGTATTCCCAAGGTTCATTCAATCAATCAAATCCACGCTTCTTTTAACAAAGTTGGTAAGTGCTTCACCCTTGAGTAGCCCATTCGACAGAAGTGCTAAGTCAATAAGCTGTTTGGCTTTATCGCTGTTGGTGGCATCTTCGGTCAGGAATTTTTTAACCAAAGGATGGTCGGTATTCACGACCAAGGAGTAACTGGTAGGCATTTCTCCATAGAAGTTCATACCTGGATTCAACGCGGCCATTTCTTGCATGCGTCGCATAAATTCATTCAACGTTACCATAACCGGGAAACCAGTTTCACCGAGGTTCTCCAATTGCACCTTGAATTCCGTCTTTTCCATGGTCGGGAGTTGACCGTTGAACAACGTTTTCAGGGTTTCCTGTTCGGTTTCACTTAGCGAAATCGCTGGTTTTTCCTGTTTTAGGATGAGATTGTCGACAACATCGCTGTCCACCCGCACAAAGCTGCTTTTGTCAATGTGCTGCTCGAGCTTGCTGACAATGTGCACGTCCAACTGACCATCCATCAACAGCACATCGTAACCCTTCGCTCTGGCTGCTTCAACATAAGCATGTTGTCCATCCTTGTCGGAAGTGTACAAGAAAACGAGTTTACCATCTTTATCGGTCTGATTTTCAGTAATAAGTGTTTTATATTCTTCGATGGTGAAGCACTTGTCGTCCACATTCTTAAGCAGTGTGAACTTTTCTGCCTTTTCCCAGAATTTATCTTCAGTCAGGATGCCATATTGGATGAAAATTTTCAAATCGTTCCATTTTGCTTCGAATTGGGCACGATCGGCCTTGAATATCTCCATCAAGCGGTCGCCGACTTTCTTGGTTATATGGCTGGATATTTTTTTGACATTGGAATCGCTTTGCAAATAGGAGCGAGAAACGTTCAGGGGAATGTCTGGTGAGTCAATGACTCCGTGTAGCAAGGTCAGGAATTCAGGAACGATACCTTCCACGGAATCAGTTACATAAACTTGGTTGCAATACAGTTGAATCTTATTCTTCTGAATCTCAACACTGTTTTTAAGTTTTGGGAAATAAAGAATACCTGTTAAGTTGAAGGGATAGTCCACATTCAAATGGATGTGAAACAAGGGATCTTCGCTCATGGGATACAGATCCTTGTAGAACTTCAAATAATCTTCCTCTGACAATTCAGCAGGTTTGCGCGTCCAAGCGGGTTTGATGTCGTTGATTTGATTGTCTTCGTCGGTTTCTACATACTTGTCTTCTTTCCATTCTTTTTTCTTTCCGAAAACGATGGGAACTGGCAAGAATTTGCAATACTTGTTCAGGAGCTCACTGATTTTGCTTTCCTTCAAGAAATCCTGGTTGTCATCATCGATATGGAGCACGATGTCTGTGCCACGTTCCGCTTTTTCGATGGTTTCAAGGGTATATTCGGGTGAACCGTCGCAACTCCATTTTACGGCTTCAGCACTGTCTCTGAACGACTTGGTAACGATATCCACTTGCTTTGAAACCATGAAAGTGGAGTAGAAACCTAAGCCGAAATGACCAATAATGGCGTTGGCGTCGTTTTTGTATTTTTCCAGAAATTCTTCTGCTCCAGAAAATGCGATTTGATTGATGTATTTTTCGATTTCTTCGGCGGTCATTCCGATTCCATTGTCTGAGATCGTCAATGTTTTAGCTTCTGAATCAATTGAAATCTGCACCTTCAGGTCTCCGATTTCACCTTTGAATTCACCTACGGAGGCGTATGTCTTAAGCTTTTGGCTAGCATCGACGGCATTTGAAACCACTTCACGGAGGAAGATTTCGTGGTCGCTGTACAAGAATTTCTTGATGACGGGGAAAATGTTGTCGGTTGTTACCCCAATGTTTCCTTTTTGCATGTCTTTATTTTTAGTGATGATTGGTGTGATTCTATGGACAAAAAAAATGCCAGAACAGGGGGTCTGACATTTTTTCATTATTTAAAATTTATACTGACAATACTGACAGTTTAAACTGTTTGATCATTGATCATTCGAACCATGCTTTTTGTTTCAGCGCTGTAATCGAGGGTTATCCGATCTCCTTGTTTGAGCGTACCACCTAAGATGAGTTCAGCCAATTCGTCCTCCAGGTATTTTTGGATGGCTCTTTTCAAAGGTCGGGCGCCAAATTGAACATCGTAACCTTCGGTCGAAATAAACGTTTTGGCCTCTGGGGTAACGCTTAACAAATAGCCCAGGTCTTCCACTCGTTTATGGAAGGAAACAAGCTCTAATTCAATGATTTGCAAAATTGATTCTTTGGAAAGTTGATCGAACTGGATGACATCGTCGATTCGGTTCAGAAATTCCGGTGCAAAGGTTTTGCTCAATGCCTTTTGAATGACTCCTTTCGTATATTCGAGATTTCCAACTTGCCCTGGAGGGGTGAAGCCGACTCCTTTGCCGAACTCCTTCAACTGTCGAGTTCCTACATTGGAGGTCATGATCAAAATGGAATTCTTGAAATCGATGATGCGACCCAAGCTATCGGTCAGACGGCCTTCGTCCATGACTTGCAACAGCAGGTTGAACACGTCTGGATGAGCTTTTTCAATTTCGTCGAGCAAGATAACAGAATAAGGTTTGCGACGAACCTTTTCGGTAAGTTGGCCACCTTCTTCATAGCCCACATATCCGGGAGGGGCTCCAACCAAACGCGATACCGTGAATTTTTCCATGAATTCACTCATATCGATGCGAAGTAAAGCGTCTTTGCTATCAAACATCGCTTCAGAAAGCAATTTGGCAAGATGCGTTTTACCAACACCGGTAGGGCCTACAAATAAGAATGCACCGATGGGGCGATTCGGGTCTTTCAGGCCGACTCTGTTGCGCTGAATAGCCTTGACGACAGAATCGACAGCCTTGTCTTGACCGATGATTTTCTTTTTGATTTCATATCTCATTTTCAGGAGCTTATCACTCTCTTCTTGAGCTATTCGTTGAAGTGGAACCCCTGTCATGACCGCAACCACTTCGGCTATTTTCTCTGCGTCCACCGGTTGACGCTCCAAGTCGGCACCGTTTGCCCACTCAGCTTTCATCAAAGCCAGTTTTTCACTTTTTTGCTTGCCTTCGTCGCGACAATTGGCAGCCAGTTCAAAGTTTTGAGAATTGACAGCTTCCATTTTCTGACGGTTGCACTCATCAATTTCTCTTTCAAGCGCCTCAAATTCAGCAGGTACGACGATATTGGAAAGGTGCACGCGGGAACCGGCTTCGTCCATGGCATCAATGGCCTTGTCGGGGAAGTTTCGATCCGAAACATAGCGTTTGGTTAGCTTCACACAAGCTTCCAGGGCTTCGTCAGTATACGTGACGTGATGGTGTTCCTCGTATCTGTCTTTTATGTTGCGAAGGATTTGCAGCGTTTCTTCAGGAGTAGTCGGTTCTACGATAATCTTCTGAAATCGACGTTCCAGAGCACCATCCTTTTCAATACTTTTGCGGTATTCGTCGAGCGTGGTTGCTCCAATGCATTGGATTTCACCTCTGGAAAGGGCTGGTTTCAGCATGTTGGCTGCATCCATTGATCCACTTGCATTACCTGCACCAACAATGGTGTGAATCTCATCTATAAAGAGAATGATGTTCGGATTTTTCTGTAATTCATTGAGAATGGCTTTCATACGTTCCTCAAACTGACCACGGTATTTGGTTCCGGCAACCATCGAGGCTAAATCGAGGGATATAACGCGCTTGTCAAACAAAATGCGGGAAACTTTTCGTTGGACAATGCGGAGTGCGAGCCCTTCGACAATAGCAGATTTACCCACACCAGGTTCACCGATCAACACCGGATTGTTCTTTTTTCGACGGCTCAGAATCTGAGCGAGACGCAAAATCTCGTCCTCACGACCCACTACGGGATCCAAACGACCTTCTAAGGCCGCTTTGGTCATGTCATTGCCGAAATTATCCAATGCCGGAGTATCTGCTCCACCTTGCGCTGTTTTGGTCTTAGACTGGCTGGGAGCGCCTTGTTGGTCGTTTCCACCATCCATGGTATCATCATCGTCTTCGTTGAACTCGGTAAAACCAGGGCCTGCGGAGGGAGTAGGGGAACCGACTATGCTATCCTGCAGCTTCACCCATTCAAGTCCCTCTTCTTTAAGAACGTCCGAAGCCAGATTGTTGTTTTCCTTCATCAAGGCAAGCAATAAATGTTCCGTATCAATTTCCCTGCAATTAAAGCCCCTTGATTCCAATGACTTAACTTCTAACAAAACCATTTTGAGAACTCGTTCCGCCGTTTTATCCAAAGGGATATCTGCATTGAAGTTTGGGGTTTCTTTTCGAATGGTCCTGGCTTCAATGGAATGCTTGACGCGTTGAATATTGATATTTAGTCTGGACAAATGCAGGATGGCTTTGCTATCTCGTTCGCGCAGGATTCCAAGCAACAAATGCTCAGGAGCGATGGTCTCACTTCCCAAACGCTGCGCTTCCTCCAAACTGAAGCCAATGACGTCGTGCATGCCTTGTGAAAATTTTGCTGTATCCATTATTTATGAGTGGTGGTTCGGCTAAAGTATTTTTTGAAATTGTCGGGAAAGTGCTTTACCGAAGCCTGCTAATGTGCTGTTTACTAATTTGAACCTATTGAATCCGCTTCAAAAATAAACATTTCCGATTGGAATTCAAATGCAACGCTTCAAATACTTTGCCATAGGACAATTTGTCAGTTTTTTAGCCCGATTTATTTAATAAAAGCCTTGGTGGAATCGGGGAAAAGCTGTACATTAGCATGCTTTTTGAGTAAAGTAGACCTTCTCGATTGGAAAAACAAATTATATTTAAAAGTTATATTTAAATGATTGATCAAGACCGCATTATTCGAATAAACATTGAAGAAGAAATGAAATCTTCCTACATTGATTATTCGATGTCTGTGATCGTTTCGCGCGCGCTACCTGACGTGCGGGACGGTTTGAAACCGGTTCATCGCCGGGTTTTATTTGGAATGAACGAATTGGGCAACAACTCCGATAAACCGTATAAAAAATCCGCCAGAATCGTAGGGGACGTACTTGGTAAATATCATCCCCACGGCGACTCCTCCGTTTACTTTGCGATGGTTCGTCTGGCTCAGGAATGGTCTATGCGTTATCCCATGGTGGATGGTCAAGGTAACTTTGGATCGGTAGATGGTGATTCTCCTGCTGCCATGCGTTATACCGAAAGTAGACTTCGCAAAATTGCCGAAGACATGCTAGTGGACATCGAAAAAGATACGGTGGACATGCAACTCAATTTTGACGATACGTTGAAAGAACCAACCGTTCTTCCAAGCCGCATACCCAACTTATTGGTCAATGGTGCTTCCGGTATTGCAGTCGGTATGGCAACCAATATGCCACCCCACAATTTATCGGAGGTAGTTGACGGCATGGTCGCCTACATCGAAAACAACGACATCGAGGTTTCGGAATTGATGAAATACATCATTGCCCCTGACTTTCCCACCGGTGGTTTTATTTACGGTTATCAAGGAGTAAAGGAGGCTTTTGAAACGGGTAGGGGACGCGTGGTTATTCGTGCCAAAGCCAATATTGAAAATGACGGAACCCGTGAAAAGATCGTCATCACCGAAATACCTTATCTGGTCAATAAAGCAGAACTCATCACTGCCATTGCAGATTTGGTGAAGGATCAAAAAATTGATGGCATTTATCACATCAACGACGAATCTGACCGCGACGGAATGCGAATTGTGGTGGAAGTCAAGAAAGATGCGAACTCAAACGTTTTGCTGAACAAACTTTATAAAATGACGGCGCTGCAGTCATCGTTCAGCGTCAACAACATCGCTTTGGTTCACGGTCGTCCGAAAATGCTGAATCTCAAGGATATGATCAAGCATTTTGTCAATCACCGTCATGAAGTGGTGACTCGTCGTACCCAATTTGACTTGAACGAAGCAGAAAAGCGTGCTCACATCCTTGAGGGGCTCATCATCGCTTGCGACAACATTGATCGTGTCATCGCTATCATTCGCTCCTCACAATCGCCTGACGAAGCTCGTGAACGCCTGATGGCCGAATTCGAACTTTCTGACATTCAGTCTCGTGCCATTGTCGAAATGCGTCTACGTCAGCTTACTGGACTTGAAATGGACAAACTGCGCAACGAGTACGAAGCGTTGATGCAGAAAATCGCTTATTTCAAAGAAGTGCTGGATAGCCTCGAAATGAGGATGAACATCGTTAAAGAAGAGCTCGAAGAAGTCAAAGCCAAATACGGTGATGCTCGTCGTTCGGAAATCATTTACGCTTCAGAAGATTTCAATCCGGAGGATTTCTATTCCGACGATGAAATGATCATTACGATTTCCTACTTGGGTTATATCAAACGCACCCCGTTAAGTGAGTTCCGCTCTCAAAACCGTGGTGGAGTGGGTTCTAAGGGCAGCGAAACCAGAGACGAAGACTTTGTGGAATACATTTACCCTGCTTCCATGCACAATACCATCATGTTCTTTACACAAAAGGGTAAGTGTTTCTGGCTCAAGGTTTATGAAATACCGGAAGGCACTAAGAATTCGAAGGGACGAGCCATTCAGAATCTTCTGAATATTGATGCTGATGATAAAGTGAACGCTTTTATTCGTGTCAAAAACTTGCAAACCGATGAGGAATTCATTAATTCTCATTATTTGATTTTTGCAACCAAACAAGGTGTCGTTAAGAAAACACTGCTTGAACAATATTCCAGACCCCGCGCCAATGGGGTGATCGCCATCTCCATTCGTGATGATGACCAGGTTATTGGTGTTCGGATGACCAATGGCAACACTCAGGTATTGATGGCCAACCGAAATGGTCGAGCCATTCGTTTCCATGAAAATGCCGTTCGTGTGATGGGCCGTACAGCCACTGGTGTTCGCGGGATGACCTTGGATGAAGATGGTCAAGATGAAGTCGTTGGTATGATTTGCATCAAGGATCCTGAAACAGAATCCATCATGGTTGTATCTGAACAGGGTTATGGAAAACGCTCGAAAATTGACGATTACCGTGTTACCAACCGTAGTGGCAAAGGTGTTAAGACACTGAATATTACTGAAAAAACAGGTAAATTGGTTTCGATCAAAAGCGTAACTGATGAAAATGATTTGATGATCATTAACAAATCGGGTATTACGATTCGTGTGAAAGTTTCTGATTTCCGAATCATGGGTCGTGCCACTCAAGGTGTTCGTCTAATTAATTTGGAAAAACGTCACGATCAAATCGCATCTGTTTGCAAGGTCGTGTCGGAATCGGAAGAGGAGGAAATTCCTGAAGTTTTGACCGACGCGTTGGAATCACCCGATAACAAGTTTGAAAATACAATACAAGATTCTGAAAAAGAGTAACTTAATTATTTTATTCATTTAAAAATACAACAATGAAAAAGATCATTTTTTTGCTATCTGCACTGCTTCTGGTAGGAGGGAGTTCGTTTGCGCAAAAGAAAAATGTTGCAAAAGCAAAAGCAAAAATCCTTCAAGCGGAACAACCGGACTATAAGGGTGCCAAAGAAGCCATTTTATTGGCTTTGAAGGATTCAACAACCAAAAATGACGCAGCAACCTGGTTTGTTGCCGGCGATGTTTTCAATGCTATTTATGCAGATCAACAAAAAATAGAGTGGACACAAAAGAAAGGCGACAGAGCGTTGATGGCCTCCAGCATCGACAATGCTTTGAAATATTACCTTGGTGCAGACTCTTTGGATAAATTGCCCAACGCAAAGGGCAAAATTGCTCCGAAATACCACAATAAGATTGTTGAGAAGGTTAAAGAACTTCAACGTGGATTTACAGACGGCGGATCTTATTATTATGAATTAAAGGATTATAAAAATGCTTTGAAATTCTTTGATACCTATATCAGCTTTCCGAATTTCTCTCCGATGCAAGGTCTTGGCTTGGAAAAGGACACTTTGATTCCTTTGATTACATATTATTGCGGTCTTTGTGCCACCCAAGCTGAAATGCCCGCATTAGCTGTGAAATATTATGAGAAGGTAAAAGATACGATGGATTCCAAATGGATTTATTCTCGCTTATGTGATGATTATTCACAGTTGAAAGACACAGCCAACATGCTCAGAATGTTTAAGTTAGGCACTCAGAAGTTTCCTCAGGAATCGTATTATGTTCGTAGTTTGATAAACTATTACATCAATCAAAACAAGATGGATGAAGCGTTGACATGGATTAACGCTGCCATTGATTTGGAACCGAAAGGCGCTGTTTTATGGAATGTAAAGGGGAGACTTCTTGAAACTTCAAATATTGAAGAAGCTAAGAAATGCTACCAACAATCCATTGATTTAGATCCGAATTTTGCTGAAGCATTGGGAAATATGGGTCGAATTTACTACAACAAAGCTGTTGAAGATTTGACTGCCATCAACACTATTCGCGACGATAAGAAATACAAACAAGAGAAGGCTAAGTTGAAATCCAGTTTCCAATTGCCGTTGCCTTATTTTGAAAAAGCGTATCAGTTGAATCCGAACGAACGCGACTATGTGATAGCTTTGAGAGGAATTTACTATAATTTGGATATGGATGCCAAATATCAGGAAATGGACAAGAAGTTAAAGTCGATGTAATCTAATCGAATTTTGAAATAGAGTAGGCTGTTGCAAATGCGACAGCCTATTTCATTTTAAACAACCTTGAATTCGTTTCAATTATTCTTATTCAACATAATATTAATTATAACCCAATAGTGCCTGAGATTGCATTGGATGCAATGTATTAAGCCTGGACATCGTTCTTGCGACTATCCACGAATTACTAACAGCGGCGTATTTCCATGGAAAACCATTTTATGAGCAATCCCTGGATTAAATAATCTTGCAAATAAATTTCTTTTTTGGGAAGCCACAGTCAGGATATCAATGTTGCGTTCCTGAATAAATTCATTCAGATTTTCAACAATCTTTTTGTTTCCCAATAAAACATAGGAAGTTTGAAGTTCCGGATATTGATGTTTGAAATATTCCTTGACCCCATTTAGTTGAACTTCGTCCCAAGGATCTTCATTTTCCGATATGTGTATAAAATACACTTTTATTTTGAGCGAATTCAAAAGTTTCATCATAACATTAAAAACTACCAGGTCTCGTTGATCAAATCGTGTCAGAAAACCAACGGTTCGAATGCCTTCAAATCGGTCGAATGGTGTTTGTTCAGGAAATGCAAAAACAGGCACTGGAGCTCGGTCTATGACTTCAGCAGTAACACTTCCCAATAAATCGCTGCCGCTGGAATTTGCTCCTTTTGTACCCATTATCAGTAAAAGCGGCTTGTGTTTCTTGGCATAAAGCAGTATCTGTTCTTCGGGAACACCCTCTCTGAATTTGGTAACCATCTGTACGTCAGGCAACAAACCTGATGCCATTTCGATTCGGAGCTGTTTAACCACATTGTTCATTTCCTCCTCGTTTTTTTGCATCAACGATCTCATGGCTTCATCGCTGTGTTCATCAAATGCGAAAGCGTCGCTGATGGGCATTCCACCCGAATAGAATGGACTGTAATAGGTATGCAACAGGACAATATTGGCATCTAAAGATTTAGCAATGCTGAACGCCAAACGGGCTGCTTTCAACGTGTACTCAGAGAAATCGACTGGTACTAAAATGGTGCGAGGCAGTGGTTTTTCAATTGATTTTTCATCGCACTCGAAATCAACCTGTTCAATAATTTCAAGTGCGGCAGGAAGATCGGATTCGCGAATTCTTACCCTTACTCCTGCCGAAACAACTGGCTGAATTAGATTCACATTGTGAAGACAAACTTCAATTCCTTTGGATTCCAGAATGCCTTTCAGAATAATGGCTCGTTCATAGGTATGAATGGCAACTGTAACGAGTGTTTCTTCCATAACCTGAATTTTTAGATGGTTAAAATCAATCTTTTAACGAATCTAAATTACGAAGGAATGTGCTGGAGTGAACATGGGGAAATGTTAATATACATTAACACGCCCCACTCCTGCCCTACAGGCGAATGATAAAAAATTCCTATTATTTAGAGAACTGCCTTAACGCTACCGAAGAGGTCGTAAGGACCTGCGGAATTGATTTTGACGAGATAGTAGGATCCGATTTCCAATGGGTTCTCTTTGGTCACAAAAACTTCCGGGTCCACATCCGGCGAATCGAATTCCGTTCTTCCAACAAAAAAATCGGGTTCTTCGCGATCGATGATAACCTTCATGTCCTGACCGATTTTGGTGTTATTGAATTCGGATGAAATGGATTGCTGAATCAACATGAGTTCATCCAACCGAGCTCGTTTGACGTCCTCAGGAATGCTATCTTCATAATGGCGTGCAGCATAGGTTCCTTCTTCATCGGAATAAATGAAAGCGCCCATTCGTTCAAAACGCTGTTCTTTCACAAAATCACATAACTGCTTGAAATCTTCTTCAGTTTCACCCGGATGGCCAACCATCAACGTTGTGCGAAGGTGAATACCCGGGACTTCCCTACGGATTTGCTTCAGCAAGGCTAATGTCTCATCTTTGTTTATTTTACGACGCATCTGAATCAGCATGGGATCACTGATGTGTTGGAGGGCCATATCGAGATAGGCGCAAACATTGGGATTTTCGTGCATGACCCGGAGCAAGTCCATTGGAAACTCGTAAGGGTATGTATAATGTAAGCGCAACCATTCCAAGCCTGGTATTTGCGCGATGCGTTCGACCAACTCAGGGAGTTTCAGGGTTTTATAATTATCACGGCCGTAATAAGACAGATCCTGAGCAATCAGTTGGACCTCTTTCACCCCTGTGGATACCAACATTCGAACTTCCTCTAAAATGTCCTCCATGGGTCTTGAAACGTGTTTGCCAGTGATGATGGGAATGGCACAATAGGAACACGTACGGCTGCATCCTTCGGAAATCTTCACATAGGCATAATGAGAAGGGGTTGTCAGTCGTCGTTCCAATCTTAAATCGTCACGATAAACCTCACCGAGATCGGAAAGGACTTCTTTCCAATTGAATTTGCCGTAGAAATGATCCACTTCAGGAATTTCTTTACCAAGCTCCGATAAATAGCGTTCTGAAAGACAACCCATTACATAGAGTTTGCTAATCCGGCCTTTCTTGCGTGCGGCAGCATATTCCAGGATGGTATCGATGGATTCCTCCTTGGCATCACCAATAAATCCGCAAGTGTTTATAATGACGATCCCACCGGAGGGTACATCGGAATCATGGCCGACTGCGTATCCAATGGCTTCAAACTGGCGTAATAATTGTTCGGAATCCACTAGATTCTTTGAACAGCCCATCGTTACGATGGTCACATGACGTATGGCTTTCATTTAAATTTCGTCGCTGAAAAGGGAGTCAACAAAGGCTCTACGATTGAAAAGTTGGAGTTGGTCGATGCCTTCTCCCAGGCCGATGTATTTGACAGGAATTTGGAATTGGTCGGAGATGCCAATCACGACACCACCTTTGGCAGTACCATCCAATTTGGTGATAGCCAGTGCATTGACTTCAGTAGCCAAGGTAAATTGTTTGGCTTGTTCGTAGGCATTTTGTCCGGTGGAACCGTCTAATACAAGCAATATTTCATGCGGTGCATCCGGTACCACTTTTTTCATCACTTCCTTAATCTTGGTTAGTTCGTTCATCAAACCAATTTTATTGTGCAAGCGACCGGCTGTATCGATCAAAACGACGTCGGCATTGTTTGCGACGGCTGATTTTAACGTATCGAAGGCTACTGACGCAGGGTCGGAACCCATGGCTTGTTTGATGACCGGAACCCCTGCCCTTTCGCCCCAAATGACCAACTGTTCGACAGCAGCAGCTCTAAATGTGTCTGCAGCACCCAAATAAACTGATTTGCCAGCCTGTTTGAATTGGTGGGCCAGCTTACCGATGGTCGTTGTCTTACCGACACCGTTGACGCCGACCACCATGATAACATAGGGTTTCTTTTCATTCGGTAGCTGGAACAAGTCATCGTCTTCGCGATCGTGTTTGATGAGCAAACCCGTGATTTCTTCGCGTAAGACATTATTAAGCTCCTTGGTATCAACGTATTTATCCTTGGCAATACGTTTTTCGATGCATTCGATAATGCGGATGGTAGTATCTACACCGACGTCAGATGTAATCAGAATTTCTTCCAGTTGGTCGAGGACAGTGTCATCCACCTTGGATTTGCCAGCGATGGCCCTGCTTATTTTTGAGAAAACGCTTTCCTTGGTCTTGGCTAAACCTTGATCCAGCAATGCTTTTTCTTCCTTTTTATCTTTTGAAAACAGATTGAATATACCCATGGTTACCGTTGTACGTCAAAACGCTGCAAAAATAAGCAATTTTGCTGAAGTAGGCAAGCTTGCTAAAATCGAAAGAGGCCAGCATCTTAGGATACTGACCTCTTTCAATGATGTGGTACACACTTTTATTTCTTGCTGAAAAAATCGTTGATTTTTTCGTTGTGTACGATTTCTTCCTGGAAGGTGTAAGCTCCGGATTTCGGAGATTTAACCATCTTAATCACCTTGGCGTAGGCACGACCTTCGCCTTTGTTTTGCATCGATGCAACAGCTTTTTTTGCCATGGCTTATATTATTTGATTTCTTTGTGAACTGTCATTTTTTTCAAAATCGGGTTGTATTTCTTCAACTCCATACGACCGGTCGTATTCTTACGGTTTTTGGTCGTGATGTAGCGAGAGGTACCCGGCATACCGCTTTCCTTGTGCTCGGTGCACTCGAGAATCACCTGGATTCTGTTTCCTTTAGCTTTCTTTGCCATTTCTCTGATCTCCTTTAATTAAATGATTACCCGGATATCGTCCACTTTCAAATACCCTTTTTCGCTGGCGTCACGCATGGCACGGTCGAGGCCGTTCTTGTTGATGGTGCGAAGACCATTAGCTGAAATGGTCAGCGAAATCCAACAATCTTGTTCTACCCAGTAGAATTTTTTCTTGAAAAGGTTGACGTTGAATGTGCGTTTCGTGCGTCTTTTGGAGTGCGAAACGTTGTTACCGATCATTGCCTTTTTTCCTGTAATTTGACAAACTTTAGACATCTCTATCTTTTTTTGGTTTTGGCACTGTTTTTCTTAAAACGGATGCAAAGAAAGTCAAAAAGTCGGAATCCTGCAAATAACCTAATTAAATAATTCCAAAAGTGTTGATATACAGGTCAATTCAATTTGATTGTTGGCTATTATAATGATTGTTTTAACCATCATTATAATTAAAATAGTGCTATTATGATGGTATTATAAATCATTATAGTATATTTACAAAAAAATGATCGTGATGAACTGGTATTCCCTCACAGATTTGGAAGTTTTGGCTGAATTCGGCACCCGAATGCGTTTGGCACGCATCAATAAGAACTTAACCCAGCAAATGTTGGCTGACCGTTCAGGATTAAACCGAAGCACCATTCGCGATCTGGAAAACGGCCGTTCGGTGAACCTGTTAAGTCTGATTCAGTTGCTTCGAAGCCTGGAACTAATGGAAGAATTGGATTTGATGTTGCCAGGCAGTTCGCAAAGTCCGGTGTTGGCCAAGCTGCAAAATGAGCGGAAACGAGTGAAACCATCCAAAAAATAGTACATGCATCAATTGATCCACGTTTATTACAAAAACCTTCCAGCTGGCATTTTCGATGTGGACACGGCTGAAGGAATTGGTCGGTTCGAATGGCTTGAGACCTTTTCAAACCAATTCAACCAATTGACGGGAGCATATGAAGTTGATCATAACAGCCGATATATCGCCTTTGACGCAAGTTGTGAGCTGCCCCTACTTTTTAAGGATTATTTACCCGGAAATTTTTCAAAAGCGCTACTCCGAGAGGCTTTGAGGAATTCATCGCGGACGGTAGAAAGTTTATCTTCACTTTCGTGGCTTTCCATTTTCGGTGATCGCAGTTTGGGTGCCTTTCGATTTGAACCAGTTGGATACCCAGAGTTGAATGCGGTCGAATCGGTTGATTTGGATCGGATGGTTCGATTTGCAAGTCTTGTTTTGCAAGGTAAAGGTTCGGAACTGAGTGACAGGCGTTTGCGCGACTTGCTTCGATGCGGATTGTTTGTCCGTGGCAATTCTCCAAAAATTCTGGTAGCTGTAAATGACTTTACGGGTGAGGTTTTGTCTGGTCAAGGGCTCTATCCCAATGGATACGACGGGTGGATCTTAAAATTAGATGGTGTGAGGACAGGGTCGGCAGAAAAGTTAGCCGAAGAGTTCGCCTATTACAAAAAAGCACAAGCCTGTGGTATTCAGGTTGCTCCATGCCGAATGCTTCGTGACGGGCACTGGAAACATTTATTGGTGAAGCGTTTTGATCGATCGTTCAACACAAAACAAGCCTTCCTTAATTATTATGATTCTGAGCCCTCTTGGGAAGCGATTTTCCGAAGAATGAGAATATGGCGGCTCCCCTACCCTGACATGGAAGAAATGTATAAAAGGCTGTTATTCAGTATTTTGACAAATGATAAAGCGTATGGCTCCTTAAAAATATGCTTTTTATTTTCTGATTCAGAAGGGTGGCGACTTGCTCCAGCCTTCAATCTGAAACCTTCAAACGATCAAGAGTCCTTTCGTTTGTCGTTGTTTGGGAAAACATCCAATTGGTCGGAGGAGGAATTACAGCGTTTCGGCAAACAAATCAATATCCGAAAAGCGAAAACCATCCTGACAAAAATCAAGGACAACTTGTAGGTTATTTAACCTTTTCAACATAGATTTGACCGGATTCGGAACGCGTTACTTGAACCGATTCCCCCTTCTCGATGTATCCGAATTCAGACATGGCGTCGTACATCTTTTCTTCAATTCGAACCTTGCCCGAAGGACGCAACATGGTATCTGCAATGCCTATTTTACCAACCATCACGGTGATTTCTTCTGGTATGCCGACAAAACCATCCGATACATTTTGTACCGAAGTCAGTGCCACTCTTTGTAACAAGCTGTTTTTGGATCCAATTTTTGACGTTATCCACAAACTTAACAATACGGCTGTGGTAATGCTCAGAGAAACCAGCAACAAGGGGCCAGCAACGCTGTTGAATCCTGCAAAACTAAATTCAAAAGTGGCGTTGTCAATCAAAGCTGCAGTCAACCCGAACAGCATAGCCAAAATTCCCGCTATTCCAGCAATTCCGAATCCGGGAATGACAAAGACTTCGATAAATAGCAAGATGAAACCTATTACAAATACGATGATCTCCCAATACTGCGCCAAACCGTCCATATAGAGCGGTGCAAAGAAAAAGATGGCGGCTACGAGGGAAACCAGACTGGGTAAACCAATGCCTGGTGCCTGAAGCTCGAACCAAATTCCTCCGATAATGAGCATGATGAGAATGGCCCTAAAGGCGTTGCTCATCAGTTCCCCTTTCAAACGATCCCAGCCTCCTAAATGAAAGACTTCCAAGTCGTAATCCTTATAGCCTAAATTTTCGGTCAAGAGGGCACTTGCACTTTCTGAGATGCCATCGCAAAAACCGTTCGCCAACGCCTCGTTTGCAGTGAAAGTGAGTACTTTGCCAGTGTCTACGATACCTGCAATGTAAATATCCGGATCGACCATCGCTTCGGCTATTTTTGGATTACGACGCCAGGTGATGCTGGTATCTCCCTTCGATATAATGGTATCCTTACCCTGTGCCTCTGCTGTTGCTCGGATGATGCCACGCATATATGATTGGTATTTGTCGGGAGCAGCTGCCCCAGAAGCGTCTACTACGGTGGTAGCACCAATGGTGGCGGATGTACGCATGAAAATCTTGTCGCAGGCAATGGAAATCAAGGCACCGGCAGAAGCTGCGTTGTTGTTGATGAATACGTAAATCGGCATGGTTGCATTCAAGATGGCTGTTCGGATGGAATCGGCGTAAAGAACTTCTCCTCCATAGGTGTTCATATTAATCAGCACAGCATTAAAGTCCTGTTTAACAGCATAATCCAACCCTTTTCGGATTTCCATCCAGGAGACACTATTAACTTCTTTTCGCAAATTCACTTGTAAAATTCGAGGTTTAATAGTTTCGGCCTTTGGTGCTGCAAAAAGGGTAACAACTTGCAGCGACATCCCTATAAGCAATGGGAAAAAATGACGCGTTTTCATACTTTGTTGAATTTGGACAACTAAAGATACATGTTTTCGAATTAAATGAAGCCTTTTCGGTATTTTTGCATAAAGACATCCAAGAATGAACCATTTTCAACTATTACTTGCTTCCAATATTAATTCGGAAGAAAACATGCTGCATGCCATGGAAAATTTGAAAACGATTTTCCCTTCTGGGATTCGATTTTCATCGATTTTAAGCAGCAAAGCTGTCAACAAAGAAGGTAAGGAAGTCCCCGGTTCATCACCCTACTTGAATGCCATTTGTCAAGCAAGTACGGAATTTCCAATGGATCAGGTTCGTTTTATTTTAAAAGATATGGAAAATCAAATGGGCAGAAAAAGGGGAACAGAATCGAAGGGTATGGTTACCATTGACCTTGATTTGGTGTTGTGGAATGATGAAATCCTTAGGCCATGGGACTTGGCTCAGGTTTTTTATCAGAATTGCCTGAAAAGTCTTTAGCAAGTATTGGTAACGTCCTTATCAGTCATTGATTGAAGGCCCACATTTGCTCTGGGGACGAACGATTCAGGCATGGGCATTTCGTATACAGCCTTTCTTAGATAATTTTCGAGTTCCTTTAAGTCTTTCAATCCAGCCAGTTCTTCGGGCTGAATGGTTTTTCCGATACCAATTCGGTGCGGTTTCTTACTCTTATTGAATAATTCGTAGGACATTCGTACCTGCCGAATTCGCCAATCGATTACTCCCAAAAAATAAAAAAAAGGAGAATTCAAATCAAAAAATCGAATCGGAACGACCGGAACGTTGGCTATTTGAATGATTTTCAGAATCCCTGATTGCCATTCCCTATCGTAAACCTTCATGGATTTAAGATGAAACAAGGATACGCCGCCTGCGGGAAAAAATCCAACGGGATTCCCTTGTTTCAAATGAACCAGCGTTTCCTTTATTCCCCGAAAACCGAGCATGGGATCAATTCGTTTATTCCCTCTTTGAGGTATGACAGAAATGAAGTTTTCTTGCATGGCTTCTGCATGATAAACCAAATTGTTGACCATGAACTTATACTTAGGTCGTAAACTGGCTATCAAGTCCACCAACATGACACCATCCAATCCACCATAGGGATGGTTGGAAATTGTAATGAAAGCACCTGTTGGTAATTGATTCAATCTGAAGGCATTGCCGATGCTCCATTTGATGCCTAAATCGGCTAATAAACGATGAGTAAACTCAACTCCTTGATAATCAGCCGACCGGCCGTACAGTTTATTGACTCGGTCAATTCCAAAGAGGATCATGGCTTTTTTCAGGATCCATGGACCATATCTACCTCTAAATAAGGGTGATATATGTTCCAAGTCTTTGCTATCGACTACAACTCTTTTCAATGTTTCACGTTTAGGTATTTTTTTGCCCAAAACGTTCAAGTAAGGCGGCAGGGATAAACCCACTTCTTACTTTCATCAATAAGATTCCGATACCAATCCAAATAAGTTCCCGCAGTCTTGTAATAAGACTGACATAAATACCAAGACTGCCTGGTAAAGCCAGCGCTGTAAACGCCATGAAAAATCCACCTTCCCGAGTTCCTATCTGCATGGGCGAGAAGAAGAAGATGTTGGTGAATAAACTCATGAACGAATAAATTGTAATGGATTGTATTAATGTAACGTCCACATTGGCTGAGCGAAGTATCACATAAACCTCCAAACAATTGGCTATTCGCGCAATCAATTCCAGGGTAATCGTCTTGATGAACGCCTTGGTTCTTGAATTGTACAAATAGGTGATTTGCTTATCGATATTGGTTAAACCTTCACTGTTTTTTACACAAAACGGCACGACCCATTTTTTTAAAAAAGGAACTTTGGATAATCCATCAAACAGACTTACAGTCATTCCTTTACGATAACCTCTCCAAAGCAGGAAAAGCAAGAAAATAAATACCAGGAAGGTAATCATCAGCGTGATGCTCCATGTTTGAGGCATTGGTAACCAAAGAGCGGCTGCAACAATGGAAAGAGACCAGAACAAACAATGCGCCGTGATGTGGGACATGGTATACAATAAAACGGACGAGGTGGCTTTTTCCATACCAAAAAACCGTTTCAGTTCCAGAATCTTATAGGGGTCTCCACCTAAAAAGCCAAGTGGCGTGGCTGCTTTCAATCCAAATCCGCTGATATTGATCTTCAGCAAATGCCAAAAAGGCACCGTACGATGATCCGGATCCTCATCGCGAATAATGGTATTCAGGGCTGCCGTGTTGATCATGTAAATGGGTAACCACATTCCGATGATGGCAATAAACCACCATCCTGTTTTGACGATATTGTCCAGAATAATGTCAAACCCTATCGTATAACCCATGGCAGCCAGGGCTAAGAATCCTAAAATAAAAAACAAATTACGTCCGTTGATGGATCCTAACTTCATTGTTTTATTCTTTATTGATTGTTGAATGATTTGCACATTTTTTCGTGCCGGCTCATCGTAATGTACAACAATGGGTTCATAATTAAAATTTCAACGGCAAAGTACAGCAAGGGAAAATTAAGCAACAATGTCGCCAACATCACGATGCTGCGTGCATTGAATGTCAATAAATCCAACGAAGGCATTAGTTTCAGGCTTTTTGTACGAAAGGATGTTATTTGCTCCTGTGGATATCCCTCTGGGTAAGTAGCATTCATCCGATTGATGTACCGTTTCAATTGGGGCGTAAACAACTCTTGATTCTTGGTATAATAATAATAGAGTTTTAAAAACAGCTTATTGATACCATCTTTCTTCCAAGTCATCATTTTATACTTGGCATCTATGGCAGTGGTATCTTCAAACTCACTTGCCTGACCTCCGGCTATAAAATGTAAGTGTAGCGTTTTGTAATAATCGACCATACCGGCCTGGTACAAATGAGAGAGGGCAGAAATTACTGCAATTCCAAAAGCCCAAGGTCCCAGACCTTCAAAGGACATCAATCGTAAGGACATCACCGAATAAAAAGTAAAAAACCAGATATCACCAGTCATTCCATCCAGAATTCGACCTATTTGAGATTTTTTTCCGGTTATGCGTGCCAACTGTCCATCAACACAATCGAGGGTGTTCGCGAAAACCAAAAGAACAAACCCTGTCAAATTTATCAATAGCTGATGTTCAGGATAAAACAACAAGCAAGCTGCTATCCCTACAAAAATTGAAAAAATAGTGACTGCATTAGGAGTAATGGAAGTCGGTTTCAGTAAGAGAGCGATTTTAAAAGCAATAGGTCTGTAAAAATACCGGTCAAGCCAATTTTCTGTATCCCACGATTTTAAGGAATCTTTGAAAGTAATTTTTGATTGAATCTCCATCATTATAAGGATTGTGCTCCCTGATTTAAACCGAACAGTCAATGTTAACAGGTTAGGGTTCTATATTAGGTGTTTTTTTGCTCGTGCAAAGGTATTTATTTTTTTAAATCGTCAGCAAGTTTTTCCATTTTTTACCTGCGGAGGGTCATGCTGGTTTTCCAGGTAGAAATCGGGCTGGATTTCCTCGTTCGAACTGCCCCCCGGTTGCAATTTCAAAATGTGCTTTTACAATGCCAAGGTCCACCAAATTCAATTTCCCGTCGTCTTCTGTATAAACAGTCAGTGTCCCTTTTTTAAAATCGAATCGTACTGGCTGTCTGTATGCTGCGGAAGGTGCTTTTTGAACTGCTTTCATAGCTTCCAGATATTGAGAAGGTATTTTGGCATCGGATATCATCAATTGTTCAATGGACTTTGACTTTCCAGCAATCATTTGATGAACCATTTTTTCTTTAAAAGAGAGCGATTCAACATGACCTATGGGAATAACACAAACTAGGGCTTCATCACTTGTCAATTGAAAAACGTCGTTTTTAGTATCAAAGGTACCTCCCACCCAACAAGTACCCAAGCCCAACATCGTTGCTTCAAGAACCAGCATTTCTCCACAATATCCCGCTTTTTCCTTTAGATTGGGATCCGTTTTCGAACCAGCCAACACCAAAAGGTTTCTAACACCGCTAAAAAGGCCGTAACTCTTTCTAAAACTGCTGAATGCTCCACTTCCGTCTTCCACAAATCGGATGGCTAATTGATATTCATCATTATATTGAGCAATCAATTCTTTGATTTTGGATAAATGGGATGCTTCGATGGGTTTGTCAAGGTAAAGTCGTCGAGACCTTCGTTCATCGATTGCTTCGAGTTTTGTCATGGTTCTTATTTAAGCGTTTGACCAATCATTACAGCCAATTTTTCCAAATAATGCGCATCGGTCTGGTTGAAATCGTCCAATTGATCGCTATCCACATCCAAAACACCTACTACTTCGTTGTTTTTAAAAATGGGGACGACCATTTCGGAGCGAGAAAGCGAACTACAAGCAATGTGTCCAGGAAAAAGATTTACATCGGGTACCAAAATAATTTGACGGGTTTCCCAGGATTTTCCACAAACACCTCTCCCCTTTTTGATGCGTGTGCATGCCAGACTGCCTTGAAAAGGACCTAACACAAGTTCTTCACCCTGAACCAGGTAAAAACCAACCCAAAAAAACTGGAATGCTTCTTTGAGTATGGCACTGACATTAGCCAAATTGGCAATCAAATCGGTTTCACTTTGAAGAACGCCATGAATTTGAGGCAACAATTCATCGTATAGAATGGCTTTTTCAGCCCCTTTGGTTATTTGGATCGATTCACTCATGATTGAGCAAATTTACAAAATTCCCATCAAACCTTATATACTAAGGCGTTAATATTCATACCTGCCCCGACAGACGCAAACACCAAAATGTCACCCTGATTAAATTGATGCCCCTCCATTTGTCCTTTTGCAATTAAATTGAAAAGAGTTGGAACCGTGGCGACAGAAGCATTTCCTAAATGTGCGATGGTCATTGGCATTATATTTTTAGGGGGCTCCTCCATGTTATAAAGTGCATACAATCTTTTGAGGATTGCATCGTCCATTTTACCATTTGCTTGGTGAATGAGCACTTTACTGACCTTTGATATGGGAATGTTCACTTTATCTAAACAAGCCTTGATTGAAGCCGGTACCGTTTCAAGTGCATATTGGTAAAGTCTACGACCATTCATTTTAATAAACAGGTCATTTTTTTCTTTGTGATCGGGATTATAGGATCCTCCTAAATAAAGCATTTGTGAATGCAAAAAGGTATCTGAACGGGTTTTATGCGCCAAAATGCCTATGGGTGTCTCACTTTCTTTGGCTTCAAGCAACGTTGCACCAGCTCCGTCAGCATACAACATACTGTCTTTATCGTGTGGATCACTTACTCTGGACAAGACTTCGGCGCCAATCACCAAAACCCTTTTTGCGTCCCCGGAACGGATATAATAATCCGCCTGAATCATGGCTTGCAACCATCCTGGGCATCCGAATACAATGTCGTATGAAACTGTATTGGGATTCTGGATTTTAAGTTTGTATTTGACTCGAGCAGCAAGGCATGGAACAAAATCCGAATGAGTTTTTCCAGGTTTTGTTTCTCCAAAATTGTGAGCCATAATGATGTAATCCAAGGTTTCAGGATCCGTTTCGGAAGATGTCAAAGCTTCCTTGGCTGCACGATAAGCCAATTCAGAGGTCGTTTGATCATCAGAAACATGCCTTCTTTCTTCTATTGTTGTGATTTCTTTGAACTTATCAATGATCTCATGATTGGTCTTATTTATTTTCACCCCATTTGACTCATAGAACTCGTTATTTAAGAAATCTTCGTTTTTAGTTATTTTAGAAGGAATGTACGATCCTGTACCTTTAATTACACTGTATATCATATGAAATTGAGTTGATTTTTTGGCAAAAGAACATGTCAGTAGACAAATCGACAAATGAAAGGTGGCTTCAATCGGGTTTCAGGGAACAAAAGATTGATTATGGGGTGAAAAAAAACATAGAGGGGTGAAAAATCGGGTTAATCATTTTAAAAAAGTGGTGGCAGTCCATATTCTGGTCGATTCAAAATAAGTAATTATTTGACATTTTACGTTCGAAATCGTACCTTTAGCGTCCGAAAAATACTATTTATTTTTCATAAAACTGTCATCTTCCATGAAGAATCCAAGAGTTCCTTTCATCCTGATCTTTCTTTTGTGTTTTGTGAGCATGATCAGTGCCCAACAAAGTTATTACTTGTCCACAAATGGCAAGGATTCCAATCCAGGCACTTTTCAAAAACCTTTTGCCACATTGGAGCGTGCACAAAAAGCGGTGATGGAAATACATAAAAGAAAAGCGGTCACCATCTATCTTCGTGGTGGAATATATTATTTGCCAGAAACCTTTGTCATTACTCCAAAAGGCTCCGGAACAAAAACAAATCCTGTCATTTACAAAGCATATGGGAATGAAGAGCCCGTTATCAGCGGAGGATCCAGGTTGTATCTTCAATGGAAGCCCTATCAAAACAAAATCCTGAAAGCAACATTGCCTGTTGACATCCAATCCGATCAATTTTTTGTAAATGGTGAAAGGCAATCCATGGCCAGATATCCGAATTTCAATCCAAAAGCAACCTATTTTGATGGATTTTCAGCCGATGCATTCAGTGCTGCCAAGGTTTCTAACTGGAAAAATCCTGAGAATGGATACATTCATGCCATGCATCCATCTTTGTGGGGGGATTTCCATTATCTCATCACGGGCAAAGACACTTCCAATGTTTTATCGTATGTAGGTGGATGGCAAAATAACCGCAAAAACAGGATGCATCCAACAATTCGTTTCGTCGAAAACATCATGGAAGAATTGGATACGGTCGGTGAATGGTATTTGGATGGAAAAACCAAAACACTGTACTTCTACCCGCCCAAGGATTTGGATATGAGAAGTGCTGTAACGGAGGTGGTGAGACTAAAACACCTTATAGAATTCAAAGGGACTTCGAAAAATCCTGTTGAATTTGTATCCTTTAAGGGAATAACCTTTCGACATTCTGCCAGGTCATTTATGGAAAATAAGGAACCGCTTTTGCGAAGTGACTGGACCACCTATCGTGGCGGCGCAATCTTATTGACAGGCACAGAGAATTGTAGCATTGAAGATTGCACCTTGGATCAGTTGGGCGGCAATGGCATCTTCGTAAACAATTACAATCGCAAATTTGTTGTTCGAGGTTGTCATTTGATCAATATTGGAAGCAACGGCATTGCATTTATCGGTAATCCAAAGGCTGTTCGAAGCCCGTTGTTTGAATACCACGAAGTGAACAAACTGGAAGACATCGATCGTACGCCTGGTCCCCAATCGCCCGAATATCCCTCGGATTGCTTGGTGGAAAACTGCTTGATTCATCGTACAGGCCGTTTTGAAAAGCAAACCGCTCCTATTCAGATTGAAATGTCGAGTAAAATTACGATTCGTCACTGTTCGATCTACGACGTTCCTCGCGCCGGAATCAACATTGGAGACGGGTGTTGGGGTGGTCACCTTGTTGAGTTTTGTGATATTTTCGAAACAGTCAAAGAAACAGGAGATCATGGTTCTTTCAATTCGTGGGGAAGAGATCGATATTGGAAACCAGACATCAATGAAGTCAATGCTTGGGTAAGACAAGTTCCTGAACTACCCTTTTTGGATGTCATTGAACCCAACATTCTTAGAAACAACCGTTGGCGTTGTGACCATGGATGGGATATCGACCTCGATGACGGATCTTCCAACTATCGCATTTACAACAATTTATGCCTAAATGGAGGCATTAAAAACAGAGAAGGTTTTCATCGAGTGGTCGAAAACAACATCATCGTGAATAATGGATTCCACCCTCATTGCTGGTTTGACAACAGCGGTGACATTTTCCAACACAATATTGTATGGAACAATTATAAACCTGCCAGAATGTACGATAGTGCCTGGGGTTACAGAATGGATTCCAATTTTGTACAAATCGAGGGAAAAGTAGCAACTCCTTCTGTCATCCTTTCTAGCAAAAGTAAGCGAGATACACACTCCATGGAGGGTGATGCGATGTTTATCGACCCAGAAAAGGGCGACTTCCGTGTGAAATCAGGGTCTCCTGTGTTAACCTTGGGTTTCAGGAATTTCCCCATGAATCAGTTTGGAGTCACCAAACCTTCGTTGAAGGCCATCGCAAAAACTCCAGAAATGCCTGTCAAGCGCTCTTTGATTTCGGAACAAAAAAGAGATCTCACGCCGGTGACTTTTTTGGGCGTTTCAGTCCGGAATATTTCTGACGAGGGAGAAATGTCTTCATATGGACTACCTGACATTTCCGGTTTGCTTGTACTTACATCAGCACCTGATTCACCACTTTACCAATTAGGTATTCGACCAAATGACGTTATTTTATCTGTCAATGGCATTCGAATGGGAAGTATCAATGATCTTTCCCGAGTCCAATGGAGCGAAAGCCAATCCTTTATCCTTCGAATTTCTCGAAACCAAAAAGTAATAGAACTGAAAAATTAAATCCAACCGTTGTTCCGGTACCAGTTGATGGTTTCCTCAAGCCCTTTTCGAAGGTTGTATTCAGCCTTATAATTCAGGTCTTGTTCCATTTGCGATGCATCGCATGTCCAATTGCGTTGCTTCATGACTTGATATTTATCTGGATTTAAAACTGCTGGTTTACCGGTAACCTGGCCAAGGGCACCTGATATGGTGGAAATCGCTCGAACTATGAATAATGGGATTCGAAGGGTAAACAATCTCTTTTTCTGAAGCTTCTCTTGAATTATTTCAACAAAAGAATTGGTTGTATAATAATCACCATCGGCAACAAACCATACTTTACGGTTCAGTGGTGATTCGAGTGCTAAAAAGCAAATTCGAACTAAATCTTTGATATAAATAAAATTGAGAAACTGTTGGTTGAATCCGATAGCTAGATTCAAACCCATGTTGATCATTTTAAACATGACCAGATAATCTTGCTCTCTGGGACCGTAAACACCAGTGGGTCGCAAAATCAAGTATGGAAAATCCGAAATGGATTGAATGTACTTTTCGGCCAACCATTTGCTTTTACCATATTCAGAGATCGGGTTGGGTTCATCAAACTCATTCAAGGGTTCACCAGTTTGTTCATTTCCTGGCCCAACCGCTCCCATGCTGCTCATAAATAGAAACTTAAGCGGTTTGCAGTCGCTTTTTATCAATGCATTGACAAAATGGACGGTATACAAGTGGTTGACTCGGGCATAGTCTGATTTGACTACGCTTTTAGTAATACCAGCATTATGGATTATGTAATCCCAAGCACCGTAATGTGCTTGATGTGACTGTAACTGCTGCTTTAAAACCTCAGGATTGGAGTAGTTCAGTTCGATAAAATTCAAATCCGGATGCGTCAGATGCGCTTTGTTGCTTGACTTTCGTACACCAGCCCAGACATCCCAGCCCCTATTCAAGGCTTCTTCCACTAAATATCCACCTATAAATCCACTGGCACCAGTAATCAGAATCTTCATAAATGATTAATAATTAATCATTTGCCATTTTATTAGCTTTTACAGCCCCAACTTTTAAGAGTTCGGCAAGTATTCTGAAAATGAATATTACTAAAAAGCCCAATATAATAGGTAGAAAGATGCTCAATATTCCAAAGGATTCAAAATCAAGGCCGAACTGGCCAATGGAAAGGTTGCAGGTATAAAAAATCAGCGCCGTGAAAAATCCCCAAATGCTGATGATCATTCCCAACGATTCACCGCAGGTTTGGATAAAATGCGAAGCGAGTGGAACGGCAACAAAAGTATCCTGAACTTTTATCAATGATTTCAGGTCGATCAGTCTACTCCACCACAGGAGAAAATTTAAAGCGCCTAGCAAAAGAATCATTATTGAAAAGAGGATAAGTCCGACTATGGCACTTCCCTTGTGCATTTCACCACTATTGAATACTGTCCCGAATTGATTGACCAATTGAAATTCAGCTTCAGCAGCTTTATAATCTGCCTCTGCTTTTTGATAAAGGAGCTTGACCTTGTCGAATTTGGGCTTTTGCGCATCTAAAGCATTATTGGAAGCATCCCACCGATTTGATGCATCTTTATAGACTTCTTCCCATTGTTTTTTAACATCCAGGGCATTATCATAAATTTGCTGGTATTCTGGCCCGTAAGACGCATATTCACCGTAATAATCAGCCTGTTTGGTTGCTTTCGTAAGACAATCGACCGCATTGTTCATTTCTTTTGCATATGCTTCCACTGCTTTTGACAACGTATCATAGGCATACTTAGCTTTCAGATATTCAGGTTTCGTCACTTCTTGATAAATCCGTTGACTTTGAAGTTTATCCTGATTGGCTTTATTCCACCATATAGTGGTGTATACCAGGAAAATGGGTGCAAGTAAGGAGGAAACGGCGATAACTGCATAAAACCATCCGAACGGTTTACGAAAAAATTTCCCATTATCCAATAACGTCAACATCGGACGAACGAATGAAAAGGTAATTGGTTTCATATTTTTACAATAATTTAGGGTGAACGTGTTAACACGCAAAATTACGAATAAAAACAAAGACCTCTTAATCATTTCGTTCATTTTTACTTATATTTGTTTCTATAACCCCCAAAACTTATGCCTATGTTTACCTTGACGCATTTGCATCCCATGATCGTGCATTTTCCTATTGCGCTCGTGACCATCGGTTTTCTGGCTGAATTGGCTTCTTTGGTTTTCAAAAAGGAAACAAGCTTACCAAAAATCAGCTCTTATTTGCTGATAATTGGAACTTTGGCTGCTATAGCAGCAGTTCTTGCCGGTGTTTTTTTTACAGAAGAATTAACTGGTGAAGCAGGTTCGATTGAAGAAAAGCATGCCTTCCTTGCATTCATCACTACCGGCCTGTTGTTTTTAACCAGCCTGTTACGGTTTCTATCCCTACTAAGAGGCAAGGAATCTAAAACAACCAAACAATTGACCTTTGTACTGTATCTGTTGTCGATGATTGCTGTCAGTGTTACCGGTTTCTTAGGTGGTACGCTTGTTTACAGTTATATGATGCCGCTATGATCATTTATTTAAATCAAGACTGAAATGAAAAAAAGTATTGTATTGTTTTTGTCCATCTTTGCTCTGATGGCATTCACCGGTTGTAGTCAACCCAAACCAATTAAAACCATTGAAAACCTGAAAGCAGGTATCAAAGGAGAAACCACGGCTAGTGCCAAATACTTGGCTTTTGCCGAAAAAGCGAGGTTAGAAGGCTTTGAACCCATTGCCAAACTCTTTGAAGCAGCCTCGAAAGCTGAATCCATTCATGCTGCCAATCATTTGAAAGTTTTGGAATCGTTGGGTGAAAAGATGGAAACTTTCGCGCCCGAATTTGAAGTTAAAGCAACTTCGGAAAATCTTCAAGCTGCGATTGATGGTGAAAGTTATGAGGCAAATACCATGTACCCAGGGTTCCTTGAAGCTGCTAAAGCTGAAAAAGTGGATAAAGCGGTCAAATCCTTTAATTGGGCTATGGACACTGAAATGAAACACAAAACGTTTTACACCAAAGCTATGGATGCCATCAGTTCGATGAATGTTCCCGGCTTGCCGGTCGGATATGTAGTTTGTCCAGTTTGTGGAAATACGTACGATGCCACTATGGTAGAATCAGCTTGCGCCTTTTGCGGTACTGCCAAAGAAAAATTCCTTACCATTTAAGGTAAGTCCATTTTAATTATTCTTTATTGGCTCATCAATAAATTCAATAAAGAAATTCCGCCCGATCTATAAAAGGTATTGTATCTTGCGCACTCATTCAAACAACAAGACATTATGAAAAAAGTTGCAGTTATCGTAGGAAGCCTACAGAAGAATTCACTTAATAGACTCACAGCCAAGGCAGCCATCAAGTTGGCTCCAGCATCCCTCTCACTGGAAATTGTAGAAATTGGACAATTGCAGATGTATAATCAGGACTTGGACCCAACACCTCCGGCAGAATGGACTGCCTTTCGTGAAAAAATCAAATCGGTTGATGCGGTGTTGTTTTTGACACCGGAATACAATCGTTCCTTTAGTGGTGCACTTAAAAACGCACTCGATGTGGCATCACGTCCATGGGGCGCAAGTGTTTGGGGCGGTAAGCCGGGAGCCGTCATCAGTGTTTCACCTGGCGGACTTGGTGGATTTGGTTCCAATCATCATTTACGTCAAGTCTTGTCCTATCTGGATGTTCACACGATGGATCAACCGGAAGCATACATTGGATCCGCGCATACGCTTTTTGACGCAGAGGGAAATTTATCGGATGAATCCACTCGTACTTTTTTGACCAACTACATGGCGGAATTCGCTGCCTGGGTTGAAAAACTGAGTTGAAGTCCCATTCATTTTGAACTTTAAAAACGCAGGTGCACCTAGTACCCGCGTTTTTTTTGTATCTTTGCAGCGGTTCTTTTAAAAAGACTCGATTTCCGAGTTTTTGATACTTGTTGCACATTCCTGCACCGTTCTATCCACTCTCGACTGTTCATTTTCTAAGGATCCCGCCAATTTAAACGGATTAGCCTATTGCTGACGTCTTGATGACGGCAATCTATTATATAATTAATATCCCCTTTATGAATTTTGAAACTCTTCAGATATCCAAACCCATTTTAACAGCTCTTCAAGAAGAAGGTTACACCCAACCCACTCCCATTCAGGAACAAGCCATTCCTCTCGTACTCGAAGGCAACGACATTTTAGGCTGCGCACAGACCGGAACAGGAAAAACGGCCGCCTTTGCCATACCCATCATTCAATTACTGTGTAAAACACCGTCCAATGAGAAAAAACGGCTCATTCGTTGCCTCATTGTCACTCCTACACGTGAATTGGCCATCCAAATTGGTGAAAGCTTCGATGCTTATGGTCGACATTGCCCTTTGACCAACACGGTTTTGCTGGGTGGTGTCAATCAAAATCCACAGATAACCGCCTTACGTAAAGGAGTGGACGTACTGATTGCTACACCAGGACGATTGTTGGACCTTCAACATCAAGGTTTTGTGAGTCTTCGAGACATCCAGATTTTTGTCTTGGACGAAGCCGATAGAATGCTGGACATGGGTTTCATACACGATGTAAAAAAAATACTGGCTGTGATTCCAAGCAAACGTCAATCGTTGTTTTTCTCAGCCACCATGCCACCAAGCATCATCAAGTTAGCCAACAGTATTTTGGTTCATCCCAAAAAAGTTACGGTAACTCCTGTTTCTTCGACTGTTGAGTTGACCGATCAATCGGTGTATTATGTTGAGAAAAACGATAAAAACGCCCTTCTTGTCCATTTGCTCAACAGCAAAAATATTCAGACAGCACTCGTGTTCACCCGAACGAAACATGGAGCGGACAAGGTCGTTAAAACATTGACCAAGCAGCAAATCAAATCGGAAGCCATTCACGGCAACAAATCTCAAAATGCCAGACAGCGCGCATTGAACAATTTCAAGGAGCAACAAATACGCGTTTTGGTGGCCACGGATATCGCAGCACGAGGCATTGATATCAGCAATTTGGACTGTGTCATCAATTATGAAATACCTAATATTCCCGAAACTTATGTGCACCGAATTGGCCGTACTGGACGTGCAGGAGCTAAAGGTGTTGCCTATTCTTTCTGTGATACGGAAGAAAAAAACTACATACGGGACATTGAAAAACTAATCGGTAAAAAAATTGCCGTTTCGAAGCCTGATTTTTAAACAATTCTATCTATCTTTAACAATTATAACCAACCCACTTATCATTAATGGCGAAATCGCAGGAAACTTACAACAAGAAAGAAAAAGAAAAAAAACGTTTGCAAAAACGTCAGGAAAAAGCAGCTAGAACTGAAGAACGCAAATCCAACCCAGGAGCCAGCGATTTTGACAGTATGATTGCTTACGTAGATGAATTTGGTAATATAACCAGCACACCACCGGACCCTAACCGAAAAACCAAAGTGGTGGCTTCGTCTATTGAAATCTCCGTTCAAAAACGAGAAGATGTCTACGTTGACCCCGTCCACCATGGTAAAGTCGATTTTTTCAACAGCTCCAAAGGTTTTGGTTTCATTCGTGAAATCGGAAGCGACGAACGCTATTTCGTGCATGTCAGTGGAATTCTACAATCAGTAGTAGAAGGCGATGCAGTCACCTTTGAAGTGGAGCGCGGCCCTAAGGGCTTGACCGCAGTGAGTGTGAAGAAAGTCTAAAGGTTGTTGTGAAATACAGAAGAAAACCGTTCTTTTGTACCTCCTAATCGATTGTTGTCATTTATGCAGAAAATTGTATACGTCATAGGTGTATTTGACCTGTTCCATTCCGGACATGTACGCCTTCTAAAAAGAGCTAAAGAACTCGGTGACAAATTAATCGTTGCCATTAATGGTGACGACATGGTTGCTGAATACAAACGAAGGCCTTATTTGAATGAAGAAGAACGATTGGAAGTCGTGCAATCTTGCCGCTATGTGGACGAGGCCTTCATTATTCGCGAATTTGACAACAAAGATGCCATCATCGAACACGGAATCAATATCATTGTCCATGGAGATGATTGGAAGGGCGACTCTTATTTGCAACAAATCAGGGTCACTCCTGAGTTTGTAGAGAAACACCAAATTGAACTTAAATTTTTGCCATATACCAGTGGTATCAGCACTTCTGACCTGATAAATCGAATTAAAACCACTTGAAATGTTTTACAGAGACGTCAGCCTTCCTGCAATTGTAGAAATCGGAAAGAACAAGGCACAAGATCTTGGAGCATTATTGAACAAAAATCATTTGTATTTTGAGAAAATGATTTTGTTCACCCAAAAAGAGTTGGCTGAACTGTTTCACGACTTTATCAACGAACAAGCCTATTACAAAGTAGTCATCATTCAAGGTGGCAATTTTGAGGAAATTGATAAGGTAGTTTATGAGGAATGCTTCAACGATGCCCTATTCATCGCCTTTGGAGGTGGAAGCGTCATTGATTTTGTCAAAATGTACGCCACCAAGCATCAGAATCAGTTCATCAGTATGCCTTCCACCCTGACCAACGATGCTATTTACTCGCCCATTGCCCGATTGACGGTAAATGGAGTGAAAAAAAGCCACGGAGTGAAATCTCCCATCGGAATCATCGTGGATACAGACATTGTCAAACAGTCACCGGAATTATTTTTAATAGCAGGTGTCGGAGACCTTATTTCAAACCTTAGCGCTGTGAAAGACTGCAAGTTAGGTATTGAAGCGCTTGGTGAAAAAATTGACAATTTCTCCATGTACTTATCAAAGTCATGTGTGGACGGCATCCTTCATTTTAACCGTAAGGATATTTTCACCGATGAATTCATTGAAAAGCTGTCCATTGGACTTATCCTATCAGGCCTTTCCATGAATCTCTCTCAATCCTCCAGACCTGCCAGTGGCTCTGAACACCTCATCAGCCACGCCATAGACGAATTCTTTCCAGAAAAATCTACGTTACATGGCCTTCAAGTTTCCTGGGCACAATTGATGGTCGAAAAACACGTCCGTCAAGATCTTGACGAATACCAACGATTACACCATTATTTTAAGAAAATCGGATTATTGAACGCTTTCGAAGAGCACATTCGTTTTACGGAGCTTGAATTTTTTGATTTATTGCCCTTGGCTATAAAAACACGCAAAAGGTATACGGTTCTGGATGTATATTTCAATCGGGCCTAAAAACCCTTCACATTCTGAATTTTAGTTAAAACCGGCCTGTTTTACACTATGGTTTTAAACCTTTCGTTTATAAAGTGTTCATAACATGGAGTTATGAATATCCAATACCATTTAAACACTCTTTGACTGCCAGTATTTTCGAAATGAACAAGCCTTTTTTGCTCTTAGCCCTTCTTCTTTTTGGAATGATCCTAACTTGTTGCCAAGAGACGGAAAAGAAGGAAATCCTCATAAATCATATAAACCATACGAATTTTGAAGATATTTTGACGATTGATGGCACGGTGGATGCCGTTCGTTCCGTCACCTTATCTTGTCCACAGCAATTGGAAGGGGAAATTGTTTATTTGATTGAAGACGGAACGCACGTGGAACCTGGCGATTTAGTTTGTCAATTGGAAAATCGTGAAACACAGGATGTCATTGATCAGTTGGAAATTGAAGTGGAAAATTCCAAAGCTGTCATGGCAAAAGTCAGGGCCAATCTTGATATGCGATATGCTCAGTTGGATGCTCAGGTAAAAACCAACGCCGTTCAAACATCCATCGCAAACCTGGACTCATTGCAATTGATTTATGCTTCACCAGTGCAGCGTCGTGTCAAGGAATTGGAACTACAAAAAGCCGCCATTATAAGAAATAAGCTTACAAAAAAGCTTCGAGCACTGGATATTATCAATAAAAACCAGATTAGGCGGATGGAACTTCAAATTCAAAATAGGGAAAACCGACTAGCCAGCATGATGGATATGATTGATATGATGACCATCAAAGCATCTCAATCGGGTATGGTGGTGCGCGCCATTTCTTGGCAAACTGGAAATAAAGTCCAAGAAGGTGACCACGTGTATGCAAACATGCCCATCATCAACATACCTGACATGACGGAAATGAAGGTCAAGATACAAGCATCTGAAGCAAGTTATAAAAGAATCAATATCAATGATTTAGTAGAATATACCTTTGATGCAATGCCGGGCAACACTGCTTCAGGAAAAATCCTGAGCAAGGCACCGGTAGGTCGACCCATTTCCAGAAAATCAAAAGTCAAGTTTTTTGAAGTGGAAGCTTCCATGGAATCGTGGAAAGAATTGCCTACCCCAGGATTATCTGTATCTTGTAACATCATCCTTCAGCGGGTCAAGGACACCATCGTCGTGCCTCAAATTGCCATTTTCGAAGAAGACTCAATGAAAATGGTCTATGTAAAACATTCTGGCGGATTTGAAAAACGTCAGATAGAAATAGGCCCATCTTCTCCTAAATTAGCCGTCATTTCTAGAGGACTAACAGGAAAAGAGAGCCTTTCGTTGAACAAACCCTCTTCCGCGAAAATTAAAAAGACTACATTACTTCCGAAACCTGTTCAAAAAACCAAGCCATCAATAAACGTTTTGGCAAAAAAGCCAGCTCAAAATCAGAAAAACAAATCCAATTAGTTGAATCCATATGATGAGAAAAATCACAATGCTTTTGTGCATCGCCCTTTTATTGTTTTCTTGCAACAAGAAGGAAACAGTGGAAGTCCCTGTCAGTAAGGCGGTAAAAGGCACTTTTTACTTAGATGTAATCGAAACGGGTGAAATTCAGGCCATTAAATCAATAAACGTAACATCTCCCAACATTTCCTGGAGGTATGGCACATTAAAAATAACCCAAATAGTCAAAGATGGCAAAGAAGTAGAGGAAGGCGATACGTTGTTGGTATTCGATCCTTCCGAAGTAAAAAAAGCCATTGTCGAAGCTGAAGCCAGGCTTGAAATGAGTTATGCTGAATTGGAAAAAATGAAAGCACAGCAACAATCCGATTTGGAAGAACAACGGGCCGATTACGAAGTCACCAGACTTTCACAAGAAATTTCGAAAATTCAATTTGAATCGGCTACCTACGAAGCCAATATCAAACGTAAGGAAATTCAACTCAACTTAGATAAGGCAAACATCGCCTTGGCTCGTGCAAAAGAACAAATCAACAACCAAATCAAGATTCAGGCAGAGGACGTCAAGCAAAAGATGTTGTCCATCGAACAGGACAAAACCAGGTTGAAAGAAGCACATGAAACCCTGGAAAGGTTATTTTTGGCCTCACCTGCCCCAGGTATAGCCATAATCAATCGCAACTGGAGCAGTGATGTCAAATTTCAAGTCGGAGACCAATGTTGGTCGGGACAAAACCTAATTCAGCTGCCAAACTTAAAACAACTGAAAGCGACCGTGCAAATCAATGAGGTTGATATTTCAAAAATTACCAAAGGGCTTAAAGTGGAAATCAAACCCGACGCTTTTTCAGATAGTGTTTATTATGGTGAGGTCATGTCGGTGGCTAACCTTGCTGTCAATAAAGAAGGTTCCACTAAAATTAAAGTATTTCCAGTCGATATTCTCATTCACGAAGGTGGAAAAAAATTACTTCCAGGCTTATCTGTCAGTTGTCGTATGTTGGTTCGTAAAATCAACAACGTCGTATTTATCCCCATCGATGGTGTTCAAACCAATGGCTTAGAAGAATATGTGTATTTGAAGACAAAGAATGGTTTTGAAAAAAGAGTGGTGGAAACCGGCGTATCCAACACCGATCACATCATCATTACCAAAGGTCTGAAAGCAGGCGATGTAGTTGCCATGGCTGACCCCTTTGCCGTCAAAGAGACCAAGGGTTCTAAAGATACGAAAACCACCCAAAAAGAGGTAAAATGAAGCGAAGCATCATACGTTTGGGACTTTTAGCCCCTGCCATCCTTTCATTGATGGTTTCATGTTCGGGTAATCCGTTGGATAGTTACAAAATCAACAAGGGTACTTTTCATCAAACGGTCATTGAAACTGGTGAATTAGCTGCTGTTGAGACTAAGGCATTCATTTTGCCCCGTTATGGAAATTACTGGTATCAAATGAAAATCATTGGAATTCTGGATCATGGAACCGAAGTCAAGGTAGGAGATTCCATTATTCAATTGGATCCGACGGATGTCAAGAAAGTGATCATCGATTTGGAAGGTCAGTTAGAAACTGAACAAGCCAATATGGACAAATTGTTGGTGAATCAGAACAATACGCGAGCCGAATTGGAAACCAATCTTAAAAACGGAATGGCTTCTTTTAATTTGAAAAAGTTGGAAATGGAATACACCAAGTTTGAATCCAATCAAATCAGAAAGTCGAAGGAGTTGGAATTCGAACAGGAAAAAATTGCCTTGGCCAAGGTAAAAAGGAGTATTGAGTTCAATAAAACGGTCGAAAAAAACGACTTGATCATCCAACGAATTCGAATCAATCAGATCAAAAAAAATATTAAAAGCGCTTATGAAGTTTTGCCCAAGCTGACCATTCGCACGCCTATTTCAGGCATATTCCAGATTGCAAGAAATCGTAGAAACGGATCGGTGTTGAAAATCGGAGATCAAGTTTATCAAGGCAACAATATGGGAAATGTTCCCAATTTGACAAAAATGAAAGTGGAGACTCAAATCAATGAATTCGACTATCAAAAGATAAATGTTGGCCAAAAAGTTATTGTACGATTGGATGCCATGCCCGATGTGACCTTCAGAGGCGAAGTTTCACTCATCGAAAAGCTTTGTTACCGTAAAGATCAAAAATCCAAACAGAAGGTTTTTGATGTAGAGGTAAAATTGCTGGATGAAGATCAGCGCTTGAAACCCGGCATGACGGTTAGTTGCGAATTCTTTTGCAAAGAATTGAAAAATGTTGTTTATGTACCGTTGAGTTGCATCGATACAACCAAAACCGGGCATTGCGTCTACTTGAAGAAAGGTCAGGGATATATCCCGGTCAATGTGAAAATTGGGCCTTCCAACAATACTCAAATAGTGATTTATGGTGATTTTAAGAAAGGACAACGATTGGTTCCGGTAGAAGAAATTCAGAAAGATTAACCTCCATGCAATACGAAGAAAACATACGAGTCGCCCTGACAGGACTGACCGATCACAAATTCCGGTCTTTTTTAACCATGTTAGGAATTATTTTTGGAGTCGCCTCGGTTATTTCCATGCTTTCCATAGGTGAAGGTGCTAAAAGACAGGCTATTGCCAAATATCAGGATTTGGGTGTGAACAACATAATCATCCGAGATAAGCAGTTTACCAATGAGGAATTGGAAGAAGTACGCGCAAAATTTTCACAAGGCCTTTCTATGACCGATGCTCAGGTCATCAAGGAAGTGGTGCCAGGTGTAAAACGCGTTGCCCCTCAGGCAGAAATCAACACAGACGTAAAATACGCAGACAAATCTTCTAAATCGACCATCATCGGAATTACGCCAGATTACATTAAAATGCTTAATTTCAAAACTGAAAAAGGCATTTTCATCAACGAAGATCACTACAAACGCAATTTGAAAGTCTGTGTGTTGGGAGCCGGGGTTGCTAAAGCCTTATTTCAGCAACAAGAAGCAGTAGGTAAAATGGTCAAAGTGGACGATCAGTGGCTCGAAGTCATTGGTGTGCTCCAATCGAAGGCTGTTTTTACCGAAACGGTCGGTGAATTGGCATCTCGCGACTTGAATACCGATATCTATGTACCCTTGACTACCTTTTTAAACCGATTTTCACCTGAAAACGCTTTAACCAGTCAGATTCAGCAAATTACGGTTCAGGTAGAAAATTCAGAAAAACTGATGGAAATTGCCGATTTGATACGAGGCATTCTTATTAGGCACCATTTCAACAATGTAGACTATTCTTTGGTCATTCCTTATGAACTCTTGAAACAAGAAGAAAAGGAAAGGCAAATCTATAATTTTTTGTTGGGTGCCATTGCCGCCATATCCTTGGTGGTGGGAGGAATCGGAATTATGAACATCATGTTGGCGACTGTCATGGAACGAACCCGTGAAATTGGTATACGAAGAGCCATCGGTGCAAAAAAGTCCGACATCATGAGCCAATTTGTCACGGAAGCTGTGGCTATCAGCATCACAGGCGGAATTATTGGAGTCATTCTGGGAGTCAGTTTATCGCTGACCATTTCGCTGTTTACGGATGTCAATACCTTTATCAGACCCTATTCGGTGATCGTAGCCTTCGGTTTTTCAGTTTTAGTCGGCATCAGTTTTGGTTACTTGCCTGCTAAGAATGCTGCGAATTTGAAACCCATCGATTCCATCCGTTACGAATAATACGAAACTACCATGCTGATCGAAATAAAAAACCTTTCCAAAAAATACGTAATGGACGACGTGGAGGTCGATGCTTTGAAAACCATCGATCTAAAGATTGAACACAATGAATACGTCGCCATCATGGGCCCTTCTGGTTCCGGCAAATCGACCTTGATGAACATCATTGGTTGTTTGGATACTCCAACCGGGGGGCAATATCTGTTTAGAGATGTGGACGTTAGTAGTTTAGACGATGATACTCTTTCGGTTATGCGTAACAAAGAAATTGGATTCGTCTTTCAAAATTTCAATTTACTTGCACGAATGAGTTCCATTCACAATGTAGAACTACCCCTCATTTATGCAGGTGTTCACAAGACAGAACGTCGGGAACGTGCTTTAAAGGCACTAGACAGAGTTGGTTTGGCTGAACGCATCAACCACAAGCCCAGCGAATTGAGTGGTGGTCAAAGGCAGCGCGTTGCCATAGCACGAGCTTTGGTGACCAATCCAGGCATCTTACTTGCCGATGAACCGACTGGAGCTCTGGATTCAAAAACTGGTGACGAAATCATGGAATTGTTCAATCAACTTCATCAAGAAGGTAACACCATCATTTTGATCACACACGAACAGGAAATTGCCGATCATGCACACCGTACCATTTTTATAAAGGATGGACTCATTCATTCAGACAAAGCCAATCATAAGACTACTGATACATTATGAAAAATATTGCAACACTCCTTTTAATATTGTTCTGTCTCTCGTTCCAGCTTTCTGCAGAAACATATTTGCTTGATTTAGAGAAGAGTATAGATATCGCTAAACAAAAAAGCTACGATATGCTTCGCTTGAAACAAGATTTAAAAATTGCTGAGTACAACCTAAAATCGGCCACCAGCAAATTCAAGACCCATGTGGATATGAATTTGGTTTCTCCTCAATATACGGAGACCATTCGACAATTTGAAGATTCCACTGGTTTGTCCTTTTATCCAGTCAAGCAGATGAATTATTCGGGAAATCTGATTATCAATCAGTCACTACCGACCGACGGTAACATCTACATTCGTTCAGGCATTTCAGATTATGATGATTACAATGGCAACAAGCGTTTGTTGAACATGAATACGCGATTGGGATTGACCCAACCGATTGATGCACTGTATGGTTACAATTCCATAAAATCTTCTTACAAACAAGCAGCCCTGGCTTATGAACGATCCAGCAAACAACTCAAACGGGAAGAGCTCAACCTGGTTTATAATGTTACCAACGTCTTTTTTAATTTGATTTCCGTCCAAAAGAGTGAAGAAATTGCTCGAATGAATCTGGAACGTCAAAAAGAAGCTTATACTGTTGCAAAAAATAAATTTGAAGCCGGTTTAATTAAAGAAGTGGATGCTTTGCAAATGGAAGTCGACCTGGCAGAAGCGCAGAACAATTACGATTTAGCCATCATCAATCAAAGTTCAGCAAAGAATTCTTTCAAAGAACTGATTGGATTGCAGTTAACCGATAGTGTCATGCTCAGCAGTGAGCTCAGCTATAAAGTGGTCTTTGTTGATCCCATTAAAGCTGTGAAGTTGGCTATGGCCAACCGTTTGGAAATTCGCGAGAACGAAATTCAAATCGAACTCAATAAAATGAGCATCAAGCGTCAAAAAGCGGAGGGAATGATCAAGGGAGATTTGACAGCCTATTTTGAAAAAATTGGGGTGAGCAATCAAGTTTTGAGCACCTCTTTGACCACTGCGGTTGAAAATTCAATACAAGATTATAAGGTCCGCCCCCGAAATTTCGGGATTGGTTTCAACATAACGGTTCCAATTTTAGACTGGGGAGAAAATCGGGCCTTGGTCAATGCCGCTAAAGCACAATTGCAACAAAATGTTTATCGGCAAGAGGAAATAAAAAGAAGTATTGAACGTGAAGTCTTAAATTTGGTGGATGAGCTGAATAGCAGTCTCAAACGGCTTCAATTGCTCGAAAAAAACGTTTTGGTAGCCGAAAAAAGTTTCAATATCACTCGCCAACGCTTTGCTGATGGAAACATTGACAGTCAGGCACTTGCACTTGAGCGTGAACGACTGAACAATGCCTACAATTCCCATTTGAGAGCATATATCAATTACCAACTCATGTTGGCAGACATTATGCGTAAGACATTCTATGATTTTCAACGAGATACAACAATTAATTAAAACGATTCGTATGCCTACAAAGAACTGGACCATAGACAACATTGCCGACCTATCCGGAAAAAGGGTATTAATCACCGGCGGCACAAGTGGAATCGGGCTGGAAACAGCCAGGGTATTGAGTTTGAAAAATGCTGAAGTCATCTTAACAGCCCGATCGGTTGAAAAAGGTGCAGCAGCAGTAGAAAAAATAAAGGGTGAATATCCCTCAGCAAATGTTGGTTGGATGATTTTGGATCTATCCGATTTAGATTCCATACAAGCCTTTTCGGAGGCATTTCATGCAAAATTCACTCAACTGGACCGACTCATCAATAATGCTGGAGTCATGTACCCAGCTTCAAGGGAAACGACCAAACAAAATTTTGAGCTTCAATTCGGAACCAACCATCTCGGGCATTTTGCGTTGACTGCTTTGCTGTTTGATCTATTGAAAGCAACGCCGGAATCTCGAATAACGACACAGAGCAGCATCGCCCATACCGTACTTGATCACCTGAACATGCAGGATTTGAATTGGGAGAAAACCTATAATCGTACCAAAGCATATTCTCAAAGCAAACTTGCCAACCTCTTATTTACCTATGAATTGGACAGGCAGATTAAGTTCCATGGATTAAACATATTGGCCAATGCAGCCCATCCCGGAGTAACCAACACCAATCTTTTTAGGACATCCGGCTTTAATTTCATTGCCAAATTGCTTACTCAACGGGTGGAACTCGGAGCTTTACCCATTTTGCGCGCCGCAACGGAGCCCAACTTAAAAGGTGCTGAATATTTTGGCCCCAAAGGCATAGGCGGCCTCAGTGGCTATCCCATTCCGGTATCCTCCAGTTCTGCTTCGCACAATGAGTCATTGGCCAAGGAACTTTGGACAGTGTCAGAACAATTGACGGGAAAGAAGTTTGTCTTTTAGCTACCTCAATCGGATGTATTTTTCCATGCAAAACCGTTGGGGTAATTTCCAATCGGCTGTTGCAGGCCAGCGTTGAATCAATGTATCTCCTTTGATTTCAAGCAGGATTCGAACTTCATGGCCAAGGTACGTTTTTGAATTATGATAAACGGGGTTTTCCGTATACCGTTTGCCGATCAACGAGTAGGTTCCGCCACCATAAGTCGCATCAATGGCTCTGTCACCATGCTTGAACTCTCCTACAAACGTAAAATATTCTTTGGTCCAGGTTTTGATCTGGCTACCTGCAATTTTTCCCGGATAGGAACTACTGTCTGAGGCCATCCAGTCTCCGTAAACCATTTTCCATGAACCTTCAATAGCAAGTCGTTTTTCTTGATGGCATCCCATAAAAAGAAATACAAGAACGATGCCGAATAAAAGGGCGTTTCTCATAATAGTGGTTTTTAAATTTTTAGTAAACTGATGAGTTTGTAACTACCTATCTTTCAGATTCTTTTTTATCTTGCTGATGGCTGTTTCAATCGATTTGTCCGGTTCGATTATGTTTTCAGTGCCCCAAAATGCAGCGTCAGAAAATCCTGATGTTTCATCTGTAACAATAACGAATGGTTTTAATTTTGTATGGTTTCGAGACCACTTTTCGCCTGTAACAGGCTGCCAATCAGTCACAGCCATCTCAAAAACCGTTTCGAATGTTGAACTGAACAACCTTCTTTTCCGGTTTACCTTGAAGTTCATTTCTGCACGTCCGTAGGACATATACCATTTGCCCTCCCGCATCACATAACTGACATGATAATGTGCCTTGGTCACTTCAACGTTTGCCACTCCGGGTTTACTGAGGATAAATACTGCTGATGCTTTTCTGACATCTTCCAAGTTCATATCGAAACTAGCACTGAACATAGCCAGGTTCACAGCATCAATATACAATTTACCGTAAAACAAAGGTTCTGTAACCTGGGGTTTCTGTTTGAACTCGACCACATAGACAGGATGTTGATCGATCATAGTTGCCGGAAACGACTTAAAATCAATATTTTTAAATATTTCGTTGGTAAAGGTATATTCCAAATTTTTCATAACGTCCAGACACAGTGTATTGTAAGGGCCTCCTGCCAATTTAAGCACGAACGTGTCCAATTTGGTATAATCAGTTTTCTTACGCACTTTGAAAAGGGATGCCATATCCTCTCTGTCAGAATAAATGGGATATTTGTAGACATCGACAACCGCTTCGAGCAAGGAAACATACGACTTTCGCAATTTGATGGTTTCTCTGTAAAAGGCCGTCATCAATGTCGGTTCCGTGACATAGTTCCTGGTTCTTAAGTCAAAAACATTTCTCATGAGTTCTTCTGCATCCTTATATTCGATGCGCACTTCGCTAAGGTTTACTTCTGCGATTCTCAGTGGAATTCGACGAATATCTCCTACCAATGTGGAAACTTTGACTCGACTATTCTGAAAACCGATGTACGTTATCAGAATGGTGTTGTTCATAAATTTTTGTGGAACTTTGATAGAGAACTCACCTTCGGAATTGGTGACCGTAGCGATGTTGGTCCCTTCGACCATAATGGTTGCGTAAGAAAGCGGCGAGCCCCTTTCAGCATCGACAACCAAACCTTTACAAGTGATGTAAATGGCGGAATCCGCATTCGATTCAGCACCCTCTGCACGAATTACGGGAAATCCAACGAGCAAAACGACCCATACCAAAAACAAAACTTCTTTCTGCAGCCTGAACACCGATATGAAAGTATTTTTTTCCATTGGCAGACAGTTTAAAAATACGACTGCGATCTGCTACAAATATAGATTGGTTTTGTCCGTTTGATGTCTTTTTTGAAGGGTTTTTTAATTCATGAGAAATATCGACAGGTTTACCGGTTTATCGTGTGGATGATCACAGTAAACCCTTGGTGCTTGGCAATTCAAAATGATAGATATCCCGCTTGATTGCCATTTTAATAGAACGGGCGAAGGCTTTGAAAATGCCTTCAATCTTATGATGTTCATTTTCGCCTTCCGCCTTGATATTCAAGTTCATACGAGCAGAATCACTGATAGATTTGAAGAAATGGAAAAAGAGTTCAGTGGGAACATCTCCTACCCTTTCCCGCTTGAATTGGCAATCCCAGACGATCCAGGGACGACCTCCAAAATCAAGCGCGACTGAGCACAAACAATCATCCATGGGTAAACAGAAACCATAGCGTTCGACTCCTCGCTTATCACCCAAAGCCTTTAATAAAGCTTCCCCCAAGGCAATGGCGGTATCTTCGATGGTGTGGTGTTCATCGACATTCAAATCTCCAACTGTTTTTATGGTCAAATCGATGCCTGAGTGTTTGCCGATTTGATCCAGCATATGGTCAAAAAATCCCAAACCTGTTGATATATTCGTTTTACCGTTTCCATCGAGGTTCAATTCCACCATAATATCGGTTTCGTGGGTTTTGCGCTCAATCACAGCCCGACGTTCACCTGCAAACAAAAAGGCGGAAACATCGTTCCAATTGGGAGAAATCAGGGCACAAACGTCGTTTAAATTTTTCTTGCTGAGGTTGATGGCAGTTTCATCATTATCTTGTTGCAAAAGAATGGCTTTGCAACCCAGATTTTTAGCCAATTCGACATCGGTTATGCGGTCACCAATGACAAAAGAATTTTCCAAATCGTATTCATCGGTGAAATATTCTGTCAACATGCCTGTTCGCGGTTTGCGAGTGGGCGCCTGATCGGCAGGCATGGAACGGTCAATGTGAATGGCATCAAATGTAACACCCTCGTTTTCAAATGCTTTCAACACTTTGTTTTGTGCAGGCCAAAAATTTTCTTCAGGAAAAGAAGCAGTACCCATCCCATCCTGATTGGTCACCATGACAAACATGAAATCCAATTTCTGACGAATAAAAGATAGGTTTCGAAAAACACCGGGGTAAAATTCGAGTTTTTCCAAACTGTCCAATTGATAATCTACAGGCGGTTCCAAAACGAGTGAACCGTCACGGTCAATAAACAAGATGCGTTTGCGCGTTTTCATGCATTTATTTTTTTCAAAGCGTTGATAAGCAATTCATTTTCTTCGGGGATACCCACCGTTATGCGCAAACAACCTTGGCATAAGGTAACAGAATTGCGGTTTCGGACGATAATTTTTTCGTCTACCAAAAAGCGATAAACGGCATTGGCATCCACCACCCTTACTAAAACGAAGTTGGCATCTGTCGGAAAGATGTGTTGAACCACCGGTAATTTTTCCAATGCTGAAATCAAAAAGGATCGTTGTTGCAAAATCAGATCGACCCAGTCGTTTTTACGGTCCAAATTCTCCAATTCGGCAGCAACAAAATTTTGTGTAAGCAAATTGATGTTGTAAGGATACTTCACTTTGTTCAGGTAATGAATGATTTCGGGTGAGGCAAAAGCCATACCCAATCGAACGGAAGCCATGCCCCATGCTTTGGAGAATGTTTGCAACACAATGAGGTTCGGGTACTTATCCAATGTCTTCAAAAAACTGTCCCTGGAGGAAAAATCAATATAAGCTTCGTCCACTACGACAATTCCTTCAAAATGATCGATTATTTTAATTATCTGATTGATATTCAAATCGTTTCCAGTAGGATTGTTTGGCGAACAGAGGAATATAACCTTTGTTTTGGAGTCCTTCGCAGCAAGCAGTTTGGTGGAATCTAATGTAAAGTCTTCGTTCAGGGCGACTTTACGGTATTCAATTTGATTGATGTCGGCACATACTTCGTACATACCGTAACTTGGGTCCATTGCTACGATGTTATCAACCCCAGGCTCACAAAAAATACGAACAATCAGGTCAATGGGTTCATCACTTCCATTTCCGAAAAACAATTGTTCGGTTCGAACGCCTTTTAAAGCCGCAACTTTTTCTTTCAGGGATTTTTGCAAAGGATCGGGATACCGATTCCAAGGAGCATTCAATGGGTTCTCGTTGGCATCTAAGTAAGCCGAGGCTTCTCCCTGAAATTCATCCCGAGCGCATGAATAAGGCTTCAGTTTGTAAATATTGGGGCGTATGAGTTCGTTCAGTTTCATCATCCTTTTTATAAATCTTTCATTCGAAGGGTCACGGCATTTTTATGAGCGGTCAGGGATTCGGTTTCAGCCATGACTTCGATGGCTGGGCCAATGTTTTTCAAACCCTCTGGAGTGATTTCCTGATAGGAAATTTTTTTACGAAAACTTTCCAGGTTGACGCCACTGTACATTTTGGCAAATCCGTTTGTGGGTAGCGTATGATTCGTACCCGAGGCATAATCGCCAGCACTTTCCGGAGTAAGGTTGCCCAAAAAAATGGAACCCGCATTATAAATTCCATCCGAAATCCGATGTGGATCTTTTGTAGCAATAATCAGGTGTTCAGGAGCATATTCATTCGTTGCTTCAACCGCTTCCATCATGTTTTTTACCACAATGATCTTGCTGTTTTGGATTGATACAGCTGCAAGTTCTTTACGAGGTAGCTGTTCAAGTTGTATATAGACCTCTTTCTCAACGGCATCGGCCAGTTCGTTGGAGGTCGTTATTAAAATGGCTTGACTGTCCTTGCCGTGTTCAGCCTGGGACAACAAATCGGAGGCAACAAACGCTGGAACAGCGGTTTCGTCGGCCAACACTTCCACTTCGGAAGGTCCGGCAGGCATATCAATGGCGACATCGCGCAAGCTGACCAATTGCTTGGCAGCTGTTACATATTGGTTCCCTGGTCCAAATATTTTGTAGACTTTTGGAACCGATTCGGTACCGTAGGCCATGGCAGCGATGGCTTGCACTCCTCCAATTTTGAAAACCCTGCTGACACCAGCCAACTTTGCGGCATACAAAACAGCGGGATGAACAAGTCCTTGAGAATTCGGTGGAGTGCACATGACAATTTCTCGACAACCGGCAATTTTAGCCGGTAAGGCAAGCATCAACACAGTCGAAAACAAGGGAGCCGTTCCGCCTGGAATATAAAGTCCTACCTTTTCGATGGGCATGGCTTTTTGCCAACAAGTTACTCCGGGCATGGTTTCTACAATGGGTAAAAGCGTATCCTGAGCACGATGGAAAGCTGTAATATTCGCACAGGAAAGGTTAATGGCTTGCTTTAACTCTAATGATATATTGTTTTCTGAATCAGCTATTTCAAATGCTGAAACCTCTAGTTTGTCCAAAGCAACTTTATCAAATTTCAATCCGAAATCACGTACCGCTTCATCACCATGTGAGCGAACATTTCGCAACACCTCACTGACCACTTCATTCAAGCCTGAGGGGTCAAACGCAGGTCTTTGCAACAACTGCGGCCACTCATTGGAGGATGGAAATTGAATGCGTTTCATTTATGGAATCATTTTTTCGATGGGGAGTTCGAGAATACCTTCGGCACCCAATGCCTTCAATTTACCGATAATTTCCCAAAAACGTTTTTCTTCGAGCACCGTATGCAAGGAACTCCAACCCGGTTTAGCCAAGGGCATTACGGTCGGACTGCGCATTCCTGGAATTTCATTGACGATGGCTTCGATTTGTTCGTTGGGCACATTCATCAATACATATTTTTTATTTTCAGCATTCTGAACCGACTGAATTCTGAAAAGCAATTCATCCAAAATGTTCTGTTTTTCTTCGGTCAATTCGGTATGTCCAATCAAAAGTGCTTCCGATTGCATCACCACTTCCACTTCTTTCAAAGCGTTGCTCACCAACGTGCTTCCTGAGCTGACGATGTCGAAAATACAGTCTGCCAGACCAATTCCAGGAGCGATTTCAACAGAGCCGGTAATGACGTGGATTTCGGCCTTCACTCCATTTTTTTGGAGGAAATCGCCCAAAATGACGGGATACGAGGTAGCTACTTTTTTACCATTCAGCCATTCCAAACCCTGGTATTCGATGGATTTGGGAATAGCCAAGGACAGTCGGCACTTACTGAATCCCAAACGTTTGATGATCTCAGCGTTTTCTTTCTTTTCAAAAAACTCGTTTTCACCGACAATTCCGACATCAGCAACTCCAGTAGCTACTGTTTGAGGAATATCGTCATCACGTAAGAAAAGAATTTCTACAGGGAAATTTTTGGAGGGGACCAACAGGGTTCGTTTACCAGATTCTAGTTTGATGCCAGCTTCCTGAAGCAATGACATGGTGTCCTCATTGAGACGACCTTTGGACTGAACTGCAATTCTAAGCATATTTCGATTAATTGAATAAAAAAAGGCTCAACCGTTACCGGTAAGCCTTCTCAGTGATGTATGTCTACGCAAAATCCGGGCCAACCGTGTTCAATTTAAAAGATGATGGTGGTGGATAAAATGCATTTGGTTTCCTTTTTAATAATACATGACAAAACTACAAAAAAAAACTTGAATTACAAGGAATCACTCCCAAATCTAAAAAAATCCGCCTACATTTGCCTTCATAAACATCCTGATCATGAACAAACCTACAACTAACACATTGCAATCGGTATTGGAACAAAGCGTATCCTTGTTTGGTGATAAAGTCTTATCCACCATGGGAGATGAATGCGTTGTTACTTACAATGCGTTGGGAAAATTGGCCGGTGAATTGCGTTTTTATTTGGCTGAAAATGGTGTAAAACCTTTAGACAAAGTAGCGTTGATCAGTGAAAACATGCCCCATTGGGGCGTTTCCTATTTTGGAATTACATCCCTAGGGGCTGTTGTTGTACCTGTGCTTGTCGATTTTTCTATTGTAGAAATCAAAAACATTTTAAAGCACTCTGAAGCCAAAGGATTGATAATTAGCAAGAAGGTTTATAATAAAATCGGAGTCGACTTGGATTTCGAAGGGTTTATCATTCAAATCAATGATTTTTCCTCTCTGCCAGAAGGCAATCGCATTGAAACCTTCTGTATGGAAAACAATGATGCTTTTAAACAATTTACGCCCATTCAGGTTCAGCCTGATGATTTAGCTTGCATCATCTACACTTCTGGCACCACCGGTCGATCCAAAGGAGTCATGCTTACTCACGAAAACTTGGTTTGGGATGCCTATCAATGCACGACCATACACCCGGTCAGCGATAGAGACGTTTACCTATCGGTTTTGCCTTTGGCGCATACGTATGAATGCACGCTTGGTCTGATACTCGGCGTCATGCAGGGAGCGACCACGCATTATATCGACAAAGCACCTACTGCCAATGTGTTGATGCCCTTACTAAAAGAGATTCGCCCAACCATGATGCTCACGGTTCCACTCATCATTGAAAAGTTTTTCAGAGTCGGCGTAAAACCTAAATTGACGAAATCCTCGCTGATGCGTTTCTTATACAGGATTCGTCCTATTCAGATCTTATTGCACAAAGCTGCTGGAAAAAAGATGTTAAAGGTCTTTGGAGGCAATATGGAGTTTTTTGGTATTGGTGGAGCTGCTGTTGCTCCAGAAGTTGAAAAATTCTTGCGAGATGCCAAATTTCCTTATTCTTGTGGCTACGGACTGACTGAAACTGCACCCATGATATTTGGAGCATCGGTAGACAAAACGGTATTTCGGTCGGTTGGCCCAGTCATGCAAGGTGTTGAAGCCAAATTAATCAACATCAACCCGTTAACTGGTGAGGGAGAAGTTGTGGTTCGCGGTAAGAATGTAATGAAAGGTTATTATAAGGAACCAGAAATTACGGCAGAAGTGCTGGATGATGATGGTTGGTTCCATACTGGCGACTTGGGTGTGCTCGACGAAAAAGGCAATCTTACCTTAAAAGGTCGAAGTAAAAATATGATTTTAGGTTCCAGCGGTGAAAATATTTATCCGGAGGAAATCGAAGCCATTATCAATGGAATGGATGGCGTCGTGGAATCTGTCGTCTATCAGCATAAAGGAAAGTTGGTGGCACAAGTTTATCTGAATGCCGAAGAATTTTCAAAAAAGTATCATGAATTATTGAAGTCAGCCATCAATTATGAGGAAGAATTGAAAAAGCGCCTCGATATTTACCTGAAGGAACTTAAGGTGAAGGTGAACCAATCGGTCGGAAAACATGCGCAACTGGCTGAATTGCAACGGACAGACGAACCTTTTGAGAAAACAGCCACTTTAAAAATCAAACGCTTCACACTGAACAAAGACAAACAAAGCGAAAAGAAAAAAGCATAAGACTTATTGCTTCAAGTTTCTATAGGCTTCTTGTCTTTTTTTTGGCAATTTGAGAATTACTTGATCGATCGAATGCAGAATCCATTTTTTGATTTCTGAATCGTCCATATCGTTGTTGGGGTACAGGGTATTCCAGTATTTTTTATTAAAATGCCAAGCTTCTTCCACGGCCTGATACCGTTCACGAAGTTCTATTGCTTTCTCAGGATCGCACTTTACGGAAATGCTACAACTTTCGGTATCCAACGGAATCAACGCGTACATTTTACCCATCACCTTATAAACCAGAGTCACATCATCAAACGGCAAACATTCTTCTGTTCCTGGAATGGACAAACAATACGCACGTAAGTCTTCGATATTCATGCATTCTTGGGTTTTTGTTCATCAAAAATAACTGAAATTTAATTGATTGAATGCCGTTTTGGGAATTAAAATTCAAATCGTTTTTGAATTAACGGACGGTTTGTATCTTTGTAACAAACGAATCTAAAGCACCTTTGCCATGAAAATCAAAATTGAGCTACGTATACTGTCCCTATTGTTGTTGTTTTTAGTCGGATTCAATGTGAACGCCCAAAAATTGGCCAATGATTCACAGACCCCTCTGCACATGCTTCAACCGGTTTATTCCATTCCTTATGGCGCTCTGTCCATCAACTCGGTAAAAGTCAAAATGGATCTGGTATTGAAGTATTTGCAGACTTCTACTTTGACAGAAGTGGAAAACAGCCAAACTCATGTCAAAATCAAGAATTTCAATGCTATTGATGAAAACAGCCAACTGGTTCGTGGTAGCTTTCGACTTGCATCGTATGAATGGGGGGTGACTTATGCTGCCATGGTTCGTTCGACAGAAACGACCGGTGATTCGGCTTATTTGAAATATGCGACGGAACGGATTAGCTTTTTGGCAAGGGTCGCACCTGCATTTAAAAAAGTACTGGCTGCCGACAAAAAAATAGATCCACAAATGAGACAGATTTTGGCACCTCGAGCACTCGATGACGCTGGAGCTGTTTGTGCTGCCATGATCAAAGTATCTCAAGCATCAAATGATAAAAAGACCTGTGAAGCGTTGATTTTGAACTACATGGATTATATTTTAAACAAAGAAAAGCGTCTATCGGACGGTACTTTTTCTCGAAATAGACCATTTCCGAATACCGTCTGGTTGGATGACATGTACATGAGTTTACCCGCCATCGCTCAATATAGTATTTATACCGGTAAAAACGAATACATCCACCAGGCAGCGCAATTGGTTTTGAATTTTGCTTCCAGAATGTTTGTACCTGAAAAGAACTTGTTTCGTCATGGTTGGGTTGAAAATATGAACCCCCACCCTTCATTCTTTTGGGGAAGAGCCAACGGTTGGGCCATTCTGACTTTATGTGAAGTGTTGGATGTCTTGCCTGCCTCCGATCCGTTATATCCATTGGTTCTTTCGATATATCAACGGCATGCTGCAGGATTAGCCTCCTGGCAATCGGGTACTGGCTTCTGGCATCAATTGTTGGATCGCAATGACTCCTATTTGGAAACATCAGCTACAGCCATTTATACGTACGCTTTAGCTCATGGCATCAACCAAGGTTGGTTGGATGGCAAGGCTTATGGTCCAGTTGCGCAATTGGGTTGGAATGCGGTTTCCACCAAAATCTCAATTAACGGTGAAGTAGAAGGAACCTGTGTGGGTACAGGTATGGGGTTTGACCCTGCTTTTTATTACGCTCGCCCAGTCAGCAACGCCGCTGCACATGGCTACGGACCTGCCTTGCTTGCTGGTGCAGAAATGATTCGTTTGTTGAAAACTCAGTATCCGAAAATGAATGACAATGCCATTCAATATTATCAAACTGAGCAGAAAACCGACAAACCAATTTTCAGTGTAGAATAAGTTATTGATAATCAAGGAATTTGATTCCCTATTTTATCACCCAACCAAACGGATAGCAGACAAAGCAACAACGTTCCAACGGAGTATAGGATAAAGGTCAACCATTGACCTTCACGCATCAAGTGCAGGTTTTCGTTTGAAAAGGTTGAAAAAGTAGTGAATCCACCGCAGAAACCGACGGCTAACAATAATCGGTAATTATCGCCAATGACGTGACGACTGAGCAAGGCATAAAGAAATCCGATCAACAAACTGCCCAACACATTGACCAACAGGGTTCCCAATGGATAGACGGTGGCAGGAAATAGTTTAGCTGCCAACGATCGCAGAACACTTCCTAGTCCACCCCCAATAAAAATGAAAAGAAATTGTCTGATCATGTTGTTTCTATTAAAGGATCACTCTGGAATATGGAGACGCATCCATGGAAGCAAATTTACCTTCCAGGTATTTAAAATGACCGGTCATGGCTATCATGGCAGCATTATCAGTCGTGTAGGCGAATTTGGGAATGTGAATTTTCCAGCCAAAACGTTTGGCATGGTCTTCGAAAGCAGATCTTAATCCTGAATTGGCAGAAACGCCACCAGCCAGTGCCACTTCTTTAATTCCCAATGCTTTGGATGCTTTTCGTAGTTTGTCCATCAAGATTTCGACAACGGTATGTTGAAGCGATGCACATAAATCTTCCTTATTTTGCTCGATGAAATCGGAATTTAATGCTACTTCATCCCTGATTTTGTACAAAAACGACGTTTTCAGTCCACTAAAACTATAATCATAACCTGAAATATGTGGTTTGCTGAAAACAAAAGCCTTAGGATTCCCTAGTTTTGCCAACCGATCTACAACCGGTCCACCAGGATAGGGTAAGCCCATCACTTTGGCACATTTGTCAAAAGCCTCACCCGCTGCATCATCAATCGTTTGACCAATGATTTCCATATCGTCGTACGAACGAACCAACACGATTTGTGAATTACCCCCACTCACCAACAAACAAAGAAAAGGCAGCTCCGGCGAACAATGCGATTCGCCTTCCACTTGAATGAAATGAGCCAGTATATGAGCTTGTAAATGATTCACTTCCACCAATGGAATGTCCAAAGCACGTGCAAATCCTTTGGCAAAAGAAGTTCCAACCAACAACGACCCCATCAAACCCGGACCACGTGTGAAAGCCACTGCTGAAATTTCCTCGCGACTGACTCCAGCTTGTTTGAGTGCCTGGTCAACTACTGGGATGATATTCTGTTGGTGAGCTCTGGAAGCAAGTTCCGGTACCACACCGCCATAAGCTTCGTGAACCTTCTGTCCGGCAACGACATTGGACAATAGGTTTCCATCCCTTAGAACGGCTGCTGATGTATCGTCACAGGAAGATTCGATACCAAGAATTAGTATTGGGTGCATATAAAATCAAAATTGAGACCAAATGAAATTAAACCGTATAAAATAGATGGTTTTTTCTTATTTTTGTCTGTAATTGCGTACACTGGGCATATAACCTCCGCAAAAATACCAAATATTTTGAAAAGAATCGGAATAATCATATCGCTTGCCTTGCTGCTTATCTTAGGCAGTGTAGCAATTGTGTTGAATACCAACTGGTTCCAACAAAAGATTACCAATACGGTCATTCGCGATTTTCAAAATCGAACAGGTGCTTCGCTAACCATTGACGAAGTTGGATTCAACTTTTACAATGGCCTGGAAATTAATGTCATACACCTGAAAGACCGACAGGGCAAACCGATTCTGAGCGCGGAGCGGATGTTCGTGGACATTCAGCTATTGCCTCTGTTGCGTCAAGAAATTCGTTTCAATACCATTCGCATTATTCGGGCCAACCTCTTTCTGACAAAAAAAACGAGCGATGGGCCGCTAAACATTCAATTCATTTTAGACGCATACAAATCGAAGAAGCGAGCGAAAAAGAATTGGGACTTCAATTTCAACACCCTTTTGCTTAGAAACTGCAGAGTGCATTACGATTTGACATCCATACCAGTTGTCGAAGGTCAATTTGATCCAAATCATCTGGACATTCAGGATGTTTCAGCTAAAATGGCTTTCAAGGGTTCTTCAGGAGTCAAATATAAATTTTCCATAACAAAATTCCAGGCCAGAGAAAAATCAGGTTTGCACATTGACCAACTGCAATTGGAAGGTTTGTATACGGAAACAGCTTTGAAAGTATCCAACTTCGAAGTCAAATCCGGGAACTCCAATTTGATGGTCAAAGGACTCATAGCCAAATATAAACGAAACAGAAATCTTTCGCAACTGATTAAAAATCTTCAGATTCAACCCGTCACCTTGCATCTGTTCATTCTACCTTCCGAATTTAGTTTTTTAAATAAGGCTGCCTCCAAATTCAGCAAACCCATCAAAGTGGATCTTTTGTTTGAGGGAAATCTCTCTCGGTTAGTTTGTAGAAACATGAACATCGATTTAAGCAATATGCTGACAATCAATGGCCTTTTTGTAGTTGATAATTTTTTTGACTTAAAAAAGTTCCAAGTTAACGGGGATATCAAGAACTTCAATGTAAGCCCAGCCGGCATCGATTTCCTGTTGAATACGTTCTCCAATACGAAAACGGACTTGAGCATGTTAAAGAAACTTGGTTCGGTCAATTATCAGGGGAAATTCAAGGGAAGCTCCCAACAAGCTTTGCTGACTGGCCTTTTTAGTACGACGATTGGAGACCTTACTACCGACTTACAATTGAACAAGGATGGTAAAAAACTTCGATACAATGGGCTACTTAAAAGCAATTCCATCCATTTGAGTGATGTTTTACCCGAGAACTCGCTCCTTGGTGAAACCGGTTTTGATTTTAAACTGAACGGTTCCATTGATCCGGTTTCAGGGTTGGAAGGCAGTGTGAATGGTTTAGCTTCCCATTTGGTCTATCACGGTTACGACTTTCAAAACTTAGTGGTCAAGGGGCATTTTGACCGAAATGGTTTTGATGGATATGCCGCATTGGGCGATGTCAACGGCAACTTACGGTTCTCGGGCTTAGTCAATTTAACGAAGGAAATGCCTGTTTATCAGTTCGATTTGTTTGCTGATGGATTTAATCCATTTGCTTTTGGCCTGCTTGGTTACCAAAGCAATGCTAGTTTTTCATTCCATTTGCATTCCAATATGACGGGACATGATTTTGACGACCTAACCGGTAATTTAATCTTGGATAGTCTTCAGCTAAAAAGTGGGAAAGAAAAGTTTTTCCTGAACAAATTAAATGTTGACGTCGCAAGAACGGTTGGGAATCAGAGTATTAAAGTCTCCTCACCCATTTTAAATGCTGAATTATGGGGTAATTTCGAATTAAGCGGATTGCCTGCTGGTTTTAAAGGGCTGTTACACCGTTTCTTGCCTTCGTTGGTTTCCTCCAACTTCGAAATGCCTAAGGGCAGTAATTATGACTTTCACGCAAGCCTGGCTCCTTGTCCCGAATTGCTTTCCATCTTGAAATTGCCTTTTAATTTGATTGAGAATGTTGAGGTTCAAGGTTTTTACAACGAAGTCAACGGTAAATTCCGGTTTCGTGGTGATGCACCTAACCTAACCTACGGCAAAACCATTGTGAAAGAAGCTGGATTCTTATTGGAGAATCCGCAAAAGGAGGCCAAATTTCTGGCTTTTGCTCAGTTGGGTCCGGAAACATCACCTATAAAATTGAATCTGGACGCACGAGGACTTAACGACTTGGCCAGTTTTAAATTCAACTTAAGCAATGTTGGATTGCAAACGTATAGTAGTAACATTCAAGGTGACGTTCAGTTTTCAAGAGCAGCCAATGGCAACCTCAATTTAGATGGTAATTTAAAGAAGTCAAGCATCATCGTCAACGACTCGCTTTGGCAAATCAATCCGACCAATTTGCGTTGGGAAAATAAGGCTTTATATATTTCCGATTTTCAATTGACGCATGCCGATCAGTTTGTCAAATTGCAGGGAATCGCATCTGACCGAATGACTGACACCTTGTTTGTTTCCATGAATGCCTTTAGTTTGGACAATGTTTTTGACCTTTTTCCAAAAAACAACGGTGGAACCGTGCTTTTGGGTGGTTTGGTTAGTGGACAGGCCAAATGTTCCAGATTGCTGGGTACACTTAGCCTAGACGCCGATTTGTACGTTAAACAGTTCACCATCAATAAAGTGCTATTGGGGAATTTGACTGCAAAATCCAAATGGGATACCAACTTGAAAGCAATAGTGCTGGATGCCCTTGTAAAAAAGGATTCCACACTAACAGAAGCAAGCAATTTGGTGGCAAAAGGTACAGGATATTATTTCCCCAGCAAAGATTCTATGAATTTGGCGCTGGATGGACATCGTTTACCCATTTCGTTCCTAGAACCTTATCTTGGCACCATTTTGAAGCAAATCCAGGGCACTGCTACCGGTAAAGTACATATAGCTGGCCCTATGAAGCATTTGACTATTAACACGAAAGCATTCATTGAAAATGGTTCCTTTGGAATTGACATGCTGAATACAAGGTATACTTTCTCGGATACCATACTTTTGACTCCAAAATTGGTTAAATTCACAAACGTACGAGTTAGGGATAAAGAAGGAAACAGTGCCATTGCAAACGGAACCATCGTTCACAATAATTTCAAGGATTCGTATACATCGATTGAAATCATGGGCAACAACATCCTTGCCATGGATATTCCTTCCAATCCAAATTCCTATTTCTACGGAAAAGCTTATGGAACAGGAACCGTTTCCATCAATGGGCCTCAAAACGATGTTCGTATTGACGTGAATCTCAGATCGGAGGATCGGACCAATGTGACCATTTCCTTCTTAAATGATACGGAAGTGACAGAGGCTGGATTCATTCAATTTATACAGAAGAAAAAAGTCAATAACATTGAAGATGCAGATCTATTCATGCGGAAGCGACTTACTGCACCGGTCATTAATACGCCCAGTAATGTAACGGTCAATCTTTACATGGAGGTCACCCCAAATGCAGACCTAACGCTTGTGACCGACCCGACAACCGGCGACGATATCAAAGCCAAAGGCAGCGGTGCATTGCGTTGTGTCATTGATAAATCCGATGATATCAGCTTATACGGTCGATACAATATTCTTTCTGGTAAATACAAATTCATTTATCAAAACATTCTACGTCGGGACTTTAACATTCAGGATGGTGGCAGTGTCACCTTTGCAGGGAATCCATTTGAAGCTCAAGTGGATATTACGGCGAATTATACGGTGAACGCTCAACTTTCCGATTTGCTGCCCACCGATGTTCTCAGCAACCTCAATTTGAACCGAAGCAGCATTCCCGTGAATTGTGTGCTGAAACTCAATGGGGAATTGCAACGTCCCGGCATCAGTCTGGACTTGGCATATCCCTCTGCAGATGCGGATTTGGAACTTCAAATCAAAAATGTGATCAATACGGAAGATATGAGAAATCAGCAATTGGTTTTTCTCATGTTATTCAGTCGCTTCAGCACTCCGGCGTATTCGACGGCGCAAGCAACAACGACCAACAATATGTCTGCTGTCTGGAATACAGGTATTTCCACACTTTCTTCGCAATTGAACAGAATGGTCAATGGAGTGCTTGGAAATAACAATATGAATTTCAATTTCAACTATAAAAATTCGGCGTACGATGCCACTACTCCGGGAGAATGGGGCGTTATGATGAGCGGCAGCTTCTTCAACAACCGATTATCCATTAATAGCAATGTCGGATCCAGGGAAAATTTGGGTTCATCCACCGGTGGTAATCAATTCATCGGTGAATTCGACGGCAATTTGAAGTTCAAGAATTCTGAAAAATGGAGTTGGAAATTCTTCAACCGAGCCAATGATAATAAGTATTTCAAGTCCGCATTGAATACTCAAGGAGTCGGTATCCTTTATAAAGAGGACTTCAACTCCCTGCTTGACCTATTTAAAAAACCATCAATAAGCCCTGGCAAAAATCACCCTACAAAGTGAGGGTTTGCCTGTTACCATGCATTTTCCAGGTGTTTTATCGCCAGCTAAGGGTATGCAACGGATGGTAGCCTTGGTTTCATTTTTGATCAACTCTTCAGTTTCTGGGGTTCCATCCCAATGACACAGCAAGAATCCGCCCTTTTCAATTTCAACTTTGAATTCGTCGTAACTGTTTACTTCGCGCGTGTTTGCAGTGCGGAAATCAAAGGCTTTTTGAAAAATGTTGGCCTGGATTTCGTCCATTAATTGCTTGAGGTATTCCTCAATGCCTTCACAGGACCTGGTTTCTTTTGTCAACGTATCACGACGAGCTACTTCCACTGTATTGTTTTCCAAGTCTCTGGCACCCATGGCCAAACGAACGGGAACACCTTTTAACTCATATTCGGAAAATTTCCAGCCCGGTTTTTTATTATCGGAATTATCGTATTTGACACTCACGCCCAAAGCTTTAAGCTTACTTACAATCGGAGCGACTTTCTCATCGATGGCTTTCAATTGTTCTTCACTCTTATAAATGGGCACGATTACGACCTGGAATGGAGCCAAAGCTGGCGGCAAGACCAAACCATTATCGTCTGAATGTGCCATAATGAGGGCACCCATCAATCTGGTAGAAACGCCCCAAGAAGTTGCCCAGACGTATTCCTGCTTGTTTTCCTTACTGACAAACGTCACATCGAAGGCTTTGGCAAAGTTCTGGCCTAAAAAATGGGAGGTGCCAGACTGTAATGCCTTACCGTCTTGCATCAGGGCTTCTATGGTATAGGTGTCCAGTGCCCCTGCGAAACGTTCGCTGGGGGATTTCACTCCAATGACAACCGGCATACCCATGTATTTTTCTGCAAAAGTGGAATAAACGTCGATCATTCGGCGAGCTTCGGCAACAGCTTCCTCCTCCGTAGCATGAGCCGTGTGACCTTCTTGCCAAAGGAATTCAGCTGTACGAAGAAACAATCGGGTTCGCATCTCCCAACGAACGACATTGGCCCATTGATTTACCAAGATAGGTAAGTCACGATAGGATTGAATCCAATTCTTATAGGTGCTCCAAATGATGGTTTCTGAAGTCGGCCGTACGATGAGTTCCTCTTCCAATTTGGCTTGGGGGTCTACAACCACCCCTTTTCCATTCGGATCATTCATCAGACGATGGTGAGTAACAACAGCGCATTCCTTGGCAAAACCTTCCACATGTTCCGCTTCTTTGCTTAAAAACGATTTCGGTATGAAAAGAGGGAAATAGGCATTCACATGGCCAGTTTCCTTGAACATATCATCCAGCTGACGTTGAATTTTTTCCCAAATGGCGTATCCATATGGTTTGATAACCATACAACCGCGTACAGCTGAATTTTCAGCCAAATCGGCCTTGATGACCAAATCCTGATACCATTGAGAATAATCGACACTTCTGGAGGTAAGCTCCTTCAATTCTTTTGCCATTTCGTTGAGCTGTTTTAATAAAGAGTTAAAATAGGGCACAAATTTAGCAAGAATTGATTGGATAGCAAGCAGAATTTGCTAAATTCGTCCTGCCGAAATGCCGTAACAACACCAATCTTACAGACAGAAAGATAACTTTCCATGATGAAATAAATCAAACCAAATCCGATCCATGTACGAATCTTTAATGGCTTTGGACCAAGTCAAAATCAATTTTTCAGCTACCGGTTCACACATTCTCAATATTTTATTGGCTTTTATCATGTTCGGAGTGGCGCTCGACATTCGTCCAAAAGAATTTTCTCATCTCTTTAAAAAGCCTAAAGTCTTGATTGGAGGATTGTTTGCTCAAATGTTCTTGCTTCCAGCCGTCACATTTGGAATCATTTTGCTTTTTTATAAATTTTTGTCTCCGACAGTAGCCATGGGCATGATCTTAGTGGCGGCATGTCCGGGCGGCAATATCTCCAATTTCATCTGCAGCTGGGCCAAAGGCAAGGTGGAGCTTTCTGTCACGATGACTGCTATCACCACCATTATGGCCATTATAACCACACCTTTGAATTTTGCCTTCTGGGGAGATCTGTACATTCGATATCTGTCCAAACATGCTGGGCATTTGTTGCAACCCATCATCATCGATCCCTGGCAAATGTTTCAAACGGTATTTATTCTTTTAGGGATTCCCATGATTTTGGGCATGACCTGCGCTCGGTTCCTACCCGCCTTTTCCAAGAAATTGGCACCCTGGTTCCAGCGTTTTTCCATTTTACTGTTCATGGCAATGATCGTTCTGGCATTTGCCAATAATTTCGGAATTTTCATTCATTACATCTTCTTCATTTTCATCATTGTGCTTTTACACAATGCATCGGCCTTCTTCACTGGTTATGCTACCGGCACTTTGGTAGGGGCAACCAAAAAGGAACGTAGAGCCATGAGCATCGAAGTGGGCATTCAGAACAGTGGCTTGGGATTGGCTTTGCTCTTGAATCCAAAGATTTTTCCATCTGACATGGCCATTGGAGGTATGTTGCTTGTAACTGCCTGGTGGGGAATCTGGCACATTGTGGCTGGATTGTCTCTTGGAACCTACTGGCATCTAAGACCGACAAAAGATTGATTTCGCATGACTAAAAAGAAGATTCAAGATAAACAGGTTGGTTACGACCTGATTAAGGGGTTCATACAATTTATTTTCCCTAAGTTTTACAGGCAAATCGAAGTTCGTGGCTTAGAAAACATACCGGAAGACGAACCACTCATTTTTGCTGGCAACCATCAAAATGGTGTGATGGATCCGGTTGCCATCATTATTCACCAAAAGGAGCCCATCGTTTATATGGCGAGAGCTGATATTTTCAGGAACTCGTTCCTCAAAGTATTGCTGCGTTTCATCAAAATCACGCCCATTTACAGAATTCGGGATGGTTTTGAAAATCTTTCCAAAAATGACCAACAAATCAAAGAAGCCATCGATGTATTGCTTGACCGTAAATGTTTAGGCATTATGCCCGAAGGCAATCATGGAGAGCAACATCGTTTGCGGCCCTTTGTAAAAGGCTTGTTCCGAATTGGTTATCAAGCGGAAGTTTTGCTTCAGGACAAAGCTCATGTTAAAATAATTCCAGTTGGTATTGATTACAATTTCTACCAACATTCGGGATCAGATTTGGTTATAACATATGGCAAGGCCATCGAAATGAAGGATTACCTTCCAATCTATCTTGAAAACCAGGCAATTGGTTTAAATACTTTAAAGAATGTGCTTTCGTCTGCTTTGTCTGAACTGATGCTTGATATTCGAAGCAAGGATTACGAACGAACCTATCGATTGTGTTGCATGGGTGTACCTGCCTTTCTAGAATTTCAAGCTGGAATGGGTCGATCTTTTACAGCCGCCACGATGGCTGGTTTGCGTTTTGATGCAAGGGTAGCTTTGGCAAAACTTTTCGATCGGTTGGAAGTGGAGGAACCCTCCATGTTGAATGAACTGGATGCTTTAACTGCAAAATTGAATCAATTGCCTGGTTATCCTTCTGAAATCACTGAATGGCTGGAGGATACATCCTCATCAACTCATCCTGCCCTATTGGTATCGTTTGCACTCATTTTATCACCCGGATTTCTACTAAACTTTCCGGCTTGGTCTATAAATCGTTTAATTGTAAGCAAAATAGAGGACAAGCAAATGCATGCCACTTTTGTTTTCACGTTGGGCATGTTAATCAATTTCCTGGTGTATCTAGCGCTGACTTTCATCGCAGGTAACCTTTTAAATGTATCTCTGCCACAATACTTTATTCTTTTCATTCTCATCGGAACATTGGGCATCGTCAGCGAAAAAGGTCGGCAAGTCCTTAGAATTCCCTGGAGAAAACTCCGGTATTCTTTTGGAAAACGAAAAACGTGGATGGATTACTGCAAAACAGATTTTCTAAAACTGCAGGAGAAGATTGGGAATGTGTTGGAAAGAAATGAAAAAGGCTAACCGCAGTAGATGTACTGGTTAGCCTTATTGATTGTGCCCAGAACAGGACTCGAACCTGCACAACCTTACGGTCACTAGTCCCTGAAACTAGCGTGTCTACCGATTTCACCATCTGGGCAAATAATGATGGGAATTTTTGAAACAAAAAGTCGTGCTCAGGATGAGACTCGAACTCACACGGGCTATCGCCCACCACCCCCTCAAAGTGGCGTGTATACCAATTTCACCACCTGAGCAATTCTTTTATACTAAAAGAGCGACCTCCGTCGCTCAATTGAGCGAAAAACGGGACTCGAACCCGCGACCCTAACCTTGGCAAGGTTATGCTCTACCAACTGAGCTATTTTCGCATTATCACATTTGTCAGTACTTTAACAGCCTCACGCTGCATCCTTGCCAAGGTTAAACCGAGTCTTACGACTTGGGGCAAGGTTATGCTCTACCAACTGAGCTATTTTCGCATAAAATAAACAAACTTATTTTGCTACCGCTTGTAGCTCTCGTTTGCGGGGACAAAAGTAAGGCAAATTTTGAAAATACCAAGCGATTGAGGCAATTATTTCATCAAAAACATGATATTTTTTTCTAGGTCAAGCCCTCAATCCATGCGGTTCTTGTAGTCCTCGTAACCAAACATTCTCCAAATCAGATTTTTGCCATCACTCGAATGACAGACCAATGCAGGATGTGAAATACCATTGAACATATTTGTTTTGACAATGGTATAATGAATCATATCTTCAAAAATGATGTCGTCACCAACTTTCAAAGGCTCATCAAAGCTCCAATCGCCCATAAAATCTCCAGCCAGGCAGCTATTTCCACCCATTCGGTAAGTCGGTTTCCCTACCATCGCGTCGGTAGCCCCTATAATACGAGGTTTATAGGGCATCTCCAGGCAATCTGGCATGTGACAAGCGAAGGAAACATCGAGCATGGCTGTCTGTACACCCTTATTTTCAACGATATCGACAACCGTAGAGCGCAACCAACCGGTCTCCCAGGCAAAGGCGCTCCCAGGCTCCAAAATGAGCTTAATATGCGGGAATTCTGCCTTGAAAGCCTTCAGCACTTGAATAAGGTGATCCGTATTGTAACCCTTTCGAGTCATCAAATGCCCGCCACCCATGTTAAGCCATTTAATGGAAGGCAAGTAGCGGGAAAAACGTCGACGAATCACATCCAGTGTCTTTTCCAATTCAAAGGAATTGGATTCACACAAACTGTGGCAATGAAAACCTTCTATACCTTTTGGTAAGGAATCTCCGATCAAATCAGCAATGACACCCATTCTGGAACCAGGGGCGCAAGGATTGTACAAGTCAGTTTCTACACTGGAATATTCGGGATTTATACGTAAACCACAAGAAATTGAATGTTCTTCATAAGCATTGGCCAAAGGATAAAATTTCTCGAACTGACTGAGTGAGTTAAAGCTGATGTGGCTACTGAACTTTAAAAAAGTCGGGAAATTTTGATCGGTATAAGCCGGTGAATAGGTATGTGCCAAGCTTCCCATTTCCTCAAAAGCCAACTGTGCCTCAAAAACGGAACTGGCAGTGGAAGAAGCAATGTATTCTTTGACTATGGGAAACGCTTTCCACAATGCAAAAGCCTTAAATGCAAGGATAATTTCTGCACCAGAAGCATCCTGCACCGACTTGATCAGTGCCAGATTTTGACGGAGCAGTGTTTCGTCCAGCACGAAAGCCGGTGATGGAATATCTTTAAAATCAATCATTTGATCAGGATAGAATGGTAAAACGTGCAAATTTAAGCAATAATTTTTTATATCCAGAGGTTTCGAATTCTACCTCAACCTTAGCATTATCACCAGAACCTTCCAGCGATATCACAACCCCTTTTCCAAAGCGTTCATGGGCAATCGTGCTTCCAACTTTCAAATCAGTGACATCCGAAGCAAAACCCGTACCAGCAGTCAGGGGTGAACTGGTTGCAGGCTGACTTTTTACTTTCATAAGCGGTTTGCCTGTGGAGGAAACAGGCATTCCGACACGATTCATGCTAGGTGTAACAGTCTTTTCCTCAAACATTTGGCTTTTGGAGGGAAATGTTCTGCTTTGAAAGTTATCGGACGTTTCAAACGAACTGAATTCCAAAGGGTAATCCAATAACGACGGATCAAGATCTTTCAGAAACCGGCTAGGTCGGGTAAAATTGCTGGTACCGTTCCTAAAACGACTTTTAGAATAACTAAGGACACAAATCCTCTCAGCTCGGGTAATTGCCACATAAAGCAAGCGACGTTCCTCTTCCAAATCTTTTTCGGACTCCAGACTGTGTAATGATGGAAATAAATCTTCTTCCAAACCTGTCACAAAAACATTTTTGAATTCCAGCCCTTTTGCAGCGTGAATGGTCATCAGGGTAATCCTTTCGCCTTCCTGATTGTTTGATTCGTCCTGATCGGTCAGCAACGACACTTCCTGCAAATAATCAGTCAGGAAAACAGCGTCATTTCCTTCTTCAATCCTATTGAGCACGAATTCATTCATCCCGCCCAACAATGCTTGAATATTTTCTTTACGGCTCAAGGTTTCGGGAGATTGATCCTCCTCTACTTCCCGCTTGATTCCGGTTTCCACTAAAAGTTGCTGGGTCAGCTCAAAAACATTTTTTGAACCTATTAATGGATGAAAGTACTCGATTAATTGGCGGAAGTTTTCTAGTTTTTTTGCGGTGCCCGAATTAAATTGAACGGAAAATGATGGGATGTCACTCAAAACGGCCCATAAGCTAACGCCCTTTTCAGAGGCAGCATGGATCAGTTTTTGAAGGGTGGTATCCCCTATTCCACGTGCCGGATAATTGATGATTCGTTTAAAAGCTTCTTCGTCAGCAGCGTTCAGGATCAACCTCAGGTAGGCTATCACATCCTTGATTTCCTTCCGTTGATAAAAGGAAAGTCCTCCGTAAACTCTGTATGGCAGGTTCCTTTTTCGCAATGCCTCTTCAAAAATCCGGGATTGAGCGTTGGTGCGGTATAAAATGACAAAATCGTTGAAACTATCAAAGACACTCAGTCTCAATTCGTTGATTTTATTGGCAACCATCAGACCTTCTTCCAAATCGGAATAGGCAGTCATCACTCTGATTTTAAGTCCCGTTTCCTTATCGGAAAATACTTTTTTTTGTATTTGTCCTTTATTTTTGGAAATCAGGCTATTGGCTGCATTGACAATCGTTTTTGTGGATCTGTAATTCTGTTCCAACTTGTAAATTTTGCCTTCCGGATACGTCTTTTTGAAATTCAAGATGTTTTCAATATTTGCACCACGAAAAGAATAAATGCTTTGCGAGTCATCTCCAACCAAACAAACCCGATGGTGGAGTTCAGCCAACTTCTTGACAATGAGGTATTGGGAAAAGTTGGTATCCTGATACTCATCGACTAAGATAAATTGGAACTGATGCTGATATTTTGCCAAAATATCCAAATGATCTCTGAACAAAACATTGGTCTGGAAAAGCAAGTCGTCGAAATCCATGGCCGAAGCCAAACGACAACGATTGACATACCGCTGGTAAATTTCTTTGATTAATGGGCGCTTGCTCTGAATATCTTGTTTGATCATGTCCCCATTGGCTGCGTAGGCTTCTGGTGAAATCAAATCATTCTTAGCTGCAGAAATCCGTCCATAGACCGCATTCACTTTATAAATTTTGTCGTCCAGACCCATCTCCTTGAGAATGGTTTTCAGTAAACTTTTACTATCAGCAGTATCATAAATCGTAAAGCCATTGGGAAAACCTATAGCCTCGGATTCAGCGCGCAGAATTCTAAAAAAAAGAGAATGAAAAGTACCCATCCAAAGCCTCGAAGCAGCTTCCGGATCAACCAAATTCGCGATGCGTTCCTTCATCTCTCGAGCAGCCTTGTTGGTAAACGTAAGTGCAAGGATGGACCAAGGTTTGAAGCCTTCTTGCAAGAGGCAAGCAATTTTATGAGTCAGCACACGGGTCTTTCCAGAACCGGCACCAGCTATCACCAAGGAAGGTCCGGTGTTGTACAACACGGCATCACGTTGGCTATCATTCAGATTATCAAGCAATTTATTCACTTTAAAGGGGACAAGTAGATGAATTTCAAAGGTAGTCCATATTTTCAAATGCCCAAAGAGCAAATGAAGTCCATAATCGAAATAATGGGCATTCGAAAAAAATAAACCATAAACAAAATCGATGAATAGATAGACACTTGAAATTAACAATTCGGCCAAAATCGTTGTATATTTGTTGAAATCAATAGAACGAACATTAACCTCATAAAAATAAAAACAATGAACTTCAGTTTACCGACCCTTCCTTATGCCCCTACGGCTCTCGAACCCATCATCAGCGAAAAGACCCTTGCTTTCCATTATGGCAAGCACCATCAAACCTATGTGGACAATCTAAACAAAATGGTTCCAGGTACTCCTTTTGAAAATTCCAACTTGGAAGAAATCATAAAAACGGCTCCTGCAGGTCCTATTTTCAATAACGCAGCTCAGATTTGGAACCACACTTTCTATTTTGAGGCGTTGACAGCCCCTGGCAAACCTGTTCCCGCATTGCCAGAAATTGAAGCTCAATATGGTAGTTTCGATGCATTTAAGGAAGAATTCAGCAAGGCAGCCATCGCTTTGTTTGGCTCCGGTTGGCTTTGGTTGGTAAAAGACGGAACCGGTAAACTTCAGATCGTGCCGGAAAGCAATGCTGGAAACCCAATGACGAAAGGCTTGAAACCCATCCTTTGCTTTGACGTTTGGGAACATGCCTATTATATTGATTATCAGAATCGCAGAGCAGAACATGTTTCAAAAATTTGGGACATTTTGAATTGGGAGGTCATTCTGAAACGCTTCTAAATTTTAACTTAATAAAAAAAAACGGTGTTGTCTTTATCAAAGTCAACGCCGTTTTTTATTGGTTAAAGTCGATTGGATTAATTCACCATCTTCAAAAAGTTTGCAGGCACCGGAGTTTCGAAGGAGTGCTTTTCGCCGGTAGCCGGATGCGTAAACGATAGAATGTTGGCGTGCAAGGCAAGGCGTTTGATAGCACATGGATGTCCGCCGTATTTTATGTCACCAGCCAATGGAAAACCGATACTATTCATTTGAACCCGAATTTGGTTTTTTCGGCCTGTTTCCAGATCCAATTCCACCAACGTATAGTTCTCACCTGCTTTTACCACCTTGTAATGAGTGATGGCCAACTGACCTTCCTCTGGATTTTGGCTGGCATAAACAATAAGGGCTTTGCTTTCCCATAAATAGGACTTGATCGTACCGATACCACTTCCATCACCAGTTTCAAGCTTTCCTTCAACAACAGCCACGTAGCGTCTCTGATTAACAGCGAATTTCCAGTTATTTTGCATGGCATATTGAATGTCCTGATTCTTTGCAAAAAGCATCAAACCAGACGTTTCACGATCCAGGCGGTGCACGACGAAAATTTTATTTGCAGCATTTTGTCTCTTAACGTACTCGCTCAGAATGCTGTAGGCAGTTCGTATTTTTTCTTTCGAAGTAGCGATGGAAAGCAAGCCGGCTGCTTTGTCGACCACCAAAAGGTATTTGTCCTCGTAAATAATCTTAAGTTGCGGATCCTGAAGCGTTACCCAACCTTTGCTCCAACTGACGAATACTTCATCGCCAGTATTTAATTGGTAGTCAAATTGTCTGATCACCTGTTTTTTGATGGTGATTTGCTGGTTGTGCAACAGCGATTTGATGGTGGTCCGACTTTGATATTTAAGGTACTTCATCAAGAAATCCATCAAAATCATAGGTTCGCTCACCGTAAGCTTGGTAATGGGTTTCCGTTTAGGACCTGTTTTTTCCGCAGGATTGGATGCCTGAACAGCAGGTTTCTCTCCGCGCGGTGCCTTAGAGTTGCGAGGAGGCTTCCCGTATGAATCTGTGGCGGGTTTATGAGCCGAAAAGGCAGGCTTTTTGCGAGGTGTGGAAGGTGCAGGCATTGGAATGAATTTCTTGCAAAGATAGGCTTTTATTTTTACCTTTGCGCTATGTTGGAAACCTACATCAAACGCATCGCCGGCGACCTTCAGCTCCCGCAGAACGGGGTTCGCAACACCCTACAGTTGCTAACTGAAGATGCCACCATCCCATTTATTAGCCGATACCGCAAGGAAAGAACCGGAGGTTTGGACGAAGTCCAGATCGGAGCCATTTCTGATCTGTACGACAAGCTGCGGGATTTGGACAAACGCAAACAAGCCATTCTTTCCTCCATCGAGGAGCAAGGCAAACTGACTCCCGAGCTAAAACGTCGCATCGACGAATGTTTCCAGATGAACGAACTGGAGGACATATACCTACCGTTCAAGCCCAAACGACATACCAGAGCCGAGTTGGCAAGGGAAAAGGGTTTGGAACCTCTGGCGAAAATGCTGATGGCCCAAAATTTCAGCGGTGTGGAGCATGCTGCATTGGGATTCATCAAAAACGGTGTGAACAACGTCGAAGAAGCCCTTAAAGGTGCCAGAGACATCATTGCCGAATGGGTCAACGAACATGAACGTGCCCGTCAGATGGTTCGAAATCGATTCCGTAGAGAAGCAACCATTAGTTCAAAAGTTATAAAAGGCAAAGAGCAGGAAGCCTCCAACTACAAAGATTATTTCGACTATTCGGAACCCCTTCGAAAGTGTTCTTCACATCGATATTTAGCGGTAATTCGAGGTGAAAACGAAGGTTTTTTGAGAGTGACCATCACACCAGACGATGAAGTCTGTTGCGAAGACCTCAACAAACTGTTTGTCAAAGGTGTATTCGATTCTTCACGCCAAGTGGCTGAAGCAGTCAAAGATGGCTACAAAAGGCTGCTTAAGCCCTCCATCGAAACGGAATTCGCTGCTCTAACCAAAGAGAAATCAGACGAAGAAGCCATTCGAATATTTGTGGACAACTTGAAACAATTGCTCCTTGCTCCTCCCCTTGGTCAAAAACGAGTATTGGGCGTCGATCCAGGTTATCGGACCGGATGCAAATTAGTCTGCTTAGACGCTCAGGGTAAACTGCTGCATAACGAAACCATTTACCCACATGCACCTCAGCGCGAAACGGCTCTTGCGAGTAAAAAAATTGCTCACTTGGTAGAAAGCTATGACATTCAAGCTATCGCTATTGGTAACGGAACTGCATCTCGTGAAACTGAGGATTTCATTCAAAGCATTCGATACGACCGTAAAATTCAAGTTTTTGTCGTCAGTGAAAACGGCGCATCCATTTATTCAGCCTCCAAAATTGCTCGCGAAGAATTCCCGGAATACGATGTAACCGTTCGCGGTTCTGTTTCCATCGGTCGTCGATTGATGGATCCATTGGCTGAGCTGGTCAAGATTGACCCGAAATCCATTGGAGTCGGACAATACCAGCACGATGTGGATCAAAATAAATTGAAGAAATCATTGGATCAAACGGTGATCAATTGTGTCAATCAGGTTGGAGTAAACCTGAATACTGCCAGCAAATACCTCCTCACCTACGTTTCAGGATTGAGTGCCACTATGGCACAAAATATCGTAGAATACAGAGATGCAAATGGCGCCTTTAAAAGCCGGAATGAATTGTTGAAGGTTCCCAGATTGGGGCCAAAAGCGTTTGAACAAGCGGCAGGCTTTCTACGGATACCCGATGCAATCAATCCATTGGACAATTCTGCCGTACACCCTGAACGCTACGAACTCGTAGAAAAAATGGCCAAAGACGCTCATTGCAGTGTATTGGATCTAGTCAAGCAAAAGGAACACCGCGCGGCCATTCAATTGGAGAAATATGTGTCTGAAAACGTTGGCATGCCTACCCTGCAGGATATTCTTCAAGAATTGGATAAACCGGGCCGAGATCCGAGAAACAAAATCGAAGTGTTCGAATTTGACAAAGGTATTCGAAAGATTGACGATGTACAGGCCGGTATGATTCTTCCAGGTATCGTCACCAACATTACAGCGTTTGGTTGCTTCGTTGATTTCGGCATTAAAGAAAACGGATTGGTTCACCTTTCACAAATGGCTGATCGATATATTACCGACCCTTCACAAGTGGTGAGTCTCCATCAGCACGTTCGGGTCAAAGTTCTCAACGTAGATTTGGAGAGGCACCGCATTCAATTAACCATGAAATCGCTCGATTCATAGCTTTCTGAACTTCTTTTATGCTTTCCGAGAAAAAAGGATGGCTAAAATTTTTGAGTTTATCCTAATTATCGTACTTTTGCACCCGTTCTCCAAAAAACACGAATGACTCCGTAGCTCAGTTGGTAGAGCAATTGACTCTTAATCAATGGGTCGACGGTTCGAGCCCGTCCGGGGTCACTTCAAATAAAGCACTTACGAAATGATCGTAGGTGCTTTTTTCATGAAAAATATGCTACTTTTGAAACACTTAAATCAAATCTAGCCAAATGCCCCTTAAACCCTTAAAAACACTCCGACACCTCTGTAATCGCTACGTTCCTTTTAGCTATCAATTTACAGATCAAAAAGATTTTCGTTTTCTCAACCAAAAGATCAATCTTTACTTTAAACTATTTCCTTCAAAGCGGAATACATACAAAAATGAAATAGAATTTTTAAACCAACATGCCTCAACTTGCGAAAGTCTGACTCAAATATGGCCTTATTCCTTTGCTCAAGCTCAAAAGACTACCAACGTGGAAGTATTTAAAGATGCATCCAAGGACCTTTTTTATGTGCTGCAAAATGGGAAGAAACTCTATTACAGTCGTCATTACACAACCATGGAGGCTGTGCAAAACAGTTACTGTAGTTTGGTTGCCGAACAAAATCCAGATTCACCTCATTTGTATTTAAAGGAAGGTTTTCAAGTGAATGAGGGGGACTTTGTAGTAGACCTTGGAGCAGCAGAAGGAAACTTCTCCTTGGACATCGTTGAAAAAGCGGGAAAAATTATCATTGTTGAGGCTGAGAATCATTGGATTGAAGCACTAAATGCCACTTTTGAACCATGGCAGGACAAGGTTGAAATTATACACAAGTACATTTCAAACATCAACAACGATCGATGTGCCACACTTCAAAGTTTGGTCGGCAATCACCCCATCGATTTTCTGAAATTGGACGTGGAGGGTGCTGAAGGCGACATCTTGAACAGTTCCAGTGACTTATTGCTTCGCAAACAGATTCGAAAACTGGCTGTTTGTACGTATCATCGAAAGGACGATGAGAAACAATTCAAGTTGCTCTTTAACAAGTACGACTATGAAATTGTTCAAACTCCTGGATACATGTTGTTCGTTTATGGGAAATTGACTCCACCGTTTTTCAGAAAAGTAATGATACAGGCTGTCGCACGCTACTGACGATTTGATTTGTTTGACAAAATCGTATATTTGTGAATGGCTGCTTTATCCTTGTAGGCAATTAATTTTTGTAATAATCTTATAATCAAACTATTGAATTATGAAGACAAAACTTATCTCCTTGATTTTTCTACTAACATCGATTCATTTTGGCATGAAAGCACAAACTCATGCTGATCGCATCATTGGTTATTACCTGACGGTTGATGACGAAACCGGAAAAGAAAAATCTCAGGTTCAGATTTTCAAAGCAACGAATGGTAAATACTATGGAAAACTTGTTTGGTTGGCAGAGCCTTCTAAAAATGGAAAAGCAAAAGTAGACGAGGATAATCCCGACAAAGCCTTGAGAAGTCGCCCCATCTTGGGATTGCAATTGCTTAAAGGTTTTTCATACAATGAAAAATCCGGAGAATGGGACAATGGAACCATTTACAACCCAACTGGTGGTAAGACCTATAACTGTTTTATGAAATTCGACGGCAACAAATTAAAGATTCGCGGATTTATCGGCGCAGCCTGGATGGGACTTGGCAAGACAGCAACTTGGACAAAAGAAGAGACCTTACGTCCGGTGAAATAAGTCATAAAAAAATGACAAAAAATGGCCTCTATCGGAATTCCAATAGAGGCCATTCGTTCTTATAATTGTTCAAATTATCTCAACTTCAAACCAATCGTAACGTTCAACGGTGTGTAAGGACGTGTAGGATCGTCATCAGAAACATTAAATCCAGCAATTTGATCACTCAGTGGGGTATCGGTTAAATATTTGTAACGAATGTCAGCGGTGATGAATCCGAGAACATCAATACCAGCACCGACTAACCATTCCATTTTTTTAGCACTTGCGTCGATGGTGTTGTCGCTTCCCATAGGCAAGGTCCAACTTGGTCCACCCATGATGTGCAAACTGAATAATCCCAAATTTAAGAAACGAAGCCCCAACATAACAGGTACTTTGATAGATTGCTGAGAGGATGTAATAGCTCCACTTCCATCCAAAGTATTAGTCACTGCATAATATGCTTCTGGTTGCAAATATAAAGTACGGCCAAATTGCATCATCACACCGGCTTGCCATTGTTGTTTCAAGCGGTCGGTTACATCTTCAAAATCAGCTGGAATACCAGAAACGATGTCCGTTCCGAATTTAGGACCAATCCAAAACCTGGGTTTGTGCGTTTTTTTAGAAGATGAATACGATTGTGTATTGTCAGTTGCGTTGGATTGTATGATAGTAACATCCTGAGCAAAAGCCTGTAATGAAAAAACAAGAAGCAAAGAGCTAAGTACGAGTTTTGTTTTCATTGGGTTTAAATTTTTTAGACCGTGTTTGGAAACTTACATTTTTTCCTACAAACAAAGTTGATTTTGGGGTTGATTATCTTGATTAACAGCAGTTAGGTTCACAATTAACTACACTATTGAATCTAAACAAATGCAAAAATAATTAAAAGAATATTATTTGCAATAAAAGTGGTTTTTTTTAGGCAATAAAATTGTTGACCAATATAAGACTAATTTAAATGATGATTGTTAACTATAAATCCTTTACTGTTTTTATTTTGGGCAAATTGATATATTTTCACTTATCTCAATGAAAAAATTGGTAGGTTTGTAGTGAAACAAAATGATTCACCAAATAGATGTATCCTAGAATCAATTTTTTAGCCGTTTGCATTTTACTTCAGGCTCTCATAAGTTTGAACGCACAGGTATACCAAACAGGAACCCGATCTGAGATAATTAAAACTCTGACTGTTAATCTTGATGGGGATTGGGCAGCACTTCCGGTTCTCTATCTTGGCTCGGACAGCAAAATTGGAATTGGTTTTGATGAACTGTCACACGATTACAAACGATATGCATACCGAATCATACATTGCAATTCGGATTGGAAACGTTCTGAGATGAGCCCTTTGGAATATATGGACGGATTTCCTGAAAATGATTTGGAAAATGGTGAACCATCAAAAAGCACATTGACCTTATACACGCACTATGCCTTGACCATCCCGAATGACAACGTCAAATTGCTTCTATCGGGGAACTATGTTGTCGAAATTTTCGATAAAGATGGTAGTGGTGAAGCGATTTTGACAGCGTGTTTCGTGGTTTGTGAAAACAAGTCAATAATTGATGCTAGTTTAACGGCCACAACAGATATCGATTTCAAACAAAAACATCAACAGTTACGATTTGCTTTGAAACCTATAGGTTTGTCCGTCATTCAGCCATTGAATGAACTTAAGATTGTCGTCCAGCAAAACCACCGAAGGGATACGGAGGTTCGATACATCGCTCCCACTTCGATCAATGGTGACCAATTGAACTACGATCACAACAAAGACTTGATATTTGAAGGCGGTAATGAATATAGACGATTCGAAATGACCAGCTTCAAATATCCAGGTCTCCATGTAAACCGCATCGAATATTTCAAACCATTTTATAATGTGGAACTCCTACCGACCGACAAACGCACCGAAGGTTATGCATTTGATAGAGACCAAAACGGTAGATATTTGATTCACAGCCAAGAAGCCATGGATGATGTAACTGGTTCGGATTATTTTCTGGTCCATTTCAGCATTCCCATGGAAAATCCATTGCTTGATGGAGGTTTTTATTTGAATGGTGACTTTGTATATAATCGTCAGGATGCCAATAGCAAGCTGACCTATCGTTTTGAGAGTAAGGCCTATGAAAAAACCCTATTGCTTAAACAGGGGGCCTATAACTTTCAATATGTTTTCAAACCTACAAAAGACGGAAGGCCCTCATCGAATCAAATGGAAGGTTCCTATTGGCAAACCGAAAATGAATACCAGATTTTTGTGTATTACCACCCAGTTGGTGAACGTTACGACAGGCTAATTGGCTTCAAGCAGGTGCAAACAACTTTTTAAACCGAAGGGTCTTCTAATTTGAATCGCATCCGCCAACGACCGGCTTCAAATTCATGGCTAAGTATTTTCAGGTGACCAATCTCTTCCGTATTGGACACATGTTGACCAATGCATGCGCAAACGTCATAATCTCCAATAAATACCAACCGAATCGAACCCTCTGTCCCGGCAGGTAATTTACTAAGGTCTGCTAATTGGGCGGCCTCATCCAAAGTCACCATCCGATCTGAAATAAGAAGATGTTGATCGATAACCTCATTGACTCTTTGTTCGATTTCAGATATTTGCTCAGTCGTCGGAGCTGCTTCGATGTAGAAATCACATTTACTCTTTTTACGCTCTATATGGCTGTTTAAAGACCGCTTGCAGCCAAACATTCTCACCATGGTCTGGTTCAGAATGTGCTCTGCAGAATGCATGGAAAGGCTAGTATACTCTTTGCTCAATGAGGAAAAACTTTAAGGTTCAACAATGTTGGTAAAAGAACTCCATACCGGGAACTGCTGGTAGGCAGCCAGACTACCTACCGGTACGTGCAAAACACAAGTATTCAGATCAACACCTTCGAATATCGGTGAAACATTTAAGGGTGTAGCTTGTGCCAAAGTAATTTGTTTCAAACCGCTGCAACCGGCAAAGGTTTTGTCACCCAATCCTTTGATGTCCGGTCCCAATGAAACAGCCATCAGGTTGGAACAACCAGCAAATGCTTCCGAGCGGATTTCGCGAATGGAGGTTGGAATTACGACATTGCTCAGATTGGTACAGTTTTTAAAGGTACTGTTGCCAATTTCAGTGAGGAAAATTGGTAAATTAATACTTGTCAAGCGGTTGCAATTTTCGAAGGCAAAGCCTCCGATTTCGGTCACCATGGAAGGCACATTCAAACTTGTCAGAGCGTTACAGCCCTTAAATGCTGCATTTTTAATAACTTTGAGGTTTTCGGTCATGGTGATGGATGACAAATAGACACACCCTTCAAAGGCACCAACACTGATTTCAGCAACTGTGTTCGGGAAAGAAAACAAACTGGCTGGATTGCCACAGGGATATCTCAAAATCGTTGTTTTGTCATAATTATAGAGAACACCATCTAAGGAGCTGTACACTTTGTTTCCAGCAGCAACATTCAACTTGTTAAGTCGTTTACATCCGGAACAGAATGAGGTGAATCCCAAACCTGATGTGAGACTAGCCGGTAGGGAAAGCTCAGGTAAAGCAGAACAATTGTTGAACGCACTACCTGCTATGGTAGCCAATGAATCTGGCAAGGTAATGGATGTCAACCCAGTGCAATCTGCAAACATCTCATTACCAATAATTTTAAGTCCTTTTGGCAGAATTATGTTTGTTAAGACAGCGCAACCCTGAAACCCGCGCTCGGGCATTTTGGCAATTGAAACTTCAGCCAGGTCAAGGTTGGTCAGCTTGCCGGTGGTTGCCATATCCTTCAAGATTTTAAGGTCAGCAGCGTTAAGTTGTCCGGTAATCGTTAAATTGACTATTCGTCCCAAATCCTTTTTAGTAAGCATCGTTTCCAAGTTACCTTCCACCGCCATGTTTAAGGTACGGTTTTGTATGTTGAAAACGTATTCTTTGGCGCGGGCGTCTCCTATGGCTGCCAACTTTTGAAATATCGGCAACTCATCCTCGTCCGATTTTATTTTTCCATCGTATTTAAGAACGGTCAATTTGAAAAGGCCTTCCTTGCTTCCTAACGAAATGGCTTTTCCGTAAAAAGCTGAAGCTTGAGCGTATTCCCCTTTGTCCGATTGCTTGTCGCCTAAAATCGACCAATCATCCGGAACCATGTGTTTTTTTGTCTCGTTAGGCAAAACTTCATCAAGCAAATAGATGTCCTTATCTTTTAACGTTTGGGATTCTGCAAATAATGCGTCGTCGTAATTCAATTTAACTGAAGGAATCTTATCCGACTTAGGCCAATCAACCATAAAAGCCCGGTATTTTGCAAGCGAAGGGGTAGTGAGCAATTCAGAGTACTGCGCGTTAAAGATCAAATCCGAGATGGTCTGACGATATTTTGCTGAAACTGGATACCCAGTCTTTTCCAAGGCTGCGAGAATGCCTCTACCCTGAACTTGCAAATCATTGGATGCGACAAACTTAGCCATGATCTTGTTGTCGGCCATATTTTTCAAAGAATCGGGTAGTATTTTGAAACTGGAGCAAATCAGTCCGATGTTGTTTTTGTAAGGTTGGATATTGACGGAAATATACGATTGGAAATAAGCTTCATAGAAATCATCAATCGTACCGTCAAGCATCACCTTTCGAAGGTTGTCAGAATACTCCACTTCGTTTTTGTATAATTCGAGCTCTTTGGGTTTCAGGTCAGGGCGTACTTTATCATATTTTACTGCTTGTCCTTTGAGTATGTATTCGAACAAATTATCAACTCTGCCGAAACCGGCAGCACTCACCAATGTGCTTGAACAGAGGGCTGTAAGCATGCAAACAAATATAAACAGACGTTTTTTCATGGCATTTGCGTTAGTTGACAAAGCGTTAAGAAAGCTACTGCGAATATGCAACAAATTTTTAAATCTTCACTGATTAGAATCAAAAAGTTGCTTCATGGCTTTCAGGTTTTGGTCGCTGAGGTGCTTTCTTCCTTCGGCCGTTAAAAGTATGTTCAATTCCTCAGAATAAGCCTTTTCGATTTTTCCACGCACCATTTTCAGCGTACTGTTCATCATACCATTTGTTTCGTTGAAGTTTTCTGAAAGCAAGGCAAATGCAGAGGGCAACCACCGTTCAGGAAACAGACCTTCGTGCTTTCCTCCTTTTCTAAAACTGTTCAAAACCTCAAAAATCAACTGAATGGCATGCTTTTGGCCTTCAGGCGTGTCAATAGTGGGGACCACTCTTTTCAACGCTTCTTTGGAAGGAACAATGAGTGCTGTCGTATAGGCATTTTGATTGTTGTACAGCATGATCTGTTCAATCATGGGATACAGTGTCGTAATAGTTTCTTCAATGCCTTCAGGACTGTATTTTTCACCATCGCTTCCGATCAGCAGGCTTTTGGATCGTCCATAAACGCTCAGGAATCCAGCATCATCGATGGAACCAAGGTCACCTGTGTACAACCATCCATCTTTAATTGCTCTTGAAGTAGCATCGGGGTTTTTCCAATAACCCTTCATGACATTTTCACCTCGAACTGTGATTTCACCTTTTTCTCCCTTGGCCACTGGATTGCCTTCTGGATCTCTTAAAATGATTTCCAGATTGGCCACCACTTGTCCGGAAGTTCCCAATTTGTGATTGTTTATCATGTTGCACGAAATCACCGGAGTGGCTTCTGAAAGTCCGAAACCCTGATACATCGGAATTCCGGCTGCATACCAGAATTTTTGCATTTCAATGTCTAAATATGCCCCACCGTCAACGAAGAATTCCAATTTTCCACCCAAAGCGTGTCGCATCTTTGAAAACAGAATCTTATCAAAAAGCATAACCAAAGGTTTTAACAACCAAGTACCCTTGGAACCCTTATTCCAACCCTCCTGGTTATACGCCATGGAAATTTTCATGCCTAGGTTAAATAATTTCACAGCAGTTGGCCCTTTGCTTAAAACGTTCTGTTCCACACTGTTCTTGAAAGTTTTGGCTAGTGCAGGCACCGTCATGATGACTTGTGGCTGAAACTCTTTCATCGCAATGGGAATGTTCCGAATGCTTTCGATAAATGTTTTTCCCACGGGTACCGTTGCCAAGCTACCACCGACTGACATGAAAAAATATAGCCCGGTAACATGAGCAAAGCAGTGATCCAAAGGCAATATGAGAAGGGTTCTGAAAAATTCTGGAATTTGAACCACAGAAAGGCATTGAGCAACGTTAGCAGTAAAGTTTCGGTGAGTCAACATGACACCTTTTGGATCGGCAGTCGTACCAGAGGTATAGGTAATGTTGGCAAGATCATCGCCTTCTACGCTCAATGCTACTCGGTCCAATTCATCTGGATGATCCATGTTAAAAGCATCACCTAACCGGAAAAGGGTATCGAGTTCCATCTCTCCTTCTTGCAAGTCACCTGGAACATCCCCAAAAATGATCACCTTTTCGATGGTGGTCAACTGATCACGAATATTTCTGATTTTAGAAACTTGGGTTCCTGAAACTAAAACAAAACGTGCTTCGGAATGATTGATGCGGAACTGCAAATCAAAGGCTTCCACCAATTTGACTGAAAGTGGCACATTGACGCCACCTGCATACAATATCGCCAATTCACCGATCATCCAAGTGCCCGAACCTTCGGCCAACAAAGCAATTCGTTCACCCTTTCCAAGTCCCATCGCTAAAAATCCGGCTCCCAATCGGTGAACCAAAACATGAACTTCTTGGTAGGTTGTAGGTCGGAACTCCGTATCGCGCTCCCATAAAAAAGGGTTTTGACCATAACGAGCCACACTTTCATTGAACAGGTCTATCAGGGTTTTCTTTTTCATGCTTTCAGCTTATATAGTTTTAGTTCAGCGAGTTAAGATTATAATCACTAAATGGGTTCTTTCCCTCGGCGGTCATTAATATATTTAAACGGTCAGCATAATGCTTTTCGATCTTGCCTCGAACCATTTTCATGGTACTGTTCATCATCAGATTTTGTTCAGTAAATCCTTCGGGTAGAATGGCAAATGCAGCGGGTAACCACCGTTCGGGGAACATGCCCTGGTAAACACCACCCTTACGGAAAGCATTGACTGACTGCAAGATGAGTTCAGTAGCCGCTTTTTTACCTTCGGGACTGTCGAAATTGGGAAGGGCTCTTTTTAGGGTTTCTTTACTCGGAACAATGAGGGCTACGGTATATGGACTCTGATTGTTGTACAACATGACCTGATCGATATATGGGGAAAGCGTCACCATGGATTCCTCAATACCTTCCGGGCTGTATTTTTCTCCATCGCTTCCAATCAGTAAACTTTTAAATCGTCCAAAAACGTATAGGAAACCGTCGGCATCCATGCAACCAAGGTCACCGGTGTATAACCAACCGTCCCGAACTGTAGTGGCTGTAGCTTCCGGATTTTTCCAATAACCTGCCATGACGTTTTCGCCTTTTATGACAATTTCTCCTTTTTCGCCAACAGGTAAGATCTGACCATCTTCATTACGGATGGTCATTTCCATGTTACTGACTAAATATCCGGAGGAACCCAATTTATGGTGTTCAGCACCATTGGCAGAAATCACCGGAGTTGCTTCCGACAGACCATATCCCTGATACATTGGAATACCAAGCGCATACCAGAATTTCTGCATGTCGATGTCCAGAAGCGCTCCGCCACCAACGAAGAAATCCAGCCTGCCACCCATGGCGCCCCGGAGTTTGGAAAATATTATTTTGTCGAACAAGGTTACCAAGGGTTTCAATACCCAGGTTCCTTTGGTTCCTTTATTGTAACCCTCCTTGTTATAGACAATGGCAACCTTCAATGCCAGTTTGAAAAGGTTTTCGGTGAAAGCACCCTTTTCTCGTACGCCCTTCTCTACATTGCCTTTGAAGCTTTTTGCCAAGGCGGGAACGCTGAGCAATAGGTTGGGTTGAATTTCGCGAATGGACATCGGAATGTTTTTAAGATTCTCAATGGGGGTTTTACCCAACGGCACCGTAGCGATGCTGGCTCCACTGGCCATAAAGCTGTACATGCCGGCTACATGGGCGAAACAGTGATCCAGTGGTAAAATAAGGAGGGTTTTGTACGATTCCGGAATCGTCATCAACGATAGAGATTGCTCCACATTGGCGGTGTAGTTTCGATGCGTGAGCAGAATACCTTTTGGATCGGCAGTCGTTCCAGAGGTGTAAGAAATATTGGCGTAATCGTCACCTTGTACGTTTTCAGCAATTTGGACAAGCTCACCCGGATGTGCGGCATTATATACATCGCCTGTTTCATAGAGTTCATCCAGGGTGATTTCATCTGCTTCCAACTCTGCCTTCACGGAACCAAAAACGATTATTTTTTCAACAGTTTTCAACTCATTTCGGATGGCCCTGATTTTAGGCAATTGGGTCAATGAAGTCATTACAAAACGAGCTTCCGAATGGTTCAGACGAAATATCAAATCATTAGGCTCATTGAGTTTGACCGACATTGGAACGTTGACACCTCCTGCATGCAAGATGGCGAGTTCACCAATTACCCAAGAGTTGCATCCTTCTGATAATAAGGCCATTCTATCACCTTTGTTCAAGCCAAGGTTTAACAGCCCACCACCCAATCGATGAACCAATTGCTGGGTTTCCAGATACGTGGTCGGTCGAAATTCCGTATCTCTTTCCCATAAATAAGGGTTTGAGGAATAACGTAACACGCATTCGTTGAAAAGGTCAATAATCGTTTTTTTCTTCATGGTAGTAAGGTTTAGATAGGTTTTCAGAGATGTATTGATTCGTTAGCTATTTTCTTACCCGCCGCAAGTGCTTTTAAATTCAGGTCAACCACATCGGCTCCCTTTCGTCCAAATATGCGCCTGATGCCATTTTCAATTTCTTCGAAGGTTATTCCTAAAAAAGGAGTGGCCGCACCCAACATCACCATGTTTGCAACCCTGATGGAGCCTACCTGCTTTGCTATTTGGTCAACATCAAAGACCACCTTTTGAGGGATGGCATCCAAGGCTATTTGAAGTTCATCGGTTGGTGGATAATTGGAGATGTTTATCAATGGTGTCGAATTGGTAACAATCCACCCGTTGGGTGCCAAATAAGGTAGATATCGCAAGGATTCCATTGGTTCAAGCGAAATAATCAAGTTTGCCTTTCCTTTGGGTATCAAGTCAGAATAAATGGGTTTGTCAGAAATTCTCAAATTTGACTGAACGTCTCCCCCACGCTGACTCATACCATGCACTTCGGCTTGTTTCATATAAAGATTGTGATGGACGGCAGCTTCTCCGATGACTGCAGCAATAGAAAGTATTCCCTGACCGCCTACTCCCGATAGAATAATATCAACTTTCATAACTCATTTCTTCTTTTTAGCCAAGGTTTGAATGCATTCACGACGCGGAATGATAACTGATGTTCCCCTGAATTCCATTTCTTTTTGAATAATACGAACCATTTCATCGTGGTTTTTTTTCAATGGCACCAACACATGCAGATGTTCCGGATCAACCCCCAAACCAAGGCAAATCGCTTCCAGCTTACCCGTTCCAGCAGAGGTTTGACCACCGGTCATGCCTGTCGTTTCGTTGTCGGAAATGATAACGGTGATGGGTGATTGCTCGTTGATGGCATCCAGTAATGAAGTCATGCCGGAATGGGTGAACGTTGAATCCCCGATCACAGCAACCGCGTGTTGAAGTCCAGCATCGGCAGCACCTTTGGCCATGGTAATGGAAGCTCCCATATCCACACAAGTATCGATGGAATGGAACGGTGGCAGATAACCGAGTGTATAACAACCAATATCGCTAAAAACCTTTGAAGTGGACGCTTTTGATGCAACAGCCTCATTCAGAGCCTCATACATATCACGATGTCCACATCCGACACAAAGTGAGGGTGGACGCATCTTAACAACCTGGGGAACGGACTGAATTTCAGGCAATTCACACCCAAAAGCCTGACCTACAAGATCTGGATTCAATTCACCTGAACGTGGTAGAAATCCATTTTTACGTCCACTTACTTTCAAACCGATTCCAAGCAGACCTTTCAGTGCGTCCTCGATCAAGGGATATCCCTCTTCTAAAACCACCAATTCCTGACATTCGATTGCCATTTTTTGCATAATATTTTCAGGAAGCGGATACTGTCCTATTTTCAAAACAGAAAAAGGGCAACCTTCCGCGAAGTTCTCCATCAGATAATTGTAAGCGATGCCACTGGCAATGATTCCTTTGGATTTGTCAGTGCCCTCCGCATAGGTATTGTAAGTGGATTCTTCAGAATATTTGACAAAGTCCTTTTGAGCAGAAAGCAATTTTTCGTATTGAACTCTGGCGTTCGCCGGAAGCAGTACAAATTGACGGGGATTGTCCGAGAAATGGAGTTCATTTTGAGGCAATTCCGAACGTCGTACCACGCCCGATCTGGAATGCGCCAAGCGGGTCGTGATTCGTAGCATGACGGGCACTCCACAACGTTCTGACAGCTCAAAGCCATGGTAGACCATGTCATACGCTTCCTGTTGATTGGAAGGCTCCAAAATAGGAATCATCGCAAATTGCCCGAAAAATCGAGAATCTTGTTCGTTTTGAGAAGAATGCATGGATGGATCATCAGCAGCAACAAACACCAAGCCACCGACGATACCAGTTACCGCAGCATTCATAAAAGCATCTGCAGCAACGTTGACACCGACATGTTTCATGCAAACCAACGCACGTTTTCCGGCAAAAGACATGCCAAGGGCAGCTTCCATTGCTGTTTTTTCATTGGTTGACCAGTTGCAATGAATGTGATCTGTGCCAGATTTGATTGACGATTGTATGTATTCGGTGATCTCCGTCGAAGGAGTTCCCGGATACGCGTAAACACCGGAAAGACCAGCATCCATCGCCGCTTGTGCAATGGCCTCATCTCCCAGTAAAAGCATTTTATCCATATAAAAAACGTTCAAAAAGTATGTTGCGCGAATTAACGCATAATTCCATGTTTGTTCAGTTCCATCCGATATTTCACCGCGTTGGCTTCGTGTTGTTCATAGGTCGTTGCAAACGCATGATACCCTGAGAAATCGGATTTGGCGCACATGTATAAATAGGAATGTCGATTGGGTTGCAGTGTAGCGTCAAGCGCCCTGATGGACGGAATTCGGATGGGACCAGGAGGCAATCCGATGACTTTATAAGTATTGTAGGGCGAATTGATCAACGTATGCGCTCTCAGTATGCGCTTGATGGTAAAATCACCGACAGCGAATTTTACGGTTGGATCTGCTTGCAATGGCATGTCGATGCGCATTCTATTCAAATAAAGTCCGGCCACTTTGGGCATTTCGTCGGATTGTTTGGTTTCTTCTTCAACGATGGAAGCCAATGTAGAAACTTGTGCTTGAGTCAGTCCAATTTTGGAAGCCTCCTTCAGACGCGTTTCATCCCAAAAGTCATTCCAAGCTTTGATAAACTTTCCACGAAGTTTTTGAGGACTGATGTTCCACCAAACTTCGTATGTATCAGGAATAAATACAGACATGTAATTCTGGTCGGTCAATTGCAAAGAATCACGCCAAGCGGTTTCCTTAAAGCTTTTCAACAAGGTCAATGAATCGGTCATTAATTGAGATGACAAGCGTCCGGCCAGTTCCTCAACGGTTCGAATGTTGTTAAAAGTAAGTTTGACAGGTGTTTGTAAGCCCGAACGCAATACCCGAACGATGCGGAACGGAGAAATACCTGGTTTCAATGCGTATTGACCTGGCTTGACATTTTCCTTGTAATTGACCAAATTCAACAAAAATTCCAGTTTTTTGGTTGAGTGTGCTTTTCCGACTTTCTGAAAGGTTTGCATCACCTTCTCCTGAGTATCACCAGGGTAGATATTCAGATAAGCTGTTTCTTGAAGATCGCAGGGTGATTTGAGCAACATGACATAAAGCCAACCCACGATGAGCAGACCAAATACGGATATGATCCAAAAGAGTGGACCTTTAGTTTTGAGTTTCATGTAAACATTGTTTTACCACATCAAAAGTAGCTGTTTTTTTCCAAATAAATCACTGGTCAAAGTTTGGTGAGTAAAAAGACTTTTCTATCTTTGCACCGCAAAATGCAAACAGCTGCGCTCCGGAAGGATGGGTGAGTGGCTGAAACCACCAGTTTGCTAAACTGACGTACTCGTAAGGGTACCGGGGGTTCGAATCCCCCTTCTTCCGCATTTTGAAAAAAGAGGGTGTCTTCACGAAGATATCCTCTTTTTGTTTCTTTTCAGTATTATTATTTTGAACGTTTATCGGTGATAATCAGTACTAAAATCATGGTAGCTGCCAAAAGTGACATGGCCCCTCCAAAATAAAATGGAACGTTCGCATTGACTTTGTCGTACAGAATTCCTGCCAACAAACTTGCAGGCAACAAGGTTAATCCAATCAACGCGTTGTAAATGCCCAAACCAGTGCCTTTTTTATCGGATTCGACCAAATCAGAAACAAATGCCTTTTGAGTTCCGTCCGTCATGGCCGAATAGAGCCCGTAAATGGCAAAAAGTCCCATGATGGCTCTCATGTCGGTTGACCAGCCAAATCCAAAATAAACGAAAGCATACAACAAATAGCCGGCAGCCAGCATTTTCTCCTTTCCAATTTTGTCTGATAAAATTCCCATCGGAACGGCCAGTACTACTGAAACTACACTGGTCAGCAAATAAACCAAGGGAATTAAGGCTACTTTCACCCCAATTTCGTTGGCTTTGACCAATAACAAAGCATCGGTAGAGTTACCCAATGTGAATACAAAGATGACAGCCAGAAAGGCATAATACCTTTTGGGGAAAGACTTTAGTCCACTCCAAGAAATAGGGGCAGTTCTGACTTTCTTTGCTTCTTTAACTCCAAAAAACAGAACGAAGACTCCAAAAACGGCAGGTATGCCAGCAAGCAAGAAAATGATCCGGTAATTGTTCGGCAATAACAGCAACAATAAAAAAGCCAGGATGGGCCCTACAATGGCACCCATGTTATCCATCGCTTTCTGAATGCCAAAAGCGGTACCGGTTTCGCCATTTGTCACCGAGCCTGCAATCAAACTATCCCTTGGAGCGGTTCGGATACCCTTTCCTACCCTTTCCGCAAATCGCAGGTAAAGTACTTGCAACGGATTTGCAACGAAGGAGTAAAAGGGCATGATGAGGGAGGATAAGCCGTAACCAATAAGCATGAATGGTTTGTTTCGACCTATTTTGTCACTCCAAAAGCCTGAAAAGGTTTTGATCAGGGCTGCGGTGCTTTCAGCTATGCCTTCGATAACAGCCAGACTGGTTTTTGAAGCACCGATGGACATCAGGAACATAGGCATGACCGAATACACCATTTTGGTGGAGGTATCGGTTAGAAAACTGGTCAAACCTGTGTAGAGTATGTTCTTACTGATGCGCTTCATTCATTAAAGGTAGGTTTGTTGTATAAAGCGTAGTTGCTGTTCAAGCATACGGACTTTGGGCATATCAAAACCAACATTATCCGCCGCTTCTAGGGGCGAACTGTAAATTGCCTGAATTTCCATAGGGCGCTTGAAATCAAAATCGAGTCGCATGCTGGGTGCATAAGGCTTCATATCAAGGGTGTATTCCAACATGACTTGGGCAAAATCTTTGCTGAGTGAAACCCCGCAAGCATTTGCTGCTCCGATGACTTCCAGCATCAAATCCTTACATAATTGATAAGTGTCAGCATTGGCCATTAAATCGGAAGTCAGGGCATTCATGACAACCGTCAATCCATTGTAAGGCACGTTCCAAACCAGCTTTTTCCAACGCGAGGTCAACAAATTTTCCGATACTTCGCAGGGAACACGAGCTGCTTCAAAATCCGCACAAACTTTTTTCAGAATTTCCTGCTGACTTCCTTGATACGAACCTATCGTAATTTTTCCATGTTCGGCATGAACAATGTGGCCAGGACCAAATTTACCTGAACAGATGAATCCCAGACCTCCGGCAATAGAAAGATCTGGAAAGTCGACAGACAGCTTTTCTTCGATGCCCAAACCATTCTGTATGAGGATAACGGTTGTTTCAGGCCCTAATAAAGGCGGCAATAATGTTTTAAGCAACGAATTGGAGGTTGTTTTCAAACCGACTAAAACAACGTCACAAATGGGCATATCTTCAGTACTTTGATAGGCATGAACTTTCTCCAAATGAAAATCGCCCAATACAGAATCTACTTTCAGGCCATGTTTTTTTACAAAATCAAAGTCGCTGTGAAAAAGGAAATGAACTTCTTGCCCTGAATGAGCCAACATTCCACCGTAAAAACCACCGATGCCACCAGTACCGATGACACCGTATCTTAATTTATTCATGCAAACGAGTATTTAAGTCGCAAAGTTACAAAGTTTGTTTTGTTACACTGCCTTTTGGACATAGAAAAAGGTTGCCCTTTTGAGACAACCTTTTGGTGAGGTACCTGGCGGATTCGAACCGCCGTAATCGGTTTTGCAGACCGGTGCCTAGCCACTCGGCCAAGGTACCCTTTTGTGTTTAGCGGGTGCAAAGATAGTTATTTTTTCGAGTTGGGCAAATGCCTTCAGCACTTTTTTAGGGCTCAAAAACGACCATTTCAGACAGACTTCGCTTGAGGGGTGATATCGTTACATCAACGCCAAGCTGTATGCCCTTGCTTTCAAAATAAGCCTCCACCGTTTTTTTTGCTAGTGCGGGATGATTGTTGTCGTTACTCAGGTGACACAGATAAATGTGTTTCAACCCGGAATGCCAGTGCTCAGCCAGGAACGCACCAGCATCGTGGTTGCTCAAATGCCCTGTATCACTTAGAATGCGTTCCTTCAAATAATATGGATAACGACCTCCTTTTAACATTTCGTGGTCGTAATTCGCTTCCAAAATGGCAATGTCGGCTTCTAAAATGTATTGTTTCAAAGCATCATTAACAAAACCAAGGTCGGTTGCCACCAATATGCCATGTCCTCTGTAGCGTATGAAAAATCCGGAGTTGTCGGTTCCATCGTGCGAAACAGGAAATGAAAGGATGCTGAATTCACCAATTTCGAATTCAACGTTGTTTTCGAGGTATTTTCTACTGGTAATCAGTTTTTGTGTCATACCGTAGCTGTGATCCATTCCATGATGGGTCTTTGCTGTGGCATAGATGGGAATGTTGTACTTTTCGCCCAACGTTCCGACCGATTTGATATGATCGTGATGATCGTGTGTGATGAATACACCAAGAATTTGGCTGAAATCGACCCCTACTTCTCTAAGTTGCTTCCGTGCAGTTCTGGAACCGATGCCTGCATCGATGAGGATACCTTGCAATGCGTTGCCAAAGTAATAGCAATTTCCGCTACTACCGCTGCCAAGGCTTAAAAATCGTAATTTGTCCATGAATGCATTTCAAAGCGCAAAGGTAGTCTTTTTCAGGTCTTCTACTTGCTTGAATTGGGGGTTTTTATACCTTTGTCCAAAAAGCAAGCGAAATGAGCATTAAAATTCAGGAAAACAAATTGCAAGAAGCAACCGGTCAAGACATGGATGCCTTTCTGGCCGTATTTACAGATGCCTATTTGGAGGCGATAGGTGGTTCATTGAATGAAAAAAACATGACCTTGCTGAATGGAATGCAACACAGCTTGCTGGCTTACCATTTCTTTCGTGAAGAAGTCATGCAAGGAGGTTTTATCTCCTTGATTCAAAACGGATACGGAAGTTACATCTTCAGAAATCCTTTCGCCCCGGCATTGAAGACCTTTGGCGCGGATGAGTTGTCAAAATTGATATACAAGGCTCGCAAAGTCTATGATAGACATCAAGAGGAACTGGAACGTGAAACCACCGAGGAGGAATTCACAGCCATGTACGAGGAATTTGAGGTCTTTGACGAAATCGAAGAGCGTTTCTTTGAAATAGAAGAAGAATGCACCCAATCCATCGCTCGCTTTGTGGACGAACACTTGGATGAATTCGGTGAAATCGTCAGTTCTTCCTAACGACAATATTGATTTCAGGAAATTTCTCCTTTAATTCCGCTTTTTTAACTTCGGCAAGTTCAGGAGTGGAAAAGGAAGCGATGATGATACGGTACAACTGATCCTGGTTCTGAACCAAAAGTGCCGGATAACCATCTTCTTTCATTTGGTCATAGTAACCACGAGCATTGGTTCGGTTGATAAAAGTCTTTGCCACAACGTTGTATTCCATCAATAAATTTTCCTTTCCTAAAAGCAGTGTCAGATTTTCTGTACGATAAATGACGGAAGAATCGTTGGAAAGGCTATCCAAATGAACTTCCATGGTGGTTTTAGCCCTTGAATTCATTTGAGAAACTTCTTTCTCCTTTAATTTTTGGTAAGCTATGTTGTACGCTTCCAGATTCGATTTGCAGGCAGGCAAAACCATTATTCCCAAGAGGATAATAACGACGTACTTTCTCATAATCTTTCAGTTTTAGAGTAAAAACAACATCAACACACCGCCCACCGAGACAAAAGCTCCCATTATTTCGAGCAAGGCTAGTTTGCGACCTTTGATAAGTGCTGGCACAATGAGGACAATGGGTGTCAGGGACATCAGCGCCGAAGCAATACCTGTTTCGGTCATGGTAATGGCCATCATGGATAAACCAACTCCCAATCCGGGTCCAAAAAAGGAACCGACGGTGACGAATTTCATGGTGCTTCCGTCCTTTGCGGCTCGAATCAATGAAGGCCAACGTTTAAGCACAGTGATGAGTAGTGCAAAAAATACAGCGCCGGTAATGATACGGATTTGTGTGGCAGCGAAAGGATCGTAATCTCCAATTCCTTTTTTGCTGAAAACCAATCCGCAAGCTTGACCCAAAGCCCCTCCCATTGCGAGCAACAGCCCTTTTATGGAAACCTTCTTCCCAGCTGCTTCACGGTTATGACTCAGAAATGCCATTAATATGCCACTGATAATGAGCATAATACCCATAACGTGCGTCAATTTGAGTTTTTCACCCAACAGGGCGAAACCGATGATGGCTGTCAGGGCGGGAGAAAAAGTCATTACTAACATGGATAATCGTGCACCAATGACAGTCAACGACTTAAACAACATTAAATCTCCAATGAAAAAACCAATCAAACCAGAAACCGACAACCACAGCCATTGCTGAGGACCACCACCAGTGGGGAAAAAGGAGCCATGAACGATCAAACCGTAAATACCAAGCATTCCGAAAGCTATCATCAATCGGATGATGTTGACTTCGAGTGAGCCAACTTTTCGACTGGCGATTTCGAACGAAGAGGAGCTGGCAGCCCAGCAGACAGATACGGACAGGGCGACTGCTTCGCCTAGAAAGGGTAGTTGCATAGCGGTTTTTAAAGACCCTAAAAGTACAAGATTTTTTCCGTTTTTACGTATCTTTGTTAAACGATATCTTCAATTCCCATTTATGAATTATTCCGAGACTCTGGATTTCCTGTTCAACCAAATTCCGTTTTTTCAGCAAAACGGGGCTTCCGATTATAAACCAGGTCTTCAAAACATTGAAGCCTTAGATGTATGGTGTGGCGAGCCTCATAAACAGTATGCCACCATCCATGTGGGCGGAACTAATGGTAAGGGTTCGGTTTCGAATTTGATTGCCTCCATCTTGCAGGAAGCCGGTTACAAAACAGGTTTATACACTTCGCCTCACCTGAAGGATTTCAGGGAACGAATTCGCATAAACGGACAATTGATTCCAGAGAAACGAGTAGTTGAGTTTGTGGAGAAATTTCGTATTGAATGCAATCAGGTTGAACCCTCCTTTTTTGAATTGACTACGGAGTTGGCTTTTCTTTGGTTTGCGGAGGAACATGTCGATGTTGCCATCATTGAAGTCGGGTTGGGTGGTCGTTTGGACAGCACCAACATCATTCAACCGGATGTCAGCGTCATTACAAACATCAGTTTCGATCATACCGCATTGTTAGGCAACACCTTAGATAAAATCGCTTTTGAAAAGGCTGGCATCATGAAAAAAAGCGTTCCTGTAGTCATTGGCAAAGCTGAAGGAAAGGTCAAAGAGGTCTTTCAGAAGCACTCCCAAGAGGTGCAGGCTCCCATATTTTGGGCATGGGAAGAGTTCCCTACAAAGTTGGGTAAAGATCAATATAACAACACGTTGATTAATTGCGAAGGGGGTGCGCATCTATATAATGATATCCCCTGCGCACTTAATGGTTTGTACCAAATGGAAAACGCGGCTACTACGCTAACTTTGGTAGAATGTCTTCGTGCAAAAAAGTACAATATCAAAGACGACGACGTTTATAAAGGGTTCAGCAATGTCCTTTCCAACACCGGATTAAGAGGCCGCTGGGAAACATTAAGCTTGCTACCGCATGTGATTTGTGATACGGGTCACAATGTCGCTGGAATGCTTTTTGTAACCGAACAATTAAGGCATACCCACCATCAAAATCTTCATTTCATTTTGGGAATGGTAAGTGACAAGGATATTAGCGGTGTGCTAGCTGTTTTGCCTAAGGATGCCATCTTTTACTTTACAAAAGCAAGCATTCCAAGAGCCTTGAATGAAAAGGATTTGGAACAGTTGGGCGCTAAATTCGGTTTGAAAGGGAACTCCTATCCAACGGTTTCGGAAGCGTTGGCCGCTGCTAAAAAAGAATGCCGCCCGAACGATCTGATCTTCGTGGGCGGCAGTAATTTTGTAGTAGCCGAAGTGCTTTAAAATCTATTCTTCGACTTCAGGAGCTGGAGTCATGTTGTGATAAACGTTCGAAACGTCCTCATCATCTTCCAGTTTTTCAATAAGTTTGTCCAATGTGGCACGCTGTTCATCGGTCACGTCCTTGACATCGTTCGGGAAGCGTTCGAATTCCGCTGAAATAATTTCATAGCCGTTGCCTTCCAGGTAATTCTGAATGCGGGAAAAATCCTCTGGCTGACCATAAATGACGATTTCGTTTTCGTCCATTTCCAACTCTTCAGCACCGTAATCGATGATGTCCAGTTCAAGTTCTTCTACGTCGATACCTTCTTTCGGTACAATTTTGAACACTGATTTGCGGTCAAAAATAAAGGAAAGACTGCCTGAAGTACCTAATGAACCGCCGTGGCGATTCAAGTAGCTGCGCACATTGGCAACCGTACGAGTTGGATTATCGGTCTGCGTTTCCACTAAAATGGCTATTCCAAAAGGACCATACCCTTCGTAAATCATATCCTTGTAATCGGCAAAATCTTTGGAAACAGCCTTCTTGATGGCTCTTTCCACATTCTCCTTGGGCATGTTGGCAGCCTTGGCGTTCTGCATGAGTACGCGAAGACGTGGATTGGCATCCGGATCTGGCCCGGAAGCCTTTACACAAATGGATATTTCTTTACCAATTTTAGTGAATACGCGGGCCATATTACCCCAACGCTTCATTTTCCGTGCTTTGCGATATTCAAACGCTCTTCCCATATCAATATAAAATTAAAATTCCAATTAACGCAAACTGGCTCCCAGTTGCGTTTCAAAGTTCTTGATCAACTTGTTCATAATGCCCTCAATCAATTTGTCATTAAGGGTTTGCGTTTCGTCCTGCAACGTAAAGCTTACGGCATAAGACTTCTTACCCTGCGGAAGGTTTTTACCTTCATAGACATCGAAAAGCGCCACATTCTTGAGTAGTTTCTTTTCTGTAGCCAAAGCAATTTTTTCAATCTCTGCAAACCGTACGGTTTTATCGATCAAAAGGGCCAAATCACGACGTACTTCGGGGTATTTTGAAAGTTCTATAGAGCTGATTTTTGCTTTTTTGGTTTGATCCAGCAAGGTTTTCCATAGTATGTCTGCATAAAATACCTCCGTATCAATATCAAATTTTTTCAGCAACCCAGCTTGAATGCTACCAAGCTTAGCGAGTAATTTCCCCCCTCGGGTCAGAAAAACCAGGTTTTTTGCAAAAAGATCATCGGAACCTTCTTCGATCACTATTGCATTTCGTTCTATTCCAAGGCGAGACAAAATATTTTCAACATAAGCTTTCAACTCGAAAAAAGATGTCTTTTCTTCAGCGTGAATCCAAGTCTGAGCCGTCTTGTTACCAGTAATCCACAGGCCGAGATGGTATTCTTCGCTGTACGGCGACAATCGATTTTCTTGGTTTCGATTTTCTGCTTTGAAATGATAGCAGTTGCCGTATTCATAGAACTTCAAGTCTTGTTTACGGCGGTTACGGTTGTAAGCAATGCTTTCCAACCCACCAAACAACAAGGTTTGACGCATTCCGTTCAAATCTGAGCTCAAGGGATTGAGCATCATCACCGTTTCTTCTTTCGGGAAACTTTTCAGATCCGTATAATAATCTGCCGAGGTCAAAGAATTGTTCAATATTTCATTGAAACCCGAAGCCGTCAATTGTTCAGCAACCAAGTTCTGAAGTTTGTGACTGTCAGGTTTATTGGAATACGAAATGTTCGATTTCAGGGAATCGCTGATTTCAACGTTGTTGTAGCCATAGATGCGGAGAATGTCTTCAACAACATCAACATCTCGCTGTACATCAACACGATATGAAGGGACTTTCAATTCCAAAAGGTCTCCATTTTCCGAAAGAATCTCGATGTCCAAAGCCTTTAGTATCGACTTCACCTTTTCAGGTTCCAACGCCTTGCCAATCAATGAATTGGCCTTCTTTAAGCTCAAAGAGACGAGAAAATCGTGGATGGGATTCGGATATTGGTCGACAATTTCGCTGGAAATGGTTCCGCCACAGAGTTCCTTGACCATCAAAGCAGCCCGCTTCAGCACATAAAGGATGTTGTTGGGGTCTACACCGCGTTCAAAACGAAAAGATGCATCCGTATTCATTCCGTGACGACGAGCCGTTTTACGGATCCAAACGGGGTTAAAATAAGCACTTTCAATAAAAATACGTTTGGTGGTTTCTGAAACACCTGAATCAGCACCACCAAAGACACCACCAATACACATGGGCTTTTCAGCATCACAAATCATTAAGTCGTTGGCAGATAGCTTGCGCTCTACTTCGTCCAAGGTTTTGAAAACAGTCCCCTCGGGTGAAGTACGCACGTGGATCGTTTGACCTTTGATTTTATCTCCGTCGAAGGCATGCAATGGCTGCCCTGTTTCGTGCAGCAAATAATTGGTGATATCTACCACGTTGTTGATGGGACGTACGCCGATCAGGCGCAATCTGTCCTGCAACCATTTGGGAGACTCGGCAACAGTGATTCCGGAAACCGTTACTCCAGCGTAGCGCGGGCAGGCTTCAGTATTTTCAACTATTACTTCAACTTTAAAGTCATTATTGTCTGATTTAAAGCTTTCTACAGATGGCCTTTTTAATTTTTTCGAAGGATCAGATTGCTTTAAATAGGCGGCCAAATCTCTGGCAACTCCAAAGTGTGATGAAGCATCCACCCGATTGGGAGTAATGTCGACTTCCAACACATATTCGCTTGTAATGCCATAATATTCCTTGGCGTACATGCCAACCGGCGTATCGCTAGGCAAAACAATGATACCGTCGTGGCTGGTGCCAACTCCGATTTCATCTTCGGCGCAAATCATTCCGTGGGATTCCTGACCGCGAATTTTGGATTTCTTGATGGTGAAACTTTCTTCACCATCGTACAACTTGGTGCCCACGACTGCCACGACAACCTTTTGACCAGCAGCCACATTGGGTGCGCCGCAAACGATTTTCAGCGGTTCCTCCTGCCCTACGTCGACCGTTGTCAGGTGCAAATGGTCAGAATCAGGATGTTTGGTACAGGTCAGCACCTCGCCAATGACAAGACCTTCCAGACCACCTTTGACCGTTTCCACTTCTTTGTAGGGACCATTTTCAAGACCTATGGAGGTGAGTGCTTTAGCAGTTTCTTCTGGAGTCAAATCAAAATCAAGAAACTCTTTAAGCCAGTTGTAAGAAATATTCATTATACTAATCTTTAATACTTTACATTAAGATCTGCCAAAACCTTGCGAATCTTCTCGTAGGTGGTAATTCGGGTTGGTACGAGCGGCAACCTCAATTTATTTTCGATGAAGCCCATGGCGTTCAGCATGCATTTGACACCGGCAGGATTACCGTCCACAAACAACAAATTGAACAATTCGGTGAAGCTGTGGTGGATTTCAAGTGCATTTTTGTAATCGCCTTTCAAAGCCAAACGAACCATTCTACTGAATTCCTTGGGAAAAGCGTTGCCAATCACGGAAATGACTCCAACGGCCCCCAAGGTGATGAGCGGAAAGGTGATTCCGTCATCGCCTGAAATGACCATAAAATCATCCGGCTTGTTTTTGATGATTTCATCCATTTGGGAAATGTTCCCGGAGGCTTCCTTGACAGCAACAATGTTGTCAAATTCCCTTGCCAGTCGAAGTGTGGTTTCAGAAGTCATATTCACACCGGTACGACCAGGGACATTATATAGAATGATGGGAAGTTCCGTAGCTTCGGCAATAGCCCTATAATGCTGATAAATACCTTCTTGAGAAGGTTTATTGTAGTAAGGCGTCACCGAAAGAATGGCATCGACTCCTGTAAAATCTTTGGTATGAAGTTCTTCTACCAGTGCGCGAGTGCAGTTGCCACCGACACCCAACACAATGGGCACACGGCTTTTGACACGATTGATGACAAAGGCTGTAACGAGTTTCTTTTCGTCCTCCGTCAACGTAGCTGTTTCTGCTGTTGTTCCCAACACGACAAGGTAATCGATACCGTTCTTGATTTGGTAGTCTACCAGACGCCCAAGAGCAGTAAAATCGATACTTTCGTCTTCTTTAAAGGGAGTGATCAATGCCACACCCATGCCTGTCAGTTTGTTATTAATCATGAGATCTCGCGATTAGGCGGGTTTTACGTTGTTCCGTAGAGCACGCAAAAGTACTAAAAATACTACTTAGAGCGAATACTCTTCATGTAAAAATGCAATTGGCTGGTCAAAAAAACAAAACTTTGGTTGGGATCATACTCCAGCAGCAAGTCGTCGAATGTTTTTTCATCCCGATGGAACCCTACTCGATAGCTTGCCTCCGATATGATGGACAAATATTGCATGACCGGATGTGGTTTAACGGTCAAATCTACCAGGGTATCCGGCAACTTTGATTTATAATTTTCCAACCATTGATGTTGTGGAAAACCGTTGAATGACAATTGCTTACGACTAAGTACCGTAAAATTTCGAGGCAATACCGGAACCACATTTTTGGGAATTGGATTATAGGAAAAGGCAAAAACTTCTTTCCCGGCAAAAGTCAACGTCTTGGCAAAATCTTTTACATCCTCAGCGTGTTCCAGGTCAAATAAAATCACCACCCTATGAATGTCGGAATATTCTCGAAAACATTTCTTTCGACTAAAATCCTTTGATATTTTGCGAATCTTATTCACTAAAAAATAAAGTACTTTCATGTCTTTCAATTGTTTAGCATTTCAAGAAATTCATCCTCATTCATTAATTTGACACCGAGTGAAGCCGCCTTTTCGAGTTTGGCGGGTCCCATATTTTCACCTGCCAAAATAAAGCTGGTTTTGGCAGACACCGAACCAGAGTTCTTACCCCCATTGTTTTCAATCATTTCCTTGTATTCATCCCGAGAATGCTTGGAGAAAGTTCCGCTAATGACAATTGTCAACCCTTCCAGCTTGGTGCCTTTTTCAGCGATTTGATCGGCTGAAATCGCCATTTGAAGACCTGCTGCCTTTAATGCTTCCACTTCCTTGCGGTTCTTTTCAGAGGAAAAGAATGCCACTACGCTTTCAGCAATTTTGATGCCCACTTCTTCCACTTGAATCAATTCTTCAACGGTCGCTTTTTCGATTCTTTCCATGGAATGCATGGATCGAGCGAGCTTTTTAGCCACGGTTTCCCCTACAAAACGGATGCCCAATGCGAAAAGTACCCGTTCAAACGGCACCTCTTTGGATTTTCGGAGACTTTGAAGAATGTTTCTGGCAGACTTTTCACCCAATCGTTCCATATGAGACAGCGTGAGGCCGTCCAAGGTATACAAATCCGACGGAAAGCGAATTTTTCCGGCTTGATAAAGGGCATCCACCGTTTCTGTGCCTAAACCGTCAATATTCATTGCTTTTCGATGAATGAAATGTTCCAACCTGGCTTTGATTTGAGGTGGACAATCATTTTGATTGGGGCAATAATGAGCCGATTCACCTTCAAAACGCTTTAGTTCAGCACCGCATTCTGGACAATTTCGAATGAAACGGATTTTGTCACCGACCATAAAACGAGCCTGGAGGTCAACACCCACAATCTTGGGAATGATTTCACCTCCTTTTTCGACATAGACCATGTCACCGATGTGCAAATCCAATGATTGAATGACATCGTCATTATGCAATGAAGCTCGCTTGACAACCGTACCCGACAATTGAACCGGATCCAAATTGGCCACTGGCGTCACGGCTCCTGTCCTACCGACTTGAAAAGATACCGAATTCAGACGGGTGCAGGCTTGTTCAGCCTTGAACTTATAAGCAATGGCCCATCGTGGTGATTTTGCTGTGAATCCAATATTTTTTTGTTGTCTTAGTGAATTGACCTTAATAACTATGCCATCCGTAGCAACGGGCAATTTTTTGCGCTCTTTGTCCCAAAATCGGATAAATTCAAAAACCTCCTCCAAATTGTTGCAAAGCTTCATGGATTCAGCAATTCGAAAGCCCCAGGAAGCAGCTTTCTGCAGATTCTCATAATGTCCGTCACTTGGAAGGGTGTCTCCTAGCATATGATATAGGTAGGCATCCAATTTTCTGGCCGATACCATCGATGAATTCTGCAATTTTAACGTACCTGAAGCCGCATTTCTCGGATTGGCAAACAGGGCTTCCTCTTGCTTTTCACGTTCCCGGTTCAGTCCATCGAAAACTTCCCAAGGCATCAGGATTTCCCCTCGAATCTCGAATTCATTGGGAAAATCGGAACCAAACAAGGTCAAAGGTATGCTCCTAATGGTTTTGACATTTTCTGTAACGTTGTCACCCATAACACCATCACCGCGGGTTAATGCTTTTAAAAGCCGTCCGTTGACATAGGTTAATGAAATGGACACCCCATCGAATTTAAGTTCACAAACTAACTGAAACGGCTCGTTCAGGGCTTTTAGAGTCCTTTCAAAAAACTCGCTCACTTCTGCCTCGGAATACGTATTTCCCAGTGAAAGCATGGGGTATTGGTGTTTTTCTTGGCTGAACCCCCTGCTGATGTCGCTTCCAATTCGTTGAGACGGGGAATGTTCATCCCAAAATTCTGGAAACTGTTCCTCCAATTCTTGCAATCGATGCAACTTGACATCGAATTCATAGTCTGACAAGGTTGGGGTTGAAAGAACATAATAATCGTGGTTTGCACGATTCAGTTCAAGTCGCAATTGTTTTATTTCTGTTTCCGGAGACATGGAGCAGGGTTTATCGGTCAAAATTACTAAAAAAAAGGAGACCGTTCAAAGGTCGATCCAATTTGCATCTTTTCATAATCTGCTTTCCTGTATTTCCGCCCAAAGATTGTATATTTGCAGACAAAAGCGTTGGTTTCCTATGCATAGATTCCTGAATTTATTCTTGACACTGCTACTGCTTGGTTTTGGTCCCTTGGCCCTGAGTCAAGAGTATCAAGGATCTGAAGAGCAATCAGACACAAACATGGGCAATGATGGTGGCACCCAGGATGGTGCGGGTGATGCATCGACCAAAACCGACAAAGTCTATTTGTCCAGAATTCGAGTTCTCCAATTGGATGCGTTATTGGGTGACAAGTCAACCACGGTGATGGACACCATTCCACTTCACTTTCAAAACATAACCTTTCCAGAAAAAAGCAACACACTTGGATCGCAACATTTAGGAAACTTGGGATCCCCTTTTCAGTCCATAATTTATATGGACAGGACTGAAAAAACTCCGTTTATTTTTGGGAGAGTGTATGAGAACTGGTTGACATCTCCCTCTGAACAAATCTTTTACAATACTACCACTCCTTACACCAACCTCCGTTACCTGACTACTTTTGGCAATGAACCCTCTCAAGAAGAGAATTTCAAGTTCCTCTTCACAGTCAATGTAAACAAGTACCTCAATATCGGTGTAGATTACGAAATTCTTTATGCAAGAGGATTCTATAAACATAATTCCAATCGAGACAAATTAGCCAATATTTTTGGAAATTATCAAAGTCCCCGTTACGAAGCCTTCTGGAAACTGTCGTTCAACAACCTGGAAAATTTTGATAATGGTGGTATCACCAACGACGAATACATCACTCAACCCTTAAAAATGAGTGGCGGCTTCAATCAATACGAAAGCTCGAATATTCCTGTTCAATTGACTGATGCCAAAAGTTTATTCAACAACACGCATTTCTTTTTGAATCACAAATACCACCTCGGGTTTGAACGGGTGGAAATCGTTCAGAAGGATTCGGTTGTGCCTATAACCATGGATACTGTTTATACATTTGTTCCAGTTTCGAGTTTCATCCATACCTTATATGTGGATCTGGGACAACGCAGCTATCGATCAAATTCAACCAATTCAAACTTTTATGACCATACTTATTTAGACCGATTCAGTACAGCCGACACCAGCTCGTTGCTGGAAGTTCGAAACACGATCGGTTTATCCTTGGTCGAGGGCTTTCACAAATGGGCTAAATTTGGTCTGACGGCCTTTTTGGAACATGACTTCAGAAAATACATGCGCATGGCTCCAAATGCCACAATCTTGGGAAATCCAACATTTATCACTTCGTCGATCATTCCGCCAATCTATCATATTGAAAGCTTAGTTTGGGCTGGTGGTGAGCTTTCCAGACGTTCGGGCGAGCTTTTGAATTTTTCTGCCCTTGCCAAAATTTGCGTTTTGGGCGAGGACTTGGGCGATTTTGAGTTAAGTGGTAAACTTAAAACCACCTTTCCACTTTGGAATCATCCGGTTAGTCTATCCGCCAATGGCTCCATTAAGAATCTTCATCCCGATTATTTTTTGGAAAACTACGTTTCGAACCATTTCATTTGGAGAAATCGCTTTCTGAATGAAAATAAAACACTGGTTCAAGGCAATTTACTCATTCCTGCTTTGGGTTTTGAGGCGCATGCCAGCATGGAAAATATTAATAACCTCCTATATTTCAACACTTCGGCCGTACCTGACCAATATACCGGCAATGTTCAGGTTCTGTCCTTAAATGTGAGACAACACCTTGCAGCAGGTATTCTGAATTGGGATAATGATGTAACCTATCAAATGTCGAGCAACCAACGTATTTTACCCCTGCCCGATTTATCTCTTTTGTCTGACCTTTATTTAAAATTCACGCTTTCCAAAGTGCTCCACTCCCATTTGGGCTTTGACTGCAGATACAATACGGCTTACTACGCGCAAGCCTACATGCCGGCTATCGGGCAGTTCTACAACCAAAAAGAGTTGAAGATTGGGAATTATCCAATGATGAACGCCTATGCCAATTTTCATTTGAAAAGAATGCGGTTCTTTGTCATGTATTCTCATATAAGCCGATTCTTTGTTCAACCAAACTATTTTTCAGCACCACATTACCCAATCAACCCGGCTATCGTTAAAGTCGGACTATCATGGAACTTCTATGATTAACAAACATTTACGACCTTCTTTGGTTCTAATTTTCGCATTCATTGCGTTTTGGGTGGTTTATGCCGTTTGGTTCGGCATACGAGAAGCAAATAAGATTGCTAGCGATTATCCTGGCATTAAGAAGGATGGCGTTCTTAGAGTTTGTGGCGAAGAAGATTTGTTCAGCTTTTACAAAAACAACGACACCTCGTACGGTTTTTATTATGAAATGGCGAAAGCCTTTGCTGACAGGCATCATTTACAATTGGTCTACATGGGCGAACCCAGTTTGAACAATCGTCTTAAAATGCTGCAAGACAACAAATTCGATATTCTCAGCGGACCGCTTTCAGTCATCATGGGACTACGCAACCAAGTTGATTTCACTAAGAGTATCATTGAAAGTAAATTGGTGCTGGTTCAACGTAAAAGTTCTGAAAACAACCCCGACAAGGTTGTCCGAAACCAGGTTGATTTCAGGGGTAAACGCATTTACATCTGCGAAAATACAGCCTATGAAGAGCGTTTACATCATTTGGCATCAGAAATCAGCGACACGCTTTATATTCAAACATTGATGGGATTCAATAGCGAACGTATGATAGCCCAGGTAGCTGCGGGTCTGATTGATTATGCTGTATGCGACAAACAGGTTGCAAAGTCCTTTAGAAACAAGTATCCGAACATTGATGTGGAAACGCCGGTTGGGTTCAACCAAATGCAAGCTTGGGCGGTTAAACCCGACAAGAAAATTCTTTTGGATAGCTTGAATCAATTTATTGTTGACTTCAAAAAAACTCCCGAATTCACTAAGCTGATTCAAAAATACATTGCGAACTGATCGCACCATTTACCATCGATACATCATTCCGAAACTGAACAATTCCTGCATTTGGATCAAGGACTCGCCTGGGGCGCGCTCCAACCGATCATCGGCTTTTAGATGTACATAAATGGACGTCGTGAAATTATTGTTCAAAGAAAAATCGAGGGTATTTTCCCAATCCGAATCCACATAGGTAAAGTCGGTGTAGTAGTAAAATTTGGAGGTCCATTTTACTTGTTCTGATAACGTCCACGTTAAATTGGCCGCAATTTTGCTACCCAACTCTTTACCAAGATGCTTACCTTCATCAATGCCATAATTGGAAGGTTTGAAGTTCTCAATGTCGTACAGATAATTCATCTTGAGTGTCAACGGAGTAACCAAAACGGACAAGTCATATCCCTTTTTACGATTTGATTTCTTATAGTCGATACCCAAACCAACAAACAACTTAGCTGGTGAGAACAGGGATGACTTCATCGTCCAAGTATTTGTTTTATAGTTATTTAAAAACTGAGTGGTGAATTCTCCCGAAACCGTATAGTACCAATCGTTGTACATTCGGATGCCCAATTTGGAGAGTAGTCGGAGTTGGTCCGTACTTACATTCAAATTTCGAAGTGTATCGTTTGAAACCGTATTCAAACCAATCTTGATATCCAATGAATTATCGAACGCCACATTTTTTGAATCTCGATAGTTTGCCTCCAAATAAACCTGAGCCAGCCCAGCCATGTTGCTCTCCCCACCTTTGGACCAGTTGGGTGATACATAGGTTTGAGTGAGTTGCAACTTGGAATAGCCAAATTTTCTCCAGGGATTATAGGGTATTTTCGGCAGGTTTTTAGTATCCGCTTTCGCAATGGTACCGGGTGCGACAGGTTTGACCCATGTCGGGGGTTTATTACTGTTTAATTGATAGACCAACTTTTCAGGTTGGGGCAAATTCTTTTGATCGTATTGTATTTGTCCAATCTGCTCAATTTCTGCGTTTTGCAAGATGGTTTGTGCCAGTCTACGAATATATTTGTTCGACTGAAAGACCACCCGCAAGGAATCCATCGATTTGGCATTAAGATAGAAATCATGTTCTTCGCTTTCCCTTGGGTTCAAATGATAGTTTCGGCGTTGTGAATTGAAAACCAAGGGCATAAAAAGAGGACTCATCTTTGGGTAATCCAAAACTTCATTAGGCTTGAACGTTCGAGGAGTTCTCGGATGAACCAAATGTTTGTTTATATCGTAATTTTCGATGAATAAAAGTAAGATGTTGGTGTTGGCAACTTCTACAACAGTATCTTTGGGAACGATACGCATGAATAGTGCAGAATCGTGTTCCGGCAAGTTGACCGGTATGACTGGGAATTCTTCCGGATCGTCATCCACAACAGATTGAGGAGCATTTGCAGTATTAATTTTTGTGACTCTACCAAAGTCATCCTGGCCTGAAGCTAACACCGGTAAAACAGCAACGGCAAACAGCATCAGAACGGAATAGCTTTTTTTCATTTACACCGATTTTCGGACAAAGGTAAAACATTATTTCCAAAAGTTTTTTCGTACTTTTGCCCCTTTAAACAAAATTAAATTTCTTCACTATTTTTCAACCACCAAAATTAGCTAATTGTGGCAGAGACTAAATATATTTTCGTGACTGGGGGCGTCGTTTCCTCGCTCGGAAAAGGCATCCTCTCCTCTTCGTTGGGGAAATTGTTGCAAGCCCGGGGATACAGGGTTACGATTCAGAAATTCGATCCATACATCAATATCGACCCGGGTACACTGAATCCCTACGAACACGGAGAATGTTACGTTACCTACGATGGACGTGAAACTGACTTGGATTTAGGCCACTACGAACGTTTTTTGAATGTACCGACCACGCGTGCCAACAACATCACGACCGGAAGAATCTACCAAAACGTCATTTCAAAGGAACGTCGTGGTGATTATTTAGGTAAGACCGTTCAGGTAGTACCGCATATTACGGACGAAATCAAGCGATGTATTCGCCTTTTGGGTGCCAAAAACCAATTTGATTTCATCATCACCGAAATTGGTGGTACCGTTGGTGACATCGAATCCCTGCCATTTATTGAAAGCGTTCGTCAATTGCGTTGGGAACTCGGAAAAAACTGTTTCTGCATACACTTGGCCTATGTACCTTATCTTGCTGCAGCTAAAGAGCTAAAAACCAAACCCGTACAACATTCAGTCAAACAACTGCAAGAATTGGGTGTCCAACCCGATGCGTTGGTTTTACGTACCGAACATCCTTTGAATGTGACCATTCGACGTAAGGTTGCGCTTTTCTGCAATGTAGCCGAAGATTCTGTCATTGAATGCATTGATGCACCAAGCATCTACGATGTACCGCTACTGATGCTAAAAGAAGGTCTTGACAAGATCGTGCTTTCTAAATTCGGTTTTCCAATTGATACGCCAATCGATTTGGAACCCTGGAAAGCATTTTTGGACAAAATGTACAGTGCCACCAAAGAAGTTAAAATCGCCTTGGTCGGAAAATACGCTGAATTGCCCGATGCGTATAAATCCATTTCGGAATCGCTTTGCCATGCTGCAGCCTATAACGACCGGAAACTGAAGTTAACGCTCATTCATTCTCAGCACATTACTGAGGCGAACGTAGACGAAAAACTCAAAAATTTTGACGGTATTGTTGTTGCTCCTGGTTTTGGACAACGTGGAATCGAGGGTAAATTCATTGCTCTGAAATATGCTCGTGAAAAAGACCTGCCAACTTTTGGGATTTGTTTGGGAATGCAATGCATGGTCATCGAATTCGCCCGCAATGTTTTGGGTTATGCAGATGCCAATTCCACCGAGCTTGATCCGAACACCACGGTTAATGTCATCGATATGATGGAAGACCAAAAGGGCATTACCGAATATGGTGGAACGATGCGTTTAGGCAATTACGACTGTGTATTGGACAAGCATTCCAGAGCCTATCAGGCATACAGCAAAGAGAAAATCCAGGAACGCCACCGTCACCGCTTTGAATTCAACGACAAATATCGTGCTGAATACGAACAAAACGGTATGAAGTGCGTAGGCATCAATCCGGATACCAAGTTGGTGGAGGTTATCGAAATTCCAAACAAAAAATGGTACATTGGTTCTCAGTTTCACCCAGAATACAACAGTACGGTTTTAAAACCAAATCCCCTTTTTGTAGATTTCATTAAAGCATGCATTGAATAGTAATCACTTTCCGATTTAATAAAAATGGATAAAAATACCATCACCGGGCTTTTGCTGATCATATTGATCCTTGTTGGATTCAGCCTGCTCAATAAACCCTCTGAGAAACAACTGGCTGCACAAAAGGAACAACAACGGATTGACTCTATTGCCTATGCCGAACAAACGAAGGCAAAAACCTTGCAATTGGCCGATTCATTGGCCGGGGCTGCTGATTCAAAAACACAAGCTCCTGTAAACCAGGACTCTGTCAGTCAATTGAAATATGGTACTTTTGCAGCCTTGACCAAAGGTGCAGTTACCAAAGACAGCATTGAAAACAACGTTATGAAGCTGACCTTCACTTCGAAAGGCGGTCGCATAGCTTCCGTTCGTTTGAAAGAATTTGAAAATAAGGATTCATTGCCATTGATTCTTTTCAACGAAAATGAATCTGCTTTCAATTTCTCCTTTTTCACAACTGACAGTCGCTTGATCAATACCAGCGACCTTGTATTCAATCGAGTAGAATCAAATAATCCATTGCAATTCATATACCGATTGAACATTTCGGAATCGGCCAGTTTGGATTTCATCTACACATTGAAAAAGGACGACTATCTGATGGACTTCCAGGTAAAAGGAAACAACCTTCAGTCTGTCTTACCCGCAAACACCAACACCTTGGATTTCAATTGGTCCATCAAAGCTCTTCAACAAGAGCAAGGTCGAACTTTTGAAGAACGCTATTCTCAATTGGATTACAAATTCATTGGTGACAGTAAGGAAAATCTGAGTGCTGCCAAAGCAGATAAAAAGACAGTTGATACCAAAGTTCACTGGGTTTCGTTCAAGGATCAATTTTTCACAAGCATCGCCATTTGCGATAAAGGATTCACAACCAACGAATTTAGCTCAAAGCCTGAACCCAATACGACGCCTTATTTGAAAACTTATGCTCAGAAGTCTGCCATCGACTTTGATATGCGTGGCAATCAGACAGCAAATTTGAAATTTTATTTTGGCCCCATAAAATACAACTTATTGGCTCATTATGACAAAGGGGTGCCTTCAGAAAATAAAATGGATCTGGAAAAAATAATTCCCTTGGGTGGAAAACTTTTCCGCTGGGTGAATACATTGTTGATTTTACCGATGTTCAACTTTTTCGGTAATTTCGTAACAAATTATGGTGTTATCATCTTGTTGCTCACCCTGATCATCAAACTCATCATCTTTCCATTCACTTGGAAATCAAGCATGTCGACTGCTAAAATGCGTGTTCTACAACCGCAAATTGCAGAAATCAACGCCAAATTTCCAGGACAGGAAAACGCGGCTGCTCGCTCACAGGCTACGATGGAGTTTTACAAACGTGTCGGAGTAAGCCCCATGGGTGGCTGTCTTCCCATGTTGTTCCAAATGCCCATTCTGTTTGCGATGTTCTCTTTCTTTCCTTCCTCCATTGAACTGAGGCATCAAAGTTTCCTTTGGGCACATGACTTATCCACTTACGATGTTCTGTTCCAATGGACTGGAAACATACCTTTGGTGACCAAGTATTTTGGTAATCACGTGAGTCTTTTCTGTTTGTTGATGACAGTTACTAACTTGGTATATACGTACATCAATAATCAGACTCAGGCAGCTACTACCCAAATGCCAGGGATGAAAACCATGTCTTATATGATGCCGGTGATGTTTCTTTTCATGTTCAACCAATATTCTGCCGGTTTGAGTTTGTACTTTTTTGTTTCAACGCTCATAACGATTTTGCAAACTTATGCCTTCCGTTGGTTTACCGATGAAGACAAACTGTTGGCACAACTGAACGAGAACAAAAAGAAACCCATTAAAAAATCCGGTTTTGCCGCTCGTTTGGAACAGATGCAAAAAGATCAACAAAAGATGTTGAAGGAACAACAGAACAGAAAACGCAAATAATTTTTACAAAAACGCCTCCGCTTCGGGGGCGTTTTTGTATCTGATTTTTAGTATTTTTACAAACAGTACTGAAACCCTTTAAAAACAGTTGGATCCCAACGTTGAAGGAGACCTCAAGACTCGATTAATAATATTTCAATCCCCTAATAATCAGGCTTATGAAATCGCCGAAAGTTCAACAATGGATTTCGTTCATTAAGAAACATCTGAATACGTTCTTACACTGGATATCTCCCTATTTAAGGCTTATCGGCGCTTTTTTCAAAGCACTGCGGCAACAACGGAAAGCAACCTGGAAAAAAGCGCGTTGGTACAGAAGGTTAGGTATTATTTTCATTGAATTTTTCCTCTTTCTTTTTCTCTACTTGTTTTGTGTCGATGTCAATCTCTTGTGGTTGTTTGGAAAATCGCCCAGCTTATTGAGCATCAGTGACCCACAACAAAGTGTTGCATCTGAAATCTACAGTGCTGATGGCAAGATCATTGGCAAATTCTTTAAGGAAAACCGAACTCCAGTAAAATACGGTGAAATTGAACCATTATTGATCAAGACGCTTATTTACACAGAAGATGAGCGGTTTTATCAACATTTTGGCATTGATTTTCAAGGACTTTTTGCAGTTGCCAAGGATATGGCCAGTGGTCGTCGCGCGCGAGGCGCCAGTACCATCTCCCAGCAATTGGTCAAAAACATGTTTAAGACAAGATCCCAGTATTCAAGGGGTTTGATAGGTCAGCTACCCATTTTGAAGATGATCATCATGAAATCCAAGGAATGGATTACAGCGGTAAAAATCGAAATGTTCTACTCCAAAGAGGATATTTTGACCATGTATCTCAATACCGTGGATTTCGGGAGTAACGCATACGGCATAAAAACTGCCTGCAAAACTTATTTCAACAACAAACCTACCGATTTAACTATTGAACAAGCCGCTACGCTTGTTGGCATGCTCAAGGCCACGACCACCTACAATCCGAGGATCAACCCCAAGAACAGCCTGAAAAGACGCAATGTCGTACTGGAAAACCTATGGGAACACAAAATAATCAGTAAAAGACAACTGGATTCGCTTAAATTGATTCCTATTAGGCTTCAATATAAGCTTGAACGGAGTTATGACGGCAATGCACTTTATTTTAGAGAAGCCGTTGCTGCACACCTGGAACAGTGGTGCAAAGAAAATGAAGTCGATCTCTACTCTGATGGTTTGAAGATTTATACCACAATCGATACCCGAATGCAGAAATATGCGGAAGAGTCCGTTGACAAACAAATGCGGATTGTACAAAATGCATTCAACAGCCATTGGGGCAAAGAAAATCCCTGGCAAGACGAAAACCATAAGGAGATCGTCGGATTCATTGAAGATCTTGCAAAACGTACGGCTGCCTGGAAAGGACTGACCAGAATGTACCCAGACAACCTTGACTCGGTAGAGTATTATATGAACAAACCCCACCCCATCACTGTTTTCGACTACAAAGAAGGCAAAAAAGTCATTGTAATGAGCACGATGGACTCCATACGTTACATGGAAAAATTCATGCACTGCGGCTTTGTGGCCATGGAGCCTCAAACCGGCTTTGTAAAGGCTTGGGTGGGAGACATCAATTTCAATTTTTGGAAATACGATAAAGTCTTGTCCCAGCGTCAGCCCGGCTCCACCTTTAAGCTTTTCGTTTATACGGAAGCCATGAATAAAGGCCTGAGCCCCTGCGATTTAAGGGATGACAAATACATAACCTGGGATGTGATGGAAAAAGGGCAACCCAAAGTTTGGTCCCCCCACAATGCAAACGGCAATTTCTCCGGTCAAACGTTGACTTTAAAAGCTGCTTTTGCACGTTCCATCAACAGCATTGCCGTTGCAATTGCCAAAGAAGTTGGCATTCATGATATTGTAGCTACTGCTGCAGCTATGGGTATCAAAACGCCGTTGCACGAAATTCCATCTGTCAGTCTCGGATCGTCCGATGTTTCCCTGTTGGAACTTGTAAATGCCTATTCAACCGTAATTAATGATGGTATGACCCACGACCCTGTGTTGGTCACCAAAATCGAAGATCGTGACGGCAAGGTTATTTTCGAACACAAGGATAGTCAAACAAGGGCCATTCCTTATCAATCTGCCTTCTTGATGACTCAAATGTTGAGAGCAGGTTTGACCGAACCACTTTCTACCGTCATGAACTTATGGGGTTACGACATTCATAAATATGGTACTGAATTTGGGGGAAAAACCGGGACCTCCTCCAATCATTCGGACGCTTGGTTCGTTGGCGTTTCGCCCAATTTGGTCGGTGGTGCCTGGGTAGGCGGTGAACATCGATGCATCCATTTTCGTACCGGAGCAATGGGTGAAGGTAGCAAAACAGCAATGCCCATTTTCGGATACTTTATGGAACGTGTTTTAAAAGACCCCAGTCTGACACAATATCGAGGCAAATTCCCCAAAGCCAAAGAGGAAATCACCGTACCATACGAATGCCAGACTACCTACATCACAGCTCCAGATTCCACACTTACAGATAGCTTAGGTGTTGCACAAGAAGGTGTTGTGGAAACGGAAAACCTGAATCAGGAAGTAGAAGAGCTAAAACTGGAAGAAGGAGATACCAAAACGGAGGAAATTACCCCCTAATGTTTCTCGGTTTTTCAAAAATGCATCTCCATGGATCAAGTAGCTTTAATAATTATTTTCAACCATCAGTTCAATCAGAATATTGATGGATTGGAACAATTGTATAAAGCAGATATTGTTTGTGAAAAGGAAATTGCAACGTTAAAAGCCTGGTTGGACGATTTAAAATCAATTTATTAAAACGGGAGAAATCGTATATCCCTTCAATCGGAGCTGATTGATGAGCCCTGTTTCTCCAACCAAATGCATGCAACCAACGGCAATAAAGCAGGATTTCGACATTAAAAGAGCAGGTAATTGATTCACCCAATTCAAATTACGATCATCAACCAACAATTCTTTTTCTTCAGGTTTCATGCTTTTATCGTCCACATCCAGCACTCTCATCTTATCCAAATCCCCCTTCAGGTAAATACCGTTCAGTTGCTTCAAATCCGAGACCAATTGTTCTTTTTCGCGAACTTCAAAAAGTAAGATTTCCGCCTGACGTTCCAACGGGATGGAATTGAATAAGACATTCATCTGAAAATCCAATGTTTCCAAACCGATAACGTCTTTTTTATTCTTCATCGCCTGTTTTTGAAACAATTCATCAACAGCAGTCGGTGGTTTCTTGGTTCCAGTACTTTTCAAATATAAAAAAATCTGATGCATGGACATTAGCATCATGGGTTTTAAAGAACCCAAAACATTCATACCCAAACCCATCACCGATTTGAATTCTGAATCCAACACTTGATAGTCGGAATCCGAAACCAGCTCTTTGATTTTCTTACCTTTCATGACAGCACCGTCCATCATTTTCTTTTGCATGCCCGGTGTTCTAAGATCCATCTCCCCAATGGTTGCATCACTTCGCCCGCAAAGTGCCAAAATAGAATCAAAATGAGGAATCAAATCTTTATCGATCAAGTGGTGGGTTCCAAAGAGATAGCTATTCTTGCTCAATCCATTTCCCGAAATGCTCCACAGCAGTTGACCTTGGACTTCAACAGTTAGAAACAGCGTCAGTAGGAGAACAATAACGGATCTGAATCTCATGCTTTTGTTTGGATTAAATGATAAAGCGAAGTTCAGCAGCTGTTCGACCTTCGGCAAAATGCCCTTCATCGTAAGCCAACGTACCATTTACCCAGGTTTTAAGGACTTTGCTTCGAAAAACTTGCTCCTCATACGGTGACCAGCCACATTTTGAAAGGATGAGGTCACCTGTTAAAACCCAAGAAGCTTCCGGATCAATCAATGCCATATCGGCATAATAATTTTCCCGAATGAAACCGCGCCTGTCAATTCCATAAAGAGTGGCTGGAGCATGACACATTTTTTCGACAATCAGTTCTTTTGTAAAAATTTGATCCTTAACAAGTTCCAACATCAGGGGAACTGAAAATTGAATACTTGGCGAACCGGATGCAGCCGTGAGGCAATCACCTTGTTTTTCTGCCCATAAATGAGGAGCATGGTCGGTAGCTATCACATCCAATTTCCCCGATTTGAGTCCATCTCTAAGTGCCAATCTATCACGTTCCGTTTTTATAGCCGGATTGCACTTGATGCTGTTTCCACGGAATTCATAGTCTTTATCGTCAAACCAAAGATGTGGAACGCAAACTTCAGCGGTTATCTTTTTATCAATCAAAGGCTTGGCTTCAAATAAATCGAGTTCTTCGGCGGTGGTGAGGTGTAAAATATGCAATCGAGATCCAAATCGCGTAGCAAGTTCGACTGCAGTGGCTGAACTTGCATAACAAGCTTCAGCACTTCGAATCAAGGGATGATAGCTGATTGGCAAATCTCCACCAATCGCTTCCAAATAACGTGTTTTGTTAGCTTGGATAATAGCTTCCGATTCAGCGTGAACTCCAACAATGCAAGGAACCGATTTAAATATTCCTTCCAGTGCGGCCTGTTGGCCTACCAGCATGTTCCCGGTAGAAGAACCCATAAAAACTTTAACTCCGCAAACGCGTTGATAATCTGCTTTTTCCAATTCGGAAAGATTATCGTTGGTCGCACCCAAATAAAATGAATAATTAGCCAACGATTTGGAAGCGGCCAACTCCATCTTTTTTTCCCAGATTTGAATCGTGGTCGTTTGTGGCAACGTATTGGGCATTTCTAAAAAAGAAGTGACGCCACCTGCCAATGCTGCACGCGTTTCGGACAACAAATCAGCCTTATGTGTCAAACCCGGCTCCCTAAAATGAACATGACCGTCTATTGCACCTGGTATCAGCCACTTACCCTCGGCATCCAGTACTTGACAACCATCCAGCACTTCTTGAGGAACCGTTCCTTCAAAAATTTTGGAGATAAAAGCACCCTCCAGGAGCACAGACCCTTTGAAGGAGCGACCTTCATTGATTATCAGTGCTTTATGAATCAGGGTTTTCATCATGCAACCAGAGTTTTCTTTTTTGGAAACGTACGCGTCCAACTTCGCATGGTCATTTTAATGACACCAAATACGGCTTCATTGAAAATGCCACCATTCATTTTAGATACACCCAGTTCTCTATTTGAGAAAACAATGGGTACCTCTATGATGTTGAAGCCACATTTCCAGGCCGTGAATTTCATTTCGATTTGAAAAGCATAACCTTTAAAGTGAATATCGTCCAATTCAATGGTTTCGAGCACATTGCGTCGATAGCATTTGAAACCTGCAGTCGTATCGAATATCTTCATACCGGTAATCAAACGAACGTAGTACGAGGCAAAATAAGACATTAGAACCCTACCAATGGGCCAGTTAACTACATTCACCACATTATTGACATAGCGCGAACCAATGGCAACGTCACCCCCTTCCACTGCACAGGCATGATACAAATTCAACAAATCTTTGGGATTGTGTGAGAAGTCAGCGTCCATTTCAAAAATGAAATCGTATCCGTTTTTCAACGCCCAATGAAATCCTGCAATATAGGCGGTACCTAATCCTTGCTTACCGGATCGCTCCAACAAGTGCAGCGATTCAGGAAATTCTTTTTGCAGCATTTTTACTATCGAACCGGTTCCATCGGGTGAACCATCGTCCACAATCAGAATATCAAAGGCTTTAGGCAAATCGAATACAGCCTTGATGATCAGTTCAATGTTTTCTTTTTCGTTGTAAGTCGGAATAATGACAATGGAGTCGGAAGTCATGCTCATTGGTTTTGAGTATAATTGAATCCAAATATAAGGCTTTATTTTTTTCTCACTCGAATAAAAACACCATATATTTTCTAATTTTGCAGGAGTTTTATACATCTTTAGATTTACAGAGTTTGGAAATTGATATTTTATTTAAACTCTACCAAAATCACCCGCAACTGCTTGCGGGCAAAATGGTATTGTCGAAATCGGGTGAAAACCTTTATTTGGACGGATTGATCGGTTCTACCGTCAGTCTTGGTTTGGCTGCTCTTTTCGAATCTTGCAAACGCGACTTTGTCTTGGTGCAGGAAGATGCAGAGTCGGCAGGTTATTTGTATCACGATTTGGTGCAAGTACTTGGTTCAGAAGTTGTTTATTATTTTCCAGCCAGTTTTAAAAGGGCCCTTAAATACGGTCGAAACGATCCTGGAAATACCATTTTGAGAACCGAAGCATTGACTGCCCTGCGCCAAAACAACGCGATTGTCGTGGTAACATATCCCGATGCGTTGCTTGAAAAAGTAGTTTCCACCGATGACTTAAAGCAAAATACACTGACTCTCCACCAAGGTGAGCACATCGATAATGCTTTTGTCATTGAATTATTGCAAACATTTGGTTTTGAACGGGTTGATTATGTATACGAACCTGGACAATTCGCTGTACGCGGTAGCTTGATTGATGTTTACTCTTGGAGTCACGAACTCCCCTACCGCATCGATTTTTTTGGTGACGAAGTAGAAAGCATTCGTAGTTTCGATATCGAGAATCAACTCTCAAACGATCATACTGAAAGTATCAAAATCGTACCGTTCACTGATCAAGGCAGCATGAATCAGGTACCTTTCACCGATTACTTAGACCCAAATACCATACTGGGTTTTTCCGATTTTGAATATACCTGTGGCAAACTTAGAATCCTGGCTGAGGAACCCGGTGATACGCCCCTTGATCGCTTGTTGACAGACGTCGACTTCATGGAAGCGGCCCAAAAACATTCTTGGATTGAATTCGGACGAAAGGCATTTAGTAATAAACATACTACCTTAAATTTTCAGACTTCTCCACAAGATCAGTTCGGCAAGAATTTCGATTTTGTGAGTCAAGCGTTTCAACGGTACACCACCTTGGGTTATCAACTTTATGTATTGAGCGATAGTCCAAAACAGATCGAGCGACTCAAAACCATATTCGAAGATCGTGAGGAACACCAACATTTCATTCCAATTGAAAAAACCCTGCACGAGGGCTTTGTAGACCACGATTTGCAAATTGCATGTTTCACCGACCATCAATTGTTTGAACGTTATCACAAGTACAATTTGCGTTCCGACAAAGCCAGAAATGGAAAACTGGCGCTCAGCTTGAAAGAAATTGTCCAGTTCCAATTTGGAGATTATGTAGTACACATTGACCATGGAGTTGGGCGTTTTGCAGGTCTTTTCCGCACTGAAATCAATGGCAAGATGCAGGAAATCATCAAAATAGTCTACAAAGACGATGATACGATTTTCGTAAGCATACACAACCTGCACCGTATTTCAAAATACCGAGGCAAGGAAGGCGAGGAACCCCACATCCACAAACTGGGAGGAACTGCCTGGTCAGCTATGAAGGAGCGTACTAAAAAGAAGGTCAAGGATATAGCCAGGGACTTGATTCTGCTTTATGCCAAGCGAAAAGAGGAACAGGGTTTCCAATACAGCCCAGACAGCTTCATGCAACAAGAATTGGAGGCTTCATTTGCCTACGAAGATACCCCAGACCAAACCAAAGCAACCAATGATGTCAAAGGCGACATGGAAAGTTTGCTGCCAATGGACCGCCTGATTTGCGGTGATGTTGGATTCGGAAAGACTGAAGTGGCCATTCGTGCTGCTTTCAAGGCTGTTGCCGACAACAAACAGGTGGCCATCTTGGTTCCGACAACGGTTCTCGCCCTGCAACATTACAAGACATTCAAAAAGCGATTGGCGGATTTTCCCTGCAAAGTGGATTATTTAAGCCGAACCCGTAAACCAGGAGATGTGACCGAACTGTTGAAGGATATCAAGGAAGGTGGCACCAACATTGTGATTGGAACCCACAAGCTCATTGGAAAAAATGTTCATTTCAAAGATTTGGGCTTACTTATCGTTGACGAAGAACAAAAATTTGGTGTTGCCATCAAAGAAAAGCTCAAACAATTGAAAGTCAATGTGGACACTTTAACCATGACAGCAACCCCTATCCCCCGGACGTTGCAGTTTTCGTTGATGGGTGCCCGGGATTTGAGCATCATTTCCACTCCCCCGCCCAATCGATACCCCATACAGACGGAGGTCAGCACTCTTTCTGATGACATGTTGAAAGATGCCATCGAATTTGAACTCGGTCGCAACGGACAAGTTTTTTTGTTAAACAACCGGGTGAACAACCTCATTGACATCGAGCGGTTGGTCAACAAATGCGTTCCTGGAGCCCGGACAGTCATCGCACACGGGCAAATGGAAGGAGAAAAGTTGGAAAAAATCATCATGGATTTTATGGACTATGCCTACGATGTGCTGATCTGCACTACCATCATCGAAAGTGGCATCGACATTCCCAATGCAAACACCATCATCATCAACAACGCTCATCAGTTTGGGTTGAGTGATTTGCACCAATTGCGCGGTCGAGTCGGCAGGAGCAACCGAAAGGCATTCTGCTACCTTCTGGCACCTCCCGTTCATTCATTGACGCCAGAAGCCAGACGTCGATTGCAAGCCATCGAAAATTTTGCAGACTTGGGCAGTGGTTTCAACATCGCTATGCAGGATCTGGATATTCGCGGTGCAGGAAATATGCTCGGAGCCGAACAAAGTGGCTTCATCGCCGATTTAGGCTTCGAAACTTACCAGAAAATTCTAAATGAAGCAGTTCAGGAACTCAAGGACGACGAGTTTTCCGAACTTTATGCCGACGAAAAACACGCCACCGACGGCGCTGGATCGCCAACTTACGTATCTGATTGCTTAGTTGAGTCGGACATGGAACTATTGTTTCCAGATTCATATGTTCCAGGTTCTTCCGAACGCATGAGTTTGTACCGCGAAATGGACAATTTGGAAGCCGAATCCGAAGTCATGGCCTTTAGCAACCGATTGATCGACCGATTCGGCCCCATTCCGAAAGTGGGTTCAGACCTTATTGATATGGTACGTTTACGCCGTACAGCCAAAACATTGGGCATGGAGAAAATTGTGCTGAAGACAGGCAAAATGACCTGTTATTTTGTCAGCAATCCAAACTCAACCTTTTACCATTCCAAAACCTTTGACACCATCTTGAATTATACACAAAGCCACCTTAAATCCACCCGTTTACGAGAGCAAAACAACAAGCGATCGCTCGTGGTCGAAAACGTGGAAAACATAGAAACAGCACTTGCTCAACTAAAATTAATGCAGTAAATTTGTGGTACAGCAAAAACAAACCCTTCCATATGATCAAACTGACTTTTCCGGACGGTTCCGTTCGTAATTATCCCAAAGGCACAACTGCTTATCACGTAGCAGAAGGCATCAGCCCAAGACTCGCTCAGGATTGCATCGCCGCCTCCATAGACGGACAAACGATTGAATTGAACCGCCCCATCCTGAACGACGCTTCCATCAAACTACTTAAATGGGAAGATGCGGAAGCCAAACATGCATTTTGGCATTCTTCCGCTCACTTGATGGCAGAAGCCTTGCAAGAACTCTATCCGGGCATTCAATTCGGTATCGGACCGGCCATCGAAAACGGTTTTTATTACGATGTCGACCCAGGTGAAAACGTCATTAAAGAGTCGGACCTGGCAGATATCGAAGCGATGATGCAAGAATTGGCAAGCCGTAAGGAAGCCATAGTACGTCGGGATATCAGCAAAGCCGAAGCACTTAAGTTTTTTGGTCAGAAAAACGAGGGTTACAAGTGCGAATTGATTTCAGAACTCGAAGATGGAACCATCACCACCTATTCCCAAGGTAGCTTCACCGATTTATGTCGTGGACCTCACTTGATGAATACAGAATCGATCAAAGCCATCAAACTTCTTTCCGTGGCTGGAGCCTATTGGAGAGGAAACGAAAACCGCAAACAACTGACTCGCATCTACGGCATCAGCTTCCCAAAGAAGAAAATGTTGGACGATTATCTGTTATTGTTGGAAGAAGCCAAGAAACGTGACCACCGCAAAATTGGTAAGGAGTTGGAACTGTTCATGTTCAGCGAGATGGTTGGAAAAGGCCTGCCCATGTGGCTTCCACGCGGAACGGCATTACGCTTGCGTTTGGAAGATTTTCTCAAACGCATCCAAAAGAAATTCGGTTACCAGCAGGTAATGACCCCACACATCGGCAACAAACAATTGTATATGACCTCTGGGCACTATGCCAAATACGGCAAAGATTCTTTCCAACCCATCCATACTCCGGAAGAAGGTGAAGAATATCTGCTCAAGCCGATGAACTGCCCTCACCACTGCGAGATTTACAAGTTTGCTCCCCGCTCTTACAAAGACCTACCCTTAAGATTCGCCGAATTCGGAACAGTCTATCGATACGAACAAAGCGGAGAATTGCACGGTCTTACCCGTGTACGCAGCTTCACCCAAGATGACGCGCATATTTTTTGTCGTGCAGACCAGGTGAAAGAAGAATTCCTGAAAGTTATGGACATTATCTTCATCATTTTCAAGGCTTTGGACTTTGAGAATTTTGAAGCTCAAATTTCACTTCGCGACCCCGAAAACAAAACCAAATACATTGGAAGCGACGAAAACTGGGAACGATCTGAACGTGCCATTATTGAAGCTTGCCAGGAAAAAGGTCTGAATGCCAGAGTGGAACTTGGAGAAGCAGCTTTTTATGGCCCCAAACTTGACTTCATGGTCAAAGACGCTCTTGGTCGCCGTTGGCAATTGGGCACCATTCAGGTAGACTACAATTTACCTGAACGATTTGAATTGGAATACGTTGGAAGTGATAACCTGAAGCATCGTCCCATCATGATTCACCGTGCACCATTCGGCTCTATGGAACGCTTCGTTGCTGTTCTGATCGAGCACACCGCAGGTAAGTTCCCCTTATGGCTCACACCCGATCAGGTGGTTATTTTGCCCATCAGTGAAAAGTTCAACGATTACGCCAAACAGGTTAGTGATTACCTAAACGATCGTGATATTCGCACCATTCTGGATGACAGAAACGAAAAAATAGGAAGAAAAATTCGTGACAACGAATTGAAACGCATTCCATACATGCTCATTGTTGGAGAGCAAGAAGCAGAAAAACAAGAAGTTTCCGTAAGAAAACAGGGCGAAGGCGATAAAGGTTCAATGAATTTTGTTACCTTTGCCGAACTTTTGACCCAAGAAGTCGAAAAGATGGTTACCTCATGGTAATCAACAAATTGATAGTCATACATTTAAACATAACAAAACGAGGTTTTAAAACATCTGAATGAAGAACGATGATTTGAAAATGCAGTACCGGATCAATGACAGGATCCGAGTCAAAGAGGTTCGCTTAGTCGGTGAAAACGTAGAACAGGGTGTTTATAGCATTCAACAAGCGTTGGCAATAGCCGATTCCAAACAGTTGGACCTGGTGGAAATCTCTCCAAACGCTGCCCCCCCCGTCTGCCGTGTCATTGACTATCAAAAGTTCCTCTACCAACAAAAGAAGAAGGTAAAGGAGCAAAAGGCCAAAGCCACCAAGATCACGCTGAAGGAAATTCGTTTCGGACCCCAAACGGACGATCACGATTACAACTTCAAGCTCAAGCATGCCAAATCCTTTTTAGAAGAAGGCTGCAAGGTCAAGGCTTACGTTTTTTTCAAAGGTCGTTCCATCCTGTTTAAGGAACAGGGCGAAGTATTGTTGCTTCGTTTTGCCAATGACCTGGAAGATTTTGGAAAAGTGGAAAGTATGCCTGTTCTCGAAGGTAAACGCATGATCATCATGCTGGCCCCCAAGAAAAAAACAGAGTCAAAATCTGCTAATGTAAAACCAAGTACCAACTCACCTATTATAAATTTAAAAGCAGAACAAGATGCCAAAGATGAAAACTAATTCCGGTTCCAAAAAGAGGTTCACCCTTACCGGAACAGGTAAAATCAAGCGTAAACACGCGTTCAAGAGTCACATTTTGACCAAAAAGACGACGAAGCAAAAACGAAATTTGACGCACATGGGAATGGTTGACAAGACCGACCTGAACAACGTCAAGTTGTTGTTGGCCATGAAGTAGTCAACAAAAAGAATTCAAACAATTTTTAACCGAATGTCTTAGCTCAAAAGTTCATCTGAGAAGCATGACGCTAACATTCAAAAAAAAGAAACAAAATGCCTAGATCAGTCAATCACGTTGCCTCCAGAGCACGTAGAAAAAAAGTTTTATCCCTAACCAGAGGATACTTTGGTTCCAGAAAAAATGTCTGGACTGTAGCTAAAAATACATGGGAAAAAGGTCAACAATATGCCTATCGTGACCGTAAAGCTAAAAAACGCGAGTTTCGCGCTTTGTGGATTCAGCGTATCAACGCCGGTGCACGCTTGGAAGGAATGTCTTACAGCCGTTTGATGGGTGCCTTGCACAAAGCTGGTATCGAAATCAATCGTAAAGTGCTTGCCGACTTAGCGATGAACGAACCACAGGCTTTCAAAGCCATCGTTCAGCAAGCTAAAAAGAACGCATAAAAGCTGTTTTACTTTTAGGAAAGCTTCGAAGAAATTCGAGGCTTTCTTGTATCAAAATACCACCTCAGAAGTTGCTATTTAGGGGATTTTTCTATATATTTGTTGTATAGAAGTCGTATCAACATTGATTGGTAGACTCATCAATTACATCAAGAACACCGAGACAAGCTCAGGCTTTACAATGGCGGGCCGTAAACCTGAAAAGGTCGCTTATGCGCAACGGATTACAAAGGACACCTGGCTCTCAAATCCTGTCGACCGGAGTTTTCACACATCTCATTGGTGCGGCTTCTTCCCCATACATCAATGGCTCTGCAAGTATGCAGAGCCATTGGTCGTTTATGAAAGTTTGTTAATCAAACAATGAATGGCAACATTTGACGTTTTAGATAACAAATAAGATCCAAAATGGAAGCAAAAACATTTTCCCCGATCAAGGATTTAATCAAGCTACTAATAGCCTGTGTTGTATCATCACTTCTTATTAAACTACCCAACATTCTGCCTCTCGCACTATCTGAATCTGATTTTTATCTGAAGAACGGACCTTTGATTATCTTTTTCGGTTTGTCTCTTTATGTCCTTTTAAATTCTGAAATCAAAAAGAAAAATCAATGGATATGGGCTTTCGTTCCCTTTTTGATTACAGTTGTGTACATAAATGCTATACCAGGAAACCTGGATAATAGCAACAATATCCTAGTATTAATTCTATTGCATACTGCCCTGTTGATGTGGGGAACATATGGTTTCATTTTTATTGGAATGACCAAACAAATCGAAAAAAGGATGGACTATATCCGATACAACGGAGATTTGGTTGTCATATCCGCCATTTTAGTGTTGGCTGGTGGGCTCTTTTCAGCCCTCACCATAGGACTATTCCATTTAATTGGATTTGAAATTTCTCGACTATATGAACAATACATTGTGATTTGTGGAGTCGTTTCCATTCCAATCGTAGCAACATACATCATCAAGAACCATGCTCAAATAACCAATAAAATTGCACCGATTATTGCCAATATATTTGGTCCTTTGGTGCTCCTGATGCTTACCATCTTTTTAATCAGCCTACCGTTTTCGGGCAAGAATCCTTTTACCGATCGTAATTTCCTATTGATTTTCAACATGCTTCTGATCGGAGTCATGGCCATTATCGTATTCGCCGTGTCTGAAACTTCGAAAAATCAAAACCAAGCGTTCAACAAAGTGGTTCTCACTTTCTTGTCAATTATCGCGTTGATTATTAACACAGTGGCTTTATCGGCTATCCTTTATAGGTTAAGCGAATACGGTTTTACTCCAAACCGCACTGCAGTATTCGGAGTCAATCTGTTGCTATTCATTCACCTCATTTGGATAGCTATCCGATTATTCAAGGTCACCTTCCAGCATAAAGAAATTCTACTGGTGGAAGACGCCGTATCGAGGTATTTGCCGGTGTATTTAATTTGGACCCTAATCGTGATCGTTGGATTTCCGCTGATTTTCGGGTTGCAATAAGCAGTTAGCGGTGTCTATTCTTGAATTTTTCGGAAAGTTCAGGATACAGTTGCATCGATTCGGTGGTGTTGCCTTCTTTGTCAAATAGATTGCCCCAACGTGGTGATGTTGCCTCCCAGATAAACGTACCCAGTCCCATTTGATTCGGCAGATTTAGTACAATCTCGTTGACTTCCTTTCGAAGTACTTGATATTCAACCACGACAATTGGCTTGCGATATCGGGTTGCCAAATCCGTCAAATTGTACTTCAATTCATCGATAGTACCGTGATATTCAGGATAATACGATTGACCTACAACATCAAAGTCAACACCATTCTTAAGTATTCGATCCAAAAACCAAACAGACTCTTTGTTTTGCCCCCCACAGGCAAGATGAATCATTATTTGAGTTTTTGGATTCGTTGTGCGTACTGCAGCTGCTGCACTTCGAAGCAAATTGGACAAGGGCACCAACGTACTGTCAGTCTTACCCTCCGGCCACATCATTCCATGATTGATTTCATTACCAATTTGTACCATTTCGGGTAATAAACCCTCTTTTTTAAAACGAGTCAACACATCTTTGGTATATATGAAAATTACACTATCCAACTCCCTACCCTTCAAACGATCCCAAGCGGAAGGCGTAAATTGTTTTCCAGGATCCGCCCAAGTGTCGCTGTAATGAAAATCAAGCAACAATTTCATACCAGCGGTTTTGACACGTTTGGCCATCGCCAAGGTATGCTCCAAATCGCAATAACCTTCTTTGGAATACCCATTTGCCGCCTTCGGATCCACAAATAGCCGAAGGCGAATCCAGTTGAAACCATTATCCGATAGAATGGTCAAGACGTCTTTTTTCACTCCCTTATCCTTAAAGGACAACCCTTCGTTTTCTTGTTGCTGCACCCAGGAAACATCGGCACCAATACAATAAGGTCTATGTTTTGCAGAAAAAACAGTCAAGTTAAAACAGAATAACGACACTGTTACAATTAAAAATGAAAGGTTTTTCATCTTTTTTGTTAATTCGTTAATAGTCATACCTCCTTACAACTAATCACCCAATCGTTTGATGATGTTGTATGCTTTATACAATCCAAGTTGACCAGCCATTCGAAGGTCTGCCAAGCCGTGTTCGCGATCGCCCAAATAAATTTGTGTAATTCCTCTATTGAACCAAGCTTCAGCGAAATCAGGATTAATATCCAATGCCTTTGTATAGTCAATCAATGCGTTGCGATAATCTCGCTGCAGGCAACGGATGTTTCCTCGATTGTAATAAGCATAAATAAAATTAGGTTCCAGAACCAGCACTTTGTCCAAGTCACGGAGTACAAATTCAAAATCATTTCCGAAAACCTTTTCTCCCAATGTGAAACTACCTGTTTTAGTAGCTGCATCGATATTGACAGCTGGTGATGAAGATCCCCGTTTTTGAGGATTGGAAACAATGGATTCATCGTCAGACAGTTTGTTGGCATAATCGACGTTCATTTTTCGGTAACGCAGAATCGATCTCTCAAAATACGCTAGAACCAACTTGTTATTAAGAGAAATGGCACGATCCAAGTCCTGCATGGCATTGTTGATATCCTGCACCAAAGCAAAATCAAGTCCCCTTGCAAAAAACAAATTAGCATCATCAGGACTCATACTGATGCGTTGGGAATATTCGTCCAACGAAGCAAAATGAGTGTCCGCTTGTTCGGAGGTCAACGCCTGTTCGCCATTGGATATCAACAGTTTATTCCAGTTTTTTATTGAACTCGACGAGCCTTCGGGTAAATATTTGCTCAGATCCAAAATTCGTCTAACAGGTCCAGGTTTCAACTTTTCATAATAAGTCAAACTAAAGAGGGGTTCCAAGTCGATTTCTGCCAACTTATCCTGAACACGCCCACGCATAGGATTCTGATATTGATCTTGTTCTTTATCAAGTGTCACACCGGCAATCATCCGATTGTACTTGTTGATGTTAAACATTTCTTTGGTAGAATCGGCAACTTCCGTTGTTTTTTTCGATTTCTTGCCTGCCGCTTTTTCCGTCTTTGCTTTTTCTTCTATGTTCCATGCTGCAAAATAATCTCTATCAGCACCTTTGTTATCACCAAGTCGTTTTTTCAAGTCGGAACGCTGATAATAAGCAGGTGTAAATTTCGGATATTTAGTTAAAACAGTAGTGAAATCGGCAATGGCTTCCTTGTTGTGCCCCAGGTCTTTTTGAACCAAACCACGATTATAAATGGCCTGGTAATCATCTGGTTCCAGGAAAATTGCTTTATCAAAGTCTTCCAACGCACGATTCAGGTCACCTACGTTGGTGCGCATGATAGCACGGTTCAAATAACTAAGTTTGGAATTCGGGTTTAAACTGATGCTTCGGTCGAAATCATCCATGGTTCCACGAAGATCATTCAAATTGTATCGAGCCAATGCACGGTTCATGAAATAGGTCGCGTCATCGGATTTCAAACGAATGGCTTCGTTAAAATCAGCTAAGGCATTGCTGTAACGATCTTTCATTAGAGAAACCCAACCTCTGGAAGCCCAACCTGGTGCATAAAACTTGTCGATGGCAATGGTACGGCTGAAATCCTCGATGGCCGCCAAGGTGTCACCCCTTTCCACATTCATCTGTCCCTTAAACATATACGCATCCACATCCGTGGGGAAACGACGAATCATTTCATTTAAGCAAACTTCTGCTTCAGTCCACTTCTTTGCAGCGACCAATGCGAATCCCTTGTGATACAGGAGCGCTTTATTTTCTATATCAAATTCCAATCCTTTGTTGCAGTCACTGACTGCACCATCGTTATCACCCAGCTTCATTCTAGCGAAACTCCTACAGATGTAAGCTTTTACAATGAATTCATTTCGCTCCAAAGCTTTGGAACAATCGTCTTCGGCTCCGGCGTAATCTTCCAAATAAAGTTTTGCAACTCCTCTGAAAAAATACGGCTCGGCCAAATAGGGTTTTGCTTTGATGACTTGATTGAAGTATTGGATGGAAAGCACATAGTCCTCAAAATAGAGTGCGTTCCGACCGATCGTCATCATATGGTCGGTGTTGATTTGCGCCTGCGATGCAAGCAGGGACATCATTAAAAAAAGTAGGGAAAGAAAAAATCGTTTCATGCCACTAAAAAAGCCCATATTCTTCAATTATTCCTATCAAAGATACAGGCTTTCCGTAAAGTATCAAGCAAAATCGGTGAATAGAGTCGATTTTAAAGACTTTTCACTTTATAAGAAGGTCTGGACTTACCCTTTAAAATGTTGGTCAATTTGGATTTCAGAAGTTGACGACGAATGGAAGCAATTCTGTCGGTAAAAACTTTGCCTTCCAAATGATCGTATTCATGCTGAATGACTCTTGCGGCAAATTCATTGAAAATTTCGACATGCTCCACGAACTGTTCATCCCAATAACGAATCTTGATCTCAGAACTGCGAATTACGTTTTCATGTATATCCGGCAAACTAAGGCAACCTTCTTCGTAGGAACAAGTATTTTCCGAAAATTCTATTATTTCGGGGTTTATGAAAGTTTTCTTATAGCCTTTATATTGTTCATCGTCTTCGCTCAATGCAGATAAGTCAATGACAAATAAACGAATAGACAATCCGACCTGGGGAGCGGCCAAGCCTACTCCATCGGCTTTGGTCATCGTCTCATACATGTTGGCGATTAAATCGTTCAAATTGGGATAATCGGCAGAAATATCGGTCGTTGCTTTTCTAAGCGACTGCTGACCATACAGGTAAATGGGCAATTGCATAATTTATCTTTTTGATTCCAAATAAGATTGCAGAATAATCACGGCGCTGATCTGATCAACCAATGCTTTGTTCTGCCTGTCTTTTTTTTTGAGGCCACCTTCCAACATGGCTTGATGCGCCAGCACGGAAGTAAAGCGTTCATCGTAAAATTCAACCGGCATTTCCGGCCATTTTTTCTTGAACGAACGAACGAACGGCTCTATATACTTCATAGATTCCGAGAGTTGATTGTTCATTTGTTTGGGAAGTCCCACGATCACGCGTTCTACAGGTTCCTTTCGAAAATATTCATCTAAATAGTTCAACAGTTCGTGGCTGGAAACTGTTGCCAATGCACCCGGTATCAATTGCAAAATATCAGTAACTGCTAAACCGGTGCGTTTTCTGCCATAATCTATTGCAAGAATTCTACTCATATTAAAGTTGGGAGAAATGCATCATACGGCTCAAATACTTGCCAATGATGTCAAATTCCAAATTGACTACTGATCCTACCTGAATCTGATGAAAATTGGTATGTTCGTGGGTATAAGGAATAATGGAGACTTCGAAGCTGTTGTCCTCCGAATTGCATACCGTCAAACTCACACCGTTGACGGTAACGGAACCTTTCTCTACGGTCATATAACCTTCTACTGCCTTCTTGGTATTAAGCGGGTATTCAAATCGATAGCGCCAACTTCCGTCTGTTTCATCCACCCTAACACAAGTTGCTGTTTGATCCACATGACCTTGTACAATGTGGCCATCCAATCTGCCATTCATCATCATGCTTCGCTCGAGATTCACCTTGTCATTGATTTTCAGAAGACCAAGATTTGATTTATCCAGGGTTTCCTGAATAGCGGTCACCGTATATTCATCACCTTCCAGTTTGACGACAGTTAAGCAAACACCGTTGTGCGCAACACTTTGGTCTATCTTTAATTCGTCTGTGAAACTGCATTTCATTTTAAGGTGTAAATTTCCACCTTCTTTAACCAAACCAGTTACTATAGCTGCTTCTTCGACAATTCCTGAAAACATGAGTCCTAACTTTTTATTCAAGTACAAATATCGCAAAAATCCGCCAAAACAGGAAATCCAAAACGATTCAACATCCTGTTCTGACGGAATTCAATGAATTAAAATTTTACTTCTGGTGCTTTTTGTGTCCCTTCTTCTGCTTCAAAGTATGCTTTTTTCTCAAAGCCTGTCATACTGGCAATAATGTTGGAAGGAAATCTGCGAATGGAAACATTATAAGCTTTTGCAGCATCATTGAAACGCTGACGTTCGACAGAAATTCGATTTTCTGTTCCTTCCAGTTGCGCTTGCAATTCCTTGAAGTTCTGATTGGCTTTCAGGTCAGGATAAGCTTCGACGCTCACCAATAGTCTTCCTATTGCAGAACCGACTTGCGATTGGGCAGCCTGATATTCAGCAAGTTTCTGAGGTGTGATGTTGGTTGGATCCACTGTCACTTGTGTGGCTTTGGCACGAGCTTCGACCACATCAATCAACGTGGTGTTTTCATGAGTGGCATAGCCTTTTACCGTTGCAACCAAATTTGGAATCAAGTCAGAACGACGTTGATACTGACTTTCCACATTGGCCCATGCCTGTGAAACAGTTTCATCGGACGTAACCATGTTGTTGTAACGACCGTTTCCCCATAAGAAAATGATTACGAAAAGACCTGCTATGGACAGGCCGATGATGGTACCTTTTTTCATTGATTTCAAATTATTATTGATGTATTTAACTGACAATCTCAAAATCCATGCCAAATGCTATAAAGTCGATTAAAACCGACGAAATGGCTGAAAACGCGGATTACCAACCTCCTGTTGCTCCTCCGCCACCGCTGGAACCTCCACCGAAGCCGCCACCACCACCGCCAAATCCGCCACCTCCGCCACCACGGGACGATGGTAGAACGATGATCATTGGAATCGTGTAATATTTCAATGCTTCATGCCCACAATTGGCACATGTAAATACGTGAACACCCTGACCGGCCGATATCGGTGTTGGAGCCGACACAATGCGATCTGATGTTTGAGCATAGGTTTTATAACGGCATTTTGGGCAAGGTTGATACCGGGTAAATGATTTAGCATAGGACAAAAAGGTTCGATGACCACAATCCATGCAAATCCATGCGTCATAATCCACCGATCCAACCATTTCTTCGCTTTGCTGGCCAGCGCTCAAATAGGCATCCTCCTGCTTTTCGGACATTAAAACCAATGATTTGCCACATTGGGGACAGGATCTTGGCTGTTTTCGATAACTGTTAATTTTCTTTTTGTAATACATCAGAAAAAACACCATGGTCAAAGGGAATAAAAAAGCCAGGATTCGGAATCCAGTCATCGAAGTATTCAAAACTTTATAGGATTCGTATGGCTCCATTCCAGAAACAGATTTCACCCTTTTAGCAGCATTTCGAATACTTAAAATTAGCGTAAGAAGGGTTAATATCAAATATCCGATCAAAAGGTTATACAACATTGCCTTCTTTTGTTCCCATTGAGCCTTAAATCGAACCGCCGGATCGGCATAAATTTCGGCAGCCGCAGCTGGATCTGAAAGGACTTTCAAGATGGATTGCACTCCAGCTAATAATCCGGGACCATACTGACCTTCCCTCATCAAGGGAACCATTTTTTCATCTATGATTCGAGAACAAATGGCGTCCGGGAGCACTCCTTCCATTCCATAGCCCGTTTCAATGGTCACCTTCTTTTGATCCAGAACAAAAAGAATCAGCAAACCATTGTCCTTATCTTTATCGCCAATGTTCCAATTTTTACTTGGATCTTTTGGATCCTTATAATTGAAAAGTTCTGTCGCAAAAGATTTCAAATCGACATTGCCGGTTGACTCCAATGCCACCACAAAAATCTCGGCAGACAATTGTTGCTTAGCTTGATAAAGTAATCGATCCAACTCGTTCTGGCTCACAGGATCGATTAAATCGTCCGGATCAGACGTAAAAACCTTGGCATCGATTTTTTGCGTATTTGGTACCGTACTAACTGTCCAAACAGAAGCAACAAGCATGTTTGAACACAAGGTCATAACTGCTGCCAACAATCCAATTTTAATGAGAAATGTCTTCATTTTGATGAGTGTATGAAACGACCTTAAAGTTGATTAAAAATAATGGAATTCCTACTGGTTCAATCAGAAATTACGCCAGATCCGATCACTTCGTCATTCGAATACCAAACTGCAAACTGACCAGGGGTAATACTTTGCTGAGGAATGTCGAAATCGATAAATAATCCATCTTCCAGAAGGTGTAGGGTTGCCTTTTGCAAGGGTTGACGATAACGAATTCGAACCTCATACCGCACCGATTCTCCAACGTTCAGTGCCAAATCTGTACGAATCCAGTGACAGTCTTCCAAATTGATTTTCAATGTTTTACGATACAAACCCGGATGATCGACACCTTCGCCTACAAAAATTAAATTTTCTTGCACGTCAGTTGCCAATACAAAAAGCGGATTATCAAAACCACCTATACCCAGACCTTTTCGTTGACCAACGGTGTAAAAATGAGCACCCTGATGAGAACCAACCACCCGTCCATCTTTTTTCCGGTAGAAATAGGGTTTAGCCTGCTTGCGAAGTCTCTCATCTGCATTTTCGGGCATCATTCGAGCATATGCTTTCAAATCGGAAGGAATTTCTACCACTTCCCCCATTTTCTTATCTAATTTTTGTTGAAGAAAAACAGGCAAATCGACCTTCCCGACAAAACAAATACCTTGAGAATCTCTCTTGAATGCAGTTGCAAGACCCAGTTCCTCAGCGATGCGACGCACTTCGGGTTTTTCGATATCCCCCACTGGAAACAATGCTTTAGAAAGCTGATCTTGTGAAAGTTGGCATAAAAAATACGATTGATCTTTGTTTGGATCACTTCCAGCCAATAATCTATAAATGGGTTTACCATTCACATCCGTAATGACCTCCTTTCGACAATAATGACCGGTTGCCACTTTGTCTGCTCCGAATCGATTGGCAGCTTCGAGGAAGGCGTCAAATTTAATTTCACGGTTGCACAACACATCGGGATTAGGCGTTCTGCCGTGTTCGTATTCAGAAAACATATAATCGACAACCCGTTCACGATAACGGTCACTCAAATCAACGGAATGGAACTCGATGTCCAGCTTTCTGGCAACTAATTCAGCTATAAGCAAATCGTCTTCGTAAGGACATTCGCCAGACAACGTACCCACTGTTTCTTTCCAGTTGATCATGTACAAACCTACTACTTCAAACCCCTGCTTTTTAAGCAAGTAGGCAGCAACGCTTGAATCCACACCTCCTGATAAACCTAATACGATACGTTCCAATTCAGTTCTGTTTTTAATTGGGTACAAAGGTACAAAAAAAGACTCTTTCCTAATCCTCGCGGTTTTGGAAAGAGTCCGGTTAAAATAAAGTTAGTGTGTTTAATCTGTTCAATAACGCCTTGATTTCAAAAATCAAAATGGGTTCCCTTTAAATTGTTTAATTATTCAAACTCCTACAACAACAAATATAACAAAATTGATAGGTGATTTCAAACAACGTACGTTAAAGAAGGTTACAAAATAGGCAATTCAAATAACAAAGTCTATCTATCAGATTTTTAACAAATTAAAATAGAAGCAAAGGAATACCTACCCAAACGATACTTAACATACTGTCAAGAAAATCGTAAATCCTCAAACTTGAATACAAAAATTAACAAAATATTCAACAATTGGAAGGAAAGAAACCGTTCTTTCTACTTCGAACGGAAGAAAAGCTGCACTGGTGTTCCAGTGAAGGGCCATTGTGCTCTCAATTTGTTTTCCAGGAAACGTTTATAAGGATCCTTAATGTATTGAGGTAGATTGCAAAAGAAGATAAAAGTTGGGGTTTCAGGGCCTTTCAACTGAGTTACATATTTGATTTTAACATACTTACCTTTAATTGCTGGGGGAGGATAATTCTCAATCAAAGGCAAGAAAAACTCGTTTAATTTAGCCGTGGAAACATGATATTTTCGGGTATCATAAACTTCTTTCGCTGTTTCCAGAACTTTGAAAATACGTTGTTTTGTGGTTGCAGAAGTAAACAGAATGGGGAAATCCACAAATGGTGCAAAGTGGTTGCGAATGGCACGTTCAAATTCTTTTATGTCACTGGTTTCTTTCTTTTCTACCAAATCCCATTTGTTGACACAAACAACCAAACCTTTACGATTCTTTTGAATCAGAGAAAAAATATTCATATCCTGACTTTCGATTCCACGAGTCGCATCAATCATCAAAATACAGATGTCAGCGTTTTCGATGGCACGGATGGAACGAATGACCGAATAATATTCAAGATCTTCATTCACTTTGCCCTTCTTACGAATACCTGCCGTATCCACTAAGTAAAAGTCAAAGCCAAATTTTGAATATCGGGTATAAATGGAATCACGGGTTGTACCTGCGATGTCCGTTACGATGGTACGATCTTCGCCCACAAAAGCATTGATAATGGACGATTTACCTGCATTCGGACGTCCGACTACCGCAAAACGCGGCAATGTCTCGAGGTTTTCTTCCTTTTCAGTATCTGGTTTGAACATTTCGACCAACATGTCCATAAAATCACCAGTTCCAGCGCCATTGATGGCTGAAAGGACAATCGGATCACCCAAGCCAAGTGCATAAAATTCTGAAGAATTGTAGCCTAGTTCATTGGTATCGGCTTTATTGGCAATCAACAAAACAGGTTTGTTTTTTACACCCCTCAATAATTTACCAACCGCTGAGTCAAGGTCGGTCAAACCGTTGACGACGTCAACCACAAACAAAATGATATCCGATTCTTCAATCGCCATATTCACCTGTTTCTTGATTTCAGACTCGAAAACGTCACCGGATTTGTCAACCCAGCCCCCGGTGTCAATCACTGAAAATTCCCGACCATTCCATTCGGACAAACCGTATTGACGGTCGCGAGTGGTTCCGGACTCTTCATTGACAATGGCTTGTTTTGATTTTGTCAATCGGTTGAAAAGAGTCGATTTGCCGACATTCGGACGACCTACGATAGCTACGATATTACTCATCTTAATTTTTTAATCTAATTGATAACCAAAGGCTTTCAATTTATTGTCGCGATTTCGCCAATCTTTTTCAACCTTTACAAACATTTCCAAAAATACTTTTTTGCCCAAAAAAGATTCGATATCTTTTCTGGCTTCAGTTCCAACCTTTTTCAAGGCTTGTCCCCCATGGCCAATCACAATGCCCTTCTGTGTGTCACGTTCTACATAAATGACTGCATTGATACGAACCAAGTTGGGTGTATCTTCGTATTTTTCAACGACAACCTCTGTCGAATACGGAATTTCTTTTTGATAATACAACAGAATCTTTTCGCGAATGATTTCCGTCACAAAAAATCGAGCAGGCTTATCTGTCAATGCATCTTTATCGAAAAAAGGCGGAGATTCTGGCAGCATTTCAGAAATTCTACGCAAAACATAATCCACATTGAATTTTCGAAGAGCCGAAATGGGTATGATTTCAGCGTTCGGCAATAATTTACCCAATTCTATGACTTGTTCTTCCAAATGGGCTTGATCACTCAAGTCAATTTTATTGATAATCACCAATACAGGAATGGTGACTTGCTGTACTTTACGGAGAAAACTTTCATTCTTGTCCATTTTCTCAACTGTATCCGTCACATAGAGCAAAATATCTGCATCCAGCAAGGCTGAGTTGGAAAAGTTGAGCATGGATTCCTGGAGCTTATAATTGGGAGCCAATACGCCAGGAGTGTCGGAGTAGACAATTTGAAAGTCTTCACCATTGACTATACCCATAATACGGTGTCTCGTCGTTTGAGCCTTGGAGGTGATGATGGAAATACGCTCACCTACCAACGTATTCATTAACGTAGACTTCCCGACATTGGGATTGCCGACAATATTTACAAATCCAGCTTTATGCATTTTTTTATCTTAACTTCGTGTTTGGTTATTCAGGCGAAAGCATAGCTAGACACTTCCGTTTCTAATAACGGTGCAAAGATACGAAATTCAGAGGGTTAAAGCAAGGATGTCGGAATGCCTTATTTGGGATCGTAACCCCACTTCAAATAAATACTTCCCCATGAGAAGCCTGCTCCGAAAGCAGACAGAATGAGCACATCGCCTTTGCGGAGTTTGCTTTCCCATTCCCACAGACAAATGGGTATCGTTGCCGAAGAGGTGTTGCCGTATTTGTGAATGTTAACCATGACATTTTCCATCGGAACTTTCATATAACGAACAATGGCGTCGATGATGCGCATATTCGCTTGATGAGGTACCACCCAGGTAACGTCTTCGGGGGACAGATTGTTGCGCTTCTTAATTTCTTCGCTGGCTTCAACCAGACGTGTAACAGCAGCTTTAAACACCGTTTGTCCTTCCTGGTAAATAAAATGTTCTTCATTGTCAACCGATTCATGACTTGCAGGACGAACAGAGCCACCAGCTTTCATATGCAAACTGGACAAACCAGATCCATCGGTATAGTGTACACTATCAATTACACCTAAATCTTCAGTGGTAGGTTCCAGCAAAACAGCTGCAGATCCATCCCCAAATAAAGCACACGTTGTTCTATCGTTATAATTGGTAATGGAAGTCATGGCTTCGGAAGCTACAACAATCACTTTTTTATAGCGTCCAGCTTCAATAAGCGCTGCTCCCTGTGTCAAAGCAAAGATGAAACCGCTGCAAGCAGCCCCCAAATCCCAACCATAGGCATTTTTCAAGCCACAGTTCTCTACAATCATGGTGGCTGCAGCCGGAAGCACAAAATCCGGAGTATTGGTCGAACAGATTAGCATTTCAATGTCAAGCGGGTCTGTTCCGGTTTTCTCAAGCAATTCTTGAACAGCCTTAGTTGCCATGTACGAACAGCCGGCACCAGGAATATCTAATTTACGGCGTTCTTTAATGCCGGTACGTGTCGTTATCCACTCATCGGAGGTATCGACTAATTTGCAAATATCTTCGTTTGTAATAACTTTTTCAGGCACGTAACCGCCAACTCCAGTAATCACCGCATTAAAATTTCTCATTTTCATATATTTTGTGCAAAAATAATCAAAAAGACTGATATAATAGCCAAATACCAATCAAAATCGCTGAACATACTACCAAAAAGGGCTCCGAATGTACTTCGAAGCCCTTTTTATTTTTCAGTTGTGCGTATCCATTTACCTTAAACGGCAGCAGCCTGTTCGATGGCAATTTTACCTCTGTAATAACCGCATTCACCACATACGGTGTGATAAATGTAATGAGCACCACAATTAGGGCAAACAGCCAGTGTAGGGGCCTCTGCCTTGTAGTGGGTTCTTCTCTTGGCCGTTCTGGTCTTCGAATGTTTGTGTTTAGGATGTGCCATTTTCTTTTTTACAATTAATTGTTATCGATTATTTTTTTTAGTTCGTCCCATCTCGGATCTGTCGGCTGTGAATCTGATTCCTCAAAATCCACTACCTGTTCAGTATCTTCGATATCCAAGTCCTGATCCATATCATCATCGTCATCATCATCTGGATTCTTGGCCAAATGTTTTTTCAATTTGCCAGACATCAAACGGTTGCATTTTCCCGGTGCATGAATGTGCTTGATCGGAATACTCAAAGCAACAAATTCATACAGGAACCAAGCGATATTGATCTCTCCTTCCACCTCAGGTATGATGATGATATCATCACCTTCCTCAGCATATGCTGTCCCAAATTTGACATACAATTTCCCAGAATTGACTATTGGTTGATCCATGTCGTCGAGACAACGATCGCACGGAATCTTTACCGTCCCTTCCAAGTTGAATATCAATTCATAATTGTTGCCATTGTTCCGAACCAACACTTTAGCTAGAACATTGCCATTCTGGACTTCTAGACTGTCAATATTCTTGAAATACGTTGTATCCAAAATGTAATCAAAGGTATGATCACCAATGGAAAGGGATTTCAAATGAATCTTATAACTGTCAAATTTGCCCAAGGTGCTTGTTTTTTTAAAACCCCGCAAAGATAAAGAAATTTATCCTTATTATCAGCATGAAAAGTAGAAAAATAATGAGGATTTTACTTGCTTTGAAGCCCCAAAAAAACATAAACCTACGTAAATGAATCAAGCCCCATCGCATGTATGCGACAGGGCTTGACCGTAAAACGGCGACTACCTACTCTCCCACTTGCGCAGTACCATCGGCGTGGTCGGGCTTAACTTCTCTGTTCGGAATGGGAAGAGGTGGGACCCCGAC
>DASTGN010000002.1:0-28699 GCA_035719105.1 Bacteroidales bacterium | reverse complement strand
TTCGTAAACGTGTTGCATATTACGATGCAACGACACCGGTGTATGTTCGGTTTAAAAGTGTATCGAACCTGAATACCAACAGCAACATGATGATTTTCGACGTGAAACTGATGGGCGAGGGTTCCGATCCTGTAGCTTTGGCTAAACCTGCCGATACTCAGAAAGAAGTGGTGTCAACGCACATCTACACCCTTTCAGGTATCGAAGTTAAACGACCTGTAGTTGGTTTAAACATTTATCGAACCATTTACTCCGATGGTACGGTGAAAGTTGAAAAAATCATGATTAAAAACAACATAGGCTATTAACGCAATAAACATAGATACACTCGATAAATCAGCTTGACGCATCGAGTGTATCTATGTAATTTTTTGTTTAAGCATCATTCTTGCAGTCAACCGTCTGCATGGAAATAACCTTGAAAATCAAAATTTAGATCATTATGAAAAAATCCAGGCTCATTCATTGGATGATCGGGCTCTTGACGTTGCCCTTGCTGGTTACTTCCTGCAACAATATGGAAGACCATTATCGCATTCCAGATTGGTTGAAAGGCAGTGCTTTTCAGGTTCTTGAATCGCGTGGCAATTATTCCATTTTTCTTGAAGGCGTCAAAAAAGCAGGCTATGAATCCATTGTCGATGGGAAGAGCATTCTGACCGTCATGGCTCCGAATGATTCTGCTTTTACGGTTTACCTCCATAAAAAGGGGCTCAACTCGATATCTGAAATGAATGATACGGAACTCAAAAAACTAATAGGTTTCCATTTGGTTTATTATGCATTCGATTGGAACAAGTTGGTTAACTTCAGACCAGCGGAAGGGGATGGCGCCACCGATGAACAAAAAGCGGTCATGGCTGGTTATTATTATAAATTCAGGACTAAAAGCAACGATGCCATTAGTAAAGAATTCAACCCTGCCCTCAATGACTCCGTTTCGGTTTACCATCTGGAACGCTTCCTGCCCGTATTCTCTTACCAACTTTTTGAGACCAAGGCCATTGATGCCCAATACAATTATGAATACTTCTACCCAAATTCCCATTGGACTGGAGGTTCAAATGGATTTAATATTTCGAACGCCAGCGTTCAGAATACATCAAATGTCATCTCCGACAATGGGTATGTTTATTTATTGAATCAAGTATTGGACCCGTTGGAAACGATCTATACCGAACTTAAAAATCGTTATGCGGAATATTCCATGTTTTTTGACCTTTACAATTCCTATTCATCGTATACCCTGGATAATGAATTGACCAAGAACTTTGGGAATGGTCAGGACCTTTACTTGCACAGTCACAAGACCTTGCCTCCAATCGCCTACGAGTGGCCTACTTCCAGTTACCTGAACATCAAAGAATTATCCAGTAGCTGTTACAATGTTTTTGCCCCAACCAATGCTGCCATGGAATTGTTTTTCAATGATTTCTGGAAAGTAGGAGGGTATTCCACCCTGGCCGATCTTGACCCCTTGGTTCTTGAATATTTTCTGCTTCAGTCTTTTTCGAGTGATAAAAATCTCGTTTTCCCTGAAGAAATCACCAATGGAACTGTGCTCACTTCATTTAAAACTCCTATCAACATCAATCCGGACGATGTTTCGCTCCGTAAAGTTTGTGCCAACGGTTCTCTCTATGGAATTGACCGAATGCCCGCACCCGCCATTTTTTCATCAGTAGCCGGGCCAGCTTTCAAATACCTCAAGTTCATTGATTTCCTATATGCACTTGACGGTTCCGATTTGTTGCTCGCATTGGCTTCCAATGAAACTAGGTTTATCTCGTTAATGCCTGATACTGCTCAGTTTAACTCTGAACATATGAGGCTTGCCAGCTTTACTACCGGGAAAGTTCTGCAGAAATTTTCGGACGAAACCGGTACGTTTGTGGATATGAGTGCCAACGAAATGTCCAATCTGGTGAACATGCATTTGTGCAATGGTGCCACGGAACTATCAAGTAGTGAAACTCAAGTATTGGAAACCAATGTGGCTTTCAATTACTGGTATGTTCACAATGGTAAAATCACGAGCAACCTGCTTTTCAATCAATATTTGAATCCTGCTTTTTCGGGCGATCCTTTTGTTGACTTCCATGAAATCAACAACGGTTCGAATAACTGGTCCAATGGAAAATCGTATTCCTACAACTACCCTGGCCTTTTCAAAGCTGATGAGAGTGATGGCTTGGAATACGCTTTGGCTATTTGCAACGATTCTCGTTATCCCTATTATTTATTCTCGCAATTGTTGCTTAAAGCTGGTCTGATCACTGAAACAAGTCTGACCAATTTGATGCCAGGTTCTCGATTCATCGCTTTCATACCAAGCAACGAAGCCATCAAAGCAAAATTATCCAGTATACCCGGCAGCACCGGTTTGACCATTGCTTCCAACGGTTCCTTGTCCGGAACCTTAACGCAAACCAATAAAACCAAACTGGCCAATTATTTGAGATCACTGTTTATCACATCGGATCTAAATACCTTCACGGGTTATCCTTATCCTGGAGCCGGAATAATGGGCACATTCGATACCTATGGCAATTACAAGTTGGTTTTATCTGACCATGGTGCCAACCAACCCTTAACGGTCAAGTTCACAACCAGCACGAATACGGTCAATGTGGTTTCCACCTACTATTACTTGCCATTCGCCTTTAAGGATGGATGTTTCCACTTGCTTGAAGATATTGTTTTGTAAACGCATAACGAACACCACATATGAGAAGGTTAAAATTTTTACTAGTTGCGGTAATTCTGACGTTTACAGGAGAGGCTTTCGCACAAAGCATCATTTTGTCAGGTCGAATCACCGAATCTTTAGGCGGGAAACAAATTCCAATTGAGAGCGCCAACATCTTCGTTGTTAACAGCCAGAGTCGTTATTTGAGCGGTGTCATAGCGGATGTGGATGGGTATTACCACATATCGGTACCGTCCAATGAGGCTGGACTGAGCATTCGGGTTTCTTACATTGGTATGAAAACCAAAACGATACGCTATTCAGGTCAAAAACAATTGAATGTGGAGTTGGAATCGGATGCACACACGATTACAGATGTTGTCGTATCTGGCAAACGAATTGATCGTGATGAGATGGGTGTTTCCAGAAGGGAACAAACCTCAGCAACTCAGAAAATCAATATGGAGGAAATCATCAACACCATTCCTGTTTCGTCCGTCGAAGAAGCCCTTCAAGGACAGATGGGTGGCGTGGACGTTGTTCTGGGAGGTGATCCGGGAGCAAGAAGTTCCATCCGTATTCGCGGAACGAACTCATTAAGCGCCTCTTCGGAACCTTTGATTGTCATCGACGGGATTCCCTACTCGACACAGATTAGCTCCGATTTTTCGTTTGCTACTGCCAATGAAGAAGACTTTGGTGCCTTGTTGAACATTGCCCCATCCGACATTGAATCCATCGAAGTGCTCAAAGATGCCTCTGCGACTGCCATTTATGGAACCAAAGGTTCGAACGGGGTTTTGCTTATCACTACGAAAAAAGGATCCAGAGGCCGTACCAATTTTACGTTGTCCTCCAAGTTCACCGGTAAATACGAACCGGCATCCATTCCATTATTAAATGGTGGTCAATATGTTGCCATGATTCAAGATGCCATTTGGAATACAGCCAATGCCAAAGGTCTGGGTTCAGCTACGAATGAATTGGAACTTTTGTTCAACACGTACGAAATCAATTACGACCCGACCTTCCAGTATTTTAACGAATACAACGTCAATACCAATTGGTTGAACGAAGTTCGTTCGAACGCGACAACGCTGGATAACAGCTTTTCACTCTCTGGAGGCGGTGACAAGGCCACCTATCGATTCTCACTCGGATACCTTGATGAACAAGGAACGACAATCGGAACTTCACTGACTCGTTTGTCTACGAAGTTGAACATCAATTACGATTTTTCAAACCGTTTACGGGTAACCGCTGATTTTTCTTACACCCAAAGCGATAAGGACGCCAATTATGCGAATGTTCGTAGTGAGGCTTTGACCAAGATGCCAAACAAGAGTCCGTACTACATTGATAAAGTGACTAAAAAACGCACTTCCCAATATTTCTCTCGTCAGGAGGATGATTTTCAGGGAGCGTTTGACGGAGGTTCAAATTACAATCCAGTGGCCATGGCTTTGGAAAGTTACAACAACAACGTACAACGTGAGGAGAAGATTTCATTCAATGCGCAATACAAATTTCCGTTCAATTTGACGTATCAGGGCTATGTGTCCATGAACATGCGTACTTCCAGAAACAACAAGTTCCTTCCACAAGAAGCTACTGGTGTGCTTTGGACCAGCAAGTATGCCAATTTGAGCACTGATGCCCTCTCCGATAATTTTTCCCTGCAAACGGAAAACAAATTGTTGTTCAACAAGACTTGGAATGAAGTTCACTCATTGATAGCCACCAGCGTGTTTCGCACATCGCAGTCTCAAAGTTTCAGCTACAGCAGTTCAACCTCAGGCAATGCTTCACCACATTTGGCTGATCCGGTTGTAGGGAGCGTAGTGGCAGGCATCGGTTCGGGCATGTCCGAAACCAGAAGCGTTTCTGGCATTGGGCAGGCCGTCTATACCTTCGATGACCGTTATGTTTTAAAAGGAACGGTGAACTATGAAGGTAATTCCGCCATGGGGAAAACCAACCGATTCGGTGCATTCCCCTCGTTTGGATTAGCCTGGAACATGGAAAAGGAATCCTTTTTAGCCGATCAGTCATGGTTGCAGGAAGCTAAACTTCGCGTAAGCCTGGGTTGGAGCGGAAATGCACCCGGTGGTTCATCGCTATACATGGGTGCTTATCAATCCTTAGGCACTTACATGAACATGCCTGCTATTTTCCCGGTTCGCATTCAGCTAGACAAACTGAAATGGGAAACATCCAGAGAATGGAACTATGGAATGGACCTTGCCTTGTGGGAAGGGAAACTTAATATGACCTTTGACTATTACAATAAGTATACTTACGATCTGTTGCTTTCGGATGTCTACATTCCTGTCACGACAGGTTATACGACCATCAAGTATTTCAACTCTGGCGAAATGAGCAATAGAGGTTGGGAATTTCGAACCGATTATGAGTTGTACAAGGACAAAGCATGGAGAGTGGCACTGAATTTCAATGTGAGCCAAAACATCAACAAGGTCGAAAAATTACCAGACAACCTGTCGGAAGAAAACTATTCTTTCGGGAATGGGAATTATGCCATTCGCATCGTGGAAGGTGACCCCATCGGATCGTTTTATGGATACCGATACAAAGGAGTCTACCAAAATACGGAAGATACGTATGCCTTGGATAAGGAGGGAGAGGTCATGAAAAATTATTTGGGTCAGACCATCGGAATGAAGAACGGTATATTACCTGTTTATCCGGGTGATGCAAAATACGATGACATCAATCACGATGGGGTGATTAACGAATACGACATTGTCTATCTCGGTAATTCCAATCCGTTGTTCATCGGTGGAGGAGGTTTCTCGGCCAAGTACAATCAACTGACATTGACGGCCTTTTTCTATGGCCGTTACGGACAGAAAGTTATCAATTCTGCACGCATGTCTCTCGAAAACATGTATGGCGAAAACAACCAAAGTACCGCGGTGTTGAAACGCTGGAGAAGTGAAGGGGACAAAACCGACATTCCCAGAGCTTTATACGGTATGGGATACAACTACCTGGGTTCAGACCGTTTTGTGGAAGACGCTTCTTTTGTTCGTCTCAAAACGTTGTCATTAACCTATGCCATACCGCGTGAACTTTGTAAGCGACTTGGAATCAATAGTTTAAATCTGTTCTGTACCGGCTACGACTTATTTACATGGACCAATTATACCGGACAGGATCCCGAAGTGTCGTTACCTTCATCTGCCACCAGTTTGGTCAAAGATGGAGCCACAACTCCTTGTTCCAAGAGATTGTCACTCGGTTTTAATCTTAATTTCTAATGGATCTGAAAATGAAAAAAATACACTACATATTGATCCTTTCAGGTATTCTTAGCCTAACTGCCTGCAATGAGTGGCTTAATATTCTGCCTGACAATGAGCAGGTTACTGATGATTACTGGAAATCAAAAGAAGATGTGGAAGCCGTCTTGGCCTCTGGTTATTATTACATGCGCAATTCTGTGCCGGATATGATCCGTTGGGGAGAACTTCGCGGTGGAACCCTGTATTCCAGCAATACTTCGGATGCTCCATTGCAGAATTTCAACATGACGGCGACTTCCTCTCTTTGTGACTACGACAACTTTTACAAAACCATCAACATGGCCAATTCGGTCATTAAATATGCACCGCAGGTTCGTTTAGAGGATGATACGTATTATGAATCGGTCATGAATTCCCACTTGGTGGAAGCCTATTTCATGCGCGCCTTCTGTTATTTCCAACTGTTGAAGAATTACCGGGAAGTGCCTTTAGTCCTTCAAGCTTATGTCAACGATGATGCTTCCTACGAAATTGCTAAATCTTCGGATACAGTCATCATTGCCCAAATCAAAAAGGACATTACCACCGCTTTGGCAACAGGTGCTGCTAAGGAACAGTATGAAGAATCGTGGCAAACAAAAGGACGGGTTACCAAATGGGCTCTTTATGCCTTGATGGCCGATGTTTGCTTGTGGGACGAGGACTATGACAATTGCATCATCTACGCCAACGATATTTTAAATGCCACGGCTAATTTTCGCCCGGTATTTATTAAAGATCCAGCAAAATGGTTTGATATTTTCTACCCTGGAAACAGCAATGAATCCATCATGGAGTTGAATTGGAATTACCAGACCTACAATGAGAAAAACAATTTTGGATCTTATTTCACATTGGATGCCGGATCCAGATTCAAATTCACCGATGTAGCCCTTGAACTTTTCAAAGCTGAAACCAATGAAGTAAAGGCCAATGATCCAACGGTGGACGGTCGATACGGTAGAACGTTGATGGCTTCTTATGTTCACAGTGGAGCAACCATTACCGATTACAAGACAGCCAATCAATACTATGTTTGGAAATATAAAGGCACTGATGTAGCAGATAGGGAAAATATCCGCACGGCCGAAGATGCCAATTTCATACTATATCGAGTGGCTGAAGTCATGTTGATGAAAGCGGAAGCCTTGGTTATGAAAGGGGAGCCTTCATGGAATGCCGCCCTCGATTTGGTCAATACGGTTAGAAAACGTGCAGCCATTGATTCTTTAATGGTTACCTCTTCAGAAACCAATGAACTCGACATGCTCAAACTCATTATGCATGAACGTCAAATGGAATTCGTCGCTGAGGGTAAACGTTGGTACGACCTGCTTCGTTTTGGCAAGCTGCAGAATTTTAAATACAAGGAACAGTTTATCGACATGGTCGTCGAAGCCAACCAAACGATGAATCCTCAATGGATCCGTTCTGTACTGAAGAGCAACGACGCACTCTATATGCCATTGCCACAAAGCGAAATCATTGCCAATCCGCTTCTGGTTCAGAATCCTTATTATTCCACCACCAAATAGCATCCGTCATGAAGTTCCATAAATACCTGTTGATTACGGCCTCCGTTTTGGCATTATTTGCCTGTGAGGACCCATATAAAAACAGTACCTACCAGATTTATAACGAGAACCCAATTTCAACCTATCTTTCTACCAAAGAGGATTTTTCGGAATGGGTCAAGGTTCTTAAGTATTCTGACATGTACAATGCCCTGAATCAAGCCGATCAAGATTTCACAGCATTCGTTCCCAATAATGAAGCGGTCCAGGCTTTTTATCAGAAAATGGGAGTTGCTTCGGTTGAAGAACTCGGCGTTTCTTATGCCAAAAGCATGGTCTTGTATTCCACCGTTTTAGACACCATCAGCGTAAATGATTTTGTCAATTTGAAATATACCACCAATATTACGGGTGACAAGTTGAGTATTCAGATTGATTCCACGGTTGCCGGTGAAGCCATTATGGATGGAAATGCCAAGGTGCTGCAAATGTGCATATCGGTTTCAAACGGCGTCATTTATGTTTTGGGTGATGTAATGAAACCATTGGTTGAGACCGTCTATGACCGACTTGCTGAAAACAGTTCCTATTCGATCTTGACACAAGCCATGCAGGAAACGGGTTGGTCAAATCGCCTGAGCGTGTTGGCCGATACAGTGACCACGGCAGGTGTCCAGCAAATTACCAAGCGGTTTTATACCGTGCTGGCCGTTTCGAACGAAACATTTGCAAAAGACTCCATCTATTCGCTTCAGGATTTGAAAACCAAGTTGCATGCAACTGGAAATTCTGCCAACGATTCGAGTGCATTGTACCAATATGTGGCTTACCACATCCTTTCGTCCAATTCAAAAGTTGAAGACTTGGCAAAATTCACGGCGCCTGACACCACGGTCCTTTGGAACACCAATGCTCTGAACCGGGTTTTGCTCATCACCTTGGATTCCTTGTCAGAGGAAAAATATTATCTGAACACACTTGATAAAAAGGTCAGTTTCGTTACCGAGAAATCCAATGTTTTGGCCAAAAACGGTTTTGTACACGAAATCAACGGTTATCTGCCCATTTGGGAACCGGTTCAAGCAACAGTCGTTTGGGATTTGACCGATTACTCCAATGTACGGAGCATCGTTGGTTCCTCGTTGTTTCAACCCGCCATCCCGGTAACGCAAGAAACCAAAGTGAACGTGAGCAATGCATCCTGCTATTCGTATGAATTATCGGCTTCTGGTGTTAAAGGAACGGCCTACAGTTATCTGAGTTACGTGACTTGCAAAACGAATTTGAAAGCTGCCGTACATTACGATCGATTAGCCCTTAACCTCGGTTACATGGGAAATGTTGTGATGAAGACTCCGGCATTGATTCGCGGAAAATATAAAGTGACGCTAAAATTCATCTATCTGACCGACCACAATTTCATGCGAACCATGAGTGACGGAAACGGTGGATTGATGAAAATCAGTTTCGATGGAACTAATTTTCGAAATGTTTCTCCCTATACAACCGTAGCAAGCAACCTGACCGGGGTTTATGAGTCAACGCTTTACGATGAAATCAATTTTGAGAATACGTCTTCTCACGATTTCAAAATCGTGGTCATGGATCCATCGGCGAGTTCCAACACCTTGTTTAGCATTCAATTGGATGCCATCACATTTACTCCAATTCCCTAAAATATGAAAACCATGACTGTTACCAACCCCCTAAAATACTTGTTGGCGTTGCTGATGCCCATGTTCCTGTTCTCCTGCGGTGATTTGTGGGATAATCATTTTGGGAATTCCAGGACGGAAATCCTGAACGATCAGGTGCTCATCGTTGACCAATCTTCCGAAGAATACATTCAATCGGTTGATTCCCTTTCTGACATGTATGCTTTTTTGAAAGCTAACGGAATTTTCGACCAATTAAAGGAAAAAGGCCAACTCCATACCTTGTTTATGGTCTACGACAGTAATTTCGTCGCTGTCGATACGGCGAATGCCCACTATATTTCCAATTCCCACGTTACGGACATATCCATTTCACCATCCAATTTATACGATCGGGAACGCATCCTGATGTGGCACGGCAAATATGTTTCCGTTTCATTGGATTCCTTAGCACAATTGGGGGCGATCGATCATATAGAAATCAACGATATTCCTGTTCAAAAGGTGATTAAAACCAACGATGGGTATATCTATGTGCTGAAACAGATGATTAATACTCCAAAATCATTGTTCGAAGTGGTTAATGAGCTTGGTGATGATTATTCCATCTTCAGGAATTTGGTCATGGAACAAAACGTCAAGATTTTTGACAAGGCCAACAGCAAACCCATCGGTGTTGACAATACCGGTAACACGGTGTACGATTCCGTATTTACCATCACCAATCCATTTTTTGGTAAGAAGGGTTTTGATTTAACTTCTGAATCATTGACGGCGACCGTCATGATACCTTCTAACGAACTGATTCAGAATGCAATGGCTGATGCCAAAGCAAAACTGGCATCTTGGGAAATGGTACGTGACACCAATATTCTGAAGAAATGGATTTTGGAAGTAGCTTTTTTTAATAAAAAGTATACACCAGCAGACTTAGCAGCCAATGTGGACATTACTTCCATTTATAACCGTCAGTGGCGAAATACAGTTCAACAAGTCGATACAGAACATCCCATCGCTTTAAGCAATGGCATTGCCTATAAGGTTACTTGGATGAAAATTCCAAACAACATGCTGATATACAGGCTTAAAGATTACTTTTATTATTACGAAAATTGTTCTGATACTCAAAAAGCCGAATATTTTGTCACCAATAATTTGGTGTTTAAGGAATGCATAACCGATGTCGCCGCATGGACCCCACTTTCAGGCGTTTGGCCCACGGTTGAGAACCGAGTGTTGTCTTATGGATTTGTAGATTTATTGGCAGATGGTTTTACGATGGATTTCACGCCGATTAAGCGGATTTCGAGTGAAGGGGGCTATGTGGTTAAACCATGGAAAATTCCTCCCGGAGAATATCGACTCAGTATGGGCTTCAAACAAAGTTTGAATTTGAATGTTCAAATTTATTTGAACAACGTCGATTTGGGACCGTTGACATTGGGTTCGGCCACGACCTTCCATTACGACCGCGGTGGGGTAGGATATGCCGAAGGATATCAGGAAGCATTGGATACTCCTGGATTGATAACCAACAGCAAGAAAGGTAATTATGACCGTGATGGCGGGCAAGTCGCTGCTGCAGTAATGATTGCCGGAGATGCTAATGGTAATCCGGCTCCCATCAAAATTCGCATTCAGAATACATTCATTGGAACGGCAGCGAAAATGGTTTTCCATCATTGGTGTCTGAGACCTACCATCAATAATTATTAATCGGAAAAAACAAATACACATGAAAGAAATGAGGATAATTTGGATAGCGCTACTGTTGATTTCAACCCTTTCGGTTTCTGCCGAAACGTTGAAAGGTAAAGTGCTGTCTTCCGACAAAAAGCCTGTGACGGATGCTGTTGTAAGTTTCCCAGGAGCAAAAAATGTTCGAACTGCAACGGATGGTTCATTTACTTTAGAAAATGTCAGTCCGGAGGGAACCATTACCATCTGGGCGGATGGATATTATTCGCAGAACGTTGCATTGATGGGAAAATTGAACATCAATGTGTACCTGATAGCACTTGACAAATACAAATACAATCAAACGTTGGTTTTGCCTTTCCGCATGGAAGAAGGTCTTTCGGAAGGCTTTTCGGCCAGCAATCTTACCAAAAAAGACTTTGTTCCCGGGGCGTTGTCCATCGATAAGTCTCTGCAAGGTGAAGTTGCAGGCTTGTTAGTATCCAACAAGAGTGGCATGACTGGAGAAGGTGCCTTTTTCAGTTTGCGCGGTTCGCGTTCGCTGGTGGCAGACAATGCGCCACTGATCGTTTTGAACGGTGTACCCTACATGCCCAATAAGAACGAGTCTCAACTCATTCGTGGGTATTCCCGCTCTATTTTCCAATCATTCAATCTGAACGATATCCAAAACATAACCGTTTTAAAAGGGGCTGACGCTTCCTTATACGGTTCATTGGGTTCAAACGGTGTCATTTTGATTGAAACGGATGGAGCTACCTTCGACGACATGAATACGAAGATTAGTTATTACGGCCAGTTCGGTGTGAATTGGAATCCAAAAAGAATTCCCTTGCTTAACAACCAAGAATACAAATCCTATCTTTCGGATATTGGGATGACGTATTATGACAACATGGAAACCTTCTTTGGCAATTTCCCCTTTTTGACAGATCCCAATAGCAATTATGCCTATTTGTACAATAATAAAACGGACTGGCAGAACGAAATCTATAGGAACAGTACTGTGAACGACCATCTGTTTCGGGTCGAGGGAGGTGATGCTATTGCAAAATACGACATTTCATTAGGGTATCAACAAGAAAACGGAACCCTGAAGAATACCGGGACCAATCGTTACCATACGCAAATAAACTCCAATGTTTTGGTCAGCAAACGCTTTGAAATTGCGGCAACGGTCGGTCTGGCTTATTTGAGCGGCAACTATCAGGAACAAGGCATGTTGTCGGCTACAAATCCGGTATTGGCCGCCTATAGGAAAGCCCCACTCTTAAGCCCCTACAATTCTGATTTGGACGGAAATAAATTGAAAACCTTTTCCAATTACTATTTTGGTACGTCCACCAATATGGATTTTGCAACCAGTAACCCGCTTGCCATGGTTAATACGCTTTCAGCAGAAAACAGACAATACGATGTGAATGCAAAAGTTGCGTTAACCTATAAACCTAGTAATGACCTCACTTTCAATGCGAATGTAGGCCTGTACTACAATTACGACCAGGAGAGCATGTTTATCCCGGGTATCAGCAACAGTGAGATTTTACCTTTATACGATCAATATGGTATAGCGACCAATACGGTTCGCGTGGGAATTGCTGAGACTTTCAACCTTTTCTATGGATTGAATGCAACCTATCGAAAAACGTTGGCCGAAATTCACCGATTCAATTTTATGACTGGTGCACAAGTTATGACTACCAATCATGAATTCGATGCCGGTTCCGGTCGAAACACTCCCAATGATTTCTACAAAACCTTGGGTGATGTGAATACCATAGGTCGTTATTTCTTTGGTTACATCGATGCATGGAGTTGGATGAATGCCTATGCTCATGCAGACTATACGTACAACAACCTGTTGAAATCCACTCTGAATGTTTCGTTCGACGGAGCATCTTCCACAGGTCCGGATGCCGCTCGTCTAGGCGTCTTCCCGTCGGCAGGACTGACTTTCATGGCGAAGAACACTTCGTTGCTTTCTGCCTCATCGATGGTGAGCAAGCTGAACTTTCGCGCCGAATACGGATTGTCCGGTAACAGCCGATTCTCCTCCAATTACGGTAAGTATTACTATACCAGTAGGCCTTATCAGGGAATTTCGGGTATTATTCGCGCCAACGTTCCGAATACCAACCTGAAGTGGGAACAAGACCTGAATTTGAACCTTGGCATGGATGCTTCCCTGTTTCACAACTTGTTGGATATATCCGCCGGCTACTATCAAACAAAAGCTTCTGACGTGGTTATGATCAGTCCGACTTCATCTATTTATGGATCGGGTATTTATTACAGCAACGATGCTTCGATTAGCTCGGATGGTCTTGAATTGTCCTTTCAGGTTGCTCCGCTTCACTTCCAGGGATTCTCCTGGATTCTTGGCGGAAACTTAGCTACGTTGAACAATAAGGTTACTGGCCTGGGGAACGTGAACGAAACAAAAATCACCATGGCAGATGGAGCAGAGTTGATTACCCGGGTCGGTGAAAATCCTTATGCATTTTACGGTTACAAAACCGATGGTGTTTATTCTACCACAGCGCAAGCTGCAGCCTCCGGATTGAAAAATAGTGTCGGAATTGCCTATCAGGCAGGAGATGTCCGCTATGTGAACCAAAACGGAGATGCTTTCATCAATAACGATGACAAGGTTTTATTGGGTTCGGCAACCCCTGATTTTTTTGGTGGATTCTATTCCCGATTCGAATACAAGGGTGTCGCACTTGACTTTAATTTTGCTTATTCAGTCGGAAATGAAGCATACAATGCAGTGCGTCGTTCCTTGGAATCAGTTTCAGATTTCAGTAACCAAAGTCGGGCAGTGATTCGTCGCTGGACGATGGAAGGTCAGGTGACGGATGTTCCTCGTGCCAAATGGGGCGATGCTATAGGCAATAACAATTTTTCCGATCGATGGATAGAAGATGCCTCTTATCTGAAGTTGAGGGATGTCACTCTAAGCTACTCATTCAAGAAATCCTTCCTGAACTTATTTCAATCGGGAACCATTTACCTGACTGGACAGAATCTATTCACACTGACCGATTATTTGGGAGTCAGCCCCGAGTTCTCCTATTCCTATAGCGACGCATTACAGGGGGTCGATTACGCTAAGGTGGCACAACCCAAGACCATTAAAATGGGTGTTAACTTGAAATTCTGATTGTATGAAAACTATATTCAAATTACTGCTCCTATTGTTTGTAATTGCTGGTTTCAGCAGTTGTAAAGACTTTTTTAATCCTCAAACGGACGATGTTCTATTGGGGAAAGACTATATTTCTGCTCAAACTGAAATGTACACCGGATATTTGGGTATCATTACCAAGATGCAGGCTGTGGGAGATAAATCCATCTTCCTGACCGACACTCGTGGTGAGATGCTGGAACCCACTACCAATGCTCCTTCTGAGCTGATTGCCATTTATAATTATGCCGATGATACGATCAGTAACGGTTATGCTGACCCTGCAGGTTATTACGACGTGGTGATTGCTTGTAACGACTACTTGGCCAACATGAAACAGTATCGACAGGATTTTAAGGAAACGATCAATGAGGACCAATATAAGAATCTCATCAGTTCGACCTTACGTATCAAAGCCTGGGCCTACCTGACCATTGGAAAAATCTATGGTAAAGCTCTTTGGTTTGACGATCCCCTGATTAAGATCCAAAATTTGAAAGATACATCAAAATTTGAATTGCGGAATCTGGACGGTATCGTTGCCGGTTGCAAATCGTTGCTGATTGATGGATTCGACGGAGTGGATGGAACATTGACCTTTTCCTGGCATCAATGGTTGGATCCTGAAACAAAATTGGAAAACAGTAAGTATCGTTTTTGGGATTACATGACTCCGGATTATGCCGGATTGATGGGTGAACTTTGTCTGTGGTCGGGGGATTATCAAACAGCTGCAACAGTGCTGTTTGCAGCGTTGAACGAAAAAATATCCTCTTCTACTTCGGATGGAACCCCTTGGATTCGTAACACTACCTTAAGCGGGAACTATAAAACCATCTGGAATTATTCGAGTCCGTATGCTCGAGAAGCCGTCAGTGCCATCATTTACAGTTATGCCAACAATCAAACCAACAGTTTGCTGAAGCATTTTGGAACGGAATACCCCAACCAATATCTGTTGCGCCCTTCCTTGGTTGGCCGTAATCGTTTTAGTGATTTGGTGTTTGATCCCAAAGGGTCTGGTGTCGAAGTCAGAATGGGTGTTACCTTTAAGCAAGATGCCGAGGGCAGGTATTACATTTCGAAATACCGTCCCGATGCTTCTGTACGTACATATCCTTATCAGGATGACGTGCATATTTACATTTACCGTGCCTCCGAATATCATTTTATGTTGGCAGAAGCCTTGAATAATCTGGGTCGTTTTGAAGAGGCTGCCGCATTGATCAATGGTGGGGTAGGTGGTCGATTCCCCAATGGTGGGGTCACTTGGGCAGGATTTACCAACGATTGGACTGGTTCAACATCACTTGGTACTCGTAAATATTACAATGTTGGTATTAGGGGAACTTTCCAATTAGCAAACCGCACATTCACAACCGTTGCCTCTGCTGAAGGCATGGATGCAGCTAAGAAATTCAACGACAAGGCATTGATGGATGAAATGATGCTTGAGTTTCCTTGTGAGGGCAAAATATATCCTGCCATGATACGCGTCGCAAAACGTTGGAACGACTACAACATCATCGCAGACCGGGTTTGCCCAAAATATGGCGACAAAGCGGAAGAAATCAGAACGAAGATTTTAAATGGTGGTTATTTCGTACCTTGGGATCTTCAATTAAATCAATAAACCTATGAAAAAGCCGCTTGTTTTGTTTTTAATCTGCCTGTTCATTCCATTTCTCCACGCGAGCAAATGGTCCCAAAAAATGGCCGACTCCGAAATGAAACGTTTCCCCGAACTCTGGCAATACGATTACGGAAAACGGTTATATTTCGGATATACGCAAGGTTTGGGAGGCTTGTCTTTCGAAAAAATGTACAAAGCTACCGGCGAACAGAAGTACTGGGATTATGTTTATAAATGGGCCGACACCATCGTTGGAAAAGACGGTTCCATCTATTTGTACAAGCGTACAGAATACAACTTAGACATGGTAAATGCTGGGAAGATGCTGTTCGATTTATATGCCAAAACGGGCGAAAAACGGTTCCGAATGGCTATGGATACGTTGTTGCTTCAGTTCGATGGACACCCTCGAACGGCTGACGGTGGTTTCTGGCATAAAAAAATCTATACCCACCAGATGTGGCTTGACGGCCTATATATGGCTTCTCCTTTTCTTTCTCAATATGGAGCAACGTTTAATCAACCGAATTACATTGATTTAGCTGTTCATCAGTTGATTACGGTGGCGAAACATACCTACGACCCCAAAGCAGGACTTTTCAAACATGCATGGGACGAAAGCGTGACTCAAAAATGGGCGGATCCGGTAACTGGACAATCTCCTAATTTCTGGGGTCGTAGCATTGGGTGGTATGCCATGGCACTGGTAGACAATCTGGATTTCATTCCGGTCAATCATCCACAACGCAAGCAGGTACTTCAATTGGTTCAAACCATGGCTGACGGTATGAAGCGGTACCAGGACGCTAAAACAGGACTTTGGTATCAAGTGGTGGATCAGGGCGGTCGTGAAGGAAATTACTTAGAAGGTTCCGTTTCCAGCATGATGACTTATTTTTACGCCAAAGCGACCAATAAAGGCTATTTGCCCAAATCGTATCGGAAAGTGGCTGAAAAGTCTTTTAAAGGCCTTTTGAAAAACCTGATTAAAACCAATTCCGATGGAACCATTTCCATCACTCATTGTTGTGCCGTAGCTGGTTTGGGAGGAAATCCTTACCGAGACGGAACTTATCAATATTATATTGGGGAGACGGTTCGAGACAACGATGGCAAAGCCACCGGTGTATTTATGCAAGCCTGTCTGGAACTGAAAAAATAAAGATTCGTACTTATTAACAAAGCCGACTGTTCAGAGTGAATGGTCGGCTTTGTTTTGTTTTAGATACAGGTAAATAATCGTTGTTTCAAAAGCGGCAGCTAATAGAAGAACGATCACGGAACTGATTATACCGGGCAAGCATCCGGTTATTAATGCAACGGCAACCATCAGTAAATTGAATCCAACCAAGGTCAGCGTTACCGCTTTTTGATTCATTCCCAGTCCCAACAACCGATGATGAGTGTGTCGCTTGTCTGCAAAGAAAGGTGAGATTCTCAAATAAAATCGAATGGAAATCACTGTGATCATGTCCATCAGAGGAACGATCAGAAGTGCCAAAGCCAAGGTGGTTGGATTTTTGATCGTAATCAATCCGAGTCTGAGTGGCTCCATGTTGCAGAGTTTGATGGCAAGTACAGCCATAAAGACTCCCAACAACATCGAACCGATGTCACCCATGAATATTTTTGCAGGATTCCAGTTGAATATCAGGAAACCAAGGGTGCTTCCTGCTAGGGAAAGGGAAAGGAAGGCGTAAGAGTTTTCGCCGTACTGATAAAAAACGGCACCGAAAATGATAAACACGACAAAAGAAATCAAACCTGCCAGTCCATCGATTCCATCTATAAAATTCATGGCATTGATGCTCGCTACAATGAAAATCATAGTCACAATCATGTTGATGATGACTGCCCAGATGCCATCCGATTCGAAAAACGGAAGGTGATAAAAGTAAACCTGTCCAACCATAACGATGATAAAAGCGATCAAAAACTGAAAAAACAATCGTAAAATGGGAGCAGTGGAAATCAAATCATCTTTCAGTGCCACAAAAAACAACAAGACCGATGCGGCACAAAGCGCACTCAACTCGACGGAGTCGCATAAAACCCTGAACATCAGTATGCTAAAATAAAAACCAAGAAAAATGGCTACACCACCAAGATTGGGTGTGCTTTTGGTATGTATTTTTCGTTTCTCGGAAGGCTTGTCGAACAGAGCTTTTTCATTGGCCACCTTGATGATGCTTGGCAAAGACACCAAAGAAACAATAAATGAAGTAAGGAAAACGAGTAGAGGTGTATACTGCATAGTATTCCGTTAAAGTATTTTAATTAAACTCAACTGTAGTCTATTTATTGTATGGAATAACGATATTTTTTTTCACTGAAAGTGCATACTTTTTTCTGTCCAAATACGTTCTATCATTGCCGTCGTTGGCTTTATTCCGTATAGTATGATTGAATTTATAAAAGGCGAGGTGGAAACCTTGACACCTACGAGTGTGATTTTAGAGAACCAGGGCTTGGGTTATTTCATCAACATTAGTCTGAATACGTTTGAAAACCTGCAATCGCAATCTAGATGCAAGCTCTACATCTACGAAGCGATTCGGGAGGACGCCTATGTGTTGTTCGGTTTTTCCACTACCGAAGAACGCGCCACTTTCCAACAACTCATCGGTGTTTCCGGAGTGGGAGCGAACACGGCTCGCATGATATTGTCGTCCTTATCCGTGTCCGAGCTGGAAGCCTGCATCTTAGGCGAACACGTGGATATCTTAAAAGGAGTCAAAGGAATCGGATTGAAAACAGCCCAACGCATCATCGTCGATTTAAAGGACAAGATTGGAAAAAGTGCTTCGGACGCAACCTTGTCAGGCTTGTTGAATGCTGCCAACCAAACCGTTCGGGATGAAGCCGTTTCTGCGCTGCAAATGCTTGGCTTTAATCCTTCTGCATCGTCAAAGGTGGTTGCTCAGATTCTTAAGAATTCACCCTCCATGCCTGTGGAACAAGTTATCAAGGCTTCTTTGAAAATGTTGTAATTCTTTGAAAATCCGTCGGTTCATACTCTTTGGCTTGTTGATTACCCTTAGCGGGGTATTCGGCTTGTTTGCTGCATCTGCTCCACAGACGAGCCAGAAGCCTCAAACACCCCCCAGTACCAAAAAAACATATACCTATCCGGTTAGCGAAATCGTACCACAGACCATCGATCAAGTGGGCAAACAGACGGCAGTTGAACTGCGGGATCCTGCCAACATTCTAACCGAAGTAGTGTATGACCCTATATCTGGAACCTATCAAATTGTAACCAAATTGGGTGATGAAATCATCAGCACGCCCATCTCGCTCACTCAGGACGAATACCTTCGATTTCAGGAACAACAATCTTCAGCAGCCTTTTGGCGTTCCAAAAATAAAATTGATTACAGCAAAAAAAAGGATGACTTCTCGTTAACCGATATGCAGTTTGATATTGGACTGGGTGACAAAATTTTTGGCGAAGGGGGCGTAAGGCTTAGAACGCAGGGTTCCATCGAAACAAAATTCGGGTTGAAAACCAATATTGTCGATAACCCGTCGCTCTCGGAAAATGCCCGGAACAGAACCAGGTTCAATTTCGACCAGAACATCCAAATGAGCATCAATGGCAAGGTTGGTGACAAAATCGATGTCAACATGAATTACGACACCGAGGCCATGTTCGATTACGATGCAAAATCCATCAAATTGCGCTACGATGGAAAAGAAGACGAAATCATCAAAAACCTGGAAGCCGGGAACGTGAGCATGCCCATCAACAGTTCGCTCATAACCGGTGGGTCGACACTTTTCGGAGTGAAAACAGAACTTCAGTTTGGAAAGCTGAACCTTGCTGCCGTCATTTCACAACAGCAATCCCAGACGAAATCTGTCAGCTTGAGCGGTGGGGTTCAGACGAGTGCTTTCGAAGTCAAGGCTGATGAATACGATGAGAACCGGCATTATTTCTTGTCCCAGTATTTTCGGAGCAATTACGACAATTGGATGAGCCAGTTGCCTTTTGTTTCGTCCGGTATCGTCATTAAAAAAGTAGAAGTTTGGGTGACCAACAAAACCAGCATGTTGGACGATGCCAGAAACATTGTCGCTTTTGCCGACATGGGTGAACCAAAGACCATTTTCAACAGTTATTGGACTCCAAATGGCCTGCCCGTTCCTTCCAATGCTAGCAACAACCTATACGATGAACTTATCAGGAAATATGCGGATGCTCGCACATTCAGCCTTGCCAATGCAACCCTGGAACCGCTTAGCAATTACGGTGTGCAGATGGGAGAGGATTACGAACGCCTGGAAAGCGCCAGAAGATTGGAACCCAATGAATACATTTTAAACAGCACCTTGGGTTATATATCTCTGCGTCAGTCATTAAACAGCGACGAAGTACTTGCCGTTGCTTATGAATTCACTTACAACGGACAAAACTACCAAGTCGGGGAATTCTCCACCGATGGTATCCAATCTCCCAAAACGCTGTTTGTCAAACTTTTGAAGGGTACGGATTATTCACCTACTTCACCCACCTGGGAACTGATGATGCGGAACATCTATTCCATCGGTGCCTACAACCTAGAAGCTCAGGATTTCGACCTTCAGATTACTTATCAAAATGATTCCGTTGGGACATCCATGACCTATCTGACGGAAGGAAATGTTAAAAACCAATTGTTGCTCCGGGTTATGGGTTTGGACCGTCTGAACAGCAACGAACAAGCCTACCCAGACGGCGTTTTCGATTATAAGGAAGGTTATACGGTGCAGTCATCCAATGGTCGCATCATTTTTCCAGTGCTGAAACCCTTCGGATCGTATCTGCGCCTTAAAATAAACAACAATTCAATTGCTGATAAATACGTGTTTGACGAACTGTATGATTCCACTTTGACTGTTGCTCAGCAACTTACAGAAAAAAATAAATTTCTAATCACTGGAACCTATAAGGCATCTTCGGGAGCAACCCTTTCGTTGGGTGCCACCAATGTTGCACAGGGTTCTGTCACTGTGACGGCCAGCGGTCAAACCTTGGTCGAAAACGTTGATTACTCAGTCGATTATGCTTCGGGTACCGTCACCATTTTGAACGAAGCCCTGATAGCCAGCGGAACAGCCATCAATGCGACTTGTGAGGACCAATCCACTTTCAGTATGGTACGCAAATCCATGGTTGGGTTGACGGCTGATTACAAATTCAGCAACAACTTCAATTTGGGCGGTACGGTGATGAAACTTTCGGAAACCCCCTTGACCACTAAAGTTGATATGGGTTTCGAGTCAGTTGACAACACCATTTGGGGGCTTAACGGTTCTTACAAGACGGAATCGCAGTTTTTAACCAACCTGATTGATAAACTGCCCTTTCTGAACGCGACCAAACCATCGCAACTGACTATCAACGGGGAAGTTGCCCAACTGATAGCCGGTTCGTCCAATACCTTGAAGGAAACCTCCTACATTGACGATTTCGAGGCTGCCAAAAAGACCATCAACCTGAAGGATCAGACCCAATGGTTTTTGGCCAGCACTCCATCGACGTTCCCCAATGCCAACAAACCCAATGACTTGAGCTACGGATTCGACCGCTCATTGTTGGCTTGGTATTCCATCGATGGTATTTTTACTCAAACAGGAACTTCCCAAACGCCCAGTCACATTCGAAACGATTACGACCAGCTGTCCAACCATTTTGTTCGAACCATACAGGAAAAGGAAATTTTTCCGAACCGTCAGAAGATTTACAATCAAACGGGTATTCTTTCGGTGATGAATCTGGCTTTTTACCCCAAGGAGCGTGGCCCTTACAATTTTGACTGGCTCGGCATGGGTACAGACGGATACCTACAAGATCCTAAGAGACGTTGGGGAGGCATCATGCGGCGCATCGAAACGGGATACACCAATTTTGAGTCCAACAATGTGGAATACATTGAGTTTTGGATGATGGACCCCTTTGTATACGATACTGCAAGTGTTTCCACCGGTGGCGAGCTATACTTCAACCTGGGTGAACTTTCCGAAGACGTACTGAAGGATGGAAAAAGATCGTTCGAAAACGGGCTGCCTGCCAATGCCGCTGAAACGTCACTCATCAGCAATACGGCCTGGGGAAAGGTTTCTGGCAAGACTTCCACCGCTTATGCTTTTGACAATACGCCTGGAGTTCGAGATGCACAGGATGTCGGTTTGGATGGTTTGAGTACCGCGGAAGAACAAAACTGGCCCAGTTCCGTCAGTTACCTTGACAATCTTCGTAACAAATTGGAACCAACGGCTTTGATGAGGATGCAAGAGGATCCGTTCTCGCCGTTGAACGACCCGGCCGGTGACAATTATCACTATTTCCGAGGCTCGGATTACGATGCCAAGAAAACCAATATTTTGGAACGTTACAAACATTTTAACGGAACGGAAGGTAATTCGCAGTCTACTGACAAATCCGGTGAAACCTATTCGACAGCTGAAACGACTCTGCCCAACGTGGAGGACATCAATCTGGATTTCACACTGAATGAAACGGAACGTTATTACCAATACCACGTTTCCATTCATCCAAAAGACATGGTAGTCGGTCAAAATTACATCAACGATAAGCGAACCTCAACGGTCGTCCTGAAAAACGGCAAGAGCGCCACGATCAATTGGTATCAATTCAAAATACCCATCACGGACTATAAGAGTAAAGTGGGGAGCATCAGCGGTTTCAACAGCATTCGTTTTATTCGGCTGTTTTTGACCGGTTTCGAGGACAGTACTATTTTGCGGTTGGCCAGTTTGGATCTGGTACGCGGGGATTGGAGAAATTATACCAAAGACCTTTATACGGTGGCACCCATTTCGGAAGGTAAAGTGGACGTAGCGACTGTGAGTTTGGAAGAAAATTCGGGACGTACTCCCATCAATTACAAATTACCTCCCGGGGTTTCGCAGGAATCCGACCCCAGTCAGCCAGGCGTGTACTTAGAAGACGAGCAGTCCTTGACTTTCCGCGTCACAGAACTCTCGCCTGGTGACGCTCGTGCTGTTTATAAAAACACTTCGTACGATTTCAGACAATATGAACGGCTACAAATGTTTGTGCATGCGGAGGCTTTCGTTGATGATCCCAATGCGCCCAAAGATTATGAAATGACCGTGTTTATGCGCCTTGGAACGGATTTTCAAAACAATTATTACGAGTACGAAATACCTTTGGAAATTTCTCCTCCTTCGGTCAATACGCCTGCATCCATTTGGCCGAAAAACAACTTTTTCGACATTCCTTTCAAGTTGCTGACCGACCTGAAAACCAAACGGAACATGACCAGCGGAGCACTTACCAAGGAGTTTTCCATATACGACGACAAAAATATTCAGAATAAGGTCAAAATAATGGGGAACCCTAGTCTGGCCGATGTCAAAACCATCATGGTGGGGGTACGAAACAAAGGCACCACGGTCAAATCGATGGAAATATGGATGAACGAACTCCGACTTTCCGGCTTCCAGGAAAAGGGTGGTTGGGCTGCGTTGGGGAGCGCCGTTCTGGCTTTATCCGACTTGGGTACCATCAATGCCAGCGGGCGTTTCGTCTCCGACGGGTTCGGCGGTTTGGAGCAAAGTGTGTCTGAACGCAGCATCGACAATTACGGCCAATATAAAATGTCGTTGAATTTTGATATGGGTCGTTTCTTCCCTGACAAGGCAAAAGTCAACCTGCCCCTGTATTATTCGATATCCAACGAACAATCCACGCCCAAATACGATCCTCTGAACGAGGATTTACTGCTGCATGATGTGCTGAAAGCCGCTCCAAACAATGCAATGCGTGATTCTATCCTGAATTACAGCCAAAAGCTCAAAACCTACAAAAGTTTGAGTCTGACGGGCATGCGCGTCGGTTTGAAAAGCAAGATTCCGTTGCCCATCGATCCAGATAACTTTACGTTCCGTTACTCTTCAACGGACGCTTTCGAGCGAGATGCTACCACGGAATACGAAATTACCAAACACCTGGAAGGCGGTGTCACTTACAATTATGTTTCACCTTTCAAAGCATGGACACCGTTTGTGAAGTCCCAAAAAATGACTTCGCCCTGGTTGAAAATGATCAAGGAATTCAATTTCAGTTTTTTGCCCAATTCCATTACCGCCAATTCGAATCTTATAAGAGATTATTTTGAAAAGCAAGCAAGAGATCTTGCATCGGGCTCCAGTGGCATGAGCATTCCGCTGACGGTAAGCAAAACATTTTTCTGGAACACAGACTTGGACCTGAACTGGAATCTGACGAAGAATCTGCGTTTTAAATTCACCACCAACAACCGTTCGGTGGTAGAAGAAACCGTGAATTCACCCGTTAATAAGGAATTGTTCGCCACCGAATATGAAAACTGGAAAGATACTGTCAGCAGGAGTCTTCGTAATTTTGGAACCCCGTTGAATTATACGCAGACGGCCAACTTAAACTGGCAGGTTCCGACGAACCGAATTCCGATATTGGACTTCCTGACCAATACGAGTGCTCTGTACAACGCTGTCTACAACTGGGATCGCAGTGCCATCAGCAACTCGCAGTTGAACTTGGGCAATGTCATTTCCAACGACCGTACGCTGACGTTTTCGACGACTGCCAGTCTGACCAATTTATACAATAAATGGGATTTCCTTAAAGGTGTCAACAAAAAATTCGATGCTCCGCCCAAACCCATTTTGCCGGTCAAAAAGGATGCCAATAAGGAAGCCATTAAGCCGGTTGAACCCAAAAAATTCGAAAAGGAACTGGTTTTGGTGAACGATTCAGCGATAACCATCAAACACAATTTAAAAAACAAACGGGTGTACGTCGTAGCAGTCGATTCCTCAGGCAACCATGTGCCTGTCCGACTGCGTATTAAAGATGAAAACAGCCTTTCCGTGGTTTCTCCGACAAGCATCAAAGCAAAACTTACGATTTATCAGAAACCTTCGCTCGACGACGAAGGTTGGTACAAAGCTGCTTCCCTTGCTGCCAGAGTTTTGATGTCCGTCAAGAACATTTCGGTGAATTATTCCAGGAGCGATGCACTTTTAGTGCCTGGTTTTAAAACCGAATCCAACTTGTTTAGTGCATCACCGGAGTACGGAATGGCTCCCGGCTGGGATTTTGCTTTGGGTATGCAGCATCCGGATTATTTGGAACAGGCCAAGCAAAAAGATTGGCTTATCGTGGCCGATTCCATTACAACACCAGCCGTCATGACTTCCATGACCGATTTACGCATCAAATCGTCGGTGGAACTGCTTCGTGGATTGAAAATCGAACTGAACGCCAGCAGGAATATGAGATCGAACAATGAAATCCAATACATGTTTCCAGACATGCCCCAAAACAAGACCGGAGCCTTTACCATGACAACCATTGCTTTATCCACGGCTTTTGAGACGCCAAAGTCTTCCAACGGTTTTAAATCGGTTGGTTTCGATCGTTTTCTAAAAAACAGGGAACACATTGCCGCTCGACTTCAAAACAAGATGACGGGCAAAAAGTACCCGGACGTAAGTTTCCTCCATTTGAAAAATTTGGGTGGAATGGATTACGATCCCAATCTTGGTGCTTTTTCACAGCATTCGGCCGATGTGTTGATTCCAGCCTTTTTAGCTGCCTATACCGGCAAAAATGCTAGAAACGCTGATTTAAGTATTTTCCCGGCACTCAAAGCCTTGTTGCCGAACTGGTCCATTACGTACGATGGACTTTCCAATGTGGAATTCGTCAAAAAGCTATTCAGGAATGTATCACTCTCTCACATGTATAGTTGTACCTATAATGTGGGTACGTTTGCTTCTTTCAATTCATGGATTGACGGAGGTGACGGATTGGGTTATGTGCAAGATGTGCTCAGCGGAAATCCGACCCCTTCTTCGATGTACGACGTGGGTTCGGTCACGTTGATGGAATCGTTCAATCCATTGGTTCGCGTTCAAGCAACCCTGAAAAACGGATGGACTTTGAAGACCGAAATGCGTAAGACCCGTTCCATGACCCTCAGCATCACAGGTGGTCAAGTCATCGAAGCCAATCAGGATCAGTGGGTGGTTGGCACCAATTATAAAATCAGCGATTTCCATCCATGGGGCTTTTTGGCCAATTCCAAAATTAAGAACGACTTGAGTTTGACTGGAAACCTAACCTATAAGAATCAATTCTCCCTGCTTCGCAAGATTGAAGACCAGTACACCCAAGCTTCATCGGGCAACAAAACGATGGTGATCGAGATCCTGGGCGACTATGCCATTTCTCGAAACATGAATATGACCCTGTTTTACAATTTGGAATCCACCGTTCCATTGGTTTCATCCTATCCGGTCACTTCTTCTGACTTCGGATTCAGTATGAGGTTTACGTTGAATCGATAGAAAATCAATTGCTGGTATCCACCTGACTATCCGGAATTTTATTCTGTTTCCGATAGATGTAGTCTAATTTTGCTTGCGCCAAACGCATTTCGTCCAACAATTTGGTTATGTCCGAAAGTATGGCGGAAAGGTTGGATGCGGCTTGCATGGCTTGCTTGTCTCCTTTGCTGAGTTGGTAGGTTTTTGGTGAACCCCCCTCCAGATTGACCTTGACTGGTTGATGCTGGTGCAACAATACAAAATTGATGACTCCGTTTTCTGTTTTCCGATTGAACCGAACGATTTCATAACGGGTTCCGCCATCGTTGAAACTATAGTTCAAGGCACCATCTTTAGGCACCACTTCGGTTTCAGCGTAGGTGCCGTCTGGGGCAGAAACATGAATCCGGTTGTGGTTCAGCGCACGGCTTCCACAATAATAGCTTGTCAGCACCAAATTGCCTTTTTCGTCAACCTTTGTTTGTAAAAACGTACGTCCCAGGTTGTTGTCTTGCATTTGAGACTTGTAGACATAATGACCGACGGTTTCGTACTCCATGTTCTTATCGAAAATGAAATTGCTTTTGGCAGCAGGCAATTCGTTCTGACGAATTTCCAACATGCTGTCGCAAAAAGCCAACGTACGGTTTTGTTCGGCAAAATTGATTTCGCGCAAAACGCTTAGACCCTCCCTGATTTTGGCAAATTCCTTTGGGAAGCGAATCCGAACACTATCTACATAGATTTTGGCCAATTGATATTGCTGCTTCTGAATCAGTTGTCTGGCCCGCAATAAATAATCATCAGGCCGAACTTCGGAAACCGAAGAACACGAAAACAATAAAGCGGCTATGCTGAGTTGTACAGAAGCAACAAGTAAACGTCCAATCATGTAGTGAATCTTGAGAACACGCAAAAGTACAGCATTCCACGAAAAAAATGGTTACTTTTGCAACCTATTTGATAGCTCAGATTGTGAATTTAAGTGAAAAAATAAAGGACAAGATTTTCGGCGTCATTTCCGAAAGTGCCGGGGAACTACAGGTCGAAGCCTATGTAATCGGCGGTTACGTCCGTGATATATTCCTAAAAAGGCCCTCCAAAGACATTGATGTCGTAACGGTGGGCAGTGGCATCGCATTGGCCAAACTGGTGGCTAAGAAGCTCGGAAAAAACGTTCAAGTCACCGTTTTCAAAAATTTTGGAACGGCTCAGTTGAAACACCAGGGAGTTGAAGTCGAGTTTGTGGGAGCCCGTCGGGAATCCTACCATCTGGACTCCAGAAAACCAGTGGTAGAAGATGGTACGCTCGAAGACGACCAGAAACGACGCGATTTCACCATCAACGCAATGGCGATTTGTTTGAATCAAGACCGTTTTGGTGAACTCGTCGATCCGTTTGACGGCATGGAAGACCTCCGCGACATGCTGCTTCGAACCCCGCTAGATCCCGACACCACCTTTAGTGACGACCCTTTGCGCATGATGCGGGCCATTCGTTTTGCCTGTCAGCTCGATTTCGATATCGTTCCCGAAGCGTTCGAAGCCATTGAACGCAACAAGGAGCGCATCTCCATCATTTCTGGTGAACGTATTGTGGATGAACTGAATAAAATGATGGCCGCTCGCAAGCCTTCCATCGGATTCCGCTTATTGGATGCCTGTGGCTTGCTTGAATTGATTTTGCCTGAAATTTCTGCTTTAAAAGGCGCTGAAACCAAGGATGGGGTAGGGCATAAAGACAATTTTACACATACCCTTCAAGTGCTGGATAATTTGGCCTCAAACAGCGATAACATCTGGTTGCGGTGGGCTGCTTTGTTTCACGATGTAGGCAAACCCGTTACCAAACGTTGGGATGGAAAAGCAGGCTGGACGTTTCACAACCACAACTTTATCGGTGAAAAAATGGTGCCCGACATTTTCCGTCGCCTTAAGTTCCCGATGAACGATAAGATGAAGTACGTCAAGAAAATGGTCGGTTTGCACATGCGCCCCATTGTACTGAGTCAGGAAATTGTGACCGATTCTGCCATTCGTCGTCTTTTGTTTGACGCCGGCGACGATATTGAAGATTTGATGACCCTTTGTGAGGCCGACATTACTTCCAAGAACCCCGAAAAAGTGAAAAGGTTCCTTGGTAATTTCCGCTTAGTGCGCAGCAAACTTCGCGAGTTGGAAGAAAAGGACCGTATTCGCAACATGCAACCTCCCATTTCTGGTGAGGAAATCATGGAAATATTTGGATTGACACCTTGTAAGGAAGTCGGTTTGATCAAAGATGCCATCAAAGATGCCATTTTAGATGGTATCATCCCCAACGATTACGAAGCTGCCAAAGCATTTATGCTGGAAAGGGGGGGGAAATGGGGTTAAAACCTGTCAACTAATATTTTACAGAAACTTTTCGCCCGGTAAAATGGACGTTGATTGTGAATAGGGCACCGTAAAATAAAAAGCACTACCTTTTCCAGGCTCTGATTCCAACCAGATTTTTCCTTCTAATAAATCGATTAAACCCTTTACAATGGCAAGCCCCAAACCGGTACCACTTTGGATGTCCGTAAGTCCGTTGTCCAATCGGGTAAAATAGTTGAAAATTTTGGTCTGTTTATCTTTGGGGATGCCTTTGCCCGTGTCGGTCACAAAGAAAACAAGACCACGTTGCTCATCTTCG
>DASTGN010000001.1:0-244688 GCA_035719105.1 Bacteroidales bacterium | reverse complement strand
TCGCATACGTGTTACTCACCCGTGCGCCGGTCGCCACCGAATGTTGCCATCCGTGCTGCCCCTCGACTTGCATGTGTTAAGCCTATCGCTAGCGTTCATCCTGAGCCAGGATCAAACTCTTCGTTGTAAAAGTTCTTAAATTATCTCTGACCTCAAGGACAATATCCTTCAAACAAATTATTCATTCATTGACGGTTCGATTCTACCCTGTAAAATCTTGTTTCTTGTACTACTATTCAATATCTTCAAAGAACGCTTCTGTTTGCTTTATTTAGCAACCTTTGCGAAAAAATAACCGAGTACTTCTCAGGCTCGGCTTCTTTATTTGCGAAAGGGTTACAAAGATACTGCTTATTATTGAACCTCCAAACGATTTATTGATTTTTTTTCTCAAAAAATCAGGAGTAATTTCAAACAATATTTGTGTATGTGCTTCTCTCTTAAAGCGGGTGCAAAAGTAGAAGGTTTTCCAATACCATCCAAATAAAATAGGCACAAAAACATGTTAAAAAACATATTTTTTCTCAAATAGCTATAAATCAGGGCCGATAAGCAGAATAAATAATTGTTAAGGAGGGCGGAATCAAACAAAATCGAGGCTTCGTCGTAGACATTTGTCAATTAAGACTTGAGAAAAAATTTCGACTAGCGGCATGATTCCCTTTCCAAACGTGTTAATTTATCGATTTGAAAGGTAGCGTAACGGTGTTCTTTACATCTTAAAATTAGTATTCATCCAAAAAAACATCAAAATGAACAAGATTTTAATAGCATGCTTGCTTCTGTTTTCGACCGCAATGGTTTCAAACGCACAAACAGGTGAGAAAAATTTTATTGACAAACCCTATATTGAGGTGACAGGGAAAGCTGAAATGCAGGTTACGCCCGACCGAATATATATGAGTATCGGCATCAATGAAAAAGACAGCAAAGGAAAAATCGTGTTGGCACAAACAGAAAAAGAGATGATCGCCAAATTGAAAGCACTTGGAATTGATACAAAAAAGGATCTTTCCATTAAAGACATGTCCAGTAATTTCAAAAAATACTGGGTACGGGGTTCAGATATATTGACCAGTAAGGAATACCAATTATTGGTAACGAGTGCTCAAATGGCTGGCACGGTGATGCAGGAATTGGAAAAAATCGGCATCTCGAATGTGGTGATCGAACAGGTTGATCATTCGCAAATGGAACAATTCCGAAAAGAAGTGAAAATCAAGGCGATCAAAGCGGCCAGGGATAAAGCAACTGATATGGCAATGGCTATTGGTCAAACGGCTGGAAAAGCCATTTACATCCAGGAAGTCGATTTCGGAAACATGCAATATGGCATGCCGGTCAGAAGAACGATGAATGTAATGTTCAAGTCTGAAGAGGATACAGCGACAGCTCCGGATATAGAATTCGAGAAAATAAAAATAGAATATCAGGTCAATGCAAAATTTGAACTGAATTAGGGAATTCCATCTAATTTCAGCCTTGTAAAATCGCTGGTAAATCCAACAAGCTGGTCACTTCTATATAAGGTGTGTCTGGCTTGTTTGTTTTTTCGTGTTGCCACTCCATTTGAAAGGGTACATGAACTGCAAAGCCGCCAATGGACAGGACGGGCAAAATGTCTGATTTCAGGGAGTTTCCGACCATGAGAAATTCATGAGGTCGGATGTTCATTAATTCAATGAGTTGGCGGTAATTGCTTTCGCGTTTCTCGGTCACCACTTCTACATGGTGAAAATAGGGCAACAAACCAGATTTTTCAAGTTTTCGTTCTTGATCGAGCAAATCACCTTTGGTAATAACCACCAAGCGATAAGAGGAGGAAAGTTCGGGCAAGATGTCGGAAACGCCCGGAAAGAGTTCGATGGGTTTGTCAAGAATGGATTTGCCTGCTTCAAGGAGTTCTGAAATGATGGAAGCTGAAACATGGCCATTACTGATCCGGATGGCTGTTTCAATCAGGGATAGGGTGAACGCCATGGCGCCGTAACCGTACCATTCCATATTTTTCATTTCGGTCTGATAGAGCTCTCGAGCCAATTCTTCTTGAGAATGATATTCCTGGAGCAAATCACAGAATTTTTGTTCTACCTCCTGAAAAAAACAAGCGTTGGACCAGAGCGTATCGTCTGCGTCAAAACCGATAACTTTGATGCCTTTCATGAATACTTTGAATGGTTGGATTCAAAGATAGGCATTTAAAAGGTAAGACCACTTTAGGTGTTTTTAATTAGGTCAGAAAAAAGTATATTTGCTCTACTATTGACTGGCCTCAATTAAACCATGGAAAAACTATGAATCTACTTGAAATGACAAGAAAAAAAGAGCGTAATAAAATGCAAGTCGCCTATTCAGGCAAAAAACAAGACTTCACGGAAGCTGAGTTGAACGAATTGCCTTACATTCCGATGGGTGGGTTGAACCTATTTTCGACCAAAGATCTAAAAAAGGTGTTGAAGGCTGTCAAGGAAGACTTTTTTGTACTGTTTCTCAAACCTGAATTGCCGTCCCTGGGAGAGCACGCTTTGGAGCGCTTGGTTCAAGTGGCCGAGGACAGCGGAGCGGGAATCGTGTATTCCAATTATCAGGAAATCATTGGTGGTGTTAGAAAGAATCATCCGGTAAACGATTATCAGATTGGGAGCATTCGGGATGACTTTGATTTCGGTCCTTTATTGTTGATACGTACGTCTGCGGCCAAAGAATCGTTGGTGGAAAAGGATCAATCGTACGAGAGTGCAGGTTGGTACGATCTTAGATTGAAAATTTCGCAGAAATACCCGATTATTCATTTGGATGAAAATCTTTATACGATTGAAGAAACGGACTTGAGGGACTCGGACGAAAAAATGTTTGCTTATGTGGACCCCAAAAACAGGATCGTTCAAGTGGAAATGGAAGAAGCTTGCACCAACCATTTGAAAAACATCGGAGCTTGGTTACCGCCGTATTTTGAAACGGTGGACCTAAAAAAAGGTTCTTTCCCGGTGGAAGCTTCGGTTATCATTCCAGTAAGAAACCGAATCAAAACGATTTCGGATGCTATTCGTTCCGTTTTAGAACAGGTGGCAGACTTCAAATTCAACCTAATTATAGTGGACAACCATTCCACAGATGGAACATCAAATGCTATTGCAAAATTCGCTGCCATCGACAAGCGAATCATTCATATTACACCAGAACGTCAGGATTTAGGTATCGGCGGTTGTTGGAATGTTGGCGTTCAGCATCCTGAATGTGGCAGGTTTGCCATTCAGTTAGACAGTGATGATGTATATAGTGGTGTAGATACCCTCCAAAAAATAGTTGCTGCTTTTTACGAACAGAATTGCGCCATGCTGGTCGGAACCTATCGAATGTGCAACGTCAAACTGGAAACGATTCCACCGGGCATCATCGATCACAAAGAATGGACGGAAGCTAACGGCAGAAACAACGCTTTGCGTATCAATGGGTTGGGTGCCCCGAGAGCATTCTTCACTCCTGCCCTACGCATAATCAAAGTACCGAACACCAGTTATGGTGAGGATTATGCTTTGGGACTCCAGTTCTCCAGAAGGTGGAGAATCGGTCGAATTTACGAGGTGCTATATTTGTGTCGTCGCTGGGAAGACAATTCGGATGCTTCCATCGATATTGTTCGTTTAAATGCGAACAACGCCTATAAAGATAAATTAAGAAGCATCGAAATTGCTGCCAGACAGAAACAAAATGCTTAATTAAAATAGCTTAGGATTTATGAGAAATTTCAGTTATGCGAATCCCGTAAAAATCATATTTGGGAAAAACACCATTTCACAAATTGCAACGGAAATACCTGTCGACAGAAGGATTCTGTTGGTTTACGGAGGTGGAAGCATTCGCACGAACGGTGTTTACGAACAGGTGATGTCGGCCCTTTCAGGTAGAGACATTACAGAATTCTCAGGGATTGGGGCCAATCCTGAATTTGAAACCTGTGTGAAAGCCATTGAATTGGTTCACGAGAAAAATATTGGATTCATTTTGGCGGTCGGGGGTGGATCGGTCATCGACGCCGCCAAATTCATTGCCTTGGGAAGCAATGCTCAAGGGGACCTTTGGGATATTTTCTCCAAAGCAATTTACCCAACGACCGCATTACCATTGGGTACCATTCTGACATTGCCTGCTACAGGTACAGAAATGAACGATCGGTCTGTATTGACAAGGGTAGAAACCCAAGACAAGCGTTCATTCCGTACCCCATTGGTCTATCCGAAATTTTCGGTACTCGACCCGGAAATAACTTTTAGCCTGCCACTCAAGCAAATCGGGAACGGGGTCGTGGATACGTTTGTTCATACCACGGAACAATACCTCACCTACCCTGCTGGTGGAGCGTTGCAAGATTTGTTTGCGGAAAGTGTGCTTAAAGTATTGGTACAGAATGGAGAGCGAGCATTGAAATCGCCACAGAATTACGAAGTTCGTGCCAATTTGATGTGGGCTTCCTCCTGGGGTTTGAACGGTTGGTTGGCACAAGGTGTCCCAGAAGACTGGGCCACCCATATGATTGGACACGAATTGACAGCCTTCTTCGGTTTGGACCATGCACAAACACTGGCTGTCGTTTTACCGGGATTGCTGGATGTACTTCGCCAAGATAAGGCAGAAAAACTGCTTCAAATGGGCGAAAGGGTGTTCGGGATTACGAAGGGAAGTCGTGACGAGCGCATTCAATCGGCTATCGATGCCATTGATGAATTCTTTAGAAGCATGGGTGTGGGAACGCACTTCAGTGATTATGGTTTAGGCGAAGCTGCCGTAAAGAAAGTCGTTCAGCGGTATCGTGAACGGAAATGGATTTTGGGTGAACGCCAAAATATTACGGCGGAAGTCGTGGAACAAATTCTGATGAAAAGACTGTGAGCGAACACCAACGATTATTTGACGAACAGATTAGGGATTGGGCGATGGTGGCAGAAAACTACCGCGCCCTGAATCAGGTACTTACAAAAGACTTTGTGTTGGATGGTCAACGATTTCGGCTTCAGTGCAATCCGAAACGCTTGGCTTCAACTGCAGCAAATATTTCTGCTGCTGTCATTCAAGAGCGGCCCTGCTTTCTATGTGAAAAAAACAGGCCTGCAGAACAAAAGGGTGTTGAATTTGAGGATTTCACCTTATTAGTTAATCCTTTCCCGGTTTTTCCAAAGCATTTTACAATTGCAAACGGTCATTCTCCGCAGAGCATTCAGGGTAATTTTGGTACTTTTCTTCGGCTGTCGAAAGAAATGGATGACAGTGTTGTTTTTTATAACGGCCCCAAATGTGGTGCATCGGCCCCAGATCATTTGCATTTCCAGGCTGGAAACAAAGGTTCAATGCCGTTGGAAATGGATTTTCCGAACTGGAAGAGGGACGCAAAGAGTATTCTCGCCAAAGCAGGTGTGGAAATATTTGAAATCAAGGGTTTGCTGCGTGGGGGTTGGTTGTTGGAGGGCACTGACGAGAAATCCCTGACAACCGTTTTCGATCGGCTTTACAACGTGATGAAAACGGGTGTGGAAGAGCCCATGCTGAATGTTTTGTGCTGGTATACCAACGAAGAATGGCATTGCGTGGTTTTTCCGCGAAAGGCACACAGACCTTCTTGCTATTTTCTGGAAGGTGCTTATAAGATGCTCATTAGCCCTGCATCTGTAGAAATGGGCGGATTGATAGTTGCGGCGCGGCTGGAAGATTTTGAACGGATGGCCGAAGATAATCTGAGAACCATTTTTGCAGAGGTATCCCTATCCGAAACATCCGTTTCTGAGATTTCGAAACTTTTGTTGGAGGATTGGAGTGAACCGATTTTAGAAGTTGGCATTGTTTCTGCTACGAAAATTCCGTTTACTTTTAAAGAACCTTTTCGGATGATACCGACTGGGAAAGTTTTTCAAGGTGCCTTTTCCGTTCAGTATGAAAAAGGGCGAGTTTTATTTGAGGACGAAGAGTACGACCAAGTGGAGTTCGAACCGCTTACGTTCGAAGGTGCAAGTTTTGAACTGCCTGAAGTGATAATAGGTATTGGATTCCACTGGGAACGAACAGAATGTCAGGCGTTTGAAGGAAATTTAAAATTTATCATAGAGGGTGATGGGCTGACGGCTGTGAATCGTGTTCCGCTTGAATCATACCTGTCCAGTGTCATTTCATCGGAAATGAGTGCCAAGGCTTCAGCAGAACTTTTGAAGGCGCATGCTGTGATTTCTCGCAGTTGGTTGATGTCACAAATTCGACAAAAAGGTAAAAACAAGGTTCAGGTTTCCGGAATGGTTGATACTGAAACAGAGCGCATCAAGTGGTACGACCGCGAAGACCATACCTTATACGATGTCTGTGCAGATGACCATTGTCAACGTTATCAAGGAATTACCAAAGCAAGCACCGATATTGTCCGGCAAGCGATTCGGGAAACTCGTGGTTTGACATTGATTTCTGAAGGTGAAATCTGCGACGCACGATTTTCGAAATGTTGCGGCGGTGTGATGGAGACTTTTGAAAATTGTTGGGAAAACGAGCCTAAAAGTTATTTGCAGGGACTGGCGGATTGTGATGCGAATCAGAAACGTTCTATTCCGGATCTGACCGTCGAGAGCAATGCCAGTGCTTGGATTTTGGGTACACCACCTGCTTTCTGCAACACCATTGACAAAAGGATACTGGAGCAAGTGCTCAATAATTACGATCAGGAAACTACAGATTTCTACCGATGGAAGATGTCCTACTCGACTTCTGAAATCAGTCGGTTGGCCAGGGAACGGTCTGGAATTGATTTCGGCGAAATTCTTGATTTGGAACCTGTTGAACGCGGCGTTTCCGGTCGACTGATCAAGTTGCGGGTAGTAGGTAGCAAGCGAACCTTAGTGTTGGGCAAGGAATTGGAAATTCGTCGGACATTCTCAACTTCTCATTTATACAGTTCGGCCTTTGTTGTTAAAAAAACGGTTGATGGTTTTGAACTGATTGGTGCTGGATGGGGCCACGGTGTTGGGCTTTGTCAGATCGGCGCTGCGGTCATGGGTGAACAAGGTTATGAATATCAAGCCATATTGAAACATTATTATCCGAATACTGAATTGATTAGTCAATATTTATGAAAAAACGATCTCCCTGGACTTGGGTTCCTACCTTGTATTTTGCTGAAGGCATTCCGTATGTTTCGGTGATGACCATCGCTGTGATCATGTTCAAGCGTTTCGGTATGTCGAATGGAGATATCGGGCTTTATAGCAGCTGGTTGTATTTGCCATGGACCATCAAGTTCCTCTGGAGTCCGTTTGTTGATTTGTTCAAATCGAAGCGTTGGTGGATTGTAACCATGCAATTGATAATCGGTGCATGCATGGCTGGGATTGCGCTGTCCTTGCCCGGTCCGCATTGGTTCCAATATTCTATGGGTTTTTTCTGGTTACTGGCTTTCAGTTCGGCCACACATGATATAGCAGCGGACGGATTTTACATGTTTGGTTTGAGTGACAAGGACCAGGCTTTTTTTGTGGGCATCCGCAATACTTTTTATCGAATTGCCATGATTAGTGGGCAAGGTTTGCTGGTGGTACTGGCAGGGGAACTGGAGGAATCAGTCTTACCTGCTTGGGCAAAAAACATCGGAAACATTCCTTTTGCATGGGCAATGACGTTTGGTCTGATGGCCGTCATGTTTGTAGGCTTCAGCCTATACCATCGATTCATATTGCCTAAGCCTCAAAATGACACCTTGCTGACGCTCAAAACTGCCAAGGATATTTGGAAAGGATTCGGAATGACGTTTGTTTCATTCTTTCAAAAGAAAAATATTGGACTGGCTGTGTTGTTTCTATTGTTATACCGTTTTTCGGAAGCTCAATTGTTGAAATTGTCTTCACCGTTTTTGCTGGACGGCAGGGAAGTTGGTGGTTTGGGTCTAAGCACCGTGGCTGTGGGCACCATTTACGGTATCGTCGGCGTAATCGCGTTAATTGCAGGTGGCATTTTGGGTGGTATCGTTATTTCGCAGGGTGGTTTGAAAAAATGGATTTGGCCCATGGTGCTTTGTTTGACCATGCCTAATCTGACTTCCATTTATTTTGCTTACGCTCAACCTGAAAGTCTGTGGCTCATCAATGCGGGTATTGCGTTCGAACAATTCGGCTATGGTTTTGGATTTACAGCCTACTCCATATTTATGTTGCAATTTGTCAAAGGGTTGCACCAGACGGCACATTATGCCATATGCACTGGATTCATGGCCTTGGGCATGATGTTGCCCGGCATGGTGGCAGGTAAGATTCAAGAATTCTTGGGTTATCAGCATTTTTTCATTTATGTGATGGTTTGTGCCTTGATACCCATACTGATGGTACGGTTAATCCATCCAATATTGGAAGAAAAGCACGACCCTGAAGGAGTTTGAGTTATCTTTGAAATCGAAACCATTAAAATTTCAGACTCATGGCAGCTACGATTGATATGAAATCCATCACCGTGGACACCAAAATGGTGGATTTGCTCCGAAGCAACCTCAACCTGTTGTTTGTATTGAATCAATTTTCAATTCCGCTTGGGTTTGGAGAAAAAACAATTCGAGAAGTCTGCTTGAAGCATTCAGTGGATAGTCAGAGCTTTCTTACGCTTTTACAATTTCATGGAAATCCGGAAAGCCCAGATTTGGACCGACTCAGCAATTTGAAACCTGAAGTTATTTTGGGTTATTTACGCAAATCGCACCATTATTTTGTTGGTTATCGTTTACCGGCCATCAAGGAAAAATTCGCCGCTGCTCTGCCTGAAGGTGGGACACGTGCGACCATTCTATCCTATTTTGAGGAATATGAAAGTGAAGTTCGAGAACATATGGATTATGAAAATACGGTCTTTTATCCTTATGTGCAGAAATTGATTGACCATTCCGACAAACCAACCTATTCTGTGAGTGAGTACGAAGCCAGGCACAACAACATTGAAGAAAAACTGGACGACTTGATTAATCTCATCATCAAGTATTTACCTACTGAAGGCAACCCGTTGATGCTGGCTGATGTGTTGGAAGACTTGCGTCAATGCAACAGCGACTTGAACATACATACGTTCTTGGAGGACGAAGTTCTGGTTCCAAAGATTCGCAAAATGGAAAAGAAACCGGAATCTGATGCGGTCAAAATTTCGGTGGAACAGGAAGAATTAAGTGCTCGAGAAAAGGATATTGTTCGCAGCGTAGCTAAGGGTCTAAGCAACAAAGAGATAGCCGACGAACATTTTATTTCCATCCATACCGTCATTACCCACCGACGTAACATCAGTAGGAAATTGGCCATTCACAGTTCAGCAGGTTTGACCGTTTATGCCATACTGAACAAATTGGTGGATATTGAGGATTTGAGACATTGACTATTTTGTAGCGATACATCTTGCATTATCATCTGATTGTTATATGCCATTATTATGAAAATGCGGAGGTTCTTCTTTTTATTCTATTTAATCATCACCATTCTAACGAGTTGCAATAATTTGGATTACGTATGTAAACCAGAACAAAAGGTTCTTTTTGAATGCGAACGGATCAATTTTGCATGGGGCTTTTTTCACAGTGGTTGGTTCATTGACTCAGAGGGGTATGTACGCGCCTATGTAAAGCCAGAGAACTGGCATTTTCCAAATGCCTACGGAATGATTGTCGACACAGCGATGTTTGAAAACTTAGTTCAGGCTGATTCCATTTGCATGCAAATCGATGCGAGAACACTTTCGAGCAAAGTAAGTTTGATTGAGCAGGCTTCGAAGGGTGAACTTACTGAACCTGTGAATGAGATGTTCGATTTTGGAGCCATTTCATACAATTGTTATACCTACGATTCGGATAAAGAAATCTATCATTGCTTTTTATTGGACCAATACGGTGACTTCGTAATTAAAAATAAGTCTGCCGCTGCAAATGAACTTTATCTTTGGTTGCGAGATATCACCATGCAAATTGCACCGTGACGTTTAATTTCTGGTTCGATACTCCATTGGGGATGTCCCAACCCGCATCTTGAACAATCGACTAAAGTGCTGGGGATACTTGAATCCCAATTCGTAGGCGACTTCGCTGATGGATTTGCTGGTGTCGAACACTTTCTCCTTGGCCAAATCGATGACTTTCAGCTGGATGTATTCCTGCGCAGACTTTCCGGTTTCTTTTTTGATAAGGTCACCGAAGTAGTTGGCAGAAAGATGCAGTTGATCGGCGAAATAGCTGACGGAAGGTAGACCCAGTGTTTGGGGTTTGTTGGATTGAAAGTAAGCGTCCAATACCTTTTCGAACCGTTCCAATACCCCTTTGTTGACGTTGTCACGGGTAATGAACTGGCGGTCGTAAAACCGTACGCAGTAATTCAGGAAGAGTTCAATATTAGTGACAATCAGCGTCTTGCTGTGTTTGTCGATGGCGTGTCGCAGTTCGAACTCGATTTTATCCAAGCAATCCATCACCACCTGACGCTCCTGTTCGGAAAGATGCAGCGCTTCAAAGGATTCATACGAAAAGAAACTGTAATTTTTAATATGCTGACCAAGGGAAGTGCCACGGATGAAATCGGAATGAAAGAGCAATGCTCTCCCTTTGGGTTGGAAGGTCTCCCCAGAATCGTTGATCCCAATGACTTGCCCCGGGCCAATAAAAACCAAAGTTCCCTCTTGATAATCATAAATATGGCGTCCATAGGTGATGTCACCGCATTTGACTTCTTTCAAGAAGATGGTATAAACACCCATGTTCATACGGACATGCTTTCTGGCAGGAGCCTTTGAGAGATCGATCAAGCTGACCAAAGGATGAAGGGTTTCCTGCCCCATCATCGTATTGTATTGGTGAACGGTTTCGACTTTTAGGATTTCTTCCATAGCTCTTTTGTTTAGATAGGTACAAAGATAGTCTTCGATTTCAGAAATATTCAGCAGTGGTATGCGTATCCGTAATTTTGGTATGCAAGTCCGTAATTGGTATACAAGTGGTCCGATGTTTTAGGGTCAACTTTGCAGCGTCAATCAAAACAATCAAAAAAGCATGAGAAATAATGGTTGAGATTAATGTAAATGACTAAAATTAAGAATATGAAAACAAGAATTTTAGGAACAAATGGGCCGGAGGTTTCGGCCATTGGATTTGGCTGTATGGGATTGAATTATGCCTACAGCGAAGTATTGAATAAGGCGGATGGAATTCAAATGATTCGGGCAGCCGTTGAACGAGGCGTTCGATTCTTTGACACTGCCGAAGTGTATGGACCGTTTACCAATGAAGAAATCGTGGGGGAAGCATTGGCACCTTTTCGCGATCAGGTGGTCATCGCCACTAAGTTCGGCATCGGAGTGAAAGACGGGCAACAATTTCAGGACAGCCGTCGGGAAACCATCAAGCGTTCGGTGGAGGGTTCGTTGAAGCGGTTGAACATAGAATGCATCGATTTGTACTATCAACATCGGGTGGATTCGAACACGCCCATCGAAGAAGTGGCTGAAACCATGAAGGAACTTATTCAAGAGGGAAAAATCAAACATTGGGGGCTCTCGGAAGCGGGGGCAAACACCGTAAGACGGGCTCATGCGGTTCAACCTGTTTCGGCCGTTCAAAGCGAATATTCGTTGTGGTGGCGGCGTCCTGAGTTGGAATTAATTCCTGCCTTGGAGGAACTTGGCATTGCTTTCGTACCGTTCAGTCCATTGGGAAAGGGCTTTTTAACGGGAAAGATGAACAAGGACACGACCTTCGGGAAGGGCGATTTCAGGAACATCGTACCGCGTTTCAATGCAACAAATTTGGAAACCAACCTGAAATTGGTTGATTTGTTAACAAAGGTGGCAATAGAAAAAAATGCGACGCCTGCTCAGATTGCGTTGGCATGGTTGTTGCACCAGAAACCCTTTATCGTGCCTATTCCAGGGACAACGAAACTTCATCGTTTGGAGGAAAACATCGGCGCGGATGCAGTTGATCTTACTTTGGACGAACTTGCGGCAATCCGTTTTGTCATTGATACTTTCCAAGTGGCAGGGGAACGGTATCCGGAAGAATTGGAAAAAAGAACAGGACTCTGATGCATGGTGTGATAAATAGTAGTAGATTTAAATAAATAATGACAATTAGTATGTACAATTTTGATTTTTACAATCCGACAAAGATTTTTTTTGGAAAAGACAGGTTGGATGTCATTGACGGTCAAGTGCCTGTCAATGCAAATGTGTTGATCACTTATGGTGGCGGAAGCGCTGTTCGGAGTGGCCTCATCGCCAAGGTTAAAGCAAGCCTGGGTAGTCGTAAAGTTGTTGAATTCGGTGGCATCGAACCGAATCCCCAATATACAACACTGATGAAGGCGGTGGAAGTGGTTCGCAGTGAAAAGATCGACTACGTATTAGCAGTTGGTGGCGGTTCAGTCATTGACGGAACCAAGTTCATTACGCTGGCAGCAAATTATAAAGGTGTTGGCAGTGATTTGTTAAAATTTAGTTTCGGTGGTGTACCTCGCGAGGTGGTGAGTCAAACGACCCCATTTGGTGCCGTTTTGACGCTACCTGCAACCGGTTCGGAAATGAACGACGGAGCGGTAATCAGCTACGAACACGGTAAGTTTGCAGTAATGTGCGATTTGTCTTATCCAAAGTTTTCAATTCTGGACCCACAAGTAACGTACACTTTACCAAAAATACAGGTTGCAAACGGTATCGTGGATGCGTTCGTTCATACTACAGAGCAATACATCACATTTCCTGTGGATGCCAAAATTCAAGACCGTTGGGCTGAAAGCATTCTGCTGACCTTGATTGAAATTGGCAAGATCAATGTGGAGGAACCCGAGAATTACGATGCTCGCGCCAATTTGGTCTGGAGTGCAACGATGGCGCTAAATGGAATCATTGGTGTAGGCATTCCGCAAGACTGGGCTACACACATGATCGGTCATGAACTGACCGCAAAGTTTGGCATCGACCATGGACAAACATTGGCCATCGTGTACCCTGCAGTACTGGACATCATGCGGGTACAAAAACAAGCTAAACTGCTGCAGTATGCTGAACGTGTGTGGAACATCACCACGGGTTCAACCGATGAAAAGATTGATAAGGCTATTCAAAAGACCATTGATTTTTTTGAAAGTCTGGGAATCAAGACCAAGCTTTCTCAGTACGGTGTGAGGAAGGAAGAAATTGGTGACATCATCAATCAGTTGGAAGCACATGAAATGACTAAACTTGGGGAAACTCAGGAAATCACGTTGGAAGTGAGTCGTAAAATTCTTGAAAAGGCATTTTAACTATCTGACTAAAAGATAATTCCGCCACTTTCGAACAAATGTTCGCAAGGTGGCGGAATTTTTTCTTGAAAAGAATATCGGATAAAAATTCAACTAATTTGATTCATTTTTAAAAAATTCATCTATATTTGCACTATATAATACTTATATGTAGCATATGTCATTTTCAAGATTCTGTTTTTTTGTCAATTAATACTACATATTTGTAGTACATACCAATTAAACGTAACAATTCAAATTATAAACAATGGAAAAATTTAAAAATGTACAAGTAGGTGAAATCGTAACTCGTGATTTTAGAGCAGCCGAAATTTTCAAAAACGTAGGAATCGATTTTTGTTGTGGCGGTGCCCAAAGTTTGGAAGAAGCATGTAAAGAAAAGAATCTGGACCTCTCCGACCTCGAACTCGAATTGCAAAGTCTTCAAGAATTGCCAACAAACGATGCTCATCGTTTCAATGATTTCAAATTGGATTTCTTGTGTGATTATATTGAAAACACTCACCACAAAACGGTATTGAGATTGTTGCCACAATTGGTTGCATACACTCAGAAAATTGCGAATGTGCATGGTGCTCACCATGCTGAACTGGTTGAGATTGCAGCATTGTTTTTACAAATCAACACCGAGCTACTTCAACATCTTAAAAACGAAGAAGAGGTGTTGTTCCCAGCCATCAAGGAAGTGCTAAGATCGAATTCTGCCGAGGCAAAAGCGGTTGTACTTTCTGAAATTACTCGAATGAAGGGTGAACATGAGTTTGCAGGTGGCGCTATGGACAAAATCAATGTGTTGAGTAAAAATTACAGCGTGCCTGCCGATGGTTGCAACACCTACGATGTGACCTACAAATTGTTGGAGCAATTTGAGGACGACCTCCATGTTCATGTTCATTTGGAAAACAACATTTTATACCCCAAAGCATTAAAACTTTAAAAATGAGCGAACTTATCAACAACTCTCAAAGTAGAAAAAGCAAGCTAAAAGAGTTACTATTAAAAATTCACCATGGTGGTTCCCAAGATTCGGTTCGTGCCGAGTTGTTGCTTTCTCTAAGTCAAATTCCCTACGGAGAAGTGGTGGAAGTGGAGCAGGAACTAATTGCAGAAGGTCTTCCCGAAAATGAAATCTTAGATCTTTGTGACGCTCATTCGTCGGTGCTTGAAGGGCGCGTTGATCTTTCAGCATTGAAGCCAGTACCCGATGGGCACCCTGTAGATGTTTTCCGCAAAGAAAATGAAGAAATCAGAAAGCTTACCGATACCATTTTCGATTTAATTGATGTAATCGGTCGAAATCCTGATGATCAAATCAGCGTCAACGTCACCAAATTAAGAGGTCTTTTCAACAATTTGTATGATGTGGATAAGCACTATCAGCGAAAGGAATATTTATTGTTTCCCTATTTGGAAAAAAAGGAAATTACTGGTCCGCCAAAAGTAATGTGGGGCAAACACGATGAAATCCGGGAATTGATCAAGGGTAGCATTGAGGTACTTCAAACCACGGAGATGACGAAAGAAACGTTCCAAGCTGTTTCTGACATGGTTCTTGCAGTAGCAGCCAGAAGTGCCATGGAAATGATTACCAAGGAAGAGGAAATTCTGTTACCCATGGCATTGGATGAATTGACCGAAGCAGAATGGTATCAAATCAGCAAGCAGTCTGTCGAAATAGGGTTCTGCCTCTACGATCCATTGGTAGATTGGAAACCGGAATGGGCTGAAGAGCAATCCATTAACGATTTACAGAAAAGTGGCAGTCACATCCAGTTACCAAGTGGTAGTTTCTCCGCAGAAGAAATCATGTCCCTTTTGAATACGTTGCCGTTTGACATTACGTTTGTGGACAAAGACGATAAAGTCAAGTATTTTTCACAGGGAGCTGAGCGAATTTTTCAACGCAACAGAGCCATTCTGAATCGGGATGTCCGACTCTGCCATCCCCCGGCAAGCGCTCACATTGTTGATAAAATCATAGATGATTTCAAAACCGGCCGTCAGAACAGCGCTCCATTTTGGATCAACATGGGCGGAAAAATGATTCACATCGAGTATTTTGCCATGCGAAATGAAAAAGGCGAGTACCTCGGAACTTTGGAAGTTTCGCACAACATCACTCCTTATCGAGAACTAGAAGGCGAACAACGCATACTCTCATACAAATAAAAACAATGGAAAAATTAATCATAACACCCAAGACCAAAATATTTGACATCTTGGAGGCTTATCCCGAACTAGAAGATGTTCTGATAGGATATGTACCCGAATTTGAAAAAATCAAGAATCCGGTTTTACGCCGCACGGTGGGCAAAGTGGCGTCGTTGCAACAAGCAGCATCCATCGGTCGTGTGAATGTGGGCGATTTGGTCAATCATTTGCGTGAAACAATCGGTCAAACGGTAGAAGAAATTCTATCTGAAAACCCATCTTACAATTATGAGACACCTGCTTGGTTCAATATCTCTCGAGTTGCCGCCAGTCTTGATGTCCGTGAAATGTTGGCAAAAGGGGAACACCCTGTAGCACAGGTCATGGAAGAACTGAAACACTTAAATGACAAGGAGATTTACCAGCTCATTGCGCCCTTTTTGCCTGTACCGTTGATAGACAAAGCAACCAGTCTTGGCTTTACGCATTGGGTCAAAAAGGAAGAAGAAGCTTTGTTTTTTATCTACTTTGTCAAAGAATAAAGTTCGATTCCCGATTTTGTACTTATGCATACTTTGTGTATTTTAGCGTGAAAGTATTCGCTAAATACCGACCTTAAATGATATCAGGAATTTTGGAACTTAAATGGATAAGAATAGTAGCATCCATGCTATTGATCTTATCCATTTCGAATGAACTATTCGCCCAAGAAGAACTTTCTACACTTTTATTGAAGTTGGACGCTACCATGGAGCGGTCTGGCACTTATACCCAGGAAAGGGAACAACGAATAAGTACATACAAACAAAAACTCAAATTCGTAAAATCTTTATCGATTGAGGAGTTTAACATAAACAGTTACCTTTTCAAGGAATACAGACCCTATGTTTGCGATTCCGCCATCGCCTATCAAAATCGGAATATTGAAATTGCACAGTTGCTTAAAGATTCAAAGAAGGAAAATGAAAGCAAGCTGGAACTGGCCTATTTGATGGGGTCGATTGGTTTATATAAGGAAGCGGTGGATTTGTTGGAGAGCATCAATCGGTCAAAACTATCTCAGGATTTGGTTGTCGATTATTATAATACCTATTTACGCGTTTATGGTGAGCTAGCCTATTACACCCAGGACAAGCGAAAAGCGAGAATTTATTGGAATGTATTTGATTCCACAATGGTCCAATTAAAAAAAGTCATCGAGCCCGAAAATCACTTGAATCTGCAAATCAAGGAAGACAGCCTGCGTACAGCGCAAAATGTAGCAGAAGCATTGAAATTGAACGACTACTGGCTTTCCATCATCAAACCTTGGACACCAGAATATGCCTTGGTCACTTTTAGGCGGTCTATGATTTATCAATTGCAAGGCAATCGGGAAATGCAAAAAAAGTACCTGACGCTTTCTGCTATTTCAGATATTCAATGCGCCATCAAAGACCAAGCATCCCTGATGACGCTTTCACAGATGTTGTACGAGGAAGGTAACATTGAAAGGGCTTATCGATACATTAGATTCTCTTGGAGCGCAACCATGTTTTATAATGCCAAACTACGAAGTTTGCAGAGTTCAACCATTTTATCTTTGATAGATAAAACGTATCAGGCTAAAATTGAGAATCAAAAATCCAAATTGCAACATTATCTCATTCTGATCAGCTCCTTGTTTGTATTGCTTTTCTTCATGCTCCTTATTATTTACAAGCAAAACAACCGGTTATCCACTGCCAAAAAGAAATTGCAGCTGGCCAACGCCGATTTGAATCATTTGAATGCTGAATTAAATAATTTGAACGAAGAATTGGTTTCCGTCAATCATGTGTTGAATAGAACCAACAACGAACTGTCTGAATCAAACAACATTAAGGAGGTTTACATCGGGCACTTTATTGAACTTTGTTCCACTTACATCAATAAAATTGATGACTTCCGAAAAAAGGTGCACAATAAGATTAAGGACGGGAATTTAAAGGAAGCCAAAACAATGACGCAGTCTCAAGACATCATGGACGATGAGTTTGAAGAACTTTATGTCAATTTTGACAAAGCTTTTTTACAACTTTTCCCTGATTTCGTTGAGAAAGTGAATGAGTTGTTAAATGAAAAGGATCGGTTTTTTCTTAAAAAAGGGGAATCGCTCAATCCTGAATTACGAATAATGGCACTGATGAGATTGGGTATTTGCGACGGAAGCAAGATTTCAAAATTTTTACGTTATTCCTTGACCACCGTTTACAACTACCGTACCAAAACAAAAAACAGAACCTATCTTCAAAAAGAAGAGTTTGATCATTTGATTCTTCAGATTCGATAATTTTCTCAAATGACCCGCTGAGGCAACTACTCAGCACGTACTTTTTCCATCAGCCAAACTCCACATATATTGCTGATCATCTGTGCATTACACTCATTTTAAACCAAAATCAACCTACTTTTTAAATCGCAAGGAAATTTACCCTGATTTAAATGTTTACGTTTGTCTCAGTCAATTTAGCCTATTTCGATTTAAAAGAACATGCGAAACACACTTATATTTTCATTGCTTGTACTATTTCCATTCATATTACAGGCACAAAATGGTTATGTACACACCTCCAACAAACAAATTGTCGATAGTCTTGGCAATAATCTCCTATTTAAAAGTTTAGGTCTCGGGAATTGGATGCTTCAGGAAGGCTATATGATGCAAACTGCCGGTGTGGCTGGTACCCAATGGGAATTCAAGAAAAAACTGGTTGAGACCATCGGGATAGACAAAACCAATCAATTTTATACTTCTTGGCTGAATAACCATTTCAGACGAATTGATGTCGACTCGATGACTCGATGGGGTTTCAATTGCATTCGACCAGCATTGCATTATAAAGTTTTCACATTACCCATTGAAGAGGAACCGATTCAGGGTGCAAATACCTGGCTCGAAGAAGGTTTTGTTCGTTTGGACAGCTTAATGGCATGGTGTGCAGCAAACAAAATGTATGTCATCTTGGATATGCATGGAGCTCCAGGAGGACAGGGCAAAGATGCAGCCATCTCCGATTACGACGCTTCAAAACCTTCTTTATGGGAAAGCGAGGCAAACAAGGCAAAATTTGTTGCGCTGTGGCGAAGAATTGCTGAACGATACGCGACCAATAAATGGATAGCCGGTTATGATTTACTCAACGAAACGAACTGGACTTTTCCCGAGGGAAATAATTCTCAACTCCGGTCCTTGTTGGGTCGTGTTACGACAGCCATTCGTGAAGTGGATCCCAACCATATGATAGTTATTGAAGGAAACGGGTTTGCAAACGACTATTCCGGAATGACTCCTGCTTGGGACTCCAACATGACCTATAGTTTCCACAAATACTGGACGGTTAATGATCCAGGCTCCATCAGATGGATTCTCGACTTGCGAAACAACACCAATTGTCCGATATGGCTCGGTGAATCCGGTGAAAATTCTAACCGTTGGTTTACAGATTGCATTGAATTGATGGAAAGCAACAATATTGGTTGGTCGTTTTGGCCAGAAAAGAAATCAGGTATCAACAATATTCTGAAAGTAACGACCAACAGCGATTACATCGATCTAATCAATTATTGGAAAGGAAATGCTCCCAAACCTTCTGTCGATAATGCATTCAATGCTTTAATGACCTTTTCGGAAAACCACAAGTTGGAAAATTGCACCATTCAAAAAGATGTCATTGATGCTATGATTCGTCAACCAAGTTCGTTGGAAACCGTTCCTTTTAAGAATCATACTACTTCCAGTACCATCTTTGCCGTTGATTATGATTTTGGACGCGCAGGATTGGCCTATTCGGATAGTTTGGATGCCAATTACAGACTAAGCAACAATACGAGTTCTTCCTGGAACAACGGTTACAGTTATCGAAACGACGGTGTTGATATTGAAAAATGCACCGATATCGTGACGAACGGTTACCAAGTGGGTTGGGTTGAAAAGGGCGACTGGATGCAATATACCATACAATCGACCGAAGCCCTGACGTACAACATCTTGTTGCGATATGCAAGCTCAATCAGCACGGCTAAAGTTTATGTTGAAATTGATGGGAAAAGGGCTTCAAAAAGCGTATCTCTCACTCCTACCGGCAGTTGGTCAACCTGGAGAACTGCTGCCCTGACCAATGTCATTGTTCCAGCAGGAACACCAAAAGTAAAACTGGTTTTCGAAAATGGAGGTGCAAATTTGAATTATTTCCAATTTCGGAATCCAAAATCGATCGATTCGACCGTGTTTGAAATTCTAAGTGCAGAAACTGCAACTTGGGCGAATTCGCTCACCTTAAAATTGAACAAACCTGCCGACTCGCTTACTGGAAACCCGTTTATAGTTACGATTGATGGAAAAACGGCAACAATCCTTTCGACATCCGTTTCTACCACCGATAAAACAAAAATCGAAATAAAAGTTTTGGAACCCATTTTCAATGGCAGCAACCTGAAAATTGACTATTTAGGAAATGACTGTTTAAGTGGAACACAACAGCTTGCCGCATTTCAGAATATGGAAATCACCAACAAGGTTTATCCACACCAATTGATACCAGGAAAGATAGAAGCGGAAAGTTTTAATTTGAACAATGGATTTTCGTTTGAAACTTGCACCGACTTGGGGAATGGGAAAAACACATCGTACGCAGCGGTTGATAAATATCTTGATTATTACGTTTGGGTGAATGCAACCGGTTCTTACGCTATTGATTTTCGCATTTCGGTAAATACTCCTACGGCTCAAATCGCAGTGTTGAAAGAGCAAAACGGAAGCATGATACCCATTCGGTCGGTATCTTTTTCACAAACAGGTGGTTGGCAAAATTGGCAGACTCAATCCTCGACAGCAACCCTAACGCAAGGCAAAAATACGATTCGACTTTTATCCAGGTCGGATGGCTACAATTTGAATTGGATACAGTTTTCGTCTTTGGTGTCCGTTGAAAGAACCGGCATCAACGATTTTCTTGTTTATCCCAATCCCGCTCACAATACTTTTTTCATGCAATTCGGAAATACCCAATTGAGAAATATAGAACTAATTGACCTTCAGGGTCGTACAATTAGTCGACGTTATTCAGAAAAATCCAACGAACAAATGGAGATATCGGGATTAAAAGCCGGCATCTATATTTTGAAGATATCAGAACATCAGAACGTTTCCATCAGCAAACTTCAAGTTATCTGATGCACTGAATTAAATACCTAACTTCACCATATGATACAATGAGAAAACACATTACAGAATTCATCTTCCTTTTTTGTTTGATGCTATGTTCACAATTGACTTTTGCACAAAATCTATTGGTAAAAGGCCAGGTTGTTGACAAGGAAGGAAACCCTCTGCCAGGCGTTTCGGTTTATAAAATCGGTTCAACGGCTGGTACGTTTACATCCATTGATGGGAAGTACGCGCTTTCCAACCTCAATGAAAAGGATTCCATTCGATTTACTTACGTTGGATTCAACACCGAGAGAATTCAGGTGGGCAATCAAACAGTTATCAATGTCATTATGTCTGAAACGACTAGCTCTTTAGCAGAAGTTCAGGTCGTGGCTTTCCAGACTCAAAAAAAGAACAGCGTTATCGGTTCCATCAATACAGTAAATCCGACGGAGTTGAAAATTGCTCCTACGAATTTGACCAACGCTTTAGCCGGGAAAATTGCTGGCATTATTTCGTACCAGCGTTCCGGAGAACCTGGCCAAGATAATGCTGAGTTTTTTATTCGAGGGGTGACCTCTTTTGGTTATGCAAACAGCCCATTGATTTTGATTGACGGATTGGAAGTCTCAACAACCGATTTGGCTCGCATTGAACCCGACAACATCGCCAGTTTCTCCATTATGAAAGATGCGACTGCTACTGCCTTATATGGCGCGCGCGGTGCAAACGGTGTCATTCTGGTTACTACAAAAACAGGTAAAAAAGGGAAAGCTGCCATTGCTGTCCGTATTGAAAACTCATTAACGTCCCCAACCCGAACCAATCAATTTCTGGGTGGAGTCGATTATATGGAGCTCTATAATAAGGCATTACGAACCCGCGACCCAGAAGCCCTACTCTATTATTCGAAAGATAAAATCGAAGGTACTAGAGCCGGATTGGATCCTCAAATTTATCCAAACATAAATTGGTACGATGAACTATTTACCAATACGGTACAGAATCAAAAGGCCAACATGAGTATCAGCGGCGGTGGAGAAGTTGCCCAGTATTATTTATCGGTTTCGTATACCGACGAAAAGGGCTTGCTCAAATTGGATCGGATGAACAATTTCAATAACAACATCAATATTAAACGATACAACCTGCGTGCCAATATTGATGTCAACCTGACTAAAACAACCAAGGCTTTGGTGAAGTTTTATTCATTGATCGACCGTTACAATGGCCCTCAGAACGATGCCGGCAGCATTTTCTCGATGGTGATGCAGGCCAACCCAGTCAACTTCCCCAAATATTACCTCAAGGACGAAAGCACACAATTTGTAAACCACGTTCTTTTTGGCAACAAGGGAAATGGAGGCTATCCCAATCCTTATGCCGAAATGGTCAGAGGATACAAAGACCGTTTCTCCTCAACTACCACAGCTCAATTCCAACTTGAACAAGATTTGGACATGTTGACCAAAGGGTTGAAATTGAGAGGAATGGCTTCACTCAATTCTTACAGTATGAGCGAAGTTTCCAGAGGATTCACACCGTTTTATTATGGTTTGAAAGAAGTGGACAGCGAAACGGGCGTTCTGCACAGCATCGAACAAATCAGTGAGGGAACGGAATATCTGACCACAAGCGCCAACAACAAATCGGCTTCCAACAGTTTTTATTTTGAAGGTGTGGGACAATACAATCGTGTATTCAATTCCAAACACGACGTCGGAGGCCTCATCGTTGTTTATGCTCGCGAACTTCTCACTGATGCTGGCAACGATGTGTTTTCCTCGCTGCCTTTTAGAAACATGGGCATTTCCGGACGGGCAACGTACGCATTTGACAATCGATATTTTTCGGAATTAAACTTTGGTTACAACGGTTCAGAGAAATTCTCAAAACAAAACCGTTTTGGTTTTTTCCCTTCAGCAGGTTTGGGCTGGGTGGTATCCAATGAGAAGTTCTTCTCGAGACAATTGAGGGAGACCATCACGATGTTGAAATTCAAAGCCACCTATGGATTGGTGGGAAATGACGCCATATCCAGCAATCGTTTTTACTATTTGTCTTCAGTCAACTTGAATGATGGAAATCTAGGTCATGTTTGGGGTGAAGATTTCGGTAACAGTTACAACGGCTACAACATCAACAATTATGCAAATCCGGAAGTAACGTGGGAAATTGCCGAGAAAACAAATTTCGGTATGGAACTTGGTTTGTTTGGTAAAGCTAATCTGCAAATCGATTACTTTACCGAAAACCGCAACAACATCTACATGTGGCGTGATTATATTCCAGCATCCATGGGACTTACAGCAGCAATCGCCAGTAATATCGGTAAAGCTGAATCACATGGGATTGATGGATCACTGGATTACAAAACCAGTTTCAACAAAAACTTATGGGTGACATCCAGAATAAACTTCACATACGCCACCAACAAAATTGTTGAGAATGGCGAGCCCCAATATCCTTATCCTTATATGAGCAATATTGGTCAGCCCATGAATCAACCGCGAGGTCTGATTGCCGAGCGATTGTTCATTGACGATTTGGATGTACTGAACGCTCCAGTCCAATACAACCAAATGGGCAGTTACATGGCTGGTGACATCAAATACATCGATATAAACAGGGATGGTAAAATTGATGATTCGGATATGGTACCCATCGGTTATCCGACTGTTCCCGAAATTGTTTATGGGTTTGGTTCATCCGTTGGTTACAAGAATCTCGATGTTTCATTTTTCTTCCAGGGTTCAGGTCGTTCCTCCTTTTTTATCGATCCTACATCCATCTCTCCGTTTGTCAATGAACGGAACGCCTTGCGGATAATCGCTGACAACCATTGGTCAGATGAAAATCCTGATCCAAACGCCTTCTGGCCGAGAATGTCTGTAAACACCGTTTCAAATAATGAAAAGGCCTCCACATGGTGGCTGCGTGATGGTAGCTTCTTGCGTTTGAAGAGCGTGGAAGTTGGTTATTCCTTACCCGAGAAACTTCTCAAAAAAATCAATATTGAGAAGGCCAGATTTTATTTGTCAGGTACCAACTTGCTCGTATTCAGCAATTTCAAGCTATGGGATCCAGAAATGGGTGGTAAAGGGTTAGGCTATCCTCCACAAAAAATCATCAACATGGGTTTAAATTTTAATTTCTAAGTCGAACAATGAAAAAAGCATATATCGTTTATTTAATCATCTCCATTTTCGTTCTGAACAGCTGTTCCGATTACCTGGACATAGTACCGGACAAGGCTCAGGAAATCGAATTGATGTTCGAAAGGAAAGAAGCAGCGTACAGAGCACTGGCTACTTGTTATCACTATTTGCCACAAGAGGATGGCGTATATTCCACCTCGGCCTTTGCTTCGGATGAATTGACAACTCCAATCGCCAAAGAAACCCCGGGTGTGGAACTGATGCGTGGAAAACAATCTGTTGACAACCCCATCATGGGATTATGGAACGACACGTATCCCTATGGACGAATGCAAGGTTCCTTGTTTAAAGCAATCCGAGCTTGCAACATCTTTATCGAGAATATTGATCTGGTTAAGGACATGAAACCAGAAGAAAAGGAAACCTGGAAATCAGAAGCAATTTTTTTGAAAGCGTATTACCATTTCCTGCTCTTCCGCCAATATGGACCCATTCCAATTGTAGACACCAATTTGCCCATTACAGCGGGTGTCGAAGAAGTACGAGTCAAGAGAAAGCCAGTGGATGAAGTGATTGACTACATTGTTAAAACGATTGATCTATCCATTACGAATTTACCAACCCGCATCACTTCTTCAAACGATTTTGGACGAATTGACAAATTGATTGCCTATTCCATCAAATCTCGGGTGTTACTGTATGCTGCAAGTCCATTGTTCAACGGCAATGCCGCTTTTTATGACACCTTCAAGGATAAAGACGGCGTGAAATTATTCAATACCACGTATGACCCAGAAAAATGGAAAAAAGCATTGGATGCAGCCGAATACGCCATTCAATTAGCGGTTGCCAACAACGTTAAAATGTACGAATTCGATGGAATTGTTCCCACATTCGATACGTTAGACATAAAACAACCAGAAGTCAAAGCCCTATACAATTACAGATATATGTTCACCGAGCGGTGGAATTCAGAATTGATTTGGGGCAATTCCAATCCGGTAAACAATGGTCAATGGTGGACCTTGCAGGCTGCATCCATGATGATCAATCCGGAAGCCTCATCGCAATCGGCTGCTTGGCAATGGGTTTCACCGACCATTCAGGCGGTAGAAGCGTATTATACCAAGAACGGCTTACCCATCGACGAGGATTTAACGTTCAAATATGCCAACCGATTCAGCTTAGCCCGTGTGACTGATGCCGACAAGTACCATGCAATGACCGGAAGCACCATCATGATTCCTAATTTGCATTTAGGCCGTGAACCTCGATTTTATGCCTCCATCGGTTTTGACAAAGGGATCTATCGTACTTGGGGTCAAAAATGGAATTTGCTGATGAAAAAGGGAGAAACATATGGACGCAGAGGCAACACCAACGACTATGTGATCAGTGGCTACGTGCTTAAAAAAGTCTGTCATCCGAACTCAGAAGGCGATGCATATACCAAACTGGTCACCTACCCTTGGCCCATCATTCGTTTGGCGGAGTTGTATTTGAACTATGCTGAAGCCTATAACGAATATTATGGCCCCGATCAAAAGGTTTATGACGCATTGAACCACGTACGAACTCGTTCAGGCATTCCCACCGTTGAAACCGCATGGTCTAATCCCCTCTTGGCTAAAACAGTGGACAAGCATAAAACCAAGGATGGTTTACGCGATATCATCAAACAAGAACGTAGAATTGAGTTTGCCTTTGAAGGTCACCGCAATTTCGATGTCCGTCGTTGGAAAGAGGGCGATAAGTATTTCAATATCCCTGTTACAGGTTGGAGTGTAGACGGATCTTCAACCAGCACTTTCTACATCGTGAAAACCATTGGTCAACGGTCGTTTCTCACACCCCGCGATTATTTGCATCCTATTAAATACAGTGAAATGTTGGTTAATTCGAATCTGGTACAAAATCCAGGATGGTAATTTTAAAAATTTAATCATTCATAATTCTAACGATGAACTTTCTACAAATTATACTCAAAAAAGGACTTTTGGTTTGCATTCTGTTGACCTCTCTGATCACAGCATGCAAAGAAGAAGCTCAGGATACGCAAGCTCCCGGTAAAGTAAGCGATATCACTTATAAACCCACCAACGGTGGAGCCATATTGACGTTTACAGCGCCTACGGACAATGATCTTTTGTACATTAAGGCGGTCTATACCAATTCACTGGGTAAGGAAGTCTTTAAAGTAACCAGTCATTATGGCGATTCCATCGAAATTGATGGTTTCAACGAAGCTACACCACATAAGGTAACCCTTTATGCAGTAGACAGAAGCAACAATGCTTCCGAACCCGCTGAAATCACAGTGACTCCATTAAAATCATTCATTTATTTGGTACAGGAAAGTATTGAACTAAAAGCAGATTTGGGTGGCGTTCGGGTAAAATGGGAAAATCCGGATCAAAAAACGGTTTTTGTATATCTTGACTTTACAAAAGGAGGAAAAGTGTATCAACGCATTTTGTCCTCTAGCCTGGATGCTCCCTCTTTAATGATTCGAGGATTGGATCCTGAAGATTACTCGTTTTCGGTTACGGTGGAAGATTTTAATGGCAACAAAACCGATAAGCAGGACGTAGGCACTTTCAAACCCTTGTTGGAACAAAAAATTGACAAAACTTCTTGGACATTGCTTCAGAACCTTTCTGTCGATGGTGATAAATGGGAAGGTCATTTGACAAGTTTCTGGGATGATGTGATTGATACCAAGGAAGTAAATACCGACAATAGTTACTTTATAATCAATCGGGATGACAATGGTGGAATGCTTCGATGGCCACTTGACATTGTTGTCGATTTGAATAAGACGGTAGTGGTCAATCGGTTTGTTGTTTGGCAACGCGCATTTAAATATCTGAATGCTGAACAAAATGGAGTGAGCGTCGATTATAACTATTACAATGAAGAAAACATGCGTTCGTTCTCCATTTCAGTTAGTACGGATAAAATCACTTGGACTTCTCTTGGAACATTTGATATTGGTGATCCTCACAATGAATTGGGTGAGATTCCAGCTGCCAAAATAAAGGAAGCTATTGATGGACATGAGTTTAATCTGGAAACAGTATCGCAACCCTTCCGATACATGAAGTTTAGTGTTTTGTCCAATTATGGAAGCGAAACCAATGTATTTGGATCGGAAATTACCCTTTATGGATTAGATAATCAATAATAATAAAAATGAAGACACTAAAGATATTCTGTTTAGTACTGTTGGTTCTCTTACTTTCGAACTGCGGTAGAATGGACGAGAATTACAAAGACTATTTGACAAATGTTCCGGTTTACTCACCTCGTGTGACTAACCTGACTGTGGTTTCCGGGTTGAAAGAAGCAACCTTGTCCTGGAAGAATCCACAAGGTAAAATAGCCATCAAAAACGTAATCAAACTTCAGGATTCAATCATCGTTATGAATGGATTGGCTGAAACATATAAATTGACGAACCTTGAAATCAAGGGGTATCTGGTTTCTGTTTACACTCAAGACACCTTCAGCAATTACTCGGTTCCTACTTCCATTTACATTTTCCCAAATGGCGAATAATCGATCTTTCTCAATTAACCTTTAAAATAAAGCCTTATGAAAAAACGATTTCTCTTTTTGTTTTTATGCTGCTTCAGTTTTGTTGCAGCCTTTGCTACTGGCGGGAACTTGCTTTCCAACAGTAACATGGAAACTCAGGGTGCTTGGCAAATCAGTTTTCTAAACACGGTCGTAACGCAAAATCCAACCGCAACTTGGGGGTACACCGCAGCAACACCTCAAGCAGGAGTGGGTGGTGGCCTACGTGTACTTGGCGTTACTACAGCTGGAAATGCACAATTATGCATTTATCAGGCGGTTACCCTTTCTGCTGACTCTGTTTACGATTTTGATGCCGCATTTAAGAATGTAAAATTGGAACGAGCTTGGTGTGAAGTTTTCATTGGAAAAATTCCGGTTGAAGGCCAAGATTACGGCGATGCTTTGGGAACCAAAATTGCAAACTATGGGAGTTGGGATAACCCTGCAGCAGCCGCTGATGGGACATTTAAACTAAACGCTACCAGCAGACAATTTGCACCTCCCACTACTGGTGTTTACTATTTTGTCTTAAAAATTGGGACTACGACTTGGGATGGAATGGCCCCAACTTGCGACATCATTGTTGATGAATTAAAGCTGACAAGCACTCGTGTTGCTCCAATGGTGGGTATCATGGCTGATGTACGTTCAGGTTTTGCACCTTTAACCGTTAAGTTTACTGACAAATCCAAGATGGCCAATTCATGGCTTTGGGATTTTGGTGATGGTAGTACCAGTACGGTTCAAAATCCGACCCACACGTATGCCGCCGTTGGCAAATACACCGTTAAACTTTCTGCAACCAACGAAATTGGTACCACTGAAAAGACAGAAACCGATTATATCAGTGTTACTCCATTGGCTTTATTGACCGGTGGTGGTTTATTGAAAGATGGCAACATGGAAAATGGCAGCAATTGGACAGTCGATTTCTTGAATACTGGAACGAACCCCCAACCGGTTGCAACATGGAATTATACAACCTCCACTCCAAATGCAGGAAGAGGCGGATGCTTATTGGTTGAAGGCGCAGCTTCAGCTGGTGGTGTGCAATTTGCCATCTATCAGAAAGTTCATTTAAGCAAAGATTCCGTTTATGTATTTGATGGTGCGTTCAGAGATTTAGGTGTCGATCTAAAACACTTTTGGACAGAAATTTATTTAGGTTCCAAGCCCGCCGGAAACGGTTCTGATTATGGAACTGGTGAAAAAATGATAGCAAAATTTGATGCCTGGAATGCCGGAAGCTCTGTTGCTGGCTTGAATGGAACCTTTAAAATTCACGCAGGCACTTACAGAACCTTTACTCCCGATGCTACCGGCGATTTTTATTTTGTAGTAAAAATGGGTACCTGGGATGGTTCCGGATTTACCATTGCACTCGATGAACTTTCATTGACTCAAACACGCACTAAACCAGCTGTAAGTTTCACTGCTTCCAATGCAATTGGGTTCCCAACTTTGAAAACCGTCTTTACAAACACGACCAAATTCGCAAATTCCTACGTTTGGGATTTTGGTGATGGAACGGCAACCAGCACACTCGAAAACCCTGAACATTCATACACCGTAGTGGGTACATACCATGTCAAATTAACTGCTACCAATGAAAAAGGAGATTCGATCTTGATTAAAAACGAATTTGTAAAAGTGAACGCTAAACCAACATTGCCTCCAGGTGAAATGTTGTATGGTGGCAACATGGAAAACGGAAATTTCTGGTCGACAAACAAATGCAACCCTGCCGACATTTCGACTTTCGTTTGGAACAGCACCAATAACGCTCCAACCGGTGGATTGGGAGGAAACCTTCACGTTCAGACAGCTGGTACTGGCTTTAACACAGCTATTTATCAGGAAGTTAATTTAAAAGCAGGCTACACCTATCTTTTTGATGGATTCTATAAAGATGTCAAAGGGGTTACAGATTTTTGGTGTGAAGGCTACATCGGTACGGTAATACCCTCCGATGGAGTCGATTATACAGCAACCCAGGGTACCAAGATCTTTGCCATAAATACTTGGGCAAGCTTGAAACCATTGGCCGATTTGCAATTTAGCAAAAGCACCACCGTCACAGCATTTAAACCTACTGTAGATGGTACCTATTATTTTGTCATCAAGATGGGTTCGCAAACGACAACAGCCAAGGAAATCGTGTTGGATGAATTGACTTTGAAAGAAACATTGCCTGTCAAAGCCGACTTCTATGCAGAAACTGTCACTGGCAATTCACCCTTGACCATTCAATTCTTCGATTTGTCAACCAATGCCACCTCATGGAGTTGGGACTTCGGTGATGGAGGAACAAGTACCGTTCAAGATCCTATTCATACGTACACCAGTGGTGGAACATTCACCGTCAAATTAACTGCAAGCAACTCCGGTTCAAGCGATGTATTGATTTCTACGAATTTGATTACGGTTGTTGGACCAAGTGCTCTTGCTGTTGCACAAAACGGCAACTATTCCATTTACACGAAAAATCAATGCGTCAACGTGGAAGGTGTGAAAAGTAAAGTCGAATTGTTCGATCTCTCTGGACGTTTGGTTCAAGCAGCAGAGGTTGTCGGCAACTATCACTCAAAAGCACTGAATGCAGGCATGTACATTATCAAAGTGGATGGCTTGACCGCTAAGATTTCAGTGAAATAGACTATATAACTTCATCGTCTGTACAACTATTGGTTGTACGGACGATGAAAATATAGATGATAATTTAATAGCAAAAATTACCTTTGCACCCTTATTGATTAAAAATGAAAAAAGTCAGATTTGTATTATTCCTATTTGTTTGCCTAATTTATCCCATCCAACAGAGTCAAGCGCAGAAACCCATTTATCTGGATGAAAATGCACCGTTGGAGAAGCGGGTGGAAAACGCGCTTTCCAAAATGACCCTGGAAGAAAAAGTGGCCATGTGTCATGCTCAATCCAAGTTTAGTTCACGTGGTGTGCCCCGTTTGGGTATTCCGGAAATTTGGATGACGGATGGACCTCACGGCATTCGGGAAGAAGTTTTTTGGGACGAGTGGTCCGGTGCACATTGGACAAACGATTCGTGCACGGCTTTTCCCGCTTTAACCTGCTTGGCAGCGACCTTCAATCCTGAAATCGCCATGCTTTATGGTAAAACTATTGGGGAAGAAGCACGCTACCGTAATAAGGGTGTGTTGCTTGGGCCGGGTGTGAACATCTACAGAACACCCTTTAATGGGCGTAATTTCGAGTATATGGGCGAAGATCCTTATTTATCTTCTCGTCTGGTGGTGCCCTACGTTCAGGGTGTACAACAAAATGGTGTGGCTGCCTGTGTCAAACACTTTGCCTTAAACAACCAGGAAGTAGATCGGAATATCATCGATGTCGAAGTGAGTGACCGTGCCTTGAACGAAATCTACTTACCTGCATTTAAAGCAGCTGTCATCGAAGGTAAAGCCTGGTCAATCATGGGTTCTTACAACCAACTACGAGGGCAACATTGCTGCCATAATGATTTGTTGTTGAACCAGATATTAAAAAAGGACTGGAATTTTGATGGTGTCGTCATCAGTGACTGGGGCGGAACTCACAACACCGATCAAGCAGTAAATAACGGTCTTGACCTTGAAATGGGTACATGGACCGACGGTTTGACAACGAAAGGGAAATCTCCTTATTCTTCCTACTATTTGGCTAACCCCTATTTAATGGGTTTGAAAACAGGTAAATACAGTGTGAATGTGCTTGATGATAAAGTTAGACGGTTGCTTCGAATGATTTTCCGTACCACAATGAGCGCAAATCGTCCTTATGGAAAATTCATCAGTCCTGAACATTCGGAAGCAGCTCGCAAAATTGCTGAACAAGGCATTGTTTTATTGAAAAATGAAAAACAAACCCTTCCGATTCCTGTAGGCAAATACAAAAAAATTGCCGTAATCGGTGAAAATGCTACCAAGAGTTTGGTGATTGGTGGTGGTTCCTCCTCACTTAAAGTTGCTTACGAAGTTTCTCCGCTGGTTGGTTTAACTAATAAATATGGCGCCGATGTCATTGTTTATTCAAAAGGTTACTCCTCTGATCTGAAGGATGATGCTAATGGCAAAGTCATTTCTGACTCCTTGGTGAATGCAGCTTTAGAAACGGTCAAGAATGTGGATGCCGTCCTTTTTGTTGGTGGATTGAACAAAAACAAATACCAAGACAGTGAAGGCGATGATCGAAAATCGTTGGGACTGCCCTACGGTCAAGATAAACTGATCAGTGCTTTATTGGCTTCCAACAAGAATTTAACGGTACTGCTTTGCACCGGAAATGCCGTTGAGATGCCTTGGCTAAATCAGGTTCCAGCCTTGATTCAAACCTGGTATTTAGGTTCAGAAGCAGGAAACGCCATTGCCAATATCGTATCTGGCGAGGTAAATCCTTCCGGTAAATTACCGTTCTCGTTTCCTAAAAAGCTAGAAGACAATGCTGCTCACTCCTTTGGTTCCATTTCGTATCCCGGCGATGGCAAAATGCAGGAATACAAGGAAGATATTTTGGTTGGTTACCGTTGGTTTGATACCAAGAAGATTACTCCATTGTTTCCTTTTGGATTCGGTTTGAGTTATTCGAAATTCGAATACGGCAAAATATCAACCGATAAAAAAGTATATGGCAAAAATGACGTAATTAAATTGTCGTTTACGCTTAAAAACACTAGCCTATCGGATGGTTCTGAAACATCTCAGATTTATGTTTCTCAACCAAAAGCTTCTGTCATTCGTCCTGTAAAAGAGCTGAAAGCATTCAAGAAAACAGTTTTGAAAGCTGGCGAAATGAAAGTTGTCGAAATGGAGATAAACGTGAAAGACTTGGCTTATTACAGCGATGCCACTCATGGTTGGGTTGTTGAAGCAGGTGATTTTACCTTGTGCAATGCAGCATCCAGTGCGGATGTCAAAAGCAAAGTGTCCGTACAAATTCAATAAAGCGACGAAACGTTGCCGGCTATTTATAAAAAAACCGCTATAAAATTTATAGTGGTTTTTTTATAAATGAATGAATTGAATTCACTTATTCGAAACAAACAAGCGCTGAATATTAGCGATTTATAAGTTTAAAGTACAAATATGATACGGATAATAGGTTATTCGTTTTCTTCATAATAATACGAATAATCAATACCTTTCATAAACATTTCACGGCTGCTGATTTCTTCTGTAAGGGCATTCTTGAGCAATCTTTTCAGCTCTGTATTGTTTGTAACACTTCTTACCATTGCGTTCAGATAATCGTTTTTATTAATCTTACTCCAATCCACACAACGTTTTAATCGTTTCTTGAAAATCAAATCCAACCAAATTCGTGTGCTTCGCCCATTGCCTTCCAGGAATGGGTGGGCAATGTTCATTTCCACATATTTATCGGCAATTTCGTCGAATGTATTTTCGGGCATTTGTTCAATTTGTTTTAACGTGTTGCCTAAAAAATGAGCTACAGCAAATTGAAAGCCGCCTTTTGAAATGTTTTTCTGCCTTATCTGTCCAGCAAAATCGTAAAGTCCACCAAACAGGTAGGCGTGAATTTGCTGTAAGCCTTTCGTTGTTCCCACTTCTATGCTGTCGATAAAAGAACTTTCAAATAAGGCGTAGGCTTTTGTTTTACTTTTTCCGTCGATACTTTCATCGCTGAAAGTAAACCATTCTATAAACCGGTTTGCTTTTTTACCGGGAAATTGTTTGCCAAGTGCAATAATTCCGTTATAATCAAGCACGTTTGAGAGCCGCAATTTCCCGTCAGGTGATTTTAATTTAAACTGGGTAGTGACACTACCCAATTCATTTCCTTCTTTTTTAAGTTTGGCTTTAAGATATTTCCAATAGTTTCGTGCTTTGTTGTAGTCATCTTGGTCTGTAAGAACAGCAACAATATCTAAAACGGAAAACCACCATTTGTTGCTCTCTTCGTCCCAAAAAGCACGAACTTCACGGTCGTCGAAAAAACGGATGGATATTTTTGTGTTGTTGCTCATTACTGATTCCTTTCAAATATTAATAGTATGTTTGTTGCTTTGCACAAAACACTCTTTGCCATGATTGTTGGCGGATTAACGATTAATGATAAATGGTTCATTGGGGCAAATTCTCCATATGTAGCGGTGAAGCTCATTGCGCCCTTGTTCTATTGTCCGACTATCGGGGTGAATCATAATTTATTGGCGTTAATTAATTGTTCGACTTCTTCCTTCCGACCCCGACGGGTGGCATAGCGTAAGAGTTTGTTTTTATTTACGTTGTGCCTTTCAAAAATCGTTGTATAAACATAGTTTATCTCCGAACCCTGTAAGAATGAAAATTCCACATCCCCCACAATATCTACCAACACCTTTTCTATTGTCGGGGTGTTAATGCCCTCCACCAATTGTAATGGCGATTCAGAAATTAACGGACGAATGATAATGGCATCGTTGGTGCTAATGTATCGTTCGATGTCTGTGAGCGAAGGCAGCAGAAAAACCCTTTTATTGCCATCGGAATTTAAAAGATTAAAAACAGATTCAGCTGCCTCGCGTTCTACATCAACAAACAAAAGATTCAGATTTGGAATGTGGTGCATGAATGGCATTAGGGTTGAGGCGGACCAAAGGCAAAAATCGACAAAAGGAAACTGGGTTTTCAGTTGCTGATTTATTTGTCTCATTTCTTCGGAGCATACCACCGAAAAATCCTTTCTTGCATCATCGGGCAATTTATAAATGCCTCTTTCAACACGAACCAATCGTTCCGATTTTAAAAGGCGGTGCAATTGTTCGGAAAGAGTTCCGGGTGAGCCAACTAGATCTTCACTCTTTAAATTGGCTATTAGTTCTTTGCGAGTAAACACTTTGTGTGTAAGAGCAAAATTTAATATGTCGTTCGTTGTAACCATATCTTATAATAGGAGAACAAATATATCACAAAACAGGCAACAAACAAGAAATGCTGCCAAAAATGTGATATAATTAATTTAGATAATATAAAGGGCACGTCCGATTTTGAAGTGAGGCACCCCCTTTAATTTTAATCCAGTAGTTATTTAAACCTTCAATACACCTCTGAACCCACGAACCGCATAATACGAGGATGCACCGTTGTGATAGACAAAAATATGACCGTAACGGAATTCTGAAAAGATGGCACCTCCCAATTTGCGAATAGGTTCCGGGGTTTTTATCCAACTAGAGGTTTTAGTATCGAACCTGCCCAGCTCTTGTAATGAACAATATTCGGCTTCTGAAAGCAATTCGATACCCATTTCTGCCGCCAAATCCATAGCCGAATTTTCGGGTTTGAATTCCTTTCTTGAATCAAGTGCTTGCCGATCGTAACAAAGACTTCTTCGACCAATGGGGCTTTCTGCCGAACAATCAACGAAGAGGAATTGGCCTGTTTGGGCATCTTGGCCCACTACATCTGGTTCGCCACCGGTACGTTCCATTTCATGAAGCGACCAAAGTTTTTCATGCTGAGCGTTCAATTTTGCATAAACTTCTTCCCAATTCATTCCTGAATGACGGTTCCCGTTTTTCTCAAAACGAAGTTGAAGTTTTTGCAGCAGCTCGTTGCGTTGTTCGTCTGTAAGCGTTTCTTTTTTCATTACTTATCAGGTTCATTTATTCGAACAAAAATAACCGGTTTTTACCAATTCACAGAACAAGTGGTTCAATTTGTTGTCAAATAGTCAGCGTGAAAAAAGGGCGGCTTCAGTCAATGCTGAAACCGCCCTCTGGATATATAGAGTGGAAAGAATGTTTACTTCACTTCTTCAAAGTCCACGTCCGTTACATTGTCATCGGGTTTACCTTGTTGACCGGCATTTGGATTGCCTTGGGCACCTGCGAAATCCTGAGGACCAGCTTGTGCACCACCGGCATTGGCTTGGTTGTACATTTCTTCGGAAGCAGCTTGGAAGACTTTGTTCAGTTCAACGGTAGCAGCGTCGATACCAGCAATATCCTGAGCCTTGTGTGCTTCTTTCAGTTTGGCAAGGGCAGCTTCAATCGGAGCTTTCTTGTCGGCGGGAAGTTTGTCACCCAGTTCTTCAAGTTGCTTTTCCGTTTGGAAAATCAAGCTGTCAGCGTGGTTCAGTTTGTCAATGCGTTCCTTTTCTTTCAAATCGGATTCTGCATTGGCAGCAGCTTCATCCTTCATGCGCTTAATTTCAGCATCGGTCAAACCGCTGGAGGCTTCGATGCGGATACTCTGCACTTTACCCGTTGCTTTATCCTTAGCTGAAACGTTCAAGATACCATTAGCATCAATATCGAAGGTCACTTCAATTTGTGGAGTTCCGCGACGTGCAGCAGGGATGCCATCCAGATGAAAGCGACCAATGGTTTTGTTGTCTTTAGCCAAAGAACGTTCCCCTTGCAAGATGTGAATTTCAACCGAAGGCTGATTATCAGCAGCGGTGGTGAAAACTTCCGATTTCTTGGTTGGAATGGTGGTGTTGGATTCGATGAGTTTGGTCATTACGCTACCCATCGTTTCGATACCAAGTGAAAGTGGCGTTACGTCGAGCAACAGAATGTCGGTCACATCTCCAGAAAGAACAGCACCTTGTATGGCAGCACCAACGGCGACAACTTCATCAGGATTCACTCCCTTGGAAGGAGTTTTGCCGAAGAATTTTTCGACCATGGTCTGGATGACAGGAATACGTGTGGATCCACCGACCAGAATGACTTCATCGATGTCGCTGGCAGTCAGATTAGCATCGGACAAGGCCTTGCGGCATGGTTCAACACAAGCCTGGATGTACTTGTCAGCCAGTTTTTCAAATTGAGCGCGGCTCAGGGTTTTAACCAAGTGCTTTGGAATTCCATTGACCGGCATGATGTACGGCAAGTTGATTTCGGTGGAAGTAGAGCTTGAAAGTTCAATTTTTGCTTTTTCTGCAGCTTCTTTCAAACGTTGCAAAGCCATAGGGTCTTTACGCAAGTCAATGCCTTCGTCCTTGTTGAATTCGTCGGCCAGCCAGTCGATGATGGTTTGGTCAAAGTCGTCTCCACCCAAGTGAGTATCACCATTGGTTGATTTTACTTCGAAAACGCCTTCACCCAATTCAAGGATGGAAATATCAAATGTACCACCACCAAGGTCGAAGACTGCAATCTTCATATCCTTGTGGGTTTTATCCAAACCATAAGCCAAAGCTGCAGCGGTTGGTTCGTTCACAATGCGGCGAACTTTCAGACCAGCAATTTCACCAGCTTCTTTGGTTGCTTGACGTTGCGAATCGTTGAAATAAGCAGGAACCGTAATAACGGCTTCAGTGACTTCGGTGCCTAAATAATCTTCGGCCGTTTTCTTCATTTTTTGAAGAATCATGGCTGAAATTTCTTGTGGAGTGTACATGCGACCATCAATGTCGACACGTGGAGTGTTGTTTTCTCCACGAGTTACGTGGTAAGCAGCACGTTTGATGTCTATAGCGACTTCATCGAATGATTCACCCATGAAACGTTTAATGGATGAAATCGTTTTTTTGGGGTTGGTGATGGCCTGACGTTTGGCAGGATCACCGATTTTGCGTTCGCCACCTTCAATAAAGGCAACCACGGAAGGAGTGGTGCGTTTGCCTTCGCTGTTTGCAATGACGATCGGATCGTTTCCTTCCATGACGGAAACACACGAGTTGGTGGTTCCCAAGTCAATACCAATAATTTTTCCCATAGTTCTTTTATATTTGAGTTGTTGTTAAATGTCGGACTGTTGATTGCTGACATGGGTAAACAATCAAAAGCTGTGCCACAATGGTTCGAAAGTGAACTACGAATCTTCTGGCAGTGTATAAAAGAAAATTGATTGGAAATTTGACAGAGAACTCTGCCTTTTTGTCATAATTGGATGTCCGGACAGGTCTATCACTTGCCTTTAGAGACGCGTTTCAGCACTTTGGGGATCTGTGGCAAATGATAGTTGTTGTTGTAGACGAGGAATTTCTGCTCCCAACGTGAGGAAAATTTCTCTTTGTATTTGCGCAAGCCTTTAAAGTGCCCCAATGATTTCAAATTTTCATAGGCGAACCGCACCGTACGTTCGGTAAAAGAAGTACCCTCAATACCCGAAAGCGGAGCCATTCCGAGATTAACAGACTTGAACCCTTTTTCTTTAAAATAAAGCATGGTTCGTACCAAAAGCATATCCATCACACCTACCGGTGCATCTCCCGACTTTCGGATGAGATCGTAGGCTGCTTCTCCGGAAACGTCGTCTGGAATGATGTTCAGAAACGCGAAAATTCGTTCATCGGCGTCTTCCACCGTGATCAGGACTTGCTGCTCAAACATTGTCCTGTCAAACACGCCTTCGGTAAAGGCCATTTCCTTTTCATGTAATTCATGGAGCCAACTTTCTGAAACGACCTCCAACTTTTTAAGGACGACTTCAGGAATAGGTGGCGTATATACTTTTGAAATGAAACCCTTGCCTTGAAGATGGCTGATGGTTTTGCGGGTGGATTCCATCTTGATGCTGTTCAAGCTGAAAGTTTCCAAATCTACAAAACCTTCGTCGCCGACAGGTATGTTTTTTTTGCCCAACTCTTCGTACAAGGGCAATGATTCCTTAGGTACCCGGTAAAAAACGCTGGTGAAGCCATTTTCCATGCAATATTTGTCAAATGCCTGAATCAAAGACTTGGCAGCCTCATCGTCTTTACAGACCGGATTCCCAAGAGCCACCGCGTAACCTCGGGTGACTTTAAAGGAGACAAATCCATCGTTGTCATCAGCAATGAAAAACAATTTATCAGGGTAAATCTTGAAATAATCCAATGAAGAATCACCGTATTTTTGTAAGATCAAAGCAGCCAAATCCTTCTCTTCGGGCGTATTGTATGGCCTTGCGAAAATGGGTTTCAGGATGCTGAAAAATACAAAACATATAACCAAGCCACCAGCCGTATAGATGGCATAAATAAAATTTCGGGCAAAAACGGTATGCGGAACCAAACCACCATCGTCAAACAGGAAAAACATTCGAAGCATCGTTTTGACAGATGACAGAAACTCGAAATCCATTCCGAAGTGTCTTTTATCCATCAAAGAAAATCCGGCAACCCCAAATGTCAATAAAGCCAAAACACTAATAATGAGCACTTGAGAACTGATGCGGAACAATTCCGGATGGGCTTTAAGCTTATAGAAGTCTCGAGTGCGCCATAATGTGACAGCAGCAACCAATGCCAAAATGGCTTCCTCATAGTCCACCCCTTTCAGTAAATGACCTGCTCCTGAAAGGATGGAAAGGGCGAACGCAACGTACCAGGCCCGTTTGGATCCTTGTAAAAGAAAGACAAAAAGAATAAGCAGAAACAATCCAATGACAAGAACCAAACCGTTGCTGGTTATTAGTACACCTTCATTCAGCCAATTTTCCAAGAAAAGTAAACGCTCTGGAACAGCTGGTGTCAGGGACGAAATGATGTTGACCAAAGCCAGAGCAAAAATCATGAATCCAGGCAAAAGTCGCAAAACAATGTTGTCCTTTTTAGAAATGAAACTCAACATACCGGCCACCAACGGAATCCAAAATTCAAAAAATCGGTAGAGCAACGTCATGGAAGCTGCAATGATAATCGGGTATCCGTATTGGCCAAGAATGTAGGTGATGGAAATTTCAATTGCACCCAAGCCACGCAAAAACGGAGAAGCCATCAACAACATGACCATCGTAACATATCCAATCATGGAAGCCATCAGTGAGGGTTCGACACCAAGAGCCAACATAGAAATATAAAGGTGTAGAACACCAATGATTTCGATGAATACAGAAAAGAGCAATGCTAGCCAGATGTTTTTCATCCGAATATTTTGATCGAGCATTTCGTCCAAAACAATGACCCAGGCCGGACGCATTCGGGTGAGCAAATTGTACGCCCATGTTTTTTTAAACAAAGAATACAAAAAGAGGAAAAACACGATCGTCAATGTCAAAAGGGCCAAAAAGCCCCAAAGTGCGGTTTGTTGGATATTGTGCTGAAAAAAGGTATAGGCTAAAATAGGAATGGCAATGACCACGACGGACATGATGCTCATAAAACCAAATAGTGTGGAAGCCAAATGAATTTGAGACTTGCTGGCACCCTCGCTTTCCACTTCCTTGGTAAAGAACAGGAGGGATGAAAAGCCGCCAGCAGGCAAAAAGACACTGACCACATTGCGTTTCAGATAAAGCCTGACAGTACTCTTCAAGGACACTTTCTTACCAATGGCCTTAAAAGTATGGACATACATCAAACCCATGAAAATAACGTACGAAATAGTAAGCAGAAGGCCCAACGCTACCCACCAGGGATTGCATGAAGCAAGTTGTTGGCGTATTTTTAAGACCTCTACATGTTCATGGCTTAAAAAAAACACAGCCATACCAACCATGAAAATTGCAAGTATAAGTTGCAGGAAGAATTTGTTATACAGCAACTTGGGTAAGAATCTTTTAGGCTTTACCATTCAATCGGTCTTAGAAATTTGTCTTGTATCAAAAATACAGATAAACTGTTACTTTTTGGTGCATCTGCGTGGAAAAAATTGAGGGGATCGAAAAGTACTGCTTTTTCGGATAAATGACACCCATCCATGTCCATATTGAAACGTAACTTTGTAGCAAATCTCAGGATTTAAATGCACTATGAAAAAAAATAAAACGTATAGCCTGCTTATAGCTTTCCTCCTACTCTTTTTAAATACTGTTTCAGCTACCCGGCAGATGGAATTTCTAAATAGAGGTTTAGTAGCTGTAAAAGTTAGTACCGGAGTATATCTGAGTTGGCGCTTTCTCGGCACAGACAGTGCTTCTACCGTATTCAACATCTATCGGAACAATATCAAGATCAATGCGACTCCGATTTCCGGTTCGACCAATTATTCGGATGCATCTGGAACAACGAGCAGTTCGTATAAAGTAATTCCTGTCATCAACGGGTTCGAAGATACGACAGGTGTCAAAACCGTTTTACCTTGGGCGCAAGCATATAAGACCATTCCATTAAGAAGACCGGCACGAGGCATCACACCACCTAATAAAACTGGTAGTGTTGGAAAAGCGGTTGACGCCGATTATCCGAATGGGCAACCCTACGGTTACTCGCCAAATGACTGCAGTGTAGGCGATTTGGATGGTGATGGCGAGTACGAAATCATTGTCAAATGGGACCCCTCCAATTCACAGGACAATTCATATTACGGCATCACCGGAAATGTATTCCTGGATGCATACAAATTGGATGGCACTTTTCTATGGCGCATCGATTTGGGCAAAAACATCAGAGCTGGAGCACATTACACACAGTTTTTGGTCTACGATTTTGATGGAGACGGCCTGTCCGAACTAATTTGCAAAACAGCTCCAGGTACCATTGATGGAGCTGGTAATTATGTTTTGATGAACAATGACAGCCCCACGGCAGATTACCGAAATCTGGACGTGACGCAAACCAGTGGTTCAAGGATGCTGGGAACCATTCAAACCGGTTCGGAATATTTGACGCTTTTTGACGGAAGAACCGGAGCCAACCTTCATACCATCACTTACAATCCACTTCGAAACAGCGCTTCCTGGGGTGACTCGTATGCAAACCGAAGTGACCGGTTTCTAGCCTGCGTCGCCTATTTGGACGGAGTTCATCCGAGTGCTGTGATGTGTAGAGGTTATTATACCAGAGCAACATTGGCTTCGTACGATGTTGTCGGTAAAAAATTGGTACAACGTTGGTTTTATGATTCAGGCACAACCGCGGGAGTCGGAGCGTATGGTCAAGGAAATCACAATTTAAGTGTCGCCGATGTGGATTCAGACGATAAAGATGAAGTTGTATATTCTTCTTGTGTCATCGACGATAATGGAAAATTGCTTTACCGAACAGGACTTGGTCATGGCGATGCCATGCACGTTTCGGATATGGATTTGGACAATCCGGGGTTGGAAGTATGGGTTGCGCACGAAGAAGTAGCCATGCCTTACGGTTATGAGCTTCACGACGCCAAAACTGGCAAAATTTTGTGGGGTGGTGACGCCAGTGTGGATGTCGGACGCGGGATGGCCGGTGACATCGATGCTCGTTATCCTGGATTTGAGATGTGGACCACAGCCAATAACAACACGTATACGAGCAAAGGTGCCATAATTTCCAGCAATAAGCCTTCGGTTAATTTCAGAATTTATTGGGACGGTGATTTGCAAGACGAGCTGTTGGACGGTACCGTTATCTCCAAATGGAACGGTAACGGAGTGAACACCTTACTCAGTGCCAGTGGCGTTTCTTCTTGCAACAGCACCAAAAAGACCCCAAACCTGAGTGCGGATATTTTAGGCGATTGGCGTGAGGAATTGATTCTTTGGACGACCGCCGATTCCAGTAAAATTCAAATCTATACGACTACGACACCAACTACGAATCGGCTATTTACGCTGATGCACGACACCGTATATCGTTTAGCCATTGCATGGCAAAATGCGGCTTATAACCAACCTCCGCACCTAGGGTTCTACATCGGTGGTGGCTTGGTCAATGTTGTTCAACCGGACATTTCTACAAAAAGGTATGCATCGGTTCCTGTTGGACTGCAACATCCGATGGAGAACAAGTTGGAGGTTTGGGGAAACTCGGAGGGGTTGACGATTCAGTCTTTCTCCAACATTCAATCGATCGACATTTTTTCAGTTACTGGACAATTGATTTTTCGAAAAAACAACATCGAGTCCATGATTCAGGAATTGAAGTTAGCGGTCAAGAATCAATTGTTGATCATTCGGGTCAAAAACGCTATGGGAATAGAGACTTGCAAGATCATGCATTGATTTCAGAACGCTTCGTGACGTTTTGATGTACGATTCAATTCGATTTAATTGTACAAAAACTACAACAGACTGCAACATTTTTTACATTGTTTCGCCTTAGGCAGGGATATTTTTGCAATCGTGATTTCATGCAAAAAATAAACCTTAACAATAATGCAGTATGAAAAAAAACATTACCCTCTTTCTAGGTATCGCGCTTAGTTTCGCTACAACCTTTGCTCAAAATGTCATTTACAATGGAGAAACCACCACACCCGACTTCTGGGACATCGGCGGCGGTTTCGGAATCGGTTACGATCAAGGCCCCAATGGAGCCGATTGTCACAAAGATGAAGGTTGGAAACTCTATGTTTCAGGCAAAATGGATATCATGTCTGAAGGGGTTACCAATCCAGAAACAACAGTTTTGAACAACACTCCTAAAGTTGTTCGTTTTGTACGCGCCAAAAATGGTGAGGGTTGGGCAGGTGCCGGATTGGACATCTTATCCAAGGCCATTAAAGACAACTACATCAATAAGTTTTCCATTTTGGTGAAGAAACCGGTGGAAGGCAATGTCACGTTGAAATTGGAAGGCAACGGTGTTGTGGCACAGCAGCAGACACAGCTTTACAACACGCCTGGACAATGGCAGAAACTGACATTCACGTTCGACGTGCTGAGTTTCACCGCCAACCCAGCTACGTTGCTGGTATTCCCGCACGACCAAGGTGGTTTGGCAGAAACCATCATTACCTATTGGGACGAAGTGACCATGTACAGCTCAGCCGATGTCCCCACTGTCATTTATAATGGCGATGTGGCACTTGGAAGTGAAACTGCTCCGGGATTCTTTTTGGATGGCTATTGGGGACCGAACGGTTCGCTCAGCGACCTGCAAACGGACGTTTTTCCCAATTTGAATGCGACAGGTATGAATACCTCTGCTCATGTGATGCGCTTTCTCCGTGCCAAGGATGGTAAAAGCTGGTGTGGCATCGGTTGCGGTGGACAGAACATCAATGTGAGTACCTACAACAAGGTTTCCATCATGATTAACAAGGCTGTGGCCGGACGCGTCGGTTGTAAATTAGAAGGTGCAGGCAGTCAGGAAGTCTATGCCGATTATACGACACCTGGCGAATGGGCCAAATTAATCTTTACATTTGATCCTTCTAAGTTCACAGGAAATCCGAACACCATCGTGATTTTCCCGCACTTTGAAGATACCGACATCAGCAACTTGGCCGCTCATACGCCTATATATATTGACAATGTGGAATCCGTTGAAACCGGAACCGTTTTGTCAGAACTGCAACAGGATGCAGCCGTGCTTTCAACCGAGTATTTTTCCTTGACCGGACAACAAATGGGAAATCGACTTGAAGTGCTTTCGACTGGCATTTACATTCAACGAAACAAACTGGCAAATGGCTTGACAACCAACCGTAAAATCCAGATAACCAACCGATAATCATCCGTATAGACATGAATTTTAAATCCATTCCATTCAGATCTTTATTGAAATGTTCAATAAGCCTGATCTTCTTTTTATCCTTTCAGCTAGCCGCATATGCCCAAAAAATTTCCGGGCAAGTGGTTGCTGCTGAAAATGGGGAATCATTGCCGGGAGTAACCGTATTCGTCAAAGGTACTAGTTCCGGAACCACTACTGACATGAACGGTGCATTCAACATCGAATTGGGCAAGAACAACAAGACATTGACTTTTTCCATGATCGGGATGAAATCCCAGGAGGTGGTGGTCAATTCGAATTCACCCATCAAAGTCTCGATGTCGGCTGATGCACAATCGTTGGATCAAGTGGTCGTTACGGGTTACACCACTCAAAGAAAAGCAGATTTGACCGGAGCCGTTACTGTCGTCGATGTGGACAAACTGAGAAAAGTAGCTGCCAACAACCCTATGCAAGCCTTGCAAGGGCGCGCGGCCGGTGTGGACATTACGACCGACGGTTCGCCAAGCGGTTCGGGGACTACCATCCGCATACGGGGTATCGGAACATTGAACAACAACGATCCCTTGTACATTATTGACGGTGTTCCCACCAAAAGTGGCATGCACGAATTGAATTCAGCCGATATTGAAAGCATCCAAGTTTTGCGAGATGCGTCGGCCGCCAGCATTTATGGCTCGCGTGCCGGCAACGGGGTGATCATCATCACAACCAGACGAGGCAAAGCTGGAAAGGTCTCGGTCAATTTCGACAGCTACCTGAGCACCTCCAACTACGGTAAGGTCATCGAAATGCTCAACACCAAAGAGTTTGGCCAAACACAGTTCCAGGCCATGGTGAACAGCGGAGTTGACCCGAATACCAACCAAATCGGCTATCGCTATGATTATGGTTACGATAACGATGGGAATGCCGTTCTCAAAGGCATTCAGGTACCCAAATTCATTGATGCACGAGACGGCACGAATACCATGCTTTCGGCCAACACCGATTGGTTTGGTGCCATTACACGCCCTGGTTTCGCACAATCGTACAACCTTTCCGTGAGCAGCGGCACCGACAAGGCCAACAGCTATTTCTCCTTGGGTTATTACGACAATCAAGGCACGGTGAAGGAAACGAAATTCAACCGCATCTCCGCACGTATGAATTCATCCTATAAATTACTCGGAGACAAGTTGACCATCGGTGAAAATTTTACGGTGAACCGCACGTCGGAACTGACCACCCCCGGTGGCGTCCTGGAGTTGTCCATCCTCTCCTTACCCATCATGCCGCTTAAAACGGTGGATGGTGATTGGGGCAGCGTCACTTCGGGCATGCGCGACCGTGACAATCCCGCCCGCATCCTGGATGCCAACAAGAATAATCCCTACAGTTTCTGGCGGAGTTTCGGAAACGTCTATGCCAACCTTCAACCCGTCAAAGGATTGAACATTCGCAGCAATTTCGGTATGGACTATAGCAATTATTATCAACGTGTTTTGACGACCTCCTTTGGCGGAAGATTGGGTTCGGACCTGACATCGTCTAAGATCAACCAAAGTCATTCCATGAAATGGAGTTGGAGCAACACGGCCACCTACGACCTCAAGTTGGACAAAAATCAGTTCAATTTGCTGGTAGGGACTGAACTGATCAGTCAATCCGACATATGGTTCTCTACCGAACGGAGAGAATACGAGCTGGAGAACCCAGATTACATGTGGCCCTCCGCCGGCGTTGGCGAGATGTACGCCACCGGTGGTGCGACAGGTTATGCCTTGAGCTCATTCTTCGGTAAAGTGGATTATTCCTACGATGAGAAATATCTGGCGTCGGTCACCCTCCGTAGAGACGGTTCATCGCGCTTCGGCAAAGACAACCGTTATGCAACTTTCCCGGCCTTTTCGGCTGGATGGCGCATCAATCGCGAAGAGTTCATGCAGGGTGCCAAAGACGTCGTATCCGACTTGAAACTACGTGCTGGTTGGGGTCAGACGGGAAATCAGGAAATCGACAACTTCGCCAACCGCACCATCATCGTGGCCAACTACATTGGCGAAACCGGTGCTGGCCTGAATACGGGCACAGCCTACGACATCAACGGCGCTGGTTCCGGCTTGTTGCCATCAGGTTATCAACTGAACCAACGCGGGAACGAACGGATCAAGTGGGAAACGACGACTCAGTTGAATGTCGGCCTTGACTTCGGCTTGTTCCAACAAAGCCTCTATGGCAGTCTGGAGGGCTATTTGAAGCAAACCAGCGACATTTTGGTCAGACCACCATATTTGGGCGCCATTGGTGAAGGCGGCGACCATTGGGTAAATGGTGCATCCATGGAAAACAATGGGCTGGAATTGACCCTCGGCTACCGTGGAACAACTTCATTTGGCCTGAACTACGACTTGACCGGCAACATTTCCGGTTATCGCAACAAAATCACATCCTTGCCGGAAAGCGTCGTAAACAATTACGGAGGTAATGGTACAACGGACAATATCCTTGGTCGTCCGATCGGTTCCTATTACGGCTATGTGGCTGACGGACTGTTCCAAACACAGGAAGAAGTGGACGCCTATGCCGACCAAACAGGCAAGGGTATCGGTCGAATCAAGTATAAAAACATGAATGATGACAACGTAATCGACGAAAAGGACCGCACCTGGATCGGTAGTCCACACCCGGACTTCCAATATGGTTTGAACGTGGCGCTGGATTGGAAAGGTTTCGACTTTTCTGCCTTTATACAAGGAATTTACGGAGGCAAAGCAAACAATTCCGTCAAACGTTTCACCGACTTTTGGGCAGTAGACGAATTGGGTTCCAATAAAGGAACACGCTTGCTGAACGCATGGTCGCCAAGCAACACGAGTTCGAACATCCCTGCACTTTCCTTCAGTGATTTGAATAACGAAAAGCGGTTTTCATCCTATTATGTGGAGCCGGGTTCGTACCTAAAACTTCGTAACCTGCAACTGGGTTACACCATGCCCGGTAACCTGGTCAAGCAATGCATGTTGGAGAAAGTGCGCTTTTACCTGAGTGGACAGAACCTTTTGACCGTAAAGAGCAAGAAGTTCACCGGACTGGATCCGGAAAATCCCTACTTGAGCTACCCCATTTCCACCACGTTCACTGCAGGCATCAACATCAGCTTTTAATTCATTAAGTTATGAAAACACTAAAAAATACAATTCTCGCGCTGGTGGTTGGTACAACCTTCTTTTCGTGCGACAACTTCCTGGAGGTGCCTTCTTACGGCATTCTGACAGAAGACAACCTGACCGGTGTCAAACAAATTGAGAACGAAGTCATATCAGCCTATGCTGGCATTGGGAACGACGAAATCAACCGGCCATTGAGTTTGTGGAATTATGGCAACGTCCGTTCCGACGATGCTTACAAAGGTGGCAACGACCAAAACGACGGTGACTTCTTGCATTTTCTGGAAATATCCTCCCCATCCGTTGGCAACCAAACGTGGTACACGGACGTTTTCTGGTACCGCAACTACGTAGCCATTTCTCGGGCGAACTCGGCCCTGAGACTGTTGGATAAAATCAGTGAAACGGATATGCCCAACAAAAAGGTGAGAATCGCCGAAATGCGATTCCTGCGCGGACATATGTACTTCATTCAGAAAATCGTGTTCAAAAACGTTCCCTTCATCGACGAAAATATGTCACCGGAAGACATTGCCAACGTTTCGAACGTCCAATACACCAACGATGAACTATGGCAAAAGATTGCCGACGATTTCCAGTACGCCTACGATAATTTGCCGCTGAGTCAAACTGAAGTGGGACGTGCAAACAAATATGCGGCTGCTGCCTATCTGTCCAAGGTTTATTTATATAAAGCTTACAGACAGGACGATGCTGAAGGCAAACACGAAATCACTTCCATAAACACGAACGATTTGCAACAGGTCATCGATCTGACGGCTTTTGTCATGACTTCACCTTACCGTTTGGAAAACGATTTTGCCTATAATTTCCTGCCGGGTTCGTACGAGAACGGTCCGGAATCGCTTTTTGCAATCCAATATTCCAAGGACGACGGAACGACTTTCGGTCGCTTGAACATGGGCAACGCGCTCACGACACCGACCCCTGGAGGCGACTTCAACAAACCTAGCCAAGATCTGGTCAATGCCTTCAAAACAGTCAACGGTCTACCCGATTTCGACGGTTACAACACCACCGATTATAACGGCACCACTGACAAAGTGGATCCGCGCCTATTCCATACGGTGGCTATTCCTGGCAAACCCTACAAATACACCAATGTGAATTACCTGGCAACTCAATCCAGAAATCCGGGTATGTACGGTTACTATTCCTCCTTGAAGGAAAACGTAGACCCGGCTAGTGAATACTATGTAAAGACCGGCCCATGGTATGCCAATTCCAAGAATCAGATCGTGATTCGCTATGCCGATGTCCTGTTGATGCGGGCGGAAGCTTTGATCGAAAAGGGAGAATACGATGCAGCATTACCCTTGATCAACCAATTGCGAAACCGGGCCAAGGTCAGTACCGGCCTCATCGGCTTTGCCACCAATACGAACATAACTACCTATCAACCTGGCGTGAACTGCACCTGGACCCAAGCCTATGCCCGAAAAGCCCTGCATTGGGAACGTCGGCTCGAAATGGCCATGGAAGGCTACCGTTTCTTCGACCTGGTTCGCTGGGGTGAAGCTGAATCGATACTAAATGCGTATTATCTGAAACAGTCCGATCAGCATACCTTCTTCCAAGGAGCTCAATTCACCAAGAACAAGAACGAATACGTGCCGGTTCCCATCCAGCAGATCAATTTCAGCAAGGGAATTTACAAGCAGAATTACGGTTTTTAATACATTTGAACGATGAATAAATTAGTAGAAAAAATACTTTGGATGGCCCTGCCTGTACTGTTTGCGACAGCTTGTACGACCGATGACAGGAGTAGTCTGGATACCAGCGGAGACACCGACATCCATGCCTTTACCATCAACGGAGTGGAGGGAACCATCGACTCGGAGAACTCCACCATCTCCTTAATTCTGCCCTCGGGAACAAATCTGCAAGGTTTGGTACCCTCCATTGCCATAGGCGATGGTGCTCAGATTAGTCCCAATACAGGTGAATCCGTGGATTTTGCCAATGCAGGCGGAATACTTACACCGGTCACCTACACGGTTTCCAACAAGGACTCCTATCAGAAATACAAAGTGACCGTCGATGTGGCCAAAGCAAAAATTACCAGTTTAAAGATTGGTTCCGTTGTGGCCGACATCGATGAAGCCACTAAGAAAATCTTGATATACTTACCCTTGGGCACGGATGTGACTTCGTTGATCCCGGTTGTGGAATATACCAGCGGTGCCACCATCACACCGTTGGCGGGCAATCCGGTCAACTTTACCAGTCCAGTCAACTTCACACTAGCATATTTGGGTTCCACCTTTACTTATGAAGTCACTGTCAAGTTGGGCGACAAACCCCTGCCGAATTTGGTGATATACAACGGTGAAACGGTTTCACCTACTTGGTCATCCATTGCCAGCACCATCAACAACGGTTATCTGAACCCCAAAACCGACGGTATCAACACGACTTCGACCTGCATCGCGATTACGCGTCGGAAGGAAGGTTCGGACGACGGTGGCAGACCTTGGTCGGGCGGTGCCTTATGGAACGCCAATAAGGTAAACATCGATCCTAAGCTCTACGATCGCATTACAGTGATGATCCTGAAGAGTGTTGCCGGAACGGTCCAACTCGAAATTCAGTCGGATGGTGAAGCTAACAAGGATTGGTTGAAGGTGTCTTATAGTGCCGATGCACTTGGTAAATGGCAGGAATTGACCTTCATGATTCCTTCGAGCCGGACGGCAATGATCAATAATATTTTGGTGGCGCCGCATGTGGATGATTCGAGTGGAGATCCGAATTTTGTCACGCAATTAATGTACTGGGATCAATTAATCGCACACCCCAAACCCTAATTGGATGAAGAAAGAGATGACGATAATTTTGGTTTTGCTTGGCTTATTCATGACCGCCGGTTGTGGGGATCCGAATACGGGTCCCGAATCGGTGGATCAACAGACCATTGATACGACTACGACGTTGCGAACTATTACGGAATCGGGAAATTACAGTACGTTCTATAAGCCACAATCGGGCTTTGTAGGCGATCCAATGCCGTATTACAACGCCGCCGACAGTAGTTTTTACTTGTATTACCTGCAGGATTGGAGGAACGGTGCACCGACGGATCATCCCATTTATTGCACCAAGACCAGTGATTTTGGGAAGTTTGTCGGTTTTACAGAGGCAATACCCTGTGGTGTACCGGGTTCCCAAGAACCACTATTGGGTACTGGCAGCTTCATCAAGGATGCCAACGGCAAATTGTATGGATTCTATACCGGCCACAACGGTAGCCTATATCCGGCTGAGAAAATCCTGTTGGCAACTTCCACCGACATGAAGACATTTACCAAAGTGCCTGGTTTCGCCCTTTCTGCTCCGGACGGTTACGACAAGAACAACTTCAGGGACCCCTGCGTTTATTACGACACGACTCGTTCCTGTTACGTGATGTCGGTCACCTCCATCAAGGACGGTAAAGGCATCTTCGTGCGGTACACCTCATCCGATCTGGTAAACTGGACCTTGACCAATCCGCTGACCGAATTCAATTCCGATGCACAAATATTGGAATGTCCGGATATTTTCAAAATGGGTAACAAATGGTACCTGGTTTTCTCCCGGATCAATCGGGACGAACACCGCAAGACCTTCTACCGCATCTCGGACAGTCCGAACGGGCCATGGTTGCGCTGTGAAGATGCGACCGGGCACCACGAGACTTTCGACGGTTTGTACCTGTATGCGGCCAAAACCGCATCCGACGGAACCAACAGATACATTTCCGGTTGGTGTTCTACCGGACAGCAGGTGAACGGCAGCAACGAACTAGATTGGGCCGGCAGTCTCGTTACGCACCAATTGGTTCAGCAACCCGACGGTCGCTTGTATCCGCGCATACCGGAAGCGGTGGACAAAAAGTTCAGCAAACCGGTGGCATTCGCCAAGTTGAAATCTTCCGGAACGGTCCTTGGCGATAAGGATGCCTATGATCTTACGGCTTCGACCAAGAGAAGTTATGCCTTGTTCAACCGAAACGTCACGCCAGTCAAGATAACCATGACACTGGATGCGGCTCAGACCAACCGATTCGGGTTCAGCTTTGGAGCAGGCGGAGACCTTTCCGAACTGTATTCCGTCACTTTCGACCTGACGTCATCAAACCGCTGGGGCATGCCGTGCTTGTTTCTGAACAAGGAAACATCATATGTAACAGGCAATTACACTAAAGAATTGAATTTCACCCCGCTCCTGGTTCCTGATAACAAACAGTTCGAGGTCAAGATCATCATCGAGAAATCCATCTGTGTGGTGTATGTAAATGACAATGTGGCCTTTACGAATCGCATTTATCGAATGAACCAAAACCCGTGGACCATTTTCGTGGACAACGGAACCCTCCATGTAAACCATCTAACTGTCAACAAAATACCATGAGAAACGCACTATACCACAGCCTGATTGTCTTGGTTTTGTCCCTGACAGCCTGTCAAAACAGGCAAGTGGACCAAAACCGCATCAAGGAAAAAATAACCAGTTCATACCTGCTGATACCCATCCAAGAGGAGGCCAAAGAAATTAAAACCTCATTCACGGTGGGGAACAACAAAGAGACAACCAAATCCTTCTACATCCGATTGGCCGAAAACAAGATCGATTATTGGGTCAAATACGACGTGGAAGCCTTCAAGGGCAAGGAAATCCAACTCTCGTTCGAAGGAGCCGAAAGCTCGATGTTGGGCATCAAAAATATCAAGCAGTCCGATAGATTCGAACTGGATTACAACGAACCTTTTCGTCCGGGATTCCATTTCTCTCCAGAGTACGGTTGGATGAACGATCCCAACGGCTTGGTCTATCTGGATGGCGAATACCACTTGTTCTATCAATACAACCCCTATGGAAACCGGTGGGGCAACATGCATTGGGGACATGCCGTCAGCACGGACCTCACCTCCTGGACCTACTTACCCATCGCCCTCGCACCGGACGAACTAGGTGACATCTTTTCGGGCAGTACCGTGGTGGATTCGGCCAATACTGCCGGTTTCGGAAAGAATGCCCTCATTGCAGTCTACACGGCCAACGGAGCGACCCAGCAGCAATGCATCGCATACAGTACCGACAAAGGCAGGACCTTTACGAAATACACCAAGAACCCGGTTTTGCCCAATCCCGGCATTAAAGATTTCAGAGACCCCAAAGTCCATTGGAACGAACAAGGCAAGCAGTGGGTCATGGCACTGGCCACACAACAGACCATCACTTTCTTCGGGTCACCGGACCTGAAGAGATGGACCCGTTTGAGCGAATTCGGAAATGAAACTGGTGCACACGGTGGTGTTTGGGAATGTCCCGATTTATTTCCACTGACGTATGAAGGCAAAACCAAATGGGTGCTGTTGGTGAGCATCAATCCGGGAGGGCCCAACGGAGGTTCCGCAACACAATACTTCATCGGCAATTTCGATGGTAAAAAGTTCACCGCAGACCCTTTGCACTATCCGCTTTGGATCGATTACGGCAGGGACAACTATGCCGGTGTCACGTTCAGCAATATTGGAAAGAACGATGGTCGCCGTATTTTTATGGGATGGATGAGCAATTGGGACTATGCCAACGATGTACCGACAAACTACTTCCGAAACGCTATGACGCTACCCAGGGAGTTGACATTGAAAAGCAATGGTGAACACTTGATCCTGGCCAGCATGCCAACGGCTGAGGTCACCAAATTACGCGGCAAATCGAGTGGGTCGACACAATTGTTGGTGAACAGCGAAAAGCACATCTCGAACATTTTGCAAAACTTTAATGGCAAGTTTGAACTCGAAATGACCCTTCAGCGGAGGAACTCCAAAATCTGGGGATTCGGTTTGCAAAACGACATGGGCGATTACGTGAATTTCACCTTCGATTTGGAACAGAATATTTTAAAGGTGGATCGGCGGAATACGGGCATCAAGGATTTCAACCAAAAATTTGTATCCGAACCCATTGCTCCATTGGTGAAACACGATAGTTACAAGGTCCGTCTGTTCATCGACAAGGCTTCATCCGAAATTTTCATAAACGATGGCGAAACGGTTTTGACCAACTTAGTTTTCCCATCGCAAATCTACCAGAGTCTTATTTTCTTCACCGCCAACCAACCTTGGAACGTTGAGCAATTGAAGATTTACGAAATCAAATGAAAACTTGCAACTGTTGAAGCGACATCGTACATTTAAGGTCTTGGAAAGCCATGAATAATGAACCGTAGCATCCTGTTCCTAGTAGTCTTGTTTCTATCCTCCTGCCAGTTGGCCAAGAAGGAGAAAACCTATGTCATCGGCGTTTCACAATGCAGTGAAGACAGTTGGCGAAGGAGCATGAACGAGGAAATCCGAAGGGAAGCGTCCTTTCAAACGGGTATGGAAGTGATCATCAAGACGGCCTTCGATAGCAATCAAAAACAGATAAGGGACATTGAAAGCTTCATCGCCAACAAGGTGGATCTTATCATCGTTTCACCCAATGAGGCCACTCCGCTGACACCCGTCATTGAAAAAGCCGTGCTGCAGCATATTCCCGTCATACTGGTCGATCGGAAAACCCGGTCGAGCCAGTATTCGGCCTTCGTCGGTGCGGACAATTATCAAATAGGCAGGGAAGTCGGTACGTACGCAGTCAATTTATTGAACGGTAAAGGTCGCGTATTCGAAATCAGGGGACTCCAGGGTTCCACCCCAGACGAGGAACGGCACAAGGGTTTCAGAAGCGTCATAGACAACTACCCCGGAATGGTCGTCGTGGAGGAAGTGGACGGTGAATGGCACCGGAATGTGGCCAAAGCCAAAATGCAGGCAGCCATGCAAAAAAAGGAGTCTTTCGACCTGGTCTTCGCCCACAACGATGAAATGGCTCTGGGTGCAGGTGAAGCCCTTCAAGCACTTTCGGGCAAGCGTCCGTTCCTGATCGGCATCGATGCCTTGCCCGGACCGGACGGTGGCATTCAAAAAGTCTTGGACGGTGCGTTAGATGCGACCTTCATCTATCCTACAGGTGGGGAAAAGTCCATTCAAATCGCTTATCGGATTTTACATGGGGAAACATTTGAAAAAGAGAATTCCTTATACACTGCCGTTGTAGACAATACCAATGCACGGGTATTGAAGCTGCAGACAGACCAAATCGTTCAACATCAGGAAAAAATCAGCAGACTCAACGAAGTGTTGAACAAGAATCTGGCCCAATACAGTTCTCAACGGATGATTGTATTTTTTCTTCTGTTCATCGTTGCTTTATTTCTGATGCTTGCCATACTTCTCTTTCGGCTTTATCGACAAAAAAACAAAGCCAACAAGAAGTTGGAGGAAACCAATCTGGCCATCCGACTTCAAAAGGAGGAAATTTCCGAGCAACGGGACCAATTGGTAACCTTGTCGCGTAACTTGGAAGAAGCCACTCAAGCCAAACTTACATTTTTCACGAACATCTCTCACGAATTCCGAACCCCGCTCACTTTGCTGTTGGGACCTTTGGAAAGTCTGATGAAAAAGGAAACCTTGAGTTCGGAAGGCAACAAGCTCACCCAAATGATGAAGAAAAACATCTACGTATTGTTGCGCCTCATCGAGCAGATCATCGAATTCAGACGGTTCGAGAATGGAAAGATGCAGATGTATTATACACTGGGGGATTTGAAGAAATACCTGCACGACATCACCGACTCCTTTAAGGAAATAAGCCGGAAAAAGCGCCTGCACCTGACTTTTCACGCCAGCAGCGAGGATTTTTTGGTTTGGTTCGACTCCGACAAATTGGAAAAAATTTGCAACAACCTACTGACCAATGCCGTCAAGTGCACACCCGAAAATGGGCATGTCAAATTGGAATTGTCAAAAATATCCATGGATGGTGCAGACTTTGCTAAAGTTGTCGTTTCCGATACGGGCATAGGCATATCTGAAGCCAACATTAATAAGATTTTCGACCGGTTCTACATGGTGGACAAAACGTCGGCGGGATCGGGTATCGGATTGGCCCTGACAAAGGTGTTGGTGGAACAATATGGTGGAGAAATCGAAGTTAAGAGTGTCGAGAACAAGGGATCGGCTTTTACATTTACGATTCCATTCAAGCAGAAGGATATCTCCGTTACGGAGCAATATCCGCTGCTTGACAGCAAATCTTTTCTACATGAAGATATGATGACGGACGAAAGCGAGGAGGTTGCTGACGAAAAGGAACCAACCATCGGCTCAAAATCCCTCATACTTTTAGTCGAGGACAATTCCGATGTGAGGCATTTCGTCAAAACGCTGCTGATGGATGATTTCGAAATTATCGAAGCGTCAAACGGGCATGCCGGCATCGTCAAGGCTATGAAGTACCTACCGGAACTCATCATTTCGGATGTCATGATGGACCAGATTGACGGCTACGAACTGTGTCGTACGATCAAGGAGAACATAACGACCAGTCATATACCTGTTATTTTACTCACCGCCCATGCCTTGGACGAACACAAGATCATCGGCTTCGAAAGTGGAGCAGATGCATTCATACTCAAGCCATTCAATGAGGAAATCCTAAAAATACGGGTTCGGAAAACCATTGAGAATCGAGAGAAGGTCAAAGAGCATTTTCAGAAAACCCTGACTTTTGGCGATCGAAAGGACAAAGTGCCCGAGTTGGATAAAACGTTCATGGATAAATTCCGGGCCATTATCGAGGAACACATCACCAATACGGACCTCAATGTGGATGAGATCGGAAAGAATTTGGGTTTGTCACGTGTACAACTTTATCGCAAACTCAAGTCGTTGACCAACTACGCTCCTAACGAATTGGTTCGCATCATCCGTTTGAAAAAAGCCGAGCAATACCTTATCAATTCCGAACGAACCATTTCAGAAATCGCCTACGATACGGGATTTTCATCACCATCGTATTTTACAAAGTGTTTCAGGGAGTACTTCAACGAAAATCCAACCGACTATCTGAAAAGAGTTCGACCTTGAAATTGTTTCAAAAATAGAACGACACGAAACAAAATTGACACCTTACATGTTTCGTCAAACCTACTTTTGTCCACAGTTTAATACCTTAATTCATTTAATACATGCATAAAAACTATTTGTTTTGGATAACCTTTGTGGCTATCAACGGCGGTTTGCTTTTCGGTTTGAACATGGCCGGCATTTCCGGAGCCGTAGAGATGATCAAAGGTGAGTTCTTGCTTACCAACAGCGGACTGGGAATCGTAGCCGCTCTTCTCACTATCGGAGCCTTGTTGGGCGCTTTGTTTACCGGCAACTTCACCGAACGATACGGTCGTAAGAATGTCATGATCTTTACTGCCGTACTTTACATCATTTCGGCAATGGGTTGTGCCTTGGCAGAATCCTCCTTAGTCCTAACAGTTTTTCGAGTGCTTTCAGGTTTGGCCGTGGGTGCCACATCCGTCGTCGGTCCCATGTACATCTCCGAGATAGCGCCTGCCCACAACCGCGGTATGCTGGTGTCCCTGAACCAATTTGCAATCACTATCGGTATCGTAATTGCTTACCTCATCGATTACTTGCTCATGGGACTGGGAGACCAAAGTTGGCGTTACATGCTTGCCGTACCCGCCGTTTCCGGTCTTATCTATCTGATTCTGCTACTTACATCGTTTCCCCAAAGTCCGCGCTGGTTGCTTTCCAAGAACAGACGGGAGGAAGCGGTTGCCATTCTTCGTAAAATCGGTGGAGAAAAACTAATTTCCGAAGAACTTCCTGAAATGGAGAAAATGATTCATGCCGAAAAAGACAAGGAAAAAGTACGTTTTTCCGAGATCTTCCAAGGCAAGAACGGTAAGATCGTATTGATCGGTACGCTAATTGCAGCCTTTCAGCAGATTACCGGAATCAACGCTGTCATTATGTTTTCACCACACATTTTCCAAGCTGCCGGAGCGGGGCAATCCGATTCCATGATGCAATCCATGATTGTTGGCTTGGTGAATTTCCTGATGACCATCGTCGCCCTTTGGTTGGTCGATCGCAAAGGCCGAAAGACGTTGTTGCTCTGGGGTGCCGTCGGAATGATCGTATCTCTCGCATACCTCACCTTCGAGTTTTCCCAACCCGTACAAAGCGGTGCCGGCGTTCTGGCAGCCTTATTGATCTATATTTCCTTCTTCGCAGCCTCCTTCGCACCTGTGATGTGGGTCATCATTTCCGAAATCTATCCCAACCGCATCAAAGGAGTCGCTATGTCGTTTTCCACAGCCGTCAGTTGGTTTGGAACATTCCTAACTGTCTTTTTTGCACCAATCATACAAGGATCGTTGGGATTGAATTACCTTTTCGGCATCTTCGGCGTTTTCAGCATACTCGCATTTCTTTTCGTAAAGATCTGGATACCTGAAACAAAGGGCAAATCGTTGGAACAAATTGAAAGGGAATTGGGGTTATGAACAAAATCGTGGGCATCGGAGAAATCCTATGGGACGTTTTCCCACAAGGTAAAATATTGGGTGGTGCACCTGCCAATTTCGCATACCATGTTTCGCAATTCGGGTTGGAAGGCATAGCTGTCAGTGCCATCGGTAACGACGAATTGGGACGTGAAATCCAGGCCAATCTGAAGGAAAAAGCCCTGCAGACAGTCCTCCAGGTCGTTGAAAAACCCACTGGGACTGTACAAGTCACCTTAGACGGAAAGGGCATACCTCATTATGAAATTTGCGAAAACGTGGCTTGGGACAACATTCCTTTCACGGACGAACTTGAAGCATTGGCCGCGGGAACCAAAACCGTCTGTTTCGGATCGTTGGCACAAAGAAATGACCTCTCACACCGTACGATCTTACGCTTCCTGGATGCACTGCCTCATGACGCTATAAAGGTTTTCGACATCAATCTTCGCCAACATTTTTATAGCAAGGCACTCATCGAAGAGTCATTGAAACGATGCAACATTCTCAAGATAAACGACGACGAAGTAAAAATCGTCGCAGACTTGTTTCAATGGAACAACCTTTCCGAAATGGAAGTATGTCAACGTCTGAAGACCGAATTCCATCTGGATATGGTGGTTTTGACCAAAGGTACTGAGGGAAGCCATGTGATTTCCAATGAAAAAACCACCTTTAAACCAACTCCTCTGGTAGAAGTGGCGGATACGGTAGGTGCAGGCGATTCATTTACTGCGACATTCGTTGCTGCACTTTTAAAAGGAAAAGACTTGGAGGAAGCACATGAATTTGCCGTACAGGTCTCGGCTTTTGTCTGCACGCAAAAGGGAGCGATGCCCAAACTGCCTGACCATATGATTTTTTGATACCAAAGACCATAAAAAAAGCCCTGCACTTTCACACAGTGCAGGGCTTTTTTTATTATGTTGACATCCTAATCGTTCATCGAAGCAAGGAACTCTTCGTTGGAAGCCGTTTTTTCCAGGCGACCTTTAAGGAAGTCCATGGCTTCCAATGAATTCATGTCGGATAAATAACGGCGAAGAATCCACAAGCGATCTTGGGTTTGCTTGTCGAGCAACAAATCGTCGCGACGCGTACTGGAAGCGGTGATGTCGACAGCAGGGAAAATGCGCTTGTTGGAAAGCTTGCGGTCTAATTGAAGTTCCATATTACCAGTGCCCTTGAATTCTTCGAAGATGACATCATCCATCTTGGAACCGGTTTCGGTCAAAGCCGTGGCAATAATGGTGAGCGAACCGCCGTTTTCAATGTTTCGGGCAGCGCCGAAGAAGCGTTTGGGTTTGTGCAGAGCGTTGGCGTCCACACCTCCGGAAAGCACTTTGCCTGAAGCAGGTGCAACCGTGTTGTAGGCACGAGCCAAGCGAGTGATGGAGTCGAGCAAAATAACCACGTCGTGTCCGCATTCCACCATGCGTTTAGCCTTTTCAAGCACAATACTGGCGATTTTTACGTGACGATCGGCGGGTTCGTCGAAAGTGGAAGCAATGACTTCAGCATTGACGCTGCGTGCCATATCGGTAACTTCTTCAGGGCGTTCGTCGATAAGCAACACAATCATGTACACTTCCGGGTGGTTGGCTGCGATAGCATTGGCTATATCTTTGAGCAACACCGTCTTACCAGTCTTTGGCTGAGCAACAATGAGACCACGTTGGCCTTTACCGATGGGCGAAAACAGGTCTACGACACGTACTGAAGTGTTGGCATACTGTCTGTTGCCAGTCAAGTTGAATTTTTCTTCGGGGAAAAGCGGAGTCAGGTGATCGAAGCTCAAACGGTCTCTTACGAAAGAAGGTTCGCGACCGTTGATTTTTTCAACCTTGACCAGCGGGAAATATTTTTCACCTTCCTTGGGTGGGCGAATCGGACCGAGAACCACATCACCGGTCTTGAGGCCGAAAAGTTTGATTTGGGACTGGGAAACATAGACATCATCGGGTGATGCAAGGTAGTTGTAATCGGAGGAGCGCAAAAATCCGTAACCGTCGGGCATGATTTCAAGACAGCCAGAACCGACCAGAATTCCTTCGAATTCAAAAGGACGATCGTCTTCGCGTGGGGGGCGATTTTGGTTTTGATTGGGATTTTGGTTGGGGTTGGGTCGCTGGAAATTTCCGCGATTCTGCTGATTGGGATTTTGCTTTTGGTTCTGTTGGTTGCGGTTTTGTTGAATGCCACCTTCGGGTTTTGGTCCGATACCGGCAAGTCGACGAGCTTCGGCCAAGGCTTCTTCAGCAGCGGTACGCAACGAATCAGCTTCATTTGCCTCTGCAACCGGAGCTTCAGCGCCTTCGACAACGGTAGGTTCTACCCCACTTGCAGCCAATAATTCCTGAGCTTTTGCATCCAGTTCCGATTTTAAAACAAGCTTGGCTTTAGGACGGCCTCTTTGTTTTTTGACGGGTTCGACGGCAGTTTTAGTTTCCTCAACCACGGCTTCGGCAGAAACAACAGCAACTTCGGTTTCAATCACAGGTTGTGCTTCAACAACAGGATTGGTTACCTCGAACTTTTCAGTAGGAGTTCCTTCGGCTGCTTCAGAAGCCATCACATCGGAAAACGGATTTTCAACGACTGGTTGTTCGGGGCGACGAGGTTTTTCCAATTTGGGGCGAGTCCGCTGATTGGGATTCGGGCCCTTTTTAGGTTGAGGTTGACCTTCAGGTTTGACTTCCCCTTCGGCTGCAGGAGCAGTTGGTTTAGGGTTAGGCTTGGATGTCGGTTTGATCTGTTTTGCCTCCTTATCGTTGGCAGTGTAGACTTTCACGTCCTTTTCTTTGACCAAAGGAATACGGGTGCGTTTGCGGCGGTCATCCGAATCAACGTCTTTAATGAGAGCAGCTTTACGGCTTGCATTTTGAATGGCTTGCTCATCCAGAATCCGGTAGATGAGTGCATTTTTTTCTGTGGAATCGACTTTGGTCAGTCCGAGTTCTTTGGCAATTTCAATGAGTTCTGGCAACGACTTGGAGTTCAGTTGCACAATGTTAAAGTTGGGCATGTAAAGATGTTATGGGAAAATTTGGTTGTTTTTTTAACGGTAGCAGAGCTGCGTCCGTTGGAAGAAATCCCTGCAAAGATAATCCTTTTTCGGATATTCCTTCATTTTGTAAAAAAAAATGTTCAAAAGCCATTCACACTTAGTTGAAAGATGCGTTTGGTCGTCTCGTCAATACGGAATCGGTTATCAATGCGTTCACCAATAACCCACACAACGTCCTTACCAGAACAAAGCAACCAGAGTTCTTCTTTCTCCAAAGCGTTCATTTTACGATCAATGCAATAGTCGCTGATGAGCTTCCGGCCATGCATTCCAAAGGGAATAAAATTGTCCCCCTTGCGCGGGTGACGTATAATCAAGGGGAAAAGCAGTTTGTCCGCATCGAGATAAGCCTTCGATTTGGAGGTGGAAATTTGAAAATTCTTGTCTGAATGCACGAGTTGACAGTGCATTTGGAATGGTTCATTTAAAGAGGATTGGCCTTCTTCCAAAGGAAATTCAGCCTCGTCCAAGGGTGGAATTTCGGTGACCAACATGCTGTCTCGATCGAAAACCAATCGAAATGAATGAGAAAAATAGATTTTCCCGGATCCACCCAAACGGTTTTTCCAGATGTTTTGCACGTCCAACCTGCCGAAACCATATTCCGACAGAATTTCGTAAAGCAAGCTTTGAGGTACTTTCTCATGTTCCAGGGCGGAAATTGAAATTTTCAGGGTCGATTCCGAGCCTTTTTTCCAGTCGGGGCAGATGCGTTTTTTGGCATCCTCGATGGCACCTTCGTACAGAACTTCCGTTTCATTCAGATGATCCATGGTACGGGCAATGGATTCGCGAACAGAGGGCTGAATGCTCTCCAGCAACGGCAGCACTTCATTCCGAATCTTATTGCGACGATATTCGTTGAGGGCGTTCGTACGGTCTGTCATAAAAGTCAACCCTCTTTGCTGAATGTATTCCAAGACATCTTCCCGGTCGCAACAAAGTAAAGGCCTGACAATGTTGCCGTTTTGTGGTTTGATACCGGTTAGTCCGCGAATGCCGGTTCCTCGTATTAAATTAAGGAGCACGGTTTCCACACTGTCATCGCGATGATGAGCGACGGCAACAGCCACTGCACCTTGTTCTTTTCGTAACTGTTCAAACCATCGATACCGGAGCTCCCTGGCTGCCATTTCAACCGAGATTCCTTCTTCTTCAGCGTATTCGGCCGCATACAAATCCGTTTTGTAAAAAGGAACGCCCAAATCTCTGCAAACCTGATGGGAAAAGGCAGCATCACGGTCGGACTCCTCTCCACGGAGATGAAAATTGACATGAGCTCCGATGCATGCGTAATCGAGTCGGTACAGAATATCCATCAAGGCGACCGAATCGGCTCCTCCACTCAGGGCGACGATGACCCTGGAACCTTCTGGCAACAAATGCTGTGATTCAATGAATTTTTTAACGGTACGATGAAGCATGACTCCGTAGATTTTGGCGACTTTCCGTTCTGTAAAGATAAAAATAAAACGTACATTTGTGGTCTGAAAAAGAAAAGTATTTTACGACAATGACAGAACGGATTCATCAACTTTTGGCGGAAGTCAATGCTTGGTCTGCCAACGGGGCAGAAGAATTGGAAGCGCTTCGCATCAAGTACCTGAGCAAAAAAGGCGAGATCAGCTTGCTATTCAACGATTTCAGAAACGTACCAAATGAACTGAAACGCGAAGTAGGACAACAACTTAACGTGTTGAAAGACAAGGCACAGGAACGATTGAACGAACTGAAGGCTCAATTTGAGACCACCAGCAACACCGATGCCGATATCGATTATAGTCGCAACGCCTACCCCATCGGGTTGGGCACCCGCCATCCACTTTCCATCGTCAAAAACGAAATTGTCGACATTTTTGCACGCTTGGGTTTCACGATTGCAGAGGGTCCAGAGATCGAAGACGATTGGCATGTATTCGAATCGCTGAACTTCCCATTGGAACACCCTGCCCGAGATATGCAGGACACGTTCTTCATTGAAAAAACGCCAGATATTCTACTGCGTACCCATACTTCATCGGTACAGACCCGCGTGATGGAACAAACTCAACCACCCATTCGCATCATTTGCCCAGGTCGCGTCTATCGCAACGAAGCCATTTCTTATCGTGCACACTGCTTTTTCCATCAAGTGGAAGCCCTGTACATCGACAAGGATGTTTCTTTTGCAGACCTGAAACAAACGCTTCTTTACTTTGCCCGCGAAATGTTTGGCGAGAAGACAGAAATCCGCCTGCGTCCCTCCTACTTCCCATTCACCGAGCCTTCGGCAGAAATGGATATTTCTTGCAACATCTGTGGTGGTAAAGGTTGTCCCTTCTGCAAACACACCGGTTGGGTAGAAATCTTGGGTTGCGGAATGGTGGATCCTGCCGTGCTGGAAAATTGCGGCATCGACAGTAAGGTCTACAGCGGATTTGCGCTGGGTATGGGCATTGAACGAATCACAAACTTGAAATATCAGGTAAAGGATTTGCGTATGTTTTCGGAAAACGACCAACGATTCCTCGAGCAATTCAAAGCGGCATATTGACCACAAAAGATCGCTATAAGAACATCATCGGCTGGTTTCAGGAACATATGCCTGAAGCAAAGTCGGAACTGGATTTCAGGAATCCATATGAAATGCTGGTGGCCGTGATACTTTCTGCCCAATGCACAGACAAACGGGTCAACATGACCACTCCGGCACTATTTGAAACCTTTCCGACGGCAGAAGTCATGGCGGCATCCTCACCCGAGGAGGTCTACACCTATATTAAGAGCATTTCCTATCCCAACAACAAAGCCAAGTCCATCGTAGGCATGGCGCAAAAAGTAGTTTCAGATTTCGGTGGTCGTGTACCCGACACCATGGAGGAACTGTTGACCTTGCCCGGCGTGGGACGCAAGACCGCCAGCGTGGTGCTCATCTGCGCATTCGACAAGCCCGCCATGCCTGTGGACACTCATGTTTTCCGCGTATCCAACCGCTTAGGCCTCACCATTAATTCCAAATCACCTGAAGAGACTGAAAAAATACTCATGCAGCATATCCCGACGGATTTACTTACCATTGCACATCATTGGCTCATTCTGCACGGTCGATATACCTGTCAGGCACGGAAGCCACTTTGTGAGATTTGCGGCTTAGCACCATGGTGCCTTTATAAAAGCGGAAAATAAATTAGTCTCCTTGATTTTTCAGTGAGTTCCATTCCCGTTTTTTGATCTCATCAAAAACCAACCAGGGTATGACGGCTGTGATGAGCAACAAAAGTAAAATCACCCACTGAAATCCGGACAAGAAATAATGGATCAAACCAAAACCTCCTGGCAGCAGAAGCAGCAACATGGAGCGAATAAAGGTGCCACCACCCGATGCACCGTCCTGAGCGACACTGAAGGGCAGGTTTTTAACCATGATATAGGCTAAAAGGGAACCGATAACCAACACATTCAGACAACCCAGAAGCAGATTCGGCAAAATGGCTGGTCCTTGAAGCACCAAGCCCAAAACGACCAAGACCAAAGCCAATGGGACAAAAAATAGAACCATCACACATTTGACGGCACCACTGATGACCAAACCGGGCTTATCGACGGGGGCAACAAAAAACAACCAGGAAGCTTTGAATTTATCGGAATAAGGCAACTGAAGCATGGCTGAACTCAAAAGCATGCTGCTCATGTATATGACTACCAGCAACATGGGCGCTAGTTTGGTCCCATCGACCAAAGAGGCAAAGGATTTGTCGCGAAACAACATCAAGCCACAGAAAACAATCAAATACCCAATCGAGGGGTACACTTTCATTTTGAAATCGCGGCTACGTCCAATCATTTGACCTGCGAAAACGAAACCGGCGTATTCAGCGCCGGGCTGGTTCAACCAACGAGCCAGCCGTTCCATTAATGAAACCTTGTTGGAACTTTTGAATTGCTTGTGCGATGCCCTTTGTTCAGCCGTTCCACCAGTGATCATACTTAATTTCTTATTGAAAGACGGTGCGAAAAAGCGCACGACCAACCAAATTGACAGCAGGGGTACGATGATGGAAAGCACTAAGCTCATCATCGATTCAGCTGAAAAATGGTCACCTGAGAGCAACATGCAGGAATCGGCAAACCAGAACGGTGGGTAAAACTGCATGAACGGCATGTTGGATATACTGATATTTGCTAATTCAGCCGACTGAATCATGCGAGGCAAAATCTGATACGATAACATCACCAAGATTACAAATCCGATTTGAATGGAACCGATGACGGATTGAAATTTGACAGGGGTCGTTATTTTCAGAATCAATATATATATGGTGTTGATAAAGAAAATACCCAGCAAAGTCATCAATAAGATCATCATCATAAAAGGCAGAATGATGGCAGGCCCTTCCATAATAGCGGCGGTGATGCATCCAGGCAACGTCATCGGCCAAACGACCATGCAGGTTCGGATGGTGATGTGCAAGAGCCTGGCCGTCACGAATGTCCTATCGGAAATCGGTTTGGGCAGGATAATCAGGTTGTCGCGAACGTCAATGAGCACTGCAGTGAAATCGGTAATCAATGTGATGCAAATCATGAAAATGAACATGGACAAATACATGGACAATTTAGTCACCATGTCAGCACCCATTCCAAATGAAAAAAGCATCATCAACCCAGTCATTAAGGAACCAAACATGGTGCTTAAGGTGGCTTTGCTGATGACTTTCTTCTCCTTGCCACGGCTTCGATTTCCAAATGAAGCCGGCCGACGGTTGTCCATTGTGAGCTTGGCAGTCAAAACGGCTTTCAACTGATTCAGGTCTACACCTAGCTTCTGATACAACGCAACAGGCAACAAGACCAACCAAAGAAAAAATTTATCGATGAAGTTCATTCTCTGTCGAATTAATCAAAAGCGTTCATTAACTTGTCACTCGCATCGTGCATGGATTGTGTGGAGGTCAGTCCGGCAAAGATGGCCTCTAAGCTGTCCTTATCTTGTCTTTGACGAAGTTCTTCAAAGCTGCCGTCGGCTACCACCGTGCCTTCGTTGATGAGCACTATGCGGTCACTGACTTTTTCTACTACGTCCATCATGTGGCTGCAATAGAAAATGGTTTTGCCATTTTTCGCCATCTTATCAATCAACTCCTTGACAATGATGACACTGTTCGCGTCCAATCCGCTTAATGGTTCGTCCAAAATGATGATTTCGGGGTTATGAAGCAATCCAGAAGTAATCAGAACCTTTTGCTTCATTCCTTTACTGAACGTATCCATCCGTTGATCCATGTTGCCACTCATGCCAAACGCATCAAGCATGCGGCCGGCGCGTTCTGCAACAACTTCTTGCGAAAGTCCGTACAAGGAGCCCATCAACGAAAGGAATTCGTTGGGTGTGAGCACATCGTAAAGTTCGGCCATTTCGGGTACGAAACCAATCAATGATTTTACAGCCAATGGGTTCTGGCGAATGTCAATGCCCTTGACAAAGACTTCGCCGGTGAAATCGGATAAAAGGCCGACCAGAATCTTAACCGTGGTACTTTTACCAGCCCCGTTGGGTCCGATGTAACCGATCACTTGCCCAGGCTCAATGTCAATGGTGATGTTGTTCAATACGTGCTTTGAGCCGTAGAATTTGTTCAGGTTCCGAATGCTGATAATGGGTTCCATGGTAAAAGATAAGGTTAAGGTTTAGATTTGGGTGGTTATCAATCGGCAATCAGCTTGCGATACCGGACTCGTTTCGGAGTCTCATCACCCAGCCTCATACGCTTATTTTCTTCGTAATCGGAGTACCCGCCCTCAAAATAGAAGACTTCCGAATTGCCTTCGAAAGCTAAAATATGAGTGCAAATGCGGTTAAGAAACCAGCGGTCGTGGCTGATGACCACGGCACATCCGGCAAAGTTTTCCAAACCTTCTTCGAGTGCACGCAACGTATTCACATCAATGTCGTTGGTGGGTTCGTCAAGAAGCAGTACGTTGGCCTCGGACTTAAGGTTCAAAGCCAAATGCAATCGGTTTCTTTCACCTCCGGAGAGCACACCAGCCAATTTTTCCTGATCGCCACCGGCAAAATTAAATTTGGACAAATAGGCTCGGGAACTGATTTCTCGGCCACCTACCCGAATGTAGTCGGTTCCACCTGAAACTATCTGATAGACAGTTTTTTCGGGGTCGATGGCAGCATGTGTCTGATCCACATATCCAAGTTTGACCGTTTCGCCCACTTCGAAAGTTCCTGCATCGGCTGACTCAAGACCCATAATCAGTTTGAACAAAGTGGTTTTACCCGCACCATTCGGACCGATGATACCCACGATGCCGTTTGGAGGCAAGGTGAAATCCAAATTGTCGAACAACAGTTTGTCGCCGTAAGCTTTGGAAACACCGTGTGCTTCAATGACTTTATTTCCGAGTCGAGGACCGTTCGGTATGAACAGTTCCAGCTTGTCTTCTTTTTCTTTTTGGTCTTCGTTCAACAATCGGTCGTACGAGTTCAGACGAGCCTTACCTTTTGCCTGACGGGCTTTGGGAGCCATGTGAACCCATTCCAGCTCGCGTTCCAATGTCTTGCGACGTTTGCTGGCAGTCTTTTCTTCCTGCTCCATTCGTTTGGTCTTTTGTTCCAACCAGGAAGAGTAATTTCCTTTCCAAGGAATGCCTTCGCCACGGTCAAGTTCCAGAATCCATCCGGCAACATTATCGAGGAAGTATCGGTCGTGGGTTACGGCAATGACAGTGCCCGGATATTGTTGAAGGTGCTGTTCCAACCAGTCGATGGATTCGGCGTCCAAGTGGTTGGTCGGCTCATCGAGCAGCAACACGTCGGGTTGTTGGAGCAACAAACGGCAGAGTGCCACACGGCGACGTTCTCCACCCGAAAGGGTATTGATGGCTTGATCGTTGTCCGGACAACGCAGCGCATCCATGGCACGTTCCAACTTGTTATCGAGATTCCAGGCATCCGTGGCATCAATTTTGTCTTGCAATTCAGCTTGGCGGGCAAAGAGCTTGTCCATTTTATCTGAATCCTCGTAATATTCTGGCAAACCGAACAGGTTGTTGATTTCTTCGTATTCTGCCAGAATGTCTACGATGGGCTGAACCCCTTCCATAACGATTTCCTTGACCGTTTTGGATTCATCCAGCTTTGGATCCTGTTCCAAATAACCGACGGTATAACCAGGTGAAAAAACCACTTCACCCTGAAATTCCTTTTCCAAACCAGCAATGACTTTCATCAGAGTCGATTTCCCGGAGCCGTTCAAACCGATGATGCCGATTTTGGCACCGTAAAAGAACGATAGATAGATGTTTTTGAGTACTTGTTTCTGCGGAGGGTAAATTTTGCTGACTCCCACCATGGAGAAAATGATTTTTTTATCGTCTGCCATACTATTTTGCTGTGATTTGGCGCAAAGGTAGGAAATATTGGCATCGATTCAAGCGGTGATTCGATAGAATTAAGCACTAAGATCAACAAAAATTTGTAGGAAATGGTTCCAGAGTGCTCCTTTGACAAGCTTTAAAATTGCTCATAATCTGAAAGATAACACATCGATTGTAATTTAATTCAAAAATAAGGCTCTGAAATTTTGCTGTTTTTACTGTAAACCCTATCTTTGCATCCGCTTTTTAGAAGCAAAACAGGTTAGATTCGCTAGCTCAGCTGGTAGAGCACAACACTTTTAATGTTGGGGTCCTGGGTTCGAGCCCCAGGCGGATCACCAAAACAAAGTAAAACCCTGATAATCAGATGATTGTCAGGGTTTATTATTTTGTGTTCGAATGTGAATTGTGTAGTCGAATGGAGAATTGAAAACCTTTTTCCGCCAGATAGACGCCCCCTACTATCAGGCCAGCTCCAATCATTGCAGGTAGCGTCAAATGCTCATGGAGCATCAGGTTAGCCGTCAACAGCGTAATGACGGGGCAGAAGTAAATATACGTGGTCACGCGAACGATGCCTAATCGACGGGTTGCCAAACTCCAGAAAATATAGCCGAGCATGGAAGCAATGAGGCTTAAAAACAACAAATTCAACAAGACATTTGTTTTTAAAAGCAAGCTCCAATTGGGGTGTGAAGGCTGATTCAACAAAAAGGGCAAAATGGTGAGTAAACCGTAAAAGAACACTTTTCGGGTAACAAACCAACTGCTGTAACGGCTGATCAATCCTTTGGAAATCATGCTGTAGAAAGCCCAAGACAGAGCAGCCATCAAGGCCAGGAAATCGCCCAAAGGGTTTATTTTCAATATAAATCCGCCGCTGTAGATAACTAGGGCAACTCCTGAAAAGGCCAATAATGATCCATAAATCAACCTAAATCGGAGTTTCTCGTTGCGATGCGTCAAGAAATACAAAAGGGCGGTAAAGATGGGCGCGGTACAGACCAACAAGGATACGTTGGAAGCGAGCGAGTAACTCAAGGCGGTGTTTTCGGCCATGAAATACAGTGAGCCACCGCTCATGCCTGAAAGTAAAAACAGGAATTCATCCTTTAGAGTCTGGGCAAAAAGTTGCTTGTAAGTGAATGCCCAAAGACAAATGTAAGCGATGGCAAAACGCAAGAACATGATTTCGGCAGGTGACAATCCATTATTGATCAACACCTTGGTAGAAATGAAGGTGGCTCCCCAAACCGAAACGGTCAGGAAGGCGAGTGCGTGATAAACGATATTTTTGGATGCAGCGCCGGGCATAAGGCAAAATTAGCGATAAAAACTGGAACAGACGCCCCAATCAAGCGTTTGACCGACAAATTGGTCGGTATGACCGAAACTATGAGGTCGTGGTTTGAACTTTTTGTATTTTTGGATGTCCTACTAACCTAAAATGAAAACAAATACGTTGACCGATTCCGAAAGCATCATCAGCAACAAATTCAAAACGATGCCGACCGTGCTCATCCACCTGTTTATTTGGCTGGTGGTATTTACCTTGCCTTTACTTTTCAGACCAGGTTTCAACGGTCCAAGCGGGCACGGTAGTGGCAACATGCCACTGCCGATTCCATTGCCGATTCTGATGAACAATATTTTTTTGGTCATTGCCTTTTACATCAATTTGTTAGTGTTGATGCCTCGATTCTTCAACACCAAAAAATGGGGATACTTTTTGCTGTTCACTGTCTTGTTTTTAGTTGTGAGCCTCTATTTTCATCAGTTTTCACAATGGTTGGAGCGAAGCCTCTGGCCAGACATGTTTCAGTCGCATCGTCCGAGACGCTTTGATCGGTACGTATTAGGCATACACGATCACAATAAAGGATTTGCCTTCCGCCAGTTCTCTTTCATCTATCTGTTTATCATGACTTGGGCCATCAGCATGGCTTATTACTTGTTCGTGCAGTTGCAGGAATCTGTCCGAAAGGCCGATCAGGTACTTGCCTCGGCATTACAATCCGAATTGTCCTTCCTGAAGGCACAAATCAATCCACATTTTTTGTTCAACACCTTAAACAACATCTATGTGTTGACCCTGAAGAAGTCGGAATCGGCCCCAACGGCAGTGATGAAACTGTCCAACCTCATGCGAAAAATCACGAACGACACCGCTGTCGACTTTGTACCGTTCGAAGAAGAGGAACAGTTCATACGAGATTATTTGGACCTGCAAGAACTCAGGTTGAATGAAAAAACCAAAGTCAATTATCAGGTTTCCGGCGACTACAGCCGTTGCAACATTGCACCCAGAATATTGATCCCCTACATTGACAACGCCTTCAAATTCGGTGTCAGTGGACATACTGCCTCCGAAATCGACATCAACATGCGATTCGAAGGCAACAAGCTACATTTTAAGATTACAAACGCCATTCACCAAGTCATGAATGAAATCAGCGATTCTTCGGGTGTGGGCCTTGAAAATTCCAAACGCCGTCTGGACCTGCTTTACAAGGACAAGTATGAATTAAGCGTCCTGCACACGGAGCAAAGCTACCAGATACTTTTAACGATTGAACTATGATCAGTTGCATTGCCGTTGACGATGAGCCGTTGGCGCTCGAATTGATGGAAACATACATTGGGCAGGTTCCGGGATTAGAATTATTGTCCACCTTTTCCGACACCATTTCTGCCTGGAGTTTTCTAAAAAAGAATCCGGTCGATTTGGTCTTTTTAGACATTCATATGCCAGACATCAATGGCATCCAACTTGCCAAATCGCTTCATCGGAAGAATCCAATGGTCATTTTCACTACGGCCTTTAGCAAATATGCCGTAGAGGGTTTTAATGTCGAAGCCATTGATTACTTGCTTAAACCGATTGAATTCAGCCGATTCATGGAGGCCGTCAATAAAGTGTTCGAACAGAAAACGTCGAGGCAAATAACGCTCCCCATGGAAGACGAACAAGCCATTTTCGTGAAATCCGACTATCAAAATGTACGAATAGTTACCCGAGACATACAATATATCGAAGGTTTTGACGATTATATTCGTATACATGTTGACACTGGCAAGAGTATTTATACCTTGATGAGCCTCAAAAGCATTCTGGAGAAATTACCTTCTACCGATTTTCTTAGGGTGCATCGTTCTTATATTGTTCCCATAAAACGGATCAAACGCATTCACAACCAGCACGTTCAATTGGGAGAAAAAGAAATCCCCATTGGGAAAAGTTATGTGGAAGCCGTACGTACTTTTTTAAACATCAAATAATCAAAATTACTTTATGAAATTTAAATCACTTGTCTTAATGCTGCTCCTTTTTCTTGGAATGAATACGTATGCAGCTAATAATCAATCTGCTTACAAAACTGACGTCACCGTTGACGGTATCAATAAGGAATGGAGTTCACCTTTGCCCAGATACAATAAAAATACAGGCATCAACTTCGATGTTACCAACGACGAACGAAACATCTACCTCATTATTCGGGTAGCCGATACGACTTCACAGCGCCAGATTTTGCAAAACGGCCTGGAAGTTTGGATTAACAAGGACGGCAAAAAGAAAACGACCACAGGCATCACGTATCCGATGGCTCCTGATAAATCCAAAGCTGCACTCAACAACCAATTGGCAAGAACCAATGGTTTCTCAATGAACATTAATGAATTGATTCTAACGGGTTTTCTATTGGAAAATGGCAGACAGCCCGTTCAAGGCTGTCCAGTCAAAGTAGCTTTTCGAAAAGATCCTTCCGATTGCTTCGTATACGAACTGGCTATTCCGTTCAACACCTTTTACAAAGAGAAACTTGAAAAAGAAGATTTAGGCAAAGGATTTTACATCGGTTTTATCGTGAAGGGAACAACCTTTGACCTGAATACCATGCGTGGCGAAGTCATGCGAAACATTGCTCAGGGCGGTGGTGGCTTCGGTGGTGACGACCACAGATTGGGCGGCATGATGACGGTCATGTCCAGAATGGGGGATTTGGATAAGATTTGTTGGCAAAAAATCCGGTTCTCGCTCAAATAAATGACCATGAGTTGCTTTCGAATAAATATTAATACCTTTGTGCAGGTTTTCAATACATTTTACAGCAACATCCATTTATGACTCAGGAACTTGATTCCAGGGAGACTTACGACCAATCGTCCAAACCCTCCACGGCCAACGATAAAGATAAATCCGCCAGATTGGGTACGGATCCAATCGGTAAACTCCTATTACACTACTCGCTGCCTGCCATTCTGGGCATGACAGTTTCCTCGCTCTATAGCGTGATCGACCGTATTTTCATAGGAAACGGGGTTGGCCCGTATGCTATTTCAGGTTTGGCATTGACCATGCCGATGATGAATCTCATGATGGCTTTTGGTGCCATGATCGGTGCCGGTGCATCCACCATGATTTCCATTCGAATGGGTCAAAAACGAACGGAAGACGCTACCAACATTTTGGGAAACACGTTGATACTGAACTTCATCATTGGGTTCATCATCATGGTTCTTGGTTTAATTTACTTGGACGACATTTTGACGGCGTTCGGTGCCAGTGATAAGACGTTGCCCTACGCCAGGGACTTTATGCAGATTGTGCTCATTAGCAGCCTGTTCAGCAGTAATTTTTATGGTCTGAACAACGTGATGCGAGCAACTGGCTATCCTAAAAAGGCCATGTACAGCAGCATGCTTTCTGTTGGTGTGAATCTAATTTTGGCACCGATTTTTATTTTCGTTTTACATTGGGGCATTCGAGGTGCAGCCTTGGCAACTGCGATTGCACAACTTTGTGGATTTATTTGGGTGTTCAGCCATTTCATGAACAAAAGCCACTTTATCCACTTCCAGCAGGGTTATTTCAAACTGAAGAAACGCATCATTCGTGACATTCTCTCCATTGGTATGTCGCCATTTTTAATGAACGTCGGCGCCAGCGTGGTAGCCATGATCATCAACATGAGCCTGCACAAATACGGAGGAGGTGGCGAACGCAGCGATATGGCCATCGGGGCCTATGGGATCGTGAATGCGGTAGCCATTCTATTTGTGATGGTAACCTTGGGACTTACCATGGGCATGCAACCCATCGTTGGTTACAATTACGGTGCCAGACAAAATCATCGGGCGCTTCGGGCATACAAACTAACAGCAGTTGCTGCCGTTTTGGTCACGACGACGGGTTTTTTACTAGCCATGTTCATACCCAGACCTTTGGCTTCGCTGTTCACCAAAGACCTGGACCTGATCAATCAATCGGTTATTGCCTTGCGGACGGTGTTGTTGATCTTTCCTCTCGTAGGCTTTCAAATAGTAACAACCAGCTTCTTCCAATCGGTAGGCAAAGCATATTTAGCCATTATCCTGAGTTTGTCCAGGCAGTTGTTGTTCCTGATTCCATTTGTGTTGATCTTCCCACATTTCTGGGGATTACACGGAGTCTGGATGGCTTCGCCGGCAGGTGACCTTTTATCTTCGTTAATTACCATCGCACTGATTGCCACTCAATGGAAGAAAATTCTGCCCGCGAGTTCGCCTATTCCAGATAAATAATCTATTTTTGCGGTCTAACGAATTAGACTATGAGACTGATTGCTCTGTTTTTTTCCTTTTACATCCTGTTTTTGACGGCGTTGCCGTGTGCAGATGTACCGGTAAAAGATCATTCGCACGATGTTTCCACCTCCCAACATTCGACCAATCACGAGGATGACGATCAATGCTCTCCGTTTTGTACCTGCAACTGTTGTTCTACAGCCATCATTTGCCAGATACATGCTGTTGATTTTCAGATCACATCCCTGGTTCGCGAACATAGAACCACCTACCCCACACTTTTTGTCACCCAACGTTCTGGTGACATTTGGCAACCGCCTCAATTAAGCTGATACAACCCCTCTTTTTCTACGAATACATACCATTAGTTATTTAAGGTTATGTATTCGCACGTTGTATTCACTTAATTTCATTTAATATGATAGAGCGTATCATCCATTTTTCGATCAAGAATAAATTCATTGTCGGGCTTTTTGTTTTAGCGTTGATTGGCTGGGGTAGCTACTCTTTGACCCGTTTGCCCATCGATGCCATTCCCGACATCACCAACAACCAAGTTCAAATCATAGCGCTGGCTCCATCGTTAGCCGTCCAGGAGGTAGAAAGTTTCATCACCGCTCCCATCGAAGTTTCGGTAGCCAATATTCCGGACATCATCGAATTGCGTTCCATTTCCAGATTGGGTTTGTCAGTGGTTACGGTTGTTTTCAAAGATAATGTCGACGTATATTGGGCCAGGCAGCAATTGGGCGAACGTTTGAGAGAAGCCGAAGAAGCCATTCCCCAAGGCTTGGCTAAAATCGAATTGGCTCCCATCTCATCGGGGCTGGGTGAAATCTTCCAATATCGATTGGCGGTACAAAAAGGTTACGAAAGCAAATTTGACCCGATGGAACTCCGCACCTTGCAAGATTGGGTTGTTCGGCGTGAGATGCTGGGGACTCCTGGTGTGGCTGACATCAACAGTTACGGTGGTTTCGTCAAGGAATTCGAAGTCGCTGTGAATCCGGAAAGGCTTCGCAGCAGTGGCTTGACTTTAAACGACATTTTCACCGCTCTCGAAAAGAACAATGAAAACACGGGTAGTGCCTACATTGATAAAAAACCGAACGCGTATTTTATTCGGGGCATCGGTTTGGTGAAAACGCTGGAAGACATCGAAAAAATAGTTGTCAAGAGCAATTCTTCCGGCATGCCTATGTTGATGCGGGACATTGCCACTGTTCAATACGGCAACAGCACACGTTACGGAGCTTTTGTGGTGGATACCACCGAGGCAGTAGGCGGCGTGGTAATGATGCTCAAAGGAGCGAACGCACACCGGGTTATCGATGACGTGGAAACACGCATTGCTTCCATTCAGAAGTCTTTACCCGAAGGCGTCACCATCGAGCCTTTTCTGAACCGTTCAGACTTGGTCGGTCGTGCCATCGGTACCGTTTCCCGCAATTTGTTGGAAGGAGCGCTCATCGTCATTTTCATCCTGGTTTTGTTGTTGGGCAACCTGCGGGCAGGATTGATTGTTGCTTCTGTCATACCCTTGTCCATGTTATTTGCCGTGTCCATGATGAATTTGTTTGGTGTTTCAGGCAACTTGATGAGCCTCGGCGCTATCGACTTTGGCCTAATCGTAGATGGAGCAGTTATTATTGTTGAAAGCGTCGTACACCGCATCACGCAGAGCAAGACACACCACCCCGGCATTAAAGTGCTGACACAGGGACAAATGGACGAAAACGTGTTACAGTCTGCCAAACGGATGATGAGTTCGGCTACGTTCGGTCAGGTAATTATATTGATCGTTTATTTGCCCATTTTAGCCTTGGTCGGCATTGAGGGTAAAATGTTCCAACCCATGGCTCAAGTGGTGATGTTCGCTTTAATCGGAGCGGCTATTCTGTCACTGACCTATGTACCAATGGCTTCCGCCTTGTTTTTGAGCAAAAAAACTACGCATGAGCCTACTGTTTCGGACAAAATGATGGCAGCTTTACAAAGAGGATTTCAGCCAATTATCGAATTCGTATTGAGCAGAAAAAAATTGGTGACATTTTCCGCCATCGGATTGTTCGTTCTAAGTCTGCTTACTTTCAGTCGTTTGGGTGGTGAATTCATTCCTCAATTGGAAGAAGGCGATTTGGCAGCAGGCGTCATGACCTTGCAGGGTGGTTCGTTAAGCAACACCGTCGAGCAAGTGGAAAAGGCCAACAAAATTTTATTGGAGAACTTTCCCGAGATCAAACATGCGGTTTGCAAAATTGGCGCAGGAGAAATCCCAACCGATCCAACACCCATGGAAACAGGTGATTACATCATCACACTGAAAGATAAAAAGGAATGGACTTCGGCCAGCACTCTAGAAGAGTTGGTCGCCAAAATGGAGGAAGCCTTGATTCCGCTGGCCGGCGTCAAATTCGAGTTTCAACAACCCATCCAAATGCGGTTCAACGAACTGACTTCGGGCTCCAGACAGGACATTGCGGTTAAAATTTTCGGAGACGACCTGAATACGCTAGCTTCAAGGGCTTCAAAAGTGGAGAACATCATTCGAAAAGTGAAAGGGGTCGAGGACATCAACGTGGAAAAAGTGACCGGCCTGGAACAAGTTCAGGTGACTTATAACCGAGATCGCCTGGCACAATACGGCCTTTCGGTGGACGATGTGAACCGGGTACTACGTGCAGCATTTGCAGGTAGTCAAGCCGGTGTCGTATTTGACGAGGAAAAGCGTTTTGGATTGGTGGTGCGCCTAGATAAAGATTACCGCAAGAGTTTGGATGACGTTAAAAACCTCACCGTCGTATTACCCAACGGTGGACAAATCCCCATAGAAATGGTGGCTGATGTTTCCATTCAATCGGGTCCGGCGCAGGTTTCCCGCGAAAATACCAAGCGCCGCATCACAGTGGGCTTCAACGTCCGAAACCGAGATGTACAGAGCGTCATCAAGGAGGTTTCTAAGAAGATTGATGCTCAAATCGAACTACCTACAGGTTATTATGTGACTTACGGCGGTCAGTTCCAGAATCTGGAGGCTGCGAAAAACAGGCTTTTGATTGCGGTTCCGGTGGCCTTGCTCCTCATCTTTGTTCTATTGTTTTTCACATTCCATTCGGTGAAACAGACGTTGCTCATTTATACTGCAGTACCGATGTCAGCCATTGGGGGCATACTGGCACTGTGGATGCGGGGAATGGACTTCTCGATTTCGGCTGGAGTCGGCTTCATTGCCTTGTTTGGGGTGGCCGTATTGAACGGAATCGTGCTGATAGCCGAGTTCAACCGGTTGGAGCGGGAAGGCATCACCGATATTGTGGAACGGGTGAAAACGGGGCTCCATACACGCTTACGACCGGTCATCATGACGGCAGCCGTAGCGTCGTTGGGTTTCCTACCCATGGCCTTGTCGACTTCCGCCGGTGCGGAAGTGCAGAAACCGCTGGCAACGGTTGTGATTGGCGGGTTGATTTCAGCCACTTTACTCACCTTGATCATTCTTCCGGTTTTCTACGTGTTGTTCTCGCAACGTTCGTTCCGTTTGAAGCGTAAAGTGTTGCCTTTGTTGATTTTGCTATTGACTGTTTCGACCGCACAGGCTCAATCGATTCGCTGCGACGGTGCCATTAAAATGGCCTTGGACAGCAACTTGACCGTGCGATCCGCCAAATACACGGTCGATATGGAACGCGCCTTGAAGGGAGCTTCCATTGATATTGGGAAAACAGCCATCGAAGGTCAATACGGCCAATTCAATTCGGCTACCAAGGACAATGGGCTGACGATTTCACAATCATTCGCCTTCCCAACGGTTTACATCAACCAGCGGAAACTGGCCAACTCCAAAATCAAGAGCAGCGAATGGCAGCAAAAAGTTTCTCAGCTGGAAATCGCCACACAAGTCAAGCAACTTTATTGGCAATTGGCCTACTTGCATTCGTTGAAAACGTTGCAACTGGAGCAAGATCGATTGTTCGGAGGCTTTGTCAAAGTGGCCGAATGGCGTGCAGAAGCTGGAGAAACGGGTTCCCTTGAAAAAATGACCGCACGCTCACAAGCACAGGAAATCAAAAACCAATTCAGGAATACGAACTCGGATATCGCAGTTTGCCAACACAAGCTTCAAACATTGCTGAACTCGTCGCAACCAGTTTCCACCGCCGATACCGTATTGATTCCACTCTCGTTTACGCCCTCTGCGGAAGCCATCGCTCAACATCCATCGTTGGGATTGGCCCATCAAGAAGTAGCCGTCGCAGCAACCGAGAAAAAGCTGGAACGCAGTCGAATGTTGCCAGACCTGTCCATCGGTTACTTCAGCCAAACCATTGACGGGACATTAGATGCCAACGGCATTGCATTTCGTAACGGATATCGTTTCAACGGCATACAGGCAGGCATCTCGCTACCGCTTTGGGCAGCACCAAACATTGCTCGAATCAAGGCTGCAGGCATCAGCGAAGCAATGGCGCGTACCAACTCCGAAAACTTCAGCAAATCGCTTTCGAGTAGTTATGAAGAATTGCTTCAGGAATTCACAACGCTTAAGAGCAGCGTAGCGTATTACGAACAACAAGCCGTTCCCGAAGCCCTGATGATTGTGGATCACTCCACACGCAACTACCAAACGGGCAACCTTAGCTACCTCGATTACGTGTTGAGTTTGGGTCGTGCTTATGACATCCGAAAAAACTATCTCGAAGCCTTGAACGGCCTCAATCAAACTATTATTCAACTTCAATACCTCACCGGACAACTCTATACATTATGAAAAAATATAGCCTTTTTCTCCTTATCGCACTTTTTTCTTGCAACGGCGGCAAAAAAGCCGAGGTCGCTACCGAAGAAATTATACCCGAAAACATCGTGGAAATGCGAGCCGATCAAATCAAACTTGCCAACATTGTGTTAGGTTCCTTTGAACAGCGTTCTATGAGCGGCACCCTCAAGGTGAATGGTGTCGTGGCCGTTGCTCCCAACAGTCAGGCTACGGTTTCGGCGCCCATGGGAGGTTTCATCAAAAGCATCAACCTATTGCCCGGTAGACCTGTTCGCAAAGGTCAAGTATTGGCTGTCATTGAAAATCCCGAATTCATTGACCTGCAACAAAATTACCTCGAAACAAAAAGCAAGTTCGAATATGTTGAAGCAGATTACAGGCGCCAGTCTGACTTGTTTAAAAACGACGCTACTTCCCAAAAGAATTTGCAACAGGTCACCAGCGAGTATCAAATTCTGAAAGCTCAGATGCGCGCCATGGATCAAAAACTTCGGCTCATCGGCATTCAGGCCAACAGATTGTCTGCAGAGAACATCAGCACTACAACCAATGTGGTTTCGCCCATTTCAGGCTTTTTGAAAACAGTCAATGGGAGCATCGGCAAATCGGTGACTTCAACCGATGTGTTGTTTGAACTGGTCAATAACGATCAACTTTTTTTAGAGCTGACGCTGTTCGAAAAGGATGCCAACAAAGTTGCCATTGGACAAAAGCTTCATTTCCTCATTAATAATGAAACGGAAGAACATGAGGCAACCCTCTATCAGACAGCCAAATCCATTAATGCTGACAAATACTTCAAGGTTTATGCCACCGTTTGTGGGAAATGCAAAAACCTGCTACCAGGCACTTATGTGAACGCCATCATCGAAATATCCGGGCAAAAGGTCACTGCTTTACCATCTGAAGCGGTGGTGAACTTCGAAGACAAAAGTTACATTTTTCTGTTTGATCAGAATAAAACCGAAGGAGGTAAGCCCTTTACCGAATACCGAATGGTAGAAGTGCACAAAGGAGTCAGCGAAAATGATTTCGTTGAAGTAATCTTGCCATCCGACATAGACGTCAAGAAGGTGAAAGTTGTCGTAAAGGGAGCTTATAACTTACTGTCGGCCAAGAAGAACGCAGGAGATATGGCGTGTTAGGACCCCTTGACATTCATCGCATTCAACATGCTTCCATAAACATTGTTGAGCGCTGATAAATTGTCATTGAGTTTCTTGATTTCTTCGCGATATCTTTTTGCATCACTGGCCGAATCCGCCATGTCGTTCAGGTATTCGACAGCATCCCTTTTTTGAAGGGCATAGACTTCGCTGAGTTCGAAAATATTTCGGTTCAACGATTTCATATAATGCTGATACATTTTAGCTTCATCTTCAATCATGGTCAATGAATTGGAGATGCTGCTGTATTTGATGACCGTATTCAATGTGATTTTCGAAATGGACTTTTCGTACGTTTTAGCCAATTTGGCTAGCGATTTGTCGGCAGATTCAATGGTTTTCAGATATTGTTTGGAAGCTCCGGAAACATTTCCGAGGGAATTCATATTTTCGGCAGTCTCGCCCAACTTGCGCATTCCGGCACCTAAATCCTGAAGCATGCTGGGCGTGATCTCGGCTTCGTCCAACATTCTATTGAACTTTGCCAATGCTGTTAAGCCTTCCCCACTTTCAATGCTTTGATTTCGAGGCGAAAAGGTGGTATACCCTTCCACTTCCATGGATGGATTTTCCAGCACTTCTGCATTAACCGACTCCGGTTCTTCTTCTGTGTTGAAAGCTGAAAAGAAAAAGATCACCGCTTCTGTCACCAAACCAGCTGTTAACATATAGTCGGCTCCGGCCCAATGTTCCAATTTGAACAAAGCACCCATTACGACAACAGAAGCCCCAAATCCATAAAGTTTATCAATGGCTTTCTTGAATCCCTTCGATTGAACCAAAGCAGTCATTACATTCATAGTCCGGATAATATTGGTGAAAGAATAAAGTACGGCCTAAAAATACCAAACTGCAATTTATTAGACTGTAAGGGATTTCGGGATATTTGTAGGGGTTCCCTTACAAGGTCTCTACATGCAACTAATACACAGGACATTAACAGAAAGCAAAAAATCATAAAATTTACTTTTATTTAAATAACGAATGTAAAAAACGCCCTTAGATAGACGATTTTAGGATGTTTTTTAGTGCAAAACCTTTCTCGTATACGACTTTTTGCGGTAAAACATTTCGTCAAAATGCAGTAGCAAAATGTAAAAAGGTAAAAACACATCAAAAAATGCGATTGAAAGATAGAATCGCTTATCATCCAACGTTTTGGCCGTACGATTGATGACCACTATCTGAAGAATGTAACGAGACAAAAACAAGACGCCATCCGTAATCAGTAAAGGCACGTTCGAATTATTCAAACCAAAGGCAAGGATGGTGAATACCAGGACGTAGAAGGCGTACCGTGAAAAAAGTTCCAAGCCCGTTCTGAATTTTGCCAACGGTTTGTAGTATGACGATGTGTAAATTCGGTTGATTCGGGCTTCCTTCCAATGAGACTTGACATCACGAGCCGCCATTTGCATCACGGCTTCAGGAGACACTTCCACCCGAGTATTGGAACCTTTGGCCACATCAGATATGAATAAATCGTCTTCACCAGAATAGAGGTTTAGATGTGGAGCATAACCTTTTTGGCTAAAAAACAGATCCTTACGATAGGCCATATTTCGACCAACACCCATGTACGGTTTTTTGGAAGCTGCCATACCCAAATAACGCATGCCTTCGAACAAGTTGTCATAAGCAATGAGATTCTTGAAAACACCCTTGAAAGATTCATATCGACTATAAGACAGCACGACGGAAGTCTCCGCTGCAAATTGCCTCATCATCGATGCAATCCACTGATTACCAGAAGGAAAACAATTGGCCTCGGTAAACAACAAATAGTCGTATTTAGCAGCTTTGATTCCGACAGTCAGAGCCATTTTTTTTGTACTGATACTTTGAACTCCAGGAGGCAAAAAAGTATGGTACAAATGTGGATACTGAAGAGCCAGTTTCTTTAACAAGTCAACCGTATCGTCAGAAGATGCGTCGTTGACTACTACGACCTGATACTCGGGATAGTCCTGTTCGAGCAAAAGCGGCAAATGTTTGGCCAAAAAATCTTCCTGGTCGCGTGCGGTGATGACAACCGTTACTGGTGGCTGATTTTCTGATAGTTTAATTTTACCTGAACGAATTCGTTTGGCGAAACGGGGAATACCGCTAAAGTATGCCATGTAGTACCACCACTGAATTAGCAGGAACAATCCCAGCGCGGAAGTCAAAACCCATTCAGTGACAGACCATTGAAACCATTCAAGAAACATACTATCTATTTTTGATAAAGGCTCGAACAGAGTGTTCAAGCCTTCTTTTTAAATTAAATCTGAAAAATACGCTTTGGGCAACTTACGCAAATTGTATTGAGAAGCCATAATCTCTCCGTACGCACCGGCAGAACGCAAGGCAATGATATCACCGCGTTTGGATCCATTCAGTTCTACGTCCTTGCCAAAGCAATCGGACGATTCGCAGATGGGTCCCACCACGTCGTATTTTTCGACGGGTGCATCCGAAGTAAGGTTTTCAATCTTGTGATAGGCTTGATACAATGCCGGACGAATCAGTTCGGTGAAACCTGCGTCGAGCACGGCAAATTTCTTGTTTACCCCCTCCTTGATATACAACACCTTGGAAATCAGATTACCACACTGACCTACAATGGAGCGACCCGGTTCAAAATGCAAGGTTTGTCCTTCGCGAAGTTTCAACATGCTTTTGAAGGTTTTGAAATAACCGGCAAAATCGGGAATCGGGTTTCCGCTTGGATGGTGGTAATCGATACCCAAACCACCGCCCACGTTGATGTGTTCCAAAGTGATGTTGCGTTTGGCCAATTGATCCTGAAGTTCGTTCACGCGACTGCAAAGTCCGGCGAAATTATTCAGTTCCAAAATCTGTGAACCAATGTGGAAGTGGATTCCTATCAGCTTGATGTTTCTGGAATTCAAAGCGACGTCAACCACTTTGTCGAAATCGCTCAGCGCGATGCCGAATTTGTTTTCTTCCTTGCCAGTCGTGATGTAATGGTGTGTGTCGGCCTGCACGTTCGGATTGATGCGAAGCGCGATTCTGGCCACTTTTCCTTTGGCTTGTGCCAGTTCGTTGATGACTTCCAGTTCAGGAATGGACTCCACATTGAAGCAGAAAATATCGTGTTCAAGACCGAAATTGATTTCCCAGTCGGCCTTGCCTACGCCGGCAAAGACCACTCTGGAGGCAGGAAAACCGGCTTCCAAAGCTGCACGGACTTCGCCACCGCTCACGCAGTCGGCACCTAATCCGTAGCTATTGATTATATTGAGTATTCGTGCATTTGCATTGGCTTTCAGCGCATAATGCACGTGGAAATCGTACTTGCCGGCTTCGGTAGTAACCGTTTGAAGGGTGTTGTGCAACACCTCGGTATCGTAATAATAGTACGGGGTTTCCAGTTGGGCGAGTTTCGCCACAGGGAACGTTCCTTTTTGATCCATATCGAAATAAGCGGTCGAAATGACCTGATTTTAGTTGTTGAAAAGGTGATCACTTAGAGCCTGCATGGTCCGTTTCTTATCAGCAGATTTCACTAACAAAGAAATGTTGTAGTTGCTGCCTCCGTACGAAATCATGCGTACTGGAATATCCTTGACTGCTTGCAGGACACGAGTTTCGAAACCGATGTTCTCCATTTCCAGGTCGCCCACCACACAAATGATGACCATGTCGGTATCCACCGTGACTGTTCCAAATTTCTTCAGTTCGTCGATGATTTCCTGCAGGTTTTTATTTTTGTCAATGGTCAATGAAACGCCGACTTCGGAAGTTGCAATCATATCGATGGGAGTTTGATAGCTTTCGAAGATTTCGAACACTTTGCGTAAGAAGCCGTAAGCCAGCAACATACGGCCTGACTTAATTTTGATGGCCGTGATGCCGTCTTTGGCAGCCACTGCTTTGATCTTGCTCTTTTCCGTCATGTTTGAAATCAACGTTCCAAAGGCTTCTGGTTGCAAAGTATTGAGCAGTCGAACCGGAATATTGGCTAATTTGGCAGGCAAAATGCAGGTCGGATGCAAAATTTTTGCTCCGAAATAAGCCAATTCAGCCGCTTCCTCAAAATGCAGATGAGAAACCGGAGCGGTCTTGTCCACGATGCGTGGATCGTTGTTATGCATGCCGTCGATATCGGTCCAAATCTGGATTTCCTGAGCCTTGATGGCTGCTCCGACAATGGAGGCCGAATAATCGCTGCCACCGCGTTGCAGGTTGTCGATTTCTCCGTAGGCATTCAAGCAAATAAAGCCCTGAGTGATGAAAATATCGGCATCGGAGTATTTATCAAGCTGTTTGGACAGGTTTTCCTTGATGTAATCGGTATCGGGTTCACCATTTTTGTCCACACGCATGTATTCCAGAGCAGGCAACAATACAGCTTTCACGCCTTTTTCCTGCAAGTAATTGGTAAACATATTGGTAGAGAGCAGTTCGCCTTGCGCCAAAACCACTTTTTCTTCGAAAAGGGTGAACAAGTTGCCGGAGAAGCTTCGGATACGGTCGAAATGGGCATTGACGATTTCCAAGGTTTTGGTTTTGTATTCCTCGGTGGAATACAGCTCATCAATCACTCCTTCGTATTTGAGCGCCAGCTTGTTGATGGTTTCGTTTGCGGCATCAGGATTGCGTTTATACAAGTAATCCGAGATTTCCACCAACGTATTGGTCGTTCCAGACATAGCCGACAGGACCACGATTTTCTTTTGGCCGTCGAGGATGAGATTGGATACTTCCTTCATTCTTTGGGCGGACCCTACGGAAGTACCACCAAACTTCAGCACTTTCATTTTTATCTATTTTTGAGGTTTTATTAGCAATACAAAGTTACGATATTTTATTCAATCAACCGACCATTGTCGCATTTCAAGACGCGTCCCGGATAGCTCTGAATCAAGTTCGTATTGTGGGTGCTCATCACGACCGTGGTTCCCGATTCCTGAATGGTGTGCAGGAGCTCCACGATGGAAGCACCTGTTTCGGGATCCAAGTTGCCGGTGGGTTCGTCGGCCAGAATGATATCCGGTGAATTCAGCAGGGCACGAGCCATGACAATACGTTGTTGCTCTCCGCCAGAGAGCTCATGCGGCATCTTGCCTTCTTTACCACTCATTCCAACGTGACGAAGCACATCGCTGATGCGGTCCTGTATTTCGGCTTTGTCTTTCCAACCAGTGGCTTGCAGGACGAACTGCAAATTGGCGTCCACCGTGCGGTCGCTTAGGAGCTGGAAGTCCTGAAAAACTATGCCGATGCGGCGACGAAGCTCGGGAACATCGTTCAAATGCATCTCTGTGAGGTCGTATTCAAAAATGGTGGCACTGCCCTCAGTTACTGGCAGGTCGTGATACAGGGTTTTGAGCAAACTGCTTTTTCCGGAGCCTACCCGACCGTTGATGTAGACGAATTCACCTCTACGAACTTCGAAGGTTACATTTTCTAGAATATTCTGGTCGTCGTGACTTACAGTGACATCCACGTACTTGATCAATACTTCGTCTTCCATTATTTGTGTCTCTTTTTAAGTTCAAGTCCCAAGTCGTCCAAACGGTAGCCTTTACTGGTGAGCAGTACGATCAGATGGTACACCAAATCGGAGGCTTCGTACAGGAACCCTGCCTCGGTGCCGTTGGTGGCTTCTATGACGGTTTCGACCGCTTCCTCGCCCACTTTTTGAGCCATGCGGTTAATGCCGCTTTTAAACAAGGAAGTGGTGTAGGAACCCTCGGGCATTTCTTTATGGCGTTGATCGATAAAGTCTTGCAGGTATTTTAGGAAGGCAAAACCATCGGCTTTGTTTTCGTCGTTGAAGCAAGTGTCCCAACCTTCGTGGCAAACAGGGCCGACCGGATTGGCTTGAATAAGCAGGGTATCCTTGTCGCAATCTTCCTTGATGGAAACAACGTTCAGGAAGTTTCCGCTTTCTTCGCCCTTGGTCCAAAGACGGTTTTTAGTACGGCTGAAAAAGGTAACCTGACCCGTTTCAATGGTTTTGGCTAATGCTTCCTCATTCATGAAGCCCAGCATGAGAACCTTGCCAGATACGGCATCCTGAATGATGGCAGGAACCAGTCCGTTGAGTTTGCTGAAATCTAATTCCATAATTTTTATCTTATTACAATACCTTCGTTTTTCAAATATTTTTTCAAATCGGGGATGGTCATCTCTCCGAAGTGAAACACACTGGCGGCTAAGGCTGCATCGGCCTTGCCAAGGGTGAACGCATCACGAAAATGCGACATCTCGCCTGCCCCGCCCGATGCGATGATGGGAATCGTGAGGCTTTCGGCCAGTTTAGCCAATGCTTCATTGGCATAACCCGTTTTCACACCGTCGTGGGACATGCTGGTGAAGAGAATTTCGCCGGCTCCACGTTCCTGAGCTTCGTGAGCCCATTTAAACAGCGTGTATTCGGTCGGAATGCGGCCTCCATTGAGGTAGCACACCCACTCGCCGTTTGATTCCAGCTTGGCATCGATGGCCACCACGCAAACTTGCGCGCCAAAGTTGCGGGAAATCTCATCGATGAGTTTGGGGTTTCTAATAGCGGCCGAATTGATGGACACCTTGTCGGCACCCGCGTTCAGCATTTTATCCACATCCTTGAGTTCATTGATGCCACCGCCCACCGTAAATGGAATGCTCACTTTGGCGGCTACGCGCTTGACCATGTCGGTGAAAGTTTTGCGACCTTCGTGCGATGCCGTAATATCCAAGTAAACCAGTTCGTCAGCACCCTGACGGCTGTATTCCGCGCCAAGTTCGACCGGGTCGCCTGCTTGACGGAAGTTTACAAAGTTAATGCCTTTTACGGTTTCTCCGTCTTTAACATCGAGGCAAGGGACAATTCTTTTTGCGAGCATTGGTTTTAATTCAAAAAGGGTTTAAGGTCTTTAAGTTGAATGCGACCTTCGTAGATGGCTTTGCCGAAAATGACGGCGGGCAGTCCTGCTTCGGCAAGCAATTCCAAATCACCCATTTGACTCACGCCACCGCTGGCCACGAGGTACATTTTGGGAAATGCCTGAAGTATTTTTCGATACAGTTCCACCGAGGCTCCCTGCAACATGCCGTCCTTGGCAATATCGGTACAGATTACTTTGGAAATGCCTTTCTGCGTGTAATTTTCCAAAAAAGGAATCAATTTCAGATCGGTGTCTTCCGTCCAGCCAGTCACAGCAATTTTTTCGTCTTTGACGTCGGCACCCAAAATAATTCGGCTTGCGCCAAATTTGGAAATCCACGATTCGAAGACGTCGGGTGATTTGACAGCAATGCTGCCACCAGTGATCATGCTTGCGCCACATTCGAATGCAATGCGCAAGTCGTCGTCCGTTTTGAGGCCTCCGCCGAAATCGATGATCAGCTTGGTTTGGTTGGCGATGGTTTCCAGCACTTTGTGGTTTACGATGTGATGGGCTTTGGCACCGTCCAAATCGACCAAATGCAGTCTCGTGATGCCATGATCCTCAAACATCTTGGCTACCTCGAGCGGATGTTCGTTGTAAACGGTTTTGCGGTCGTAGTCACCTTGGGAGAGGCGGACGCATTTTCCGTCGATGAGGTCTATGGCAGGTATGATGTCCATTAGGGAAGATCTACGAAATTTTTGAGTATGCGCTCGCCCATATCACCGCTTTTTTCGGGGTGAAACTGGGTAGCGTAGAAATTGTCGCGGTGCAGGGCTGCGCTGTAGGGTTGCAGATAATCGGTTACCGCAATGGTTTGAGCGCAGCGTTCAGCAAAGAAACTGTGCACGTAATAAACGTACTGGTTTTCCATGTCGGGACTGAACAAGCTGGTTTTCAGGTCGGTAATGGTATTCCAACCCATTTGAGGCACTTTGTCGAAGGGGTTGTTGGAAACGAATTTCTTGACTTCCGTGTCGAAAATACCGAGGCATTTCGTATTGCCTTCTTCCGAATGCTGACACATCAGTTGCAACCCGATGCAAATGCCGAGCGTGGGTTGCTTCAAATCGATAATAAGCTGATCCAATTGGCGTTCACGCAAGTAGGCCATGGTGAAAGAAGCCTCTCCAACACCTGGAAAAATGACTTTGTCGGCTGCAAGAATGCGCTCTTTGTCGTCGGTGACCAAGGGCTCGATTCCTATGCGGCGCAAGGCGTGCACGACGGAATAGATGTTGCCTGCATTGTATTTGATGATGGTGACTTCCATATTTAATTAAATACGACTGTTCGGTTTTGATAAACTAATATTTTGCGTTCGATGTGTTTTTCGACCGCTCTGGACAAGACGATTTTTTCAATATCTTGACCACGATGCACCAACATTTCGATGGTGTCCTTGTGCGAAATTCGAGCAACATCCTGCTCAATGATGGGACCCGCGTCCAAATCGGCCGTCACGTAATGGCTGGTGGCGCCGATAATCTTCACCCCGCGCTCGTAAGCAGCATGATAAGGCTTAGCGCCAATGAAGGCGGGCAACGTGGAATGGTGAATGTTGATGATGCGGTTGGGATAGCTGGACACGAAGTCATCCGAAATAATTTGCATGTAACGTGCCAACACAATAAAATTCACCCCGTACGAAGCCAATAGTTCCAATTCGCGCACTTCCTGTTGTTCCTTGTTGTCCTTAGTGATAGGGAAATGGTGGAACGGTATGCCGAAATGCTCGGCGATATCGCTCAGATCCTCGTGATTACTGATGATGCAGGGAATCTCAACGTTCCAATCGCCTGAACGGTAATGCGCCAGCAAGTCAAAAAGGCAATGTGACATTTTTGATACGAAAATAGCCATTTTCGGTTTCTGGTCGCCAAAATAAAGGCGGAAGTTCATCTGATATTTTTGCGTGTAAAGCGTATCGAAGAATTCTTCAATTTTCTCAGTCGGAATGGTAAATTGTTCCAGTTCCCATTCCACCCTCATAAAAAACACACCTGCCTTGCGGTCAACATGTTGGTCGAGGTAAATGATGTTTCCTTTATTGACGTTGATAAAGTCGGTCACAGCAGCCAGTATGCCTTTTTGGTCGGGGCAATGGATCAATAAAATGGCGGTCGTGTCAAGGTGGCTTAATCGTGTCATGTTTCTTTCCTTGTTTAGTCTGCAAAATTAGCAAAAAACTCCCATTTTATTGTTTTTTCTATTTTTTACCCTATTTTTGCGTTGTATAAGTATGTTTTATAACAAGTAAATGGTTAAAAGGCAGTCATTATCGGAAACAAAAGATCTGGAATGTTTAGCAGATATTTGGCAGGCACTGACACCCGACGAGCAGGACTTTCTTAAATCCAACTTCCAGGTACAGACCTTCAAAAAAAACGAAATCATTCATTATGAGGGAGATAAACCCACCCACATGATGAGCGTCATTCGTGGTAAAGTGAAGATCTATAAAGAAGGAGTAGGTGGCAGAAACCAAATCGTCCGCATTTTACAGCCCATCAGTTACTTTGCCTACCGTGCAATCTTTGCCAACGGAAACTACAACACCAGTGCCTGTGCGTTTGAAACTTCCTCTATTGTAATGATTCCAAAGGATGTCATGCTGAAATTGGTTCATCAGAACAATGCTCTTGCATATTTTTTCATCCGTCAATTATCAGTCGACTTGGGCATTTCGGATGCTCGCCAGGTTAATCTCACCCAGAAGCATATTCGGGGTCGGTTGGCTGAATCGCTGATATTCATGCGTGACAATTATGGATTGGAAGAAGATGGCGCAACCATCAACGTTTACCTTTCCCGTGAGGATTTGGCCAATTTGTCCAATATGACCACTTCCAACGCCATTCGTACCCTTTCCATGTTCGTATCAGAGCGTGTCATCGCCATGGATGGCCGTCGTATCAAGATCATCGACGAGGACAGACTTCGAAAGATCAGCCGACTGGGTTGATCAAAGCCTTCATTTTTTGGATATTTTCCTCGGCAGGCGCCATCGCATCGAGCCATTGAATTTTTATGCCTCTTGTTTCCATACCTCGGAACCAGGTCATTTGACGTTTGGCGAACTGATGAATGGCAATTTCCAATTGGGTGAACATTTGATCGAAAGTGAGTTCGCCGACAATATATAGACTTAAGTATTTGTATTCCAATCCATAATAAATGAGGTCTTCCACTGGAATGCCTCGACCAATCAAGTCTTCCACTTCGGCCACCATGCCTTCGTTCAAACGAGCTTTCAGGCGATTGGTGATTCGGTCTCGTCTCACTTCGCGATCCAGATCCAGACCGAATACGATGCTTTCAATCTTGGGGAAGGTGGTGTCCAACAAAGGGTTCTGAAGGTAGTATTCTTCGATTTCAATGGCGCGGACTGCTCGCTTGACCGTATCCACATCGGTAGTGTTGTGCAATTTTTTATAGGTTGCCAATAATTTAGTCAGTTCATCCAATGATTTTCGCTCCAGTTCTTCTCGTAAAACAGGATTTGCCGGAACGGGCACCAGTCGGTAACCGCGCAATATGGATTCAATATAAAGCCCTGTACCACCGCAAAGTATAGCGGGTTGTTTCAATTCCTTCCACACCTTCAAAAAATCTTGCTGGTATTCGAACACATTGTATTTGTATCCGGCGTCTACGATATCGATGAGGTGAAAGGGTATCGATTGTCCATCCAAGGTATATTCGTTCAGATCCTTGCCAGTGCCGATATCCATGCCCCGATACACTTGCCTGGAATCTCCGCTAATGATTTCAGCATGAAGCTTTGAAGCAAGTTTTACCGCCAGGTGGGTTTTACCGGAAGCAGTTGGACCAAGGATCGTGATTAGGGGCTGACTCATTTTGTTTTGCATGATTGAAGCAAAAGTACGCGTTTTTTTCTACATTTGCCCTTAATCCTACGCCTATGAAAACGATTTCAGGACATATAGCGGACGTGGTGGCCAACCGCGTTTTTGATGGCATCGTGACCTACAGTCATGGTCGAATCACGTCCATTGAGCCTTCCACCGACGTAACTGACCAGTTTATCATCCCCGGCCTCATCGATGCGCACATTCATATTGAAAGCTCGATGATGACCCCTTCGGTTTTCGCACGCCAGGTTTTGCCTCACGGAACGGTGGCCTGCGTTTGCGATCCGCACGAGATTGCCAATGTTTGCGGCATTCCCGGCATCGATTACATGATCAACGATGGCAAAAAATCTCCGCTGAAATTTTATTTTGGGGCTCCATCCTGCGTACCGGCCACGCATGTAGAGACTTCTGGCGCAGTGTTGAATGCAACCGATATTAAATCACTGCTCAAACGCGACGATATCCATTTTTTGGCCGAGATGATGAATTTTCCTGGTCTGTTAATGGGTGATGAGCAAGTGCTCTTAAAACTCCGCTATGCCCGCGACTTTGACAAACCCATTGACGGACATGCGCCCAATTTGTCTGGTGATAGCCTCCGTACTTACGTGGACGAAGGTATTTCCACCGACCACGAATGCATGACAATGGCTGAAGCCAAGGAAAAACTGGCTTTGGGCATGATGATTTTGATCCGCGAAGGCAGTGCTGCTCGCAATTTGGACGACTTGATGCCGCTGCTGAAGGAACATTCCGATCGAGTCATGTTCTGTTCGGATGACAAGCACCCGGACGACTTGCTCAAAAATGGCCACATTGACAATCATTTGCGCCGAATCGTAGCCAATGGTTACAGTGCGTTGGATGCCCTCCGCTGTTGCTCTTTGAACCCCATCAAACATTACAACCTCCAGATTGGTTTGTTGCAAGAAGGCGACCGTGCCGATTTTGTCGTTGTTCAGGATTTGGTGAATTTCAAAGTACTTCAAACCTGGATAGCCGGATCGTTGGTGGCCGAAAACGGTTCTGCCTGCTACCATGTCTCGGAACCGTCCGAACCTATCAATCAATTCAATACGTTGCCCATCACTGTCGAAGCGCTTCAAATTGCCCCTACCGGCAATCGCATGCGCGTCATTGTTGCCGAAGATGGTCAGCTTCAAACGAAGGTTTTAATAACCGAACCGAACATCGAAAAGGGTTCAGCCGTGTCCGATTGTAATAAAGATGTTTTGAAAATGGTGGTCTACAACCGCTATCATCCTGCCAAACCAGCAATTGGTTTCATCAATGGTTTTGGCCTTAAACGAGGAGCTATCGCCTCCACGGTGGCCCATGATAGCCACAACATCGTAGCAGTGGGCGTTTCAGACAAGGAAATTGCCGCTGCCATCAATCGGTTGATCGAGTGCAAAGGTGGCATTGTTGCGGTCGACGGCAAAAAAACCGAGCTTTTGCCCTTACCCGTTGGCGGTTTGATGTCCAATTCCGACGGCCCAATCATTGCATCTGCCTATTCAAAAGCAGATGCAATGACCAAGAAGATGGGTTCCACATTGGGTGCACCTTTCATGACCCTGGCGTTCATGTCTCTTTTAGTGATTCCTGAACTGAAACTCGGCGACAAAGGTCTGTTCGAAATTCTGAAATTCTCGTTTACCGACCTGTTCACCAACGACTGATTACTTTTTAAACTTGCCCAGCACCTCTTTCAGTGCATCTTTGTGAACGGTGATGCCCATCATCTTGAGCTTCATGAAGTCTTCGCTGAAAAAGTAATAACCAAATTCGGGAGCTTTCTTGTCGTTGTTCCTGGAACCGGCGCTGGAATCCTTGATGAGATACCAGTCTTTGCCGTCTCCTTTGAAATTTTCCAAATAGCCCACTAAATGCATACCGTGGTCGTCCGTGGTGGTTTTGTTGGAGAATCGGAACTGTCGTGCATCGTCGTTGATGTAGGCGGAAGGAATGTCGAAATCGGGAATAATGCCACATTGGAAGTCCCTTGAAAGGCCGGCTTCGGACACATCACCGCCAATGCTCATGGTGTATCCGGCGCGAATGGCCTGCTTGATGACTTTCATGAAATCATCCAACGGAAGGTTGTAATAGTCGGCGCTGTGCCACCAGTTGTCGGGCACTTCGTATTCCACTTTTTCCCAATAGGGTTTCTGTTTGTAGGAAAGTACTTCGATAAAATCGTTTGGATTGATCTTGAGGAAATCTTTCAAATAGGTCATGGGGGTGTATTCCTTGCCTTCTACCTTGAATTTGACCGGAGGTTCTCCCAAGTAGTGGTTCAGAATGCTGCGAATGGTTGCCAACACTTGCTCTTCGTTCCAAGCATTGCTTTCTTTGACCGAATTCAGATAACCGCTCATTTCCTTAAACATGTCGGCATGCGAATGGTATTGACGCTTATTGACTAAACCGGTATAAAATTCGAGCGGTACCATACCGTATTCGGTGGTGATGCGTTCAACTGCATTGGCTTCGGAACCTTCGTCGAACAGGGAATTTCCACGTTCCTGAACAAAGCGTCTGGCTTTTTCCACGTATTCCCAATAGACGGTATATATTTCAGATAGCTTCACTTTCTTGCCGAACTGACGGTACACTTCGCTTTCGTATTGGGAAGTGGTGCTGAAACACCAGCACGTGCCTGTATTGCCTTGTGAAATGGGGGCGTTTGCCCAAAACGACTTGTATAAATTTACTTTATTGGGAAGTTTCATTCCCGCCATGTCCATGATGTATTTGATCCTCGGCTTCTCTGGATTGAGCGCACTGTCCACTTGTCGAACATCTTTGAGCACGACGTCTTCATAAAAACTACCCTTGGGCACCTCGATCAATTTCCCTTTATCCACGTTTTGTGCCTGAACGGAAAGAAGTGCCGCAAATGCCAACACAACAGTCAACTTAATTTTCATATCCATTTTATTTAGTGCCGGCAAATATATAAAATCTCTTGAATATTTTTAGAATGCATTAGCAACGGAATGCACCCCTCATCAATAACTGTTCTCCTCTTGGTATCCCGATTTCAGTAGCTATTCTTTCCCAATTTTGAACTGAGAAGCGAACTTCATCGAGTATGATATTCATTTGATTATCGGATAATCGGAAATAAGCACCAACACTGCGTGCCAACTCCAAATCCAATGCATTACTGTCCATATCGATGTTCAATGCCAGTCCATCTTTATCGACGGACGGGTTGATATCAAAAGCAGGCGAAAGTCGCCAACCCTCCGGGGTCAAAATAAAACCATGATTTCTTAAATGATCATCTGTGTTGGAAACGAAAATATTGAATACCATTCGTTTCCAAAGTTGGTTCATATCCATTTCTACACTTGCTCCTGAAAACTGAATAAACTCGACGATATCCAAATAGGATGGGCGTTCATCCCGAATTAATTCTTCACTTTTTCCAGTCATTGTCATTGCCGATGCGAAATGAATTCGTTCCTTCCTATCTCGATCGAACCGTTTAGTGAAAAAAGTATGGTACTTACCCGAAATCTTTTCTATTCTACATTCGGACATTTCAATACCTGCCTGAATGGCTAATCGATAGGCAAGGTATTCCCAAGCACCTTTGTCGACGAAGTCATTTTGCGATGGAAATTTTGCTATCCATAGTTGCCCATGTTCATCAATTATGTTTGCTTTGGGCCTAGCTCCACCTAGTGATGAGCCTGGGGCAATTAGCATTGTCAGCCATTCGGCACAAATCATGCACTCCCAATAAATAATCAAGGTCGGTAAGTGCTGAAACCTGGGTTTGAAGCACACTTGCCTTAAGGGCAGCTCGACGTTTCATGAGCATTCGTCCCCAACTATCGGGCATAGAATCGAGAAAGACTCCAAAATTTTCCTTTTTCACGGGATATTGCGGACCCGTAAACCATTCAATATCCGGATCCAACAGAAATTGCTCCTGGGAGTTGATCCAACTTTCATCATACGAGAAACTAAAGGCCTTCCTTCCCTTTGCTTGTTGTACCGAAAGCATGCCCATGCATTTCGGTTCATTCATACCTTTCCAATGTAAGTACACCCACAGATCTGCCCTGTTTGCCATCAGTTTTCGTTTTTACCGCTAATCAACTTCAAATCCTGCAACTTTCTACCCAAAATATCGTCCGAAGCTAGCTTCAAGAAATCTTCGTGCAAACCAAGCACACGCAACACTTGGAAATAGGCACCGAGCGAAACACTTGGATTTCCTTTTTCAATGTGATACAAAGTCGTTCGGTCAATTCCAGCACGTTCAGAAACCTGAATCGTGGTCAAGCTCCTTCGTTTCCGGGCCAACTTGATATTTTCTCCCATCATCTCCAAAATATTTTGGAACTTAGGCAGTATTATCTGCTTTTTAGTTTTCATTATAATGTAGTTTATTATCAGCAAATACATATATTTTGTTGATAATAAACTACATTCATAAAATTAATCCAAAAAAAAACTGCCCCTTCAGGCAGTTTCTTTATTTTAAAGCTCAACGCGGTGAGCGATGTTTTATTTTACGGTGTCCATGTGGGCGATCAGGTCAAGAACCTTGTTTGAATAACCCCACTCGTTGTCGTACCAGCTAACCAGTTTAACGAAGTTGCCGTTCAAAGCGATACCTGCGCCAGCATCAAATACGGACGTGCGGGTTTCGTGGATGAAATCGGAAGAAACAACGCTGTCTTCGGTGTAGCCGAGGATACCTTTCAGTTCGTTTTCAGAAGCTTTTTTGATGGCAGCTTTGATTTCGTCGTACGAAGCGGCTTTTTCCAAACGGACGGTCAAGTCAACTACAGAAACGTCAGCGGTTGGAACGCGGAAAGCCATACCGGTCAATTTGCCGTTCAAAGCAGGAATAACTTTACCTACAGCTTTAGCAGCACCGGTGGATGAAGGAATGATGTTGCCCAAGATGGAACGACCACCTCTCCAGTCCTTGGCGGAAGGAGCGTCAACAGTCTTCTGGGTGTTGGTAGCAGCATGAACAGTGGTCATCAAACCTTCAACGATACCGAAGTTGTCGTTGATGACTTTAGCCAACGGAGCCAAGCAGTTCGTAGTACATGAAGCGTTGGAAACAACGTCCATGTCTTTGGTGTATTTTTCTAAGTTAACACCACATACAAACATGGGTGCATCAGCAGAAGGAGCAGAAATAACAACTTTTTTGGCACCACCTTTCAAGTGAAGACCAGCTTTTTCGGTAGTGGTGAAAACACCAGTTGATTCAACTACATAGTCAGCACCGGAAGCACCCCAACCAATAGCTGCGGGATCTTTTTCAGCGAAAAATGCAACCTCTTTACCGTTGATAACCAATTTGCCGTTTACGTTTTCGGCAGTTCCCTGGAATTTGCCATGTACGGTGTCGTACTTCAACATGTATACCAAGTAATCCAGATCCAGGAATGGGTCGTTTACTGCAACGATCTGAACATCGTTTCTTTCTTGAGCGGCGCGGAATACCAAGCGGCCGATACGGCCAAAGCCGTTAATACCTACCTTAATCATTGTTTTAATCGAATTTTTAGTGTGTACTTGAAATCTGGTGCAAAAGTACGCTTTTTGTCCGAAAAAAACATCAAATTATCAATATTTTTTCATTGTAAATGGAAGTTATTCAATACCCGCAACCGCATGGTGTTTTACAAGAAACTAAGATCAAAACCAATAGAAAAAGACCAACGTACAGAGATGCATTTTTTTTCATAAACTAGGGTGTTACAAGACCTAAACTCTGAAAATTGTAAAATATTTTGAGAAACAGATAAATTCTTTTCGACCAAGGCGTACATTTATCGTATCATAGTCAATCAACCTTTGGAAATGGATCAGAACCAACTGATCACACACTTCTGCTACATGCAGCAAAATTCCATCGATATTAAAAAGCTCAAAACGTATCCACAGCAAATAAATTAAGACCAATGAAAACCCAAAAGCACTTTTTATACCTTATGGCAGTCGTTTGTGCGCTTACATCTTGTATGGATCGCGACAACATGCTGACGGTCATCAGACCCGACGGCTCTTGCTACAAAGAGTTCAGCAGCTCCGTTGGTTCAGATTTCATGCTCGGAAAAAATCTGAGCGAACAAAAATACTTCCCCATGGTCGTTGACTCGACTTGGTCCATCACCTGGAAACTCGAAGATTCCACACAAACCAGCACGGTATTCCCCTTGAGCCAAAGGACCATGGACTCCATCATGGCGCTAATGCCATTGGAGAGGAATCAAAAGACCAACAAAATGGAGAAAAAGAGTCCAGTGTTCGACATACTGTTACGACGTCCATTCAAATCCGTTGAGGACATGGGAAAAACGTTCCGGTTGAAACCGACACACGAATGGAGCAAAATGAAGGTCATTTACCATCTGGAAAAAAAGTTCCGTTGGTTTTACACCTATTATCAGTACAAGGAAACCTATCCAAAGGTTAAAACCAATTTCAAGACACCCGTCGATTCTTTTATGACCAATGAGGAAGCCACTTATTGGTTTACCGGGAAGCCGAATATTTACAAAGGCATGAATGGGATTGAAATTCGGGAAGCCATTGGCAGCTTGGAGGACAAATACAATCGCTGGTTGGCCAAGAACCTTTGGGACAATGAGTTCGAAGTCCTGCTGGCCAATTACGATCAAATGAAGAATCCACCGGTTTCACTCGATAGCCTTGCAAAAAGCAAGGACAACATTTTCAACTCTAAGGTCAGGGACAATAAAGACTACGACATGGAAAAATTGTTGAACGATTTTTTCAAAACCAAAGCGTTCTCCATTTATTGGAAAACCAAAGATAGTCCGTTGAAAAAACACGAGAAGGATTTCGAAAACCAGGAATTCGTCTCCTTATTTACGAAAGAGTTCAACTACAACCTTTGTATGCCAGGCCGCAGCAAACCCATAGAAAACGTGATCATGAACGGAGATACGCTTAACTTCAAGCTAACCGCCTACCGCATGGTTTACGACAACTACGTCATCGAAGCCGAATCGCGCCGAGCCAATGTTTGGGCTTTTGTGGTCTCGGGACTCATCTTGGTGCTAACAGTGGGGAGTTTCTGGTACAAACCGAAAGGGAAAAGTCGGGGGTTTTGAAAAAAAATCCGTACTTTTGAGGCTATAAAACCATTCCCCACTTCCATGACTGAAAGAATCATCATCCTCGATTTCGGCTCCCAGACTACTCAATTGATTGCCAGACGTATACGCGAGTTGAACACCTATAGTGAAATCTTGCCGTACAACAAATTTCCTTATGACGCCACCGATGTGAAAGGGGTCATTTTATCCGGAAGTCCGTTTTCAGTTTACGACGATGCAGCTTTTAGAACCGACGTGGACTTGTTGCGTAAAAAATATCCCGTTTTGGGCATTTGTTACGGTGCACAATTGATGGCGCACAATGCTGGTGGGACGGTGGAACCGGCTGGAACCCGTGAATACGGTCGTGCCAATCTGAGCTACCGAAACGAGCGTTGCAGAATGATGAAGGGCATTTCAGAAAATTCACAGATCTGGATGTCACATGGAGATTCCATCACGGTCATACCCGAAAATTTCGAAGTCATCGCTTCGACCAAGGATGTTCCCATTGCTGCTTACCATATTAAAGGTGAAGATACTTTTGGCGTCCAATTCCACCCTGAGGTTTTTCATACATTGGAAGGAACGCAGTTGCTGGACAATTTCTTGAATATTTGCGGTTGCAGTAAAGATTGGTCGGCATCTTCGTTCATTGAAACAACGGTAGCTGATCTTAAAGCAAAACTGGGCGATGACAAAGTGGTCCTGGGACTTTCCGGAGGCGTGGATTCATCTGTGGCAGCAGTTCTGCTGAATAAGGCCATCGGTAAAAACCTGACTTGCATTTTCGTGGATCACGGCTTGTTGCGCAAAGATGAATTCGAAAATGTGATGCGCGACTATGAACACTTGGGATTGAACGTGATTGGCGTAAATGCCAAGCAACGTTTTTATGCCAATTTGGCCGGCGTGACCGATCCTGAACAGAAACGAAAAATCATTGGCAAAGGGTTCATCGATGTTTTCGATGAAGAAGCTCACAAGATAGAGGACGTCAAATGGCTGGCACAGGGCACCATTTACCCCGACTGCATCGAATCTCTCTCCATCACAGGAACGGTCATCAAATCGCATCACAATGTGGGTGGTCTTCCCGATAAAATGAAGTTGAAACTGTGCGAACCCTTACGATTGTTGTTCAAGGATGAAGTTCGCCGAGTGGGCAATGAATTGGGCATGATGCCGCATCTCATTAAACGTCAACCTTTTCCTGGCCCCGGACTAGCAGTTCGAATCCTTGGTGACATTACCGAAGACAAAGTACGAATTGCCCAGGAAGCCGATGCCATATTCATCAATGGCTTGCGCGAATGGAATCTATACGATCAGGTTTGGCAGGCTGGTGTGATCTTGTTGCCCATCCAATCGGTTGGGGTGATGGGAGATGAACGCACCTACGAAAACGCCGTTGCGCTTCGTGCCGTGACTTCGACCGATGCCATGACGGCAGACTGGGCGCATTTGCCTTATGAGTTCTTAGCCAAGATGTCGAATGAAATCATCAATAAGGTTAAGGGAGTCAACCGAGTTACCTACGATATTTCATCGAAGCCGCCAGCAACGATTGAATGGGAATAGTTTCAACACAAAGAATTTAAGTTTGCGAAGCAAAAAAGTTAGTAACAATTATTTTTTTTTAAAATAATAAGTTTATCTTGCAGGTTCCTGTCATTTGAATGATTTTTTATATAGAAATCTAATTTGACTACCTATGAAAATCAACATTCTTGAATGGATTGATTTTGAGAAAGTTAATAAACTACTTGAAGGATTCAACCGATCTACTGGATTTGTAACAGCCATTTTGGACCTCGATGGTAACGTGCTTTCAAAATCTGGTTGGCGCCAAATTTGCACAGAGTTTCATCGAACGAACCCAGAAACTTCCAGAAACTGTAGCATTAGCGATACCATTTTAGCGAATAAAATGGAAAGTGGCGAAAAGTACCATTTTTATCAATGCATAAACGGATTGGTCGATGTGGCAGTGCCCATTATAATTAAAGGTGAACATGTTGCCAACCTTTTTTCCGGGCAATTCTTTTTTGAAGCTCCAGATCGCATGTTGTTTGAGAAACAGGCAGAAAAATTCGGCTTCGACAAGAAAGCATATATGAAAGCCTTTGAGAAAGTTCCGATTGTTTCGAAGGAAAAAGTGATGGTGGTGATGGACTTCCTGTTAGATATGACTCAGATCATCAGTGAAATCACTTATCAGAAAATTGAACAGACTGAACTGTATAATGCTTTAAAAGAAAGCGAATTTCGATTTGATAAATTGTATGAAAACGGTCCGTTTGGAATGGTCATGGTAGACAAAGATTTCAAATATACCAAAGCGAATCCTGCTTTTTGCTCCATCACAGGATACAGCGAAAAAGAACTTATCAATATGTCATTCAAGGATTTAACTCATCCTGATGATTTAGAAAAAGACTTGCCATCCATTCAGAAACTCATTGAAAAGGAGATTTCAGTTTATAAGACTGACAAGCGATATATCAAAAAAAACGGAGAAGTTATATGGGGTTCACTGACTGTCACCTCTACTTACGACAGCAAAGGGAATTTTCTTTACAATTTAGCCATCATCGAAGACATTACAAACAGAAAGAATTCGGAAGAGGAAATCCGAAAAATGAACGATCTGCTTGAACAACGTGTCAAAGAGCGTACCATTCAACTTGAAGAATCAAACAAAGAAATGGAAGCTTTCAGCTATTCCGTTTCGCATGACCTGAGGGCTCCGCTTCGACACATCAATGGCTATGTGGATTTACTGAACGATCGATTCCATGAAAATTTACCCGAGAAAGCGCAACATTACTTATCCACCATTTCGACTTCGGCAAAGCAAATGGGCACGTTGATTGACGACTTGCTTCAGTTTTCAAGAACCGGTCGTCAAGAATTGAACAAGAAACCATTCAATATGAATGTCTTGCTTGATGAAGTAATGGAAAGAATAAAACCAGACATCAGAAACAGATCCATTAACTTTTCGGTGCAAGTAATGCCTAACGTCATTGGTGATTATTCCATGCTTAAACAGGTTTGGATCAATCTGATTGACAATGCCATCAAATACACAAAACTTCAGAAATTCCCTGAAATCACAATCAGTTATCGCGAAGAAGATACTCAATTTGTATTTATGGTGCGTGACAATGGCGTTGGTTTCGATATGAAATACGCCAGTAAATTATTCGGTGTTTTTCAAAGACTACATGCTCAGTCTGAATTTGAGGGTACCGGGATCGGGTTGGCCAATGTACATCGCATTATTCAAAAGCACCAAGGAAAAGCATGGGCTGAAGCCGAACTTAATAAAGGAGCTACATTTTATTTTACTTTACCAAAAAAATAAGGAGGACTTACCAAGATGATGTTAAAAACAATTTTAATGGCCGAGGACAACGATTTGGATGTGGAATTAGCGTTGGAAGCGCTTCAAGACTACAATTTGGCAAACCACGTCATCGTTGTCAAAGATGGAGTGGAAGCCATGGAGTTTCTTCATAAAGAAGGTAAATATAAAAATCGTAAAGATGGCAATCCAGGGGTGTTGCTGCTGGATATAAAGATGCCTCGTATGAACGGTATTGAAGTGTTGACCGCCCTTCGTGGAGATAAGAAATTAAGTTCGATTCCTGTGGTTATGCTGACTTCATCTCGTGAAGAGCCAGATTTGAAGAGATGCTATGAGCTTGGAGTAAACGCCTATGTAGTTAAACCAGTTGCATTTAAGGATTTTTTGGAAGCAGTCAAACACATCGGATTTTTTTGGGCAATGTTGAATGAACAACCTCAATGCACTTGACTTATGAACGAGAAAAATAAGATTTCAGGCATTCAGCTGAAGGTTCTTGTTTTGGAAGATTCTCCACACGATCTAGAATTGGTACAGGAATTATTGGTGGATGCCGGTTACATTTTGGATTTGACTCATGTGATGAATGAAGCGGATTTTTCCTCTGCACTGCATGAGAATCAATTTGACATTATACTTACTGACTTTAGGTTGCCTGGTTTTGATGCATTCGGTGCGCTCCAAATTCGAAATGAACTTTGGCCGGATGTTCCGTTTATCTGTATTTCAGGCTCCATTGGTGAGGATACTGCTATCGAATTACTAAAATTGGGCGCAGTCGATTATGTACTTAAAGACAGGCCTGAACGCTTGCCTTTTGCCGTTAAGCGTGCGTTGGACGAAGCCAAGGAGAATTTGGCATTTAAAATGACCTCGAAACAATTGCACGAAAGCAAACTTCGTTTTGAACAGGTAGCGGAAGACGCTCAGGAATGGATTTGGGAAGTAGACGTTGATGGGATGTATACGTATGCAAGCCCTGTCGTTCATTCACTTTTGGGCTACACAGCAGATGAGATTGTTGGAAAGAAGTATTTCTACGATTTTTTTGTACCTGAAAAAAAGGAAGAACTAAAGGCTGCAGCCTTCGAGGTTTTTGGAAGTCGTGCGACCTTTAGGGATTTTCAAAATCCGAACGTCCATAAAAATGGCCACATATTGATGCTGACAACCAGCGGAAGTCCCATGTACGATTTCGCCGGTAATTTTGTCGGTTACCGTGGTGTGGATGCTGATGTCACTGAGAAAGTCAAGATTCTGGAAGAATTGATGTTAGCTAAAGAAAAAGCCGAAGAAAGCGACAAATTGAAGACTGCTTTCATCAATAACATTTCGCACGAGATTAGAACGCCACTGAACAGCATCTTGGGATTCAGTCAATTCCTATCCGAAAAAGATCTCACAAACGATCAAAAAAAGGAATATTTCAACATTCTTGAGAAATCAAGCAATCGGCTGATTAATACCGTTTCCGACTTTATTGATATGGCCAGGATTGTTTCGGGGACGATGGAAGTCCATCAGAAAAACTTTCAGATCCAACCATTCTTTCTAGAGATTATAGAAAACGCCAAATTATCTTGCGAAGAAAAAAACATTTGTTTTAAGACTGATATCCCTACAGAACAAAAGAATCTGACCATCTATTCTGATCCAGAGTTCATCGGAAAGACGTTGCGTATTTTATTGGACAACGCTATGAAATTTTCATCGCAGGGTTGCATCACATGTGGTTATAAGTTATCGTCGGATTTCGTTGAATTTTTTGTGCACGATACTGGATGTGGTATCGCTGCAGACAAATTGGAAAAAATCTTTGAGATGTTTTCACAGGAAGACCCCTCGAATACGCGTGGGTATGAAGGTAGTGGTCTGGGATTGGCCATTGCACAGGGCATGATCAAGTTGATCGGTGGTACGATTGAAGTCGTTTCAGAAAAGGGAAATGGATCCACTTTTTCATTTAAGATTCCATTCAAAGTGCCCACCATTCTTGAAAGCCTTTCCATTTCTAATGGTACCACAAAAAGAGACAAGCCTCTGGTGCTAATCGCCGAAGATGAGGAGTCCAACTACATGTTTCTCAAAGTCATATTGAATATGATCGATTGTGATTTCATCCATGTAACCAACGGCGTTGAAGCTGTTGAAGCTTGCATGAAAAACGAGGACATCACGTTGGTACTGATGGATATCAAGATGCCATTGATGAATGGATTGGAAGCAACACAACGCATCCATGAATTCAGACCCGAATTACCCATTATCGCAACAACGGCATATGCCCAAACCGGTGACGAACACCGATTTTTGGCTGCCGGTTGCAATGGTTACCTTTCCAAACCGATCAGTAAAGACAATTTGATACAACTGATTCAGAAATACACGAATATCAGCTACTAAAGATTTTTTACTTCTTTTTCATCAACGTTTGCCAAACAAAGAAACAAATCAGTAAGGCATACGCAGCAAGGGATACCCATTCCGCACCGTTTGTTTCCACCCAGCTCGTTTGCATTAAATTCACACCGGTAAAACGGATGGCTGCACTAACGACGCCCATCAAGGCTCCTCCGGCTATGAAACCAGAAGCGATGAGTGTTCCCAGTTCGCCACGTTCTTCGTTGAGAGCTTTATCCTTGGTTCTGGTAGTAACAAACCACTGAATCAGACCACCGACGAGCAATGGCAAGTTGAGGTCCAATGGAATGAACATGCCCAATGCAAAGGCTAATGCCGGAACTCGGAAGAAGGTCAGCACCAACGAAAGCAAAGCTCCGATGCCGTATAAAACCCAGGGAGCTGACGTTCCGGACATCAACGGATCGATAACTGCTGCCATGGCGTTTGCTTGTGGTGCAACCAGGGCATCATTACCAGTGAATCCGTACGTTTTATTTAAAATGATGAGCACCCCACCAACCGTAGCTGCTGAAACCAAGGTGCCTAAGAATTTCCATTTTTCTTGCGTGGCAGGAGTGGAGCCCAACCAATAACCAATTTTCAGATCGGTTATGAAACCTCCAGCCATGGACAGCGCTGTGCAAACCACACCACCCATGATGAGCGCAGAAACGATTCCCCCAGTTCCTTTCAAACCGACAGCCACCATGATGACGGAAGCCAGAATCAAGGTCATTAAGGTCATACCCGAAACTGGATTGGTTCCGACGATGGCAATGGCATTGGCAGCAACGGTGGTGAAGAGAAAAGCGATGATGCCGACAACCAGAATTCCAACGACAGCATGAAGCAAGTTGAATTCCATCACACCGAAAAAGAAGAAGGCGAATACAGCCAATAAAGCAGCAATGACTCCAAAAACAATGATTTTCATTGGGATATCTCGCTGTGTACGAGGTTCAATCACCACAGGTCCTTGCGATTTTCCACCTTTCAATTCTTTCGAAGCCAGTCCAACGGCATCTTTGATGATGTTTCTGGATTTGAAGATACCAATGATACCTGCCATGGCGATGCCACCAATACCGATGTGACGGGCAAAACTTTTGAACAACACTTCCGGTGACATGCCTGTGACAGAATCAACGATGGCTGGATTCAACCATTGGAGGGTTCCATCACTCAATTGAGCCATAATTGGTACTATAATCCACCAAACTAAGGCGGAACCGGCACAGATGATAGCGGCATATTTAAGACCGACGATGTAACCGAGCCCGAGCACGGCTGCACCCGTATTGATTTTAAACACCACTTTGAATTTGTCGGCCAACTCGGCACCATACGGTAAAACTCTCGATGTGAAGGTTTCACTCCAAGTTCCAAAAGTAGCGACGACGAAATCGAAAATACCTCCGACCAAACCGGCAATAAGCAATGGTTTGGCTTGATTACCAGCCTTTTCGCCCGAAACTAAGACTTGCGTGGTTGCGGTTGCTTCCGGAAATGGATACTTGCCGTGCATTTCTTTAACGAAATACTTGCGGAAGGGTATGAGGAATAGGATGCCTAAAACGCCACCCAATAAGGAACTCATGAATACCTGGAGAAAAGAAACGGTCATGTCCGGATACTTGGCCTGGAGAATATACAAAGCCGGCAAGGTAAAGATGGCACCTGCAACGATAACCCCGGAACTAGCTCCAATGGATTGTATGATCACGTTTTCGCCCAAAGCGTTTTTGCGTTTGGTGGCGCTTGACAATCCCACTGCGATGATGGCGATGGGGATGGCGGCTTCGAATACCTGACCGACTTTCAGACCGAGATAAGCGGCGGCAGCTGAGAATAGGATGGCCATCAGCAAGCCCCAAATGATGGACCAAGGGGTCGCTTCAGGCATTTTCTTTTCTGCAGGCATCAACGGTTGATAAGACTCGCCGGGTTCCAGTTCCCGAAATGCATTTGAAGGCAGACCAGTGATTTTGTTTTCTTCTTCCATGGTTTTGGTTTTTTCAGGCACGAAGATAGAATTATTTTTTATTTCTGTAGCTCGCCATTGATACGGAATCCATCAAAAACCATCTTTTCGGCTCCAACAATGACATTTGGTTTTTCAACATGATTGAAGGAACAATTCCGAATCTGGATGTTGTGAACGTTCGTCACATTCTCGAAACCGTCAATCCAAAGGCCGTAAGTACTTTTATTCGTAACAATGTTGGAGAGGAATATATTGCTGATTTCGGGCATATTGGGGCCACTTGTCACACCTTCGTATTTCATTTCCACACGGAAAACTGCTTCTGCACACTGCCCCACCTGGATGTTGCGTAAAAAAATATTTTTAATCTTACCCCCACGAATCGGATTCGATTTAAGCCGAAGCATCCGTTCCAACAGCGGACTGTCCATGTTGCAATCTTCTGCCCAGACGTTGCGACAGCCACCAGTAATTTCGCTTCCAACCACAACCCCGCCGTGACCATTTTTCATGGTGCAACGACGAATAATGATGTCTTTACTGGGTATGTTCCAACGTTTTCCATCCTTGTTTCGGCCTGACTTGATGGCGATGCAGTCGTCTCCGGTGTTGAAGAGACAGTTTTCAATGAGCACGTTCTGTGACGATTCGGGATCACAACCATCGTTGTTAGGGCCTCTGCTATCCATGATTACACCTCGGAGTGTAAAGTTTTTACACAGAAGTGGATGAATGAGCCAAAAGGGAGATTGAACAATGTGAACGTCTGAAATCAAAGCCTCGCTGCACTGGTAAAATTGTATGAAAGGAGGTCTAAGTCGATCTTCTACCGTCATGATCCGATTTTGAATGGGCACTTGATTGCGCTCCATAGAAGCCAGTCGATTACGCCCCGAAACTTTGTCCCCATTCCATTCCTGAGAAACCATTCCTGGTTTCCATCCGAAATCGGTCCTACCTTTCCAGGACCACCAATTGGTTTCATCAGCCTGTCCATCCAAAACTCCAGGCCCGGTTATCGCGATGTTCTTTTGCTTATAGGCATAAATGAGCGGATGAAAATTGATGCAATCCCAACCCTCCCACCTGGAGACGACGAAAGGTTTGTAGTCATCGGGGTTGGTGGAAAATTTCAACGTTGCGCCTTTCATAAGATGCAGGCGGACGTTGTTTTTCAATTCAATCGGCCCAGTGTAAAAAACACCTGCAGGCACAACCACCGTTCCTCCACCCTGTTTATTGCATTCCAAAATTGCTTTATTGATGCAATTTTCCGAATACTGAACCAGCCCTTCCACTGCTCCGAAGTTTGTAATAGTGAACGTTTTGTCCGGAAATTTTGGTTCACGAATGGAAGCAAGTACTTTAGCTTCCAATTCCCAACCCTTTTTCTCGATTATTCCCGCATGCAGAACGACAAGGGGCAGTGAACAGAGCAAAATCGCTAGTAGCAAAGGTTTTACAAGGTTTGAATTCATAGGGGTTTAGGTGTTGTTTTGTTTTTATATTCGGATGGGGTCATTCCATATTTTTGCTTGAAACATTTACTGAAATAGCGGGCATCGTTCATTCCTATTTGAAAACTAACTTCTGAAACGTTGAATTGACCAGTATCCAGCAATTGCGCAGCTCGCTTGATTCGAGTTTCCTTGATGAATTCAATGGGAGACATACCCAATATTCCTTTCAATTTATTGAAGAAAACAGTCCTACCCATACCAACAACAGAAACTAATTGATCCACTGTCAATTCACTGTTAGACATATTTTCTTCCATAAAGTCCAGGATGCGTTTCAGAAAGATTGAATCCGATGATTGTAAATTCAGTCGTTCTGCAGAAGCAGGTTGAACTGAGAAAATATCGTGTCGAAATTTTTCTTGCAAAACAAAGCGCTGCTTGAAAATATTCTCAATCTTGGCTTCCAGGAAAACAGCATTGAAAGGTTTGGCAATGAAATCATTGACACCAGCCTGAATGCATTCCATCTGTGTGACCATATCGGATTTTGCGGTAAGCATAATGACCGGAATGTGGCAGGTTCGGTCATCTTGTTTGATGAGTTTGGTGAGTTCCAAACCATCCATGACGGGCATCATCAAATCGGTGATGACAAAATCTGGCATCAAATTGCTCATCATGCTCCAAGCAACATGTCCGTCTGCGGCCTCAGCTACCCGGTATTTGCCTGAAAGTACGGATGTGAGGAACGTGCGCAGTTCGGAATTATCCTCGACGACAAGCAACAAGGGTTGATTTCCGGTGCTCCCATCATCGTGGCTGCCTTCGTGTTCGTTGGGCAAAGGCAGAACTGGATGAGCGAAGGCATCCGTCAAATCGGGTTTATTGGTATGAACAATGGTTACCTGGTTGTCAAAATGCGCTGTTCCAAGTTTGAATCGAACCTCGAACGTGGTGCCTTTTCCTTCTTCGCTATTCACGGAAATGCTGCCTCCGTGCATATCGACCAGTTCCTTGGCTAAATGAAGTCCAATGCCCGTTCCACGAACTTTACTGGTTTCGTCGTAAGAGAAAAAACGTTCAAACAACCGCGACTGCTTATCCACCGAAATACCAGCACCCGTATCGGCGACAGAGAATATGGCATGTTCGTTTTCCATAAAGCTGGTCAACGTGATGGACTTACCAGGCTGTGTGAATTTGAATGCGTTGGACAAGAGGTTGTAAACGATGGTATCCAATTTATCCGTATCCAACCAAACGGTGGCTCCTTCAGTCTGATCAATCAGCTTGAAATCAATTCGTTTTTCATCAGCTGTCATATTGAAATTCGCTGCAACCGAAGCAATGAACGGACCGAATGGAACCTCCTGAACTTTCAGCTGCATTTTTTTATCCTGAATTTTTCTAAAGTCCAACAGTTGATTGATGAGACGAAGCATCCGGTCGATGTTTCGTTGAACGATGATGAGCAAAGTTCTGGTATCCCCCGACAAGTTTTCGTCGTTCAACAAATGTTCCACAGGGCCCGAAATCAACGTGAGAGGGGTTCGTAATTCGTGCGAGATGTCAGTAAAGAAATTGATTTTAAGATTGCTGACTTTATGTTCCACTTCAACTTTGCTTCGCAAACGCAATATCATGGTGAAAAAATAAAGACCAAAGCTGATCAGTGCCAGTCCGAAAAGGACATACAACAAGATGGCTATCCAGGTTTGCCAAAAAGAAGGGCGAATGTGGAGTTCGATCTGCCGCTCGTTGTTCATCCAAAAGCCTTCACTGTCGGTCGATTTGACTCGAAACACGTATTTGCCTGGCGAAAGGTTGGTGTAGTTGACACTGTTCAGTTTCGATGATTTAGTCCAATCTTGGTCAACTGGATCCAAACGATAAGCATATTGAATGTTTTCAGGTGCCCGATAATCCAGTGCGGCGAATTCAATGGTGAAAACATTTTGCCTGTTGGAAAGCGATATTTTATTGATATCGTCCACATTTTTGGTCAGTGGTGAATTCTTTTCGCCAATGTTCGCTTCTTTGTTCAAAAGGATAAATCGTGTGAAAACCAATCGGGGAACAATGGACGTCGTTTTGGCTTTGGAGGGGTTGAATTTGTAAAAACCAGTCGTGGTTCCTGCGTAGATTTCCCCGGAACGAAGTCGATAACAAGAAGACTCAGAAAAAGTTACGCCTTGAAGCCCATTATTCTTGTTGTAAATATCCATATCACCGGTATGGCTGTCAAAGCGAGTGATGCTGTTTTCTGAAAAAAGCCAGAGATAGCCTTGCAAATCATCTTGTATGCTCAGTACGATGTCGCTGGGCAGGCCTTCGTTCATGGTATACGTTTTGAATGATGGGGATTCTCCCAACTTAAACGAAGCACTGAGTTTGTTTAACCCACCACCAAAAGTACCGAACCATCGATCACCGGCATCGTCCACATAAATGTAATGCACATCATTGATTCTCAGACTATTGGGATCAGTTCCAATTTTACGATACTCGTAAAAGCGAATATCAGCTGGTTTTTTGAAATTGGCATCAAACGCTACAATGCCGTTGACCGTTCCGACCCAGATAATCCCTTGCCTGTCCTTAGCCATGTTGCGGATGTTGCGGCAACGGTCTATCGGATAATTTTTCAGTTCGTTTCTAAAATGAATAAACCGAAATGTTCCGCCTTTTTCTTCTACCAAATTCAAACCACCACCATAGCTACCTGCCCAAATGCGGCCTTTCTGATCTTCTAGCAATGCATAGAAATTATTGGAGTTGGGTCTATCTGCAGGAGGCAAACTCTCGTTAAAACGTCTCACCGTGTACGCTAACCCATTTGGATCCTTTTCTTCCAATAAAAGAACTCCTGCACCTTTACTGGCAATCCAAATACGTCCCTTTTTGTCTGACATGATGTCGTATGCAAAATAATTCGTGGTGGATCGTTTGGACGTAACCGAACCTTGATTGTCCAGATAGCCAATTCGCTCTCCCTTGGCCGAATACATCACAATACCGCCTTCCCGGTCGGCTGCCCAGATGCGTTTATGACGATCTTCAAAAATGGTACGAACTTCGCTCCCACCCCTCAATTGCAGCATAGAAGGCACGTACGTGAAGTTGAACGTGGTTTGTTGGATGGAACATTTTTCAAGTCCTGGTGAACGGGTGCTCAGCCAGAGGGTGCCTTGCCTATCGTAGAATGCCGCATGCATGGTGTTGAAAAATCTCCTGTTCGGGTCGGAAGGGTCGTTGTAAAATGGTTTCAAGGCCATTTCCTTACGAAAAAACTCTGAGAAACCACCGGAACGAGGATGTACCCAAAGGTGATTTTTCGTGTCTTCCACCACAAAAAAATTAGGTTGCATTTGTGCCAAACCAAATTGCTCGTCGCTTTTTGGTTGAAAACGGACAAAGCGATTTTCATTGGTTACATAAAGTACGACCCCGGGGGCATCGGCTTCCAACCAGACATCGCCCGCCATGTCTTTATAAAAAGAATGAATCAGGTTGCTGCTTAGCGCCGGAGTGGTCGATAGATTTTCGTGGGATAAGATATGAAAAGATTTATCCGTAAGAAATACTCCATCACCTCGGGTGATAATCAATATCTTACCATTGTTCAACGGACAAAATCCATTGACAGCCGCACCCGCATGGAAATCAACCAAATGGAAATTGCGTTGCTTCATGGACCAAGACCAAATCTGACCGTTGTCTGAACCAAAAAAGAGGTTGTTCTTAGTTTCCAAGTGGGAGAAAAATCCCGTTTCATCCTGAAATTGATGGAAAAAATGAGTGGACGTTTCTTTAACCGGATCGTACAGGGTTAAGCCTTTGTCCGTGAGAAACCAAAACTGATTGTTCAGGTCTTTGAAGACTTCCCGCACCAAATCGCCAGCCAAATTTCCAATTTTACGACTCAAGTATTTGATGTGTACGATGTTCTGGCCATCGTCACTAACCTGAACCAAGTAACAACCATCGGTGAATGTGAGCAAGCAGACATCCTTGCCCTTAATCATCCGAACAGCCTGTATAGTTTTGGAAACCACCACTTTAGATGGATCGGGATTATATGACAGCCGTTGAAACTCTTCGTTTTCAGGATTGAATCGATAAATCTGAAAGTCATTGGTCAAGATCCAAAGGAATCCGAACGAATCTTCTTGCATGGTGTTCAGCCGGTTATTGGTGAACCCGTTCGGATCGCCAGCCAGTCCTTTATAAACTTTAAAATGCCGACCATCAAAACGATTGAGTCCATCCCAAGTGGCAAACCACATAAATCCTTTTTTATCCTGTAGAATGCTCATCACCCGATTCTGAGACAGGCCGTCATCAGAAGTGTAGTGTGTGAAACGCACCTTTTGTTGCGCCTGCAAGCAGAGGCTTGCCCAAAAAACCATGAAAAATATCAGGTAGCGATTCATTAAGGTTTGTTTTACATCATTCAAAAACAAAAGTCATTAAAAACAGCGATGAAGAGGTGGAATTTCTGGTAAAATACGTCAACTAATTCGCTGCAGGCAACCAATTTCCAAAGACGCTTTTCAGATTCACTTTTGCTGCCTCTTTTTTGGAAAGTTGTTTTGCCCAAGTCACACGGCCGGTTAAATCGGCTCCCGGACCCGTATTTTTATATTCTGCATAACGCGCATTGGCCTCATTTTCAACTTTTCCCCAGTTGTGCCAACCTTCCCGTTTGATTTTCCCCTCTAGGGCACACTCCTTAAATAATGTATATGCATACGTTCTCCAAGGTCTTCCCAAATAGACGGCATTAACCGAATCTGCCGTTAGAATGGTGCATTTGTTGAATACAAATCCATAAGGAATATTTGGAGGAGTAGATGCCGCTGTCAAAAAAGAATTCACTTTTCCTAAAATAATGCAATGTTCAAACCAAGCGGTTGATGAACCAAAAATGAAATCGGTCGTTCCCTCGATGTAACAGTTGTTAAAATAATTGCGACATCCTTCGCGACCCAAATAAATGGTGTCTTGATTGCCTAAAAATCGACAATTGTAAAAAGCCACTCGATCGCCTTCTACATGCAGGGCCACCGCTTGTCCCAGTCGGGGTGCGTTGTTTTCGATGGTGAGATTTTCCAGAACGATGTCATTGCCCTGGATCAGAAAAGTAAAGGTCTTGAAGGTGCCCATCTTATTGATGTTTGCGTGATCGTTCCAAGTCAGGATGGTACTGTCGCGATCTTCACCAATCAGAGTAATTTCAGTTTTCTGGGTGGGCAGAATCACTTTTTCTGCATACACTCCTTTTTTAATAAAAATGATCGTTCTGCCCTCGGGTCGAAAATCACGGATGGAATTGATGGCAGCCTGAATCGAGGTAAAATTGCCACTACCGTCTTTCGCTACTACCAAGTCATAAGTCATGGCAGAAACACTGAAAGGCAAAAGCAATAAAAACAAATAAATGATTTTTTTCATGGTCGGCAAAATTGTACTACAAGTGTACGAAATTTTGTCGAGGCCAAAAAAAAGGGGATGACCTTTTTAAGACATCCCCTTCGCTATTTTATTGAAAATCTACTTACTTAGGTATTCATGAACCGATTTGGCCATGTCTCGTCCGGAAGCCATGGCACGAACAACCAAGCTGGCACCGGTTGCCGCATCGCCGGCAGCAAACACGCCTTTGACAGAACTTGCAAGGGTGGTATTCGTTTTCACATTTCCACGACCGTCGTATTCCACCGTCAGATCATTGAGCAAACCTTCGTGCACCGGGTTGGTGAAACCCATAGCCAAAAAGACGATATCGGCTTTCAACGTTTCGGTCTTACCGGTCGGTTTCATGCTCTGACGGCCCGTAGATGGATCGGTCACCCATTCCACTTCAGCAATTTCCACTCCGGTCAGTTGTCCGTTTTCTCCGATGAACCGGTTGGTAGTGAGGCACCAGCGACGAATGCAACCTTCTTCGTGCGAAGAAGATGTTTTGAGTATGTTGGGCCAATTGGGCCAAGGTGTTGCAGGATTATCTCCCACAGGAGGCATCGAAAGGATCTCAATTTGAGTCACTTCAATGGCACCTTGTCGGTTGGAGGTTCCCACACAGTCGGAACCCGTATCACCACCACCGATGACTAGCACTCGCTTGCCTTTAGCGGTTATTTCTGGACCTTCGATAGGCAAGCCGGCCAATCGGTAGTTTTGTTGGAACAAGAAATCAAGGGCAAAATGAATGCCGTTGAGTTCACGTCCTTCTACATTCAAGTCACGTGGAACACCAGCACCAATCGTAATGCAAATTGCATCGTTCTGATTCTTAAGGTCTTGGATGGAAATATTCTTTCCAACTTCTGCATCGGTCACAAATTTAATTCCTTCAGCCGACAATTGTTCCAAACGACGGTCGATGATGTTTTTGTTCAGTTTGAAATTGGGGATACCAAAACGCAGCAAACCACCAATTTGAGGACTCTTTTCGTAAACGGTCACTTCATGGCCGAGACGATTTAGACGGTATGCGGCCACTAAACCTGCGGGGCCGCTACCAATGATGGCCACTTTCTTACCTGTACGGGTTTTGGGAGGTTTTGGAACAATCCAACCCTCGTCCCAAGCACGCTCCGTTACAGAAGCTTCATTTTCGCGGATGGTAATGGCATTGTGGTCAATGTTCAAAACACAGGATTTTTCACAGAGAGCAGGACAAACACGTCCAGTAAATTCTGGAAAATCATCGGTTTCAGCAAGAACCTCGTAAGCTTGTTTCCATTTTCCTTTATACAATAAATCCTGATATTCAGGCATTTTGTTCCCAAGCGGACAAGCCCAATGGCAGAAAGGAATGCCGCAATCCATGCAGCGGGAGGCCTGCAACATGCGGTCTCCGTTATTCAGGGTTTGTTCGACTTCCCCAAAGTCGGTCTTCCGTTCGTGGATCGGTCGATAACCGGCCTCTTTACGGTCTATAGTTAAGAATGCTTTTGGATTTCCCATATCAATAGTCGAATTCTACTTGTGCAATTTTCTTTTTAACAGCTTCAATCTTTTCATCGTGCAATACTTTCTTGTATTCGATCGGAATCACGCGGATGAATTTTTCTACATATTCACTCCAGTTGTCCAAGATTCGTTTTGCCTTTGGACTTTGGGTGTATCGGTAATGGGCAGAAATCAAGTTCTTGAGTTCAATATTGTCTGCCCGGTCTTCGATGAGCGACAATTCAACCATCTGCATGTTGCAGAAATAATCGAAATCGCCTTCTTCGTCAAGGACGTAAGCAATACCGCCCGACATACCTGCAGCAAAATTTCGACCAGTCTTTCCAAGAATGACTGCTCGACCGCCGGTCATGTACTCGCAGCAGTGATCGCCAGCGCCTTCCACTACGGTGATGGCACCGGAGTTACGGACACAGAAACGTTCACCGACTTGGCCATTGATATACACTTCGCCAGAGGTGGCTCCGTACATCAGCGTATTGCCGGCAATGATGTTGTTTTCGGGCGCAAAGGTCGTGCCTACCGGAGGAACCACGATGATACGACCACCGGACAAACCTTTGCCCAAGTAGTCGTTGGAATCTCCTTCCAATCGGAAAGTCACCCCTTTGGAAAGGAATGCGCCGAAACTCTGACCTGCCGAACCCTTGAAAGTGCAGCTGATCGTATCGTTTGGCAAACCTTCGTTACCGTACCGTTTGGCTATTTCACCGGAAAGCATGGCACCAACCGTACGGTCGGTATTCTTGATATCACGAACGAATTGTACCGGACTTTGCATCTCAAGTGCTGGCGTGGCCAACTTAATGAGCGAACGGTCTTGGATATCGTCGATGTCGTGTTGTTGTTTTTTAATATTGTGTATAGCTTGATCCTGAGCCTCTTTCGGTACAAAAAGCAATTTGGAGAAATCCAACTTCTGCATTTTCGGATTATCCGCTTTGGGTACGAATTGCAGCAAGTCTGCGCGTCCGATGATTTCATCAAGGGATTTGTAACCGAGTGCTGCCAGGTGTTCGCGAACATCCTGTGCAAGAAAATTGAAGAAGTTCACCAAATAGACGTATTTACCGGTGAATTTCTTACGAAGCTCTTCGTCCTGGGTGGCGACACCAACCGGGCAAGTATTCAGGTGGCATTTGCGCATCATGACGCAACCGAGCACCAATAAGGCACTGGTGGCGAAACCAAATTCTTCCGCTCCCAGAAGGGCAGAAATCACGATGTCACGACCGGTTTTAAGCTGGCCGTCAGTTTGCAGGCGAATTTGACCACGCAGACCGTTCATCACCAAAGTCTGTTGCGTTTCGGCCAAACCGATTTCGACAGGCAACCCGGCGTGTTTGATGGAGCTGGAGGGACTGGCGCCCGTTCCACCTTCGCAACCGCTGATCAGGACCATGTCGGCTTTCGCTTTGGCAACCCCAGCAGCAACGGTTCCAACACCGCTTTCGGACACCAGTTTGACACTGATTCGGGCGGATGGATTCACGTTTTTGAGGTCGAAAATCAACTGTGCCAAGTCCTCGATGGAGTAAATATCGTGGTGCGGCGGAGGTGATATCAGTGAGATTCCAGGAATGGAGTGTCGGGTTTTGGCGATAACCTGATCGACTTTGTAACCAGGTAATTGACCGCCTTCACCGGGCTTAGCACCCTGAGCTACTTTAATTTGAATTTCGTCCGCATTGACCAGGTATTCGGTGGTAACACCAAAACGACCCGAGGCGACTTGTTTGATGGCACTCCGAGCACTGGTACCGTCGGGACGAGGTTTGAATCGTTCAGGATCTTCCCCACCTTCGCCGGTATTGCTTTTTCCACCCAATAAGTTCATGGCAATGGCCATGGCTTCGTGGGCATCACGACTGATGGAACCATAAGACATGGCGCCGGTCACAAAACGCTTGGTGATTTCGGAAGCGGGTTCCACTTCGCTGATATCAATGGCTTCCTTGCCTTTGTATTCGAGGAAGTCACGCAAGAAGATGGGATGTGCCTTCTGATCGACAGCAGAGACATATTCCTTATATTTTTCCCAAGAACCGGTCTTGGTGGCAATTTGCAGACGAGAAATGGTTTCCGGATTCCAGGCGTGGAGTTCACCATCCTTGCGCCAAGAGTATACACCTGTGTTTTCAAGATTGGTCGGTTCATTCGTTCCAAAACCTTCCTGATGGGTGTAGATGGCTTCGCGGGCAATATCTTCGAGGGTGATGCCTTCAATTTTGGAAACAGTGCCTTCGAAGTAGCGGTCGAGCACTTCGGTACTGATGCCGATGGCTTCAAATATCTGAGCACCACGGTAGCTGCGTAAAGTCGAAATACCCATTTTGGACATGACTTTAAGCAAGCCTTTGTTGATGGACTTGATGTAATGTTTTTGTGCTGTCTCGAAATCGGCCTGGATTTCTTTGTTTTTGACTTGATCGTGCAATACGGCCAAGGCACCATACGGATTGACCACACTGGCGCCATATCCGAAAAGGAGGGCAAAATGCATGATTTCGCGGGGTTCGGCACTTTCGACCACGATGTCGATCTGCATGCGTTTGCGGCATTTGATCAAATGGTGGTGGACGGCAGAAACAGCAAGAAGCGAAGGAATGGCCACTAAGTCGGCATTCACTCCTCTATCCGTGAGAATCAAGTAATTGTGTCCATTTTCAACGGCTTCCTCTGCTTTCAGGCAAAGACTGTTCACTGCTTTTTCCAAGCCCTCGGCACCGCCAGTTAGCGGGAAAAGCATGGGCAACTCTACGGAAGAGAAACGTTTGTAACGGATATTGTTGAGTATGTCAAATTCGGTATTGCTGATGACCGGGCTCTTTAGCTTGACCACCTTGCAGTGTTCCGCGCTGGGAGAGAGCAAATTAGCTTGGTGCGAACCAAGATAGGCGGAATGCGACATCACCAGTTCCTCCCGAATGGGGTCGATGGGCGGGTTGGTCACCTGGGCAAACAATTGGCGGAAGTAACTGAATAACAGTTGCGGTTTGTCGGACAGCACGGCTATCGGGGCATCGTTCCCCATGGAAGAAACCGGCTCCTTACCTTCCAACGCCATTGGAATCATCAGGCGTTCAATATCTTCTTTCGTATAGTTGAAAGCCTTCATGTAGGCTTTCAGGTTGGGCAGATCGCTTTTGACTTCTCGACCGGAAGAAAGGTTCTGCAATTTGATGCGGTTCTTTTCCAACCATTCGCGGTAAGGAAATGCATTGGCAAGGTTCTGCTTGATTTCGGCATCGTATTGGACAGTATGCTCCTTCATGTCGATAATCAACATTTTTCCAGGTTTCAGGCGGCCTTTTTCACGAATATTTTCTGCCGGAAACGTTTGAACGCCAGTTTCAGAAGCCACGATCATCACATCGTCCGTCGTAATGAGGTAACGCGCGGGACGTAAACCGTTGCGGTCGAGCAATCCACCGGCATAGCGACCGTCCGAGAACAACAGAGTGGCAGGGCCATCCCAAGGTTCCATCATGGTGCTGTGGTATTCGTAGAATGCTTTCACGTTGTCGGGAATGGAATTAGTGTCGTTCCAAGAGTCGGGTACCAACATCGCAATGGCGTGCGGCAAAGACAATCCAGCCATCAAGAGGAATTCCAACGCGTTGTCGAGTGAAGCCGAGTCGCTCATACCAGCTTGAATGATGGGATAGATTTCGTCCATATTGTCTATCAAGTCCGATTTTAAGACGCTTTCACGCGCTTGCATCCAAAAACGGTTGCCTTTGATGGTATTTATTTCACCATTGTGGCCAAGCAAACGGAAGGGCTGTGCCAAATCCCAGGTGGGGAAAGTATTCGTACTGAAGCGAGAGTGTACCAGTGCGATGGCAGAAGTAAAGTTGGGATGGCTCAGGTCAGGGAAGTATTCGCGCAGTTGAATGGAGCTGAGCATGCCCTTGTAAACCATTCGTTTAGTAGACAAACTGACTATGTAAAAACTCCGTTTATCGGTTAAAGTGGATTGAGCCGTAGCGTTTTCTACCTTTTTACGGGCAACGTAAAGTTTGCGTTCCAATTCCTCTGGTTTTCCAGGTCCTGTTACAACTATTTGCCTGATATTCGGCTCGTTGGATAGAGAGGTTTCACCCAGGATGGAATTGTTTACAGGCACATCGCGCGTGGCTAAAAGGGTCAACCCTTCTTTAGTCAGAATGGATGTGAGTAATTCCATACACAAGTCGTTTTCCTTTTCGTTTTTCGGGAAAAAGACCAGTCCGGTACCATAACTTCCACGTTCGGGAACAGGAATACCTTGCAATAAAATGAATTCGTGAGGAATCTGAACCAAGATACCAGCTCCGTCACCGGTTTTTTGGTCAGCGCCCTCTGCTCCGCGGTGCATCATGTTTTCCAAAACCTGCAAACCGCGCTCCACTATATCGTGGGTTCTTTCGCCTGTAATGCGGGCAACAAAGCCCACCCCGCAGGCGTCATGCTCGTTTTCGGGATGATATAGTCCCTGAGCAATTGGATACTTTAACATAGATCAGATGCTTATTTTTTTACCTATACTATTGAAAAGTCGTTAAATGAAAGATGCCTGGACATTGCCTGGCTAAACTTAATTAAACCATCCTCCCGCGCTCGGGAGGATGGTTCCTTCTTCATAATTTTCTGCCTCGCGGCAGATATGGCCTCAAAAAAACTATGAAGGATGTAGGATCTATCGAATAAATAATAGTTCGCGATACTTGGGAAGCGTCCACATTTCGTTGTCAACAATCAGTTCCAATTTATCGATGCTGTAACGGATTTCATTGAAATATGGAGCAACCGTGTCGTGGTAGGCAATAGCCTGTTCGCGTGCATTTTCCAACTTGTTGGCGACCTTACGGGCGTCTACCATTTGACCAACTTTGGACTGAATGGCATTCAAGTGATTTTCAATCTGTTCGATCAAAGCAATCTTTTCGGAAGCCAATTTTTCAAACTTGGACTTATCGAACAAATCTTTTAGTTTGGAAACGTTATCGAGCAGAGAAGACTGATATTTGGTGGCAACCGGAACAATGTGGTTCAGAGCCATGTCACCCAAAACACGAGCTTCAATCTGAATCTTCTTGGTGTAGCTTTCCCACTTGACTTCGTTGCGGGCATGCAATTCGACTTCGGTCATGACTCCAGTCTTGACAAACATGTCAACCACTTCGGGTTTCAGGAATGCATCGTATTGAACGGGTACGCTTACTTCGCAATCCAGGCCGCGTGAAGCAGCTTCTGCTTTCCATTCATCGCTGTAACCGTTACCGTCGAAACGGATGGCTTTGGAAGCGGTGATGAGTTGGCGAAGTACAGCGAAGATGGCTTTTTCTTTGGTTTCGCCAGCAGCGATGTGCTTCTTCACTTCAGCGTTGAATTCGTTCAACTGAGCAGCAACAGCGGTGTTGAGAACCGTCATGGCTGAGGAACAGTTGGCAGAGGATCCCACCGCGCGGAATTCGAAACGGTTGCCAGTGAAGGCGAACGGAGACGTACGGTTACGGTCTGTGTTGTCGATCAATAGGGAAGGAATCTGGCCAACACCCATTGAAAAGACACCTTTGGCATCGAACTTGATGGCTGCGTCCGTTTCAGATACTTCGAGAGCATCCAATACAGCAGTCAGTTGTTTGCCCAAGAATGCAGAAATGATGGCTGGAGGAGCTTCATTGGCACCCAAACGATGTTCGTTGGTGGCAGAAGCGATGGATGCCTTCAGAACGGCGTTGTTTTTATAAACGGCCATCAGGGTGTTCACTAAAAAAGTAACGAATTGGAGGTTTTCTTCAGCATTTTTACCCGGATTGTACAAGAGCACGCCGGTATCGGTGCTGAGTGACCAGTTGTTGTGTTTGCCGCTACCATTGATGCCTGCGAATGGTTTTTCGTGCAACAGAACCTGGAAATTGTGATGTTTGGCTACTTTGTTCATGATATCCATCACCAGCAAGTTTTGGTCGACGGCCAAGTTGCATTCTTCGTAGATCGGAGCCAGCTCAAACTGATTCGGAGCCACTTCGTTGTGGCGGGTTTTTAATGGCAAGCCCAATTTATAACCCTCATATTCAAGTTCTTTCATGAATGCAGCCACACGTAAAGGAATGGATCCGAAGTAGTGGTCTTCCAACTGTTGGTTCTTGGAGGATTCGTGACCCATCAAGGTCCGTCCGGTCAACATCAAGTCTGGACGAGCACTGTACAACGATTCGTCAACAAGGAAATATTCCTGTTCCCAACCTAAGTTGGCTTGAACGCGTTTTACATTGGGATCGAAAAACTGACACGTTTCGGTTGCAGCTTTATTGACTGCAGTAAGGGCTTTCAACAGCGGAGTCTTGTAGTCAAGTGCTTCGCCGGTATAGGAAATAAAAATGGTCGGAATACAAAGCGTGTCATCAACGATGAATGCAGGTGATGAAGGATCCCAAGCCGTATAGCCGCGAGCTTCGAAGGTGTTGCGAATACCCCCACTTGGAAAACTGGAAGCATCAGGTTCTTGTTGAGCCAGCAACTTGCCGTCAAATTCTTCGGTTACGGTTCCTTTTCCTGAATGTTCAATAAAGGAATCATGCTTTTCGGCCGTACCGTCAGTCAGAGGTTGAAACCAGTGTGTGTAGTGTGTTGCGCCCATTTCCATCGCCCACATCTTCATGCCGGCGGCAACGTGATTGGCGATTTCGCGATCCAAGCTCTTGCCATTGTCGATGGCACCTGCCAATACTTTGTACGTATCTTTGGAAAGGTATTTGCGCATCTTATCACGATTGAACACATTAACGCCATAATAATCGGACGTTTTACTCATGGGAGCTGATATGGCTACCGCTTTGTGCCCGAAGGCCTCTCTTACCAGGTGAAATCTTAGTGATGACATACGTTTGAATTATTGTTATTTATACAATCCATTTTGTTATACGATCCATGGCTTCGAGGGTTGATTCCCGGCTACCGAAAGCAGTCAGTCTCAAGTAACCTTGCCCGCTGGGGCCGAATCCAACACCTGGTGTTCCTATCACATGGGCTTCTGCCAACATGCGGTCGAAAAATGTCCAGGAATCCAATCCTTTAGGTGTCTTGAACCAAATGTAGGGTGCATTGACGCCGCCAAAAACATCCCAACCCAAACCAATCAGCGTTTTGCGGATGATAGCCGCATTTTCCAGATAACCTTTGATGTTGGCGTTGCTTTCCGCTCTGCCTTCGGCTGAATAAACAGCTTCTGCAGCTTTCTGAGTCACATAGGACACACCGTTGAATTTAGTAGTCTGTCTTCTGTTCCACAGCGGATTGAGGGCAACTTTTTCGCCGTTCTCAGCCTTGGCCATGCATTCTTTGGGCACCACCGTATAACCGCAACGCAATCCGGTAAAACCGGCGGTTTTGGAAAAACTGCGGAACTCAATGGCGCATTTTTTGGCGCCTTCAATCTCGTAGATGCTATGTGGCACATCGCTTTCAGTGATGAAAGCTTCGTACGCGGCATCGAATAGAATCAGCGCGCCGGTTGCCAACGCATAATCCACCCATTCTTTCAGTTGGGACTTAGTCAGCGTCGTTCCGGTCGGATTGTTGGGGAAACAGAGGTAGATGACATCCACTGGTTTCTCCGGCAAAGCGGGGATGAAGTTGTTTTCTGCGGTACAAGGTAGATAGATGATGTTGCTCCAGTTACCGGTTTCAGAAATTTCCCCGGAGCGTCCGTCCATCACATTGGTATCCACGTAGACCGGGTAAACCGGGTCTGTAACGGCGACTACGTTTTTGGTAGCCAGGATACCGCCGATGTTTCCCATATCGCTTTTACAACCATCGCTGACGAAAACCTCGTCGGTTTCCAAATGAACCCCTCTGGGCTCAAAATCGCATTCGATAATTTTTTCTGTCAGGAAACGGTAGCCTTGCTCGGGTCCGTATCCTCTAAAAGTGCTGGCTGAAGCCATCTCATCCACTGCATGATGCATGGCTTTGATGACAGCAGGTGTCAGCGGTTTTGTCACATCGCCGATTCCCATTGGAATCAGCTTTGCCTCAGGATGTGCTGCACGAAAGTCGCTCACCTTTCTGGCTATTTCAGAGAAGAGGTATCTTCCCTGCAATTTCAAATAATTCTCGTTAACTAGGGCCATATCTGTTGTTTAAAAAAGGATCTCACCTTCGAAAACTGTTACCGCGTCACCAGTCATGTAAACGTGGTTGTTTTCAGCATTCCATTCGATTTGAAGCGTACCTCCGAGCAAATCAACCTGAGCTTTGCGATGCAAATGTCCACTGAGCACTCCAGCGACCAAAACGGCACAGGCTCCAGTTCCGCAAGCCAACGTTTCGCCAGCTCCACGTTCCCAAACTCGCATCTTGACGTGTTCGTTATCGACGACCTCCACGAATTCCGTATTGGTACGTTTGGGGAAAAGCTCATTATGCTCGAAATCCGGGCCAATGTCTGGAAGGTTCAATGCTTCGATACCTTCTGTGAAAATGACAGCATGTGGATTGCCCATGGACACTCCGTTCAGCAGGTATTCTTTTCCACGAACAACAACTGGTACCTGGATGGCATAATCACCGGGGAAATCCATCGGAATATTGACTGGCTCCAGAATGGGCTCTCCCATATCGACACGCACGGTGGTGACTTTTCCATCGACCACTGTCAGGTCCAGTACTTTGATGCCGGCTTTCGTTTCGAGGGTAACCGAATGTTTATCAGTCAATCCTTTGTCAAAAACATATTTGCCGATGCAACGGGATGCGTTTCCGCACATTTCCGATTCAGAACCGTCCGAGTTGAACATGCGCATACGAAAGTCGGCGCAATCGGAGTCCATGATCAAAACCAGGCCATCCGACCCGATTCCAAAATGCCGGTCACTGATACGGATGGCAACTTCAGAGGGGTTCAACACCTGTTCTTTCATTGCGTTCACATATATGTAGTCGTTTCCGGCTCCATGCATTTTCGTAAACTTCATAGTTATTTTGTTTTTTTGAGGTCAAACAAATTTCAGTACAAATATATGGGATATTTTTATTATTTCTATAAAAAAAAGCATTTTAATAGAAAAAAATCCTTTTAGACTTTCTTTTTGTATCTAATAGCAATATATATCTACTATTTTATAACGTTTTGACATTTATATATTACACTTCGGAAGAAATCAAATAATATCTTTATGTAATGCACATAGGCAATTTACCTATATTTTTAATACCATATGCCAATATTTGCTATCATTTTGAAATTCAAGACTACCTAAAGTGTCATTCTGCCATAAAAAGTCAATTTGATCCTTTTGACTATTATGCACGAAATGGGTCAATCGTGTTTTTCGGAAGCAGTGGAGCTGTGGTTTTTGTCCCGGTATTCGGTGGGCGTCATTCCATAGCGCTGCTTGAAACATTTGCTGAAATAACGGGAATCGTTCATCCCGACCATGTACGTAATCTGGGAAACGGTATACTCACCCACTTCAAGGAGTTGAGATGCCCGCTTGATGCGTACTTCGCGGATGTATTCGTTGGGAGAAAGACCGGTAAGGCTTTTCAGTTTATTGAAGAAAACGGTTCGCCCGTATCCAGCCATCGAACACAATTGCTCGACTGAGAAGGCTCCATTGGAAATGTTTTTCTCCATAACCGCCATCAATCGCTGCATGAACTCATCGTCACGACTGTGTGCCTGAGGCATAGGAACCTCAATTTCCATATTGCCTGCATCCGCGTTTGGCAACAAGAAACGATCCCGATAAACAGATTGCAGTTTGCGTCTCTGTTCCAATAGATTGCTCACCCTGGCTTCCAAAAATGTGGCACTAAACGGTTTGGTGATGTAATCATCAGCACCCATGTTCAAACACTCCAGCTTGCTTTCCATATTGGTCATGGCCGTAAGCACCACTACGGGGATGTGGCAGGTTCTGTCATCGTTCTTGACCAAACGGACGAATTCATTGCCAGACATTTTTGGCATCATCAGGTCGGTAATAATGAAATCGGGCAGCAAACTTTGGGTCATTTCCCAAGCGGCTTCACCGTCGGCAGCTTCGGCAACCCGATATTTTCGTCCCAACACGGTTCGAAGGAAAGGTCGGAGTTCGGGGTTGTCTTCGACAATGAGAACCATGTGCATGTCTTCCCGATTTACAGAAGCCGATTCAACAATCTCGTTCTCTGGCAATTGCAAATTGGGATCAATGGAAACTTCGTCACTCAAAATAAAATCAACTTCATTTCCAAAATGAGCAACGCCGAGTTTGAAGCGGACTTCGAAGGTGGTACCCAGGTTGGGTTTGCTATCGACCGAAATGGTTGCCCCATGCAATTCCACCAATTCTTTGACCAATGACAAGCCGATACCGGTACTTCGCTTGGAAGCATCAGTACCTTCGTCACCAGAATAAAAACGATCGAAAATCAGGTTCAATCGATTTTTATCTATTCCGATGCCTTCATCAATTACTTGCAAAACGGCTACTCCTTCCTCCACCGAAAGACGTACCCGTATGGCTTTTTCGGCAGGTGTGAATTTAAATGCGTTGGAAAGGAGGTTGAAAACAATGGTATCAAAATTGTTGGGATCCAACCAAACTAAAATGCCGTTGCTTTCGTCCTCGACGTTGAAACGGATGTGTTTCTCGCGGGCAATTTCTTCAAAATTCAGGCAGGTTTTCTGTACACATTCAGCAAAATGCGATTCCTGTAGCCTTAAACGCATTTTTTTATTTTGAACCTTTCTAAAATCCAGAATTTGGTTGAGCAAACGACTCATACGGTCGGTATTACGTTGCATCGTCAGCAACTGATGTCGAACAGGGTCGGAAACATCTTCCTCTTTTAATAGATGCTCCAATGGTGCTGAAATCAAGGTCATCGGCGTTCGCAATTCGTGCGAGATGTCGGTAAAGAAACGTAGTTTGATGTCGCTGATTTGCTGTTCCAACATGACATCGTTCTTGAGTTGCAGGTACACGTACAGCAAACGAAGGATGCCCCAAACGGCCAAAACGGCCAAAATGATGTAAAGCAGGTAGGCCCAAATGGTTTGCCAGAACGAGGGCAAGACTACTATTTCCAACTTACGGATTTGGTTACTCCATACGCCGTCACTATTGGTACATTTCACCAACAAGGTGTAATTGCCGTGGGGCACACTGGTATATGTGGCTACCCGAGCCTTCTGTAGCGTATTCCAATTTTCTTCGAAACCTTCCAACTTGTAAGCGTACTGGATGTTTTCTGGCGTTTGAAAGTCCAAAGCCGAGAACTCCACACTGAATGTACGTTGCAGATGAGTGAGCTTGATCGCTGTACAATCGTCCAAACTAATCTTTAGAGGACTATCTTCACCGCCTACAATGGCGTCCCGGCCGAAAATCTGCAATCGGGTCAACGCAATGCTGGGTGCGAAACTGTTGCGTTTCACTTTTTCCGGTGAAAAGTCATAGAAACCAGTAGAATTACCGAAGAGCAATTTTCCATCTGCAGACCGGTAAACGGATGATTCCAGGAAATCTCCGGCATCCAGACCATTAGCTAGACTGTAACGGTCGCAATCCTTGCTGACAGGGTCAAATCTTGCCAAAACATTCTCTGAAGTCAACCACAATTTATGCTGATTGTCTTCGGTCAAACTCAACACAATATCGGTATAAAAACCACTTCGGGTATCAAATCCCTGTAAATCAGGCGTTTCTCCTAATTTGTAATTTTTGCAAACAATCAGTCCACCGCCAAAAGTTCCGAACCAGACATTGCCTTGAGAGTCACAAAGCAGCTGATAGATATCACTCAGGTTCAACGCCTTCAACAATCTTGAATCTCGATTGTAATGATAGAATTTAATATCGGAAGCCTTCTTGAAGCGATCCGAAAATACCAGGAAGCCATTGGTAGTGCCCACCCAAATGTTGCCATTTTTATCGCCATCGATGCAACGAACCCGAGGGCAAGCTTCGGTCGGGTAACCGATTAATTCGTTTTTCCCTGAGAGGAAGTGGAATTTACCTCCGCTTTCGTCCATCAAAATAAGACCGCCTTCGTAAGAGGCTATCCAAAGTCGGCCGTGATGATCTTCGTACAAATCGTAAAGATTGTTGCTCGGTAAATCGTATTTTCCTGGCAAACGATTGAAAAAAGTCAGTTTGAAGGTGGTTTTAGTTTTGGGTTGCACCAATACTAAACCCTGCCCTTTGGTGGCCAACCAGATGCGCCCTTTTTTATCTTGCAGGATGTTGTAAACAGCCAATTTCATGTCTCCGGAAGCTCTCAAAGAACCATCCCGACACAGCACGCCCAACGATTGATGGGCAGCATTCATAATGCGTAGTTCACCTGCTTTTGAACCAACCCAAATGTTGCCGTTTCGATCGCGAAACAAGGACCGAATGTCAGCAGTTCCACTGTGGATATAGCGCTCCATCGATTCAAAATGGAAATCACGGTTCCTTTGAACGCATTTGTAAATGCCCTGACTACCGGCACATACCCACAAAATACCCTCCGGATCGGCCCATGCTACTTGGATGTTGGTCTTGAAAACGCAAGCGGGGTCAGCTGGATTATTATAGAACCATTTCAGTTTGTGGTTGGTACGATCGTAAGAAAAAAGCGTTCCTTCTTTGGAATGCACCCACAACGTCATGAATGCATCTTCAAATACAAAAAAACTGGTTTGCTGAGAGGCGTTTCGAATTTCGAAGGGTGTTTTTTGCCACAGATATTCAAACGATTTGGTCTTTGGTATGAAATGCAACACGCCCGGTTCATTGATGGACATCCAAATTTCGCCATATTTGTCGATGTAAGGATCTGAAATGACATTGCTCCGCATGCCAGGATAATGTTGTTTATCGTAGTAGTCGGTCTGCCCACTGTTTGGATTGAAAATAAAGAACCCTTCGTTGACTGAAGCCGCAAAAAACCGTCCATCAGGCATATGAAGCAACGATGTGATCTGGGAATGAAAGGCCGTTTGAATCTGTCGAAAAGTTTTTGATGAGCGATTGTAAGAAAGCAATTTGCCTGATGCTGCACCAAAATAAAGTTCATTCCTGGTTTCCAACTTGCAGTAAAAGGCTTGTGATAATGGACGATCCGATGGCGTTTTTTCACGGAAAAGAATGGTAGGCAATTTTTCACCATTTAATTGACGGGCAATTCCTTTATCGGACAATACCCAGGTGGTGCCTTCGGAATCCATGAAAACTAAATTAACCTGCCCAAAATGCATGCGTTTTTCAGCAGGAAAAGGGTCCTCAATATTCAATTCGTCCGTTTTTGGATCGGAAGTAACCCGATACAAACCTCCTTTTTGCAAAGCACACCAAACGTCTCCGTTGTCAAGAACCCAAACCGTTCGGAATTTGTCGTAGTTGCCGTTTTCGGAATTGTGGATATCCTTGGTAACACGAACAAAACGTTCGGTACTAGGGCTGAAGCGATAAAGCAGGTCATCATAAGTTTTCAGCCAAAGATTTCCTGACTTATCCTCGCGAATCCAATCGATTCGGGTATGAAGCAAGCTGTTTTGGTCGAGTGGATTGGGATTTCCCTTGTAAACAGTGAAACGGTAGCCGTCAAATTTGTTCAGCCCATCCCAGGTACCAAACCACATCAGCCCCTTTTGGTCTTTGTGTACGGAAACGACGGTATTTTGTGAAAGCCCCTGATCGGTGGTGAAATGAGTCAGAAGCACCTGATTTTGAGCACGAAGAGGGAAAGCAAACCATATAGGCATGCTGACCAATCCTGCCAAAAGAAAGGATCGAACAGCTTCAATGCAAGTTATCAATCGTCCTTTCATACGCTACTTTTCAACACGGAACCAATCGATATCCAACCACCCACCATCGTTGATGACGTTTTGACGGGTGCAAAAGAAGCCCATCTTGGCTCCAATCCATTTGCCCTCTCGCGCGGGGAACATTCCTCCCAAATCCAGAAATTTGCGACCATCCAAACTATAGCTGAATCGGACATTTTTCCCTTCCGTAAAAGAGATTCGAAGATATAATTCCTTCTGACTCAGCAACACAGATGCTTTGACTTCTTCGGTGCCCCCTTTGTCAGCCTTCAAGCAGTTATTTTGTGAAAGAACGATGCCTTTGTCCGTGTTTTCCAAGGATAGTAAGGCGTAATCCAGACCCATCAGCACCAAACCACAGCGTTCACCAAAATAGCGGGAATCGGGCTCGAAACGAATCTTTGCCGTGGCAGTGAACTCGGGAGCGGGTACTTTCTGTAGCAGCAAATTCGGTACATCCCACAGACTTTTATAATGATCTGGCACTTTGTACGAATACAGACGTAACCAGCCACCGTTCAATGCGTTGCAGAAATACCAATAGGCAACTGGATTGGCTTGCCATTGCCACTGAAGGCCCAATTCGGTGGAATTGAATTCGTCGCTAACCACCGGAGTTTCAATAGGGTAAGATTTGCCTACGTTGGGTTTTGCATATTCCGAAACGGGTTCGCCACAGCCGGTATTATTTTTATCCACACCAATGACGGGCCAATCATTCACCCATTTCATGGGGTTTAGATGTACTATACGACCAACCGTACCCACATCTTGAAAATTGAGGAACCAATCCTCACCAGTATCTGTAGTCACCCATGCACCTTGATGTGGGCCGTTGATTTTGCTGCTGCCTTGATGCATGACAGTACGGTTTTCATAAGGGCCGAATGGACTTTTGGAGCGTAAAACCTCCTGCCAACCCGGCACAACTCCACCTGCCGGAGCAAAAATGTAATAAAAACCGTTTCGTTTGTACATTTTGGAGCCCTCGATGGTTTCATTGCCCTGATGACCATCAAAGACAATGCGACCGTCGCCCACCATTTTGGTTCCGTCCTCATTCATTTTGGCAACCAAAATCACCGATTTGTTTCCTGCACGACTTCCTGCCAAGGCGTAGGACAAATACATTTCACCGTTGTTGTCCCAAAAAGGGCAACAATCAATCAAGCCTTTTCCTTTTTTGACCAACAAAGGTTCAGACCAAGGGCCGCTTGCACTTTTTGATGTAATCCGATAAAACCCATAATCGGGATCCGGATAATAAATGTAGAATTCATTGTTGTGGAAGCGGATGGACGGAGCCCAAACACCATTGCCATGTTGCGGTTTGTCGAAAACATCTTCAGGCACCTGTCGCCCCAACGCATAAGTGGTCATTTTCCAATTCACCAAATCCTTGGATTCGAGAATGGGTAAACCCGGAACGCAGTTAAAACTGGAGGCTACCATATAATAGGTGTCACCCGCTTTGCAGGCATCTGGATCGGAAAAATCGGAATAAAGGATGGGGTTCCTATATTTTCCATTTCCAAGATCGGCCACCCAGAAGTTCGATTTGTTTTGGCTTTTGACGGAAACCAAGCTTCCGATCAGCAACAAGAACAATATCAGTTTGGTACGCATGTTTTTTTGGCTTTGATTCAGATACAAATATAGGTAAAAGACCGCAAAACAAGGGTGGTAATCTGACGAAAAAAGAGGGTCGCATTGCTGCAGTCCTCGAATTCAAAATTCCGACAAATCAGTTTAAGTGCTTGTGAATGATATCAATCAGCAATGCGCTATTGATTGGTTTTGAAACATAGTCGTTGCATCCGGCTTCGATCGCTTTCTCGCGATCCCCGGCTAATCCAAAGGCCGTCTGTGCGATAATCAAAACGTCTTTGTTGAATTGGCGAATTTGACGCGTGGCCTCCAGTCCTCCCAATATGGGCATTTGCATATCCATCAATATCATATCGATTTCTGAATGCTTTCGGCTCAATTCCACGGCTTGTGCTCCATCGTACGCTTTCAAGATGCAATGAGCATGTTTGGCTAAAACAACACTTAAAAAAAGTGAAGAAGTTTCATCATCGTCAACAATCAAAATGTTCATTTTCTTGTCCATTTCATTAGACTTGTCGGAATCTTCTGATTTTGGCGTTGGCTCCAAGTGGATGGGTTGGCCAATATTGGGTAGGGCGAAATAGAAAGTCGACCCTTCGTCAACCATACTTTCAACCCAGATTTTGCCCCCAAGCATCTCAACAAACGATTTTGAAATCGCAAGACCAAGACCTGCGCCCTGCATTGCTTTTTTATTTTCAATATCGGCATGTATGAATCGCTCAAAAATGGCATCCTGCCTTTCTTTGGGAATGCCCATTCCAGTATCTTTCACATAGAAAACAAACTCCTGATGCCCTGTAGCTGAATTCTTAGAATGGAGTTCATAACCGATAAGAATGGTTCCGGATTGTGTAAATTTAAGTGCGTTTTTAATCAAATTGGTCAATATGGCATTCAATTTATCACGGTCGGTGTGAATCATCGCAAGTTCATTTGGCAAAGCACATTGTATCTGAAGTTCCAAACCCTTAGCTTTCGCTTCGGGCAAGAAAAAGATACACAATTCATTCAATTGAATGTTGACATTGCACTCGCAAACGTCGATTTTCATCAACCCCGATTCTATTCTGGAGATATCAATAATTTCATTGATGATGTTCAGCATCCGATCACCGCTCTTTTGGATGATCTCAATATATTGCTGTTGCTCTTCACCCGTCAAGTTGGGTTCTTTTAGTAGCTCGGCGAAGCCCAAAATTCCGTTCATGGGGGTGCGGATTTCATGACTCATATTGGCCAAAAATGCCGACTTCAGTCGATCACTTTCTACTGCATGTTCCTTTGCAGCAATCAGTTCCATTTCCGCTTTCTTACGATCGGTAACATCTCTTCCCGTACCAACCACCCCCTGAATCTCACCCTTGGCATTTCTCAAGGGAGTTTTGATGACATCCAGGTACACATATTGCCCTTTTACATAACCAAACTCGTCAATCTGTTGGGTGGTGCCCGATTCGATCACTTGCTTGTCCGAATCTTGGCTAATTTCGCCAAACGTGTGCCACAACGGATTCTCAGGATGAAGTTCACGTTGACGCAAGGCGAAATAAAGGTCACTTTTCCCAATGGGCTCTTGAGTATCCTTTGCAATCAACAAATGGTCACACAAAGACTGATTTACAAATATATAATTGTGGTCCAAATCTTTAGCCCACAACATATCCGGTATGATATCGACCATTTTACGAAACAGATCCGAAAGCTCCTTATATTTTTCTTCTGCGGCAATAGCAGTTTCAGAAATTTTTTGCAATTCTTGAGTTCGTTGGTTAACCAGATTTTCCAAATTCTGGTACATGAGCGCATTACGAATAATGAGCGCAAAAACTCCTGACAATCGGGTTAACAATTTAATGACCGAATCAATTCCGAACAAGTCCATCATATCGAGCAACAACAACGTACCAACCATTCGATTCGCCGCAATCAACGGAATGGTGATGGCCTTCTCGATATCTAATAAGTTGAAGATTGAAATAATGGATGGATCTGCTGAATTTTTATCAATAAATTGAATGGTATCAAACCCAAATGATTTCTCCGCCAACTCTTGAATGGCATTTTGATGAGCCCATTCCGATCTTCTTTTAGGATAGACACCGAAAATCTGTGCTGAATCAGATTCATTCCGAATGGCAATGATAATGGTCCGAACACCAATTAATTCTCGAATTTGTTGGGTCAGGTATTCAGCAAACTGGCTGGGATCTTCAGACAATTGGAGAACCCTTTCCAGGATGTCGTTAAAAATATGGTTGTACACTTTATCATCCATGTGTACTCGTGTTTGATTCCTTCATCATGTTATCCAGGATTTTCTCCAATTCGTCGGTATTTTTTAAACAGTACTCCATCGGAAGGCCAAGAAATTCAGAAATTTCATCGAAGGGCAAACTTTCCCGGTCATGCAAACCCGTATCCACAAAGACCAATTTGTGATGCATCTCACCCATGAAACTCTTGGCCGTTTGGGCATTTTTAAAGCCCATATAATCGACAAAAACTTCTTTCCATCGATTGATCCATTCAGGTAACAAGATGAATGCACCTTCTTTTCTCAAGGATCTGTATTTTTCGCTTCCAAGCAGAATCTCACAACAGTTGATACCGGGCGAACGCAGGATATTGGGATTCTTTTCGTAATCAAGCATTCGGGCATGGCAATCACCATATAAAAGTATGATTTTGAAATCACGATATGCCTGAAGCGTTTCATCCAGTTTTTTTCTCAACAAAACAGGTTGCATATGGAGCATGGAATCCAAATAAACAATCGGTACGTCCATGTTGCGTCTACTTTGCAGAAATTCCAGTTCTTTTCGAAAGATGCTGCAGGCAATGATGATCAACTTCCTGTTCATTCAATACTTCTTAAACTGTCGAATGGTATCGACCACCGATAGTATGGTCTTATCGGAAGTTAGGTATGGAATATCGGCATTGGACGATGCAAAAATGAAATGCTTGTCCTCTTTGCGGTCATTCAATATCTTCAAGGCTATTTCACAGGCTTTATCCTTGGAAAGATTCACGAAATCAGGGCCATCAAAATTGCCCATCAACACTTTGTCAGGACCAATGATGCGTCGTGCTTCCGCAAAACTTTCGGTTGGTTCCAACACAAAAGCAATCACATTTGGAAGTTTTGTAAAGTGGTGCAAAAAGGGTAACAATTTGGAACCTCCGTTGTGTATGACAACAGGCCCATTCAATTGGCTGAACGCATAGTTCAGGTATGGCAAAAGACGTTTGAACAGATGTTCGGTAATGATCATGGGGGTTGTGAAATCTACCGGAATCACCAAAAAGGTGGCACCTCTTGCAAAATACTCGTTTCCGAACCGGATAAAATGATCCACCGTCTTCTTCAAAATGCGATCCACTGCATCGGGATGAAAAAACAAGGTGTCAATCCACCTTTCAATACCCAAAAGCAACGCCGGTAAGTCACAGGGTGAATGAATGGGTGCCGCAATGGCCCTTTTACCTTTAAACTCCCTGGATACCAAATCGATGCCCTGGAGAAAAAATTGCACGGATGGAGAGGTTTCAAAATCGGGTTCAGGCAAGGAATCAATTTGAGAAAGGTCTGTGATAATGGGTTTTCGAACATTGGGAGCATACTGATTCAGATAAATCAATTCACTGCCGAAAGCTTCGGCTTCGATGGGGAACGAAAATGGTGTGATGATGATATCCGGATCGAACAGACGGTCGACGGCCATCTGCCCTTCAAACCACCTCTCAGCACTATGGTAATAGGTATGCGTATCACTCTGAATCAAACTTGCTCCATATAGGGAATACAACATGGTATAGGGCTGGCAATCCGCATCGGCACCAGTTACTGCGGCCTTCACTCTTTCTAATCCATTCATAACCTGTTTATTTTGACGAAAGTAACAGTGAATCAAATAAATGAGGTGCATCCATCGCCGTTTCGGCAGTGCCATCTCCTCCTACTTCAAAAACCAATTCTGGTCTCAATTTAAAAACAGCTCCACCAACAGCCAACTGAATTTTTCCGGATAAATTATTTCTGTCCAACGCATTTCTCACTTGAATGATGTTTTTTGCGGTGGTAAACATCATTGCTGAAACCGCAATGATTTCGGCATGGTATTCCAAGGCCTTTTCTACAAAGAGTTCTGCATGAACATCATTTCCCAAATCATGTATGTTCCATCCTGCCGCTTTGGAATAAACGTTGACCAAACGCCTTCCAAGGGGATGAAAATCGTCCTCAATATTACCCAGGACGATGGTACCCTTCGAAATTCCTGTAAATTGATTGAATTCTGGATCCTGGGCTGCAATCATATAAAATTCCTCTGCCACTTTGCCACTCAGGTAACCATGTGCAAGTGAAAGTTTTCCCTGCATCCAGAGCTTGCCCCACTTAATCAGCATGGGCTCCAAAACACCAGAAATGACTTCCTTGAAACTGGTCTGATGAGACCACTCGGTAAGTAAAAGTATGGCTTTCTCTTTTTCACCCTCATTAATAAGGTTGGCGATAAAGTCCTGTTGCTCCTGTGTCTCCATAGCTTTCAAGGAATTAAATAATTGTTAGGACGAAAATATCGGATTTTATTTACTAAAACAAGGAATGTAAGGAGTTTCTTATCCATTAAATTAAAAAGGCTGCTTCTCAAACGAAAAGCAGCCTTTTTTAGTGGTATTGAAGATTGATTAGAATCTTTCTGACATTCTCTTGTAACCGTTGTAACGCCATCTGGCATTTTCTTCAGCCTTGACAAACAGCTCTTTCGCTTCATTGGGGAACGATTTGGCCAATGAGTTGTAACGAACTTCACCCATGAGGAAGTCTTGGAACTTGCTCCAGTCTGGTTCTTTGCTGTCGAGTTGCATAGGGTTCAGACCTTGAGCTTCCAATTCGGGATTGAAGCGATACAAATGCCAGTAACCACATGCTACTGCATTTTCTTGTTCCTGCTGAGCTTTGCCCATTCCAGCTTTCAAACCATGACTGATACAAGGTGAATAGGCAATGATGAGGGAGGGGCCGTTGTAGGCTTCTGCTTCACGTATGGCTTTCAGCGTTTGTGCCTGGCTGGCACCCATCGCGATTTGAGCAACATAAACATAACCGTAAGTGGCTGCAATCATACCCAGGTCTTTCTTGCGAACGCGTTTGCCAGATGCGGCAAATTTGGCGACTGCACCGACAGGAGTGGATTTAGAGGACTGACCGCCGGTATTGGAATACACTTCCGTATCCACTACCAAAATGTTTACATTCTTACCGGAAGCCAATACATGGTCAAGACCACCGAAACCGATGTCGTATGCCCAACCGTCACCACCGATGATCCATTGGGATTTCTTGATGATGTATTTGGTAAGCGGACGGATTTCTTTGCAAATGTCGCAATCACAAGCATTTACCAATGGAGTGATGAGTGCTTCAAGCTCGTCGGTCTTGGTTGCATTGTCGCGGTCTTCCAGCCATTGCGTGAAGTAACCTTTCAGTTCATCGCTGCAGCAGCTGCTGGCAATTCCTTTTTCGAACAGGCCGGCCAAACGGTCGCGCAAGGTGTCGACTGCGAAAACCATACCCAAACCGAATTCTGCGTTGTCTTCGAACAAAGAGTTCGCCCAAGCGGTACCACGACCTTTGTCGTTTTTGGTATACGGAGTGGAAGGAGCAGAACCGGAATAAATCGAGGTACAACCCGTTGCATTGGCTACCATTTGACGGTCGCCAAAGAGTTGAGTAATCAATTTGATATACGGCGTTTCGCCGCAACCGGAGCATGCACCTGAGAATTCGAAGAGCGGAGTTGCAAACTGTGAATTCTTGACATTGGACTGAACATCAACCAAATGTTGTTTGGTTTTGACATTTTTGACCGAGAAATCCCAATTGTCTTGGTTGGGGTATTGACTTTCAATCGAAGCCATGCTGAGCGCTTTGCCGCCTTTATTTCCAGGACAAACGTCTACGCAGTTTTCGCAACCCAGACAGTCGAGCACGTCCACTTGAATGCGGAAGGTGGTTCCAGCGAATTGTTTGCCGGTCGTCTTCAAGGTGTTGTAACTTTCGGGAGCCATTGCCTGTTCGGCTTCATCCAAGACAAATGGACGGATGGAAGCGTGAGGACAAACATAAGCACATTGGTTGCACTGAATGCAATTGTCGGCGTTCCAAACAGGAACGTTGGCAGCAACACCACGTTTGTCGTAAGCAGCGGTTCCTTGTTCCCAAGTACCGTCCTCGCGGCCCTTGAAGGCAGAAACGGGAAGATCGTCACCAGCCTGAGCATTGATGGGCTTAACGACATTGCGGATGAAATCGGGGATAGAAGCGTCTAAAACAGTTTCTTCTGCAGTCAGAAGTGCCCATTCGGCAGGAACGTCTACTTTGACGTAGTCGCCACCACGATCGACGGCAGCATAGTTCATTTTTACAATCGATTCACCCTTTTTGCCGTACGATTTGTTGATGGCATATTTCATCTTGTCAACAGCCAGTTCGTAAGGAATCACGTTGGTGATTTTGAAGAACGCTGACTGCAGGATGGTGTTGGTACGGTTACCCAGACCAATTTCCTGTGCAATGTTGGTGGCGTTGATGGTGTACAAAGTGATGTTGTTTTCGGCCAGGTATTTTTTAACCTTGACGGGCAAGTGTGTTTTAACCTCTTCTGGGCTCCAAACCGTGTTCAGCAGGAATGTACCGTTTTTCTTCAAACCTTTGGTCACATCGTAAAGGTTCAAATAAGCCTGAACGTGACAAGCAACGAAGTCGGGTGTAGTCACCAAATACGTGGAACGGATTTCAGAATCACCGAAACGAAGGTGAGAGCAAGTGAAACCGCCGGATTTCTTGGAGTCGTAGGCAAAATAAGCCTGAACTTTTTTATCGGTGTTGTCACCAATGATTTTGATGGAGTTCTTGTTGGCACCGACTGTACCGTCAGCTCCTAAACCATAGAATTTGGCTTCGTACGTTCCGGCGGCACCCATCGGAATTTCTTCTTTCAAGTTCAGCGAAGTAAAGGTTACGTCGTCCACGATACCCACGGTGAAGTGGTTCTTCGGCATCTTCATACCGAGGTTTTCGTAGATGGCCAATACCTGAGCAGGAGTAAAGTCTTTTGAAGACAAGCCATAACGGCCACCCACGATGATAGGAGCATTTTCCTGACCGTAGAAACAGTCCTTCACATCCAAATAGAGTGGATCGCCCGTTGCACCTGGTTCTTTAGTACGGTCGAGCACACAAATCTTCGTAGCTGTTTTAGGAACTGCAGCCAGGAAGTGTTTCGCAGAGAATGGGCGATAAAGGTGAACCGCAACCAAACCGACTTTCTCACCTTTAGCATTCAAATAGTCAATGCCTTCGCGCAACGCTTCCGTGGATGAACCCATGGCAATAACCACACGGTCAGCATCGGGAGCTCCGTAATAATCGAACAAACCGTAATGACGACCGGTAATTTTGTTCATTTCGTTGATGTATTCTTCGACAACAGGTACGACATTGTCGTAGAATGGGTTGGAAGCTTCGCGAGATTGGAAGTAAGTATCCGGATTTTGTGCGGTACCACGAGCCACAGGATTTTCAGGGCTGAGCGCACGTTGACGGAATTCAGCCAAAGCTTTTTGGTCGATAAGAGCAGCCACATCGTCCATAGCCATTTCTTCAATCTTCTGGATTTCGTGAGAGGTACGGAAACCATCAAAGAAGTGTACAAAAGGAATGCGGGTTTTGATGGAGGACAAGTGTGCAACAGCTGCCAAGTCCATCACTTCCTGAACGGAACCAGTGGCCAACATGGCACAACCAGTCTGGCGAACAGCCATAACGTCTTGGTGGTCGCCGAAAATGGACAATGCCTGAGCTGCCAATGAACGGGCTGAGACGTGATAAACACCTGGAAGCAGTTCACCTGCCACTTTATACATATTGGGGACCATCAGCAACAGACCCTGAGAAGCCGTGAAGGTATTGGCCAGAACACCAGCTTGCAGTGCACCGTGCATGGCAGCAGCAGCTCCACCTTCAGACTGCATTTCCTGCACCTGAACGAGCTCGCCGAAAATATTTTTTCTGCCGGCAGCAGCCCATTCATCCACGTATTCTGCCATCGTGGAGGATGGAGTGATGGGGTAAATGGCAGCCACTTCGCTGAACATATAAGCGATGTGTGCGGCAGCCTGGTTGCCATCACAGGTCAAAAACTTTTTCTGTTTTGTCATAGAGTTGAAAATTTAGCGTGTATATAAATTTGTTATATCAGTATAAAAAGCCGAAAAGCCATAATGGGATGACGTTTCCTTGTCCCGAATTGAGCTTGTCAACGGCGTACCAATAGTCGGGATTGTTTTTCCCGTTGAGCTTTCCGCAGCAAATCTGGAAAAGTTCCGTCCCATTCAGCGTAAATTGAGCACTTTTGCGACCTGTGTTCACTTTGTTGTCCCGGTGCAGGGTGTTGTAAAAAAAGGTTTCGCAAAGCGCTTGTTTGTCGACTTTCAATTTGTCTTGAAGCACATACATCAGATTCGTGTTGTGCAAGTAAATTTTAGTAGGTTTTTTGGGATATGCTTCGCCAACGGGGTAGAGTGTGTCAATCAGTCTGGCATCCTTGAGGTACTTGATGTAGTTCATCACCGTAGCCCTGGAAATTTCAATATCGGTGCTCAACTGACTGATATTCGGGACACAAGGGGCATCCAATCCAATGAGGTACAACAAGTTCCGAATCTTGGACAGGTACTTGAGGTCGATTTGCTTGATCAGCAAAATGTCCACTTCAATCATCATGTTCATGGTCTTCAGCAAGTTTTCTGAAAAATTGCGTTTTTCCAGAAAAAAAGGATAGAATCCATGATGGATGTAATCCTGAAAATAATCTAGCGGACTGACTTTTGAAAGAATTTCTTCGGCAATCCGTTCGTGATTTGCAAGAATTTCATCGAGCGTAAAGACCGGAAAATCGGTGCCGGCCATCAGGTTCAAAAATTCGCGGAAAGAAAAACCGCGCAGGTTGTATGATTTGACGATGTCCACCAAATCGGGGTTTTCTTCTTTGAGTCGCATGACCGAAGATCCCGAAAAGATAACATGTAGGTCGGGGCAAGAATAATAAATATCCCTTAAGTTTTTTGACCAATTCGGATCTTTGAACACTTGGTCGATCAGCAGTGTTTTGCCACCTCGTGCACTGAATTCTTTTGCGAACTCCACGATATTCTGCTGTGTAAAATAAAAATGGTTCAAATTGATGTAAAGACAGGAACGGTCGGTGCCAAAGGTTGCCTTGGCGTATTCAAGCAAGAACGTAGTCTTGCCTACGCCGCGACTGCCCTTGATGCCTATGAGTCGGTCGTTCCAGTCGATTTCATCCATCAACTGCCGCCGAACATGTGTATGCACATGCTCCACCAAATATTTGTGGGTGCGGTAAAACCTTTCCATAACCAAATGTGTTTTTGGGAACCGCAAAGATATAAAAAAAAATCTGTATTTTGCAAAGTGTGGATAGCAAAATGAGGTTAAATCCGTCGTTACCTGTCAACGGCTAGTTTTGACATTCTGCACCACTTGAGAAACCATGGACTTGAGTTCTTCCAGAAACAGACTTGAATCGTATTCCTTGCGTTCAATCTGACGAAGTTTTTTTTCCCACAAACCCGTCAACTCGGCTGATTTGAGCAGCTCCTCGCGGATATGTCCGATCAAGTCTATCCCAGTCGGTGTGGCAATCAGATTCTTGCGTTCCTTTCGGATGTAATTACGCTTGAACAGCGTTTCGATGATGTTGGCACGGGTGGAAGGGCGCCCAATTCCGTTTTCCTTCAAAGCATCTCTAAGCTCCTCACTATCAACAAACTTACCCGCCGTTTCCATAGCCCTCAACAGCGTCGCTTCAGTAAAAGGTTTAGGTGGTTGGGTTTGCTTTTCGGCCAAATCCGACACATGTGGACCAGATTCACCCTTGACGAACAAGGGTAAGGTACGCTCCTCATCCTGAGGCTTTTCATCTTCATCCGAAGTCGACTCTTTCTCGAAAACCACTCGCCAACCGGGTTCCAGAATCTGCTTGCCAGTGACTTTGAACGGAATGTCGCTGACATCGCCCATCACCGTGGTGGTCGAGAATTTGCAGTCGGGATAAAAAGCGGCAATAAATCGTTTGGTCACCAAATCATAAACTTTTCGCTCTTCTGCGGTCAAATTCATTGGCTGAACTCCAGTCGGAATGATGGCATGGTGATCGGTGACTTTGCTGTTGTCGAACACTTTCTTGGTCTTGGGAATTTTCGTGGCCAATACCGGAGCCGTCAACCCTTCGTAATCCTTTAAACCCTTTAAGGTTGGTTCAATTTTAGGATAGATGTCATCACTCAAAAAAGTCGTATCTACACGCGGATACGTCGTCAATTTCTTTTCGTACAGCGACTGAATCAACTTGAGCGTTTCATCGGCAGAAAAAGCGAATTTCTTATTGCATTCCACCTGCAAGCTCGTGAGATCAAACAATCTTGGCGGTGCTTCCGTGCCTTTTTTTGCGGAAGTGTCAGTGATGACAAACGGGGCATCCGACACTTTTTGCAAGAAATCCTCCCCCTCTTCTTTAGTGGTAAACCGACCTTTAGTGGCCGAGAACGTAGTGTCTCGATACACCGTTTTCAGCTCCCAATACGTCTGCGGAATAAAATTTTCAATTTCTTGCTGGCGGTTCACAATCAAAGCCAATGTAGGTGTCTGAACCCTTCCAATCGATAGAATCTGCCTATCCTTGCCATACTTGACGGTGTACAACCGCGTCGCATTCATACCCAGCAACCAGTCACCGATGGCCCGCAACATCCCGGCTTCGTATAGTGATTTGTAGTCCTCCTGAGGCTTCAGTTTGGTGAAACCCTCCTTGATGGCTTCCGCAGTCAGGGACGAAATCCACAACCGCTTCACCGGGCAATGACAACCAGACTTTTGCATGACCCATCGTTGAATGAGCTCACCTTCCTGTCCCGCATCCCCGCAATTAATAACTTCATCTGCTTGCGAAATCAATTTTTCAATGACAGCGAACTGTTTTTTATAGCTCTCGTTTTCGATCAATTTGATGCCGAAACGAGGAGGAATCATGGGCAAGAAATTCAGATTCCACGACTTCCATTCCGAAGCGTATTCGTGGGGTTCCTTCAAGGTGCAAAGATGGCCGAACGTCCAGGTAACCTGATAACCGTTACCTTCCAGATAACCGTCTTTTTTCGCGTTCGCGCCTAGTATGGCGGCAATTTCGCGGGCGACACTGGGTTTTTCGGCAATGCAGACTTTCATTTCGTTTTTTAAGACGACAAAGATAGCTTCTGAGAGGAGAATTTGTATCTTTGTTTCTATCAAAAACCTCTTTTTATGAAAAGCAAGCCCCGTCCCTTGATTTTGCTTTTGTTTTGCTTCCTTGCCGTCAGCATCTTTGCAAAAACGGTGGAACCAGATTGGGTGAAAGACGCCGGCGCTAAAATTCAACCCCTCTCCACAAAAATTTTCAATGCGAATACCTTTGGTGCAACACCCGATTCGACTAAATTGAGCTCAAAAGCCATTCAGGCAGCCATCGACGAATGCTCCAAACAAGGTGGCGGCACCGTCATTTTGAACCCAGGCAAATACCTCATCGGGTCCATTTTCTTAAAAAAAGGGGTGAATTTTCATTTGGACGAAGGCGTCGTTCTGCTGGGAAGTCCCAACCTGACAGATTACCCCGAAATTGACACCCGCGTGGCAGGAGTCGAAATGAAATGGCCTGCCGCCTTAATCAACATCCTTGACCAAGAAAACGTCTGTTTATCCGGCAAAGGTCTCATCGACGCCCAAGGGAAACCCTTTTGGGACAGTTACGGGGCGATGCGTTCCGTTTACGTACCCAAAGGCTTACGCTGGATCGTCGATTACGACTGCAAACGTCCACGATGCGTGCTGGTTCAGAATTCCAAAAACATCACCGTTTCAGAAGTTACCATTCAACGATCCGGGTTCTGGACGGTTCAAGTTTTGTATTCCACCTACGTCACTATCAATAAGGTTTTTGTACGAAACAATGTTGGCGGACACGGCCCCAGCACCGACGGTGTCGACATCGATTCCTCCACAAAAGTCTTGGTCGAAAACTGCAACATCGATTGCAACGATGACAACTTCTGCCTCAAAGCTGGACGCGACGCCGACGGTTTGCGCGTGAACCGCCCCTGCGAATACATTGTCATTCGCAATTGCGTGGCCGGTGCTGGCGGTGGCCTCATCACCTGCGGCAGCGAAACATCCGGAGGCATCCGCAACATTTGGGTCGACAACCTGACTGCCTTGGGCACTTCGGTCGGATTTCGGGTGAAATCTGCCTTGAACCGTGGCGGTGTGGTCGAAAACATCTTCATCAACAATCTTACCATGACCAACGTTGCCGTCCCCATCGAAGTCACCACCAATTGGAATCCCTCCTACAGCTATTCCGAATTGCCCAAAGGGTTCGCATACGACACCATCCCAGTACATTGGAAAAAAATGTTGGAAAAGGTTCCTGCCGCAAAAGGCATTCCTGTTTTTAAGAATATTCATGTAAACAACTTGGTAGCAACCAGCGCTCGGCGTGCTATCAGCGTTTCCGGCATGGCCGAATCCATTGTCGATGGTTTCTACTTAGACAACGTGGTCATCGATGCCCGTTCCGCCGGCAGCATCAATTACAGCAAAGGATGGCGGTTCAAGAATGTATTGTTGAACACACCAGACAGCCTGAAAGTGACGAATTGCATCGACATGCAACTTAAATAAATCCTTTAACCCATGAAAGTTCTAAAAGAGGCCAATTTGACCAAACGCATGACGTTTGTAATCGTAATTTCCATCTTTATTTGTGAATTGTTCATCATGATGATCATGGAACAATTGGAAACTTCAATGACCTGGTTAAAATTAATTATTGACCCTATCCTATTGACGATGATGCTTTTCCCGGCCGTTTATATTTGGGGAATCCGTCCGTTGGGAGTTCAAATAGTTGAGCGTAAAAAAGCAGAAGCAGAAATTAAAAATAAAAACGAACAACTTCTAAAATCGCTGGCCGAAAAAAGCAGGTTTTTCTCCATCATAGCCCACGATTTGAAAAGCCCGTTCAATGGTTTTTTGGGACTCACCCAAACCATGTCAGAAAGGCTTCCACATTTGAGCAACGAAGAATTAAAACAAATCACCACCGTATTGGAAAATTCGGCCACCAACCTGTATGGCCTTCTCAACAACCTGTTGCAATGGGCAAGCGTCGAACAAGGACTGATTCCTTTCAACCCCGAAGACATCAAATTGCTTTCAATGACAGAAGAAAGCATCGTGACAATCCTGGAACCCGCCAAAAACAAAGAACTTGAACTAACCATCAACATACCCAAAGACTTAAATGTTTATACAGACAAAAACATGCTTCAAACTGTACTTCGGAATTTTGTTTCGAATGCTGTCAAATTCACACCAAAAAAAGGAAAAATCAATGTTTCGGCCATCGCCCTTGACAATCGATTTGTGGAAGTGACCGTCGAGGACACTGGCATTGGAATGAGCGCCGAAATGGTGGAAAATCTTTTCCGACCTGATTTCCAAATGAACCGAGTAGGCACGGAGGGTGAGCCAAGCACTGGTTTGGGGTTATTGCTTTGCAAAGAGTTTATTGAAAAACAGCATGGCAAAATTTGGGTAGAAAGCGAAGTTGGAAAAGGCAGCACTTTCCATTTCACATTAACACGGAGCATTGAATATTAACACGAACAACCATGGTTCCATTACTCGTCATCTTAGTTGCTATCAATATCATTATCTTATTGTTACTGGTTTTTCGCAACCTAAAAGTCAGAATCCCCGAAATCGAAAAGCTCAGCGACGACCTAGCCAAAATCACACCTGCTGTTCGAGAAGAGCTTAAAATGGGTCGAGAAGAAACCAATGCTCGTCTCAAGGAAAACCGAGAAGAGCTTTCCGCCATGCTGACCAAACAGCGTGAAGAGTTGAACCTGTTTCGCACCGAGCTAGCCAAGTCGCAGACAGATTTCCGCAAAGAGATTTCCGACAACCAAAAGGATTTGTCTGCCAACATGGAGCGCAAGCAGGAAAACCTCCTACAGAGCACCGAAAAGCGACTTGAAGAAATGCGTGCCACAGTCGATGAAAAACTCCAGAAAACGTTGAACGAACGCATCAGCCAATCGTTCCAATTGGTGAGCAAGCAACTCGAAAGCGTTCAGAACGGACTGGGCGAAATGAAAAACTTAGCGACCGACGTCAGTGGTTTGAAAAAAGTATTGAGCAATGTCAAAGTACGCGGCACTTTCGGCGAAGTCCAACTTGGTGCCTTGCTCGAACAAATGCTTTCACCCGAACAGTACGACGCCAATGTCCGAACCAAGCGCAACAGCAGCGACGTGGTCGAATACGCCATCAAGCTGCCTGGCAAGGACAACAACGACTTGCCTGTATACCTGCCCATCGATGCCAAGTTCCCCAAGGACGCCTACGAACAATTCTCCGATGCCTGCGAAAACGCCGATGCACCCCTGATGGCCAGCACCTCCAAACAATTGGAAGCGACCATCAAGAAAATGGCCAAGGACATCCACGACAAATACATCGATCCGCCTTTCACCACCGACTTCGCCATATTATTTTTACCCTTCGAGAGCATTTATGCTGAAATCATACGCAGGACGGAACTCATGGAATTCCTGCAACGCGAATACAAAGTCATCGTGACTGGTCCCACCACGCTGGGCGCCATCATGAACAGCTTGCAAATGGGTTTCAAAACCCTGGCCATCCAAAAGCGCAGCAGCGAAGTCTGGCAAGTGCTCGGAGCCGTCAAAACCGAATTCAGCAAGTTCGGAACCCTACTCGACAAAGTCCACAACAACTTGCAACAAGCCGGCAACAACCTCGACCAAATCCGCGGAACCCGCACCAAAGTCATTACCAGAAAGTTACGCGAAGTGGAAAGCCTGCCCGCCGACCAATCTGCCCTTATTTTGCCCATGATCGGCCTTGACGACCTATCCGATGACGAAACCGATACTGAAGCTGAAGCATAATGCCCCAACTCACCGTCTATAAAGCCTCAGCCGGATCCGGGAAAACCTGGCGCCTCACCGTGGAGTACCTCAAACTGCTGGTGGCCAATCCAGAATCGTATCGCAGCATTTTAGCCGTTACCTTCACCAACAAGGCAACCGCCGAAATGAAGGAGCGGGTGTTGAACGCATTGTACGAGCTGATGCACATTGATTCCACGGCTACGCCCGAAGGCATGACCGAAGCGGTTTGCAAGGAATTGGATATTTCTCCGGCATTAGCCAAAAGCCGTGCCACCCAGGCCATCGGTTTCCTACTCCACGATTATGGCCGGTTCCGCATCGAAACCATCGACAGCTTTTTCCAGTCCGTATTGCGCAATCTGGCTCGTGAATTGGGCTTGGGGGCTTGGCTGAATATCGAGCTGAACAACGATGCCGTACTGAGTGATGCCGTGGATGCTCTGATCGATAAGGCTGGCAGCAATTCCGAACTGCTCGGATGGATGACCGATTACATGGAAGAGCAGCTGCAGGAAGGAAAGACTTGGAAAATTGACGGCGTGCTCAAAAAGTTCGGACACACCATTTTTAAGGAGTATTTTAAGGAAAAGGAAAAGGCGCTGAACGCCAAACTCAGCAACAAAGGATTCCTCAAGGCGTACAAAAAACAACTGAAAGAAGTCGAAAAGGTGGGATTGGCGGCATTGCAGGAAGCCTCATCAACCTTTTTCAACATATTGGACAACAATGTGTTGTTGATCGAAGACTTCAGTCGTGGAAAAACCGGCCCCTGCTCCTATTTTTTAAAATTGATGAACGGTGACTGCAGTGACGGCATCATCAATTCCTATGTGCGGGCAGGATTGGACGACCCCGCCAATTGGAGTACCAAGACCAGCAAGCTGAAAAGTCAAATCACCTCCTTGGCAGCCGGAAAACTAAATCCACTCCTTGTAGAAACGGAATCGTTGCGAAAAAAACTATACCCGCAGATTCTTTCCGCCCGAATGGCTGGCAAGCACCTCAACCAGGTTGGTTTGCTCACCGACATCGCCGCCGAAGTCCGCGAACAAAACCGCGAGAACAACCGCTTTTTGCTCTCCGACACCAATGCCTTGCTCAAAAGCCTATTGGACGGAGCCGATGCCTCCTTTGTCTATGAAAAGACCGGTACCGAACTGAACCACATCTTGTTCGACGAGTTCCAGGATACGTCCCGAATGCAATGGGACACCTTCAAACCCCTGTTGGCCGAAGGCTTGGCCAACGGCCACGACAGCCTCATCGTGGGCGACGAGAAACAGTCCATCTACCGTTGGCGCAACGGCGATTGGCGCATTTTGGGCAGCATTGCGCAAGAAATGCGACCAGCCCCCGTCGTTGAAAACAAGCTCGAAAGCAACTGGCGCAGCGAACGCAACATCATCGACTTCAACAATGCCTTATTTACGAATCTTGAACTCGAATTGAACCGCACCCACCAAGAGACTTTCGGAGCGGCAAGTACCGAGCTGACCAACGCCTACTCCGATGTTGTCCAGCAATCGGGCAAGGAAGTGGTGGACGGATTGGTGGACATTTCCTTCATCAACGCCAAGAACGACAGCCTCTACAAACCGATGGTGCTCGAAAAGATGATTCAGAAGGTGGAAGAGCTACAACGTAACGGCGTCCACCCCGATCAAATCGCCATTCTGATTCGTGCCAACAAATTCATCCCGGAGATCGGTGAATATTTTGCGGAATACAAAGCAAGCGCAAAAAGCGATCCCAACCTTTGTTACGACATCGTTTCGGATGAAGCCTTTTTGCTGCGTTCCTCCCGTTCTATACAGATTCTCATCGATGCCCTGAGTCTGCTCAACGATCCAGCCAATCCGATACCGCAAGCATTGCTCAAACTCGATTACCTTTCGGACGTTCAAGCCGTCACCAACGAATTGCATCCGATCTTCATGCAAAATGAAAAGTCGAAGTCGAACAAAAACAACACCGCCTACAAAAAAACCTATATAGACTCCAATCCGGAAAATCAAGTCCTTCCTTCGGCATTCGTCACCCGATTCGAAACATTGCAACGCCTTCCGTTGTACGAACTTGTGGAAGAACTCTACCGCCTGTTCGAACTCGAAAAAATCCCTGCTCAAGACAGTTACCTCCATTGTTTTATGGACAAATTGAGTGAATACTTGCTTCATTCTCCCTCCGACCTGGGATCCTTTCTCAAGCATTGGGACGAACAAATGTCCGGCATCAGCATCCCTGCAGGTTCGGCTGTAAACGGCATCCGCATCCTCTCCATCCACAAATCCAAAGGGTTGGAATTCCACACGGTCATCATTCCATTTTGCGATTGGAAGCTGTTGAGTTCCATGAATTTCCAGGTGTGGTGCCCACCGACTGTGGAACCCTTCAATCAACTCGACCTGCTGCCCATCGACTACAAAACCGAAATGGGCCAATCCATATTCTCCGCAGAATATGCGGAGGAAACGCTGCAACTTTGGGTGGATGCGCTCAATCTGCTCTACGTGGCGTTCACCCGTGCCAAACAAAACCTCTATGTTTTTTGTCGTGGAAATGATGAACTAAAAAACTACAGCAAACCGTCCACCATTGCCAATCTGATGCAGGATTCGCTGAGAAGCGGCATTGGACTAGGGACGTATTCGGAAGCAAAAAACATCTCAACTCAAAATGAGGAGGAAACGCTTTCTGAAGCCACCTATCTATATGGTGCATTTAGCTTGAAAATCGAAAAAGAAACGGAAAAACCTACTTCCGTCCTCCGCGAAAAAGGCATCGACCTTTCCTTGCCCTTCCGCAGTTTCGCCCACAAGACCCGCTTCCGCCAATCCAATCGTTCCCGCGAATTCTGCAAAGGTAGGGATCCGAATGGTTTCACCACCACATTTATCGATCGCGGCAAACTGCTTCACCGACTTTTCTCAGACATCAAGCAGAAGGAAGATGTGCCGAATGCCCTGCAAACACTCCTCAACGAAGGCTTGCTAAAACAAGAAGAAGTCAAAGAATACGAACTTTACGTTCAGCGCGCTTTGAGCCATGAAGAGGTAAAAGATTGGTATACAGGTTCTTATCGCTTATTCAACGAATGCTCCATACTTTGTTTAAACTCCGACGGCAAGTTGCAACTCAAACGACCAGATCGCGTCATGCTCAAGGACAATCAAGTTCAGGTGGTGGATTTCAAATTTGGGAAACCCTCGCCCTCCTACCACAAACAAGTGCAGGAATACATGAGTCTTTTAACCGAGATGGGTTACGCCAATGTATGCGGTTATTTGTGGTATGTAGATGATAATCAGGTAGTCACTGTCTGAATCACTCGCTCATCAAGCTTTTGGCCATACCAGCAAACACTCTTTTTCCAGAAGCGATTACGGCCTCTTTGCCTTTTGCTGGATCGGTATCGGGCGACTCGCTGTGATACAAAATCACTAAGCAAGAATACTGTGGTTTGTCAGCTGGGAAATAGCCACAGAACGTACCAGTCACTTCACGGATATACGTGGTCTTCACACTGTTCACCGCCTTCAGGAATGCTGTTCCAGGAGTTTCAGGCAACTCGTTGACGCCGTTATCTTTCAACAAAGCCTTCATTGCCTGAATCGTAGCCGGTTTGCACATGCTCGGATTCACCAGTCCGGTATCTTTGGGCAAAACCGCAGGGGCCATCACCTTTCCATCGTTGGCTAGTCCATTCCATGCTGTCAGCAGTTGAGTCGGAGATAATTTGAAATAGTATCCCAGCGAAAACGCATTCATTTTTGCTTCAAAATTCGGCGTTTTATCAAAAGGATTATCGTCCGAAGGCTGACCCAGAGACATCTGGCGCATTCGATTTTCAAAAGCTTTCACTTTTCCATCAAACGCCCATTCCAACATTTGAACCGTTCCCACAAACGAAGGCAACGTTACGCATTGACCAAAAGTAATGATTCCATAACCGCCCTTGTCAAAGACATCTTGGTCGTAAATGGTCCGTTGGTGCAGTACCAATCTGCCCCTGCCGGCATCGACCGGATCAGTCAACAAAAATTTGGTTTCTTCCATCGAACCCATCACTGTCAATGGAATGACAATGGGACCGGGTTCCACCTTGACATCTACTCGGTTGTCAGAAACAGGTACATACGAGTCGGTGGAGTAATCACTGACAAATTTCATCCGAGCCCTGACCTCGCCGGTTGGCACATGCATCACCAACAAAACAGCAGAATCGCATAAACTGGCTTTCATTTCCGTACGGAGCAGATTGCCGGCAGTTTCCTGCACACTTTCATCAATGCAGGTAGTACGGGGTTTACAAGAGAAAACGGCTGTACAAGCCGCAACAAAGAGAAGGACTTGAATCTTTTTCATGGTTCAAAGTGAAAGTTTCAAACTTAATCCCAAAATCGATTCAAAACCATTTCCACCGAAAATTGGATTTGTTTTGGCGAAGCGTAAATCAGGTTTCAGCGACATCGATGTATTCCTTCCAAGACGCAGCTCAATGGACTTATTGATTCTTTTGGCAGATGTAATGGCATCAATGACAGAATAGACGTATGCGGTGGCAAGACCTGCACCAGAAAGCATAGCCATAGTTTCATTATTAACTTCTGCGGATTGGTATAACATCACCATCGAATAGGCCATAACCGATGCGACGCCCAACGCTTTTTCGTATTCGCGGTTGTAAATTTGCCCGGAACCAGGCAAAAGATAAGACAGGAATCCTGCCAAAATCGGTTCTCTTCGATCTTTCCAAGTCAGCTCAGCTGCTTCATCCTGAGCAGGTTCCACAGAATAGGGTTCCACGTTGCTCCATGTCGAAATCGAATCCTCCTGTGCAAACAGAAAGTTGGGTGTCAGGATAATAAAAAGAAGCAATACAAACTTCATGGCATTCGGCATTAGGTACATACCTTAAAGATGCCGATTACAAGAAAATGTTAACAATAATTTTAGATTTTTCCTGCTTGGCGCAAAGCACGAACTTTGCTGTGTTTTCTACCGTAAAAGTAGTAAATCAGGAAGCCAACAGCCATCCATCCTAACAACCGAATCCAGGTTCCAAGGGGCAAGGAGGCCATTTGTGCGGCACACACGATGATGCCCATGATGGGCACAAACGGCACCCAAGGCGTACGGAAAGCACGTGGAGCATTGGGTTCCGACTTACGAAGAATCATGATTCCGGCCGAAACGATGACGAAGGCCAGCAAGGTTCCGATGGAAACCATTTCACCCAACATGCCGATGGGGAAAAGCCCAGCCACCAAACCACAAACCACACCGGTAACGATGGTGGTGATATGTGGTGTCTTGAACTTGAAGTGAACTTTCGAAAAGCTTTTCCAAAGCAATCCGTCTGTCGACATGGTGAAAAAAACGCGGGTTTGACCCAGCAACAACACCAACACCACCGACGTAAGCCCTGCAATCGCACCAATCTTGACGAGCGGTCGCAACCAAAGCAAGGCAGAACCGGCTTGATCGATGGCTAAGGCTATGGGAGCAGGAACGTTCAGTTCCTTATAATTGACAATGCCTGTCATTACGAGCGTTACAGCAATGTATAAAAGGGTACAGATGGCTAATGAAACCAAAATACCGATAGGAACGTCCTTTTTGGGATTGACCGCTTCTTGAGCAGTCGTGGAAACGGCATCAAAACCAATGTAAGCAAAGAAAATCACGCCAGCGCCCGTCAAAATGCCAGACCAGCCGAAATGACCCCAAGTTCCATCGTTTTCTGGAATAAAGGGCACCCAATTGGAAGGATGAATGTGTGCAAAACCAAAACCGATGAAAAGTAAGATGACGACCACTTTAACCAATACGATGATGTTGTTGAGCTTGGCAGATTCCCGGATACCCAACACCAAAACAGTAGTCACCAACGCCACAATAAACATAGCCGGAAAGTTTATGACCGCACCCGTTGCAAAAAGATGACCGGCCGCATCTACATTGAACGGAGCACTCGAAATGCTCAACGGAATATCCAGGCCGAAATCGTGCAAGAAACTCACCACGTAACCACCCCAACCGACAGCTACCGTGGCGGCACCAAACAAATATTCGAGAATCAAATCCCAACCGATAATCCATGCGATGAATTCACCCATGGTAGCATATCCATAGGTGTAAGCACTTCCCGAAAGCGGAATCATGGAAGCAAACTCAGCGTAACAAAGCCCGGCAAATGCACAACCCAAAGCCGACAAAATGAAGGAAATAACCAATCCGGGGCCTGCGTAAAGCGCAGCGGCAGAGCCAGTCAACACAAAGATGCCAGCACCGATCACGCAGCCGACACCCAATAAAATTAGGTTCCAAGCAGTAAGGTGGCGCTTCAGGCCATATTCATTTTTTTCAGCCTCATCAAAAAGCAACGAAAGAGGTTTTCGTATAAAAAGGTTTGCCATGCGATTTTTATTGTTTCAAAGGCCGAAAGTACACAATTATCGTCAAAATCAGGCTAAATTGTCACCAATTTGAACGGAAAAATACCAATTTACTGTTTTTTTGAGTTCCTATTAGTATCTTAGCGGTAGCGAAAAAAACCATGGAACACCTGCCATCTTTTCTACAGTTGACTGCCGAAGACCTTTATGCCCGATTTGGAGACAAACTTTCGGAAGTGGCTGTCGTTTTTCCCAACAATCGTGCTCGGCTTTTTTTCAGCGAACACCTTTTTAAAGCTGCCGGTAAACCAGTCTGGACGCCAGCCTTCATCACCATCAGTGACTTGTTTCAAGGCCAATCCGACCTTAAACCCTACGATACGCTGGGTGTGGTCGGCCTTTTGCACGAAATTTACCTGAAAGTGAGCGGCAAGGAGGAATCTTTCGACGAATTCTACCATTGGGGTGAAATTCTGCTGAGCGATTTCGACGACGTGGATAAAAACCTGGCCGATGCACGCCAACTTTTCCGCAATATTCGCGAACAAGCGGAATACACCGATACCCTGGAGCATCTCACTGAAGATCAGGTCGATTCCATTCGCCTTTTTTTCAAAAACTTCAACCCCGATCGCAAGACTGAACTCAAGGAAAGGTTTCTGGAAAATTGGAACATCTTGTTCGAAGTTTATAACAACCTGAACGACAGGCTTGTCGAAAAAGGCCTTGCATACGAAGGCATGCTTCACCGCCGTGTGGTGGAAAAATTAAAAGCCGATGGGCCGCAGGGTTTTCCTTTTACAACCTATGCTTTTGTAGGTTTCAATGTCTTGAACGAATGCGAAAAAGCCTTGTTTTCGTTGCTCAACAAAGCTGGAAAAGCCCTGTTTTATTGGGATTTCGACCTGTTTTACCTGCTGAATCCTAGGCACGAGGCCGGTCGGTTCATGCGTCAAAACCTGGAGCAATTCCCGAACTGTTTGGACAAAACCCAGTTCAATGTTTTCAGTACGACGCAAAAAAACATCCAGTTTATCTCTGCTTCCACCGAAAACGCCGGGGCTCGCTTTTTGCCCGAATGGATCCATCAACTCCAGCAACAAAACGATTTCAGACCAGAGGAAACGGCTGTCGTACTTTGCAACGAAGGCCTATTGTTGACTGTTTTGCACAGCGTTCCTGACGAAATTCGCGAACTGAATGTCACCATGGGTTTCCCCTTGGAACAAACCCCGATTTGCAATTTGGTGAATCAAATTGCCGCCCTGCATGCCGACGGCTTCCTGCCTGGCAAGACTCCTCGATACAACCACCGATGGGTGCTCCCCATCCTGCAGCACCCGCTCATCAGACAAATCAGCCAAGAGGCCGATGCAGTAGAACAAAGGTTGAAATCCAGCAACAGCTTCCGCCCCACCGTCGAAGAGCTTCAAAAGGATGCCTTGCTTACCACTCTTTTCACGCCTGCTCAGACTCCGTTCGAACTGACTGCTTGCCTTTTGGCAACGTTTACCCAACTCATTCCGGTAGCAACCGAAGAAAGTGATTCCTACGACCCACTACATGCCGAAGCCCTCTTTCGCTGCCACAACCTGACCACCCGCCTGGCGGATTTGTTGAAAGACAACATGGCCGAACTCAGCCTCCAAACTTTTCGGAAACTGCTTCAGCAAGTGCTTTCCAAAGCAACCATTCCTTTTTCCGGGGAACCGGTCCGCGGACTCCAAATCATGGGGCTGCTCGAAACCCGCAACCTGGATTTCAAAAACATTCTGATGCTTTCGGTCAACGAAGGCATGCTGCCCAAAGGTTCAACCGATGTTTCGTTTATTCCTTACAACTTGAGGAAAGCCTTCGGTCTGACCACGATGGAACACAAGGATTCCATTTTCGCCTATTACTTTTTCCGTCTTCTGCAACGTGCCAGCACCATCAGTTTAGTTTACAACACAGCCAGCGAAGGCCTCAACCGGGGTGAAATGAGCCGGTTCATGCTGCAACTTCTGATGGAATCCAACCATACGGTGAGCCGATTCAACCTGACTTCGGGCATTGAACTAACGGCAGCCCGAGCCATTACCATTCAAAAGACGCCTGAAATCATCGACACCCTTAATAAACGGTTTGTGAACGAAGGATCCCGCCCAATCTCCCCCACGGCACTGAACAGCCTGTTGGAATGCCCGTTGCGCTTTTATTTCCATTATGTGGCAGGCCTTGAGGAACCCAATCAGGTCAGTGAAGACATAGACGGCGCTATGTTGGGCAACTTTTTTCACCATTCGGCCGAATACATCTACACCAGCATTTTGCTCCGAAAGGCAGCCAAACCCTCCGAACAGCGTACAGTGTTGCAAGCCATCCAAGAAAAAACGATCAATACCGAATTAGAATCCGGAGCCCTTCGTGGCATGATCGATGCAGCCGACCTCGAACCCTGGTTGAAAAACATTCATTCCATCGAACAGGTGGTGGATTTATTTTTCAAACGCGACTTCTTCAAATTGCAAGATCATCAAGAAACGCCCGAATACAATGGCGAACAATTGGTTCGACGAGCCATCGTAACCGGTTTTCTGAAAACACTGTTGAAACTTGACCTGGAGCGGGTACCATTTCAGATCTTGGGCTTAGAGCTCGAGGTAGAAGGCGAGCTACCACGAGACGAAGGCCATTCCATCCGATTTGGAGGCACCATCGACCGATTGGATCAAAAAGACGGTGTCCAAAGAATATTGGATTACAAAACCGGTGGCAACCCAAAAAATCCACCCAGTATCGAATCGCTGTTTGCTGACGATGTAGATAGAGCCAATTATGTTTTTCAGATTTTTCTATATGCTTCCATTTTGCATGATCAAGACCCCAACTCTGTTGTTTGTCCCGAATTGTTGTTTATCCACAAAGCCGCCGCACCCGATTTTGATCGGAGCATTTACGTCGGAAGCAAAAAAGAAAAGCAAAAGGTTTCAGATTTCAAACCCTTTGCAGAAACGTTTAAATCAAATCTTAATGATTTGATAATCAATCTATTTAACCCAGAAACCCCCTTTGTGCAGACACCACATGCCGAAAAATGTACGTATTGTGACTATAAAAACATCTGCCGTCGTTAGCGATTCCATCCGAAAGAATCAATTTGACACCAACCACTTTTTGATGCGTTTCTCTGTGCCCATGCAAAGTTGCAACAAGTAAAGACCATCGGCAAAATCGGTCGGTTTGAGTGTGAAATAATGGGTTCCGGCTTCTTGTAATTCCTGAAAAGCCGTTTTTATTTTTTGACCGGTGACGGTGTAAACGTCAATCGTTACTTGTTCTAACGCAGGGATAGAATACCTCAAATTCGTACGACCCGAAGTGTTCAATAGTTGAAAGGATAAATCGTGTGTTTTTTGTTTTTTAAGGTCAACCGGAGGGTTCACGGTGGAAGGATACCCATACACTGAAAACTCATAAATGGAAGGGCCTTTTACATCTGTTGTGGAAACATTCAACCGGACTTTACTGCCTGTAACCGGGTTGAATGAGTCGGTTTTGGTAACAGCACCCAATGAATTTCCTTGAAACGCATCAGCCCAGTTGGAACCATTCCAATATTGTATGAGATAGCTTGTTACCCTTGATAAATAATCTAAAGTCGCCACCTGTCCAAACGTATAAAATCCACCCAAATCTACTTCGAGCGAAGCGGAAGTGACCCCATCGTCGCACGCCCAACGGCTCGAAAGGTTGCCATCCACGGCGCTTCCACCCGAATAACTGCTCGTATTTTTGTAAAAATTACTTACCGTGGTTGCTTTATTTAGCACGATGTTCGGAGGTAAAACAACCGCATGATAACGCCGGTTCTTCATCCAAAGCATGGTGGCAGTCATTAAGGGGGTGGTTTTGTAACGCCCTGAAGCCAAGTTGGCTGCAGCGACCAATTCAAATGCTTTTGGTTCCCAATCGCCTAGTAGCAACCACTGGGCTTGCATGTAGTTTTGCGTGTTGCCGGTGCCATCGACGTTGGTAGAGAAACTATTATTTCCAAGTGACATCACATAGGCCAAAGCATTGGCAAAAGGAGTCACCAAAGCTGGAGAATAGCCGTATACTGGGCGGTTGAAAGCACGATAAACACCTATCATATCATAAGCTGCATGACCAACAGTTTCAATGTGTCTGGGATAAATATCCCAAGGATAGTAGCACCAGGCATAAACCGTTTTTCCGTTAACCTGCGTCGGATGACAAGCAGCCATCCCTTTGATGCATTCGTCCATGGAAGCTTTTACGATGGCGTCATACTGTGCAACCCGCTCCGGTGCATCACCCAGAATTTCATGGCACTCAGCCATTCGCTGGAAATCGCCGTCCAACATCATTTGGATATTGACCGCTTCCATCGTGTGGTAACCCGTTGGCCAGTTGGTCGGGTTTCGAATGAGATTGGTACCTACTTGTGCAAATTGCACGCGAGTATAGTCATCATTGCTTTCATCGCATTTAGCCATGTAGTCTTTTGCCCGATCCAAATACGTCACACCATAACTAAAGGGATTGCCATCGGGGATCGTCTGACTCCAAATTGAAGGGTTTTTGAGAATGAGCAAAGCGCTGTAGGCAATGTGCGCTTTTGTATCGCCATCTTCACCTCCGGCATATCCGGCCGAAGTAGATCCCGGATAGTTCGGCACCCAGACTTTATTGATCTTGCCCGTCCACATAACTCGTTGTCCGCCTTGGTCTTTAGGCAATAGATCGTTACGCTGCGATACACAAATATCGGTCCAATGAATCATGGAATTGAGCAACTCCATATCACCTGTTGCCTCAAACATCAGACCATAAGCCTCAATGACGTTGCCACCATCGAAATCACCCCAGGCATTGTGCCCGGTTCCGTTTAAAGCTCCCCAGGGAGTTTCCGGAGGAACCAATTTCTGCATATACACTTTAAATGCATCAATCTCATTTTGCGTGATAGGGCCTGAAAGGCTCTCAATGAGCATGTTCTGGGCAAATGTCGTCATCGACGAAATAAGGAGAAAAGCAAGGAGCATCCCCTTTCTAAAAATCAGCTTGGTCATTAATCTAAGGTTATGAATTTGAATCATGTCAAAGATAGGATAAAAATAAAAAATATTGCATAACTTCGTCTTCGATCAATATTCACTAACTAATTATTAAAATTATGAAAAAAATTATTCTGGCAGTATTAGTAACCTTTGCCCTTTCTGCATCGTTAAGCGCACAGGACAAAGCTATTGGTCTTCGCTTAGGTGGCGGAAGCGCAAACGGAGGTGAAATTTCTTTCCAAAAAGATCTTGGAACAGCGAATAGATTGGAACTCGACCTGGGTTTTGTAGGAAACAGCACTTATAATGGATTGTCTCTGACAGGCGTCTATCAATGGCTTTGGGATTTGAAAGGCCTGGGCGAAGGCTTCAGATGGTATGCCGGTATCGGCGCTGGTTTAAGGGCGTTCAACGGATTAGGTTTGGGTTTGGCCGGTCAGCTCGGTATTGAATATTCATTCCCGTCCATACCTATTCAATTGTCCCTGGACACCAGACCCGGTTGGTATTTCGGAGGTGTCAATGGCTTTGACGGTGGTGCCGCTCTGGGCGTTCGTTACAAATTCTGATATCCATATAAACTCCTTCAAAGGCTGCTCAAATCGGGCAGCCTTTGCTGTTTAAAAACGCAATTCGTACCTTTGTCACGACATGACCGACCTGCTTCAAAAAATCCAGTCCATCCGCATCGAAGACTTCGCCTATAACCTTCCAGACGAACGGATCGCGAAATTCCCGGTGGAACCCCGTGACGCTTCCAAACTGCTTTTATACCAAAAGGGAACTTTAAGCGAAACCACTTTTGGAAATCTGCCCGAACACTTGGAATCCAACAGCTTATTGGTTTACAACAATACCAGAGTGATTCACGCTCGCCTGTTTTTCTTTAAGGAAACCGGCGCACGCATCGAGGTATTTTGCCTGGAACCGCTCAGCCCAGCCGATTACGCCCAAAATTTCCAAAGTACCGAACAGTGCGAATGGCTCTGCCTGGTAGGCAATTTAAAGAAATGGAAACTGGAACCCTTGCACCGCGAACTCGTAATAAAAGACTCAAAAATTCTTTTCTCGGCCGAACGCGTGGGCACGGAGGACAAAGCGCAACGCATCCGATTCAGTTGGAAAAGTTTGGAAGGGCCTACGCTGAATTTTGGCGATTTACTCGAAGAAGCCGGTCAGTTGCCCATTCCTCCATACCTGAACCGCGAAACGCAAGCCTCGGACGAAACCACCTATCAAACCGTATTCAGTCGGATCGAAGGTTCCGTAGCCGCGCCCACCGCCGGTCTGCATTTTACACCGGAAGTGCTCAAAAACATCGATGAAAAGGGCATCGTTCGCAGTGAGGTCACCTTGCACGTGGGTGCCGGCACCTTTCAACCAGTTTTGTCCGAATTCATGCTGAACCACACGATGCACAGCGAATTCATTTCCGTCGAAAAAGAGTTCCTGCAGGCACTTATAAGCCATTTGGGCTCCGTCACCGCTGTAGGCACCACCTCGGTCCGAACGCTGGAAAGCCTGTACTGGTTCGGCTACCGCCTACTAGCTCACCCCGATAGGCATCCCGACGAATGGACGCTGGATCAATGGTATGCCTATAGACAAATGACCGAGTGGCAAAAGGAATCAGAAATACGCCCAATTCCAACTATTGAAGCGCTTGAAGCCATCATGAGCTACCTTGAAAAAAACAACCTGCCCGTCTTCACCGCTTCCACCCGCCTGCTCATTGCCCCGGGATATCGATTTCATGTAGTGAACGCCATGCTCACCAACTTCCACCAACCCAACAGCACCCTCTTGCTGCTCGTTTCCGCCTTCCTCGGTGGCGACAACTGGCGTACGGTTTACAACTACGCCCTGCAACACAATTTCCGCTTCCTCAGCTACGGCGACAGCTCCCTGTTGGTGCCGGTAGTCTAATCGCGACCATCACCGATAATTTTTTCAAACAGGCAAAACACGTTCCATTGTTTTACCATCTAATGTTTCAATCTTGATAAATCCGAATTTTTTAGCAAAATAAATTGATTTAATGTTTGTTTGTGACAAAGAGTCCGGGTAGAACTTTAAAACATTTTCATAATGAACACCCAAAACCAAGGCAGTATCTAATGGCATTTCGTCTTTAGTAAAGAATCGTTTTGCAAAAGAAAATCCCCCGTTTGCCTTAATATAAAAAAACTTTTCAGATACTTCATCAAATGTATGTTGTCTTGAAACATCCACATCTGCATAAAAGAAACCTGTTTCTTTATTTAAGTTCAATGTGGATTGTCCATCAATACCAGCTTCATTACTATTATACCAAAGTGGGTCAAAAAATTTTACAATTTTTGTAGCAACTGGCACTCTTATTATTTTAGATCCATTTAGCATAAATGTTATTGTATCTTTAAAATATATCGTATCACCAGTGAAAGTAAGAGTATCTGAGTTATAATATAAGTAACTAAGGTCATCACTTGTAAATTGAGCGTATTTAAAACCTGAATCATTTTCGGTACATGATAAAAATATTATAAGAACAAATGACAATAAAAGGTTTTTCATGATCTTATTTATTTTTAGTATTAAGCTCTGTGTGCAGGTAAGTTAGCAACTCCAGTTTAGATGATGTTTAATCGATGTAAATATATATCCGTTTTTATACTATTGTACCTATTTTACTATATTATTTTTACATATTATTAAACTCGGCATCACTACTATGCGCCTCTCGCATACCATAACCACAATAAACAACCAATAAAGCCGTTTTTTCTATCATGCGCGCGAAAGTACCCGTTTTTCTCTTTTTGCTAGTTTTCATGCTCAGCGGTTGTACCGTCGGGATGATGCTGAACAAGGCTGACAAACAGTTCAGCTATGGAGAATACAATGCGGCTGCCATACAGTATGGAAAAGTCTACAGACGCCTCAAAAGTGACGAAAAAAAGGAACGAGCTCACGTTTCCTACAATCGTGGAGAATGTTATCGCAAACTCAATCTGCCACTTAAAGCAGAAAGCGAATACAAGAAAGCCCTGCGTTACAACCAGAAAAACGATACCATCCAACTTCGATTGGCCGCTACCCTGCAAAAAAATGCCAAATACACCGAAGCAGCCAATGCATATCAAGCGTTCCTGAATTTCCACCCGGATGACAGCTTGGCGTTGAACGGTTTGTCCGCTTGCCACTTGGTTTCTATTTGGCAGAAAAGTCCAAATCAATACATCGTTAAGAAAGCGACCCTGCTGAACTCCAAAAAAGGAGATTATTCGCCTGTTTTGATGCCGGAATCGTACATGACCCTTTTTATTACTTCATCCGCTCAAACTAAAAAAGACCAGAAACCCAGCAGCATCACCGGACTGCCCGACAACGATTTCTGGATGTCCAAACAAGACGTCAATGGGAACTGGACTAAGCCTGAATTCGTGGAAGGGCCCATCAACTCTGAATTTGACGAAGGTGCAGCCTGCTTCAGCCCAGACGGTAAAATCATGTATTTCACCCGATGCATCACCAAATCCGATTCCATCAAGTCCAATTCAAAAGTGGAAATTTATAGGTCTGTCCGAACCGGTGCCGAATGGAGCGAACCTGAAAAGATGAATATTTATCGAGATTCCACCGTGCTTTTTGCACATCCGGCTGTTTCTCCCGATGGCAAGTATTTGTACTATGTTTCCGACCTCAGGGGCGGTTATGGGGGTAAAGACATCTGGCGGAGCGAAATGCAGGAAACCACTTTTGGACCGCCTGAAAACCTGGGCCCTGACATCAATACGGCTGGTGACGAGATGTTTCCCTATTTTCGAAACAACGGAGACCTTTACTTTTCTTCCGACGGTTTGCCCGGTTTTGGTGGTCTGGATCTTTTCAAGGCTAGGCCAAAGCCCGAAGGCGGTTATCAAGTGGAAAACCTGATGCAGCAGATCAATTCCAATGGGGACGATTTCGGCATTACGTTTTTTGGGAAGGAAGAAAAAGGTTTTTTCTCCTCCAACCGAAAGGAACCAAAAGGCTGGGACAAGATATACAGTTTTGAATTGCCCAGTCCATACGTGGAAGTTCGCGGCACCGTTTCCGACCGTTTCGGCGAAGTGGTGCCTGACGCCACCGTTCGAATTGTGAACGACAAAGGCTTGAACATCAAAACCCGAGCCGATAAAAACGGTCAATATTCGTTCAAAGTCGAGAAAGATGCCGATTATGCTATGTTGGGAACCTGCCGCTCCTACTTGAACAGTTCCGCCCGTTTCTACACATTGAATAAGGAAGTAGACACCATTTATGTGCAGGATTTCGTCTTAACACCCTTGCACAGAGCCATTCGCATCGAGAACATTTTCTTTGATTTTGATAAATGGGACCTGAAACCAGAATCGTATCCTGCCCTGGCCGAACTCCTTAAAATCTTGCAGGACAATCCTCACATCGTTGTGGAAATCGGTGCCCATACCGACCGATTCGGTACGGACGAAGTCAATGATTACATTTCTGGAAAAAGAGCAGAAGCAGTGGTGGAATATCTTTCCCAGCAAGGCATCGAAAAGGCCAGACTCGAATCGCATGGTTATGGAAAAAACCAACCAGCCCTGGTTGACAGCTACATGCAGGATAAATACCGCTTTTTGCCAGAAGGCACGAACCTGACCGAAGGCTTTATTCAAACACTTCCAGCCGACCAACAAGCCGTAGCTGACCAAATCAACCGTCGTTGTGAGTTTAAAGTTCTTAAAACCACCTACAAATTATTTTAATACTCACTACTTTTATGTACGTTTGCATATCTTTTCAAATACATACATGAAACAATATTTGGATCTTTTGCAACGCGTAATGGACGAGGGTTTCTACAAGGAAGACCGCACCGGCACCGGTACCATCAGTGTTTTTGGACATCAGATGCGCTTCAATCTGGAAGAAGGTTTTCCTCTTCTAACCACTAAGAAGTTACACCTCAAATCCATAATTTACGAACTTCTTTGGTTTCTGCAAGGAGACACCAATGCCAAATACCTGCAAGACAACGGTGTACGCATTTGGAACGAGTGGGCCGACGAAAACGGTGACTTGGGGCACATTTACGGCTATCAATGGCGTTCGTGGCCCGATTACAACGGCGGCAGCATCGATCAGATTTCGAATGCCATCGAGACCATCAAAACGAATCCAGACTCTCGCCGCATCATTGTTTCTGCCTGGAACGTAGCCGACCTATCCAATATGAACCTGCCACCCTGTCACGCATTTTTTCAATTTTACGTGGCCAACGGAAGGTTGAGCCTGCAGCTTTATCAACGCAGTGCCGACATCTTTTTGGGTGTTCCCTTCAACATCGCATCTTACGCTGCCTTATTGCAAATGATGGCTCAAGTTACTGGGCTGATTGCCGGTGATTTCGTTCATACACTGGGTGATGCACACATTTACACGAACCATTACGACCAAGTCAAAGAGCAACTGAGTCGCGATCCTCGTAATTTGCCTACACTCCGCATCAATCCTGAAATTAAAGATCTATTCGGTTTTTCGTACGAAGACTTTTCGTTGGAAAACTACAATCCTCATCCACACATCAAAGGTGTGGTTGCCGTATAAAATACTTATGGAAACTGCCATCATCGTCGCTATAGCCAATAACAACGCCATCGGAAAGGACAACAGGCTCCTTTGCCACCTACCGGGCGATTTGAAACATTTCAAGGAAATCACCTCTGGTCACACCGTAATCATGGGTAGAAACACGTTTTTCTCCCTGCCAAAAGGGGCATTGCCCAACCGCAGGAACATCGTGTTGAGTCCGGATGACGAACAGTTTCCAGGTTGCGAAACTGCCCATTCCATCGATGAAGCATTGGTCAAGTGTTCCAACGAGGAAAAGGTCTTCTTTATTGGAGGTGCCATGATTTACCACCAAACCTATCCTCTGGTGGACAAACTGTATCTTACCATGGTTCATGCTGATTTTGAAGCAGATACTTTTTTCCCTGAAATTAACCACGACCTTTGGGAACGCGTTTCGTACGAAATGCACGAAGCCACACCCGAATCGCCCATTGCTTATTCTTACGAAAATTTTGTACGAAAATGAAGAAATTGACTTTTCTGATAGCACTCCTGATGCTGGTAGCCACCGGTTCAGCACTGGCCGGTCCGACCATCAGCTTTCCAACCAAAACACATGACTTTGGCACCATCAATGAAGAGGATGGTACCGCTACGTACGAATTTGCGTTCACCAACAAAGGCGATGCTCCGCTGATCATTCTGAAAGCGATTGCCTCCTGCGGTTGCACCACTCCGGTGTACACCAAGGAACCCATCGCACCAGGCGGCTCCTCCACCATTAGGGTGACTTACAATACGTTGGGCCGCCCCAACGCTTTTCACAAAACCATTACGGTTTATACCAACGACCCAAGTGCTCCCAACGTGGTGCTCATCATCCAGGGGATCGTCACACCCAAAGGGGAAAGCCCGGAAGTGACCTATCCTAAAAATATGCAAGGATTGAGGCTCAAACGGACCATCGTTCCCATGTTGGAAACACGCATCGGCAGCATCAAAACGGAAACCATTGATGTGGTCAATACCAATAAGACACCGATGAGCATTGGTTTCAACAAGGTTCCGAAACACATTCAGGTATCGGCTTCCAACACCCTGATCAAGCCCAATCAAACTGCTGTGATCACGGTAAAATATAGTGCCGAAGCTGCAAAAGATTACGGTAAAAGGGAGGACTCCTTTTACATAGTGACCAATCCAAAGGATCGATCAAATCCCAACAATCGCATTCACCTCAGTGCAAATTTGACCGAAGATTTCTCCAGATTGAATGCCAATCAGTTGGCCAACGCTCCGGTAGCAGCGTTCTCCGAAAACCGCATCAATTTCGGCAAAATGGCTCGCGGAACCAGTAAAACGCTGTCCGTCAAGTTAGTCAATAATGGCAAATCGAACCTCCACATCCGCAAAATCGTTCCAGAATACGATGGACTTAAAATCACTCCATCCAGCATGGTTGTCGCTCCTGGAAAGATTGTTCGACTGGCAATCACATTCCATTCGGGAACCTTTGACGGAAACGTCGTTCAACGCTTCACCGTGATCACCAACGACCCCAAAGCCAGCATCAACCGCCTGTTCGTAACAGCACTGGTAACTGCAAACTAATGGACCACCCCGAAAACGAAGAACAATACACGGGCCTGACTGTCAATAAAGGCATTGAACAACCGCCCATTCTAAATCCTTACCGCCAAAAAGCAGTACGCAAGAAAAATTATAGCGTTCAGGAATACGTGGACGGCATTCTTGCAGGCAACATGGTTTTACTTAGTCAAGCCGTCACCCTGATTGAAAGTGCTCGTTTCGACCATCAGGAAAAAGCGCAGCAAATCATCGAGAAATGCCTGCCGTTCGCTGGCAATTCTATTCGCGTCGGCATCACGGGCGTACCAGGCGCAGGTAAAAGCACATCCATAGAGGCTTTTGGCATGAACTTGATTGGTAAGGGCAAGAAACTGGCCGTGCTTGCCATCGACCCGAGCAGCGAACGAACCAAGGGCAGTATTTTGGGGGACAAAACCCGCATGGAGGAATTGGCCGTCAACAAAAACGCCTTTATCCGCCCTTCACCTTCCGCCGGTTCGTTGGGCGGTGTCGCCCGCAAAACCCGCGAAACCATTGTCCTTTGCGAGGCAGCTGGCTTTGATACCATCTTTGTGGAAACCGTCGGCGTCGGTCAGTCTGAAATCGCCGTGCATTCCATGGTGGACTTCTTCCTGCTCATCCAAATTACCGGCGGTGGCGACGAACTGCAAGGCATCAAACGCGGCATCATGGAAATGGCTGACGGTATTGTCATCAACAAAGCCGATGGTGATAACGTTCAAAAGGCTGAACTTTCCAAAGCACAATTCCTCAACGCCTTACACTTGTTTCCCATGCCCGAATCCGGCTGGAAACCAGAAGTTTTGCCCTATTCCGGCAGAACCGGTTACCAAGTGCCCGAAGTGTTGGATATGATAGACCGTTACATCGACTTTGTCAAAGCAAACGGTTATTTTCATTTAAAACGCACCAACCAGGCTAAATATTGGATGTACGAAAGCATCAACGAGCAGCTTCGCAACCGTTTCTACCACGACGAAGAAATTCAGAAATTGTTGGCTCTCAAGGAGAAGCAAGTACTGAACGACGAAATCAGCTCTTTTTCCGCCGCCCAGGCTGCTTTAGACCTCTATTATACGACGATCTTGAAGAAGTAATCGCGTTAGCTTTTAAATCGACAACGTATTCAGCACTCTAAGTAATTCCGGATCAATCGGTTTATCATTCTTGATAGCCTTTGAGAACGGAACCAGCACCACTTTATCGTTTTCGATTCCGACCAACACATTGCGTTGACCGTCCATTAAGGCATCAATGGAAGCTGCACCCAAACGGCTCGCCAGGATACGGTCGTATGCCGAAGGAGACCCACCCCGTTGAACATGGCCCAAAATCACCACGCGAACTTCGTATTCAGGGTATTCATTCTTTACGCGTTCAGCATAATGCATGGCACCGCCGGTAATCTCGCTTTCAGCCACCAACACGATGGAACTGTTTTTGGATTTGCGGAAACCTTGTTTGATGAATTCCTCCAATTGGTCCACTTCGGTAGAGATTTCAGGAATGATGGCAGCTTCTGCACCTGAAGCGATGGCACCGTTCAAAGCTAGAAATCCAGCATCACGACCCATGACTTCGATGAAAAACAGCCGCTCGTGCGAAGAAGCAGTATCACGAATTTTGTCGACAGCATCCAAAATGGTGTTCAGCGCCGTATCGTAACCGATGGTGGAGTCTGTACCGAAAATATCATTGTCGATGGTACCAGGTAGCCCAACGATGGGGAAATTAAATTCCGAAGCAAAAATGCGCGCACCAGTCAAGGTACCGTCTCCGCCAATAGCCACCAATGCATCAATTTCTTCGCGAATCAGGGTTTCGTAGGCAGTTTTCCGGCCTTCTACCGTTCTGAATTCATCGCAACGAGCCGTCTTTAAAATGGTGCCGCCTTGTTGAATGATGTTGCTGACATTTTGAGATTTGAATTCTACAATATTGCCAGTTATCAAGCCTTTGTAGCCGTGATAAATAGCTTTGACATTCAAACCGTTGCAGATGGCTGCACGTGTTACTGCGCGAATAGCCGCGTTCATACCCGGAGCGTCTCCGCCCGAAGTCAAAATACCGATGGTCTTGATTTGACTCATAGTTACCTTATTTAATACCTAATACGGAAGAATAAATTCGATGCAAATATAGCGTTTTTATAAAGCCTTCAGCATATTGGTCGCTTGTTTTTTCACATCTTCCATCAGCCAGACTGGTGTGGAAGTCGCTCCGCAAATGCCAATGTTGTTGACTCCAACGATCATTTCCAATGCAACATCCTCAGGGCCGGTGATAAAATACGTTCTTGCATTGACCCCTTTGGAAGCATCAAACAAGGCTTTACCGTTCGAACTCTTGGATCCACTGACAAACAAGACACAATCGTGGTTGCGGGCAAAATCCTTGATGTGTGGCAAACGGTTGGCCACTTGACGACAAATGGTATCGTGAAACATAAAGGTGGCACCGTTGACCATGGAACTTTTAATCAAGGCCGCCAACTTTTTATAATCATCCAGCGCCTTGGTCGTCTGAGAAAACAAGACAATGTTTCTGCTGAAATCCAATTGAGCGGCATCGGAAACCTTTTCCAAAACAATGGCGGTATTGTTGGTTTGACCGAGCAAACCGACAACCTCCGCATGACCGTTTTTTCCGAAAATCACGATTTGCGCGTCCGGATAGTTTTCGTAGGCACGACGGATTTTGGCTTGTAACGTGATGACCACCGGACAAGTCGCATCGATGAGCCGAATGTTGTTCTTTTCGGCCATCTCGTAGGTGATGGGCGGTTCGCCATGTGCTCTGAACAGCACGTCGACATCCCTCAACTGTTCCAGGTCAGCGTTCGTAATGGTACGCATACCCTTGGATTCGAGGCGTTCCACCTCCCGATTGTTATGTACAATGTCGCCCAAACTGAGCAACGTTTCGTTATCATTCAAAAATGTTTCAGCCTTTTTGATGGCCTTCACGACTCCTGTGCAGAAGCCTGAATTAGAATCTATTTCAATGGTTGCCATGTAATTTTCTATTAACGTGTTCAAGTAACCAGGCGTCCTGCTGTTGCAGGTTGAACTGCCCGTTGTCCATCTCGATGGCATCCGAAGCTCTGCGCAACGGACTGACCTCACGTGTCTGATCCAGCAGATCACGCTTTTCGATGTTTTTGAGAATTTCGTCAAAATCCTCAGGTTGGCCTTTTGCCACCAACTCGTCGTAACGCCTTTGCGCCCGAATGCGAGCGTCGGCTGTCACAAATATCTTAAGATCTGCTTCGGGAAAAACCACCGTGCCTATGTCGCGACCATCCATGACGATACCGCCTTGAGCACCAGCCTTCCGCTGAAGTTCCACCATTTTCTCGCGGACGAAACCAACTGCACTGACCATACTCACGGCATTGGAAACCTCCATGTTGCGGATTTCCCGCTCCACATTCTCTCCGTTCAAATAGGTTTGAGACACCCCTTCATCATTGTTTTTAAAAGTCACCACGATCTCATTCAAACGAGACCGAAGCCCTTCCACATCGAGTACGCCGTTATTCAACAGACCGTTTCGCAAGCAAAACAAACTGGCGGCACGGTACATGGCACCACTGTCCACATACGTGTAATTCAGCGTTTTAGCCAGCGTCTTGGCCATCGTACTTTTTCCGCAGGATGAGAATCCATCCACAGCTATGATCAATTTTCTCATAATCCTATTTTTGACAAATCCATTCCATACGTCAACTGCAGCGAACTACCTGATGCATGGTATTTGGCAAACGATGCTCCTACCCTGGCATTTTTCACTTTGATGCTGAAACCAGCCGTGAAACCAGAAAAAGCAGTGCGTTGGGCAATAGCCAGTTCCGATTGCCTTCGGTAATTATAACCCAAACTCAGCAGGAAGTTTTCCGATGGCACGAATTCAAAGCCGAACAGCGTGTGCTTGAAAATCTTTTTTGCCAGGTTGTCGCTCGCCACTACCGTTCCGTCCGAATTCTCAACCTCGGCCAAATACGTGGTGTTCCAATTCGTCAGATTTTGCACCGTCATGGTCAAACGAAACGGGGCATGAGCAAATTTCTTACTCAATCCGAATTGAACGTCCCAAGGCATTTTTTCGTAGGTTTCATCGTAAGCCACGACTTCAGCCCCCATGTTTTTAAGCACAAACCCGGCTGAAAAAAACTGGGAAGGGTTGTTGTAATAAAGGCCCAAATCAACGCCCAAACCAACGGAAGTATATTGATCCAACACCGAATAAATCATGCTCAGTGAGCCGCCTGCCCGCCAGAACTCCGAAATTTTCCAGGAATAAGCCCCGGTCAACGCCAAATCTCCTGCATAAGTCGTGCCAAGAATGTCATTTTGGGAATTGGTCCACAACATTTCCCCATAATTGATGTAACGAATTCCGGCCATCCAGGCACTTCGATCGTTGATTTTTCGGGTAAAAGCGGCCGAACCCAGTTGAATGTCAGAGATGTAGTTCATATAACCAACCTCCACCCCGTTGTTCATTTCGGTACTTAAGATTGCGGGGTTGTGAAAGACCAGGTTCAAATCCCGTTCCTGCGAGGAAACGCTGTTTCCGCCAACACCGGATGCTGAAACTGATACCGGGACGTTCAGAAATGGATAAAGGACATCCCCACTTTGAGCACAGACCAAACCAGACGCAAAAAGTAGCAGGATGCCAATTAAAACAGTTCGGAACATGAAGTACGGTTTCATTTGATGTACAAAGATACAGATTTTTCGAGTACTTTTGTAAAACGGATTTTAAACCTGTTTGTTGTTAATAATACGATGAATCTCTATTCCAGCGAATGGTGCGACCTAATTTTCGAAGGCCGGAACAAGGCTTACGGGGCCTATGTGATGCGAAGGACAGCCGTGCGTCGACATTTATGGGCGTTCATCATTGTGTTGATTTTCTTTTCATTCGCGGTGGCTATTCCCATCCTCGTAGATAACATTCTCTATAACAGATATCAGCAGCAGGAAGAATCCGTCATGGTGGACCAGTACCAACTTTTGGACGCCATTATGGATGAAAACATGCTTCCCGAACTGAAAAAACCTGTCATTCCGGTTCAAACCGATGCTGCTCCCTCTGTTACTCCAAAGGAGGAAATGGCACAGACCATCAAATCCAACATGCTCGATATCATCACTTCCACCCCAATTGAAAACGATCCTTATTTGGAGGAATTGATGCAAGACGAGAAGCCGGTCGAAGACAAAAAGGACCCAGCCAAGGAGGAACCCGCCCCCGTCGACAACCAATTGTACACCGTGGTGGATGTCATGCCTTCCTTTCCGGGTGGTGAAGCAGGTTTGATGGAATTCCTGGGAAAAATTCTCCGCTATCCCTACCTGGCCAAGGAAAAAAAGATGGAAAAAACCGTGATTTGCTGCTTTTTCATCGAAAAAGACGGTTCGGTCAAACAACCCTTTGTCATGCAACCAGATATCCCGATGTTCGACCGCGAAGCTTTGCGTGTCATTCAATCGCTCCCCAAATGGATTCCGGCACGAAAGCAAGGCAAACCCATTCGCGTCAAATACATTTTGCCCATCAACTTTCGGTTGAAGTAAAAAGTCCGACGGATATTGCCCGAATAACTCGGGTAAAGTCTTCGCAAGCTATTCATGGGAAATCCTTTAAAAATAATTTTTTTCGTAAAAATTGTTTTCCAGCAAATGAAAACGTATTTTTGGAAAAAATAACTGCATGAAAACATCGGATGAACTCTTGAAGCTGTTCAATCAAGCCCTCGATGAACTCCCCCTTGATAAAGCTCCTTCCAAACTATACGATCCCATTCGGTATGTACTTTCCATGGGAGGCAAACGAATTCGTCCAACCATGTGCCTCATGGCTTGCGAGCTTTTCTCGGACGAACCCGACAAAGCGCTCATTCCGGCACTCGCCCTCGAAGTTTTCCACAATTTCACTCTCTTGCACGACGACATCATGGACAAGGCGCCAACCCGCCGCAACATGGATTGTGTGCACATCAAATGGGACGAAAACGTGGCCATCCTATCTGGCGATGCCATGCAGATCTTAGCTTACCAAATACTGGGAACTGCTCCCATCGAATACGTCAAAGCCTGCTTGCCGCTCTTTAGCCAAACAGCCATCGAAGTTTGTGAAGGCCAGCAATTTGATATGGATTTCGAAACCCAACCCAGCGTTTCCGTGGCCGAATACATGAACATGATTCGTTTAAAAACCGCCGTTCTCTTGGCTGCCAGCCTGAAAATGGGCGCCATCGCCGGTGGAGCGAATTCCAAAGATGCCGACCTGCTCTATGACTTTGGTCTAAGCACCGGCCTTGCTTTCCAGCTCAAAGACGACCTGCTCGATGTCTACGGTTGTTCTGAAACCTTTGGCAAACGCATCGGTGGCGATATTGCCTGCAATAAAAAGACCTTCATGCTCATCAACGCGCTTGACAAAGCCGACCCTGCCACCCGAGCCACACTCGACAGCTGGCTTTCGGACAACAACCGCCCCGAAGAACTTAAGATTACCGCTGTTACAAATATCTACAACAAATTAAATATCAAGGAGTTGTGCATCCTTGAAATGGAAAAACACCAGAAAAAAGCCTTTGAGGCACTTGCTCAAGTATCCGTTCCCGAAAGCCGTAAGGCTAACCTCATCCAGCTCGCCAATGAGCTGACCGATCGCGACAAATAGCCCTAAAACCTTATTTTCAATGCCTTACAGACGATTGCCAAACACCGACCAGGCCAGAATTCGCTCTTTGCAAACTGCCATCGAACAATGCAGCCGCACCAACGTCCCCGACCTGGCATTTTCCATCAAAACCAAAAACGAAGCCGAAACATTTTTGCCTGCTTTCGAAGCCGCTCACCACGAGTACATGATGTGTCTCGAAAAACAAGTAGCCGCTGGTAAAAAATATCAGAATCAAATCAAAATGGCCAGGTTGTACATTTCACACTTCATCCAAGTGTTGAATTTCTGTGTCATTCGCAATGAAATCAAACCCGAGCTCAAACGTCTTTATGGTCTCGACATCAACAACTTGACCGTCCCTGACCTCAGCACCGAATCGGCTCTCCTGAATTGGGGCGAACGCATCATCGCCGGTGAGCAGGAACGCATCCGCATGGGTGGCGCCCCCATTTACAACCCCGCCATTGCGAAAGTCCGCGTCCACTTCGACATCTTTAAGGATGGTGGCATCTCCCAGAAAACCTATCAGCGCTCCACCAACCGCACGTTGGAAAACATTGCTACCCTCCGTAAAACCGCCGACGCGATTATCCTCGACATTTGGAACCAGGTGGAAGATTACTTCAAACAACTACCCGAACCTATTCGACGCGAAAAATGCGAAGCTTACGGCCTACGGTATTATTTTAGGAAAAACGAGCAAACTGAATGATTGACACCCACGCCCACATCTATCTCCCTGACTTCACCGACGACCTGGGCACCGTACTTTCCGACGCTTACACCGCCGGTGTCGACCAAATCTGGCTTCCCGGTATCGACTTCGACAGCCTCAGCGCCATGGAATCCGTGCGCGCTCACGCATCTGTGTCCAATTCAGGCTCCATGCCGACCCTCCGCTTTTTCGCCGGCCTCCACCCATGCGATGTTCGAGAAGACTACAACCAACAACTCTCTCTCATCCACAGTGCCCTTACCTCAGGAACACCGCTCAACTCGTACACTGGCATAGGCGAAATCGGCCTTGACCTCTACTGGGACAAAACCTACTTCACCCAGCAACAAGACGCCTTGCTGACCCAACTCGACTGGGCCCATTCCCGCAATCTACCCGCCCTCATCCACGTCCGCGAAGCCTTCGATCAGATCATGCCCCTCATCCGCCCCTACTACGGCCGCGGACTTAAAGCCATCTTCCACTCCTTCGCCGGCACCCTCGACCAAGCCCTTGAACTCACCTCAGAGGGATTTTTGTTAGGAATCAACGGTACCATCACCTACAAAAACTCTTTACAGGCCAAATTCCTTTCTCAAATCCCCTTGTCCAGTCTGGTCACCGAAACCGACGCCCCCTTCCTCACCCCCGTTCCCTTCCGCGGCAAACGCAACGAACCCAAACACATCCCCCTGGTCGTCGCCAAATTGGCTGAAATTTATAGCCTCTCTCCTACCGAAATTGCCGACATCACCACGGCCACTGCGCTATCCCTTCTTTCCTAGTCCTTTTTTCCCAGCCTTTTTTTCAGAAACTTCCACCAACGCCTTGCCCATTCCCATTTTTTTCCTACTTTTGCATCCGCATTTAAAGGAGAGATGCTCGAGTGGTTGAAGAGGCACGCCTGGAAAGCGTGTGTACCTCTAAAGGGTACCGCGGGTTCGAATCCCGCTTTCTCCGCTAAACCACACAGTTTCAAGCAATTGGAGCTGTGTTTTTTGTTTTATATTGTTTCAGATTGCTCCTGATTGCACTGGTTTTCGTTGGATTTAACCTCAGAGTTAAACCAAGAGTTAAACCAAAAACCATTATGAATGCAACAGTTAACGTACTCTGTTACAGGTCTAAAACTCTATCAAATGGCGAACATCCTTTGATGTTACGCATCTGCAAAAGCGGTAAAAAGAAATACCAAAGTCTAAAAATCTCCGTAAATCCCAAAAATTGGGACTTTGAGAAGGAAAAACCTAAGCGGAATTGTCCCAATCGTGAGTTTATTGAAAGCGTTATCAGCACGAATCTAGAGAAGGTTCGCAAGCAGATACTTGAATTGAATGTAGAAAACAAAGACTACACCGCCCAATCACATGTAACCCAAAAAGACAAACAAGTTACGATCTACACGGTAGGCGATTTCTACAAGAAACTGCTCAAAGAAATGGATCAAGGAGGCAAGTACGGAAATTGGCGTTTCTATACCGCTTCTAATAATTCATTGAAAGCATTTACCAACGGCAATTTGGATTTTCTGTTCTCTGAAATTGATGTTGCATGGTTAAATAGCTATGAGAAGTGGCTTCTAAAGCGTGGTAATATAGGAACAACCATAAGTGTTCAGTTTCGCACTTTGAGAGCCATATACAACAAAGCAATTGAGCTGAAATGTGTAAATAAAAGCTATTATCCTTTTGATAATTATAAGATTAGCAAGTTTGACACAACCACAAAGAAGCGTGCAATCAGTAAGGAAGATATTGGGAAACTCAAATCCGTAAAACTGACTGATTCCAAACAACTTTTTGCAAGAGATATTTTTGTGTTCAGTTATTTATGTGGTGGAATAAACTTTGTTGATATAGCGCATTTAAAGGCTGAAAACGTCGTTGAAAATAGGCTTTCCTATATAAGACACAAAACGCACAAACTCATCAGCATTCAACTACTACCAGAGGCCAAAGTAATCCTTAATAAATACGCTCAGAATCGTTCAAACAATTTTGTGTTTCCAATCCTTGATATTAAAACCCATTTAACTGAAAAGCAGAAACTTATACGAATTCACAATCTACTTTATAAGATTGATATTGAACTTAAAACAATTGCTGAAACCGTTGGCATCAAAGTAAATCTAACAACCTATGTTGCTAGGCATTCCTTTGCAACCGTCCTAAAAAAGTCAGGTGTCAGCATCCCCATAATTAGTGAGGCTTTGGGACATTCAGATTTGGCAACTACTCAAATATACCTTGATAGTTTTGATAATGGGCAGATGGACGAAGCAATGAAGAATCTTATTTGAAAATGTGAATTGTTGGAAACTTTCAATAAATTGATTTTAATATCCTATATATCAAGCAATTCCTTGGCTGATATAGATAGGGCATTACTTATAATAAAAAGTGTTTTTAAAGTCAGATTTGTCCTACCTGCTTCAATCCTTGACATATTTGACTTTTCAAAATTGCATTTAGCTGCTAAATCCTGCTGAGAAAGTTCTTTGCTTTCTCTTATGGATCTAATTCTTAGTCCAACTAAAATATTGAATTCCTGAGCAGTCATTTTTCCTGTTGTCAATTATGATAACAAAGAAAAAGTTTTACCTTTGCGAAGCGGTTATCATTAATGATAACAAACAAAATGTTGGATTTTTAAATATTAATAAATTAAAATTTGTAGCTTAGTAAGCCTATAAATCAATGCTTAATTAATATGTTATGAGAAACACAAGACTTTTATTAGTTATGCTTTTTGCTCTTTCACTCTTCAATAATTATATAGCTGCACAAGAAGTAGCTATTTCACTAAATGTTCAAACGGCAGGAACATTAAGATCTATGATAAATGTGAATAAATTGTATTTAATTACAGACCTTACAATATCTGGAAATTTGAATGGCAGTGACATTAATTGTATTAGAGAAATGGCTGGTAGAGATGGACTTGGTGCAATCACTACTGGCAAGCTATCAAAATTAGATATGTCAAACGCCAATATCTGTTCAGGAGAGGTCTATTATCGTTCAAGTAATTACTATCCATATTTATGTTCAAAAGACACCATAGGTGCAAATTTTTTTAAAGATTGTAAAGCACTATCAACTATAATACTACCCAATAATATCCTCATAATTGATGGTGGAGCATTTTCGGGTTGCACAGGTTTGACATCCATAACAATTCCAACAAGTGTTTTAAAAATAAGTTATTATGCTTTTTCTGGATGCACTTCTTTAAACTCATTTACAATACCTAAAAATGTTGTGAAGATTGAGGGTAGTGCTTTTCTAAATTGTAAAAAAATTAATTCATTTAAAACCGAAGAAGGAAATCAATATTATAAAACAATTGATGGAGTACTTTTTGACAAAGAAGGTGTGAATATTATTGCATATCCAAATGCAAAATCAGAAATATATACAATACCGAATGGCGTAAAAACAATAGATCCAAATGCTTTCCAAGGTTCAAATATATATTCAATTACTCTACCTTATGGAGTGAAAATTATCCCTCAATCGTCGTTTAGTGGGTGTCAATCATTATCATATATTACTATACCCAATAGTGTAACAACAATTGAAAGAGAAGCCTTTTATCAAACTAATTTACCAAACGTTGTCCTTCCAGAAAGTGTTACATCAATCGGGGTACAAGCCTTTTATCAAAGCAACTTAAGATCAATAACAATTCCCAAAAATGTTACGAATATTGGATATGGTGCATTTTCAAGTTGCTATAAATTAATTGAAATTCATTGTAACATTCAAACACCATTAAAATGTGACGCTAGTGTCTTTAAAGACGTCATTAAAACTACTTGTAAATTATATGTTCCCAAAGGAACATATTCCGCATATTGGTTATCAGATATGTGGGGCGATTTTACAAATATTATTGAAGAAGTTGAAAATTCCAATAATACCATTAATGTAAAAAAAGAAATAATATTCACAGATCAAGATGTCATTGTTGTAAAAGGACAAAACTCAGGCAAGACAATAAGAATTTATTCAATTATGGGGCAACTTATCTTTTCATCAATCTCAACTGATTATGAGAGTAGAATCAAGGTCAAAACAGGGCAAAATTATATTGTAAAGATTGCAGATAGGGTTTACAAAGTGGCATTATAATTATTATTACTTTCACTCCAATTTGAAAGCCTGCACTCTTTATAGTTTGCAGGCTTTTCATATTTTTACAAAAAATGAATACAAATGAAAAAGTTACAAGAAATTGAAGGAGAGAATCCAGACTATTATGATATTGAATACGGAGATCCTTTATTAGATTACGTCTATTTGATGGCGGAAGAATTTAATCCATTAACTGTAGCAGATATGCAATCAGGTCATTATAAAACAAAAGGCTATGGGACTTTCACGCATAGATATTTTGATAAAAAATTAGATACAAGCTTTGAGCAAAGTTTTCAAGAGAATAAGGAGGTTCAAGAATCAATAAAGGCGTTAGGATATGATGTGGATAAATTCTGGTACTTGTTGCTATTTGTCTATGATTATTGTCGTGGAATGTGCGAAAATGGAATAGTACTTAAAAAATCTCCCAAAAGACAGTTAGAAAATTTTTCAAATAGCATTATTGAGAACATTGAATCCTATAATAGCAAAGTTCAAGAAGTGGCTTTAAAAAGTCCTACAAAAATAGTGTTGGAAATTGATGGAAATAGAAAAGTTACTATTCAAGATCCTATTGCAATTTTATATTTAGCAGGGATTTGCATAAAGGAATTGGATAATGTTGATGCGGGTAGTCTAATGACTTTAAATAGAGCAAAAGTAAACTTCAAAAATGGTAGAATCATAGGTGAAACGGAATCTAATTCTGTTCATATTTGGTACTTTGCAAAAATGCTTAACAAATTCTTTGATTTAGAACCTTATGTAAAAGCTAGACAGAAAAAAGGTTCAACAGTTTCATTTAGTAGAAAACTCCTTATCTCAAGGCTTATATTTGTAACAGGACTTTCCAATAATATAAATTTGCTTGATTCTGATGATACGCTTAAAGCATATCTAAACCAATACAAAAACCACAAATTGAATACTATTAATAGCATTTATTGGTAATTAAATTTAAATCCACTTTGTTCCTGCTATCAATTTTTCCTGTTAAGGGAGAATGCGATAACAGGATTTTTTTATTCCATTTAGACCCTTCACTAATTATTCACTTTTGCATTGTCAACAGAAAAACAAAAAACAATTATCCCTGTTGATTCAAATAATATGGATATACTTCAAAACGTACTCATTGACGTAAATGGTGAGAAAAGGATGCCAGCTTTCGCATCCATCAATCGTGAGTTAAATCTCAAACACGTTCAACTGCTTTGTGAAAGAATGAAAGTTAAAGGTTTTCGCAAAGGGGAAGAAATCAAAGTCTTTAAATGTGAAGAAGCCCATAAAGAAGGAATTCTAAGCGTTCGTGACATCGATGGTAATCCTATTGTTGAAGGATTTGAGAAATACTTCCTTGTGGGAGACGGACAACACCGAACATTTGCTGTAGTCGAATACAACAAATGGGCAATTGAAAATGTCAAACAAGAAATTGATGTGCCTGCAATTATTGCAGAATTGAAAGACGAATCAATTTCTGAATACATTAATGACATCAATGTTACAAGAAAAGATTGGTCAGCAGTTAACTATCTTGAAAGTGCTGCGGAACTACATCCAGACGAAGAACTTTTACAAGTTTACGCCAAACGCATTAAGGAAGGATACTCAATTTCAACCCTTAATAAGATTTATTGTGAAGGTCGAAAATTTGGCGAGCCTGATTTCAAGCTGCTTTGTTTTGGAATCAAAGAGAAAGGCAAAAGAATTGTTGTCAATGTTATTCCAAGCTACAACATACAAAATGGTGATAGGTACATAGAAATTCTACGTTCGAAAAAATTTGCAGATTCCGAAATTGCAAAACGATACATTATTGATTGCTTCAGCGATATTAGAATCTCTGATGGCCTAGAATTTGCCTTTTCAGTTTTAGAAACGATTGCACCAAATGATTATGCTGCAATGATGAAAAATGACAAATTGGTTGAAGCAGAAGTCAAATCGCGCTTTGATTACATAAAGCTAAAAGTTAAAAGCAAAAAACTTGACGATTCGAATCCAAACATAGATAGAAAGGTCTCTTTGTAGTGAAAGCGTCAACCCTGAAAGGCAAGAATCTATTTCTATATGGAATAGGTTTTTGCTTTTACATACCAATAATGTAAATAGTGTGGAATATTGAAATGAAACTATTTTCTACTTCATAACCATCAAACGGACAAAAAATCAGGGAGTTGGTAATAAGGGGCCGAAGTAGGTCAAAACAGATCCGTTCAATTATTTATAATATTATCCAGCTAAAAAAGGATGGAAACAATTTTAATGCAATTAGATGAAGATGACAGTCTTCAAGATGCACTTTCAAAATTGGGATTAGTCAATATTCCATCAAATGCGATACTTGATAAAACTTTGCCAGGAATAGGTGCTACTTTTTCCGAAATTCATGCAGGACGTAACTCAATTATAATTGAACCAAATGTTCCTGTCATTACTGGTAAAACAAAAAAACACCCTGATTTGCATCTGTTTCCTGTTTATGAGGATGCAACAGTTCCAAAGATTAAAGCATACCTGATGGACTCTGAGATCAAATTCAAAAGATTTCTAACTACTCCTGAAAGTTTCTGGAAAATCAAGGAGGCTATACAAGGAACAGACTTTGACCTATTTACAGATTTTTTCTGTTTGTTTGACGAATCAGAAAGATTAACACAGGATGTTGGTTATCGCAAGAAAATCACGAATCCTGTTAAAGACTTCTTTCAGTTTCAATCAAAAGCATTTGTTTCAGCCACTCCATTAGATATTCACCATCCAGAGGTAACTAAACAAAATTTCAAGAGATACAAAGTTCAGCCAACATTTGATTATAGAGAACCACTTCAATTGATTGTTACAAATGAACCTTTGTTTGAGTTACGTGAAATATTAAATGAGCTTGGAAGCTCTAATAAGGTTTGCATATTCTTCAACTCAGTAAAAGGAATCCAAAGGATCATAGAAAATATTCCTCTTACTGATTATACGGTTTTTTGTTCCCATGAAGGAAAAAAGAAATTGGAAAATTCTGAAATTGTGAATGTTAAAACATATTTTCAAGCCCCAATTTCTCAATACAGCCTTTTTACATGTAGATTTTTTTCAGCCGTTGATTTTGATTTAGATGAATTGACACATGTAATTATCTATACAGATTTAAATCAGGCAGAACATACAATGATTGATCCCTTTACTGAGGCTATTCAGATTCAAGGACGCTTTAGAAACAAAATTCAAGGGAAAAGATTTAAATCCCTAACCCACATTACAAATATTAAAAGAGAATTGGATGTGATTTCTGATGAAGATATCAGGAATATAATTGTGTACCATAAAAACCATTATGACTACCTAAAAAAGAAATTTTATGAGGAGAATAATGAAGCCGTTTCAATTACAATCAAAAAGGACATTCAAAATAATACATATTATTCGTTGTTAGATGAAGAAATGAAATTAGATCCCTTTGCTGTACACAATCTCTATAATGAAGAAAGGGTGAAAGGTTACTATACTTCAGCAGAAGCATTAATAGAGGCATACATAAAAAGTGGCTTTTTTATTTTGGATGTGATCCTGAAAAGTAGTTATGTTTTTGAGAGTAAAAGGAGATCGATTCAAAAATCAAGATTGAAAAAAGAGAAAATCAAAACACTTGTTAAAGCAATTGAACAGATTCAAGATTCAGATATTGATGACTTCCGTAAAATTATAACACCCCACCTAAAAGAAACAGATCTGGTAATTGAGGCATATAGAAAATTGGGAAAAGCCGCTTTTGAATCAGTTGATTTTGATATACAAAAAATCAAAAAAAAGTTAGAAGAGTTTGAAAACTCACAACGAAAGAATAATGTTGAATTTCAAAAAGAAATTGCAGAATCATTTGAATTAAATATTCATCATAATAAGAATTTTTATCGTGATAGATTGAGTGCAATTTATTCAAATCATGGAATTACTGATAAAGTTTTACAAAATACCATAAATGATTATTTTGAAATTAAAAAAAACAATAGTGTCTCAAGTGGGACTATCAAACTAATAAAGTTCAGATTTTAACCAAAAGACAAATGCATTAACTAAATATTAATCATGATGCTTAAAACAAAACCAAATAAACATCATACAATTACCACATAAAAAACATACATTTGTGATAATTAGCGATATAGGTCTTGTTGTAAGAAACCTTTTAATTACGGACTTAATTAATTCAGTAATGATAATAATCAATTGCGAGGTGATTCCAACATATACATTACGCAATACTCATAAAATACTAAAGTGAAATATTGACGATGATCGATCTTAATTGGAATTTGTTTAAGTCAAAATTTTATGGAAAAACTCAAAAGATGTTTGAGCTTTTAGCATATAACTTGTTTTGCATAGAATTTGATAAACCATATGGAATTTTTAGATTTAAAAACCAAATTGGTCTAGAAGTAGAGCCCATAGAATTTGATAATAATTGTGTTGGTCATCAAGCAAAGTTTTATGAATCAAAAATTAATAAAGCGGATATATTAGATTCAATAGAAAAAGCCAAAGGGAAGAATCCTAATTTAAACAGAATCCTAATTTATTTAAATCTTGAATTTTCTGAAAGCTCAAAAACTGATAAGAAAGGCTCAAAAATAAAAACTGATATTGAAGAAAAAGCTAAGCAGATAGGTGTAGAAATTGATTGGAGGGTTCAAAGCCATTTTGAAGTCCAATTAGCAAAGCCTGAAGCCACTTATTTAGCAGAGTTCTTTTTTAGTGAAAGTAAAACAAATGTTGATTCCTTAAAAGAGTTAGATGCACATACAAGAAATATACTTGATTCAATCCATTGTGATATACGTTTTGGAATACACAAGATTAGAATTGACAGAAGTAAAATACTTGAAAAACTAGAATCAAGTTTTAAAACATTTAAGACAATCATTATAAATGGCAATGGTGGAACAGGAAAAACTGCTTTGATTAAAGAATTCCTTGCCAACAATAGAAGCACGCCACTTTACATTTTTAAAGCAAGTGAATTTCATATTCAGAATATCAATGATTTATTCTCACCTTATACAATAAACTTTCTAGATTTCATAAAATGTTTTGAAGATGAAGACCAAAAAATTATTGTAATTGATTCTGCTGAAAAAATATCAGAAATTGAAAATACTGAACCTTTTAGAGAATTTGTTAACACGCTAATAGAAAACAAATGGTGCATAATATTTACAACAAGGAATTACTATTTAGATGACCTACAGTTTCAACTTATACATATATATAGATTATCACCCTTTTGCATTAACATAGAAAGTTTATCTGACGATGAGTTATTTGAGTTGGCTCAAACTAATGGATTTTCAATTCCCCCTGATATCCGATTAAAGCAATTAATTCAAACACCTTTTTATTTGAATGAATACTTAGCATATTATTCAGCTGATAGTCAAAATGTTCAATATACTGAGTTCAAAACAAATCTTTGGAAATCAAAGATTCAAAACTCATTTTTTACAAAAAACAACAACCATATTGAAAGAGAAAACAACTTCTTATTAATAGTAAAAGAAAGGATTAAAAGTGGAAATTTCTTTTCTAAAGGTTTGGGATGCACAGGATCAATTCTTTCGCAACTACAGAAAGATGAGATTATTGTTTATAGTTCAAATAATTCAGGATATTTTATTACTCATGATATATATGAAGAATGGGCATTAGATCTAATAATTGAAAGAGCATATCAAGAAAACAAAGGAAATATCAACCAATTCTTTGAATCTCTTGGCACGACTCTTTCTATACGTCGTGCCTTTAGATTATGGATGTCTGATAAATTATTTAATCAAACTGAAGAGGTTAAACAGATAACAGAAATCATAATAAATTCGACACATTTAAGTGCTTCATGGAATGATGAGATATTCACATCGGTTTTGCTTTCAGAATATTCTTACACATTATTAAATCATATAAAAGATCTACTCTATGAATGTAATTTCAATTTATTAAAGAAAATTGTCTCCATATTGAGAATAGCTTGCAAAGCCGTTGATGAAAGCCACATGATTCTTTTTAAACAACTAAAGGAAATCAATCCAGAATATATCTTTGTTAAACCCAAAGGCTCAGGTTGGGGAGTTGTTATGGATTTAATTTATCAAGATATTGCACTATTTAAAATTGAAGATGTACATTTTATCTCACCACTACTTAAAGATTGGAATAACAAAAACAATTCCGGTTTAACAACAAGGCAAGCCTCAATTATTGCAATACATTTCTACAAATTAATTATTGCACAAGATGCAATATATGAATACTCAAGTCACGTCAAAGATCTCGTTCAAGTAATTTGCAATGGTGCAAAAGAAGTCGTTACTGAAATAAGAGAAATTTTTGAGGAAGTGATATTAAACAAATGGAAAAGCCATAATTCACCATATTACGAACTTTGCAAATTCACTTTAACAAATACAAATGAAAATTGGCCAATAATTATTGCTTTACCTAAAGAAGTTACCAAAATCGCAGAATTGTTTTGGTTAAATTCCCAATCTAATAATAAACACAATTTTTCTGGAATTGATATAGAGGACTATTATTCACTAAATAGAAATGGTTTAGATTATTTTCCATCAAGTGCATTACAAACGCCAGCTTACATATTACTAAATTACTCAACTAAAGTTGGCATTGATTTTATTATCAACTTCACAAATATTACTACAGAATATTATTCAAAATCCAAATACGGAAATGATACAACGTTTGTTGATGTTTTTATTGATAATCAAATAACTAAAAAACAAATAATTAGCGATTCATTATGGTCAATGTACAGGGGTGTTGGTTCTCCTGTAACTCCTAACTTGTTGCAATCCTTACACATGGCTCTTGAAAAATATTTACTAGAGATTGCAAAGGATGATACAAAAAGTAAGCTGACAGATTGGTTAATATACTTATTAAAAAATTCAAAATCAGCTTCAATCTCAGCAGTTGTTACAAGTGTCATCATTGCATATCCCGACAGATATTTTGCAGTAGCTTTGATTCTATTCAAAACAATTCCATTTTTTATTTATGATATTCAACGTTTAACGAATGAACATAGTACTAAGTTTATTTATCAAATGGGTTATGGTCTTGATTATAGGAAAAGAATATATTCAGATGAGAGAATTGGCACTCTCGAAGATTCACAGAGAAAAATCACACTTGAAAATATTGCCCTAAAATATCAAGTAGTTAAAAATTTGAATGATAGTGACGAAGAATTTGACATAAAAAGAAGAATGCTTTGGGCAATTTTTGATGAACACCACAAAAAGAGATTATCAAACACAGAAAAGCTATTGTTAGCTAGAATTGATTGTAGAAATATGGAACTCGTTTTCACACAAAAGGATGACAATTACTTAATAGAATTTAATCCAAAAATTGATGATGAATTGAGAAAATTCAGTGAAGACAGCCTTAAAGAAACATTTGATTTTTTCAAATATTCAGAACTATCGAATTGGAGTCGTTGCATAATAGAGAATAAAAATAATGCACAAGATTCAAAATATGAGAATAATCCAACAGAAGTAATTCGTGAAATAAAAGAACTTATCGATCCAAGCATTAAAAAAAGAGATTATGACATACCGATTGCTTCTTTTGCGAGTGTGGCACTTTTAAAAAAATATTCCAACATACTTTCAAGTGAAGAATTAGTTTTATGTAGAGATCTGATTATTGATTTTGCATCTGCACCCCTTAGAGATGGTTATGGTTATCAAATATCCGATGGTGTTGAAGTAGCAATTAACGGATTACCATTACTTTACGAACACTTTCCAGATTCAATTTCACTATTTAATATCATCCTGATTTTTATTTTATTTGATTCATATACGTTAGGAGATAAAAGGATTTGCGATTACTCTATTGAAACAATTATCAATTCATTATGGAGCATATCAGAAAACGATTCTTTGAAAATCATTAATGGCTTTCTTATTCTAAAACCACAACTAAATTTATTTTTAAATGGAAAGATTGCGAATAAGCATCCATATTACAATTCAAGGGAAGATCAATCTGCAATAATTCAAGAATTTGAACAAAGAAGTCGTAATCAAATTGATGAATTACTTAAAATTGAAGTTGAACAAATTAGAATTGATACTATTGATATTAAAAATCTGGAACTCGATGACCTAGTAACTGTAATTCAAATTATTCCTGATAGCACTAATGACATTTCATTAAATAATTTTATAAAGCAAAACTTACCAATGCTTTGTGAGAAACTTCTAAAGCAAGATAGAAGTTCCGAGATGTTTAAACTTAGAATGCGATTCTATCGTAAAATATGTCCGTTCATTCTTTCTAGGGAAATTGATGAAGTAAAAATATATCTTAAACCTTTTTTGGAAAACTTCTCAGTCAGAGAAGAGTCAAAATATTTATTAGAGGAATTTATATTAACTGAAGATAAAATCTGTAGATACGACCAATTTTGGGTTGTTTGGAACGAATTTTATTGTTCAATAGTTTCGAATGTTAAAAAAGTTTCTAGTTCATCCTCAAGGAATCTAATCTTCTGCTATTTACTTGCATCTCAATGGTGGAGTAAGGATATTAGTGAATGGCATAGCCTTACAAAAAAGAATATTTCTTATATATATAACTTAATTGATGACATAGGTGATAACATTAATGTTTTAGATGCTATAGCACAATTACTTAATCAAATTGGTCGAAATTATATTAATGAAGGGATTGTTTGGATTAGTGAGCTGTTAAACACATACAAAAATTTATGGACTGAAGAATTAGGGGTAAATACGGTTTACTATTTAGAGATATTAATAAAACGATACATTGTTTTAAATCGAAATGATATTCGAATTAAGGCGGAATCAAAGGAACGTGTTTTGTTGATTCTAAATTTTCTAATTGATAAAGAATCTGTTAGTGCTTATCTCCTTAGAGAGGAAATATTATAACAATTTCATTTTTTTCAAATCAACAATTTAAAAATGGATTATGCCTACACCTTTTAACTCGGAGAAAATTATAATTCATATCATAAAAAATCAAGAATTCAGCTCGTTTCTTGTTGGATTTGATTTAAAGGACGATGGCACAAAAGAATATCGCCTTAAACCCCTAGTAAAAAAATTAACCCATGTAATTCAAGAATTTGCATTTGGTTTCCATGAGAACACTCATACTGAGAATACAGAAACACTAAGAAAATTAACTGAGGCGGCTAACACTATTTATAAAATTGATGCATTTCATAGGGTAAAAAATATCTATCTGGCTGAAGACAAGGCAATTGATGATAATGTTGAAGATAAATATTTGAGAAGAGGTGAGTTTGGGGAACTTATACTTCATCTATTGTTAAGAGATTTTTATAATACAATTCCTCTATTGTCAAAAATTTATTTCAAAGATTCAGTAGGCCATGCAGTACATGGATTTGACTCTGTGCATATTCACGAAGAATCAAAAACATTATGGCTTGGAGAATCAAAAATTTATACTGATGGCAAAAAAGGCGTAAAAGAACTAATAAACGATATAAAGGAACACTTTAAAACAGACTATTTGAATTCTGAATTTTTATTAATTTCAAAGAAATTAAAACATTTAGACAATATACCCGAAAAAGATTTTTGGCTTAATGTTCTAACTGACACAAGAACATTAAAAGATAAATTAAACATCATCAATATTCCTCTTCTTTGTACATTTCAAAGTGATTTATTTACAAATTATAATGATGAAAATGAACCAGCCTTTCTAAAAGAATATAATGCTGAGATGGAGGAATTATGGAACTTCTTTAATCAAATAAATGATCATCCTCTTAAAGCAAACTTGAATATTATATTGATTCTATTTCCTGTTCAAAACAAAAAGGAGTTAGTAAAAGCACTACATACAAAATTATCTATCTTACAAAGACTGGGAGAATAATGGAAGATCTACTTAAACTTATTGAAACAAGTGAGGAAATCAACTTTGACACCACATTTGACATTTATTATACTTGCTCTCGATTAATAGTTGAGAAAGAAAATGATGCGCAAAGGTTATTAGTTAATATTCTTCACAATAGAGCAAAATTTGATGCTAGTCTTGATAATATTTTAGCAGACCTAATTGAAGGAGTTGGATTCTATCCATATTTAAGAAAAGAGAATCTTAACATTGAATCAACGGATGCACAAATCAGAAATGCATATCACAAATCTGATTATTTGGACATGTTTTTACATGAAGACCAAAAATATTTACTTTCCCTAATTAATTCTGATAAAAATGTTATTGTAAGTGCGCCTACAAGTTTTGGTAAAAGTCTACTTATTGAAGAGCTTGTCGCTACAAACAAGTTTCGCAATATAATAATTATTCAACCGACTCTTGCGCTACTTGATGAAACAAGAAGAAAATTATTAAAATACGAAGAAAATTACAAACTGATTGTACGAACCTCTCAAGAAGCAAGTGCAGAAAAAGGAAATCTATTTTTACTAACAGCAGAAAGAGTTAATGAATATAAAAATCTTCCTACTATTGATTTGTTAATTATTGATGAATTCTACAAATTAAGTGCTAATCGAGATGATGAGAGATCAGACTCGTTAAACAATGCCTTTTATTTTCTTCTTAAATATTTTCATCCAAAATTTTATCTTCTTGGGCCAAACATCGATTCTATTTCTGAGGGATTTGCCGAAAAATATAATGCTATCTTTTACAAAACAATGTCATCTTTAGTGGACACAAAAACTATTGATGTTTACAGTGATCATAAAGAATTTTTTGATAGACCTATCAAGTTCAAAGAATACAAGGAGAATATTCTTTTTGATTTACTTCTTAGTCTAAATGATGAACAATCTATTATTTATTGTTCGTCACCAGCAAGAGTACGTTATTTATCGTCGTGTTTTTTAAAATATCTGAAGGCGAAGGGCCATACGCATGAAGAATCAGAGTTAGATATAGCAGAATGGATAAAAATCAATATCTCTCCCAAATGGAGTTTATTAGAACTCTTATCTTATAAAATTGGCATCCATGACGGTGCATTACAAAAACATATAACCACCTCAATTATCGATTATTTTAATAATCAAAAGATAAAATATCTTTTTTGCACATCAACAATAATAGAGGGGGTAAATACTAGTGCTAAGAATATTATTTATTTCGATTCAACTAAAGGACGTAACATCGCTATTGATTATTTTGATTATTCAAATATTAAAGGGCGAGCAGGTAGATTAATGATACATTACATAGGCAAAATTTATAATTTTAATTCTATTCCAGAGAATAATCGAATAAAAATTGATATTCCTTTTTTTGAACAGAATCCTATTTCAGATGAAGTTCTAATTAATCTGAGGCACAAAGATGTAAAAGACGAAAATTACGAACAGCTAGCAAGAATCGATGCAATTTCACAGAGAGAAAAGGAATTAATTAAAAATAATGGAATACAAGTTTTTGGGCAGAAAAATATTATTGACATTTTAAGAGCGGAGGTCACAAATAAATACGATCTAATTGCATGGAATAAATATCCAACTAAGGTACAATTAGAATATATATTAGGACTAGCGTGGAATAATCTATTAAAACCTAGTGAATCTGTTCGGCCAATGACACTAAATAAACTAATTACTGTTACACAGATTTATGGTTATAATCAAAGCATTTGGAACTTAGTAAATAGCACATACGAATATTTCAAATCGCTGAAAAGCTTTGGACAGTTTACTTCTGATGAGATTTATGATGAAGCTATTAGAGATAGTTTTCAGGTTCTTAAACATTGGTTTGAATATAAAGTTCCAAAATGGTTATCAGTGATTAATTCTATTCAAGAATTTGTGTGCAATGAAATGGGGCTTAAAGCAGGAGATTACTCATATTTCTCGAATTTAATTGAAAATGATTTTGTGAGAGATAATATGTTAATTCTAAGCGAATACGGTGTTCCTAGCTCAGCATTAAGAAAATTGGAAGATTTAATACCAGCGAGAATGCCTCAAGAGAATGTTATCCGGTTTATTAAAGAAAGAAGGTTATTTGAGAATGACTCTTTTATCGAATACGAAAAAAATAAACTTAGAAATATATAGAAATTCTATAAAACTGCTCTGATACACTTCAATATATTAAATAGCAGTCAAGACTTCTATTGTAGAACCACAAAGTTAAAATCAATCATCTTAGCTTAATCCAAATCTTGCCGTAGTTGCAATTTTCACATCTTTTATTCAGTGCACAATAACAACAAATAAATAGAGAAAGTGAACTTATTAAAAAATTATTTTTTATTTTATTGACGTACTGCCTGTTCCCAATACTCCCCCCAGTACAAGAATTAAGAAAACCGAATTTTCTCCTGATAACTTTGAGGAAATTCCTATATACAACCTAACAAAAAAGTTTGATTTTATCGATTAATAGAATGATATTCAGATGAATATATTTTTCGCTTTCAAATTATTTTATTATCTTTGAATATCTCCTTAAGTGAAAGGCGAGTTGAATTTTCTTACGTCAAATATTACTAACCAACTCTCGATTTACACCCAAAGGTAAACCAATAGGTAAACCAAATAAAAATTGAGAGCTGTAAACAGCAATTACCAATGCAGTGTTTTTAGCAATTAGCAGTGCAGTAAAAATGGCAACAAGACTGCAGTGATTTTAGCAACAACTGTACAGTGGTTCCGGGATAAAAATAGTTTATTTTTTTCATTCATTCTTTAGCCTATTTAAAGATGTTCTTCCGATTCTGCATCCGATAGCTCCTTCCTTGAAGTGGGATCAGTTGACATTTATATAGAAGCCTATCAAGCAGAGCAGTTGCAAGAACCTCATCATCAAGAGATTTTGCCCACTCAGCAGGTGATTTATTGGTAGTAATGATGAACGATGTGCTCTCGTATATTTGGTTGACAAAGACAAAGAACCGGTTCCCGTCTTCCTTGTTGACAGCAAGCACCATGACATCATCGATCACGATCAACTGTGAGGCACACAATCGTTTATGCTCTTGTGCGGCACTTTGGGATACATCCTTGAGCCTAAGCATTTCCAGGATATCGTTCATGCCTCTGAAGTAGGCCTTGTATCCGCGCCTGATGGCATCGTGTGCGAGCCCTGCGGCGATGAAGGTCTTGCCGGTACCCGAAGGCCCTGTCAGCATGATGTTGTAGCATTGCTCGAGCCAGTTCAGCTCGCGGAGTTGATTGAGTTGTGTCGGACTTATTCCGGTTGTAAAAGCAAAGTCGTAGACATCAAGGTTGTGTCCCAAAGGCAGTTGGGCGGCTTTGATGCGCAGTTCCAACTGCTTCTCGTCACGCCTGTCCACCTCGAACCTGAGCAAACCGTATATGAATACGTCGTAGCTGGGATTCTCCCGCTCGGCCTTGGCTATCAGGTCGGTTATGCTGCCGCCTATTCCCGGCAGACGCAGCCGGGTGGCGCATTGCTTAATTTGGGATATATGTTCGTTCATGGCGGTTGTCTTTGTTTTGGAACAGTCTTTCGTAATCATTTATATCGGATTTCTCCGGCGTCATGTTTGCCATCAGGTAGGCCTTGGAGTCGCCCAGCGGCCTGACTTCCGGGATCTGGACCGCCTGTGGGGCGTCAATGTCCAGCACCTTCTTAAAGTCGTTGACGCTGAAAAGGCGGTTGTCAAGACAAAAGTGCAAAGCCTTCTCGGCACTCAGTCGCCCACTCAGTTCGCTGCTCTGCAGCAAGCTGGACAGTTGGTCCCTGATGTACCTGGGATACTTCTTATCCAGCTCCGAGACAAAGGCCTGGATATCCGGGGTCTCACCGAAGAATGCCCTTACTCGCGAACGAAGGTCGTTCAGCCCAACGGACATGTCACGCCGGTGATGGCTGTTCACAACCGTACGACCCCTGCCCTCAGGGATGGTATGCATGGCAACCAGCAGGCTGTTCTCATCCTGGACCAACAGGCGGCCGTCGGATTCCTTGAGGCTCACCCGGCTGTTCTCGTTCTTGTAGGTGCCCAACGGTAGGGAGTATGTATTGCCCTTATAGCGGACGGTGTTCGTCTTGATGACCTTATGATAGTCGGTCTGCTGGATCCGGAGCATGGGGTTCCACGCAAGCAGGTGATCCCTTTCCGTAAGCCATTCCTCATAGGGAACCCTGCAAGTCGTATTGTGCCTCATGCCGTTGCCTGTCCGCCTGAGCCAGTCAATCGCCTGAGTGTTGATGGTCGCCTCGTTCACATACTGCCGGTTGTACAGGAAGTTCTGCTTGATGTACTTGACAACGTTTTCCACCTTGCCCTTGCTCTCCGGGTCGGCTGCCCGGCAGAACATGACCTTGAAGGGTCGGCCGGCTTGGTAGCGGTTGAAGATGTCCGTCATGATCAAGTCGCCAAGATTCTCCTTGTTGAGGAACACGGCATCCTGGTCGTAAACAATCTGCCGGGGCATCCCCTGGAAGTACTCGAAAGCCCTCTCGTGGGCATCCACGGCACTTTGGGCGGTGAAGGGTGACTCTCGGGCAATCAGGAACTTCATCCGGCTGTGGCAAAGCAGCATGCTGAAAAAATAGATGTTCTTCCTGGTGTCGGTCGTCGTCCGCAACTTGATCTGACCAAAGTCCACCTGAGCCTGCTCGCCGGGCGGAAGCTCCGGAACCGCCGCATATTGGCGGGCACTGGTCGCAACCTTAGGGATGCCGTATTCCTGGCGGATCTTCATCACAAAGTTGTAGGCCGTCTTGGGATGCACGGGTGGCAGGTCGGAATAGTTCTCCTTCAACCAATCCAGCATCTGGGCGGAGGATGTCTCGGGAAAGAGCTGCAGGCGGCTTTCCACAAAATCGCGGTAGGGGTCTAGGACGTGCGGACGTCCTTCGTTCAACTTCAGGCGCTCGCGGAACGTTGCCGGATCCATGTCAAGATACTTCCTGACCGTCCTGAAGTTCAGTTTCAATTGGGCGGCTATCCGTTGGATCGAAAGATGTTCGACATCACGTAGCCTTTTGATTTCATAATACATACAGTACAGATTAAAGTTGTTGTTTTCCATCGCCGCGATTTTTGATACGCAGCAAATGTAAATTGTTTAAAATCTTACTGTACGGTTGTTGCCGATTTTACTGCAGCCCTGTTGCCGATTTTACTGTATTACTAGTTGCCATTTTTACTGTATTGTCCGTTGCCGATTACAAGAGCAACAAAACAGTCGTAAAACGCTGATATAAAATCAGTTGTGAGATGCTCGAGTGGTTGAAGAGGCACGCCTGGAAAGCGTGTGCACCTCTAAAGGTTCCCCTCGAGGATGGCGGCGCGCACGCGACGCAATTCCGCCACCGCGAAAATAACCCCTGCGAAATTAATTATTCGTCCGCCTTCAGATACCCTTGACAAAATTTTAGAATAAATCCTTCCACATCTTAAGGATGGATCAACTCACCAATTCCCATAATTTCAGATGAGCAGAGTTTAAAAAAAAATTTGTCTATCCACGCCAATTTTTCTTGTTTTTTTTATATTTGCATAATATTGATTAAAGCACAATATAAGCAAGCCATGAAAATGAGGATACGATTTTTTTTAATCACTTTTGTTCTATTGATTTGTACTGAACTTCAGGCTCAGACTGCCGTAAACCTTCATGTTGCGACCGCTGGTACCCTAAGCACATTAATTGATTCAAACCAAAAGAATCAAGTTACTGATTTGACGCTGTCGGGGAATTTGAATGGTACGGATATTTTATTTATTCGTGAAATGGCGGGTAATGGGATTTCTGCAACAACGGATGGGAAACTTTCCAAGCTGAATTTATCGGAAGCGGTCATCGTTTCGGGAGGGAATTATTTTTATGCCGATTATTCTGGGAACTTTCAGTTCTCGAAAAATGATACGATCGGCAAATTTACTTTCAAGAATTGTGTGGGATTGGATTCGGTCATTTTACCAAACAGCGTGAAAACGATTGATTTGGAGGCTTTTGCGGGGTGCACAGGGTTAACGTCCATTACTTTACCGAGCCAATTGACAACCATTCAATCAAGTGTTTTCAAGGGTTGTACCGGCATTTCTTCCATTGTGATACCTGATAATGTCACGTACTTAGGATCTCAAACTTTTGATGGTTGCACCGGCCTTCTTTCTGTCAAATTATCTGAAAAAATCACGAGCATTGGGACTTTGACGTTTAAAGACTGCAGTAACCTAACTTCTCTGAACATACCTCTTGGCATAAAAAGTATTGGTGCGTCAGCTTTTTTGTCCTGCTCTTCTATCAATTCCATAACAATACCAAATAGCGTTGTCAATATCGGCTCATATGCCTTTAACAACTGTACTGCACTAAAATCGGTAACCTTATCAGATAGTTTAACATATATCGGATCTTTGGCGTTTAACGCTACAGCGCTGGAATCCGTAACCATACCAGCAAGTGTAACACTGATGGAGAGCGACCTATTTAAACGTTGTGCAAAACTTACGTCCATAACCGTTGAGGAAAATAATTCGTACTATTGCTCGATTGATGGAGTGGTTTTCGATAAAACAAAAACAAAATTGTGCCTCTATCCTGCCGGGAGATCGGGTTCCTATACTATTCCAACAGGTGTGACTATTATTGGGCGAAATGCTTTCATTACTTGTACTGGATTGTCCTCCATCACACTGACCAACAATGTTTATTCCATTGAACAAAGTGCCTTTGAGGGTTGTTCTGGCCTGACGTCCTTTACCTTTCCAAACAGTTTCAAGCTCATTGGGCGATATGCCTTCAAGGATTGCCAAGGGCTATCAACAGTGGTAATTCCGGATAGTGTGGTTTATTTGGGTTATTATGCCTTTAACAATTGTACCGGTTTAACATCTGCCACCCTGAGCAACAGTTTGACTGAGATTGAACAAAATATGTTCGACGGCTGCACCAGTTTAGCATCCATCACAATACCCAATACGATTACGAAAATCGGCGGAGGAGCGTTTTCAAAAACAGCCGTTACGTCATTTACACTGCCCAGGGGAGTAACACGCATTGAGCAAAGCACCTTTGCTTATTGCACGGAATTGAAATCTTTTACAATACCAGAAGGCGTCACGTTTATAGGAGCATCAGCGTTTAAAGGTTGTACAGGGTTAACCGCTTTTGATATTCCCAATTCGGTTACTACTCTAGGTGAATCAGCATTTTACAATTGTTCTGGTTTAAAGACCTTTACAATGGGAAATCATATAACAACCATCGAAAGCTATACCTTTTTTTGCACAGGGATGACATCGTTTACTATTGGGAATGGCGTGAAAACGGTTAAAAATCAAGCGTTCCTTGGCTGTACGGGTCTAAAATATTTGACCATACCAAAAAGCGTGACTTTACTTGGCTTCCAGTCGTTTGTCGATTGTACCAGTTTGATTGAAATTCATAGTCAAAGTGCTACTCGACCGGCAGACTATTGGGATACCTTTGACAATGTCATTAAAAGTACCTGCACTCTTTATGTCCCGAATGGGGCTTCTTCATTATATAAAGCCACCTCTGGTTGGCGTGATTTTACAAACATTTTAGAAGAAAACGTTACAGCTATGGCTGAACCCAAGACCAACCATACAACGGTTTATGCGGGAAACGATGCCATAACGATTAAAGGTGCCCGACAAGGGGAAACAATTTCCGTCTATAACATGACTGGAGCATTGGTACAAACGATAAAAGCAACCAACGATGTTCAGATCAAGGTTCCATCCAATCGGATCTATCTGGTTAAAATCGCTGACCAAACGTACAAGGTGACATTATAAACATTGCATCGCTTTACTTTCTGATCCAGGTTTAAGCGGTTGTCAAATCTTCTTCCCAATATAAAACCCACGCCCATAATACGCATCATACTCGTCGTATCAACCTGCTAAAAAGCTTCGATTGAGGAAGGTTGTTTGTCGATAAAAAAACCCGCAGCAAGAAAAAATTCTTACTGCGGGCCACAAGAAAATAAACAAATCAACCTGATACTTACTTACCTATTTCAAATTCTACGCGACGATTCAATCGGCGGCCTTCTACCGTCAAATTCGATGCTACAGGCTTCAATTCACCATTGCCAATCGATTGGAGCTTGGAGGCGGAGACCCCTTTGCTCAATAGGTAGTTTTTGACGACATCGGCCCTTCTTTCGGATAAACCTTGATTGTATTCTATCGAACCGATGTTATCGGTGTTGCCATAAACCACAAGGTTTGACCAAGAGGCATTCTTAAGCAATTCAGCCATCTTATCCAAGGTTGAAAAAGATTTGGGCATCAGTTGATCGGAATCAAATTCAAATTCAACAGTGCCAAAAGAAGTCACGATGGTTGGTTGAGTGGCTGTTTCTTTTCTGGAAGCGAGAAGGTTCAATTGGTTTTTCAAATCGCTCAATTGTTTGTCCACTTCCGCATTTTCTTTTTCGACTGAAGTCAATCGGTTGCTTAAAGCATCGTATTTTGAATTGTCAACTGATGGAACAACCACTGGAGCTGGTTTTGGGTTGAAATCCCACATACTGATGTTGCGTGCATGCGGTTTCTTGGTTGCGCCAAATTTGTAGCGTAGGCCGACAGTTGCTGTCAATGCCTCGCAATTCCCTTTGGGGGTGGGCAATCCAGCCATGTCGGCATGATCGTAATAACGATATTGTCCTTCGAGCCCAAGCGCCCAACTCTTGCTGATGTTGTACTCAGCATTGAGGCCGGTTTTAACCATTAAGGTTGAACTCTTGACCACAGGGCTGTTGTTGACGGAGTAATTGTAGAAACCGGCACCGACACCTGTTTCACTGAAAACATTCACCTTTTTCCAGAAACCGTGGCGATACGGTGATAACAGATTGGAAAGATTGACAGACATATAGGGTGCCACATCAAAAGTGTTCGCATCCAACGTCGTCGTACTGTTCAAGTCACCACCATAAGGATTGTTCAACAACTCAATACCAAGACCGACCAACGGATTGATGGAGTATTCAACCGTTCCGCCCAAAATAAAATGCATCCGATCAAACCGAGTGGCTGGCGCAGGTGCCGACCTGAAATAATTGGCTCCGCCTTTTAAGCCGATTGACCAATGAGAAATTGGAGCAGTCATACTGGTGTCTGCATCTTGAGCCGATGCGATCGCTGTTGAAAAAACCAACAAAGTGGCAATGAATAACATTTTTTTCATAATTTTCAATTTTAGTTCTTTAAGTTGGGAATATTCCATCCGCATGTCGTTAATAGGACAAGCGAACAGTAAGCAACCACTACTTAAATCATAAAAAAATTTAGCAGTAGTGGTAACTCCCTTTTCAATTGTCTTACCTCTGAGAACCGTACAATAAAAAATAAAATTTTACCTTTGTCGCATCCATGTTTATACGATGTTTGATCAAATAAATGAACTGCGCAAAGGAAACAAAGCGGTGTTTGAAGAATTGTTCGACAAATGCTATGGACCTTTATGCAACTATGCGTACTCAATTCTTAGGGATATGGACGAAGCAGAAGACGTGGTTCAGAAGACGTTCTGCAAATTGTGGGATCAACGTGCGTCCTTGTTTATCAAAAGCTCGTTGGATTCGTATTTGTACCGCATCGTCCATAACGATTCAATAAATTCCATCAATCAACGGACTTTGCATCAGGAACATAATTTCAACTACCTTACCACCGTACAACCCGATTCCACCAATTCGGTCATGGAAAGTATTGAAACTGCTGAACTCCAGGATGCTATACAAAGGGCCATCATCAGTTTGCCGCCCCAATGCAGAAGAGTTTTTGAGCTGAGCAGAATGGAACAGATGCCCTATTCGAAGATTGCCGAGGAACTACAGATTTCTACCAACACGGTCGAAAACCACATGTCCAAAGCACTCAAACTGCTTCGAACCGATTTAAAAGAATACCTGACTTTTCTCCTCATCCTGCAACTATTAATTGGAAAGTCATGAAAAAGAATATGGACGAACTCTTAGCCAGATATTTCGGAGGCAACGCATCCCTGCAGGATATGGAGCTGCTCGAGCAATGGTTGTCTGCTCATCCGGACAATCAGAAGCAATTTGACGAGCTGACCGTACTCTACCAAAAAACGGGGTGCCCTGAAGCTGAAATTCCAAGCCCAAACACGGTTGAAGCCAAGGCTAGTTTCATTGCTTACATGAATAGGGCAGAACTGAAAATACCCTTCTACAAAACTTGGATGTTCCAGGCAGCCAGTATTTTAATACTGATGGCTCTATCCGTTTCGATCTGGTATTTCAAGTATTCCGTCAAAGATGTTATGTTGGCTACCACCAGCAATCGTTTGGAAAAAGTTTTACCCGATGGAACTCGATTATTCCTTTCAGAAAATAGCCAGGCAACCTATCGTTCAGACTTCGGAAAAAAAGACCGAATAGTGCATTTAAAGGGCAAAGCGACGATTCATGCTGGACATCAGGGTCATGGCCGATTGCAAATCAAAACCGATCGATTGATCATCGAAGATATTGGGACCATCTTTACCATTTCTGCCTATCCCGATAGTCCAAACGTGGTCGTGTCGGTCAAAGAGGGTCAAGTGAACTTGTTTACTGAAAAACGTAGGCGCATCCTATTGAGAACCAATGAGGTATGTCGATACAATAAAAAGGAAGAAACGTTCCGCTCCAGCATTCTGGAAAAAGTTCAACCCTCGAATGTTTCGAATCTACCACCAGTTCTGCCATTGGTTCCTATGGTTCAGACAAAAAATGTTGTTGTAAAACATTATTACTATGAGTTTGAATCAAAATACCTGTATGATGTGGTTGAAACCATCAGCAAGGAATATTCAGTGAACATTGAGGTTGAAAGCCCGGAGATAGGTATGCAAGAAATAACGGTTCATTTTGACCACGAGCGATTGGAGGTCATTCTGGAGGTTATTGCCGAGACCATGAACTTAAAGGTTAAAAAGATAGCAGACGGTTATAGGTTATGCAAAAATTAATCTACATCGTTGTCTTTTGGGTGGGATTGTTATCGTCCTGGAATGTTCTCGGGCAAACTGTTGCAACGAAAGAAACGATTGTACTTCCGACCGGTATGATCCGTTTAAAAGAGGCTTTTGCTTCAATTAGCGACCAAACGGGATGCGTGTTTTCGTACGATTCAAATAATATCAACGATCAAGCTTTTGTCTTTATCGGCAAGAACAATCGGTTTACGCTGGAGTCCTCTCTTTCTACCATTCTCGCTCCCGATGTCAAATACAAAAGAATCAATAAATACATCGTAATATTCAGGAATGTAAACCAAAATTTGCCGGACGAAAAACCTTTGAAGAGCAATAAAAATCTGGATTTAACGGATCTCAAGCCCTTGGCTTCAGAAATTGTTTACCTTTTTCCAAAAGTTGATTTCAGCGATACGATAAAAGTCAAACGGCCGAGCTCCTTGGGTGGTGGAACAAGCTCCCCACTGAGCTCCAACGTAACCGAGAAGACGCTTTTGGAAAAGCAGTGGATGTTGGATGCGACTTACGACCCGCATTTGTTGCATCTATCGCTAATATTGGGGGTGAAATCGTTTTTCGGAAAAGCATCGTTTGGTTACGATTATCACGACTCTTATCACCTGGGTTTGGGTGTTGGCATGAAAATCCCCATCACGCCGACTCTGGGGCTCAGTTTGGATTTGTCACAATATGCCTTGGCTTTTGGAAGAACTAAAAAAATGGATATAAACGCCTTTACCACAGAACTTAATCCAAAGGTGACCTATGCGTTGAGTAAAAGGCTCCAGTTAAAAGCCGGACCTTCGGTGTATCGACTTCAATCGAGTTTGAAGACTAAAAATGAGCGAATCGACCTTGGCAGTCACTGGGGTTGCAACGCTTCTGTCGGAGTTCAGTTTCTTTTATTCGAATCTAAATGAATCAGTTAGGCAGTATGAAATTGAAACGAAGTTCATTTTTGATTCTTTTGGCAGGCAGCCTGATTCATTTTACCTCCTGCACCAATTCGTCCATACCAGAAAGGTCTTTGGAGATGGCTTCCGACGTGAATACGCTGATTCAAGCGGAAAGCATGAACGATATGGCGTTGCATTTGGCCGATGTGTATGTGAATTTCTTGGAAACGATTAAAAACAATGACCCCAAAGATACCATTTACAATTTGCCGAACGGGGCTTACCTTCAGGTAGATATCGATGGCGTGATCGTGCGTATAAAAAAGGAGGAACGAAGCCTTCACCCCAGAAACATTTTTATCGATTTTGGAACGGGTGTCAACCTGAGGTTAGGAAATGTTTTTAAGGGTCAGATTCATGTTCGTGAAACGGCTGCGATGTCCGAAACGAATGCAAAACGAACGTATGTTTTTTCCAATCTAGAGCTTAACGGCCACACCATAAAAGGGACCAACACTAGGACCTATTTGGGTGTGAATTCCGACTTGCAACCTATGTGGAAAATCGATTCGAACGACTCCATTACTTTTCAGGATGGTAGAACGCTGCGATGGAATGCGGAACGCACGCTTACCCGTGTCAATGTACCTTCATCTGCGAAGCCAACGGATTTTGATGAAAACGTCATTGATTCGATTCGATATGACGCCACTCAACAGGTTTCGGAAAAAATGAAATCGATGATGCTTTGGGACCAACTGTACTCTGTTTATGGGGTTTCCAATGGGGTCAATGCGGATGGGAAAGCGTTTACGACACGGATTTTGGAAGGATATCCGTTGCACATCGGTATGGGGTTCCCCTGTTATATCAGTGGCAAATGCCTGCTCAAAGAGGACAAAGATCTATTAATGTTAGATTTTGGAAATAAAAAAAGGGATTTTTTGTTGACAATTACGTTACATGGATTATCTTTGGAATATGATTCATTGGATGGAAATGTTAAATAATCTAATTTCTTGAATAGTTTATAGTGGTTGAGCAGTTTCAATTTGTCTTTAGGTCAAAGGGCGCATCTATTGATTGTGTTTAACCATTAAAAAATATGTTATGAAAAATCTTTTGATTGGGCTGTTTTTAATAGCCGCTTTAGGTGCTTGCAACACCGCTGATAATAAAGCCAAGGTCTCGTTTGCATTGACCGACGCTCCCTCACTGAAAGGCTTCCAGGCTGTTTATGTGGATGTGCAGAGCATCGAATACAAAGTTGACAGCGGCGATTTTGTCTTTTTGCCGATGACACCCGTCCGTGTCAATTTGATGGATCTGACAAACGGTCAAGACACGCTGTTGGGCAATGTAGAGCTCGAAGCAGGGCAAAAAGTCACTCAAATTCGATTGGTTTTGGGCGATCAAAACTCAGTCGTTTTGGCTAATGGTTCGGAAGTAAACATCAAAACGCCTAGCGGACAGACTTCAGGACTCAAGATTAACATTCAAACGGATGTGACGGTGACAAGTGGGTATAAAGTCATGATTGACTTTGATGCCGAAAAATCGGTTGTATCCAAGGGCAATGGTGGATTTTCACTTAAACCGGTAATCAGGGGATACATTGTTGCCAACACTTCCAAGATCGAGGGGTTCATTTCTCCAGCCAAGGTCCCTTATAAAGTCATGGCTGTTAAGGGTACTGATACCATTTTGACGGTTTCCGACACCTTGCAGGGCAATTACTTCATGCTTCATGGGCTGACAACAGGCACCTATGACGTTCAATTCCTGAATTCATCGGATTCGATTTGCAAAGATCTGATTCAGGAAATTCACGGAGGCACCGATATTAATTTAGGAACCATCCAGATTAATCCGTAAAGATTTTTTTTATTCCTTTTGTTTTTACAATTTTCCACTCCAGTTCACGGTCGTTCAATATCTTTGGGCGGCCGTGATTTTTTTGACCCATTATATCATTTTACACATTGTATGTTTGATTTTATTTAGTCATGAATGCATTTTGTTCATTTTTTATTTGATTTTATCAAACAATCTTGTATCTTTGCGCAAACTAAATAAAACGACAACCATGTTACCATCCTCCTGCCCCAGCTGTCAATCGCAACTTCAGGTGAAATGCCTGAAGTGTGCCAACTGCGGAACCGAAGTTACCGGTACCTACGACCTGCCTTTATTGGCGCATCTTCCAGAAGAAGATCAACAATTCATTCTCCGTTTTGTAAAAAGCAGCGGAAGTCTTAAGGAAATGGCCGCTCAGATGAAACTGAGCTACCCCACCGTTCGCAACTTGCTGAATGACATCATTTCTAAAATTGGCGATCATGAAAAATAAATCAATCTTTGGATTATTGATTAACCCGTTTGTTCGAATTGCTGGTTGGCAAGCTTTCGGGCTCGGGCTTGTTTTCGTGCTGTTGATGGGTTTTATCGGCGCCTCCAACGGCATTGCTTTCGATGGCGTATTCGACATGCACCTGTTTGAAACAACGGTTCAGCAATCTTTTGCGTATCTGGCCATTGATTTGGGTAGTCTGGTTTTGACCATGTGGATCATCGGTCTAATCGTTTCCAAAAACGTTCGGTTTATTGACATTCTGGGAACCATGACTTTAGCCAGGGCGCCGTTCCTCCTACTGGCTCTGATGGGATATTTCACCACCGCACCGAACATGTCCGAAATCATGAAAAATCCCTACGTGATTTTACAATCCACTTCTTTCTTGATGATGATCGTACTCACTGTTCCGATTATGGTTTGGTGTATTACATTGATGTACAAAGCATTAAAAGTATCATGCGATTTAAAAGGCAGTACGTTGACCGCTTCGTTCATCATCGGATTATTTGTTTCGGAAATTATTGCCAAAATTCTAATACATTATTTCGTATGAAACGCAGCCTTGTTTTATTTTTTTTAATGATTTCGATGATGACTGTTTATAGTCAAGACATTACTGGTGAATGGGATGGCGCACTCACCATTCAGGGCAAAACGTTGCGCATGGTTTTCCACATCCGCAAAACCGACACCGGCTACAGCGCCACGATGGACAGTCCCGACCAGGGCGCCAAAGGCATCCAGATGAGTCATGCCACGTTCGAAAACGGGGTGTTGACCGTCGAAATGCGTCTCGCACAAATGAAGTATGTTGGTACACAAGATAAGAATAACATCACGGGTACATTCACTCAAGGGCCTTTGTCCTTGCCTTTGAACCTGATTAAAAACGAGCAGGCGGTCGAGGTTGTTCCAACTGCTGTCGTTGATAAAAATGCAGCTTACGTTGAATCGCCGATTACGTTGGAAACAAAAACAGGCAAGATTTATGGTTCACTGACGCTGCCGAAGTCTTTCAAAAAGGGACCCCTGGCGTTGATCATTGCCGGTTCGGGCCCAACGGACAGGAACTGCAACAATCCATCCATGACTAATGATGCCTATAAGAAAATAGCTTACGAATTGGCAGAAAGGGGCATTGCAAGCTTACGTTACGATAAACGTGGTGTTGCTGAAAGTGTTGCAGCGGTCGAGAACGAAGCCAGTCTGGTTTTTTACGATTATGTACAAGATGCCAAGGATTGGATTTCGTTGGCTAGAAAAGATAAACGCTTCAATCAGATCGTGGTTATCGGGCACAGCGAAGGCTCCATGATCGGCATATTAGCATCCGAAAAAGCCGATAAATTCATTTCGGTGGCTGGTGCGGGCCGTTCCATTGGCGTTGTGTTGAAAGAACAATTGAGTGCACAGCCTCAGTCGGTTCAGGATGAGGCTTTTCCCATCATCGATAAACTAACAAAGGGAGAAAAGGTGGAACCCATCAGCCAGGCCATGACGCCACTGTTCAGACCCAGTATTCAACCGTATATGATTTCCTGGCTGAAGTACGACCCGCAAGTGGAGCTAAGAAAATTAAAAATACCAGTACTCCTCATTCAAGGAACCACGGACATTCAAGTGACGGTTGAGGATGCTAAGTTGCTTTCGGCTGCCAAACCCAATGCAAAACTACTACTAATCAATCAGATGAATCATATCCTCAGGACAGTAAGCGGAAACAGGGAAGCCAACCTGGCCACCTACAACAACGCTTCATTACCCCTTGCTGAAGGGTTCATCAAAGCGATTGGGGATTTTATTTTGAAATGATTACCTGCTCAGCTTAAAGAGTCGAAGAGCAAACAGAATCATCCAAACCATCAGCAAGAGCCCTCCTGGCATTGCAAAAACGGTGGCCATGCGTTCCACGCCGGGGACAAAATTCACCAGAATGACGTAAAGCAACATGAAAATGCTGCCCAGAATGCCAAACCAAGCATTTAATTTGCTGAATATTCCACCCTGCAACATGACAAAAGCCATGATCAGATTGGCAATGTTGGGGATGAAGAAACCCAAAAATGCACCCAAACTTCCGTGAGCACCCATTGCCAGCATGGATTCGCCAGCAGCGGCATACAATCCCTTTTGTGCTTCGATCGTTGTGGCGAAATACTTGTGGCTAAGTTCCAGCATGGGTAATGCCGTGTTGTTTGCAACCATCAACATGCTGCCAAACAGGAAGATGATTAGCGACAACAACCCGTACCCCTTACTGACATCTCGATGAGCGGCATACAGGGCAAAAAAGGCCGGGACTAAAATCATTTGATTGATGGCATTCAGCAAATCCAGATTGTACAGTCCTAAGAAGGCACTTTCGTGAAACTGATTAAATCGATCTACAGCTGTTTGGGGAAGTTCCGTCAAATTACCACCGGAGGCGGAACCCATTGCGACGTCGAGGAATACACCAATCAAAACAATAATGGTTGTAATTCCACCCAGAAAATAAATGCTTTTCCATTGTTTCATGTTGTAGACTTTTAGGTTATTACTCGTAAAAGCGAATAGCTATAAAACAAAGAAGGTTGTCTCACGACAACCAATCTTCCTTAACCTTAAATCTAATACCATGAAAAACACAGTGCAAAGATAAAGGCCAAAAACCTGTTTTGCAACTATTTTCATCGAAAAATATGTTATTTAACATGTTTTATAAGTCGGAAATGTTGATTGTGTCAAATGGTTTTTGGCTAAATCCCCCATAATAATTCAATTCCAGACGGCCTGAAGGTTCGTCAATGCTCAGAACTCCGTAACCCTGCAGGGTGCATTGTTTAAAATAAGTGATGAAGGGTTGCTCAGCCTGGAGGTAAGCCTTTCTTTGCTCCAATGTAGAGGGTTCCCAAGATGATTCCAAAGCCATCGAGGGATCGTATCGGGTTAGAACGCGGTTCGTGGTTTGTTCGTTTCTGTCGCTGATGACGCTGCTGGTCATGATTTGAATGATGGGCCCCCATGGAGTTGTACGACGGACAACGGAATATCGGTGCAAATGTCCCACCAAGGCTATCAATTGGTTGCTGGCCACCACTTGAAGCAGTTTTTGACGATTGGGTTCGTCCGTGCGATACATGTGCCAACATCGTTCCGTCACGGGTATGATGGGTTCGTGAAAAACGACAAACTTGAATTTGGCAGTAGAAGCTTTTGCTGCGGAGTCAAGCCACAAGATAGGATCTTCGGCTTTTCGTTCGTAATAATCACAAATAAAAAAAGCAATGTTGCCCACCCGATACGTGTAATTGGCAGTTTTGACCGTCTTGTCGCCGATTTGTTTTCGAATCATCGGTAGGTAATTTTGGTCGAAAGCCAACTTGGCGGGAGGTCCGGCGGTTACATCGTGATTGCCTTTGGCTATGAGCCAGGGCACTCCCAAATTGGAATGCTCGACTGCGCTTACTACACTATTAGCCATTTGATCAGCTTTGAGATCTCCGGCAAGTCCTTCTGAAAGATCTCCACATTGAATCACTCCTTTAATAGTAGAGTGGCTGGCACCAATTTGTTCCCGAAGATGAGCCGTGAAGTCAACCCAATTGTTTCGAGTGATGGTCGTATAATTTTCAATCTGGCTGATGTCATTTGGTTTATTTGCATGAACCCATTGCATGTCATGATCTTCCATTCGGTCGTAATGGATATCGCCCAGCAAAATGAAACGAGTGGTCTGCCCATTTACGAATAACGTCAACGCAAAACCTATAAAAAGTAGCAGGCTCTTTTTCATGAATTTATGATTCAAGTCACGTTTGTAAAAGGGATCGGGTAGTCTTCGGCCAGGATGTTTTTATAATTGTGGCAGAAGCTGGTGTAAAACGAAAGGGCCGCATTCTTTTTGCCCAGCGACACCAACGCTTTGCATTTGAAGTGAAGTGCGTCTTCGTCTATGGAATCCTGAATCAACATGGCATCGGCCAATTTCAACATGAGCTGATAATCGCGTGTTTTTTCAGATTCTTTAGCCAGATGGAGCAAGGTGTCCATGATCACGGAGGAATATTCTGCTTTAAAGCTGTCGGCCCATTCTGTTTGGATATTGGGAAGCAGCAACCCTTGTGAAATCATTGAAAGGAACAGTTCCACCATTTCGATGGAAACGTTTTCTGGTTGGGTTTTGACTTGTTGAGCAATCTCCATCGACGCAACATAATCGCATACAAATGGCGGATTCAGGATGGTGTGCCAATAGGAATTGTCGTTGTTGATTTCCAAACCGTCCAGCTTTTCCACGATCGACTTTAGCTTATTGATGTTCACATTGCGGTTGTTTCTGGCGCTGGCTTCTGTTTTGTCAGACCAAAGGATTTCGTCCAGGGAAGAGGAAGAAATGCCTTTGTTGGTTTTATAGGTATACAAAATCATCAGCAAAAAAATGTGCCTGATGTGGGGTGTGAATAAGGCTGTAATGTCCGTTCCGTCTCTATCAATAGCCTGAAAGCCACCAATTAACGAAATCGTTGAAGCTAAGTTTCGTTGGGTAGTCAAGCCCGTTAAAGGGATACTTCTTTTTTTGGACTGTACCTTGTTGATTTTTTTGAAAACCACCCAACTGGATACGGAAAAAACGACCATGATTCCTATGAAAAGCATATAAATCCACAAACCAGAAGATTTTTGGGGTGTCTTTATTTGTAGAACATCGTCGACTGTGAAAGCGGGATAGCTCAACTTGAAGACATTCACACGGTATCGGTTTTGAATTGTTCGGTGTACGGTAACCGCTACGAAGCTTGAATTCTCGGAAACGTAGAACACGTCACAATACGACTCTGTGTCGCTGAATTGGTAAGGAATCGAATCGGCCAGATCCACCAATTCCCCTCTATCTTTGTTGAGTTTAAACAAATGAATCCAAGTGTTGAAACGCATTCCGTTATACCCCAGTGTGTAAAAATCCGATCCATTTTTGTCTACAATCAGCGATTGCGCATAAACCATTCCTTCTAACTTTTTGAACTCCCATTTTTTGGTCACTTTAAGGTCTGGGAGCGAGATGGAATACAAATCGCAAAACGAATGAGGGGACAGTTGTTGTTTTCCAGTTTTGTTTCCGAAACCGCCGAAAATGAACATCTCGTTGTTTTGAATGGTCGAAGCGGACAAATATCGGGGTTGGATTTCTTGCATCAATGATTTCTTATCCCAACGGGCAGAATCCTCATTATATTTTTGCAAAACACTGTGATAGGTGTAGTAGCCGTAGCCGCCGAAACAAATCAAGGAGGAATCGACCGGCGAAATTTGAGCATTGTGATGCCAATAACTTGGTTCCTGCGTGTTTTTGCCAAACATGCTCCAGGCATTTTTCTTGAAGCTGTATTTTGAAATACCCGTTCCGTCTAGGTTATAAGACCACAATTCATCGGTGTATTTATTGTATATCAATTGGTTGGCCATGGTCTCAAATGGCATTCCCGTCGAGTAGGATATTATTTTTTTAGGAAGGACGTTTGCGCCTCCTAAACCAAAAATGTGCATCGTGGCAGGATTAACGACATACAGTTCGGCCGAGTTGGTATTGTAAGCGACCAGCGGTTTGACCGGCACCTCCAAAGAATCCACCAACTGCCAATGCACGTGCTTGTCTACCAACCAACTTGGATTTTTGACGTGGGCTTCGGCCTTTTTTATCTTGTCGAAAACACTATTGACGCCATGTTCCCGTAGCGTCCAATGATACAATTCCTTATAGGCAATGTCACTGATCACTATATCTTTGATGATGATGGGAGCCGCGTCGGAAGTAAAGAAACTGGAATGCCCGTTCACCCCAAAATAGAACTTGAATTGATCGTAAAGGGGCACCTTCTTCGTAAACTGAATCTTGGTGATGGATCCGTTCAAGGACATCTCGATGGATTTTGACTGGGGCAGATAGCTCAATCGAACTTTCATCCATTCCCCTTTTTTGAATTTGGGAACATCCTTTAGCAAGACCAGTTGCCTGTTTGAGTTTCCAAAAACGAGCCAAAGTGCATCGTCGCCGTTTAAATTACTGGAAAGGATGTCAATGTTGGTCGTATCGTTGGCAACCACCCGGCAAACATATCCAAAAACCGACCTTTCGTCCCTCAAAATCAAATCAAAACTCAAATTAAAGCCCCGATCAATCGATAGGGATTTTTGAGAACCAATTACCAGGCTCGTGCGTTTATCCTTAATAACCTGATGGGCAAAGAAATACAAACCACCAAAATTTTCGGAGGGGGAACTGTTGGCCGCTTGGATAAAAATGCTGTTGCTACCGATCAAAACGATCAGTAGGAGGATTTTAAGGCCGTTGACAAAAAACTGCGTGTTTCTCATTTTGGTAGGAACCAATGCATCACAAAAATAGTTTTTTTCTCTTGTATAACAAGAAATAACGTGTTTTACACCCCATTGACCTGAAACCAACCAGCCAATTAATTATTTTTTTATGAATTATTATGCACGGCCGTTTAGTTTTGGGTCAAATTATACGAACATTCATCTGAGCCATCCATCTAATTTATGAAAAAACATGAAATAGTGCTTCTTGCCAGCTTGGTCTTGTTGCTTGGAAATTCATGCAAACAATCGTCCAATTCCAAACTGAACGAGAAATCGGCAGTGGATTATGTGAACCCTCTGATTGGTAACATCAGTCATTTGCTGGTGCCCACCTTCCCTACCGTTCACCTTCCAAACAGCATGCTTCGAGTCTATCCCGAAAGAGCCGATTATACAGGAAATCAACTGCATGGATTGCCCATCATCATGACCAGCCACCGAGGGAGTTCAGCCTTCAACCTGAGCATCACCAACGACCTTGACAAGGACTTGATGTCTCAGCCCGTGGTTTCGTACAGCTACGACCAAGAAGTTATCAAACCCTATTTCTATTCCGTTTACTTGGATGAACTGGATGCTGACGTGAAATTTGCGCCCGCTCATCAATCGGCCATTTATGAAATCACACTGAATAAAAAAGAAGATTTCAGATTGTTGCTCAATTCCAAAAATGGGGAGCTCAAGTTTGAAGGAAATGCCATATCAGGCTATCAACAAATTGGACAATCCAACACCAATGTATACATCTACCTCGAAACCAATCTGACCCCGACCAATCAAAGTGTTCTAGGAGGAAGTGGTTTGAATTCGGCAGTGGCTTCTGGTAAGAATGCTTGTGTTGTCCAGACGTTCGATAAAAGTGCCACTCAACTAAAAATCCGTTACGGCATTTCGTTCATCAGTACCGAACAAGCAAGAAAAAACCTGTATCGTGAAATCTTTGATTACAATCTGGAAAAAGTCGTTCAGGAGGGACGAAAAATTTGGAACGACAAACTTTCTAAAATCGAGGTTAGCGGTAACGATGAAAAGGACAAAACACTATTTTATACCGCACTTTACAGAACGTACGAGCGCATGATTTGCATTTCGGAGGATGGACAATATTACAGCGCCTTTGATGAAAAAACGCATCAGGACAATGGAAAGCCCTTCTACACAGACGATTGGATTTGGGATACGTATCGTGCCGTGCACCCGTTGCGTGTTATCATCGAGCCAGAAATGGAAACCGATATGATTAATTCCTATTTGAGAATGGCTGAGCAAATGCCCAATTTCTGGATGCCTACGTTTCCAGAAGTAACCGGAGACAGCAGACGCATGAACAGCAATCATGGGGTAGCTACTGTAATCGACGCCTATAATAAAGGACTTCGTGGATTTGATCTTGCAAAAGCCTATCAAGCTTGCAAAGCTGCCATTACCGAAAAAACACTGGCTCCATGGTCTGGTCAAAAAGCCGGCAAGCTGGATGAATACTATAAATTGAACGGCTACATACCCGCTTTGGCCGAGGGGGAAACGGAAACCATCGCTGAAGTGCATTCTTTTGAACGTCGCCAACCAGTAGCCGTCACTCTGGGAACAGTTTACGATGAATGGTGCTTGGCTCAAATTGCCAAACAATTGAATTTGAAAGAGGATTATGCGTATTTTTTAAATCGCAGCCTCAACTATCGAAAAATTTTCAACTCGCAAACGTTATTTTTCCATCCACGGGATTCGAAAGGTCGCTTCATAACTCCTTTCAGTTATGAATATTCCGGTGGAATCGGTGCCAGAAACGCTTATGGTGAAAACAACGGTTGGGTTTATCGATGGGATGTACCGCATAATGTAGCCGATTTGATTAAGCTAAACGGCGGTAACGAGAAGTTCGTCAGCGAACTGGAACGAATGTACAACACGCCGTTAGGTAAAAGTAAATTTGATTTTTATGCTCAATTACCCGACCATACCGGAAACGTCGGTCAATTTTCCATGGCCAACGAGCCAAGCATGCACATACCTTATTTATATGATTACGCCAGGCAACCTTGGCGCACACAGAAACGCATTCGGTCACTGATCGATCAATGGTTCAGAAACGACCTGATGGGCATGCCAGGTGACGAAGATGGTGGTGGCATGTCGGCCTTTGTCGTTTTCTCGATGGTGGGATTCTATCCGGTAACACCAGGTTTGCCCATTTATGTGATTGGAACGCCTTTTTTTGAGAAGGTGAAAATTGATCTGGGCAATCACAAAATATTTGAAGTTTACTGTGAGTATTATGGAAAGGAAAACAAGTACATTCAATCGGCCACATTAAATGGAAAAGAGTGGGATAAGTCTTGGTTTTCGCACAAAGAGCTGATGCAGGGAGGCAAACTAAAATTTGTCATGGGTGCAAAGGCAAACCGTAAATGGGCCAGTTCGCCCGAATCTGTTCCACCCTCTTACAGCATGGATTAATGAAAAGAGCAATCGGCATATTCGTGGGTTTCGTTTTGTGCATGGCTTTGTCTGCACAAGATAGCATCCGGATATCATTGGCAGAATGGACTTTTGACAATTGGTACGGAGGTGGTATCTTGCCTTATGGACAGACTATTGACAAACCCATCCTTGCCGATCGAGGCAGCTTGAATCAGACCGCAAAAATCGGAACGGAACAAATGTTTACTTCTGCAACCGTGGAACGAGTCTGGAGTGTTCCCACTACAGGAGGTTATGTCCGATGTTCCAAAAACTGGGTTGCTGGGCCAACCGAAGCGTATTTCATGATCTCTGGACTACATACGTTGGGGGTTTCTTCCATCAACTTAACCTCGAGTCATGCCACAAGTAGTTCCAGCCAAACGTACGCCCTAAAGGTTCAGTACCGATTGGGCTTGTCTCTGCCCTGGAAAGATCTTTATGGACCGTTCTCGGTAACCGATGTCACCGAATCGGGCATCAGCAGGAGGCAAGTGAATAATGTGAAACTTCCAGCTGAATGCAACAATGTTTCTTACATCGATATTCGTTGGTTGTGCACAACGTTTCCTTCATCCTCTTCTACTCAATTCCGATTGGACAACATTTACCTGACTGCCAGCATGTTGAACCCAGAACCCAATGCAGACAAGACGTCACTCATTGCGGCTACGTCCATGACTGAAAGCGATTGGGCTGTACCAAGTTGGACACTGCTTTTAGCGGCTCGGAAAAAAGCGAATGAGATTCCCCTTACTGAGAACCTAACAGCCTTGACAACCGTGATGAACAAGATGTTGTCCAAGGATATGCCTTATTGCATCAATACCTCCTTTAATGGCGACCCCACCACCAATATGGGTTTTGCTTGGTATACCAATGCAGGTGTTACTGGTGGACAAGTTCAATTAGTCGCAAAGGAAAATGCAATCTTGGAAGATTTCGCGACACCGCTTTTGTCGGTCGATGCCACCTGCACCAGCCTTTCCAACGTCAATTATGTGGTTACGGCAAATGACCCACCTTTTACTGCCGATTTGCCCGTTAACACAAAGCGCAGTTATGTATCAAACAAGGCCTTAGCCACAGGATTAGCGCCCAATACCACCTATTCCTACCGGGTTGGAAAAGCTAATGCCTGGAGTTCCATTCGCAGTTTCCGAACTGCAAAAAATACCAAGGACGAGTTTTCCTTTATTTATTTTACAGATACACAGGCTAATTCAAACGATAATTTTGATTGTTCCTCCAATACTGTCACACAAGCATTTAACAAATCGACCGATCCTTTGTTTGCCTTAATGACCGGAGACTTTGTAGAATCACAGGGCAGTTCGAACAGTGAATGGGAATACGAACAATTTTTTGAACGCATGCAAAATGTCTGGAGCAAACTGCCTTTGGTTGCTACAATCGGCAATCACGATGCCAGTTCCAGCAACAATTTCTTCAATCACCTCAACAACGAAGTGTCGTTCAACCAAACGGCAACGAGTCCTTCGACCATGAATGGAACAGTCTATTCCTTTGTAGTTGGGGATGCTTTGTTTATGATTGTCAACCACGAGGACGTTTCAAAATCAGGCTATCTGGCTTCGCTTGGAAACTGGATGACGGAACAGGTGAATGCCCATCCATCGGTTCGTTGGCGCATCGTCGGTGTACATTCTGGATTGTTTTCGGGTGGCAGCCATTTGTCCGATGCCTCGAATGTGACGCTTCGGAACGCTTTATTGCCATATTATCAGAACCTGAAGATTGACTTGTCCATCAATGGGCACGACCACGTTTACAACACGATTGGACCAGTTGACCCTGCAACTAAATCGGTTGTCGCTGGATCGGTTCAAAAGGTCGAATCCGCACCAGTGGTTGTTTCGTCAAACATGAATGGTAAAAGCGGTGGAACTTTTGATGTTTCTCAGGGCACTTTCTATTTTAGCAACAATTCCGCATCCCGCAAAAAATATACGCCCACATCGCAGTCTTCGATGATATCCAGCGCTTCTTCAACCCAAGTGGGCAATTATTGGAGTTTGTTTACTGGTCGATTCGGACAAACTGGTGAACCGACCTTCAGTACCATTCGAGTTACAACCGATACCATTTTTATTACCACATATGCCATTAACAATGTGGGAGAAACGTATTTGTTCGATGTAGTGAAGGTCACTAAAAATGTTTCTGCCTCGTTGGTTCGTACACAAAATGAGCCCAGCCCCATCGAAGTGGATTTTGGGGGTAATCGAATTAAGGTATCAGGATTGGAAGCAAACCGGATTGAACTATACGATTTGAAAGGTCAATTAATTGCCGTAAAAAAAAATACCAATCATCTATCGACCACCCAATGGAACGCTGGTTTCTATTTGGTGCGTGTATATAGTGATGAAGGTGTTTTTCATAAAAAAGTACTTATTTAATACGCTCCATTAAATGTCTAATCTTAAATCGGTTATGCTTTTGACTGTAAGTCTGCTTTCGGTAATGGCGTTTGCCGGCACTAAACATGGATTGACTTCAGCCCATACCACCATCAATGGTAAAATCCTTTGTGGTTACCAGGGATGGTTTGCAGCTCCGACCGATGGTGCCAATTTAAGCTGGAAACATTATTCCATCAATACGAAGTCCGGACAGTTGTTCGAACCTGGTGCCTGCAGCATAGACTTATGGCCTGACATGCATGAATACGATGCGAACGAATCCTACCAAACAGCATTTACTGACCCGGATGGCAGCAAGGCAAAAGTATATTCATCGTATAAAATGAAAACTTCGTTGCTGCATTTTCGTTGGATGGAAGAATATGGTATCGATGGAGTCATCTTGCAGCGTTTTGTGACGAACATTCGCAACAGTGGGTCTTTGCGAAATTTCAACGATACGGTCATGATGCATACTTTTAAAGCTGCAAAAGCCTATGGAAGAGCCGTTTGCATCATGTACGACATGACGAGCATGAAAAGTGCAGACACAGCTGCCGTCAAAAATGACTGGAAGCGCTTGGTGGATACCTATCGATTAACTAGTGGTGGTGACGATCAACCCTATCTGTATCATAAGGGGAAACCCATGATTTGCCTCTGGGGAGTCGGGTTCGACGATGGTCGACACGATACGGTCACGTCACCAGCTTCAGCTTACTCCATGGATGCCATCCGTGGTTTGGTTCAATTTTTCAAGAATGATCCGGATTATGGAGGCTGCAGTGTGTTGCTTGGCGTCAATTATACCTGGAGAACCAAAACCAACAAACCGTTCATCGACGATCATTTAAATGACATCATCAAAATGTCCGACATGATCAATCCCTGGTTGGTTGGGCGTTTACGGACAGTGAACGATATGAGTTCTTTTGGTGTCCAGATACAAGGAGACCTCCTTTGGTGCAACAACAACGGCATCGAATACATTCCCTGTGCTTTCCCAGGATTTTCTTGGTTGAATATGGCTTACCGAGATTCATCCAAAGGCAGAACGGTCATTTCACGAGACAAAGGGAATTTTATCTGGCGTCAATTTGAAACCGCTATTACCAAAGGCGTTCAACAAATCTATGCCACCATGTTCGATGAAATTGACGAAGGAACCGCTTTGTACAAAGTCACCAATTCACCTCCCAACAACCTTAACGATAATAACTTGCCCAATATTAGCCGCGTCGGTGATTATCCTGTCAGTGTGTTTCAAACGTTGGAAGGCCTTTCATCCGATTATTATTTGTGGTTGGTCGGTGAAGCCTCCAGAATGCTTCGGAAGGAATATCCTGTCACTCCAACCATTCCATATCGAAGTGATTTGTTTTCTCTGGGTGGTGTGACACTGGCTTGCGAGCCGCTTTCGGATGGAAAATACAAAATAACATATACCGGCACGTTGGAAGGTAGATTTTTTTGCAGCGACCCCTATGTGGTAGCCTATGGTGCGCCAACCTATGGCAAAACAATCGATAGTCGCTATTTCGGAAAGGAACTGACTACAGGAGGCGTTGTTGTCAACGGTTCGGCGGGTCAAGTAGTTACCGTCATACGAACGGATGCCAACCTAAAAGCGCTGGGAGCCGGTTCCATTGTTCTGCAAACAGCTTCAAACATCAAAAAGACAAAATCAAACCCAATCATCGCTTATTACGACAAAACTCAGCATCAATTAGTCCTTGAATCTCATTTTGAATCGAACGCATCGAATTTTCTGTCCATTTACGATTCGGCGGGTTGCGAATTACTCAGAAAACTACTTCAACCAGAGGATAAATACATTCAGATTCCCGTATATTTACAAAGAGGAGTCTGTTTGGTACGCACTTCTGGTTTTAATGGAAACTTTACACAAAAAATCAACATCAATTAAAAAGAAATCCAAACCAGAATTTAGTAACCATCTCTAAAAAATCAAGAATCATGAAAAAATTCAACTCATTGAAAACGTCTTTAACGTTGGTTCTAATTGCGGGAGCTCTTCAATCCGCTATTGCACAGGACCAAGTGACCCTTGCTCTCTGGAATTTCAACGGTTGGTTGGGAGGATCCACAGGCGTACCAGCAGGTCAATCCATGTATGATGTCATTTATCCAGATGACGGAACTCAAAAAACGACTGCCAAGTTGGGAACCGATCAAATGTTCGACCCTGCGTACAATCCGACAACTGCACCGGTCGTTCGTAAATGGTCCGCCCCATCCAAACCAGGTTATGTACGTTGCACAACTGGTTGGCTGACGACTGACGGTACGGAACGCTTTTATCAAATGTCCTTCTCTACGACAGGATTGTTCAATCTGACACTCAATTCGAGCCATGCCACCAGCGGCACTTCGTCCAGTTATCAACATTCGTTTACTGTACAGTACCGAATAGGTGATGGCCCCTGGACCAATTTGGCTCCTAAAAAGACCTTCGACGTTACCGAAGTCAGCGAAACGACCATCACATTCGAACAAGTTAAGGAATTGCCTTTGCCAGCCGATGCTGCCGGTAAAGTGGGCGTTGATGTCCGTTATTTGTTCGGTGCACCTACGTTTGTAACTGATAATCCAGATCCAGCAGTTCTTACTGGTTGGCAAACAGCATGGAACACAGGCACCCAAATTCGTTTGGACAACTTATCCGTAAAAGGTTATCAAGTGGCAACCACCCCGACTATTTTCAATAGTTATGGCGATATTGACTTTGGACAAGTGTTGATTGGTCAAAGCAAAACTATCACGGTTAAAATATTGGCAAGTAAGGTTTCCGGTTCACTCACTCCAACAACTTCAGCTCCTTTTAGTTTGAACAAAACAACCATCGCCGGCACGTTCAATGAATTCAATACAACCTTGGATATTACCTTCAATTCTGCTACCGAAGGAGTCTTCGAAAAAGATTTCGTCCTGAGTGGAACTGGCGTGACTAAAACAGTGAAATTGAGAGCTGCTGCCGTGTTGACCTCCATTGATCAACAAAGGACAACGTTGGACAATGTCATCGGATCCAATGGCGTTGTCACCATTCATGCTGCCGAAACCCAATTAGTCACCATTACCGACCTTTCGGGCAGAACAGTTGTCAAACAGCAAGTTCAACGAGGCATTACAAACATTCCATTGAAACAGGGACAATTATACATTGTCAATATTGGCAACAACCATAAGAAAATTGTTTTATAGACCTTTTTCTCAAACGACTCTGCTTATCGGGCAGAGTCGTTTGCAACTCTTTTGCTTTGTAATAACCGCATTCTAATTTATCTTTTCATGAAGAACATCAAAGTCCTGTTAGTTGCACTGGTATGCGTCTTAACATCGAACGTGGTGGAAGCGCAAAACACGTTTGTCGTGCAAGGTACTGTCATCGATGCCGCTGACAAGTCGCCAATACCGGGTGTCAATGTGTTTGTCAAGAACACAAATCAAGCAGTCCTTACCAACAACGAAGGGCGCTACACCATTCGCATCACCCGAAAGGACCGAACCATCCTGGCTTTTTCGATGTTGGGTTATGAATCAAAAAACGTGGAGGTTACCAAAGATGCAATCATCAACATTTCGCTATCGGCGAATTCAAAAATGATTGACGAAGTGGTGGTCACTGCTTTGGGAATCAGCCGCGATTCAAAGTCCTTGGGTTATGCCAGGCAAAATGTTGCGGTGGAGTCCATGACCCAAGTACGAAATTCCAATTTGACCAACATGCTGGCGGGTAAAGTGGCTGGCGTCAATGTCATAGCAGGATCTTCGGCAACGGCTTCCACTCGCATCGAAATTCGAGGCAATAAATCGCTGACAGGAAACAACCAACCCCTATTCGTCATTGACGGAGTGATCATCCAAAACGACATGGGGCAACAGGGTGATTTGGATTACGGCAACATGGCGGCAAACATCAATCCGGACGATATCGAAAACATGGAAGTGTTGAAAGGGGCGAATGCAGCTGCACTTTATGGAGCCGATGCTGCAAACGGAGTCATCCTGATTACAACCAAAAAGGCATCCAAAGCGAAAGGATTCGGCGTCAGTTATGGCCTTAACATGATGTGGAACACTATTATACAATATCCTGAATTTCAAAACATCTACGGAGGTGGCCAATCTTTTCGCTTGGGCGAAAACAATACCTACCGTGATTTGACACAACCCAACGTCTCACAAATGTTGCCTTATAGAGGCAAATCATGGGGTATTCCCATGTTGGGCACTTTTCAAGTAAAAGGACGCAATGGCGTCATGAAATGGTACGAAACGAACCCGACCAATGTCATCGATTTCTACAAAACCGCATTGCAAACTACTAACAATGTATCACTTAGCAAATCGAACGAGGTGGCTGGAATGATTTTTACCTATACCAATACCAAGAGCAGCGATGTTTTGGAAGGGGCCAATCTTCGCAACCGACACAATTTCTCCTTACGAACGAATTATACCATCAACCCATTCATAAAAATGGATGCTGCTGTTCGTTACACCTTGGATAATTTGGATAACCGCCCTTATAGTGGTTGGAGCGACCGAAACCCGATGAAAGCTTATTTATTTTTTCCTCGTGATATGGGGCTATCGGAATTGATTCCATGGAAAGATTCCAAAGGAAATGCCTTTCGCTATACCCTATCCGATGCAGGTTTTGTTAATCCCTACTGGTCTTTGAACGAATGTTGGAATGCCGACCAGAAGGATTGGTTGCTGGCTAATTTGAACATTGTTTTCAACATCAGCAAGGATTTGGACTTCTTGGCACGGGGTTCCATCGACTCCCAAAACGGGTATGGATTCGACTTCACCAACATGGGCTCTTTATGGGCTCCGGATGGAAGATATTCGACTTTCCGACGCAACATCAACAGTTATCAATACGAAGGAATTTTCACTTACAAGAAGACCGTGCTTAAAGATTTTTCCATCGATGCGAACGTAGGTGGCAGCTGGCGAGACAATTCTCAGTATTACATTCAATCGAATGTCGAAAAACTAATCGTACACGACATGGCCAGTTTGTCCAACGCAGCAGAATCGCCTACAACGAAAGAATCGCTCGAGCGGGTTCGTCGCGAAAGTCTTTACGGAGCACTGAGTTTCGGATATAAAAGCTGGGCTTACCTAGATATTACCGGTCGAAACGACTGGAACTCAACATTGCCCATCGAACACTGTTCCTTCTTCTACCCTTCGGTCAGTAGTAGTTTTGTGTTCAGTGATGCCTTCAACTTACCAAAAAGTGTCTTTACCTTTGGCAAGCTTCGTGCATCATGGGCAAAAGTAGGTAACGGAACAGGTTTCAATCAGTTGATCAACAATTTCTCTCAGGACATCATCTTCAATGGCATTCCGCTGTTTTCGGTCGGATCTAAATTGAAAAATCCGAACTTACGCCCTGAAACGACCTATTCGACTGAAATAGGCACCGACCTTCGCTTCTTTGACAAGCGTTTGTCGTTGGATGTGTCGTATTATTTTACCAAATCCATTGACCAGATCGTCAGTGCCAAGGTTTCAACCAGTACTGGATTTACCGACCGAATGTACAACACGGGCGAAATTCAGAACCGAGGAGTCGAACTAGCTTTAAATGCTCGTCCGATACAGACCAAATCGGGGTTCATCTGGGATTTGAATGTCAATTTGGCACATAACAATAACATGGTGGTGTCTATCATGGACGGCGTTTCCTCCCTACAACTTGGAGGTTGGGGTTCGGTCACCATCAATGCGGAAGAAGGGCAACCTTACGGGGTGATTCGGGGTACTGATTTTCGTTACGATGACGAAGGATACGCCATGATCGGACTTGACGGTAAGCCCATAAGTACAAGCAATCAATATTTGGGGAATGTACAACCTTTATTCACTGGTTCCCTGACAAATGGCCTTTCTTTCAAGAACTTCGACATGAACGTCATGATGGACTTCCGATCTGGAGGTAGAGTTTTTTCTGCTTCGGATTTTTCGGGTGTGGACCAGGGTAATTCCTTGCGTTCCCTGCAATATCGTGATGCTTATAGTTTCAGTTATTTGGTTCTGAAAGAAGATGGTAACGAAATGAATGGGAAAAATACCATTACCGGTCTCCCCTATTCCGACGCCGATCGTGTCAAGGGTGGCATCTTTCATGGGCGTCTTTATGGTTTAAATGTCGAAACTGGTCAATATGAATATAAAGGTGTAAATACTCAATATTTATCAGCACAAACCTATTGGGAACAGGCATCAAGAATGACTAGCGCCTTTTTATACGACGCATCTTATGTCAAATTGCGCGAGGTTTCCTTGGGTTACACCGTGCCCTCCAGAATCTTGAAGAAAATTAAAATCAATGCACTTCATTTGGCGATTGTAGGGAGAAACCTGTGGACCATTTACCACAATACGCCATTTGGGATAGACCCACAAGCCACCGCATCCAGCGGTAATGATCAAGGAATAGAATCGGCTTATGCATTGCCAGCGGCTTACTATGGATTTGATTTTAAGATTTCATTTTAACTTTATAAAGCCGAAACATATGAAAACGATCTATATAAAGCTGTTTAAAAAACTTCTTATGGGACTGTGCGCAGGCACCTTGTTGATGGGTCCTACCGGATGCATCGATGGATTTGAGGATTTAAACACCAATCCACACGAATTCACCAAGGTTCAACCCGACAATTTAATGGCTACGGCAGTGAAACGGACGATGAGCAGCATCGTCAATATGAATGCCAAGATTTATTGGCCCTATTCGCATCAAGTAGCCATGCAAAGTGGTGACATGGCGCGCTACGGCTCCAGTACTTCTGATGTGAACAATTATTGGAGAGACTTCTTTGGCACCGTTTATTTGCTCAGAAACTTGCAAAAAACGTATAAAGACGATCCTAATTATAGCAATCGGGTATTGATCGCCCAAATTTGGGAGTGTTATCTGTATTATTTTGGTGCGACCACGTTTGGCGGCATGCCTTATACAGATGCTTGTCGTACAGACATTACCAGCATTCCATATGATACGGAGGTATTTATTTACAAAGACATCCTGCGTCGATTAACAGAGTCATTCAACGGGCTTGACCCAACCAAAGATAAGTTTGGAATTGACTTGGTATTTTCGGACGGCAGTATCAATAAATGGAAAACTTTTGCAAATTCTCTACGGCTCAAAATTGCCCTCGAAGTTCAAAACGCAGTGCCCGAAGAAGCAGCGCAGTATGGAAAAGAAGCCATGGTTCAGGAGTCCTTTTTAGTGTCTTCCAATGCCGGAAATATATTTCTGAAATGGAACGGCACGAATTTGAACGAATATTCGGATTATTATTACCGATATGTTTACACGCTTTCCGATGCCTCAGCCAAACCGGCCTATTCGCACATGATGTTTGTGTATCAACGATCATACAAAGATCCACGAATGGAAAAATATGCCAGTGTTACCCAAGCGCCCTACACCTTTGTGGATACGGTCTACTGGGATGAAACGTTTACAGTTCGTGCTGCTGTTCGATACAGCATTCCCTACAATGGCAGGCCGGTTTCACCAGCCAACAATTATGCCGGTTTGGACGAATCGAGCAGTCAAGTAAGTCAGTCCAATCCATTGAGAATGTTGTCATCCACTCAGTATTCCATGGTGGACAGTTCCTTCCTCAAAATGGATGGATCTATCCTGGTCTTTTGGTATGCCGATGTTTGTTTCATGAAAGCTGAAGCCAAGTTGATCGGTTGGGGTGGTTCTAAAACCGTCGAAGCATATTACAACGATGGTATTGATGCTTCCTTTGAACAGTATGGGCTGACATCTGCTCAGGCTTCTACCTACCGCTCACAAAATGGTGTAAAATGGGGCGTTGCCCGAACCGACGCTTTTCCGGACTACTTGTATTTGGTAAATGCAAACATCAGTGCTGCACCCCTTCATCAAATCATTGCTCAACGATGGATAGCTGGATATTTTCATGGTGGACACGATGCCTGGTGTTATGTCCGTCGCACTCGAATGCTTGATTTCCCACCTCACATGAGCCCTGGCAATTTGATAGCCGGTGGACAAGGTTTAATTGCGAATTTGCCCGAAAGAATGCAATATCCACCAGACGAGGACAAATACAACCATGCGGCATACGAGGTTGCAACTCAGAATTTGGGTTCCGGTGGCGATATCTTGCCTACCTATCTTAAACTGGCAATACCTTATAACCGAAAAACCAACGAAGAACTGATGGCTCTAAAAATCAGGTTTAATAACATTGCCTTTAAGAACTGGTATGCACGCGAAGGAAAAAATTATACCACCGTGCTTGACGACTTAGAACCCAAGGGCATTGCATGGCTTTTCATTGAAGTCGTTTATTAATTGAGATAATCAAATCATTCACCCATGACAAAACTAAAATATTTATTGATCGGAATTGGATTCACTGCCCTGTTTGCAGCCTGTCAGCCCGATGGACCGACTATAGACGATCACTTTTTGAACTATCCGATTCCTGAATATCAGGAGGTCACATTGGATTATCTGGTAGGTCTGGATTATCTCTACAATGTGAATAGCTACGGTTCCAGTGAAAAGGTCATCGAAATATTCACAACTCCCCCTATAGTAGGCAGATACACCAGTGTTTTCAACAAAACATCGGATAGTACAGCTAGAATTCTCGATGTGCACTTGCAATGGATCAACGACGCCAAAATCGATTATTTGTTGCTTCCATGCCGTCCCAAATACATGACGGCATTGCCACCGAGCAGCACGTATGCAACAGATTCCTCTAATTTGGAACAGGTTTTGGCTTCGCCCACCATCGGGAATTTAAAATTTGCTATGAGTTACGATTTTGGAACCACCTTGCTTGGAACTGAACCGCCCAATATCAAGGACAGCAGCATGGTTTTAGAAAAGAAAATGACTGGTAGTTTAAAAGCGGCAGATGCCATGATCAAGGATTTCACGGAATGTTTGTCGGTTTTCTACTCCAACGATCGGATGTTGAAAATTGACGGCAAACCGGTGATTTACATTCCCAATGCTTATCGCCTGTACTGCCGCGATGCCATCGCCTTCTACATCCGATTGAGACAAGAAGTAAAATCGGCGACTGGTTACGACCTTTATATCGTTGGGCAACAGGAAAGATGGTCGCCACCAGCTCGTTACGAATATGTGCTTAAAAACACGGTCGATGCGATTTATCACGCGCGGTATGCCGAAATCGATGTGAACGACTTCAACCGCGTGTACACCTTTCATCCTTTAGTGGACCAGAACTGGAAATACTCCAAAAACTGGTTCAATAATTGGGGAACAGAATACGTGCCTAATATCAGTCCGGCCTGGAATGCCAACTTGGGCAACGAAAATACCATTTCACCTTATTATATGCCCTATATTCCAAGAAGTGAAGCCTTTTTCAACAAATTTTGCACAGTTGCGAAATGGAATGCCGATCAACACCGTATGATTTTGATTTCATCCTGGAATTTTTGGCAGTACGATAGTCAGATTGAGCCATCGGAAAGTTACGGAACTGATTTTCTTGATATTGTCAAGAAGCAATTTAAGGTAAACCCGTAATGGAGATGCGATGAAAAATCTGACCCGTAAATTTTTTGCACTGGCTTTATCGATAAGCTTTTTTATATACGTATTTGGGAAATCGCCCAAAGAACAATTCACGTTTATCCAGTTGACCGACCCTCAAATGGGGTTTATTAGCGGAAATAAAAATTGTGACGAAGAAATTCGATTGTATACCAAAACCGTCGGTTACATCAACCAAATCAAACCAAAATTTGTGGTCATTACCGGCGATTTTGTCAATAACCGAACCGATTCGGTTCAGATCGATGCGTTTAAAAAAATTACGTCGAGCATCAGCAAAAAAATTCCGGTTTACCTGATTCCTGGTAATCATGATATTAGCATGAAACCAACGACCGAAACCCTGAATTTATACTTTCAAAATTACGGAATGGACCGGTTTGATTTCGTTTGCAAAAAGGTACAATTCATCGGTATCAACAGTTGTCTCATTAAATCCGGCACCGAACAAGAAAAACTTCAACTCGACTGGTTGAAAGTTTGTTTGGCAAAAGGGCCAGTCAAAATGCGCAAAGTCGTGTTCACCCATCAACCATTTTATATTCGGAGCATGGACGAAGCCGATTCATACGAAACCATACCTCAACCCGAACGTTCGGAATACTTTCAGTTGCTGAAGGCATCTGGAGTGATTGCCGTTTTTTCTGGTCACTATCACAACAATGCGAAATCGACCTATCAAGGCATCGATTTGGTCGTTTCATCTGCTGTTGGTAAAACCATGGGGAAAGTCGGTTCTGGATTCAGGGTCATCAAAGTATACCGGGACAGCATTGCAAACACGTTTGTGGAGTTATCAAAAATTAAGTAATATGAAAAAAGTCAACCTGTTGCTTTTGGTTATCATTAATGTTGTTTATGTCGCAACAGCCCAAACCAAACATGCCAAAATCACTCAATATCCGTCTTACAAAGGATTGGTCATGGCCGGGTATCAGGGTTGGTTTCATCCACAAAAAGATGGAAGCATGTACGCCGACGAAACCAAAGTTCGCATCGACATGTGGCCTGATTTGACTGAATATGAAAAAACGTACCCAACGGGGTTGAAGTTGGCGGACGGTAGCACTGCCCGATTTTTCAGTTCCACCGATCCAAGTACGGTCGATTTACACTTCAAATGGATGAAAACGTACGGTGTTGATGGCGTTTTCATGCAACGTTTCTTTAATTCCACCAAAATCGGAGAGGCCAGGAATGCATCGAACAAGGTTTTGAAATCGGCTCTGGATGCTGCATCCAAATACGAACGCGCCATAGCAGTCATGTACGATTTATCTGGATTAAAAGGTTCGGGTGAAGATTGTTCCACCATAATCGAAGATTGGAAATATTTGGTTGATTCCATGAACGTTACCAACCAAAAAGGGGCGAAAACTTATCTTTTCCATCGTGGGAAGCCGCTGGTGACCATTTGGGGCATTGGATTTCCGGACAGGCCTTACCGTTTACGAAACATCGGTTTCGAACGATTGTTGGATTTTTTAAAAAACGATCCAAAATATGGAGGTTGCTCCATTATGTTGGGCGTTCCCACCTTTTGGCGAGCATTAAATGCTGATTGCCTGAACGATCCATATTTGCATCAAATCATCAAACAGGCTGACATCGTCATGCCTTGGATGGTTCAACGTTTCACGCCTTTGCTGCACAACGACATGGATCGGTATCGGGATGTGATTCTGGACGATATGGAATGGTGTGCTCAGAATGGTGTGGACTATGCACCTTGCGTGTGTCCGGGTTTTAGTTGGCACAACCTGAGTCGATTCGAGTTTCCTGACGATGTCAAACCCTCGGGATCCATTCCACGACAAGGTGGACGATTCTATTGGCAACAACTTTCGACTGCATTGATGGCGGGCGCTGACATGGTTTATGTAGCCATGTTCGATGAGGTAAACGAAGGAACAGCCATTTTCAAATGTACAGACAACCCGCCAGTCAGCAAAGTGGCAAAATTTGTCAATATGGATGGCCTGCCCAGCGACCATTATTTATGGTTGACAGGCGAAGCTGCCAAAATGCTGCGAAAAGAAAAACCGCTTTCCATAAAAATGCCTGTGCGCGAGTAATTTTCCAAGTTTCTTTTGCCAACCTTTCATCCTTTTGTTTAACTTTGTGTGGCATTCAAAAATCCTCCGATTTTTATTCACCACAAGTGACCTTGCCGACGTAAGGCTTAAGAAACATATAGACATTGCAAATGGAATTTTTAATGATTGACTGGGCGGGAGCGCTCAATGTTGCAGGGTTTTCATTCCTGATGGTTTTTCTATTGCTCATATTCATTGTATTAGTTCTCACTCTTTCTGGACGATTTTTCGTAGGTCTGGAAAAGTCCAAAAAACGACAACTGGAAAAAGGGGCCAAAGCGGTTGGGCCTATTGTTGAACTGGGCGAAAGCGATGTGGAAGCAGAAATTATTCCCGGTGAGGTTCTTGCAGCCATCAGTTTAGCAATACACACCCATTTTGGAGTTGCACACGACCAAGAAAGCAACATCATCACCATCGTGAAAGGCGAAAAACGCTATTCACCGTGGAGTTCGAAAATCTTTGGTCTGAACGTGTTCAACAGAAATTAACCCTTAACCATCCAACATGAATACTACTGTTCAACCAGAGTCCATCGGCAATACATTCAACGAATTCTTACAAAGCACCGGTTTTGCCATGCTTAGTTGGGGCGACCTCCTCATGATGGGGGTTGCTTGCATTTTACTGTATCTTGCCATCAAGAAACAATTCGAGCCCCTGCTGCTTTTACCAATCGCATTTGGGATGTTCCTAAGCAACATTCCGGGTGGAGAGCTTTTTCACCCCAGTTTCTTTGAAGGTGGCTTCGTACATTGGGATAAATTCGGCCATGGCGCCGGATTGTTTGATTACCTATACCTTGGCGTTAAATTGCAAATATATCCTTGCCTTATTTTTATTGGAGTGGGTGCGATGACCGATTTCGGACCGATGTTGGCAAGTCCCAAAAGCCTTCTACTGGGTGCTGCTGCTCAATTAGGGGTCTTCGTTGCCTTTTTCCTGTCGGTCGGGTTGGAATTCACCTTGCCTCAAGCAGCATCCATCGGCATCATCGGTGGCGCAGACGGCCCTACGGCCATTTTCCTGACCTCCAAACTGGCTCCCGAGCTGTTGGGCCCGATTGCCGTAGCAGCCTATTCGTACATGGCGCTGGTACCTGTGATTCAACCCCCCATCATGCGCCTGTTCACCTCCAAGAAAGAACGCTCCATTCGGATGAAGCAAATGCGGGTCGTTTCCAAAAGAGAAAAAATATTGTTCCCCATATTTGCCACCGGTCTGATTTGCTTTTTGTTGCCTGCAGCCGCCCCACTTTTAGGCAGCCTGTTGTTGGGTAACCTGATGCGCGAAAGCAATGTAGTGGAACGTCTGAGCAAAACGGTACAAAATGAATTGATGAATATTGTCACTATTTTCCTCGGTCTGACCGTTGGCGCTACGGCTACGGCTACTTCATTCCTGAACATACAAACGTTGGAAATATTGGCACTTGGTGTGTTGGCATTTGGTTGTGGCACTGCCGGGGGTGTTCTTTTGGCAAAGATTATGAATCTGTTCACCAAAGAAAAAATCAATCCACTGATCGGTTCTGCAGGTGTTTCTGCCGTTCCAATGGCTGCCCGCGTCTCTCAAAACGTAGGTCAGGAAGAAGACCCCTTCAACTTCTTGTTGATGCATGCCATGGGACCCAATGTGGCTGGTGTCATCGGTTCTGCAGTGGCTGCAGGATTAATGTTGACGATGTTGCAATAATTATTTACTTAACTGATTCGCTTTAACTTAACTATGAAAAAAGCCCTTCTTGCATTTTCCTTGCTCTTATGTTTGCAACCCGCCACGATATTGGCCAGTTCACTGACCACCGCCATCAAACAACAGATGATTCTCATGGGAGTGAACCCTTTGCTCACCAAACCGGATCAACACGAGGCCGCCTCCTTTATTTCGAACAAAGGGAACACGACCGACCTCAGTTTACGCGAACTGTATTGGAACACCTATCAAGACTCCACCGATTTGAAAGAAATGATGGTGACCCAGCAAGAAGATGGTTCCTGGCCGGGCATTGACCTTCAGGATTCTGCTCGCAGCAACTGGCAACCAGCCAACCTGACCGCCAAGCTGCTTCAACTGGGACGCGCCTACATCACGCCCGGATCCGATTTTTATCAAAAACAAGAAGTTAGCACGGTACTTCACCGAGGAATTAACTATTGGTTCCGAAACAAACCTGTTTGCAGAAACTGGTGGTACAACGAAATCTATATCCCTAAAACACTGGGCTTGTTGTTCCTTTTCATTGAACATGAATTGACCGCTGCCGAAAAAGCCGAAGCACTGGTGGTGATGAATCATTCCGGTTTCCGCATGACAGGGCAGAACAAAGTATGGCAAGCCGGAAATGTATTGATGAAAGGGTTGCTTTTCGACGATGAGGCTTTGGTGAAACAAGCCCGGGATTCCATCGCTTCCGAAATATTCCAAACGCTGGGCGAAGGCATTCAGCCCGACTTCAGCTTCCATCAACACGGACCTCAACAACAATTGGGCAACTACGGCTTGGCCTATATCTCCAGCATGGCTTACTTTGCCAACGTATTCGAGAACAGCACTTTATCTTTTTCTCCCACTCAAATAGAATTATTGCGCCGTTATTTGCTCGAAGGCGAAAGCACGGTGGTTTGGAGAGGTCGCATGGACATTAGCGCATGCAATCGTCAATTGTTCAAACAAGCCCAACGTGGCAAAGCCCTTTCTCTTTGCGTTGCTGCCTCGCTGATGCAACAGGCTGACAAACAGTATGCTGAAGCGTATCAAGCCTTAATTAACCGCAACATCACAACCGCAGCTTCTCCAGAGTTATCTTATTCAAAACATTTCTGGCGTTCAGACCTCACCGTTTATCGGAATTCAAATCATTACCTTTCCATCCGAGCTTGTTCTCCACGAGTAATTGGTACTGAATTCACCAATAATGAAAATAAAAAAGGGCACTTTATCTCAGATGGTTTAACATTACTTGTACGTCGGGGCGATGAATACGAAGACATTTTCCCTGTATGGGACTGGAACCGTCTGCCAGGTGTTACCGCTCCCATCCTGGACACCATAGTTCCTAAAGGTAAAGGCGACTACCGTAATCCGAATCCTTTTGTAGGTGGCCTAACGCATCTTAGCGGTGGCATCAGCACGTTTAGTTTGGACCGGAATCGTGTTACTGCCAAAAAATCATGGTTCTACTTCAATGGTTTGTTGGTCAGCATGGGTGCAGACATCCAATCCAAGTCCGGCCGTGAAATCGTAACTGGTGTCAGCCAAACGTTGAAAAAAACACCGACTATCGTGATCAATCGAAATGGGGAAAAACAGTCTTTGAACGATACAACCTTGACTCTTAATCAAGTACAAGCCGTTTGGATAGACTCCACCGCTTATATCTTCCCCAACCAAAAGGGTGTGATGGTAGCCGACGGAACTCAAAGCGGTGATTGGCATGACATTGCCGACCCATATTCCACCGAAAAGGTTTCGGCCAAAATATCCAAACTTTGGATCAGTCATGGCAAGAATGCTGCCCTTACCAAAAACTACTGTTACTTTACTTATCCAAACGTAACCCTTCAGAAACTTCAGTACCTGTTGAAAATGAAGGAATATCCCACCACTTTCAACCAATCAGACGTACAATGGGTCAAATTTGGAGAAAAAGGGCCTTTGCAAGTGGTCTTTCACCAACCTGCAACCGTGGGTACATTTGATAAAAAGAATGTTTTGAAAGCGTTGAATCCTGGTTTGGTAATGCTTGAAAAAACGGTTTCCGGTGGATTGATCGTTACAGTGGCTGACCCTACCTGTCAACTCCAATCGTTTCGTTTGGTGTTGAGTGGCGAATTCCAATCTGGATTCTCAACCTACGATGCCAACAAACGACAAACCGAATTGACCATTCCATTGCCAACCAAAGGGGAAGCCGGCAAAGCGGTGACGCTCCAACTGCGGAAAAAGTAAACGCGTTTATTTCGAATCCAACTGTCCGAACACTTGCTTCAACAGGGTATTGATTCGCGCAGCCGGATTTTGACGAATGTCTTTTTCTTCGGCAGCAACCTTCATGAAAAGCCCTTGCAACGCTCTGTCAGCCACAAAGTCAGTCAGGTCGGCATTGACTGATTTCAGTCCAGCCACCTGCCCCACCATGGATTGAGCGACCTTGTTGTAGTTGCTGGTCAGCAGCGTCCACGAATCAGTTGCAGAAATACCCTCCACCAAATCTTTATTGAGCGAGGTCTCAATTTTGGGTTTGAAAGCCGCTTTCAGATTGGAATAGGTTGCTTTTCTCAGATAGGAAGTTGCCGCTGTGTCGGTACCAAAAAGTATGGATTTGGCGTCGGTCAATGTGAGCCCCTTGATGGCACTTATAAAAATGGGAGTCGCTTCGACAGCTGCATCTTCTGCAGCTCGATTCAACCGCAGTATCGCATTATCCACCAACGATTGTCCACCCGGAATCATCCGGATGTTGTCCACGATCACCTTGGTTTCGGGCGGCAAAAGAATTTTAAGGGCAGCATCGCTCAAATAGCCATTGGGTTTGCTTACCGAGGCAACCGTTTTGGTGATGCCCACATTCAACGCCTCCTTGAGACCGGCCGCATTGTCAATAACTGTTCCCGTGCTGACTCCAGTCAGCACCCCACTACCAGCCACTTGGTTTACAATCGAAGTCAATGTTTCGCAAGAAGTCAAAGCAATCATCGTCAATGCGATGAGAAAGAGTTTCGTTTTCATAATCGAAAGGTTAGTAATCACAAATTTAGCATAACTTGCGATGCTGCAACGTTTTCCATGCACAAATGTGTATTTTTGTTTTTATGCAAATCGTTTTTTACATAGCCGCCTTCAATGCCCTCTTCTTTGCTGTACTCCTAGCACAGAAGAAGCCCAGAGCCCTGCACGATCTCATTTTGATCCTTTGGCTCCTTTATTTGGGTATTTACGTTGGCACCTATGGCCTGTATTCGCACGAATTGTTCACCCAGTTCCACCTCCTATCCATCAGCCTGCTTTCCTGCCTGATGTTGTTCGGACCCTTTCTCTATTTGTACCTTTCCGCATTGGTCATCGAAAAAAAACGAATGCGTGCCAAAGACCTGGTTCATTTACTGCCCTTTCTCGCCTTCAACCTCTACATTTTGCTGGCCTCCTTTTCGCCTGCCCTATCGGATCGGCTGCAAATCGAGAAAATCACTGCCGAATTCCATCCGCCCTTCTTTTTCCTGTTTTTCCTCATCCTGACCGCTCTTTCTGGAACCGCCTATTTCCTCGGCTCCATCCGACTTTTCAAGAAATTGGACATCCACCTTTTCAATCACTACTCCAATTACAAAAACGTGGACTTGGGTTGGATTCGTAAATTGGTGCTGATATTCGGAATTGTTTGGACAGCCTTGATTTCGGTCACTGTCATTCACCACGTTTTTAACTTGTTTTCCATGGTCTTCTGCACCGACGGCCTTTTTCTGTCGCTGTCGGTTTTTATCCTGCTCATCGGCTTTTTCGGCCTCCAACAAAAAATAGTCTACCAGGAGGAAAACCCTGTTCAGCCAAAATACGCAGGCTCCAAATTGAATTCCAACGAGGCTTCCCAGTTGGCCGACAAGCTACAAAAACACATGGTGGAATCCCAAACCTATCTGAACCCCGACCTGACCTTGGCGCAACTGGCCGATGAAGCCGGCCTGTCCAGCCACCTGCTATCCCAAATCATCAACGAACAGCTGCAGCTCAACTTTTTCGACTTCGTGAATGGATTTCGAGTCGAAGCCTTCCGTCAGCGCCTGCACGACCCCGCCTACCAAAACTATTCCCTGCTGGGCATCGCCCTCGATTGCGGCTTCAACTCCAAGTCCGCCTTCAACCGCATCTTCAAAAAAGAAACCGGCCTAACCCCCAGCCAATACAAAAAAACACGTCCCACTTTATAAGTTGGGGCGATGAAGCCCTTTTGATGTCGTTCTTTTGCTTTCACAAACCCTTTAAAAGCAAATAATTATGAAAACGACCCTTCTCATCCTCTCGCTCCTCTTGTTCTCCACCTCCGTTGCCCTCGCCCACTGCGACACCATGGACGGCCCTTTGGTCAAAGACGCCCAACTGGCACTCCAACAAAACAACGTCAACATCGTATTGAAATGGATTCCTGCCTCGGACGAATCCGAACTCAAGGCCGCCTTCGCTCAAACCATGAAGGTTCGCGCTCTTAGCTCCGATGCCCTTCAACTCGCCGACAAAGTCTTCTTTGAAACCCTCGTCCGCATTCACCGGGCAGGCGAAGGCGTCCCATTTACCGGCGTAAAACCATCCGGCACACCCATCGATGAAAAAATTCTAGCTGCCGACAAAGCCATCGAACTGGGCAATTTAAGCCCCCTCGACGGCCTGGTTAAGGATTCAGAAAAGGCCGAACTGGCCGAACTCTTCCACCACGTCCAAGCCCTCAAAAACTTTAATGTTAATAATGTAGAAGCCGGTAGAAAATACATTGCAGCTTACGTACAATTTTTTAAATTTGCTGAAGGCGAAACCCACCACGAAGCAGGCGTTCATTCCGGTGCAGCCGTTCATTCAGAATCTGCAGCCCATTCCGACTCCGCCGTTTGTGGTTCCACGCCTTGCCCACACAAAGCCCACATACCATGGGTTTTGACCATTATATTTTTCATTACCACCACCGTTTTTGCATCTTTGTATTACAGAAAGAAAAACCGCTGATTCAAATTGTTTCACTAAACTTCAACGCTATGATAATCAATAAAGTATGGATGGAAGAAGGCTGCATCGCCTGCGGCCTCTGCGAAGAAACCTGCCCCGATGTCTTTCGCATGGAAGACATCGCCTACGTCAACGAAGTCGTCAATTACGCCGAATTCTCCAACCTCATCGAAGAAGCCGCCGACGGTTGCCCGGTGGAGGTAATCAAGTTTTCGGAATAAATTCAATCAAAAAAAACGCTACCCATTTTCGCAAAATCCTCATGCAGCCTGCTCATTGCTTGCTGCGTGAGGATTTATTAAATCATCTCAAAATGTATTTTACGAATATCATCAGCATATCGATGAAGTCCATCTTCGATTCTTTTCAAAACTTTTCGAGATGGCTTTTTCAATCCCGATGCATATTGTCGCATTTGACTTTCGTTCACACCTGCAATTCTGGCTAGGCTGTTTTGGCTTATGGTTTCACTATAACCCGAAACCAAAGATGGAATGTCACAAAAAACAAATTCAAAATCATAATCGTCATCCATCCAACTTCTTCGTTCTTCTGGATATAACCCTTCAATATGAAATAGTATGCTTTCTCGCAGTTTATTTTTTAGTTCAGTTACCGATCTGGCCGTTAATAAAAAACCGTCAAGTTCTGGAAGATGCGCAGAAACACCATTCCCTGCTTTGTTAATTACGACTTTTAAAAGTTTCATTTCTTATTGCAATTAGTGGCTACAGATTATTCTGCAAAGTCCTTAAATCGAATTCCTGTTTGTTTTTCTATACTCTTCAAATTTCCTATCCAAACATCGTCAGAAAACTTTCCGTTTATTGTAACAGTGCTCCGAATTGTTGGGTGTTTGTATTGGCGATGGCTTGTCCCTTTTTGTCTATCGAGGTACCACCCAAGACTTTCAATAATTCGAATAACTTCTCGAACTTTAAAAACTTTTTTCATGGATAATGATCCTATTATCCGTCACAAAAGTAACACTTTTAGTTACCAATCGCAAGGTGTTATTAAAAATAATACTAATTGTTTGAGTAATCCTTATTCATGGGTAATAGATTTAGCTCAGTCAAATTTAGCAATATATTTAATATTTTATTGTTTTTAATTATATTTTATTTTAACCATAGTATTAATATTTACAAGTATTGTTTTATTTTGCCAAAATCCAAATATCTAGCTTCAAACCAATTCAACCAATTTATATATTCGGCTGGACATAGTCTTTTCGCATCTTTTACGACCTCTTCCCATTTAATTGCGCGAATTTTTTCTTTCTTTTTTAAACTCTTTTGTAACGACAATATTTCAGTTGATGGATGATCCTTTGGAGCGATAACAACAGAATAAACATCTTTCAATTCATGAACTGCTCCAAACTTCTCTGCCAGTAAAAAGTTTCGATAAATTTGACTTAATGCTACCTTTTTAGACACCAACAGCTTTATCCCTTCTTCGGTAAGTACATCAAGTTCCCTGAACAATTCAAGTTGTTTTTCAACCACTTCATTTTTACTAGCAGTATTAATACCTAAGCTATCCGTATATTTTACTTCAATTGCAATCAAGTATTCGTTACCTCGCTTATCCCAAAATAAGACAAAGGCGTCCATCGCTGAATTGTCACCAGTATATTTTGTTATTGGCAGAGGGATAAACTCCAGCCCTACTTGCTTTACTTTGAATATTTCAACTGGTAATCCTGAAAAAACCGATTGAATAATTGAATCCAACGCCTCCGGATTAGTCATCTTTAGCATCATCAATGGATGAAAAAAGTTAAATGCCATTGGCATGCTCGACATCAAGTTGTTCATCAAACGGTACTCATCAATGGTTTCCCCTTTTAGTTTCTTAGACGCCCTCCATTTGGCATATTCAAATGTTTGAGAATAATAGAAGTTTTTTCCATTCGTTTCACCACTGTCTATCATGTTCCCGTATTTTGAAGGTAACCCATCCTTATCAACTGAATTTCGATTTGGTCCAACTCCCATTTTAATTGAATTCTCAACTCTCCAAATAGACTGAAGCATACGAGATTTAGCTGTAAAATCATGATCGGAAGCACATTGCGGGCCGTAGATGGATTCAAAGTCAGTGTTCTTTTTCATTTGATTATTTTGTTTAACTGCTTTTTCAATCAATATGTTGTTTAGTAAAGCTTATACCCATGAAAAACTTTCAAAATCTATCTGATGCTCATTCATAAATTCCCCAAACAGTGAATATGCATTATCACCCTCAAATCTAAATTTTATTGCATTCAAAAGTCCAGAACGATCTCCTTGTTGTATTTGAAATAAATGATACAATTTTTCCACCTCAATCGGTTCAATGGCGTAGTCATATTCATAATCCGAGTCACCCAGGGCATCTTCAACCAATTTACCTAAATCATAGCCATCAAAGATGAGTTGCCCCTTTTCATTAAAGTAAAGTTCCATGGAAATCGTGATGTTTGGCAAATCTTTTTTATAAAGGGTTACTTTGTCCATATTGGTTGATGTTTCAGGTTTAAAGCAAATCATAATACCGATGTATCTTAGCAGCCATTAATTTCCGCCGTTCCAAAAGAAAAACTTCGTAATGCCCATGATTCATCTCGAAAATACTTTCGGGAATGCAGTTTTTTGAAAGATTTTCAGAGAGAATCGTTTCATCATTAATGTTCCCATATTTTAAGACCTTCGACTCACATTGTTCTTTTACAGTCCCAAAATATTCATAGGGTGCCTTATTGCCAATTGAAATGTTTGTTTGAGTGTCCAAGTAAGTATAATTAGCTATTTGATTATACATGGATTTGTCAGTAAAGCCATTGAGAACCAGGTAATCCTTGGGGAAAATATGATGGATGTCACCCATAATATAAATCAAATCACTCACCTTTGTTCCGTTCATTAGTAATGAGTTTTCAGAACCATGTACTTGGGCAGCAAGAAACGTATTGAAATATGGACTATTTATGGCTGAAGTTTCCAGATTCTGCACAAGTCCAATTTCCCAAAAAGTATCTGACATTTCAGCAGCTTCAACCTCTTGGAAAAAATTTATAAAACCCTTCTCGGTAATACGCTTAATATCCCTATCCATAACAGATTCAGGAGATGTTATATACCTGCTTGTCAAGGTGCTTAAGACGTACCATTTCTGAACAAAACGCTTTATTTGGGTTTTTTGAATATCGGGATCGACACTCAACAAAAGGTATAAGGTATAAGCGAAATCCATGGTCATCTGCGAATTAATCATTCGGTTAGAAATAAAACCCGCAGATCGAATGGCCAAAACAAAGTTGGAGAAGTTAAACTCATTTATAAAGCGAAAGACGCCTTCTTTTAACTTACCAAAAGAAACCTCAGCTATCTCTTCTTTGTAATCACGCGTAACAAAATCGCGTCCGCCTAAAAGACTGACTAAGTCTTTCATTTTTCCTCTACCAAATTGATGCATGAAAGAAACGCGTAGTATGTCACCATAATCAGGATCATAAATATCCTCCTTATCGTTTTTCAACCATGATATTTTGCTGGCATATTCAGAGTTAGCAAAATCCTTGTCCTTAGTCATATCATTATACCAATCTGGCTGAACTGCCAAATGGGAAAAGTAATCGATAGCTTTGCGAAGCATATTCCCTCCATAAATTGTATTGGCAGCTATCTTCGACATTGCAAAGTCCGATTGATTCAACTTCGCTCCTTGACTATTAATCCTTATAAAAATCTCAGTTACTTCGTCGATCGTTAACTCCTTATTGAGTGTTATTACACCAATCTGGCGATTCTTGATATCGACAAGCTTCATCAAAATTTTATTCAACTCTCCACCTGAAATTTCTGGATTCAGTTGACAGTAATAATTTACATATTCCCATGAGTCAAAGGTCGATTTAAAAACTGTTGAGATGTCCGGGATCCATTTTTTATCCTTTAAAATCGCATTATCCTGCACTTTAAATCGTTCTTCATCATCTTCAACCAATGGATTAAATGATATTTTAATTCTCTTTTTTTCAAAATCCGAGTTTATGACTTCAAGCCCAACGATAGATGTCATTAGTGCAGTAACACGTTGTTGCCCATCAATCATTATTTTCTTTCCCTCAGATAACGAACCATCCCTTAATTTTAAATTTGGACTTTGAGAAATAATTAGATAACCAGTAGGATAGCCTGTATAAAGCGAATCTATGAGATCTCTTACTTGTTTTGGTTTCCAAACAAAAGGTCTCTGAATTTCCGGAATCGCAATCTCGTTCGATTTAATCAAATTGAGAATTTGCTCTACACTTACATTTGATGTCTGGTATTTTTCTGCCATAATATAAAATTACTAATCGTTTCCCCCTATCCCACTAATAAACGTCTCCACAAACCCCCTAATCTTCGCTAATATCCGTTCCCCAACCGTTTTGCGCAACAGCACCGTCGGCTTCTCCCCCTCAATCAAATCCAGCACCTCATCCCGAAGCGGTTCGCGTTCCGAAAACAAATAATCCGCAATCACCTTTTCCACACGAACATCCGAGAGATTCTCCTCAGCACACAACTTTTGAAATGCAGCGATTTGCTCCGCACTCCAAAACCGCTCAAATTCATCCGGAATCGCATCCGCATCCTCAATAGAAGCCATGTTTTCACGGATGAACTTCTCAATCAGCTCCCTCTTACTACGCAAATGCGCCTCGCCAGCAATCAAATCCACGATCTCTTTGCGACGACGCTCCACATCCGGGTGGCCAATCAAATTGCCTAGGAGCGCCAAGATGTACACCACGTTGATTTCGTCACGATGAATCAGTTCCAGCTCAAAATCCACATCGTCCAGGATCGAAACCTTCTCCCTTTGGTGGTCGGAACGAACCTTATCGTACAAATCCAAATACTTGCTCTTGTAATCCGCAAACGCCTGCTCGGTCATTTCCAGATGCGAGAAATCAAAATCAGCAAACGTGGCCAGCACATTCTTGAGCCGCATCAACTCCCTGAACGCCTTGATAAACGCCAACTCCTCATTCTCATCAACCAAATTATTCACGCTATCCACCGTGGGGGCCACTGAAAGCAAAGCAACATACGCAGAATCAAACTTCGCAACATAATCCTCATACGGCTCCACCAAAATCACATCAATCGCATCCTTGTTGCTGAACAACGTAATCGCCTCATCTGTAGCCTTCTTCAAATTCCTGAACACCACGATGTTGCCCTGCGACTTCTGCTCATTCAAGATTCGGTTCGTCCGCGAATACGCTTGAATCAAACCGTGGTACTTGAGGTTCTTGTCCACATACAACGTATTCAACGTCGAGCTGTCGAAACCAGTCAGGAACATATTGACTACCAGCAAGATGTCAATCTCCCGCGCCTTCACCCGCTGCGAAATATTGTTGTAATAATTGTAGAACGATTCATTATCCTTAGTCGAATAATTGCAACCAAACATCTCGTTGTAATCGCCAATGTATGATTCCAACTTGTCGCGACTGTGCGCATTCAGTCCATAGAGCGCCTTGGATGACTCAACTACTGAAACTTCTTCCGGCAGAAACCCATTCGCATCCTTGTCGTCCTCGTTAGCTGCATAGCTGAAAATGGTTGCGATACGCAAGTTGTGTACGCCGGCAATCTTTTTCGAGTAAAACAAATCGTAATACTTAATCAACGTTTCCACACTATTCACACAAAACATCGCCGTGAAATCGCGATTATGCGTCTTGCGCCCATGGTTGGCAATGATGAAATCCACAATCTTGCCCAACCGCAGCGGCGATTCCATCAGCTCCTTCGTATCGATGTCTTCCACCTCAATATCCACCTCCGTCTGCGAATCCTTCCGCTTGTAGCGACCCACGTATTCCACCGCGAACTTCAACACATTCTCGTCCTTGATGGCGTCGGTGATGACGTATTTGTGGAGGCAATCGCCAAAGAGTTCAGAAGTGGTGCGTTTGCCCATTTCGTTCTTGATGGAATTCTCGGCAAAAATCGGCGTGCCGGTGAAGCCAAACATCTGTATGTTGTTGAAATAGGCCTTGATGCGCGCATGCGTTTCGCCGAACTGGCTCCGATGGCATTCGTCGAAAATGAACACAATCCGTTCGTCGCGCAGCAGCTCCATGCGCTTCTGATGGTGCGCCTTACTGATGGCCGTGTTCAGCTTCTGGATGGTGGTGACAATCAGCTTCGTATCGTCCGAGAACTGGCGAACCAGCGCATTCGTGTTGTCGGTGCCATCAATGCTGCCTTTGCTGAAGCTGTTGAACTCCTTGGTGGTTTGGTAATCGAGGTCCTTGCGGTCCACCACGAACACCACCTTGCGCACATGCGGCATGTTCATGATAATCTGACTCGCCTTGAACGAAGTCAACGTCTTGCCCGAACCCGTGGTATGCCAGATGTAGCCGTTCTTGGTCGAATTCTTGACCCGATCTATCAGTGCTTCCACCGCGAAATACTGGTACGGTCGAAGCACCATCGGTATCTTCTTCGCCTCACTCAGCACGATGTACTTGCATATCATCTTGGAAATGTGGCAGGTATCTAAGAAGCTGAACGCGAACTTGTCAAGTTGCGTAACAATCTTGTTCTCCCTGTCGCTCCAATAAAAGGTTTGTTTGAAATCTTGGTATTTGTTGTTCGCGTAATACTTGGTATTGACCCCATTACTGATCACGAAAATCTGTACATACTGAAACAATCCTTTATTTGTACCGTACGAATGCCTTTGGTACCTATTTACTTGGTTGAAGGCTTCCTTCATCTCCACTCCGCGCCTCTTCAGCTCAATCTGCACCAGCGGCAACCCGTTGATTAACAGCGTCACATCGTACCGGTTCTTGTACGAACCCTCCACCGTCACCTGATGCGTCACCTGAAACTCGTTCTGACACCAGTTGTCCTGGCTGATGAATTCGAAATAGAGGCTCTCCCCGTTGTCCCTCACAATGTGTTGCTTCTCCCTGAGTATCTTGGCCTTATCGTACACCGACCCCTTCGACAAAATATTCAGTACTCGGTCGAACTCTTTGCTCGAGAACAACACGCCGTTGTGTATCTCCAACTGATTCTTCAGATTGGTCAGCAAATCCTTCTCGTCGGCGATGGTCACCAGGCCGTAGCCCAGCAGTTGCAGCTGCTTGATGAGGTTGTCTTCGAGGAGGAGTTCGGGTTGGGTGGTCATGGCTAAGATCGTATTATAAAGTCAATCAAACGATTAGATTGGGCATCTAAATAAATCTCAACTTGATTAACAATTTCATTGATAAAACCATCTAACTTTTCCTTGCTTGATGTTAGAGCAATAATTGTATTATGATCTCCCAAGTTCATTGTGATTCCGTCATAATCATTTAATTTCTCAATGTTTATCCACCAATTGGAATAAGGTATATTTCCAGATTCGTCAGCATATTTGTTTTTATTTACTTTTGATGCCTTAGAATTAAAAACCCCAATAAACAAATGACCATTAAAATTGCCTCTTCCACTAAAACTCTCAATACCAAAATACAATTCGGAATTCTCTATTTGAATAGGCTTGATCCAAATTTGAGCATAGGTTTCACTTATTTTTGAACCTTTTTCCACTACATATTTGTCTGACAGTCTTTCTTTTAGAATTCGAATAACTTCACGTCTAATTTCAACTCTAAAATCTTGAACAGCTTTCTCGAGATTTGAAACAATGTAGGATGAAACCTGAAAGTTATTAAGAATCAATTCTTGCAATTCTTTTTGTTCCTTGTTTTCCATTGTATTTGTATTTTTCTTTGATAAAATCATGTATTGCTTAATCGTCTCCCTAAGTATTGGATTATCTGCGCTTTCCTTCATGCATAGATCTAACCATTCAATTATTTCTGATCTATATGAGATAATGAAGAAATTTTCTCCAACAATTAGATCACCCTTACTTTTAGGCGAAGGTTCCTTGCCATCTAGTGTTAAATAATAAACAGTATTATCATCTTTGTGGTAATTGCAGTATCGTTCAATTTGTCCGTCAACATCTCCAGCTCCTATTTTATTTTCAATTGATATGCTCTTTCCATATTTATCCCAAATAAATATATCAATTCTACCACCCGTTTTTTTCACATTATCTACTTTCCCAATATAGTATTCTGCCTTTACATGTGCACTGTTAATATCTAGAGAATCATAGCCAATGGTTTTAAGAAACAGACTCAAAAAGACTGAACCTTTTAAATGGACTCCATCAGGCTTAAACAATTCACACAAAAAAGCAGAATGTGTCGAGTTCTCCTTTCGTTCCATCTTCAAAATGGAGAAAATATTAAAATTCTCACCTAATAGAATTTCTCGTTCCTTTTGGTGTTTTAATATTTGATTGGTCGCGGATAAAACTTGTTCTACTTGTTTTATCCTTTCAGTTTGAATTGGTATTGTCATATAGTATTTATCAGCAGAACATTTGTTGCAGAAGTCCTTTTTTCCAGAGTTGCATTTTTTCTATTTGAAGGGCGGTTTGGGCGATTTTATCGTCGAGGGCGGAGAGGAAGGAGGCGATTTTTTGTTGTTCGGGGAGGGACGGTCTTAAAACTTTAATCTTTTGCATTTCGCTTTTGCTAACTTCTAGAAATGTTGATCCACTTGCTCTAGAAATGAATTCATTTTTATTAAAACAAATCCAGTAATAAAGAAATTCATTACAATTACTTTCATTAACCACAAATGACTGAAAACCTTGATTAGTAGCACATTTCTTTAATGAAATACTAACATCACCAACAGTTGCTCTACTTGTAAATAAGACACTCCCTATAGGCAGTATTTTTGCTGAAGACTGTTGCAACCCTTCTTTTGTAATCTTTCGAATACTTTGACTAACATATTTTGTTTTTAATTCAGTTGGAGTAAACCATTCAATTTCTCCATTCCAAAATTCTTGATTTAATGTGTCTGGGGTTCCTCCTCCTATTATCTCTGCAAAATCAGTTAATTTTTTTTCTTCCCAGTCAGAAAAATAGTTACCATCTACATCTTTAAACCTCCATTCCTGTGAAAAGATCTGTTGCATTACGCCTTTTTTGTATTGTTCCAGAAGGTTTTTTTTCTTTTTTAGAAATGTCGTTAAATTGTCAACTTCAGAGAGGAAGTCGGCAATTTTTGCTTGCTCTTGTATAACAGGATAATATAATTCTAATTCATTTAAAGATTCTTGGTTAATATTTGTATTTGCACTAGTTGTGCTTAAGGACATTAGATTCTCTCTAAACCTTTTTGTAGCAAAACAATATTTCTTAAAATATAATGAAAACCCAATAATATCATCACGAAATCTGATTAGAAATCCACTATAGACAGTGTTCTTTAAATTCTCTAATATTAATGAAGTTTCACCAACGCCAGTTTTTTTCACTGAGGATCTTATGAAAAGAACATCGCCTTTTTTCAGTTCATAATTAATTATTTCATTTTCATTAGCATTAACAAGTCCAAGTTTTAATTCTGAAATTGTTGGCTTGCCAAAAACATCCATTAGGTTTACAAAAGGTACACCATGCCCAAAATCTTCATTTGACTTATTAATTCCATTTTTAAAGGTTCCCACATCCTTCAGCTTACTTTTTACCCATTGGTCCCTAAACTCCGGAAACCTCAACCTCGGTACATTCTTCATCTTTTCCATCTCTCAAAAGGGTGTTGAAACACCTAGCTCTTTACAAAACTCAGCAATCTTGACCTCAGTTTCAGCCAATGATTTATCAAGATTGACCAATTCTCTTGCAATCTGATTAACATCGATTTCATCATCCGCCTCAAATGTATTTACGTAACGTGGAATGTTCAAATTGTAATCATTAGCCACAATGCCCTGGAGTGTTGATTTTTTACTAAACTTTTCGGATTCAATTCTATTACGATACGTTTCGATAATACGGTCAATGTCTTCCTCGCGCAATACATTCTGTGTCTTGACTTTTTCAAAGTACTGGCTTGCATCAATAAACAAAACATCGTCCGGATTCTCCCTACATTTCTTGAAAACAAGTATGCAAGTCGGTATGCTTGTACCATAGAAAATATTCGCCGGCAACCCAATCACTGCATCCAAATAATTCCGATCCTCAATGAGATACCGCCGAATCTGGAGTTCGGCCCCGCCACGAAAGAGGGCGCCGTGTGGGAGAACAACGGCCATGGTGCCATTGTCGGCCAATTGATGAATCATGTGTTGTACGAAGGCGAAGTCGGCCTTACTGCTCGGCGCCAACTTTCCGTACTGGCTGAAGCGGTCGTCCGTCATGAAGAGGGGGCTGGCGCTCCAGTTGGCAGAAAAAGGCGGGTTGGCCACGACGGCCTCGAACCGCATGTCCAGGTGTTGCGGATGCTCCAGCGTGTCTTCCTGCCGAATGTCGAACTTCCGATAATGGACATCGTGCAGAATCATGTTCATGCGGGCAAGGTTGTAGGTGGTGCGGTTCATTTCCTGCCCGTAAAAGTTGTTCACTTCCTTCACCTCCTTGGCCACCCGCAACAACAACGACCCCGAACCACACGTCGGATCGTAAACCGACTTGAGCTTACTCTTGCCGGTCGTAACCAATTTGGCCAATATCTTGCTGACTTCCTGCGGCGTATAAAACTCTCCCGCTTTCTTCCCCGCCCCACTGGCAAACTGCCCGATGAGGTATTCGTAGGCATCGCCTAGCACATCCAGCTCCGTATTCTCCAAATGAAAATCAATCTGATCCAAATGAAACAGCACCTTCGAAATCAACTCATTCTTAGCCGATTCCGTCCGCCCCAACTTCGTACTCGTCAAATCCAGATCCTCAAACAAATTGTCGAAATCATCCTCACTCGCCGTCCCCATGGTACTCTGCTCAATATTGCTCAGAATCTTGGCCAAATCCTCGAGGATAAAGTTATCCCCACCCCCTTCGTCACTATTCCCCCGCTTTGCCACCTCACTAAACAACTCCGAAGGCTTCAGAAAATACCCCAACTTCTCCAACGACTCTTCCTTGATCGCCTCAATATACTCCTTACCCTTCGCACTGTTTTCGTCAATATCCGTATACCGAATTTTATCCTGCTTCAGAATACTATCCGCATACCTCCACATCTTCTCCGACAGATACTTATAAAAAATGAACCCCAGGATATAATCCCGGAATTCATCCGCATTCATTTTTCCTCGTAAGGTGTTTGCTATATTCCAGAGCTGCTGCTCGAGTTGTTTTTTGTGGTCTTCGGACATGTTATCAGACGGTTATGTGAAAACAATTTATACTGATAAAGGTAAGAAATTGTTTGGGAAGTCTGAGAAGAATTTGGGTTGGATAGATGTTAATAAAATTCTACATAATTAGCTCACTAAAAAATTTAAAAAAACGATTTGGGTGGATTAGATGTTGCCTTATTTATTTCTTACACAAATGAAACCTTAAATAATTCTTCCTCAAGTATCTTTAATTCATCGTCCCAAAGTCCATTTGTATTCAATTTATCTTTAATTGATAAAAATTCTGTATCTGTAACAATTATTGTCGCAGACGTCGCTGAGTAAATTGAAGTAGGTAATCCTTCTTTCATCAAATCTTTCATCCCATTGACAATCCTGTTTTTTCTTCTGGTGCTAGTTTGTACACCGTTTATGTAATCGTCAATTAAATCATTAAATTGCTCTAATTTCACCTGAATTGCATCACCAATTTCAAATCTCTTTTTTACCAATCTATCCTGATCATTTAAATTTAATACAGAGACTGTCATTTTCCCAAGATCATCTGTACCCTTAATTCTATAACGCCAATATCTTAAATGTTCTTTGGGAATATTATTACATGGGTCTATTATTGGCTCTTTTATGGTGTCGTGACAATTTTTTGTTCCATTGCATTTCTTGCAAGAAGGCAAAAGATTATCCCATTCTAAGACCTCATCCTGATAAAGGTTCTTATGATGAAAATGCTCAACCTCTAAATACTTACTTTCTTCTTTAATATTTGTTTCACAGTAACAACATTTATTATTCGAAAATTCTAATAATTTTAATTTTATAAAATCGAGATTCCAAACTGATCTTCCTGTTCGTTTAAATTCATCTGTCAATGCAATCTGCAAACTTGAAGTAAGTTCCACAGGTTTGGGGGTTCTGTCTAACTTAATCATTTTATTCTATTCCAGTTAATTGAATTTTCAGTATTTTCTTTAGTGAATTCTCGGGATGCAACATTGCGTCAATCAATTGAAAGTGATAATTAGCAGATTCAAAATCCTCATTATCTATCGCAATATTGAAATTCTGTATTGCTGATAAATAATTTGAAGTTCTTGTTTCTCTCATTCCCATTACATCGGTTAAAATTTCTTCTACAGTCCACCCTTGACAACCAAATTCTTTATTAATTAAATTGTTTAATTTAACTTCATTTGCATCGTCAAGCGTTAGTGGTATAATTTCTTTAGGATCTGCTACTTGAATTATATGAGGACTGTGAGTTGAAGTAAAGATTTGAGCATTGGGAAGGATTATCTTTAGTGCCTCATATATTTTAGCTTGCCATTCTGGATGTAAATGCAGATCAAGCTCATCAATAAAAACAATGCCATCAAAATCCTTAATGTATTTACTTGGATTTTTATACCGAAATTCTACTTCCTTTATTAAGCCTATGAGTACAGCCATGCAAGATTTGTAACCAGAAGATAAATATTCAAAATATATTTCTCCATTTTGTGTTTGAAGTAGAATATCGTTCGAGTTTGGATTGACTTTGCTAAAAGAGATTAAAGGATTTAAAATATTAAAACACTCTTTTGCTAGATTAATATTCATTACTTGGCTTGGGTCTAAATGGTCTATGTGGGCCGACCATAGATGACGATTAACAAACCAGTTTTTTAGGTCATTAGGTAAAGATCCTTGCATTGTTTCCATTGCAAATTGATGAATATCTTTCTGTGGATCAGTATTAACTGAAGCTAAATGTTGATATGGAATATCTCTATGAGTTTTAAAAACAATAATATCATTCGAATTTTGATAAAATCCATACATTTGGTTATGTTGCTCATTGGGATGAAAAGCAGTAATATCAAAAGATTTTGTTTGAGTAACTCCATTTAGAGCTATATCAATAGTCCAATTTCCTTTTTCAATTCCAGCAGTTCTTTTTACTGTTGTGTTGTTCATGCCAAATGATTGTGCCAAACAATCTAAAATTGTGGTTTTTCCTATCCCATTTTGTCCACAAATTATGTTAAAGCGATTATCAAAAGTAAGATCAAGGTTCTTAATTGGGCCTATCCCAGTTATCCTAGCATGATTAATTCTTAGCATTTCTTTTAAGGTTTAAATTAAATTTGAATGACGCGTTCTAAAGTTAAAGCTAACGGGTAGCTGCTGTTTATTCATTTCTTTAAAGTCATGTAAAAATCAGTAGGATTGTTTGACTTTACAGTTGAATATACCTTTTTCGTTTCGTTATATCCTATGGGATTATTCTTAAACAAAAACAATAATTCATCCTTGTAATCCGGGATAAACATTGATCGCAAATATTATATGAATCGACAGGTGGTGTTATGTGCAGGCTATTTTCTATTTGTTTTATATCTTGTGGATATCACACCAAGAAAAACACCAAGACATAAGTCTGCTGCATGAAATGCCCAACTGGTTTTATCAGGTGTATCACACTTTAAGAATAGGCCAAGTCCAGAAAATATTAATGTTAATAATATCAACACAATTATCAAAGAATTATCCGTGATTTTTATAAGTATATAACCACCGACTTTGGGACGTTCACCTGTAGTAGCCTGAGCTTCACTAACTACTTTTAAATATTCACTCCAATCTTTCATCTTATTAATCTTTTTGTAGTTTTCCCTGGTAAAACTCATATGTCAGACGAAATGATGTTGATCCTTTTAAATAATCAACATAAAACATAAAAGCAAATATGTCATTATCAAAAAGTTTTAAACCAAAAGGATTTACAAGTCCACTTGTTCCATGACTTGGATTAAAGTAAGATATCTTTAATACATTATTTTCAATTTTATTAAAGACAAATTCATTTGGTTTCATTTTCTCATTGTTATCAACCAACAACTCTACCATTAAATCGGTCTCAATTTTCTTATGTTTTACAACAAAGAATAGTGGTAATCCCATAAATCCAAATGTAATTCCATTTAGTATCGGAAGGTTATTTGGATTATTCTGTCCTAATGATATTACTTCTAACATCTTAAATATTTTATTTTGAACAAGTTTCACTTTTATTTGCAGAAATAAGTGTTATGTCACCTTTAAGATCAAATTCACTTGTCAACTTATTACAGCTATCGCAAGCTGGTACAATAAGTTCCCCAGATACATTTTTATTTATGATATGAGCTCCGAGAGTTGCCGAATTGCCACATCCTAAAATTGAACATTGACTTGGCCATTCTTCTCTAGAATTATTTATCCAGTGTTGTTTCCATGTCCCACATCTGCAATTACGTTCGCTTGTTCCAAATTTGTTTTTCCAGTTTTTTGATGTAACTTCCATAATGATCCTCCTTAAAGTTTAAAATTTTGTATATTAACATTTTTTGCAATTTAATATCTTAAATCTTGCAATGTGCTTGATATCGCGCTTCTTAGCTTGCCCATTTCAAGTTAGCAATCGCAATTATTTATCAACTCCTCACTTTCCCCCAAATGCCTTCCATAATCACGTATCATCTCTTCCAAGGTGATGGGCTCGGCTAGCGCGTTCAGCCATACATTTCCCAGCTTAATTTCATCCACGCGGTCAGCCACATAAGCAAAGTGGATGGTGGTGGATTTGAAGAGTGATACGAGGTCTTGCCAAGGCTCGTGTTGGTAGTCTTGGAGGGCAATCCAGCGGTCGTTGTTGCCGAGGTTGGCGTAATCGGGGAAGTGGAGGGGGCTGGGTACGGAGGTGGAGTCGCAGAGGTGGCCGAGGATCATTTTGATGGTGCGGTGCTGGGAATTGAAGCGGGTGGAGATGACATCTTCCGGCAGAGCGAGGAGCTTGGGTTCCCAGAGGGATACGAGGCGGCGGATTTCGGCGGTGTGAGCGGAAAATGGATTCATGGCGGCAGTTTAAGGTCGGGGGGCAGGAAAAAGGGAAAGAGGAAAAGGAGCCTGCCGTATGGGTGACAAAGCTATAAATTATTTTGGAAAATAGATTCGTTTTGTTGATAATTATGCGATTATTCAAGCGATTTTATGGAAATGATAAGTTTAAATGACTTGGACACGGATTGTCATAGGTGATGGCAGGGATGGTTTCGACCGTGGGCTTGGAGGGCTTGGAAAAATTGGGTAAAAATAAAGTGGTGTGAAATTTCCATTCATACAATGTGTTTGTTATATTTGTTAGTAACTCATTGGTCATTACGTGTACGGGAAAATGCTGAAGCAATTTATTTGCCTGGTCGATCTTATTTATCGGCGAGGTCCGATTTCTTTGAAGGACATCAAGGCGGACGGAGGTGTGCAGCGCGTTTTCGAAGGGGAATTGCTGGACAGGACGTTTCATAGGCATCGGGAGGGGATTGCGGAGGTGATCGGCATTGACATTTTGTGCGACAAGTCGTCGGACCGGTATTATGTGAAACATGCGGATGCGGTGCAGGACGGACTGATCGGTGCGTTGAGCTTGAGCGTTCAGGTGGGCGACAATGCAGCGTTACACGATCGGATTTTGTTGGAGGAGGGCCCTTCAGGGCAGGTGCATTTGCCGACGATCATCGATGCTATGAAGGGGAACCGGGTGGTTCGGATGCTGTACGCGCCGAATGAGCAGGAGCCGAGTGTGCATTTGCTGGAGCCGTACTTTGTCAAGGTTTTTAAGCAGCGGTGGTATGTGATTGGGAAATCGGATACGATTCGGGTGTTTGCGCTGGATGGGGTTAGGGAGTTGGAGGTGACGGAGGATGGGTTTGTGTTTCCGGAGGGGATGAATTCGAATGATCTGTCTGGGCTCGACTATGACATATTGTGACAAAGCAAAATCAAAAAAACCATTTTCCTGACGTCAGGAAAATGATAGGCTTGAATTATTGAGTTCAGTCGATAGGTTAAAGCCTAGTTAAAGCTCTACAGCAAGCAGTTCCCTACCAAGTTCATGCAATGCCTTTTCAATTTTCTTCCTTTGTAACTCTCGTGGTTTTTTCAAGCCCGAAGCGTAGTGATGAAACTGTTTTTGATTGATGCCGGTAAGTGCTTCTAAAGCCGGTTTGGAGAAAATTCGATCGAAATAGTTCAAGAAGCTTTGGGTATCCATTTTATATTCGATGGAATATTCACCTTTCAGGATATCGGGTAATTTTGCCGGTTCGGTGTTTTTAAGTAGAAGTCTTAATCCTTCAAGTGCGTTATTTTTAGCTTCTGCTACCGTCGCCCCTGCTCCATAAATACCTTCACAATTCTCAGCAAAAGCATCAAAGTAATCTACGCTTTTTTCAATGATGATCTTTAGTGTTTTCATTTCATCTGTCATTTAAAGATTCATTTCTCTAAGACTTCATAAACACTGTTATGAAAACTCTTATCAAAGGTAACTATTTATATACCTTTGATAAGAGTTTTTTGATTAATTAATTCAAAAAAGGCAACCATACCAACCAGTAGGAGGATTTCCAATTTTTTGAGTGATTTCGAATTCAAGACCAAGTGATAACAGGAGGATTCATATTAGTTTTCACTAGTGGGCAATAAAAATAAAAATTAGTTCTTTGAAATCCTTTGTACATCGCAGTTGTAGCGTTTATTTTGAGCGTGACGATTTGAAATGAAAATTTGGTTTTTAGCTTTGTGAAAAGCAAAATAC